>CAYYMK010000001.1:0-216707 GCA_964473035.1 uncultured Chitinophaga sp.
CAAGGTGACAAAGCCTGCGGACTTCTGTATAGATGTCTTCCTGGCTGTCGTAATCAAAAACGAGTCGGTTGGCATCAAAAGCCTGTTTCAGGATGGCTTCCCCATACATGTTAGTAAGTGTCAGCCAGCTCCATGCACGGATGGCATAACCAACACCCACAAAGTCTGTTTTACCTTCTTCAGCAGCCCAGTCAATCATCCTGCCAAGGTTTTGTCCTTGGCCATAATAATGCATAGCCCAAATGGAACCCAACAGATCACTACCACCTGTAGCGCCGCCCATTCTGTCCCACTGGTCATTGGTGTTGTAATATGCCCAAAACTGCACATAACGCCCTACATACATACCATCATAAGCAGTACCGTATGCGCTGCCCTGCGAGGATGAACTGCCCACCATATTGCCAATAATTCCCGGTAGCATTGTTTCTACCGGAACCCTTACATTGGCATTGGGATTTTTATAAGCTTCATCAATCTTTTTGGAACAGGATCCAAGCAGCAGCAGGCCGGATGCTGTGACCATACAAATGATATTATTTATGACTCTTTTCATGTTCGTAATTTTTTATTGTTTAGAATGAGGCTTTAAATCCAAAATTGGCCTGTAACGGTGAAGGCAGCGTTCCGTAATCAAACCCAAAAGCGCCAACACCCAGTGAACCTGCTGTGTTACCATTTACGGCAGGATCAGCACCACTGTAATTTGTCAGCAGGATCAGGTCGTTGCCGGTTACAAAGAAGGAAAGCGATTTAAAAGCTTTGATAAAATTCTGCGGGAAAGTATAGCTGATCGTCAGATCTCTCAGGCGAAACCAGTTGACATCCCTTTCCACATTGGAAGCTTCGGGTAAACCGGTATAATACGCATTGTTATATGCGGGGATGACAGCGATAGTATTGATGGTAGGTGTGCCGCTATCCTGCAAGCCATCATTGAGTACACCCTCGATTACCCTTGGAGTGTAACGGTCGGCTGTGAGTTTGCTTTTGCCGATATTACTGAGGAACCTGTTTGTCCCATTATAGATATCTCCACCCACTTTCAGATCCCAAAGGAAAGTAAGTCTCCAGTTTTTGTATTTAAATGTATTGCTCCAGCCAACTGTAAAATCAGGATTCCTGTCGCCTACAACTTTAAACACACCGCCTGTAGTAACCGGAAGGCCCGACAGGGGATTAATCAAAATTTGCCCTGCTTTGTTTCTTGAAAAGTCTGTAGCGGTGATGGAAGTGGTTGGTCCGTTTAAGGTAAGACCGCCACGGGCATTACCATACAACCAGGTATCAGCAATATAGTATTCTGACACATTTTTTGGAAGTGCCACAACTTTATTCCACATTTTATTAAAGTTGATCCGCATATTCCAGCTGAAAAGAGGCTTTTTCATAACATCATAGTCCATTGCAATCTCTACACCCTGGTTCCGGGTGCTTCCGGCATTCTGGGTATTCAACACATAACCTGTTCCATAGCTCAGCCTGAAATTCTGAATGATCTGGCCTTTGTTCAGTGTGTTATAATAAGTTGCATCAACATTCAGCCTGCTATTGAACAAGCGTAATTCGGTGCCAATTTCGTATGTGTGCTGGCGCTCAGGCTCCAGATTCGGTGAGTTATTGAAGAAGCCATATGAATATCCGCCTCCGCTTGCATAGTTGTCCACAAAAACAGACTGAGTGGAGTAAGGTGAATTCAGACGGGCAGTACCGGCCAGTGATGTTCTTACTTTCCAGTAACTCAGTTTTCCTCCTTTTTTCAGGGAAGGGATGGCGTCACTTAAAATAACGCTTAAACTCCCGCCCGGGTAATTATATTTCCTGTTCTGTTTTGGAAGAGTAGATGCTTCTTCAAAACGGTGTGTATAAGTAAAGAATGCATAGTTTTTAAAGCTCAGGAAGAATTCGCCAAAATAAGCAAACTGGCGCAGAATACTTTGGTTGTATTCTCCTACTTTGTTTCTCAGCAGGCGAAGCCTAGAACTGTATTTTGTAACAGTGCTATCCATATAATCTCCCATTCTTGTACGGAGTTCATTGTCGGTAATTGCCACAGCGGTTCCACCGCTCACAGGATTACCTTGCGCATCGCGGGGAGCCAGGTACATTTTACCATCAGCCGTACTCACATAATCAACAACACCGGTTCCATACACTGCAAACATTTGTGTTTCATAATCCTGCCACATCGTTCCGCCCATCACCCGCATCACAAAGTTTTTCTTGAAGGTTTTTTTGTAGGTAGCTGTGATGGTATGGTTATATCCAGTGAATTTTCTCCAGTAGTTATCCAGTGTGCCACCAGTGGAGGCGCTGAGATAGTATGATTGAGGATGATAAAACTGGTAGCCAAACATATCATAGGTATCGTACCCGAAACGCCCGGTCAGTGTCAGCCATTTGAATGGAAGTATATTAACACCCAGCGTGGCTGTTTTCCGGTCTGTTTCGTCGTACGACCTGTTTTTATGTACATTGAACAGGGGATTGTCATATTCGCCATTGGCAGAAAGATTGGAATATAAATCAAGTTTATCACCTGTGCTGGCATCTTCAAAATTTCTGATATCGCTGGTGCGGGGCCATATCAGCAGTGAAAGCAGGTATCCGCCAGCGCTCCTGAGCACTTTGTTATTTTCAGATTTTGTCCACGTTAATGAGGGTGTAAACTCAATTTTATCCTTCAGAATTTTTGTAGAGTTTGTAAGCCTTACATTGTAACGCCTGTAATCATTCATTGGTACTACACCTTTCTGATCAAAGAAACTTCCGGATACACGAAACATGGATTTGTTAAAACCAAAGTCAACCCCCAGGTTATGTGTTTGTGAAAACCCGGTACGGAAAAATTCTTCCTTATTATTATACAGTTGTGTACCGGGGGCATAGGCCGGACCAAAATAAGTGAATACGTTGGAAGGCACATCATTTGTACCATTTGAGTAAGTATCCAGAATTTCTGGCCAGCGGGTCACCCTCTGCACACGGAAACTGTTGTCGTACTGCACAGCCAGTTTGGTTGTTTTGGGACGCTTCGTGGTAATTACAATAGCGCCGGAGCTGGCCTGGCTACCATACAATGCGGTAGCTTCCGGGCCCTTGAGTACTGTGATGGTTTCAATATCGTTGGGATTTATATCGGCAATCCTGTTCTGGTAGTCGTTGTTTCGGTTGGGCCGGTCCGATGCAAGACCAATTCCCTGCCCGCCTGATGATGTTTCGTTGATTGTCTGGTTGTCGAGTATCACACCATCTACTACATAAAGCGGCTGGTTGCTCAGTGAAAGTGAATTAAAGCCTCTGAGTACTACAGAGGAGGATGCACCGGCCACACCAGAAGTCTGATCCAGGGTAAGCCCGGCCACCCGGCCCTGCAAGCTGTTTAGAAAATTCTCCCTCTGGGTTTCCTGTACGTCGGTACCACTGACTTTTTGAACGGCATATCCCAGCTCTCTTGGATTTCGTTTGATATCCATTGCTGTTACCACCACTTCGCCCATCATTTTGTCGGCTGTTTTTAGTGATAGGGAAATGGCACCATCGCCCGGTTTGATATCTTCCGTTTGATAGCCCACGTAGCTGAACTGGATGGTTTCGCCCGGGTTTACCTTAATGGAAAACTTACCACTGGCATCTGTTTGTGTGATTTTCCGGGTGCCCTTTACCCGTACCGTTACACCGGCAAGGGGTGTCTTATTGTCCTCTGATACAATTGTTCCGGTAACTGTTCTTTCCTGCGCCAGAAGTGCCTGGGGCAACAAGAACATCACCATCGTAAACGCAAAGAACAATGGGAGAATTTTTCTCATAACTGTTTGTTTTAGGTATATAATAATAAGCATTTTGTTTATCGTTACAATATTTTTATTCCAGCTGCAATATATGGTTTCAACGCCGGGTGAGCAGGGTCCAACTCAGTAATCAGAACATCAATATCCTGCAACCCACAGACACGAATCGGCTGAACCGTATTGATTTTCTCTGCAATACTGAGACACACTACCTTATTTGATGATTCTATCATCGCTTTTTTCAGTTGCACCACATCCCAGTCATTATCCGTAATACCTTGATCCGGATCCAGTGCGTTGGTACCCAGGAAGCAAATATCTGCTTTCATTTCCCTGATTTTGGAAATGGCCTGAGGGCCAACTGTGATTTTTGAGTTTTTAGAAATTTTATCGCCAATCATCACTACATCTATGTTTGGATGTTGAATATATTCCAAAATGGCGGGCAAACTGCCAGATATAAATGTTGCTTTCAGGGTAGGCGGAAGCATACGGGCCAGTTCGATGATCGTGGTGCCACCGCTGGTGAGTACAAACATGCCATTACTGATGAGGCTAATTGCCTTGCGGGCAATGATGCGCTTCTGATTTTGCGAATAAACGCCGTTTATTTTAAATGAAACCTGGTTGAATGAATGGGATAAAGCGCCACCATGCACTTTAATGATTTTACCTTCATCGGCCAGTTCCTGAAGATCACGACGTATGGTATCCTCCGACACATTTATTTCCGTGCAGAGTGAAGAGGAGAGAACCTTATTGTGCAGGTTCACCTGATGAAGGATATAAGCCTGGCGCTCCTTCTTTAACATACGTTAGTTTTTGGCGCACTAAAGAAAAGGAAATTCCTGCAAAAAAACGCAAAAACCTGAAAAAATTTGCAAACAGCAATTTCAAGTGTGGATAACCCGGGTTATTTGAGGGGAAAACATGTTTTTCGCTTCAGAAAAATAAAAAAAGCCCTGCACATTGCAGGGCTCCCTGAGCATCAGTGTCCATAGAGAAATTATTTTCCGAATGTGAATCGGGCGGTAAACCCGATTGCCGCAGGTTCAAAATTGAGATCGCTGACAATATTGAGTTCAGGTTTCCAGTCGAGTGAAAGGTTGAGAGGCAGGTTGTTGAATTTATAATCCAGGCCAATAGCACCCTGCGCACCCACATACGTATCTCTCGATTCTTTGAGCGTTACGGGGTTTATATTTTTTTCGAATGCGAGATAACCGCCTGCTCCGTAAAAATAACTTAATCCCGCAGCAGCAAGAGGTTTATGTACTTCGATCAGGGCGCCCAGGGCAAGGGGTTCTCCAAATGTAAACAGGGCTTCGATGGCGGTATGGCCACTGATGAATTGTTTAAAAGAAACAGAATTGTTTTGTATGGCGCTGGAACTGCTGAGGCGGACACCCAGTGCAGACCTGTATTCCTGTGCAGATGCTGATAGTGAGGCAACTGCGGCGATGATGAATGAGACAAGTGCTGTTTTTCTGTGTTGCATATTTTTTGTTTATGAATGAATGCAGTAGGAAAACGAAAAATGATGCCAGTATTGTGTAAAGGAAATGTAAAAAGAAAAGCAGGGAGGGAGGCCTATTGAAACAAATCATACTTGGTAACCGGCCTGCGTTGAATTTGCCATTGAAATTCACTGAGGCGCATCTCGGATGGTTTTTTTTGCCGGATGGGCCAGATGGTTCCGGAAACAACTGACCGGAAAACAACTTTTTGTAATTCTTCGTTTACAAAATAAATATCCAGTATTTCGGACCGGGATTCATTAATGCCCAAATAGGCACTATCCTCATCCTGTATGAAATACATGCATTCAGCCTGCCCGGCTGCCCGTACGGAATCCAGGGATCCATTGGTGAAGAGTCCCGTCATCCGGTTTGCCTTAACCTGGTTGTAAGTATCCGGGCCGGCCTTGTTGATGAGAAAACTATTTTCAAATACGGCAATTTTTTCTGCTTTTTTATTTTTTGTAAATAACAATATAGTATCGCCGGAAACCTGGTTTTCTTTGCTCCATACCACCGGCTGCTGAAACAGGCGGAATACTGAATCCCTGAACGAATAGAACAGACTGTCGCTGGCAGCCTGTATTGAATCGGAAAAGATGCGCACATTGCGGTAGGCTTCCAGATAGCGGTTGCTGCTGTCTTTTTGTGAAAGAGGCAGTACATGAACTCCTTCAAGTGTGTCCACTGCAATTGAGTCATTGTTTTTGTTGAGATCAGTAAGTCTTGCCGAAAACAAGGTGTCTGCGCTGATGTAAATGGAGTCATCATTCTGCCTGATGATCATCAGCGGTTTCCTTGTTGCCAGCATTTTTTCATTTTTATTGTCCCGGAACACTTCTCCGGCCAGTATGGTGGTGCCTTGTGCAGAGTCGGTGATGACCACATTCCCGAGAGCCTGTGAAGTGCCACTGCTGTCGTCAAAAGCAACCCGGTTGGCTGTTATGCGTACACTTCCATCCCGGATCACAGGGCGCTGACCGAATTCTGCTTTACCGGTGGCCAGGTTGTAATATCCTTCTTTTGTCTCGATGGTGCGTCCGCTGCTGTCTTTAATGAAGGTTTGTGCAATAAACCTCGTCATTTGGGTTTCTGTGTTATAAAGCAGGGAGTCGGTGCTGATGTGATAAGACGGATCGGCGAGTACCACGTTTTTTTTGAAATATACATCATGCAGGTTGGCATAGTAATATCCTTCCCTGCTGGTGAGTACCGTTTTTTGATTGACCACTTTGCCGCCATGCAGGTAGGTGCCGATATTGGTATTCATATCATATTCCAGGTCGGGAGTGGTCAGGGTCCCTTTACCATCTGTGAGGCGTACAGAGCCGTCCAGCCACGCAATTCTGCGCTGGATCAGGTAGCGAAGATGACCTGCATAAAGTTGGGCTGTGTCTGCATCATTAATGTGCACATTGCCCCATGCTTCAAAGGTGCCGGTGTTGTTATTGATTACACAACTGTCGCAATAAAAAAAAGAATTGCCCTGTTTCAGCCTTACGTTGCCGGCCAGTATCTGAAGCTGGGTGCTATCGTTTACTTTTCTGAATTCCAGTTTTCTGACTCCGGGCAGTATTTCAACTGTTTTCACACTATCACCTGCTGGTACCGGCTGATCTGATATGGGCCTTATCTGTGCCAGTGAGGCAGTGCTGATCCATGTCAGCAATATGGACAGCATGATTTGAGATGGCAGTTTTCTCATTCAGTGCTTACTTTGGAAGAGAATCTTTTGGCAATGGCGAAGTTAAAGAGCCGCCCTTGTCTTTTTTTCCAAAGATGGAGAAATTAACGTAGCGTTTGGGGTGTGTACGCATATCATCCAGCAATATTTCCAGCCCCAGGCTGGCATTCTTCAGGTTGTTGTAAAGAGTTTTGTCATTGACCAGCGCACCAAGTGTTCCATCTGAACTTTCCAGTTTGGTCAGTAATGCTTTTACACGGTTCACCGCGGCCTGAAAATCATCAATCGAAGGCTGAATCTCAAGCGCTGCCAGTTTCTCAGATGCTTTTTTGGCATTGCTGAAAGTAGCTTTCAGGTCGGTCATGTCAGCTTTCAGGCTTTCAGAAATATCCTTTGTATTGTCCAGTGTTTTTGCCAGAGAGCCGCTTACCGGGTCCAGCAGTGTATTCAGTGAGGCAGAAGCCTGGTTGATATTATTCAGTGACTGATGAAGATGAGCCCTTGCTTCAGGACTCAGTACACTATTCAGATTGTTCAGCAGGATATTGAGCGTATCCAGCGAACCTCGCACTTTGGTAAGAGTGGGAGTGAGTTGCGCCTTCACGTCATCCAGAATACCTACGTCCACCCTGGTTGTTAGGGTGTCGCCGTTTTGCATTAATGAATCTGTAGTTCCCTTTTCAATGACGATAAAAGAAGGTCCTACAAGGGGTGCGGAAATCAGGGCTTTTGAATCTTTGGGAATGTGTACATCCTCGGTCAGGTTGATGGTGGCAACTATACCGGACATGTCCTTGTCTTTTACATCAATTTCAATGACATTGCCAATAACATAACCATTGATTTTTACCTCGTTTGATTTGGCGAGGGATCCCAGGTCGTTAAAAATGGCATAGATTCTCTTACTTTTCCTGAATAAATCTTTTCCTTTCAGAAAATTGAATCCAAGAATCAGAATTGCCAATGCCAGTACAGTCAGTACGCCAACCTTGGTTTCATTGCTGATCTTCATGAACATGTATTTTCCCGGGAGCGGGTTTATAAGAGCCCAAATTAGTTAATTATTTTTAATTGGAGTGGGCTGTTGCTGTCCCGGGGTCAAGAACACTTACTGACCCTGTCGTGCAGGCTCTGCTTGATTTTCCATTTTTTGAACCTGTTCCAGAAATTCTCGGGTGGCTGCAGCAGAGGAGGGTAATGTTTTCAATTCCTTTGGCTCCTCTTTCATTCTTTCTTCCAGCCACATTTCATACGTCTTTACGGCACGGGTGATGCATTGAGAGAGTTCTGTTTGACCTTCTTCGCTGTTCAGGTATCGTTCTTCTTCCGGGTTTGAGATAAACCCAGTTTCTACCAGAACACTGGGCATGGCAGTAGCCTGCAGCACCCAGATGCCTACAGGGCGTTGTTTGACATCTCTGTCCACCCGGCCCACTTTCACAAATTCATCCTGTACAAAACCGGCAAGGGTAGCGCTACGTTTAAAAAATTGTTTTGTTTTCAAAAGGGAAAGCGCAATAAACTCCGGTGAGTTGACATCCAGCTCGCCGTATTTTTCAGCATAATTTTCTTCCTGCAGCATTGGGGCATTTTCACGGATGGCCAGTTCCTTATCATCATTGCGGTGTGAACCCCAGATATAGGTTTCTGTCCCTTTGGCCGTGCTGGGAATTGTATAATAGCGGTACTGAGGCACTACCTTTGTTTTCTTTTTCCTGTTTTTTCCTTTGCCGCTATAATAGGTTACCTTTTTGTGCCCAATCAACTCCGACATCCGTTTTGGAGGCGCTGAATTGACATGAATGCATAGAAACAATTCACCTTTATTACTGTTTGCAAACTCTGCACGGCTGTGCAGGGAAGGGTAGATATCTGTGGTACGGGTGTATAAAATTTTAACATGCGGAAATTCCTTTTCCAGCATCTTTCCCAGTTTCAGCGAAATGGCAAGACAGATATCTTTTTCATACGAATATTCGCCTTTGGCGCCTGCATCAGAACCTCCATGGCCAGCATCAATAACGATGGTTTTTAAGGCCCGTTCCCGTGAAAGGGGTGAAAGACTGTTTCGCTCAATAAATGAAAACTGTGTCATGCAAAACGATGCGATGAGAAAAACTACGACAACCCGATAGATCATGCTTGCTGATTAAGTGGTGACCAGATTCTGTTTATCATGAATAGAGCAACTGCCCGAAAGATGCTTTGATGGAGCAGCATTTCACAAAATGTTTGTGTTTCAACTGTTTTGGCTGCAACAGAATGATTTACATTTGCCGCATACCGGATGAAACCATTCTGCAAAATTAGGCCAAATTATTTTTTTTTCAGGATACTGGTGGCGTTGTTATTTTTGACACAAACGTGGAAAACCAATGCATCAGATGTGTACCGGGCTGGTTTTTACAAGTTCTTAACAGACCAGACCGACAGCACAAAGCCTCTCCTGAAAAAAGATTCCCTGCCACTTGAAAAGAAACCGGCAGCAGATACGGTGCGCCCTTTGCAGACCGATACTTCAACTTCAAGACTGAAGACTGATACTTTTAGACTGAAAATTTCTTCCGATTCGCTGGATGCTCCGGTCCGTTATCAGGCTGAAGATTCAGCAGTGGTGCTGATCCGGGAAAAAAAAATAATCTTGTACGGAAAAACCAAAACAGATTATACCGATATCTCACTGACTGCGCCCCGTGTGGAACTGAATCAGCAGACTCAGGAAGTCACCGCCGTAAATGCAAAAGATAGTACCGGGACTATCATCGAAAATGCACACTTTAAGAGTAGTACAACAGAATTTACCAGTGATACAATCCGCTACAACTTTAAATCAAGAGTGGGTTTTACCAAGAACACTTTTACGCAGGATGGAGAAATTTTTGTGCAGGGTGCCATTGCCAAGAAAGTGAATGACAACACCACCTTTATTAAAAAGGCCAGGTTTACGACCTGCAACCTGGATGAGCCGCATTTTGCGTTCGTGACTCCCGAAATGAAAGTGATTAACCAGAAGCTTGCGGTATCCGGTCCGGCTCATCCTGAATTTGAAGGAGTGCCGGTACCCATATGGCTTCCTTTTGGTTTTTACCCGCTGAGCCAGGGAAGGCACTCCGGTTTGTTGCCGCCTCAATTCAGCGCCAATGAACAATTTGGCCTTGGGCTGGAAGGCCTGGGATATTACAAAGCCCTGAATAATTATTGGGATGTGAAACTGTATGGAAATATTTATTCTTACGGAGGCTGGTCGGCCAATTTTGCACCGACGTACAGGAAACGATACCGTTATTCAGGCGCTTTTAATTTCAGCATGCAATCTACGAAACTCAACTTTAAAGGTGATCCGGATTACCTGAACAACAAAAGTTATTTCCTGACATGGAACCACACAGTGGATGGCAAAGCGAGGCCAGGTGTAAGTTTCTCGGCTTATGTAAACGCAGGTTCTACGAAGTTTAACCAACTCGTTCCAAACAGCACCCGGCTGAATTTTCAAAACCAGCTTGGGTCATCCATTGCATTTTCCAAATCATGGGCCGGGAAGCCCTTTAACCTGACCCTGAGTGCCAACCATAACCAGAACAACAGCACCCGGCTCGTTAATATCAGCCTGCCTGATGCCGGATTTTCTATGAGCACTCAGTATCCGTTTCAAAAAAAATTTTCTGCAGGCGCTCCCAAATGGTACGAAAAACTGGGCTTTGCTTACCAGGGAAATTTCAGAAACCAGTTTTCTTTTTATGATTCAGCATTTAGCTTCCGCGACCTGATTGATACATTACAGTGGGGAGCTATGCACAACTTTCCGGTTACCCTGGCATTACCCCCCGTGGCAGGGGGAGCGATCATTATTTCACCCGGTATTTCTTATTCACAGCTATGGGTGGCCCAAAAATTCCGCAGAAAATGGAATAGCGCCACACAAAAATCGGACACAGTCATCACGAAAGGATTTTTCACAGATCATCAGGTTTCCTTTTCCCTGAGCATGAACACGGCGTTATTTGGAACATACCAGTTTAAAAATTCGAGGATATATGCTATCAGGCATGTGATTCGCCCTTCGCTGAGTTTTAATTATAAGCCCGATCTTTCAGGTAAGCATTATTATACCGATACCATTTCACCGGGATTTGTGTACAGGTTTTCAGAATTTATGGGCGCACTATATCCAGGTTATGCCGAGGGCAAAAACGGAGGCATCAGTTTTCAACTGGACAACAACCTGGAGATGAAATGGAGATCACGAAAGGATACCGGAGAAAATTCGATCCGGAAAATAAAACTGATTGACGGCTATGGTTTTTCTACCGGGTATAATTTTCTGAGAGATTCTATGAAGCTGGACCTGATCAATATGTACCTGCGCAGTACCTTATTTGAAAAAATAAATATCACGGCACATACAGTGCTGAGCCCGTATCAAACCAACCAATATGGAACAGACATCAACAAGTATGCATGGGCTGATGGCAAATTCAAACTGGGGCACCTTACATACGGGAGCATTTCTGTAAGCTCTTCATTCCGGAGCAAACCCAAAGACCCGAAGAAAGAAGAAGACAGGAAAAAAAAGGCGGAAGATGCATTGAGCGATCCCTCGCTGATTGCTGACCAGCGAAGGCTGCTCGAGTACATGGAACAAAATCCTTCCGAGTTTGTGGACTTTAATATACCCTGGCAAATCAGCTTTGGCTATTCTCTGTCATTCAGCAACCGACTGAAGCAGGATTTATCCGGGTTTGAAAAAGACTTTACATCCAATGTTTCTTTCAATGGTAGTTTCAACCTGACACCAAAATGGAACTTTTCATTCAACGGATATTACGATTTTGATTCCAAAAAACTGCAAACATTCCAAATGGGCATATCCCGTGAAATGCATTGCTGGCAGTTATCAATTGATGTGACTCCGGTAGGGTTGTTCCGGTTTTTCAGCTTTTCCATCAGTCCCAAGGCTTCCGTTTTGCAGGACCTAAGAATCAACCGAACCCGCTCATTTCCGAACTTCTAATGGCTGCTGCTTAGCATAGTATGTTTGCATGATCTCAAAAACTTCTTCTTTCAGTAGCTCTGTGGTCTTTAAGCCAGGATACACAGGAGCAAGGAAGTGAATAGACAAAGGCTGCGGCCGGAACCAGAATTTTTTATGAGGAGGCAATGCTTCTTTCGTGTTAAAAAGAATGGCAGGAATGATGGGATGGCCACTTTCAGTTGCAAGCCGGAATGCCCCGTCGTGGAATTTTTTTAGAGCTGCATTCGTCCGGTTTCTTGTGCCTTCAGGAAATACAGACATGTGCATCCCTTTTTTCAGAACTGCTTTCATTCTGGTATAACTCTTTCTCCGGCTTTCTGTGCTTTTACGATTGACCAGCACACTGCCTTTCATATAATAGAGCCCGAATAAGGGTATGTACGCAAAAGTAGATTTTGCAATGGTTTTATTTGGCCCGGGAATAAACGGGCACGACAAGGGTACATCCAGCATCGAATTATGATTGCAGGCAATGATAAAAGCCTGCCCGGGAATGAAGTGTTCCTGGCCTGTTACTTTGATGCTGCAACCTGTTATCCTCAGCCATGCAGTCATCCAGATCCGGGCAATGCGGATGAACAGCTTCTGCCCTCCAGGGTCGGGAAGCAGCCAGCAAAGAATGGATGGTATAAAGATCAAAAAGAAAGTAATGACAAATGTAATTAGTGCCCACAGGGCCATCAGCCTTGCCTTGATGTTGTTGATGAGTTTCATACCAATGCCCAGTCTATTGGTTCAATGCCTTTGGATACCAGGTATTGATTTGTTTTTGAAAAGTGCCTGCAACCAAAGAACCCGGAACTTGCTGACAGCGGCGATGGATGAGCAGCCCGTAATATCAGGTGTTTACTTTCGTCAATCAGCACACTTTTTTCCTGTGCAAATCTGCCCCAAAGTAAAAAAACAACATGGGCCTTTTGTAAGGAAATGCATTGTATGATATGATCGGTAAAGCGGGCCCACCCGATTTTGGAGTGACTCATAGGCTCGCCGGCACGTACGGTCAGAGATGCATTTAACAGAAATACACCCTGCCCGGCCCACTGACTCAGATTGCCATGTGCAGGTACAGACATACCCGTATCTTTTTGCAGTTCTTTAAAAATATTGACAAGCGAAGGCGGTGCTGGCACGCCATTCTGAACCGAAAAACACAGCCCGTGCGCCTGGCCATGCCCGTGATAAGGATCCTGCCCCAGCAGCACCACTTTCACATTTTGAAAGGGGGTACTGTTGAAGGCATTAAAAATAAAAGGACCAGGCGGGTAAATCGTTTTGCCCTGCTTTTTTTCTGTTTTGAGGTGCTGTACAATCTGCAGAAAATAGGGCTGGTTGAATTCCTGCTTCAGTAATTCTTTCCATCCGGGTTCTATTTGTACATCAATAGCGGGCAATCTGTGTCTGATTTATTCCGGTTTGTAATCAAAATAAAAGAAAATCCCGCATGGCAGCGGGATCTTTGTGATCCGGATTGGATTCAAACCAATGACCTACTGCTTAGAAGGCAGTTGCTCTATTCACTGAGCTACCGGACCAATTTCCGGTTGCAAAGATAAATGAATATGGGATTGCAGGGTTAGGATCGGGTAAAAAGGAATCAACCTTTCATTTGCAATGAGATTTACTTTGTATTTCTGTTAAATAGCCCTTTTTTCCCTGGCAATACAATCTATTTTTCCGGAAGGCGGAACCCGTTCAGAAATACATTTACCCTTTGTTCAGGCAACTCTTTTTTGCTGTAGGCATAGAGCACAGCAAGAGAACTACCATCAGTCCAGCCCTTTATTTTCCAGCTTTGCTGTGACTTATCTAGCCAATAATCAAGGATCCCTCTTGTATGTTCCATTTCATTTAGCCGGTGCCCTTTTCCGTAACCAACGGATTTGGTGATATCAAAACTGGTCTTCAAAAAATCGAGATAGGAAACCAACAGGCTTTCTGCAACCTGCAGGTCATTTTCAGGATGTCGTAGCTGTACGCATATAATGCCATAGGTTACTTCAGACAGTTCGCATGCGCCGGTATAAATCACAGATGAGTCAGGACTATGTGAAACGTCAAAAACTGTATTGCAATAATTGTAATAAGAACATCCGGTCTGGCCAATCGAATATTTTTTCAGCGATTGTGAAAAGCCGGTAATGGTTCCCGGCAATAAAAAGAGCAGGATTAATTTGTCCATTTCTGGTGTTTTGTGATCGGTTTTGTTGCTGTATTCATTGACAAATTTCACGGTCAGTAATGAATCAGGCACTCCTAAATTTTCAGATTTGGAATAAAGTAATTGCCGGTATTCTTTATTTCTGACCCGGGAAACGAAGGCCTTCCAGGAAAATTTCTGTTTTCTTTCCATTCACTTCTTTGCTGCTATGAACATACAAAACGCAAATGAAGCTGCCATTGGTCCACGCTTTTACGTTCCATTTGTTTGCATCGGCATCTTCCCATGTATCAAAAATTCCACGGCTGTCCGGATTTTTTTTCAATGTATGGCCTTTGTTATAGCCCTTGCTGCTGGTGATATTAAAATCTGCTTTCAGAAAATCCAGGTATAGGATCATGCTGTCTTCAGCAGCTACCAGGTCTGATATAGGTTCTTTCAGCCTGATGCAATAAATACCATAAGCGATTCCGTCTTTTTCACAATCGTCGGCAAAGACAGTAGAACCATCATCCAGGTCGTACACATCAAAGCGGCCCGGCAGGCAAAATACATCTACGGTACAACCCGTTGTGCTGATGGCCACCCGTTGCGCATCCTGCGCCCTTGTCTGATTTGTAAAGCCGGCCAACAGCATGAAAAAAAACATAGCCCGAAGTGCAGTGGTTTGATTCAATTTCATAAAACAAATTTTACAATTCGCAGGGTAAAGATAGCTTCAAATCCGCTTTGGGTTGCAGGGGCCGCCGCAAAAAATTTCGCATCGAATCAAATCTTTATCTTGCATGATTCAACAGAATGTTATGGCTACCTTTCATTATGGAATTGACCGGCTGACCACAGCCATTGCCCTGCAAATTGCATCAGGTGACAGAAAAGCAGCTTTAAATGCAGAAGCAAAACAAAAGATAGAAGCCGGGGCAAAGGCTGTGCAGAAAATTGTGTCCGGCCCTGAAACGGTTTATGGTGTGAATACCGGGTTTGGAATTTTGGCCAATACCAGGATTTCTGCAAAAGATACAGCTACATTACAATACAAAATCCTGCAAAGTCATAGTGTGGGAGTGGGAGATCCGATTCCGGTGGAAGTTGCCAAACTGATGCTCATCACAAAAGTTCATGCACTGGCTCAAGGATATAGCGGGGTACAACTATCTACTCTTGAACGGATCATCTGGCATATTGAAAACGATGTGATACCTGTTGTACCGGAAAAGGGAAGTGTAGGGGCTTCCGGCGATTTAGCCCCGCTGGCGCATTTGTTTTTGCCTTTGATTGGCTTAGGAGAAGTTTTCTGGAAAGGCACCCGCAGCCAGGCACAGCATATCTTACAGCAGTTTCAGCAAACAGCTGTTTCATTAGGACCCAAAGAAGGCCTTGCACTGATCAACGGAACCCAATTCATACTTTCATTTGCTCTGAAAGCAGTTCAGCGAATGCATTATTGCCTGGAAGCAGCTGATATCATCGGTGCAATGAGTCTTGAAGCCCTGACTGGTACCAAAGCACCATTTGATGAACGCCTTCATGAACTGCGTCCCTTTAGTGGTACCAGGCTGGTGGCACAGCGCCTTCGTTTATTGCTGGAAAAATCCGAAATCATGAAAAGCCATTCAGATTGCGGCAGGGTGCAGGATCCTTATTCACTTCGGTGCATGCCGCAGGTTCACGGAGCCTCCAGAAATGCCTGGCTGCACCTGAAAGAACTCACTGAAACAGAACTGAACGCAGTTACAGATAATCCCGTGATCCTTGGAACCGGTGATGCCATCAGCGGAGGGAACTTTCACGGACAACCACTGGCACTGCCGCTGGATTATGCATGCTTTGCAGCAGCCGAAGCCGGCAATATTTCGGACCGGCGATGCTATTTATTACTGGAAGGCAAGTGGGGCCTGCCCCTGTTGCTGATGAAAGATGTAGGCCTGAACAGCGGTTTCATGATACCGCAATACACTACAGCCGCACTGGTCACTGAAAATAAAACACTGTGTTTTCCCTCCAGCGCAGACAGCATCCCTACTTCTCTCGGGCAGGAAGATCATGTAAGCATGGGCAGCATCAGCGGCAGAAAACTGAACCGGGTGCTGGATAATTTAGAATTTATTCTCGCAATAGAATTGTTATCTGCCTGCCAGGCCATTGAATTCCGGAGGCCGCTGAAAAGTTCTGCTTTGCTGGAGCATGCACATGATTATGTACGGGATTTTGTGGGCTTTGCATCTGAAGATCGCATCTTTGCGGATGATGTGAACCAGGTTGCAGGCATCATCAAAAATTTTTCCTTTGTGGCGAAGGTCAATGAGTTCGCAGATTCCCGTTCGATCAATCTGAATGAAGGATATGAAGGGTTTTCTTGGTAGTAAAGATTTACTCAGCCGGAACCGATTTTTCTGCTTTTAACATACCGGCTATTTGTATGTCTGTTCTTTTTATAGCTTAATAGCGGCTTCCAGTGCCAGCACGATCATGGGCAACAAGGCCTTCTCTCTTTCTTCTGCAGAAATCATTTCATGTGTGGGGATCACATCCGAAACCGTCAGCAAGGTTGCAGCCGATTTTCCCAGGTATTTTGCATTGGCAAACAAAGCAAAGGCTTCCATTTCCACAGCCAGACATTTTTTCTTCAGTGCAATACGGGGAATATCTTTGTCCTTTCTGTAAAAAACATCGCTGGAATGAACGCTGCAGTTTTTAATTTCCTGGTTCATTTTTCCGGCTGTATTTTTAAGAACCGTAAAACACTTGCCCTGGTGCCTGATGCTGTTGCCCTTCAATCCCCAGGCATGCCTTGCATAAGTAGATTCGCTGGCCGCTACATCTACATTGACCAGGTCAAAAAGTTTCAGTTCAGTTGTATAAGCACCACAAGTGCCTATGCGGATAATATGATCTACCCCGTATCCTGTATAAAGCTCGTACGAATAAATTCCGATGGAAGGGCAACCCATTCCACTGGCACCTACTGTTAGAAGTTTGCCTTTATAAGTGCCCGTAAAATAAAAGGTATTTCGTACCTGGTTTACCAGTTTCACATCCTGCAAATAATGATCGGCAATAAATCTGGCACGCAACGGGTCGCCGGGCATCAGCACCGTCTTTGCAATTTCACCTGGCAGGGCGCCAATATGAATGCTCATTGGTAATGGTTAGGTTTCGGATAACAAGATAGATTTTTTCATTCAGAATAACGATTTTTGCAGAGAAGGTGCTGCTGGTGGGTTTGGATGCACTATTTTTCCAACCCGAACTCCCTTCGCATTCAACATTAGGAAGCAATGAAACAGCCAATATAAATTTTATGAATATCCTGACCAGGAATTATGACCCGTCAAAATACATAACCCCCACCGGTAGCAGGCTTTCCTGCAAAGGCTGGGTACAGGAAGCAGCATTGCGCATGCTGTTGAACAACCTGAACCCCGAAGTGGCTGAGAGGCCCGATGAACTGATTGTATACGGGGGCAGGGGTAAGGCAGCAAGAAACTTCGAAGCACTGGATCAGATCATTGCAGCTTTAAAAGTGCTGGAGCATGATGAATCGCTCCTGGTTCAATCCGGAAAACCCGTAGGCATACTTCAAACACATCCGGATGCACCAAGAGTACTGATCAGTAATTCTCAGCTGGTTCCAAAATGGGCCACATGGGAGCATTTTGATGAACTGGAAAGGAAAGGACTGATGATGTATGGTCAGATGACTGCCGGAAGTTGGATCTACATCGGTTCGCAGGGAATTGTACAAGGCACCTACGAAACCTATGCCGCCATTGCTGATCAGCATTTTTCTAACCCTGGCAGCATGCAGCAGGCACACAGAACCGGCAGCCTGAAAGGCACTCTCAATGTTACTGCCGGACTGGGTGGAATGGGTGGAGCGCAGCCGCTTGCTATTACCATGAATGAAGGGGTCGCACTGATTGCGGAAGTGGAGGAGTGGCGCATTGACAAGAGGATAGAAACCCGATACCTTGATGAAAAATACACGGACATTGATACAGCAATAGACAAGGCCTTACTCTATAAGAAAGAAGGTACGGCAAAGAGTATCGCTGTGCTGTGTAATGCGGTTCTTTTATTACAACGCCTGCTGGAAAGAAATATCATTCCAGATACACTGACCGACCAGACCAGTGCCCACGATCCACTCATCGGGTACTGGCCACATGAAATTTCGTATGAGCAGGCAAAAATTCTGCGTGAACAAAACCCGCAACAATTTACAGACTATAGTTACAGGAGTATGTACCGCCATGTACAACTGATGCTGGAGTTAAGGGATAATGGTGCAATTACTTTTGATTATGGAAATAATATACGTGCCCGTGCCTTAGAGTACGAATCTAAAAACAAGACTGCTTTATCAGGTTCCGGAGTGCCACCCCTGGGAACCGGGGAAGCTGGCCTCTTTCCCGGGTTTGTTCCTGCTTATATTCGGCCACTTTTTTGCGAAGGGAAAGGCCCTTTCAGATGGGCAGCTTTGAGTGGCGATCCGGCAGACATTGCAGTTACAGATGATATCATTGCTGCTCTATTTCACGAAAATAAATCTTTACTGCGCTGGCTGAAGCTTGCCAAAGAAAAAATCGCATTCCAGGGTTTACCCGCAAGAATCTGCTGGCTCGGACAGGGAGAACGGGAAAAGGCAGGCCTTGCTTTTAATGAGTTGGTGCGTACCGGCAAAGTAAAGGCACCGATTGTCATTGGCCGTGACCATTTGGATACCGGTTCTGTTGCCTCGCCAAACCGGGAGACAGAAGCAATGCCTGATGGAAGCGATGCTGTGGCCGACTGGCCTTTGCTGAATGCCCTGGTAAATACCGCTGCTGGCGCAAGCTGGGTTAGCCTGCACCAAGGCGGAGGAGTGGGAATGGGCTACTCCATTCATGCAGGTATGGTTATTGTGGCAGATGGAACAGACGCTGCAGAGATGCGTTTGCAAAGGGTTTTACGAAACGATCCCGGATTAGGAGTCATCAGGCATGCGGATGCCGGTTATGCCACTGCTCTGCAAACAGCAAAAGATCATCAGTTAGAATTAACCGGAAGGCTGAAAGAAAAAGAATAGCAGGCAAACAAAAGGATGGGGCATGCCTTGGTCACAGTTTTTATTCGACCGCAAAGTATACATTGAACCAAATTACCCGGTTTTTGTTTCAATAAAAGAAATCCATGATTCTAAAATATTGTACCATTTAAAATTATTGCAATGAGTTATTATTTTACAAAAACACTGTCAGGTAGCTTTGGTGATGCGATTGAAAGAGTAACCGAAGTTCTGAAAACAGAAGGATTTGGTGTACTCACCACGATTGATGTGACTGCTACAATGAAAGCGAAACTTGATGTAGATTTCTATAACTATCGCATCCTGGGTGCCTGCAATCCGCATTTTGCTTACCTGGCATTGCAATCCGAAGATAAAATTGGTACAATGCTGCCCTGCAATGTAATTGTCCAGGAAAAAGAACCGGGACAAATTGAAGTATCTGCGGTAGATCCCGTTGCTTCCATGAAGGCCGTTGAAAATCCCTCTCTCGGAAATGTGGCTTTGGAAGTCAGAAAAAAATTGCAGCGTGTCATTGAAAATCTTTGAGGGTTGTTTGCTCAATAGACCTGTTTTCTGCAAAAAAGGTTCCGATATTGCCAATCCCGGAAAAAATGTTAAAAATAAACCAGCCTGCCTGTTCTTTCCTTACTTTGCAGTCAAGAAAAAATTCTGATGAGTGTACCAATTATTGAACTGAAACATGCCGCAATTTACCAGGGCCAGAACCTGATCCTCGAAAAGGTAAATCTTGAAGTGCATCCGGGCGAATTTGTGTATTTGGTTGGCAAGACAGGCACGGGCAAATCAAGCCTCCTGAAAACCCTGTATGGAGAACTTCCGCTTCGTGAAGGAGAAGGTGCCGTAGCGGGCTTTAACTTGCGGGAACTGGACTGGAAAAAGGTGCCTTATCTCCGTCGCAAACTAGGTGTGGTATTTCAGGACTTTCAATTGCTGACTGACCGAAATGTCAATGAAAACCTGCGGTTTGTTTTAAAGGCTACCGGGTGGAAAGACATGCAGCTGATGGACGCAAAAATTACAGATGTGCTTGAAAAAGTCGGACTGAAATCAAAAGGATTTAAAATGCCGTTTGAACTGAGTGGGGGCGAGCAGCAAAGGGTTGATATAGCAAGGGCCCTTCTCAATTCTCCTCGTCTGATCCTGGCCGATGAACCAACAGGAAATCTGGATCCTGAAACTTCGGATGAAATCATGAACCTTCTGTTCCAGATTTGCAATGATAAAGACAACCAAATGGCTGTAGTGATGGCCACGCATGATTATATTGTCGTGAACAAATTTAAAGCCCGTACCATTCGTACCGAGCGGGGAATCCTTACGGATAATGCGACCATAAGTCTTCAATAATCAGGGCAGCATTCGTTTCATTTTGATAACGGCCGGCAAATAAATGCCTGCGCAGTTGTATTTCCTCTTCTGTAAATGGCTGATGAAAGAGCTGCAGGATGACTGATGCAAATGCGGAGGCAGATTCTGCAATATGGCAGGCGTCCTGCAATCCGGTGTTTTTTGTCATTGCCCTGTTTGTCACACAATGCCTGCCTTCACACAGGGCATGTATCAGTTTCATTGACATGCCGGTTCGGCTCTTCTGAAAGGAGGGGAGCAGCAGTATCTGCGCCTTACGTACCAGGTCATTCATTTCACCGCTGGTTGGGTTGGCTACAATGCAGGTATGCTGAAAAAGGTGGGCCTGTTTCAGCAGCTTTTGTGATGGATTTTTCCCCGCAATCACAAACGGCTTTTGAATTTTAGAAAATACCTTTTGTAATAGCCACATTGCGGCTCTTTCATTCCCGGCAACGGAAAGATCTGCCTGATACAGGCAAAAACTACCAATTCCTTCTTCACTGTTCAGGCGTTGCCAGGCTGTAAAAGCCGGGATGTAAGTGGTTTTGGGCAGATGGTACTCATGCTGCATTCTGTTTCTGTCTTGTTCGGTAATGCAGGCATACAATACCTCTTTCGGAAGAGAATGCTGATATTTTCTGAAGCGGCGGCTCTGATTTCTGAAAAAGATTTTTTTCAGCCAGGATATTTCGTCTCTTGCCAGTTCTTTATAATGCAAACTGGCGTCATAGGGCATCCTTACCATAATGTTTCGCTCATTTGAAATCAGCCTGGGAAGATTGCCTGAGCAGTGAATCCCCTCCATCAGGATGGGATGCCGGTCTTGCTGCAGCCGAAACACCAGGTCATCGCTCAGGTGCGATACGATAACAGCAGGCATTCCTCCTGTACTACTCTTCTTTAATGTAGTCTTTTGATAAATGTGTATGCTTTCGCAATACCGGTTCAGTTCTGTTGGGTGGCAGCTTTCCCTTTCGCAGAAATAATGCAGGTGCAGTGAAATGCCTGAATCGTGCAGGGCAATGATGCGGTTCATGATGTCAATAGCCATGCCATGGTTTTGTGGCCAGGGCGCATAAGGGCACACTATATGCAGATGACGGTTCACTCAGAAAAAATCTTTTGATAAAAGGCCAGCAATTTTTTTTCTTCCTGCTCCCAGCATAAAACTTCTGCTGCCTTCAGGCAGTTTTGCTGAAGCTCCCTGTATAAAACATCGTCATTCAGTAATTTGTTTACCGCCTCGGCAATCTTAGAGGGATCAGGTTCATCAATCAATATAGCAACCCTGTATACTTCATTTATCTTTCTGTATTCGGGGAAATTCATTGTAACCTGGGGCAATCCGGCCTGGATGTAATCAAAAAATTTGTTCGGCAGGGCGTAATACTGGTTCAACCCGTTATTTTCTGCCAGGGCAACCCCGATTTTTGCACTGTGTAGTACTTGCCATAATGCATCAGGCTGAAGCATACCTTTCAGTTCAATCTTTTCGGCGACCTGGTGATCCGCAATCAGTTTTTTCAATTGTACCATAAAATTACCTGTACCGCAGATCAGCAGTTTTGCATCAATTTCTTTCAGGGCAGGGATGAGTGATTCAAATGCACGGGCTTCATTCACTGCCCCGGAGTAGACAACGATCTTTTCTGTTTGTAACACAGGGTTTACTGGCTGCCACATCGGTACATTACGAATGGTTTCATACTGTACACCATAGCGTCTTTTCAATTCTTCGGCAATACTTTCGCAAACGGTATATCCATGAGGAAACCGGGGTACTGTTTTTTTCTCGATCCGCATCCATGTGTTGTACACAGAGGGTCGGGTTACAACCTCTTTTAACCCCGTAAATAGTTCATGTGCATCATAAACCCGGCGCACCTGTTTCAGCCTGGACACATACAAACAGGGTAAAATACTGTCAAGGTCTATGGCGCAGATGACATCTGACTTCCGGAACAATAAAAAAATAAACAACCGGATATTATACTCTGCATAGAACCATTTTCCCCGTGTGAACCAGCAACGGATTCTTTTCTGCCTGAATTTCTCTTGTTTAAGCGGTACTGAGTCTTTACGTTTTCGGCCGGTCAACAATACATCAATGCCCGCATCTGCAAGTGTTCTGCATATCCGATGCATGCGCTGATCGTATGTCAGATCGTTTGTTACAGTAAAAATAATTCGCTTTGCCATGCCAAAAAGTTCAGGATAATGAAACGGTTGCATAGATCCGTTCTATCAGTTCAACTGTTTTCAGGCCATCGGCAGCATGGGTAAACGGGTGTTTAGGGTCGGTCAGGGCAAGAATCAAATTTTCATAGACCTGCTCATGATTGCTCATGGAGCCTGTGTATGCCCCATATTGATTGGCAGTTCCTCTTTCTGTTTCCGGAAAATTAATGCCATTCATTACCTGGCAGGTCACTTCATTCATGTACCCGCCCCCGATCCGGATATGCCCTTTCTCAGCAATTAACGTCAGCGAAACCTCCATATTTTCACGGAAGGTATTGACCGACCAATGAAGCCCGCCCAGCACACCACTGCACATCTCCATTGCCAGCATGCCGCTGTCTTCAGAAAGGATCACCCCGGCATGCGCCTGATTTTTTCTGAAACCTGATATATTTTTTACATCTCCAAAAAGCCACAGCATCGCATCCAGGTAATGGCTGAATTGTGTGAATAATGTTCCGCCATCCAGCGGAGTGCCGTGCCATGAATTTTGATAATATGAAAGTGGCCTGTTCCACAGGCAGTTGATCTGAAAACTATATATTTTTCCCAGTGCATCCTGCTCCAGTAATTTTTTTAGTGCGGCCAGTGCAGGGTTGTAGCGGGTGGATTTTACAACAAACAGGTTGCGGCTATTTGCTGCAGCAGCCTCCATCATTTTTTTCCCTTCGGCAACAGAGAGGCACAGAGGTTTTTCACACAGTACATGAAGCCCTGACTGCAGAGCGCTGATGGAATGTCCGGCATGACAGCCGTTGGGCGTACATACGGCGAGCACCTGCAGGGTTTCTTCCTGTTTCAGCATATCACTGATATCGTAATAGGCTTTTGCATCAAAGGAGGATGCCATCTGATCGGCCCGCTGCGGGTCCAAATCACAAACTGCTTTCAACATACCATACTTTTTCATTTGCACTGCATGCCTGGGCGCAATTTTTCCGCAGCCTATGATTCCGAAATGAATTACTGGCTCCATAAGACTCAAATATAAGCAATGAGCCGCAGCAGAAATAACGAAGAGGTTGACTGGGCCTTTCAATAAAAAAAGCCATGATTGTCCCGTTATCCGGGGAAAATCATGGCGTGGCGCATCAATAGATTTTATCAAAGAGGTCTGTTCATATTCATGTCATCTGTGTTCCCGTTTTCGTTACGTTGGTTTTTGCGTTTGAACAAATTAGGATCAAATTTCCCAAAACGCCAGTTGAAATTAATCCGGAATACCTGCTGATCCCGTACACGGTACACATTCTGTACAAAGTCGGGTGATGCTGAGTAAATCTCCATCTGACGGGTTTTGAAAATATCATTGATGTTGAATGAAACGGATGCTTGTTTATTTTTGAGGAATTCATAGCGAACACCAAAGTCGAAAAAATAATTGGCCTTTGTATATCCCTGTGCTACACTTGGAGCACCAAAGGGACCACCACCCATCATACCGCCGCCTCGTCCACCTCCACCTGAACTTCCGCTGCCACCAGGGGGTAAAACAGATTTTGACTGGTATTGTCCTGAAAATTGAAGTGTGAAGTTTAATGGCAGCTTAAAGGTATTGTTCAATTTAAAGAACCAGCTGGCAAACTGATCTTGTTCTGGAATGGAAGGGTCGCTAAGCTTAATTTTCGATGTAAATAAATTCAGATTCGCATTTGTTTCCCACCATTTTGTGATCTTATTTCTGGAAATCAGTTCCAGCCCTGTTACGTAACTGGAGTTGGCATTGATAAAAGTATTGACAAGCATTTCCTTGTTATCCACAGGATTTGTTTCCCTCTGCTGATAACGGGTAATTAGGTTGTTTGTATACTTGTAATAAGCTGAAGCAATGAAATTATCCTTGTTCTTGAACGTTTTTTGATACGAGAGTTCAATATTGGTGGTAAATTCCGGTTTAAGGTCAGGGTTCCCACGGTTAATGTTTAATGAATCTGAGTAATCTGTAAATGGAAACAGCTGGAAAAATCCTGGCCGGTTAATTTTCCGGGTATAGTTTAGTTGCAGTTCCTGCTGCCCTTTTAGTGATTGGCTCAGGAAAACACTAGGAAAAAGGCTGACAGGAAATTCAATATTGAAAGATTGGTTTTTGTCAGGAATTTTACCTTCATAATCAGAACTTTCCAGCCGGAGGCCTGCCTGGTAACCAAAATCTTTTATTTTATTACTGTAAGTGGCATAGGCGGCATAGACATGGTCACGGCTGGTATAATAGACAGAAAGATCAGCATTATACACAGGCTGTCCCGAAGGTGAATAAAAATAAAAATCATTGCGGTTGTCCACATTCCGGATCTGTGCCCTGATCCCGGTTTCAAATTTTGATTTTTCATTCAGCGGCCGGCTGTAATCTGCCTGGAACACCATGTTTTCAAAACCTCCTTTTCCTTCCTGGAGTTGTTTCGCAGTACCAATCAGTGAATTGCCGGGAACGGAAAAATAATTATTGGAAATTTCGTTAGAGCTGTTGTTTTTGCTGCTGTTGTAATTCATATCGGCTGTCAGCTCCTCTCCCTGTCTGGGAAAGTTGTGTTTGAAACTGAGTGAAGCGCCGGCATTTTTAAAATCTCTGTCACTGTAAGAAAGTCGTTCTGAAAAAGATGACTTTACAACGGGGTATAAGCTGTCAATGTATAAATCGCTTTCACTGACAGGGCTAAATCCGCCTGCTGCATAGTTTCCGGAAAGTGAAAGTGTATTCCTGTTATCAATGAAATAATCAACCCCCCCGCGAAAAAATGAGAAATAACCTTTAAACACACTATAATCTTCCTGTTTCAGAAATGTGTTTGGCGTACTCAGAAAGGTTGTGCGATCAGTAGTACCATCACTAATGGATTTCCGCTGGTTGAGATTGGCCCCGGCAAAAAAATTGATTTTGTCCTGGCGGATATTAATGTCTCCTCCCAGTCCGACCCGTGCTCTGGAATCAATGCTGGTACGCATGCTTCCGCTATAGCCGACCCGTTTGTTTTTCTTTAAAACCACATTCAGGATTCCGGCGGTGCCTCCTGAAGCATCAAATTTGGCTGAAGGGTTTGTAATGAGCTCTACACTTTCAATCGCATCTGCAGGGATCTGATCAAGGCTCATAGTACTCGGCCGCCCGTCCACAAATATCTGTGGCGTATTATTACGCATTGTTACATTGCCATCAAGATCCACATTCAGCGAAGGCACATTTCGCATGATGTCCACAGCCGTACCACCTGCCGAAACAAGGTTCTTGTCGACATTGAATACTTTACGGTCAATACCCAGTTGCAGTCCTGGTTTGGAGGAAGTTACGGTCACATTTTCCAGTACTTTTTCAGCAAATTCAATTTTAATATTTCCAAGATCTTTATCCAATGCGGCCATCGGGTTTGACTGATTCCCATTGCCAGGTTTTAAATCGAACGAAATATCTTGTTGGTAATTTGCAAATCCGACGATGGTTACGGATAATTTTAGTTTCCCAACTGCCGGAATATTTTCCAGCCTGAATTCCCCGTTGGCTTTTGTGATCATGCCCGCTATTACAACATCCGTCATTTTTTTACTGGCTGAGTCCATCCGGCTCTGCAGTATTTGTATGGACGCAAATTCAATCGGTTTTTGCGATTTGGCTTCCACAATCTTGCCATAGAAACTTCCATTGGGTATTTGCCTGGGGGGCCCTTGAACCTGGGTATTTCCCAAATTGGCTATTGAAATACAAAGGATAAGAAAAACGATTTTTTGCATTTTTATATTTGTTAATTAGAACAACTTAGACGCATGATTGTTGTCGAACTTGCTGAGATTGTTTTGCGTTTTGATGAAAGGTTAAAGACAGCGATCAACGGGAAAAGTTCATTTTTTACAGTACTGAGAATAATTTACACCAAACGGGTGATGAGTACCTGTAAAAGGCCGATTAAAAATCCAATAATTGCGCCCAGCAACTCAACGAATCTGAATTCTCGGGACATAATCTGGTAGAGCATTTCTTCCAGTTTATCAGACGAGAATGCGCTGACCTTTTCCGTTACTATTTTTTCCAGATCCAGTTCATGCTGAAGGTTGCCCGCAAATTTTTTCATCACATCCGGAAAGAGGGATTCAATTTCCTGCATCAGAGCAGCCTTCATTTTCGCAATTGTTTTATCCCCGATGAACATACTGATCACTGGTAGCTCTTCACTCAGTTTGACCCGAAGAAACTGGTCAATATGTGTTTCAATCATAGGCATGACAGATCGCAGATTGTCCGGGTTGCTGATCTTTTGCTCAATGTCAGCATAAGAAAGAAATTCACTGCTGACAATTCGACCGAGTTTTTCAGCAAATTGTTTTTGTCTTTTTGGAAAAATACCCTGGAATGTGATTCCCATGAATTTTTTGGGCTTCCTGGGGTGAAATAGCATCTTGATGGCAATCCAATTGGTCAGCCAGCCTATAAAAGCAGAAATAACAGGAATTAGAATCAACCAGTAATTCATGATTCAGGTAAGGGTTTACACTGCGGCCTTTGCCCGCTGCCGTTTGATCTGATCATAATAAAACCCCGTCTCAGTCCACAACTTTTTGCTGAAACGGGGTTGGCCGGGTGGCTGATGGGACTCGAACCCACGACCCTCAGAACCACAATCTGATGCTCTAACCAACTGAGCTACAACCACCATAATGAAGAGCTGCATTGTAATTGCAGCAGAACAAGGGCCTGCAAAATTAAGGAAAAACCAGTTATTCAGGCTGCGGTACACTTCAGTTTTTTTTAACCGGCAGGCCCCTTTGATTGTGACGCTAAGTAAAGCCTGATGAGTAGCAGAATTTCGGGTTCCTGTATTTTACGAATACGACTCAGACCCTTCTTCAAAAACAGTTGTTAAATGAATGAAGACATAAGGAAAACAAGCTTTTTATGTTAATTTTGAACAATGCAAGGGTTTAAAAAATATCTGTTCAATATGAAAAGACTACCTGTTTTGCTGACCATGCTTGTCGCTGGTGTTTTCCTGGCATTTAAAACAATGGGCACTGGTTCGCCAGAGGCAACTCCTCCCTCCAAATATGAAAAAATAATGCAACTGCTGGGCAGAATGCTGACGGAAGTACATTACAGCCCTCAGGAAATCAACGATGTTTTTTCCAAAAAGATTTTTGGAAAATTTCTGGAAGAACTGGACCCCGATAAGAATATTCTCATGCAGAATGATTTTAATACCCTGAAGAAATATGAAAACAGGATTGATGATGAGATTAAGGGCGCCCCTGTGGAATTTTTCCTGGCAGCCGGACGAAATTTCAACCTGCGGATGGAAGAAGCTGCCTTACTGTACCAGGATATTCTTTTGAAACCCTTTGAATTTACGACCAGCGAATTTGTGGAGCTGGATGGCAGCAAATTGAAATTTCCAGACTCGGAAGCTGTACGGAAAGAAAGATGGAGAAAGAAATTGAAATTCCAGGTACTCGAACGCTATGCGGAACTTATTGAAAACCGTGAAAAGAACAGGGGAAAAGAAGGATTTCTTGTAAAATCCGATGCAGAACTGGAACAAGATGCAAGGGATCGTATCAAAAAACTGATGGACAGAACCTTTGACAGGTACCGTCATAAATTCAGCGATGATGATAAGTTTACACTCTTTGTCAATACCATCACAACGACAATGGACCCGCACTCTGAATTTTTTCCCCCGGTTGATAAACGCTACTTCGATGAAGAAATGAGCGGCAGGTTTTTTGGTATCGGAGCTTCTCTGCAGTACGATGATGGCAATATTAAAATCGCAAGTGTACTGACTGGCAGCCCGGCATGGAAATCGGGCGAGATTCAAACGGGCGACATCATTCTGAAAGTAGCACAGGGTTCTGGTGAGCCGGTTGACCTGCTTGGGTTTATAGTGACCGATGCTGTAAAAATTATTCGCGGTAAAAAAGGCACTGAAGTCAGGCTGACAATAAAAAAACAAGATGGTTCCCTCAAAACTGTCTCCATTATCAGGGATGAAATCGTTCAGGACGAAACTTTTGCGAGAAGCGCCATTGTCGCCAACAATGGTTCCAGGATAGGATATATATATCTGCCGGAATTCTATGCCGATTTTGACCGACCCTCCGGAAACAGGAGTTATGTAGATGTAGCCAAAGAGGTTACCAAGCTGAAAGAGGAAAAAGTGGATGGTATCATCATCGACCTGCGTAATAATGGTGGAGGATCTTTGTATGATGTGGTACAAATGGCAGGCCTTTTTATTGAGGAAGGGCCGGTGGTTCAGGTTAAAGACAGAGACAACAAACCAACCGTCTTAAAGGACAAAGACAGAAATGTACTGTACAGTGGTCCACTGACAGTAATGGTTAATGAGTTCAGTGCATCAGCATCGGAAATTTTTGCAGCAGCCATACAGGATTATAAGCGGGGGGTCATTGTGGGAAGTACTTCAACTTATGGAAAAGGTACGGTTCAAAGAAATATTGGATTGGATACTGAAACTGGTTTTTCCATGGGTAATTCAGATCTAGGCACGGTGAAACTCACTCTGCAGAAATTTTATCGCATCAACGGAGGATCCACCCAACTGAAAGGTGTGCAATCGGATATTATTCTGCCTAATAACCTGGAGTACCTTAAAGTGAAAGAAAAAGATAATGAAGATGCACTGCCCTGGGACGAAATAGCAAAAGCCAACTACTCAACCTGGAAGCCTGGCTTTGACATTGCTTCGATTCAGCAAATGGCAGCTCAACGCTTAAAGGACGATAACAGTTTTCAGCTGATAAAAGAAAACACAGATTGGTTGTCCGTGCATAACGACAAGGTGTTCCCAATGAACATTGACCAGTACACTCAGAAATTAAAGGAAATCCGTGCCACTGTAAAGCAACTGGAATCCTTACTTAAATTAAAATCAGATTTAGACGTTCAGCCCTTGCCAAAGGAGGTAAACAAATGGGAGAATGACAAAGCCAAACAAGAAAGGTTTGAGCAGTGGATTAAAAACTTACGCAAAGATATTTACCTTGATCAGGCTATTAAGGTCATGGGTGATATGATCTATCAGCAAAATCTGGCTCAAACAAAACCCGGTACAGAAAAGGAGAAAAAAGCCTTTTAAGTTATCACTGAGTTCAACTAATAAGTACGAAATCTAATCAAATGTAGCTCCCAGGGGCAAGCCCACTGGGAGCTACATTTATTCGCTTACAGGCCTTCAGCGCTCAACGCTTAACTTTATTCACCTATCTTTGCAGCACTATGACACAAGAAAAATTACAGGATATGCGGTCCCGCATTGCCGGGATAAGGAGGTTTCTTTGACGTCGAAAACCGCCTTTCAAAAATAGATAACGATAAGCAACTTTCCCTCAGCCCCGGTTTTTGGGATGATAATGCACGGGCCACTACAATCATGAAGGAAATAAAGGTGAATGAGTATTGGGTAAAGCTTTATGAACAAACCCATACTGCAGTCGAAGATTTTTCTGTATTATATGATTTTTGGAAGGCCGGGGATGCTACGGAAGAAGAAACAAAATTTGCATACGATGCGGCTCTGAAAATGCTGGATGATGCTGAATTCAAGGCTACATTGAATGAACCAGAAGATGAATTGCCTGCTGTGCTTCAAATTAATTCGGGTGCAGGGGGCACCGAAAGTCAGGACTGGGCCGAGATGCTTGCCCGTATGTACCGGATGTATGGGGAAAAACAAGGCTGGAAGGTTACAGAACTGGATTGGGTATGGGGCGATGGTGCCGGCATTAAAACCTGCACTCTTCAGTTTGACGGCGAATTTGCCTACGGGTTTTTAAAAGCAGAAAGCGGTGTGCACCGCCTGGTTCGTATTTCACCCTTCGACAGTAATGCAAGAAGACATACTTCATTTGCTTCTGTATTTGTGTACCCTCTGGTAGATGATACCATACATATTGATCTGAAAGATGCCGATGTGAAAATGGAAACAGCCAGAAGCGGGGGTGCCGGAGGTCAAAATGTCAATAAAGTAGAAACGAAAGTGATGCTGACGCATATTCCAACGGGGCTTGTTGTGGTATGCCAGACTGAGCGGACACAATTGGGCAACAGGGAAAAAGCCATGCAAATGCTGAAAAGCCGTTTGTACGAAGATGAATTGAGGAAAAGGAATGAAGCCAAAGATGCTGCCAATGCCCGGAAGAAAAAAATTGAGTGGGGGAGCCAGATCCGTAGTTATGTATTTCATCCCTATAAAATGATCAAAGACCACCGTACAGATTTTGAAACAGGCAATGTGCAGCCGGTCATGGATGGAGACCTGGATGGGTTCATTAAAGCATATCTCATGAGTGAGAAGGAAAGTGAAGTGTGATAATGGGTACCATAAAAGGAAAGATTAAGTTTACTTTTGTATAAAACACAATTTATGAGTATCGGAACATTTTCTTACCCGATGCCGGTCAACGAACCGGTTCTTTCCTATGCCCCGGGAAGCCCTGAAAAGAAAAAATTGAAAGAAGTTTTGGCTGAACTAAAAGCACAGGAAATTGATATACCTATGTACATCGGCGGAAAAGAAGTCCGGACGAATAAAAAAATTGCAATACATCCACCACATGAAACCAAACATACGCTGGGGTATTTTCATGCTGGTGGGGAAAAACATGTACAACAGGCTGTAGATGCAGCTCTGGCTGTAAAAGAAAGCTGGGAAAAAATGAGTTGGGAAAACCGGGCAAATATTTTCCTGAAAGCAGCTGAGCTCATTGCCGGCCGGTACCGCCCGTATATGAATGGGACTACTATGCTGGGGCAGAGTAAAAACGTTTTCCAGGCAGAAATTGATGCAGCTTGTGAAATCATTGACTTTTTAAGGTTCAACGTTCATTTTTTGAGCGAAATTTATAAGCAGCAGCCCATCAGCGGCCCGGGAATGCATAACCGAATGGAATACCGCCCGCTTGAAGGATTTGTACTGGCGGTAACGCCATTCAATTTTACAGCAATAGGGGGAAACCTGCCAACCTCTGCTGCCATGTGCGGTAATGTTGTGGTTTGGAAATGTGCCAATACCCAGATTTATTCAGCACAGATGTTTATGCGGGTTCTAAAAGAAGCCGGATTACCCGATGGAGTCATCAACCTGATTTATGTGGATGGTCCTACCGTAGGACAGGTATGTTTCAATCATCGTGAATTTGCAGGAGTTCATTTTACCGGCAGCACTGGCGTGTTTAATAATATGTGGGAAACGATCGGTAAAAATATGGCTCAGTACAGGTCGTACCCCCGCATTGTAGGTGAAACAGGCGGAAAAGATTTTGTGCTGGCCCATAAAAGCGCTGACCCGGATGTGGTGGTCACTGCACTATTGCGTGGTGCATTTGAATACCAGGGACAGAAATGCTCTGCCGCTTCCAGAGCCTATCTACCATCAAATATTGCTGAAGAAGTGAAAAGGAAGCTGATTGCCGGGGTGAAGAATTTTAAAATGGGTAGTCCGGAAGATTTTACCAATTTTATCAATGCCGTGATTGATGAAAAAAGTTTCAACAACATCAGGCGTTACATTGACCAGGCGAGAAATGACAGCAGTGCAGAAGTCTGGGTAGGTGGGAAATGCGACAGCAATAAAGGCTGGTTTATTCAACCCGCCGTGATTCAGGCGAAAAATCCAAAATATGTGACCATGTGTGAGGAAATTTTTGGGCCTGTGTTGACTGTGTACATCTATCCTGCCAATCAGTTCGAAAAAGCATTGGAACTGGTTGACGCAACATCTCCCTATGCACTGACTGGAGCAGTGATTGCACAAGACAGGATCGCGGTGGATCTGGCCACGAACAAATTAAAAAATGCTGCAGGTAATTTTTACATCAATGACAAACCGACCGGCGCAGTAGTCGGACAACAGCCTTTCGGCGGAGCTAGAGGAAGCGGCACCAACGATAAAGCAGGCAGCATCCTCAACCTATATCGTTGGCTGAGTGCAAGAACGATTAAAGAAACATTTCACCCGCCGGTGGAATACCGGTATCCGTTTATGAAGGAAGAGTGATTTCAGGTTACCCCCCCCCCCATATGGGTGATTTTTACCGCTTGTTGATTTAAATTTGGCTTTTTTCCTTTTTTTTTATATTTCTTTGTAAAAAAGTGAATCATTTTTTTTAACCAAAAACCATTGTACATGAAAAAATTATTATTTACCTGTGCAATTGTAATTTTTGCAATTACGGTACAGGCGCAGTTCGGTTTTAAAGCTGGCGTCAACATGAGCACCGTCCGTGGCGAAGATTGGGATCATGAAGATGAAAAATGTTTATTTGGAATGCATGCAGGTGTATTCTACAAAGTGAAAGTTTCTGACAATTTTTGCGTGGTGCCAGAATTGTATTATTCTACTCAGGGGATAACGTATAAGGGGTCAGGTGGTGGAGAAGATTATACCGAAAAGTATATTCTAAGCTATATCAACCTTTCCTTCATCGCCCGTTATAATTTTACATCAGGCTTTTATTTAGGTGCCGGGCCGCAATTTGGGATCAATACCTGTGCAAAATTTAAGGAAGATGGCGATGAGGAAGACATAAAGGACAATATTAAAGGGTCCGATATTGCATTTTGTGCCAGAACTGGCTATGAAACAAAATCTGGCGCAGGTTTTTATGCCAGGTATAATTTCGGAATCACTGATATTGGTAAAGATGAATACTGGAATGGCTTCAATAGTGTATTTCAGGTAGGGTTTACCTATACTCTGAAAGGAAAGAAAAAGAGCGAAAAGGAATAATAATTTCTTTTACCCTTTTATAGGAATTGCATGACCTGACACCGGTCATCAGAAAAAATACTCTGTCACCTGATTATTTATTTTCAGACAGGGTATTTTGTTGTGAAATTTTCAGCAGCATGTCAACAGTTGTACACGGCATTATGATCATTAAAAAATAGTTTATTTTCATATGTGTTTGTATATCTATAAGCACATTTCGTAGCATGCCTGAAGAAAGCTGGAACTGTAACTGTATCTTTATTTTAGTGTGAAAACCGAATATTTCCGGTGAACTCTGTTTCTGAATGGTCAGAACAGAAATGCAATACACCCACCTACTTAAATTGACCGGATATTAATATTTTCCCGGGAAAAGGAGTTAAAAGAAGAAAGGACATGAATTTTGAATAGAAGAAAAGCCGGGATATTTGCCCGATTTTTTATTATAGTATCTTCACAAAAAAAAATGATGCAGGTCTTGTTATCTTCATCCCAATTGCACAATGCCATCAATGAACTGGCCGCTCAAATACTGGGCAGGCACCCGGAATTGGAAGATGTGATTTTCGCCGGCATTCAGCAGGGTGGGGCTGTACTGGGGGCAGGTATTATGAATAGTCTTCAGAAATTAACAAACGATAAACCGGTACAGTACGGGCAACTGGATATCACCTTTTACCGGGACGATATTCGCAAGGAAATCCTGACACCCGACACGATGAACATGCACTTTAATATCGAAAATAAGATTGTGATATTAATTGATGATGTTCTGTTTACAGGGCGCACCATCAAAGCTGCATTGGATGCGTTGCTGGATTTTGGCCGTCCGGCAAAGGTGGAGCTTTGTGTGCTGATTGACCGAAAAGAACACCGCCAATTGCCCATTCAGCCAGATTATACAGGCACAACAGTCGTTACAAAGAAAACAGATAAGGTAAAGCTGGTAAACGGGGAAATTGTTTTGCTGCCAGTTGCTTAACGTTAAATTCTTTTATTTCATGGGTTTCCTATAACTTCGCCTTTTAATGCAACTATCCACAAAACATTTGCTGGGCATTAAAAACCTCACACAGGAAGATATATCTCTGATTCTTTCCACCGCGGAGCAATTCAAAGAAGTTTTACAAAGACCGGTCAAAAAGGTACCGTCACTGCGGGATGTCACAATTGTGAATCTTTTTTATGAAAACTCTACCCGTACCCGGTTTTCCTTTGAACTTGCAGAAAAAAGACTCAGTGCCGATACTATCAATTTTGCGGCATCCACTTCATCTGCCGCAAAAGGTGAAACTCTGCTCGATACCGTTCGCAATATTTTAAGCATGAAAGTCGACATGGTGGTCATGCGGCATAGTGCCAGCGGAGCACCACACTTTCTTGCCCGCCATATACCTGCTGCAATCATCAATGCCGGAGATGGCATCAATGAACATCCCACCCAGGCCCTGCTAGATGCTTTTTCCATACAGGAAAAAACGGGAACTTTAGCTGGGAAAAAAGTGGCTTTGATCGGCGATATCATGCACAGCAGGGTGGCGCAAAGTAATATCTGGCTCCTGAAAAAAATGGGTGCCGAAGTAACCGTCTGCGGCCCTCCCACACTGATCCCAAAATATGCAGCGGATGCATGGGGGGTACAGGTCAGCCATCATTTGAAAGAAACGCTGGAGTGGTGTGATGTAGCCAATGTTCTTCGCATACAATTGGAAAGGCAAAACCAGGTGCTTTTTTCTTCTTTAAGAGAGTATAATATCGCCTACGGAATCAGCCGAAAGCTGCTCGATAGCCTTTCCAGTGAGATTATCATTATGCATCCGGGCCCGGTCAACCGGGGGGTAGAACTTGATAGTGATGTGGCAGACAGCAAACAATCTATTATCTTGCAACAGGTAGAAAACGGCGTTGCAGTCAGAATGGCAGTCTTGTATCTGCTTTCAGGCAGAAACCAGTCCTGACTGGAATTTTGCCTCACAATGTTAATTTTGGAAATCAACAATTCTTAAGTAACAAAGCCACCTATGCGTATTTGCCTGTTTCCCGGAACTTTTGATCCAGTTACACTCGGACATGTAGATATCATCAACCGGGCTTTGCCTCTTTTTGATAAAATTGTGGTTGGTATTGGACTGAATACTTCAAAAGCACCGATGTTTCCGGCAGAAAAAAGGGTACAATGGATCAGCGAGATTTATAAGACTGAGAAAAGGGTGGAAGGTGCCGTTTACGAAGGACTCACGGTAGATTTTTGCAGGAAAATCGGCGCCCGGTTTATTTTGCGGGGTATTCGATACGTGAGTGATTTTGAGTACGAAAAAACTATTGCCGATGCCAACCGGACACTTGACAAAACAATCGAAACCATTTTTTTGACCGGGGAACCAAAATATACTTCAGTAGCTTCTACAATTGTCCGGGACATCATTTGCAATGGCGGAGATGCTTCTCCTTTTTTGCCGGAAATGGTAGCCCGAAGCCTGTAAAAAGGAAGAAGAGTGCAATTATTTACTTTCAGAAAAAAGAATTTGTTTAATTACATCAGCCACCGAGGGGTAAACCAGCGGGATGAAATGCTCCAGCTCCTTTTTCCTTATCCAACGTAGGTCATATATTTCTTCCGATACCTGGGGCTGTAATGACTGCACCCCAACAGAATTCATTTTGAACCAATGAGATTCTTTCAGGATAAATCTCGCTCCTTCATGATATGTATGAAAAGTAATCAATAAGAGCTGTGATAAAACGGCTTGCTGTAATCCTGTTTCTTCTTCTACTTCCCGAAGTGCACATGCTTCGATGCTCTCTCCGGGGTTTATTTTTCCTTTCGGGAGGTCCCACTTCCCGCGGCGGAAAATGAGTAAAATTTCCTCGTATTCATTCTCTACAACACCACCTCCGGCCAGGATGACGGTAAATTTTTTCCAGAATAATTTTTTTAATCCCACCAGGTCCGTGTGATAAAAAACACCTGCTTTTACATGATCCTGCTGCATTTCCTGTATCATGGTTTTCACAGTACGGCTATTCAGTTCGTCAATGAACAAGGCACCATCATGCTGTATATAGGGCAGAATGGTTTCATCAACCGCATCACAAAGAAACAAGGGCTTTTCGCCAAAGAAGATTTTAATAAACATAACTGACTGCAGAACAAGTTACATAAAATGAGTCATTTTATTTCCAGGCAACAAGTCAGGTGACATTTAATGTAGTAATAAAAAAAAGCACTGTTACCTGACTGTTTCGCATATTTCGTTTTGCCGGACAGCATGTACCTTTGAAGTATGACAGATGCAAAAATGATAGCCGGAAAATTGCTGGAGATTCGTGCAATAAAGATGAGTCCGGAGAATCCGTTTACCTGGGCCAGCGGGTGGAAAAGCCCGATTTACTGTGATAACAGGATGGTTTTGTCATTTCCTGATGTCCGCAAACTGGTCCGGGATGGTTTATGCCAGCTCGTATCCAAAAAATTCCCGAATGCCGATTTGTTGGCCGGAGTGGCTACTGCTGGAATTGCATGGGGTGCAATGGCAGCAGATCATCTTAATCTTCCGTTTATTTATGTGAGACCAAAACCAAAAGAGCATGGACTGGGAAATCAGATAGAAGGGTATTTTGTACCGGGGCAGGGCGTGGTTGTGATAGAAGACCTGATTTCAACCGGAAAAAGCAGTCTGCTGGTTGCAAAAATTCTTCAGGAAAATGGTCTTAAAGTAGCCGGACTGGTTTCGGTCTTTTCGTATGGATTTACAGAGGCCACAAGAAATTTCGATCAGGCGGGATTACCTTTCTATTCACTCACCAGCTATGATGCGCTGCTGGATCTGGCTTTGGAAAGAAACTTTATCAGAGATGATCAGATTGCCATTTTACAGAACTGGAGAAACGATCCCGTAAATTGGGGCAAGGGTACTTCGTAAAGGACAGGCATGGAATGAGGATACCTTCAACCCGAATTTTTTTAAAAAAAATCAAAATGAAAAACGCAAGAAAGTTTTTAATGGCTATTTTCTGCCTGAGCTTTTTAATGGGAATAGGAATGGCACAGGTAAAACCAGTTGAGATCATTGTGATAAAGACACCTAATGCACTGTGCGAAAATTGCAAGAAGCGAATCGAGGCTTATGTGAAGCCTTATGATGGGGTTATGGAGATCACAGTGAATTTTAAAAAAGGCGAAACCCGTGTTAAATACGTAACCGACAGAATCAACAGCGAGGAGCTAAAGGCTTACATTGCCAATTGCGGGTATGATGCTGATGACGTACTGGCAGCTGAAGATGCTTATAACCGCCTTCCCCCGGCCTGCAAAAAGTATGAAGATGGGGGAGGGCACCCCAGACCAAGGGAAAAACAATAAAACCTGCAATGATGGCGTATCAGAATTGTCTATTGAGTACTAAAAAATGTTGCAATCCGAATCCAAAACAAGTACAAAAATATTTCGCATCTAAATAATTAGCTAATTAAATGATATGCAGCTAATTAAAGTATTTTATATAAATTAAATCAGTCAATATATTGTACTCTATTATTGATGAAATCAAGCATAATTCTTCTAGAGAAAACAATGAAAATGTTTCTTGTAACAAGAAGATTTTCAATGAAAAATATCCCATTGTCAATGTATAAATTATCAATGTAGGAATAATTTCAAATTTGCCTAATATGAAATGAACCCTTTCTTTAGATTATCTAGAAAGGGACAACGTAGAATTACGGTGTCAATGCCAGTTTCTTTGCTTGGAATAATTCTATTTTTTTATGCGTAGCATCCTTTCGGAAAAAAAATTTCCACAATGCGTAGTTTTCCGTGCCCCCTGATTCGTATTTTCAGCAATATTGATTAAATTAGTCGCCACTTTCTGTATAATCAGAATTGGACTCAATGAGAAAACTCTGTATTCCATGTACCCTGGTACTATCAGTACTATTCAGCAGCATTGCATCTGCTCAGGATTTTTCAAATAAAGGAAAGGATTTTTGGGTAGGCTATGGCTATCATCAGGTTATGACTACTGGAAACGGGCAGCAGATGGTCTTATATTTTGCAGCCGAACAAAACTCCAATGTAACAGTTTCCATTCCGGCAAATGGTTATGTTCAGAACTATTTTGTACCGGCCGGCTCTGTGGTCACATCGGCCCCGATTCCCAAAACCGGCCCACAGGATTCACGATTGATGGCAGAGGGTTATTCCAACAACGGAATCCATATTACCAGCGATAAAGGAATTGTTGCCTATGCCCATATTTATAATCAAAACGTATCGGGTGCAACAATTTTATATCCAACAAATACGCTGGGTAAAGAATATTATTCGGTTAATTACACGAATATTTCAAATACAGGGGCTGCCAATTGCTGGTTTTATGTAGTTGCAGCAGATACCGGAACAACAACAGTTGAAATCACTCCTTCGGCAAACACGGTGGCAGGATGGATTGCAGGAAGCACCTATACTCTTACACTGACACAGGGCCAGATTTATAATGTTATGGGTACTTATTCTGGCAATTCCGGGGTTGATTTGTCTGGTTCTGTTATCAGAAGCAGAAACAATGGTTCAGGCTGTAAAAAAATTGGGGTATTCTCAGGGAGCGGAAGAATTAGTATTACCTGCACAGGAGCTGCTGCTTCATCCGATAACTATATGGTGCAGGCCATGCCCAAGGCGGCATGGGGAAAAAAGTATCTGACAACCCCGACATCGCCCAATATGTCTTATGGATTTTACAGAGTATGTGTATCAGACCCTTCCACTGTGGTGACACATAATGGTGCACCCATTGCTGTGCCTTTGACCAACAATTTTTATTATGAAATTGGCCCCACCAATATTCCTCACCTGTTTGAGGCCGATAAACCAATCATGGTGTCGCAGTATATCACATCCCAGGGGCATTGCTCAAATGGTTCACCAGGCGATCCGGAAGTGATCTACCTGAGCCCTGTGGAGCAAAATATCAACAAGGTTTTGTGGAATGCCACCCCTAATTATAGTATTACCCAGCACTATATCAATGTTGTTATAAAAAACAGCGGTACTGCCCTGACCTCTTTTACCCTTGACGGAGTACCCATTCCGCCAGCGGCTTTTGTTCCGCATCCGAGCGATCCGGCCTACTCATTCCTGTTTACCGCAGTGACATCAGGGCAACACCAGATTTTTTCGGACTCCGGATTCAATGCTATTGCATATGGTTACGGAAATTATGAAACATACGGATATAACGCCGGTACAAATATTAGAGATCTTTTTCAGTTCGTAAATATCAAAAACCTGCACGGCACAGTTAATTTCCCTGCAACATGCCGCAGTACACCATTTAAGTTGTCCATGGTATTTCCGTATCAGCCAACACAAATTGACTGGGTTTTCGGCCCCCTGCTGAATGCGATGGGATTTGTTGATACAACGCTTTTAAACCCGGTTGCAGATTCATCCTGGATTGTTGCCGGCCGTACCATATACCAGTATCGGCTTCCACGTACCTATTCAGTGACTTCGATTGGCACATACCCCATCAAAGTTATCGCCACAAACCCGACACCAGATGGTTGTGGAAACCTGCAGGAAATAGACTTTGACCTGGAGGTCTTTGAACCTCCTGTTGCTGACTTTACTTTTAATACCAATGGCTGTTTTAATTCACCGGTTGATTTCTTTGATAATTCAAATACTTCCGGGCGTCCCGTCATCAGCAGATTCTGGAATTTTGCCGATGGAAATACCAGCAATGTGAATAACCCCTCACATACATATGCAGCACCCGGATCGTATGCCGTAAAATATACACTGATTACCGATGTTGGCTGTCTTGCCGACACAGTAACACATACGGTAAACCTGGATCCGCTTCCCACTGCTCAGTTTTCCGTTGCAAATCCGGTTTGTCCAAATGTGCCCGTCACATTTACAGACCTGTCCACTGCTGCCGGAACGTCCATGCTGGCCCAATGGACATGGGATTTTGGCGATGGATCTCCTGTCGTTGTACGCAATACCAGTACGAATGAAGTACATACCTATATAACTCCAGGCACTTATAATGCCACATTAAGGGTTGAAACAAGTACTGGCTGTGAAAGTACCTTGTTTACTTTTCCCATTACTGTGCAGGATGATGGCACAGTCTTTCTTTCTTCTGCCCCTGGAACAGATAACCAGACCGTTTGTATCAACACTGCAATTACCAATATTTCTTATGCAGTGGGGGGCAGCAGCAATGGTGGCAGTGTATCAGGACTACCTGCCGGCGTGAGTGGTTCTTATGCAGGAGGTATCATTACCATAACTGGTACGCCCACTGTTAGTGGTACGTTTACGTATACAGTTTCAACATCGGGGCCTTGTGTAAACCCCACAACAACCGGTACCATTACAGTAACACAGGATGGTACCATCACTTTATCATCAGCACCTGGTTCGGATAATCAGACCGTTTGTATCAATACTGCAATTTCGAATATTACTTATTCTGTGGGGGGAAGTGGCACTGGAGGTAGTGTGTCCGGACTGCCTGCCGGAGTAACAGGAGTATTTGCAGGTGCTGTGATTACAATTTCCGGGACACCTTCTGTGAGCGGCACATTTAATTATTCCGTAGTAACAACAGGCCCCTGTGTCACTCCCTCTGCTACAGGAACAATTACGGTAACACCCGATGGCACCGTTAGCTTGTCATCGGCCCCTGGTACTGATAACCAGACGGTCTGCATCAATACGGCAATAACGAATATTACTTATGCAGTAGGTGGCAGCAGCAACGGCGGCAGTGTATCAGGACTTCCTGCCGGCGTCAGCGGTTCTTATGCAGGCGGTGTTATATCTATATTTGGTACGCCAACAGTAAGCGGTACGTTTACGTACACAGTATCTACTACCGGGCCTTGTGTGAATCCTACAATAACGGGGACAATAACTGTAACGCAGGATGGATCTGTTACATTATCATCTGCTCCGGGTACAGATAACCAAACTGTTTGTATTAATGCGGCTATTGCTGCAATTACATATACTGTTGGCGGTAGTGGCATAGGAGGAAGCGTAACGGGTCTGCCTGCTGGTGTCACAGGTGTTTATGCAGGCGGTATGATCAGCATTACTGGCACCCCAACCGTTAGTGGCACATTCAATTATACTGTGTTAACTACCGGCCCATGCATCACACCTTCGGCTACAGGAACTATTACGGTAACACCCGATGGAACCTTAAGCCTTACATCTGCACCAGGAACAAATAATCAATCTGTTTGTATTAATACAGCAATCGTTACAATTACCTATTCAGTAGGTGGTAGCGGAACCGGCGGTAATGTGACCGGATTACCACCAGGGATAACAGGCACATATGCAGGCGGCGTGATCAGTATTTCAGGATCACCAACTTCAGTGCTGGGAAGCCCATTCACTTATACAGTCAATACTACCGGCCCTTGTGTGAACCCAACTGCAACCGGTACAATAACAGTAAATCCCGATGCAACTATTGCTCTTTCCTCTGCGCCGGGTACTGATGCACAGGAGTTATGTATGAACTCTGCCATTACAGCTATCTCCTATAACATTGGTGGTGGTGGAAGCGGGGCAACAGTTAGTGGTTTACCTGCAGGTGTCACTGGATCTTTTGCAGGCGGAGTATTTACCATCGGTGGCTCACCATCCGCATCCGGGTTATTTACATATATAGTGCAGACAACAGGCACATGTGTGCAAACATCTGCAACCGGAACGATACTTGTGAATGCCTTGCCTACGGCAAACTACAGTTCCAGCACTCCTTCCTGTGAGTTTGGAGTGATTTCATTTACAGATTTATCAGTTCCCAATTCAGGAAATATAATTAGTTGGTCATGGGATTTTGGCGATGGAGGTACTTCTACGCTTCAAAATCCAACCCATACTTATGGTGCTGCCGGAACATACAATGTGACCCTCGTTGTGACGACTGACAAAGGATGTATCAGTATAAATTCGGTAACACCTGTTACAATCTATGATAAACCAGCTGCCGGTTTTATCATTCCCGAAGTTTGCCTGAATGATACATATGCGCAATTTACCGATACCAGTTCTGTACCAGTTCCTGACAATATTGTGTCATGGTCATGGGATTTCGGCGATGGCGGTACATCTACGCTACAAAATCCCCAGCATAGCTATACAGCCGTTGGTTCTTATAATGTGCGCCTTATGATCACTACAAACAGGGGCTGTAAGGATACAATAGATCAGTCTGTGTTTGTAAACGGAAGTTATCCGCAAGCAGGGTTTACTGTACAGAATCTCTCCGCATTGTGTGCTAATGATTCTATTTCGATTGTTGAAGCTTCTACGGTATTTCCCGGGACTATTACAAAAGTGGAAATTTACTGGGATAATGCAGGCCTGCCAGGAGTATACGATACAGACCCATTACCCTATACCGGAAAAATTTACAAACACCTGTACCCTAATTTCCAGAATCCGCTGACCAAATCTTTTACCATTCGCTACCGGGCTTATTCCGGTGGGGTATGCGTTGATGACTCATTGTTTAATATTACGGTCAATGCTGCTCCAAAAGTTCAGTTTAATCCCATCCCACCGATTTGCCTCGATGCAACGCCCTACCAGATTACCCAGGCAACCGAAACAGGAGGCGTACCGGGATCGGGAATGTATAGCGGCCCTGGAGTCACACCGGGTGGACTTTTTACTCCTTCTATTGCCGGCCCGGGCACTCATACTATAAAATATCTGTACACCTCATCAGCTGCAGGATGCGTGGATAGTTTGACGCAAACGATCAAGGTTTGGGAACCAGCTACAGCTGACTTTACGGTAAGCGCACCTGTATGTGAACGGCAACCTGTGACTTTTACTGATATTTCAACAGCAACGGAAGGAACACTGACCCAATGGCAGTGGGACTTTTCTGATGGAACGCCTGTTGTGATTCAGAGTTCAGGAGTTCCATTTACGCACAGTTTTTCCGGGTGGGGAACATTTCAGGTAAAACTCAGGGTTGTAACCAGCAACGGTTGTGTCAGCACTGAAAAAATAATACCAGTGGATGTCAAGCCTCTTGCCAGGCCTAATTTTACTTTCCCCGCTGCAAGTTGCCTACCCAATGCTGATGTTCCTTTCACAAATGCTTCCAACATTCCTGACGGGACACAGTCTTCTTTCTCCTATCTATGGAATTTTGGAGATCCGGGAAGTGGCGTTGTGAATACATCAACCGGTTCAAATCCGTCTCATACTTATGTTTCTACCGGCCCATTCAATGTAAACCTGCAGGTTACTACAGGGGCCGGATGTATACATGACACAACAATTATTGTGAACACGATACATCCGGAACCGGCAGGATCATTTACAACGGATAAAGTGGATGTTTGTGTTGGAGGCGATGTTCGCTTTACCAGTACCAGCAACCCACTGGATGGTTCCATTGTTTCCTGGCATTGGGATATGGATGACGGAAACTCAGAAAGCAATCAATCGTTCAATTATACTTATGCATTGCCACGGCAATATTCAGTGAAGCACTATATCATCAATAGTTTTGGGTGTAAGAGTACCATTGCCTTTAAAACAGTTTCCATTAATCCTTATCCGCCAGTGAATGCAGGGCCAGACAAACTTATGCTGGAGGGTGGCCAGGTCACTTTGACGCCTTCACAGAACGCTTCAATGCCTGTTACATATTCATGGAGCCCGGCCACATATTTAAGTAACCCGAATATTGCAGAACCTGTGGCTACTCCGCCCGATGATATTACTTACATCCTGACTGTAACAACAGACAAGGGATGCAGTGACAGTGACGATGTGTTTATCAAAGTGCTGAAGAAGCCTGACATTCCGAATATTTTCAGCCCCAACGGAGACGGGGTGCATGATATCTGGGAAATTAAGTACCTGGAAACCTATCCAGGATGCACGGTAGAAGTTGTAAACAGGTATGGTCAACTGGTATTCCGCTCTGTGGGTTATGCAACTCCATGGGATGGCAAAATCAATGGCAAAGATGCACCTGTAGGCACTTATTACTATGTTGTGAATCCAAAAAACGGAAGAAAACCGATCACCGGTTATGTGGAAATTATAAGGTAAATTATGAAAATGAAATTATTATTCTGCTTATTGATGAGTTTGTCAGTAGCTGCAATTGCCCAGCAGAAACCGCATTATACCCAGTACGTTGTCAATCCTTTTATCATCAACCCGGCCATCACTGGAATTGATAATTATACAGATCTTAAAATGTCTGTCCGTGACCAGTGGGTGGGCATTAACGGAGCTCCATTAACTACCTATTTGTCAGTACACGGCCCTATCGGCAAAAAAGATTACAGGTTATCATCCACTTCGTTCAGGGTACCCGGTGAAAATCCAAGGGGTAAATATTATTGGGAAAATTACACTGCTGCAGAGCCACATCATGGAGTTGGTCTTACGATTATGAATGACCGTACCGGCAGTTTTAGTTTTTTTACTGCTACAGCATCATATGCCTATCATCTGGGTATTAATCCAACAACAAATTTATCCGGTGGGTTATCAGCAGGAATTACAAAAGTAAGCCTGGATCGGTCCAAGCATGACTTCAGCGGGTCAGGAGATCCGTATGATCCGGCAACCGGGTCGGGTCTCACCAGGGAGCTCACAAAAATCAAACCTACCATGTCGGCGGGATTGTGGCTGTATTCCCGTGATTACTTTGTTGGCTTTGCAGTGCAGCAGGTGATTCCCCAGACCATAGACTTTGTGGATGATAATACCGCAATTTTGACAAAAAGCCGGTTTGTGCCACACTTGTTTCTTACAGCCGGGTACAGGTTTCTCCTCACAGATGACATCAATGCAGTACCCTCTGTAATGGTAAAGTATATCAAAGGCAGTTCACTGAAAGAATTTCAGCCGGAAGCTAACCTGAAACTTCAGTTCCGGGATCTTCTCTGGCTGGGAGGAAGCTATCGCTACCAGGATGGATTTGCAGGCATGCTGGGCCTCAACGTCAGCAATACATTTAATGTCAGTTATTCGTACGACCGTTCTGTAAAACAAAATATTTTGAGCCCTTATAACAACGGAACTCATGAAATGGTATTTGGTTTCCTGATTGGGAATAAATACAGCGAGGCCTGTCCCAGATGTTATTAATGCGGTGTTTAGAGTTTTACGATCTTCTTTGCGGATATTTTTTTCAACCGCTTTATTTCTGTCTGAAGACGGATTTGTTTATCCTTCAGAACTTTTAGCGTCAGTTCAGAATCAGGAAATCCCTTTTGTGAATTATATTCAAGTTGCTGCTGAAGTGAAGCCAGGTTCATCAAATGCTCAGAGCTGATCTGAAGCATGCTGTCCGTTTTAATTTTTTGAACAGCATCCCATAGCCTTGGCTGCACGGATGCCCAATCAATTTTGTCAAAGGAGAGGCGGATTTTGTGTTCTAATAACGCCCAGTTTTCCTGCTCTAGCCTTTCCTGTAATGCAGATTTCAGTATTTCTTTTTCCTTATTTACGAATGCATCTGCAAGCTCCGGCTCCAATTGCTGCCACTGAATGGTTTCAGAAATTTTCTTAACAGATTGTATTGCGTCCTGCACTATTTGTTCTTCTGATACAGTCAGTACTGTTTCTGGGATTGTAACCATACTGGCTGCTACTACATTGTGCAAAGGATCCTTTTGTTGCTTGTTGCGGGGGAGATACTTCCCATTATCCAGGGTCTCTGTAATGGAACCATTTGTGGTTTTCCTTTTTGGCTGAAGGCCGAAAATAGCCTGTTGTTTCATATACGGATCGCTTTCGGAAACAGCGGCAGAGACTCGTACAAATGAAATAAATAAACTGCTGCCGGATAAGTGTTGCTTCAGCGGCTCAGCCCTATTCAGCAAAATAAATTGTAAGAAAGCAAAAAGGGTTATTATCCCGAACTGAGAAAAAATACCTGAAACTGAAATCCTGTTTCTTTTAGGTGACCCTAGAATCAGTTCGATGCGCTGATACAGCAATGAGATTTTTCCACCTGCGCCAACCAGAAATGAAGCAGGTTGTGCAGCTACTCTTCCAAGAGACAATAATGCAGCTGCATATCGGTGCGGATCATATTGAAATTGCAAAACCGTTTCGTCGCTGCTGGTTTCTCTCTCCCGTTCAGCCATCCGCACCAATGACCGGACAAAGGGGTTGAAATAAAGGATTGTTCTCACAAACTGAACCAGCAGATTCAACAAGTAATCAAATCGCTTGATGTGCGAAAGTTCATGGATCAATACAGCTTCCATTTGCTCTGTGGAGAGATTGTTTAAAGCTGCCAGCGGGATTAAAATGACAGGTTTCAGGAGCCCAACGGTCACGGGAGAGGCCACCCATTCAGATAGAAAAATTTTCACCTGCTGACGAATACCCATTCTTCCGGCACTTCGTTGCACAAATAATCTCCATTCGGGTGCAATTTTAAGAAGGCCGGTGGTTTGTATGGCAATACTGTATCTGTAACTTTTTATAAATCCGAAAACAGAAAAAACAAGAAAAAAGAGATATAAAGTAGCCGCTGCTGGCAGTAGCTGTTCATAAACCGGCATGAAAATCCTTTGCAAATTTGGAAAGGGAGAGAAGATCGGGAGAAGAGCGAATCCGATTCCAGAGTTCATAAAAAAGGAAAAAATAAACCAAAAAAAACCAGCTAACAGGCTACCTGATATAATCCAGAACCGAACCGGGGCTTTTAGGGTTCTGAAAACGCTAAAACTAATTCGGCATAAGAGCCAAAGCAATGCAAATTGCCAGAGACTATTGAGGGCAGCCCTGCCTATGGAGTTTAAAAATTCTGTATTGCTGAACATGGTTATTTTTTCAGATTGTCCAGTAATGCCTGTATCTTTTTCAATTCCTCAGGGCTGGCTTTATACCGGGAATTACCCAGGGCCTGAATCACCAGTTGCGAGGATGATCCGCCAAACAGGCTGTCAATCATTTTACCCAGGATATGTTTCTGAGTTTTTTCCTTGTTCACCGCAGGCTGGTACACATGAGTACGAAACGATTCATCCCTTTTTACAAGCCTTTTTTCATGCATGATCTGCATGAGTTTCAGCGTTGTGGTATATCCGGCTTCTTTCGTTTTGGAAAGCTCTTCATGCACTTCCCGGACAGTAGCCAGGCCTTTTTCCCAGAGAACTTGTAGAATTTCAAGTTCGCTTTCTGTAGGTTTTATAAGTTTAGGTGCAGACATAACCTTTCGTTTTAGACCCAAATATACGATGTTGTTCGTATATTGTATCCAGACAGATCAATTTTTATTTTCTTTAACGGCCCTGATGTAACGAAAAACTGGCTTCAAGGTTAAACTTTCGCTGTGAAAGAAGGAGGTAGCAATAATGGTTGCGGCTATTTCAGAATTCTTTTTGTAACGGTTATCCCGTTATTCGTTGTGACAACGACGTGATACACTCCCGAAGCAAGATTCCATGAAGGAATTTCCAGGAACTCAGTGCCATTTGGCAATGCAACTGATTTTGAATAGACCAGTTGGCCCAGGCTGTTGACAAGCCTGACGGATGCCAGATTTCCGCTAAAATTCCTGATCCATACAAAAAATTGTGTTTGAACAGGATTTGGGAATACAAGGATCTGGTTGGTTGAAGACTGGGTTTCCTGAATTTTCCGGGACGTATTATTGCGGGATATGATCCGGTATTCCGGATCTACACGTACGGTATCAGGAATAAAACCAATATTTCGTATGAATAGTTCCCCGTTTGAATTGTGTTCAAGCACCACTGTTTTTTCCTGCGTGGCATTGCTGAATTTCAGAGCTACGGGCAGATGAAAAAAAGACACGGAGGGATGCGATGTGGATTGATTCATCTTAATTTTCACGTAACTGCTTCCCATGGATGTCCATTCAATATGGTAAGAAGGGTAACCTTCCCCCTTAAACCACTGTGCGAAGAAATTGGAAAGGTTCCGTCCTGAAACTGATTCCAGGTGCCTTTGCAGATCTGTGGTACGGGCATAGCCATACGACAGCTTTGGATCGGAAAGATAGTTTCTAAGCCCTGTAAAAAACAGATCATCCCCCAAAATCCACCGGAGCATGTAAAGCAGGTATGATCCTTTTGTATAGCTGAGCCGCCCGCTGAAAATACGGCTCACACTTGTCGTATCATTCACCCAAACTGAACCTCCGGGCTGGCTTGTAATGTTGTCTATTGCATTTTTTCTGTTTGTGAAAATTGTAGCAGGGTATTTTTTTTCAAAATAAATATTTGTAAGCTGAGTAGCGAATCCTTCATTCAGCCAGATATCTTCCCAACTGCCGCAAGTGACCTGGTCGCCAAACCACTGGTGTGCCAGTTCATGTACCATCAGGCTTTCGCCCGGACTTACAATGAAAGATGCCGTCTGATGTTCCATTCCTCCGCCCCAGCTAAACTGAACATGCCCGTATTTTTCTTTGAGAAAGGGGTAGGGGCCAAATAAGGTATGAAATTGCTGCAGTGCATCCAGCACCATTGCCGTATTGGCCTGGAAGGAGGCTTCATTTTCCGGATAGCAATAAGTTATAACTGGCATTGAAGTAGCCCCCAGTTGAACGGTGCGGCTAAAAACAGTATAATTGGTCACTGCAAAACAAACAAGATATGATGCGATGGGGTAGCGGTGTTTCCACCAGGAGATTCGTTTTGTGCCTGCAGCATTGAGCGTTTCTGAAAACAAAATGCCGTTCGATGCAGCCCTGTAAGCCACGGGATGGCTGATGATGATATCAATTGAATCGGCTTTATCCGAAAGCCCATTTTTACAGGGCCACCAATCACGGCTTCCGTAAGGCTCACTGAGTGTCCATATTACAGGGGTTCCTGCATGCTGCGTTTGTACAAATGAGCCGAACCCGGTATTGGGAGGTGCCCCACGGTACCAGATACTCACTGAGTCAACCTGACCTGCCCGGGCCTCTGCTGGAAGAGAGATTTGTAAAATATTGGATTGATAGGAAACCGGTAAAATCTGATTTCGCTGTTTCACACTGTCAATAGTAAATCCGTTCATCAGATCCAGCGAAATTGCAGTAGTTGCCTCAAGTGCTTTAAAAACCACAGTAATCTTACCGGAGAGAAAGCGAACCACCGGATTCACCTCCCATTCGCACCGGTAATATGTGATATCAATTTGATCTGAAGCGCCTGTATAGGCATTATTTCCAGTCAACCTTGAAAAATGCCCCTGCTCCCTGACAGTTAATGCTTCCAGCTCCTTGCAGGATGACTGGGCATCTATATGGATGGCTGAAAGCAAAGCCAGAAGTAGTATACCGGTTTTTTTCATGCGGGTTTAAAAATACAAAAAACATGGGTACCCAAGTTTCAGGGGAAGTATTGAGCATATTCTAAATGCTTCCCGGAAGTGAAAAATTTGGAAATAATTACGTTTGTAATGATAAACAAAAAATGAAATCCCTTGTCTTAATACCCAATTTCCCAATTTCAACCGTACATTTACATTTTCCCAAATCTGTATGTTAATGGAACAAACAATTATTAATTTCTGCCCGACCGGAATGATTCCTGTGAAGGCTCAAAATCGTTCTGTACCTATCTCCCCGTCAGAAATCACAGAGCAGGTACACGAAGCCTGTGAATCCGGAATTACCATTGCGCACCTGCACGCAAGGAATTCGGCAGAGGAACCATCCTGGTTGCCGGAGCTGTATATGCAAATATTTGAAGGTGTTCGTAAACACTGCCCAGAACTGGTTCTATGCGGAAGCACTTCCGGGAGAAATTTTTCTGAGTTCGAAAAAAGGTCAGCAGTCGTTGAACTCAGGCCCGATATGTGTTCCCTTACCCTAAGTTCCTTAAACTTCCATCGCCAGGCTTCAGTAAATTCACCTGATATGATTATCCGGCTGGCAGAAAAAATGAATCATTATGGTGTAAGACCAGAACTAGAATGTTTTGATTTGGGAATGATTAATTTCGGAAATTATCTGATTGCGAAAAATATCATTCAACCTCCATTCTACTGGAACCTTATTTTTGGAAACATTTCTGGTTTTCAGCCTGATTTTTCACAAATTGGCGCTGCACTTTCTGCAATTCGAAGTAACGGGCAAAAGAATTACATATCGTTTGGTGGAATCGGGAATACACAGTTTACAACGGTGGCAATGGCCGTTGCAGGAGGATATGGTGTTCGTATCGGTCTTGAAGATAATATTTGGATGGATGAAAAAAAGACTGTTCCTGCCACAAATGCAGCACTACTGGAAAAAGTAATGCAATTAATGCGTTTTCATAACCGACAATTATTCACAGCAAGAGAATTTGGTCATTCAGGTTTTTACAATGCAGCAACATATCATATTGGGGTATAGTGAAAGTGTGCTATCCTTTTTGCTGGAAACTTTACAACTGGCATATGGGGCACAGAAGGTCACGATACTTCAAAATATCGGGTCAGAATCAAAGGGTGAGATTCCATTTATTCCAAATGGGATGGAAATTTGTTTGGTTTCCCCTGGTATGGAATTTGAACTTCCGTCAAAAGGACAATTTAATTTTGGAGTTTTCTTACCCAGTGTAAAAAAAATTTTATTTTCATACGCCGAAAATAAATTTGAAATCAGTCCTGATCATTTTTTGACACTGACTCATCCATCTGCGTCTGTCTCATCTTCTTCAGATATTGGCAAGGGAACATACATTGGTCCCCTTTCAGTCATATCCCCGTACTCAAAACTGGGATTTGGAGTATCCGTAAACCGAATGGTCAGTATCGGTCATCATACACAAATCGGGGCATTTTCATCCATTGCTCCCGGATCACACATAGGGGGGCATGCCATTATAAACAGTCATGTACAGATTGGAATCGGGGCAACGGTATTTGATCATATACAAATAGGCCAAAACAGCATTATTGGTGGTGGTAGTGTGGTAACCAGGGATATCCCGGCTGGAGTGCTGGCATGGGGAAATCCCTGCAAAGTAATCAGGCCTGTCGCAAAAGAATAAAATCATGCAGTTTCCATTGGTCTCAGTGTGTATTCAAACATATCAGCACGGTAAATTTATCTCAGCTGCGATTCATAGTGTTTTAAGCCAGGAAACCGATTATTTCTTCGAGATTATTATTGGCGAAGACGAATCAACAGACGGAACAAGAGAGATATGCCAGGAATTTGCACGAAAGTTTCCGGAAAAAATCAGGCTCTTTTTGCGTTCGGGTTCTGAAAAGATTTTTATTAACGGAAAAATGACAGGCCGGTTTAATTTTCTGGAAAACCTGAAGGCAGCCAGGGGAAAATATATTGCCTTGCTTGATGGCGATGATTGCTGGTTGGACAAAATGAAATTGCAAAAGATGACTGATTTCTTTTGCAAAAACCCCGCTATTGCAATTTGTACACATCCTTATATAAAGCAGTTGCCCGGCGGTAAGATTATGATACCACAATCAGAATTCTGGCCAGGCACTGAGGCAGTTTTTCCGGGAAATTCAATACTGAAATCTTTTTTTACTGCTATGTCGGCTTCAATGCTGCGGAAGACTGACGTGGAAAACCTTCCGGAGTGGTTTTACCGTGTCCCTTTAATTGACCTTCCATTAATGATCTATCTTTCACAATTTGGTGCTATTGGATATATTCCGGATATCAGGACAAAGTACAATATCCATAAGGGAGGAGGTTGGTCGGGTACCAGGAGCCCTGGAAACCAGATAAAACTATGGCATCTCTATTCTGTCATTGCTCCTGAATTCAACAGCGAATACCGTGCTGTACTTGAAAAAAGAAGAGAAGAAACAGGAACTGAACTGATCATTTTTTTCAGAACACATTTCTGGCACAAATCTGAATGGCTGAAAAAAAGCCTGGAAGAAAACAGGTTCGCTTCGGACAGGATTTTACTCAAACTATACGTAAAGAATAAGAACTGGAACGAATACATGAAAAACCTTTACTTTGGGGCAAAGGAAATAGTCAGAATGTTCATTCAACCTTTTCGGTAAAGCAGATATTGCACATGATCAGACAACTGATATGGGACCTGACCGGTAAAACCGGAACTCAATTCATTTATGTCATTACTGCTCTGGCACTCACACGGATTCTGAATCCTGAAGTATTTGGAACATTTGGAATCGCAATGGTTTTTATTTCAGTCTCCACTTTATTTATTGATGCTGGTTTTGGCCGGGCATTGGTACAAGCAAAAGAATTATCCATACAGAAAATTAATGCAGTATTTACGGTTAACCTGATTGTATCGTTTGTTTTTGGACTTGGGCTGTTTCTTTCAGCTGGTATTATTTCTAAATTTTACGGATTCCCCGAACTTAAGCAGGTACTGAAAGTGTTATCTGTCATATTCATTTTTTCAGCTTTTGGGGTTGTACCGTCTTCCTTACTGGCTAGAGAACTTCGTTTCAGAGAACTGAGTCTTGCTTCGCTTATTTCTACTGCAATTTCAGGAGTAGCTGCGATCATTCTATCTCTGAATGGCTGGGGTATCTGGAGCCTGGTATTTCAGTACCTTCTGGTCACTTTCATGCAGTCAGCACTGTTCTTTTGTTTTTGTAAACAAAAACCATGGCCCGACTTTAGTTTCAGGAGCAAAGTCCTAAAACCTCTGTGGCAATTCGGAAGCAGGCTTTTTACCTCTTCTGTGCTGAATACAGTTGTGACAAGGCTTGACGTGCTGATCATCGGAAAACAGTATCATGCTTCGCAAACTGGATTTTATGCCAGGGCACAGTCGCTTGATTCGATTGTACGGGTTGTTTCAGCAGGCAGCATATCTGCTGTTTTCTTTTCCACTGCTTCCAGACTGCAAGATGACCGGGAAGCCCTTCGCAAATTGTTTAAACGCTACCTGCACCTGGTATCTTTTGCAGCAGTTGGCTTTTCGGCATTGATGTGGCTTGTAACACCTGACGCTTTTAGATTGTTATTTGGTGAAAAATGGGACATGGCTGCTCATTATTTCCAACTCATGGCGGTAGTTGCCTTTGCCTGGCCCGTTAGTTCTCTGATGGTGAGCGTCATTGCCGGGGTGGGAAATTCAAAAGGATTTTTACGGCTAGAGATCATCAAATCAATATTGTTTGGCGTTTCAGTACTTGTACTCTTCTGGACTGGAATCACAAATTTTTTACATGTATTGATTGGTGTACGTATAGGGTTTATTTTTATTAATGCTTTTTTTGTGCGAAAGGAACTTTCGGTAACAGTTTTTGAACAGGCCGGAACTGTTGCTCTTTATATTGTACCTGCTCTTTTGGCAGCACTCAGCGTTTACTACATCCCTGATTTTGGCGGCATACCGGCCATGCTGCATCTGTGCATTCATGCCACCTGTTTCATTGTGTTATACCTGGTTCTGATTCTGTTGATGAAAGCTCCGGTAAAATCAGAATGGCAAAAATTGCGGAGCTATCTTTTTAAGAGGCAAAAATAGAGCATCTGGAATCATCATACAGCCTGCATCTTAAAAACTTCCTTTATTTGCTGGCAAATAAAATGCTGTACATCCTTAGTAAGTCCATTGAAAAGCGGCAAACATGCAATGCGGGAAGAAATGTTCGTTGATACAGGGCAATGGCCTTTGCCAGTGAATGTAAGATTTTGAAGAGAAGGGTAAAAATATCTTCTGATCTGTATCTGGTGCTTTCTTAATAACTCAATAACCTGCAACAGAATTTCTTGAGAAGGGAACAAAACCGGGTAATAAACATAATTATATCCATCAAACGGGTGAAAGAGATGGACGTTTAGTCCGGTTAATTCTTTTGAGTAGCGTTCCCAAAGGACTTTTCTCTCCCGTACCAGTTTTTGAAAGTACCGGAGATTGCAAAGGCCAAGAGCTGCATGAAGCTCTGATAATTTGGCATTAGTTCCTGCCATGCGGTATTCATCACCGCGGTGTCCGTTTTGACGCATGAAGACAATTTGTTCAGCAAGCGAATCATTATTTGTGATCACACAGCCTCCTTCAGCAGTATGGAATATCTTGGTAGCATGAAAACTGCATGTTGTCACGTCCCCAAAACTGAGTAGAGACCGGGATTGAAATGTACAGCCAAAAGCATGGGCCCCGTCAAACAAAATTTTAAGATTGTATTTATCTGCAATTTGCTGAATTTGATCAATTGCAGCAGGGAAACCAAATACATGGGTAATCAGGATTGCCTTTGTTTTTTCTGTAATGAGCTGTTCCAACGTAGCCGGGTCTGCAGAACAGGTTTCAGGTTCAATATCAGCATAAACAGGGGTGCCACCTGCAAACAAAATTGCATTAGTGGTAGCTATATAACTAAATGGAGTGGTGATGATTTCTCCGCCTGATATTCCTAAAGAACGAAGAGCAAGTTCCAGGGCAATAGTACCGTTGCTGCATACGAGTACATATTTTACCCCAAGGAAATCTCTAAGTTTCTTTTCGAGTTCAATCGCTAAAGGCCCATTGTTGGTTAGCCAGGCCTGCTCCCAGCTGGTAGCTAAAAGAGCAGTGTATTCTTCCATCGGGGGCAAAAAGGGTCTGGAAACAGGGATCATCGTTTAAGGTTTTCATCCAACAGATCTGTAAAAATAAGACCCCGCATAGAAATGCAGGGACTTAAGTAATGGTTCTGATTAAGCTTTTCAATAATTATTTATAGAAGATCGTATTTTCTTGTTGAAACGAAACTAATGATTTGGTTTGTAATCCAATAATTTTTTTCTCAAAGGGAATTCCGGACACTTCTGTCTTGTTTGTCTTCATCTGGGCCAGGGTAGGGGCAATGACTAACGATACAATTGACATTAGCTTAATCAGGATGTTCATGGATGGGCCGGATGTATCTTTGAACGGGTCCCCAACGGTATCTCCTGTTACCGATGCTTTATGCGGCTCAGATTTTTTATAAAACATTTCGCCGTTAATTGCAACTCCTTTTTCAAATGATTTTTTTGCGTTATCCCAGGCGCCGCCTGCATTGTTCTGAAACATTCCCATCAGCACCCCACTCACCGTAGCTCCAGCCAGGAAGCCACCCAATGCTTCGGGGCCCAGCAGGAACCCAATTACAAGCGGAGAAATAATGGTGATGGCTCCGGGAAGCATCATTTTTTTGATGGAGGCACTGGTAGATATAGCAACACATTTGTCATACTCCGGTGTTCCTGTTCCATCCATAATACCAGGAATATTCTTAAACTGCCTCCGTACTTCTTCTACCATGGCCATTGCCGCCTGTCCAACGGCACGAATGGCAAGTGATGAAAAGATGAAGGGAATCATTCCACCGACAAAGAGGGATGCCAGCACATCGGCCCGGTAAATATCAATTCCATCAATACCGGCCACACCAACAAAGGCGGCAAACAGGGCCAGGGCAGTCAGGGCTGCTGATGCTATGGCAAAGCCTTTACCTGTTGCAGCAGTGGTATTACCCACAGCATCAAGTATATCGGTTTTTTCCCGCACCTCTTTTGGCAATTCACTCATTTCGGCAATTCCTCCCGCATTGTCGGCAATAGGGCCAAAAGCATCGATCGCCAGTTGCATCGCCGTTGTGGCCATCATTCCTGCTGCTGCAATAGCCACTCCGTACAGTCCGGCACATTGGTAAGAACCCCAGATGCCTGAGGCCAATACCAGTATTGGTAAAAAAGTGGATTCCATGCCCACCGCAAGACCGCCAATTACATTCGTTGCATGGCCAGTTGAAGATTGACGGATGATGGATTGTACCGGTCTTTTTCCCATGGCTGTATAATATTCTGTAATCATACTCATCAGAGTGCCTACTCCCAATCCAACAAGTATTGCACCCATGACTCCCATTTGCGTAATTGCAATCACTCCTTCTTTGGGAACTCCATTCACAAGGTCGCGGCTCAGGTAAATATTTCCAGCAGGAAGAATCCAGAATACAAGCACAACGCTTGCAATAGCTGTCAGGATGATAGAACCCCAGTTGCCCATATTCAATGCTTTCTGAACAGTTCCCGTATTGATGCCGGCAGTTTCTCCAATCCGGACAAACCAGGTTCCTACAATAGAAAAAAGAATCCCGATCCCTGCAATCAGCATGGGGAGTAAAATCGGGGATAGCCCTCCGAAATTATCATTGCCGGCAACAGCTTCCTGCCCCAAAACCATAGTTGCCAGTACTGTTGCCACATAGGAACCGAAGAGATCGGCGCCCATACCAGCTACATCACCTACATTATCACCTACATTATCCGCAATTGTGGCAGGATTTCTCGGATCATCTTCAGGAATACCTGCTTCTACTTTACCAACAAGGTCGGCGCCCACATCAGCTGCTTTTGTATAAATACCGCCACCTACCCTGGCAAAGAGTGCAATAGACTCAGCACCCAATGAAAATCCGGTCAACACTTCAATTGCCCGGAACATTTCTTCTGACTGAACCGGAGCATCTGCGGCAAATATTTGTTTGAATAAAATGAATAAACCACCAAGACCCAGAACCGCCAGTCCTGCCACACCCAAACCCATGACTGATCCGCCGGTGAAAGATACATTCAGCGCCTTACTCAGACTCGACCGTGCAGCCTGTGCTGTTCGGACATTTGCTTTGGTCGCCACCTTCATGCCAATATAACCAGCCGTAGCACTGAATACAGCACCAATGACAAATGCCCCGGCAATCAACCAGTGGGAGTGAGGATTGGCACTTGCCATTACAGCAAGCAGAATTCCTACAATGACAACAAAATAGGTCAGAATTTTCCATTCAGCCCGTAAGAATGCCATTGCACCTTCTGCAATATGATTGCTGATTGTTTTCATCCTGTCGCTCCCGGCATCTTGCCGGGAAACCCATTTATACTTTAGCAGGGTATAGAGTAAGCCAATCAGGCCCATGGCAGGTACAACATAGATCAGTTTGTCCATAATAATTATTTCAAATGCAGATATTTATTTGAAGACCGCATTACACAGCGATCGGGGGCGGCAAAGATAGGGGTAACAGGCCGAATTTAAGAACTACGGGATGTAGAAAGATTTTTTTGCCGGGAGAGTCTAACGCATTGGCAGAGTGAAGATTAAACTACAACTTGTGATCCAGCCGGACTCTTTCAAGATGCAGAAATGCACTCCCCGCTGATTGGATGATGTCGGTGGCAATCAATGCATTTTCAGAATGAGATTGAGCGGCAAAATCTCCTGCCAGTCCATGCAGGTACACGCCAAGTTTTGCCGCATCAACGGGAGGGTATCCTTGTGCCAGCAAACCCGATAAAAATCCGGTGAGCACATCCCCACTGCCTCCTGTAGCCATACCAGCATTTCCCGTGCTGTTGAAAAATCCACTACCATCGGGCACTGCGATAAAACTGTAATGCCCCTTGAGGATGATAATGGATTGAAGTTCTGCTGCTTTCAGGACTGCAAGATTTATTCGTGCAAAATCATTCCCAGCGTCTCCAAAAAGCCGCTCGAATTCTTTCGGATGTGGGGTTAGGATAGAATATTCCGGAATCTTCTGCAAAAGTTCCGGATGGCTGGACAGAATATTTAATGCATCTGCATCCAGCACCAGAGGATGGCGGTATCGCTCCAGCAAATGCTGCATAAATGAAGCCGTTTCAGCATCAGTACCAATTCCTGGCCCGATTCCGATCGCATCAAAAATGACAGGATCAGGCCGCATGGCAGTAATAAAAGAAAAATGGTCATCAACCGAAACCATCGCTTCAGGAACAGATGTTTGTAAAATTTCATAACCGCATTTTGGGATATGAACAGTAAGCATTGCAACCCCGCTTCGCATGGCAGCATGTGCGGCCAGTACCGCGGCACCCATTTTACCGTGACTACCTGCCAGCAGCAGAAGTTTTCCATAATCGCCTTTATGACCAAAGCAGTTTCTTGGCTTCAGCAATCCTGCTATTTCGTGTTGTTCCAGCAACTCCATTGAAGCCTGAGCAAGTTGCAGGTAGTCAACATGAAGACCAATTTCCAGAATATGCACCTGGCCGGTTGCATCAGCATTTTCGGCCAGCAGGAATGCTAATTTATACGTTTGAAAACTCAGTGTATGGGTGGCCTTTATTCTTGGGAAACCAATTGAAGAAGAATCAGCCATCAGCCCGCTTGGCAGATCAATGGATAAAACAGGTGACCCTGATTGATTAATATGGGTTACCAGTTGTGCGTGAAATCCTTCCAGGGGCCGGGTAAGGCCAGTTCCAAATAGGGCATCAATGATTACAGTATTTGCTTCGAAAACCGGCAGTTCCGAATAGGGATGGATAAAACTGATTTGATGACCATCTATTTCACGAAGGCGTACCAGATTTTTTTGAAAATCGTTTGTACCCGGTTGGCCCTGCTCTGCAATATACACTGATACACGGTAATTTTCCAGCAGCAGCAAACGGGCTAAAGCCAACCCATCGCCGCCATTATTCCCTTTACCGCAAACCACAATAAAATGTTCAGCTCGGGCATCATATTCCAGTATCCACTTGCAGCAGGCTGCTGCAGCCTGTTCCATCAAATTGAGAGATGAAATGGGCTCATGCTCTATCGTGTATTGATCCCAACTACGGACCTGTGCAGCACTGAGAATTTTCATGGTTCTCAAATTTCCAAAAGAATTTTCTCACTGGCTATTTTTTCTTTTTACGCTTCCTGGTTGCGTTTTGCCTGTTTCATTTGCTTCATCTTTTACTGATTCTTTGATATGCCCCGATCCCAGAATATCAATGCAATCAAATGCGGCCCGGTAAATATTACTGTTAAACCTGTTGCCCAGGATGATGATGACCGCTTGTTCATCCGGAAGGCGGGCAAATGCAGCATTGCTTCCATGCCATCTGCCGAAATGATACATAATTTTTTTTCCTCCGGGCAACAGGATCAGCCTCCATCCAAGTCCGTAATTGTGCGGGGCTGGTGTTTCGGCACTATAAGGATGAAATGCAGAATCGAGCAGGGCTGACTTCAGAAATGAATTGTTGTATAACGCCTGGTCCCACTTCAGCAGATCCCGGGCAGTAGAAAAAATATTCTTATCTCCATAGGTAGCATCGCTGAAATCATAATCCCAATACATGCCGCTGGCGGTAAAGGTTGGTAAGGCGGTCAGTGTGTCAGCGAGTGAGAATACATATGTATCTTTCATACCAAGCGGGTCAAAAATTTCATTTTCCAGGAAATTTTTGAAAGGTATTTCTGATACCTTTTCTGCAATCAGGGCAAGCAATACATAATTTGTGTTGGAATATTCAAACCGGCTTCCTGGTCGCTGTGTCAGAGCTGGTTTTTGAGTGGCCAGCACCTGCAATACATCCTGGTTGCTGGCGTAGACATGTGTCCATTTTCCCTTTTTATCTTTTCCCCATTTCATTTTACTCATAAAATAGAGATAGTTTGGAATACCACTCCGGTGGTTCAGCAACATTTTTACCGTGATCCCTGTGTATGGCAGTTGTGGAAAGAATTTTTGAAGGCTGTCATGCAGTGAAAGCTGGTTTCGTTCTGCAAGTTTCAGGATTGCCATTGCTGTGAATGTTTTTGATACGGAAGCCAGATGAAAAGATGACCGGGCCGTAAGCGTATCGGCTTTCCTCAGGTCAGACAGGCCTTTGTACGATTCATAGATCACCGCATTTTTTTTGCAGATCAGAACGGCACCGTTGAATCCCTGTTTGTATAAAACTGTATCAAGCATGGAAGTAATCTGCCTATAGTAGTGCCGAAATTCATCCTTTGACAGCTCCTTGGGTGTTTGAGGATAGAAGCTTAGAGAATCATCGGCTGTTGTTTCCGGCAATGATCCGGTGCGGCAGGAAAGAAAGGCAAAAAGCAGCATGTATAAAGCATAGAGAATCTTCAATTTTTTGCTACAAAAGTATATGCTGGCTGCCTGAATCCTATTATTGCTTTTCCACACATCTGTAAATGTGTAATATTGCAGCATGACTGCAATTAAGCCCACCAGTTATCCGAAGGAAAAAATACGCATCCTGCTGCTGGAAAACATCAGCGAGGTTGCGGCAAGGAATTTTCACAGGCATGGCTATACGAATGTTGAGAAAATCAGCAAGGCATTGACCGAAGACCAGTTGATTGAAAAGATTCGGCAGGTACATATTCTGGGTGTACGTTCCAAAACACAGGTTACTGCCAGGGTGCTGGAGGCTGCAAAAAAAATTCAGGCCATTGGCTGCTTTTGTATTGGGGTGAACCAGGTGGACCTGATTGAAGCAACCCGGCATGGTGTTGCAGTTTTTAATGCTCCGTACTCAAATACCCGGTCTGTGGCAGAACTGGTGATTGGATCTGCCATCATGCTCATCCGGAGAATACCGGATAAAAACATGGCAGCTCATAAAGGAATCTGGATGAAAGATGCTCAAAATGCCTATGAGCTCAGGGGAAAAATGCTGGGAATTATTGGCTATGGTAATATAGGAAGCCAGGTAAGTGTTCTGGCAGAAGCATTAGGCATGAGGGTTATTTTTTTTGATACGGAAACCAAGCTTCCTTTGGGTAATGCAGTATCAGCAAAATCACTGAAAGAACTGCTATCCTGCTCCGATGTTGTGACATTGCACGTACCGGAAACTGCACAAACAAAAAATCTGATCAATAAAAACAACCTTCGGTTTTTTAAGAAAGGAGCAATCCTGATCAATTATGCAAGGGGAGAAGTGGCAGACATGGATGCCCTGCGCAGGTCAATTTTAGAAGGTCATATTGGCGGTGCAGCATTTGATGTGTATCCATGGGAGCCAGAAAAGAACGGCGACCTGTTTCAAACGCCTTTGCAAAACCTTCCAAACGTAATTTTGACTCCGCACATTGGCGGCAGTACAGAAGAAGCACAACAGAGTATCGGCGAAGATGTAAGCATAAAGCTCTTCAACTACCTGGAACGTGGCATTACATTAGGTTCCCATACAGTTCCATCCCTGGCCCTGCCACCGCAGGAAGGAAGTCACCGGATACTCCATATTCACAATAATATTCCCGGTGTTCTTTCGGAAATCAATACCCGTTTGTCCGATCATAAAATCAATATTCTTGGGCAGTACCTGAAAACAAATGAAGAAATTGGCTACGTTGTGCTCGATGTCAACAAAAATATTTCCGTACATGCCCTTCAATTGTTGAAAGCGGTAAAAGGCACCATTAAAGTGCGGATATTATATTAATAAAACGAGAACCAACCGGTGTATCCTTTTGTTTATTTCATGTATTCAGCGTACACTTCAATCAGCAATCATGAAAATTGTAATCGTTGGAGCAGGTTTCGGGGGACTCAGACTGGCACGCAAGCTCCGCAAAAAGCCTGGAATCGAGGTTTTACTGCTTGACCGGTTTAACCACCACCAGTTTCAGCCGTTGTTTTACCAGGTTGCTACCGGCGGACTGGATGCCAGTAATATTTCTTTCCCATTACGAAAAGTATTCCGGAAAAGCGGCAATGTCCGGGTTCGGCTTACAGATGTGACAAAAATTGAACCAACACAAAATAAAGTCAGTACAACAACTGGTGAAATCTTCTATGACATCCTGGTACTGGCAACAGGTGCGAGTACCAATTTTTTCGGGAATTCTAAACTGGCCAGGCATGCGATGCCCATGAAATCAACAGTCGAAGCTCTTCAATTACGCTACCGGATCCTTCAAAATTTTGAAAAGGCATCGATTCTTACTGATGAGCAGGAAAGGCAAAAATTATTGAACCTGGTTGTGGTAGGAGGTGGTCCAACAGGTGTGGAGTTGGCCGGTTCAATTGCGGAAATGAAACGGTATATCTTGCCTAAAGAGTACCCGGAGTTGGATATATCCCGTATGAATATTTACCTGCTGGAAGGAGCCGGTAGGACTTTGGCTGCTATGAGCGAAAAATCATCCGAGCGGTCCATGCGCTACCTGGAAAAACTTGGCGTTACACTGTTCATGAATTCGATTGTAGAAGATTATGATGGGAATACGGTACGGATAAAGGGAAGAATAGAGACAATTGAATCTGCTCTGGTTATTTGGGCTGCGGGCATCAAAGGCAATATTCCCGATGGCATTTCCGGGGAGTTGATTGCCACGGGAAGTCGAATAAAAATTGACAAATATTGCCGGGTTCAGGGGCGGCAAAATATCTTTGCCATTGGTGATCTTGCGTATTTGCAAGATGACCGTTACCCGGTAGGACATCCGCAAGTAGCACCTGTAGCCATTCAACAGGCAACCGTTCTTGCCAAAAACCTGGTGGGCATTGCAGGAAAACATTCCGCTTCATATGCCATGAAGGAGTTCAGGTATAAAGACAAGGGATCAATGGCTACTGTAGGCAGAAATCTGGCCGTAGTTGATGTTCCAAAACCAAAGTTACGGATAGGAGGTTTTTTTGCCTGGATCATCTGGATGAGCCTTCACTTAATGCTGATACTGGGAATCAAGAACCGGTTCTTTGTTTTTGTAAACTGGCTCTATTCTTACATAACTTATGATCAGAATCTACGGCTTATTTTTAAAGAGCCAAAATACCTGAAAGAAAGAATATAATATTCCCTATAATTTATATTATGTTAAATAAGCTGAACTAAAACAAAGGGGCTGCAGAGCGCCCCTTAGCTGACTTTATTTTATTGTTTCGTATAAATCATTCCACTTCTTCTCTTCTGCTGCGTATTTTGCCTGGTCAGCAGTTTTTCCTTTTGCCTGTGCCTTTTTAAAGGCATAAATTTCTGCCAGGTAATTTGCTACTTTTTTGTAATGCTGTTTATCACGCAATTCCAATTTCTCTTTTGTTGCATAAATTTTTGCAGCCTGTTCGTATGGATCACGGGCTAATTCCAGGGCATCTCCATATTCTTTATCTAGTTTATCTCTTTTGGCAATATCCTCTTTTGAATTGGGCTGTCCGGGCTTTGTTCTTGATTTCATATCGGTGGCATGAGAGACCCTGGCTTCATTAATCCGAACTGCTTTTGAAATAAAGTGGTCACCAATGAAAAGAACAGGGTTTTCGTAACCAGGCCGGGCTGCTGCTGCCTTTTGAAAGGCCTTCACCATTCTTTGTTCCAATTCATCGGCATTGGAAGGAAGTATTGCCCCTTCTTTAGATGAATTGAGGGTATCAAAAATGATTTCTCCTAAAATTTCGTTGGCTTTAAAGTTATCCGGGTCTTGCGCCAGTACTTCTTCTACTGCTTTCAGTTTTTCGGTGAAGTCAGGAGCCAGTCCCACAGCAAAGTCCACTTTGTCATAAGTAAAGTATTCACTTTTTGGGTACAATTCAGCACCCAATTTTTTAAACTTTTCAAAGGAGTCAAGTTCCTTTTTTGCGAAATAGTGATTTACAAGAAAGCGGTATATACCTTCATAGTCTTCTCCTGGAATTTTTATATCAGCCAGCCTGCTGTAGAAGCGGGCTGCATCTTCATTATTTTTACTTAATTCTGCAAGCAGTCCCCCCAATACAAGCGCATTTGTGTCAATACTCAGGTTCAAAATTTTGAATTTAATCAGTTCGTCTGAGATCGCTACTACTTTTTTAAATTTTTCGTAGCCGGGCTGATAATTTTTTGCATTGTAATCGTTATATCCCAGCGTATAATAGGCAGAATATATATTTACAGGTCCCTGCTGGTAAATCGGGTCTTCTTTCAGAAGAGCCATTTCCGGATCCATTTGACGGTATTTTTGAAATGCATCATCTGCCTCCTGCAACAGCGCTGCTGCCCCCGCGTCATTCTTATTTACTCCTTCATTTGCCAATGCCCCATAGACCGAAGATTTTAAAATCCAGGCTTCTGGTTTTGAAGCAAACTTGGTATTGGACATATTTTTGTCCAGGTCTTCTTTTGCTTTTTGATTTTGCCCAAGGGTATGTACTGTTTTGATGGCATCATAGTTTTGTGCAATTGCCAACTGGGCTACAAAGGATAAAATAACCAGATTCAGTGACCGTTTCATGTGTGATTGTTTATTGTTATTATTATTCAGTTTCTGAAATCAGCCCACAAAAAAGACTGTGCGTGCCATTCAGAAAAAAATATTTTACGGACGGTTCTTTTTTAGTTTTAACCGATTCAAATCTTCTAGGACTGCTCCTGACTGCCGGTAGATGAATTTTCTTCAGGTTCGGTTGCTTCAGTATGATTTCCGTTTTGGGCCTGGTCTTCGAGGCAGGTTATGGCTGCAATCTCATCCCCATCATCGAGTCGTATCAGTTTTACTCCTTGTGTGGCTCTGCCCTGTTCACTGATGCCGCTCACAGGCATCCGGATAGTAACTCCGCTTTTGCATGTGATCATCAGGTGCTCAGATTCTGCAACATCCAGAATGCCTACAAGATTACCAGTTTTTTCTGTTACATTAATTGTTTTCACCCCTTTGCCCCCACGGTTGGTAAACCGGTATTCGTCAACCGGGGTACGCTTTCCAAAGCCCTTTTCGCTGACTACCAATATTGTCTTTGCATTTTTTTCTTCCGGGTTGATGCATATCATCCCGACAACCTCATCGCCCGGTTCATCTGCTTCAATGCCTGCAACACCAATGGCACCCCGGCCTGTAGCCCTCACTTTTTCTTCAGAAAAGCGAATGGCCCTTCCGCTCTTCACGGCCATCATGATTTCACTGCTGCCATTTGTCAGTTTTACATCCAGCAGTTCATCTCCTTCCACAATGCTGATGGCATTGACCCCTGTTTGGCGGGGCCTGCTGAAATCTTTCAACTCTGTTTTCTTTATAATTCCTTTGCGGGTACACAAAACAATGTTGTGCTGGTTCACAAAGTTTTCATCTTTCAGATCTTTTACATCAATAATTGTCTTGACTTTATCGTCAGGGGGCAGTTGAATCAGGTTTTGAATCGCTCTTCCTTTTCCTGTTTTTTCTCCTTCTGGAATTTCCCAGATATTCAGCCAGTAGCACCGGCCCTTTTCTGTAAAAATAAGCATGGTGTGATGGGTAGAAGCCACAAAAAGATGTTCGATGTAATCTTCATCCCTTGTTCGGCCGCCCATTACACCCCGGCCTCCTCTTTTTTGTGCCCGGTATTCGTCTGCCGGAGTTCGCTTGATGTAGCCCATGTGTGAAATGGTGATCACTACATCTTCTTCCTTGATCAGATCCTTGATCTTGACTTCATCATCAAGGTAAGTGATCTCCGTTTTGCGGTTGTCTCCAAATTTTACTTTTACTTCTTCGAGTTCTTTTTTGATCAGGTCAAAGCGCTGCTGTTCATTGTTAAGTAATTCATTCAGGAGAGTGATGAGTTTCATCAATTCATCATACTCTTCCTTTATTTTGTCCCGCTCCATCCCGGTCAGGCGCTGCAGGCGCAGTTCGAGTATCGCTTTAGCCTGAATTTCATCTAACCCCCACCCTGCCTGAACCAGGTTTTCTTTTGCAATTTCAGGTGTAGCCGAGTTGCGTATCAGCCCAATCACTTCGTCCAGGTGATCCAGTGCAATCAGGTATCCTCGCAGCAGATGAGCTTTCTTCTCAGCTTCTGCCAGTTCGAACCGGGTGCGGCGCACCACAACCTCATGGCGAAATTCAACAAACTCACTGATCAGATCTTTTAGATTCAGAATTTTAGGCCTGCCTTTTACGATGGCAACATTGTTGATGCCATAAGAAGTCTGCAGATCCGTGTGCTTATAGAGCTGGTTGATGATGACAGAAGCAATTGCATCTCTTTTCAGGTCAATTACAATCCGGGTTCCTTCTTTTTTGTTTGATTCGTTATTGACATGAGCAATGCCATCAATAATTTTTTCATTGACCAGTTCGCCAACACGATTGGTCAGCGTATCCCGGTTCACCTGGTAAGGCACTTCTGAAATGATGATTTGTTCTCTGCCGCTTGCTTTTGCTTCCACACTAGCCCTGCCCCGGACAACCACCTTACCCCTGCCTGTATGCATGGCAGCTTTTACCGATTCCATTCCATAAATGATTCCTCCGGTAGGAAAATCAGGAGCTTTTACAAACTGCATCAGTTCTTCAATACTGATCGTCCTGTTGTCAATGTAGGCAATGCATCCATCAATCACTTCAGTGAGGTTATGAGGCATCATATTCGTTGCCATTCCAACGGCAATACCGCTGGAACCATTGACCAATAGCTGTGGGATCCGCGCCGGCAATACAGTGGGTTCCTGCAGTGAATCATCAAAATTCAGCTGCATATCAACGGTGTCTTTATCAATATCCTCCAGCATGAAACCGGAGATTTGCTTCAGTCTGGCTTCAGTATAACGCATGGCTGCAGGGCCATCGCCGTCCGGGTTTCCAAAGTTTCCCTGTTTGTCAATCAGTTCATAACGCATGTTCCATTCCTGCGCCATTCGCACCAGTGCATCATAGACTGCTGTATCACCGTGTGGGTGGTATTTACCCAGCACTTCACCGACAATGGTGGCTGCCTTTTTGAAGGGCCTGTTATGATACAGGCTGAGGTTGTCCATTGCAAAAAGAATTCTGCGGTGAACAGGTTTCAGGCCATCCCGCACATCAGGTAATGCCCGGCCAACAATAACCGACATTGAATAATCAATGTAGGCTGTCTTCATTTGCTCTTCGATATTGACAGGAATGATCCGATCGTTGTCCTGGGTTTCCAGTGGTTCAAACTGCTCTTCCATCGCTATTTTTCCTTATGCTTTTTTTTTGTAAATTATCCTCTGAAAACCGGTTAAGAAATACGGCTCATGGAGGGATTGCAAATCTACCTTTTATGTGCCTGAAAACCTGATAAAAAAAGCTGTTTTTTGGGGGTAATTTTCCACCTCTGTGAATTCAAATTCAAAGATGTATAAAGCGGCGGTTTCTGTCCTTAATCCCGGTTTTTCGTCTTAATTTTCCGCCTTGGTTAAATCCTTTAGATGAAAACGATTTTAGTATTCGGAGCCGGAAGATCGTCCACAGTACTTATTGACTATTTACTGGAAAATGCCGTTTCAGAAAACTGGCATGTGCTGATTGCGGATGCGGATCTGAAACTGGCACAATCAAAAGTTGGTGAATCAACCCGTGCAAGGGCTGTTTCATTTGATATCAGGGATGAAGAAAAAAGGTTGTCAAATATACGGGATACCGATATTGTGATTTCTCTCTTGCCGCCTTCCCTGCACATTCTTGTGGCAAAAGACTGTATTCGTTACCGGAAGAACCTGTTGACAGCCTCCTATGCAGATGAGGATATAAAATCGCTGGAGCCCGAAATTGTCAAAAACCGTGTGCTGCTGCTATGTGAAATGGGCCTCGACCCGGGTATTGACCACATGAGTGCGATGAAACTGATTCATCAGATCAGGAACCGTAATGCGGTAGTGACGACTTTTAAATCGCATTGCGGGGGTTTGGTTGCTCCCGAAAGTGATGACAATCCCTGGCATTATAAAATCAGCTGGAATTCAAGAAACATCATAATGGCCGGAAAAGCCGGCGCCCATTTCAGGGAAGAGGGGGAAGAAAAAAGGGTAGCCTACCAGGATCTCTTTGATCCGGATCGACTCGTTGAAGTTCCCGGCTTAGGATACCTGAGCTACTATCCCAACCGTGATTCTCTCAGCTATACAGGATTGTATGGACTGGAGCAAACAACCACTTTCATGCGGACGACGCTGCGCCATCCGGATTTTATGTATGGGTGGAAAAATATCATTGACTTGAAACTGACCGATGAAACAAAGCATCTGGATACAGACGGGAAATCATTACAGCAGCTTTTCAAAGAGCATATGGACAAAAATGGTTTTGGAGAATGGCTGACTCAAAAACTCTCTGAACGCTTTGAAGAAACCCGTGGATTGCTGGAAAACCTGATGAAACTGGCTGAAGCAGAAAAAGAAGCTGATGCAGAAGGAGAGCTCATACCAGATTCGTTTATAACGGCAGATGAAAAAGGCAATCTGAAAAAAATAGAAATTGAGGAAGTGAAAACCCGTGCCGCCGGATTTGTGGCTCATAAAATGCACCAGGCCAACCTGACCCTGAAACAATTATTTTTCCTGGGCCTTGATGATGATGAAACAAAAGTAAACAAGGGGTTGTTTAGCCCTGCCGATCTGCTACAGTTTGCAGTGGAAAAAAAATTAAGCCTCCGGCCTTATGATAAAGACATGATCGTAATGCTGCATGAGATCGGGTACGAACTCCAGGGTAAAAAAGTAGAAATAAAAAGTTCGCTGGTCGTGAAAGGTGAAAACAGCCTGCGAACAGCAATGGCAAAAACGGTTGGGTTGCCCCTAGGCATTGCAGCCAAACTGATTCTGAATGGAAAAATTAAACTTACCGGTCTGCACATTCCGGTTCTTCCAGAGATCTATGAACCGGTGCTGAAAGAGCTGGAAGAAAACGGAATTAAATTTCATGAGACTGTTGCTTCCTAATAAGCAGGTTCTGGAGCAGGGCTATTCCTTCAGTGGCGGGTTTTTCGATGAAAATAACATTCCCTGAGTCGGGAACATCGGGAATTTTTCTGTCAATAACATAAACGGGAATCCCGGCAGGCACATAATTTATCAGGCTTGCTGCCGGGTACACCACCAAGGAGGTTCCCACCACAACAAATATATCAGCATTCTCCGTCCGTAATATTGCTTTTCCCATCATGGGCACTTCTTCACCAAACCATACAATATGCGGCCTGTACTGAAATCCGTCTTCCGCAAGATCTCCCGGATGTATGTCCCCTTTTACTTCTGAAATGAGATTTTCATTGTGCTCACTCCTCTTCTTAAAAATTTCGCCATGCAGATGAACGACATGGGAAGATCCGGCCCGCTCATGCAGGTCATCAATATTCTGGGTGATAATGGTTACGTCAAAATGTACTTCCAGTGAAGCCAGCAGCAGGTGTGCTGAATTAGGTAAGGCTTCGGCAACTTTTCGTCTTCGTTCATTATAAAACCTGAGTACCAGTTCCGGATTTTTGCGCCATGCTCCGGGTGTGGCCACTTCTTGCACCTGGTAGCCCTCCCACAGTCCGCCGGCGTCGCGAAAGGTCTGCAACCCGCTTTCTGCACTGATGCCTGCCCCGCTAAGCACTACAAGTTTCTTTTTTGCAGCCATAGTTTGCAGTTTGTTTTAATCTTGTTCATTTATTTAAGATGAACAAAAGTAATTTTAAATGTACGCATAAAGGAACGTACCTGTCATGCAATTTCTGAAGAAACGGTTCAAATCTTACCACCCACTGGCAAGCACATCTGCAATATGCATTGTTTTCAGTGAAATGTTTTTTTCATTGATATAGCCCTGTAAATGCATCAGGCAGGACAAGTCGGTTGAGATGATATGGGTTGCACCGGTTGCCAGCACATGTTCCAGCTTTTGTTCGGCCATTGCGATGGAGATGGGTTCAAATTTTACTGCAAAAGTGCCCCCAAAACCACAGCAGGTTTCCGAATCGGAAAGGGGGACTAGCTCCAGTCCTGCCACATGAGAAAGCAGAACCCTGGGTTCTTCTTTGATCCGGCATTCACGCAGGGCAGCACAGCTGTCGTGATACACTGCTTTTGCATTCAATGTGGCGCCTGTGCTTGTACACTTCAGGATACGAACAAGAAATTCGGAAAGTTCAAATATGCGGCCCGATGTATCTTGTGCTTTGTGGTGCCTTGAGGAATTATCAAACATACCGGAATAATAATTTCTCACAAAACCGGTACAACTTGCGCCTGCCGAAACAATATAGCCGGTGCCACTGAAATCGTCCAGAAATTTGCTGCTAACTGCTCTTGCTTCATCCCGGTATCCTGCATTATAAGCTGGCTGTCCGCAACATGTTTGTTCGGGGTTATACAAAACCTGACAACCGGCCTTTTCCAATACCCTGATCATATTAAAAGCAGTTTCCGGAAAGAGCTGGTCTACAAAACAGGGTATGAAGAGCTGAACCTTCACTGCTTGCTGTTTACCATGTTTATCATTTTGGCCGCAGTGAGTGCGGCTTCACGTCCTTTATGTCCGTTGGCCCCCCCAATTCGTTCACGGGCCTGCGATTCATTGTGTACGGTCAAAACTGCAAATATCACGGGAACCGGTAAACTGAGATTTAGGCTGAGAATTCCATCTGTTGCGGCTTTACAGATATATTCAAAATGTGGTGTATCTCCACGTATGACACAGCCCAATGCAATAAAAGCATCAGGTCTGTCTTTCTTGCGTTTTTTTTTCCAGTAATTTCTGATCGCAAACGGTAACTCAAATGCGCCTGGTACAGTAAGGCACCTAATGTCTTTTGCACCCAGTTTCAGCAATTCATCCCGGCAACCTTCTTCGAGCACATCAGTAATTAAAGAATTCCACTCGGTTTTTACCAATACAATGCGGGCATTCTTTTTCTGAATACCGGCACAAAAGAGAAAGCTGTCAGGTAATGCGGCCATAGATTACTTGTCGGAACTGTACACACCCAATTGAGCCAGGTAATTTTCGGCATCAAATCCCTGCTGTGTGCGTGGATATTTTTCCTTTATTTCTTTGTATAAAGCAATTGCAGTTTTAGAATCATTCAGGGTTTTGTGCGCAAGGAATGCCGCCAGGAAAAGACATTCTGCCGATTGGGTTTCATCTTTTTCGAAATAATGCCCGGCTTTGCTGTAATAATCCAGCGCTTCTTTGTTTTTTCCCAGATCTGCATATGCATCTCCCATAAGACGATACGCCCGGGCCTGCAGAGGTTTGGAACTGGTGCTAAACTTTTTCAGGTATTTCAATGCCTTCTCATTTTCGTTTTGCCTGATATAGCAGCTACCAGCATAAAAATGTGCCAATTTCCCCGCTCTAGTACTTCCATACTTATCAATAATGCGTAAAAAACCCCAGTGCTGCCCATCGCCATTCAGGGCTTTGCTGATGGAATCGGAGCGGAAATATTCTTCCGCTTTGAACATGAGTTCAGTTGCTTTTGTTTCTTTGGGTTTCTTAACAAAATTCTGGTACCCATACCATCCGCCTGCAACCAGGATCACCACAATGCTAATGATAGTGGTAAGCCTTCCATAGCGGGCCCAGAAGTCTTTTGCTTTTTCGATGACCATTTGTTCATCAAACTCACGGGTGTTTTTTTTATCTGCCATAGTCAGGTATTCTTTAAAATTGATTTAATCTGTGATAAAAGGATATACAGGATCAGCAACGACATCTTTCAGAACCTCTGCATCATCGGGCAAGGGGCTTTCTTCTGCAAATTTTACCGAGGCTTCTACAACTGCGTCCACTCTTTTATGAATAACATCCAGTTCGTCCGTGGTTGCCATTTGATGTTCCTGCATTGTTTTTAAAACTAATTGCAATGGATCCCTACTCTTGTATTCTTCCACTTCTTCCTTTGTCCGGTATTTTTGCGGATCGCTGATGGAATGTCCTTTATAGCGATAGGTTTTAATTTCTATCAGGGTCGGGCCGCCTTTTTCCCTTGCCCTTTTTACGGCCCTGCTGATGCCTTCATGTACTGATTCGGGAGTCATACCGTCAATAGCATCACCGGGCATTTCGTAGGCATCGGCAAGTTTGTAAATATCAATTACGTTTGATGTTCTTTCCACTGAAGTCCCCATGGCATAATTGTTATTCTCGCAAATGAACACAACCGGAAGTTTCCACAGCATGGCCAGGTTGAAGGTTTCGTGCAACATACCTTGTCTTGCTGCGCCATCGCCAAAAAAACAAAGAACAACATTTTCAGTACCCTTGTATTGTTCTGCAAAAGCTAATCCTGCGCCAGTGCCTATCTGTGCCCCAACAATGCCATGCCCACCATAAAAATTTACATTCTTCCCAAAAAAATGCATACTGCCCCCCTTCCCTTTTGAACACCCGGTGGCTTTGCCATAAAGTTCTGCCATGCAACTATTTACTGAAACACCTTTGGCAATTGCCAGTCCGTGATCCCTGTAGCCTGTAATGAAAAGATCTTCAGGCCTTGTGGCTGTCATAGCTCCGGCCGCAATAGCTTCCTGACCGATATAAGCATGAAAAAATCCCCGGATCTTGCCTTCCATCTTGTACTTTTCTTCCGCTGTAAGCTCAAACTGGCGGATCAGGTACATCAGTTCATACCAGTAATGATAGGTATCCTTTGCGAATTTGACTGCCACAGGTTCCTAAAATTGAGGTGCAAAAATAAGGGAAAGATGACAAAATCAGGTTACTTGTTTCAATATACAGACTTCTGATTTTTATAGTTTTACAGCAAGCGCAACCGGAGTAATTGCCGGCTGGGTCATGCTCCCTATCTTGCAGTTATGCTCCGGTTGCAGCAAATAGACATTTTTCAGTTTAAGAATTACAGTCAGACATCTTTTACGATTAGGGAAAGGGTGACGGGCATTTGCGGCCTCAACGGAACAGGAAAAACGAGCTTGCTTGATGCGATTCACTATCTGTCATATACATATGGTTATTTCAGCAGGCAGGATCAAAATCATGTAAAAATTGGCTGCAGCGGATTTCGAATTGAAGGCAGCTATATGAGACTTGGAAAACCAGAAAAGGCCACCTGCATCCTGCGTGAAACAGGACGCAAAGAATTTCTGCTGAATGGTGTTCCGTACAGCAGGTTTTCCCTGCATTTCGGGCATTATCCATGCGTATTCATTGCGCCGGATGACGGAATACTGATTACCGGAGGCGGCGAAGAAAGACGGCGGTTCCTGGATGCGCTGCTTTCGCAAATGGATGAGGTGTATCTGGAGCAACTCATTCAGTATAATAAAATTTTGCAACAGCGCAATTCATTTCTGAAAAATGCGGCGGGAACGGGTACTCTTAACGGATCATTGCTGGAGGTACTGAATAGCCAGCTCAGCAGTCCGGGAGATTTTATTTTTCGCAGGAGGAAAGAATTATTGTCTGATTTTTTGCCGATAGTGCAGCAATGGTACCAGCATATTTCGGGCACATCAGAAGAAGTTTCGTTCAGGTATGAAAGCGGCTTGTTACAGGCCAGTATGCCAGAGTTGCTGTATGCAGCAAGAGAAAAAGACCAGTTTTCTCAAAGAACTACTGCCGGCATTCACAGGGATGATGTGGAATTCAGGCTCAACGGCCCCCCATTCCGTATCTCCGCATCACAAGGGCAGCGTAAAAGTTTATTGTTCGCACTGAAGCTTGCCATGATGGAAATGATTCACAAGAATAAAGGGTTCCCTCCCATTTTATTGCTTGATGATGTTTTTGAAAAACTGGACGAAGAAAGGATCAGTAACCTGCTGCAAAAGGTTTGTGTGGAAAACGACGGCCAGGTTTTTATTACAGATACCAGCCAGGAACGACTGAAACAGCACTTGCAGCATTTCGAGACCCCGTTTCAGTTGCTGGAATTGTGATGCTGCCCTATCCCGGGAGAAGTGATATTCCCCTCTGGCTGAAACTGGCACCTGGATTATAAATTAGTAACTTTGATTTATGGGCGAATTTACGATTGGAGAAGCAATACAAGATTTTCTGAACAGCAGCCGCATCAAAGGCGGTATCCAGGCTTTACAAATTGAAGAGTTGTGGGAAGAAATCATGGGAAAAACCATTGCCCGGTACACTGATAAACTTCAGATCATCGGTGATAAACTAATGATCACTACTCATGTGGCTCCGTTAAAAAACGAACTTACTTATCAGAAGGAAAAAATAAAAAAAAGAGTGAATGAAGCACTGAAACAGGAAGTGATCAGGGAGATTATTGTGCTATGAAGCTCATTGTATGCGCACACGGGGATCCACCACTCCGTATAATATATCAGCAAGAATATTGACGAGAATAAAAAATGCTGCCGATATCAGCACCGCTCCCATCACAACCGGGTAATCGAGTTTTTCCAATGCATCTACCGTTACTTTCCCGATTCCCTGCCAGCCAAAAATATATTCAACAAAAAATGCACCTGCCAGTAACTCAGCAAACCACCCGGTAACAGCAGTGATGACCGGGTTCAATGCATTTCTTAAGGCATGTTTCCAGATCACGGAACGCCTGCTTACTCCTTTTGCATATGCGGTGCGGATATAGTCCTGGTCCAGCACATCCAGCATGGCACTGCGGGTCAGTTGTGTGATGATAGCCAGTGGTCTGATTCCCAGCGTAACAGCAGGAAGCAAAAGGTTTTGCAATGTGAGCCTGCGGTTGCCTTCATCATCAATTGCATACCAGCTTCCGGCAATGTGCAGACCGGTCCAGTCGCTCAGAGCAAATCCAAAAATATAAACGATAATGATCCCCATGAAAAATGAAGGAGCTGAAATGCCTACAATGCTGGAAAAAATAGCCGAAGTGTCAATCCAGGTATTTTGTCTAACCGCAGCTGCAACACCAAGAGGAATACCAATGAGCACAGCAATAAGCATTGCGGCTGCCGCAAGCAATAATGTTCCTGGCAGGGCTTGCATCAGAATACTCCAAACATCCCTTTTGCTCTGGTAAGATGTTCGCAAATAAGGTATTTTCAGACCTGCTTTAAGCTGGCCGCCGATAAATATACCTTTCAGTTTCTTTTTTGCAATATCGCTGGCAGCATGAATACACAGTGGCGATACATCATTGAGATAATACAGAAATTGCCTGAGCTTTGATATTTTTTCTCCTTTTTCATTAATGAGGTACAGCTCTTTTTTAATATTGACTTGTGTGGCTGAATCACCGGTTTGCCCCATTACCAGCCTGGATGGATCGCCAAAACCCTGGAATAGAAAAAACACAAGAAAGATAACTCCCAGCAATACCAGAATTCCATACATCAGGCGCTTGAGTATAAAACGGGCCATCAGGTTATCGGTTTTTTAGTTCATTTTATGGATGAATCTGGCAGCTGCCGTAAAGCGGGGGCTGCTCCATTTTCCCAGCACAGTTCCTTTTTGCAATATATACACACAAGCCGGCGTACGGGCCGCTGTTTCTATTACTTTATAATCACACTTGAAAACCTGAACCGATGAAAAAACAGTACCTGCAATTTCTGCAGCTGCATTGCCGGGTTCTGCAGTGATTAAATATACCGGAATATTTTTTTTCTGTGCCGCTTCGAAGATGGGCGCAAAATTCTTTTTCCAACTATTGCCTGCTTTTGAAAAATGTTCAATAAACAAAAGAACACTCTTTGCTTGTTCAAGCACAACCGATGTGGAGTCTTCATTGCTTACCCCGGTCAGTACAAAGCCTTTCAGGGGTGGTTCATTGTTTCGCCCTTTCCGGATCAATTGATCCTGACGAGATACAAATTTGTAGTCTGTGCTGTTAAAATCAGGTGGAAACTGATTGGCAGTAAAGGTAATTAGCTGCCCGTTTTTTTCATACACAAAGCTGATAACCGTACTGTCGGGTATTGCATTGCGGGGCATTTTCATCTGTTCCTGTATGTTGTTTCCCTTCTTAAAAGGAAGGCAATCCATAAATGGAAGATATGTTAACGTATACCACTGAAAGGCGAATGAAAAAACAGCAGTGACGGCCATGATGCCGATCACCCATTTTTCCTGCAGCAGGGGAGAAATTATTTTTTGCTTCCAAAGAAGGATACCAATAAGTATAGCAAGAACAACATCCTTGAGAAATGATGTGCGGGAACTAATTGGGATGCAGTCGCCAAAGCATCCACAGTTTTTTGGTTCGCCTGTTATATAAGTGTACCCTGTCAGGAAAGTGAAGAATACAATCAGGAGCAGTAATAACCAGATGATGATCCGGATACGCCACCCAAGCAGCAGCGCCACTCCGGCAATGATCTCAAATGCATTCATCAGCACAGATAAAGGCAATGTCCATGTATTGAAACCATGCAAACCCCAGATTTCAAAAAACTCCTGCATTTTATAACTCAGGCCCATGGGGTCATTTGCCTTCACCAGTCCCGAGAAAATAAAGAGTACTCCAACAAAGACCCGTATGAATTGTACCAGATATTTCATTATGATGTTGATTTTGAATACGCCGGGGCTACCGAAAACTATTTCATGAAAAGTCACCAGGCAAAATAGCAAAGAAATGAATCAGCTTCAAACCCAAATTGTTTGCAAAGTTTCTCTTTTCATGTCGCATGTGGCCCTCAAATACAGGAATAAAACTCAGACAGCCTTATACAGTATTAAACAACCGGGATGCCCTGAATTAATGGCCACCTGTGCCGGTATCCAGGAGGATCAATGCAAATACAGCATAATTAATAATGTCGTTATAATTTGCATCAATGCCCTCACTCATTATTGTTTTTCCTTCGTTTTGCAGAATCTGCCGGATGCGCTGTAGTTTCATCAGGATCAGGTCCACAAAACTTTCCAGGCTCATACTCCGCCATGCTTCTCCATAATCATGATTTTTGTCCAGCATCAGCGTTTTGGCCAGCTGGCAATAATAATCGTAGAGTTTTGCGACACTTCCTGAGTCCATTTCCTCGGGCGTTTCGGAAGGCAAATTGAGCTGAATCAGCCCGATTACAGCATAGTTTATTATTCCTTTGAATTCTGCTGAGATATCATCCGAAATTTTCTGAATCCCTTTTTGCTGTATGGTTCGGATACGCTGTGCTTTGATAAAAATCTGGTCAGTGATGGAAATGGTCCGAAGCACCCTCCATGCTGTACCATAATCCCCTGCTTTTTTCAAAAATATTTCTTTGCAGGCTGAAATCACTGAATCATATTGCAGGCTGGTGTTAGGCATACGTTCATTTTATTCATGTGGTTCAGGAAATCCATCCCTGGAGCCTGTCGCAATGATCCCGGGTGCTGACTTACTGACTGTTCTTATCTTAGCTTCAAAAATAACAAACAAAAACTAATGTTTACACTGAACTGCCGGGGAAGGTTGTTGTCGTCAGACAAGCCGGTGATCATGGGAATTATCAATATCACGCCTGATTCCTTTTACAGCGGAAGCCGCAGGCAAACTTCTGATGCGGTACTGGAACAGGCCGAAAGGATGTTGCAGGAAGGCGCAACTATTCTGGACATTGGCGGGCAAAGTACAAGACCCGGCAGCGAAAGGATTACTGAAGAGGAAGAGTGCAAAAGAATACTAGAACCAATTGAAGCGGTACATCACAGGTTTCCAGGGGCATTTATATCTGTAGACACATTTTATGCTTCGGTGGCGACCCGTGCTGTGGCAGCGGGTGCCAGTATTGTCAATGATATCAGTGCCGGAAGGTTTGATTCCCGTATGATAGAAACCGTTGCAGTACTGAAGGTACCATATGTGCTCATGCACATGAAAGGTACCCCGCAAAGTATGCAACAGGATGCGTCGTATGAAAATGTAACCAAGGAAGTGATGGATTTTATGACCCATAAAATGACAGAACTCCGGGAAGCTGGTATCACAGATCTCATCATTGACCCGGGAATCGGATTTGCCAAGACTGCCGCTCATAATTTTCAATTGCTGCACGACCTGCCCGTATTTCAGATGCTCGATGCCCCGATTTTACTTGGACTTTCCCGAAAGTCTTTTATCTGGAGGACACTTGAAACATCAGCAGATCATGCACTGGCAGGCACAATCGTAATGAACACGGCTGGTTTGCTTGCCGGGGCATCCGTTCTGCGGGTGCATGATGTGCGGGAGGCGGTGACTGCGGTGAAGCTGGTGGAAAAAATACAACAGGCACGATAAAAAAAACCGCCCTGTTTTTTTTAACAGAGCGGAATGATTGTTTCGGCTTCTTGTGAATGTTTCAAATGATCCAGGCACCTCGTCCGAAATCCTTCACAGGTACAGCTTCCAGGTCCTGGTACTTACCACCACTATTGTTTTCCGAGGGACGAAGGGTTAGCTAAGATCATGGACTAAAAACGGGGCCAACAAAAAAGACTCAGTATCAACAGTGCTCATTAGAAAGCGGTACAAATTTGCAACTTTCCAAAATGACAATCTTATTTATTTTGTTGAGCAGGATTAATTTTTTTTGCCTTGTCTGCCGGCGCTTTTGGCAAAACCCCTGTAACCTCAAGATCAAAAATGAGGTTTTCGAAAGGCTTAACCCTGGGCGGACTGCCATAAGGACCATATGCAAGATGTGAGGGAAGGTATGCCCTACCCTTTCCACCTGGTAGCAACATACGCACGGCTTCATCAAAACCACGGATCATCTGGCCAGAGCCCACTTCAAATGAAAAAGGTTGTACATGCCCAAATGCAGAATCAGTATTACTGTCAAATTTTATCCCTTCCCAGCTTGTTCCGGTGTAGTTTACAGTTACAAAGTTCCCAGAATCAATTGCTGTTCCCGATCCTGGGTTCAGCACCTGCAAAAAAGCACCTGACGGAGTTTTTTGGGCCTGTATTTTTTTATCGGTCAGGTATTTTTCAATAAACAGGATCTCCCTTGCATTCAGCCCCTGCTTTTCTTTTTCCTCATCGAGCCTTGCCAGCGAGTCGCTTTCAAAAAAGGCCAGTACTTTAATATTAGTGATAATACGGTCACCGTTCCTGAACTGAGGTGGAATGGCCTGCGGGTTTCTTTTGATAAATGTGTCCATCATTTGTGTTGTCACAATGCTATCGCCAAGATGCAATGCAGGCCATAATTCAGCAATATCATATTTTTCCTGGTTCATATTGCTGATGAACAGGTAAACCGGAACCCCGTTTGCTGTTGTAAAAATCAGGCTGTCGTTAATTTTCTGTGCCAGGGAAAGTTTTACATACTTACCCACAAGTAGGGTTGTATCTTTCCCGTTTCCCTTGTACAGTTTGTAAGGCATTCCGCCAGGTGTTTTTTTCATTGATGTTTTTCCACAGCTGCCTGCCAGCAGGGCTGCCAGAAAAAGATAAATTAAGAATTGAGCTGACTTCATTTCGGTTTTTTTATTGTAATAAATGTTTGTTTGATCTGATCACCTCTTTAAAATATTGAATTGTTTTTTCCAGTGTGTCGCTGCTGCGGCCTCCGGACGCATAAAAATGGCCTCCCCCTTCAAAGTATTTTCGGGCAAAGAGATTTGCATCAAAATCGCCCTTGCTTCTAAAACTCCATTTGCGTTCCTCATCACGGTCAACCACCATCGCTACCAGTTTCATTCCCTGGATGGACTGCGGAATATTGACCAGTCCCTCCGTATCTCCTGTGCGAATCTGATATTTGAGCAGGTCATTTTTTGATATGGCGACCAGCACTGTATTGTATTCATAAAATACTTCCATGCGGTTCAACAGGATATGTCCGAAAAACCGGAGGCGGTTTTCCAGAAAATTTTCAAACAGGCCATCCTGCACTCTTGTATGATCAAGTCCCCTGTCCATCAGCTCTGCTACCATCCTGTGCACAGATGCAGTAGTAGAAGAAAATTTAAAATTCCCGGTATCGCCTACTACCCCGGCATAGAGGCAACTGGCCGAAGTCTGATCCAACAGGTTTAAATACCCTGAATCCCGCACTAAATCAAAAATCATTTCGCAGGTAGAACTCTTGCCGGTATCACTGATCCCATAATCAAATGATGCAGTATCAGGCTCCTGGTGGTGGTCAATGAGTATTTTTCGGCATGTAAGCGCTGCCAGTTTCGGAGCCAGATTTTTTGTGCGGTGAAATATATTAAAGTCCAGGCAAAATAACCAGTCAGCTTCGTTCAGCAGCATTTCGGATTTCTCTCTTTCTTTTTCGTAATCAAGTACAGTATTGCAGCCGGGCATCCAGTTGAGCCATGCGGCCCAATTAGTGGGAGAAAGAACAGTAACCTGGTGGCCTAGTTTATGCAGAACGATGCGCAAACCCAGGCAGGCACCCATGGCATCAGCATCGGGCTTTTGATGCGTGGTAATGACGATGCGGCCTGGATTGGCCAATAGCGGAAAAAAATCCTTGATCGGTTTCATGTAAACGGCTGCGAAGATAAGGGATAATGTTTGCTGGTTAAGGTGCTGTTTTTCCTTACCTTTGCGGCCGCAAAACTCTGAACATTATGGCCAACCGTACTTTTACAATGATCAAACCCGATGCTTTCAAAAACGGGCATGCAGGCGCAATATTAGATCGGATTCTTCAGGAAGGATACCAGATCAAAGCTCTGAAAATGACGAAGCTGACACCTGAAAAAGCAGCACAATTTTATGCGATTCATAAAGAGCGGCCTTTTTTCAACGACCTTGTTTCCTTTATGTGCGAGGGACCCATCATTGCAGCGATCCTGGAAAAAGAAAATGCCGTAGAAGATTTTCGCAAGCTGATTGGCGCCACTGACCCTGCTAAAGCGGAAGCGAATACCATCCGTAAATTATATGCAGCATCCGTAGGTGAAAATGCCATTCACGGAAGCGATAGTGATGTGAATGCCAAAATTGAAGGTGATTTCATGTTTTCAGTACTGGAACAGTTCTGAATGCTTTTAAAAATACCGGATATTGATTTCCAGCTGGCTCACCTGCCCCTTTTCTACCTGAACCCGGGCCTTGCTGAATGCTGGTGGCCCGAAAGTTCCCATTGCATTATTGGAAAACCCAAATCCTTCTTTGGGTATGCCTAACCAGTTTTTGTTCATTGTCAGATCGCCGTTTTCATCATGCAGTACCGCAATGGCATAGTTGCCACTTGGCAAATCTGAAATGCTGGTGATTGATTTGCCAGACCTGATGTACAACCTGTAAGTGCGGAATGCATGTTGCGGTTCGCCGGGAAATCCACGATCGTTCCTAAACAAGCTTATAAGCACATTGCCCTTATCATTGCGTAGTCCGGATATGGTAATCTGTACACCGCTTTCCGGTATGGATCCGGAAGAATGCAGGAACGGGGCATACATCAAAAAATGCAATAAAACCAGTAATTGAAGTTTCATGCACATGAAACAAAGCATACATGGAAAAGTTCAGTAAATTACACAGCTAAAAAACGAAACGGGCACATTCTTAAAGCTCCCTTGTGCTACTTTTTTTATTTTGTACCGGGCTGACCTGATATCCCTGCTTTCGCAACAGTTCAATCACGCCTTTTTCGCCGGGCAGATGGCCGGCGCCAACTGCAATGAAAAGTGACTTTTTATGGAGCAACCCCGTGAGCTTTTCAACCCAGTTCCGGTTGCGATTGTACAACAGCATATCGTCATATTGCATCATGCCTTCCTCACTTTTGAGCATCAGGTTGCTGAGTTGTTCAAGATCCTGTTCTTTATATGCCCGCATCATTTTTTTAAATTCATCTTCAGAATTACTTTCTTTATTCTCTGTCCCGGCTATGCCTTTATATAATTCCTTTGCCTGCAACTGGTACGGGATACTGTCAAAAACACTCATCTGGTACGCCATAGTTTCCAAACCCTCTATCTGTTTTCCTTTCTTTTTTGCCTCTTCCATGATCAGAGATTCCATAGCGACCTGCTCTTCACAGCCAATACCAGACTCCATCAGTATCGAAGAAGCCAGCAGTGGTTTGTATGTTTCCAGTATGGAAAACGGGAGCATGGAAACATTTTTTTCAAAATAATCTTTTGTAATCTGGTACTCTTCTGGTGTCAGCAAATCAGCCAGCGTCGTATCGTTCTTCATTTTCATTTTGGATAGCACCGATAACATTTCAAACATGTTGTCCAGATCCAGTTCCAGATATACCTCGTCGGTTTCTTGTAGCGCATTCAGGAGGTTATCGCTCAATACTGCGTCTTCCCTGCAAAGCATGTGAATGGTGCCAAACAAATAAGACGGCTTTACCAAATCCTTTCCACTGATTTTCCAGAGAAGTGTATGCTGGTTTTCCTGGGCAAATGAAGGCAGGATGGACAAGCTTAAAAGAAATACTGCGCTGAGTCTCTTCATGGGCATTTTTTTGTGCCAGGCTGATTGGCACTCATTGAGTAATGGAAAAAATTGTCAAACTTCAGTCCAAAATGAAGCCAGGTGACGAAGTGACAGGAGACATGGCACCATATATTCCGAATCAATAAAATATTTCTTGCCAATACCGGATGAATTTAGTTTCCCATCGCACAGCAAGCTTTTCAGGCCCTGCTGATTGTCCCAATTCCTGCAAGATGGCCAGTACCGGCAAATTGATGCCGGCACCCAGGCATGTAGAAATGCCTCCTTGCACCCGGGGATTGATCTCCAGTATCAAAAATTGCCCTGTTAAAGATTGCTTTACCTGTATGCCAATATTGCCATGAAGCTTTAATTCCCTTAGGATCCTGCTGCAATATTGAATAACCGGCACATCCTGAACAAATTCACCTTCCACACTGATGCCATTGATCATTCGCTTTCGCAAACGGGGTACCACTAATACCGGCTCGCCGTTACGGGCAAGGCAATCAACCGAATATTCAGGTCCGGGCAGATACTCACTGATCAGCAGTTCCGGAAATGGCCCGTCTGCCAGAATCCGTACTGCTTCTGAATACGGCATATACACCGATGAGGGCTTATGGTTGAAAAGCAAATCCCTATCGTCGATGTTGTTGCTGATGATACGAAATCCTCTGCTGCCGTTTGCCACAGATGGTTTGAAACAAATCGTTTTTTCCGGGAAACCAAGCTGAGATGCAGCCACGGTAAATTGTTCTGCATTTTCTGCAACCCTGAAATCGGGAATCTCAATACCCCTCCATTGCAGAAATTCATATAGCCGGCTTTTATTATTTGCAATCTCCAGCGATGCAAGCGGGGAAACCAAAACCTTGATACCCAATTGCTCAAAGGTTTCTTTGTGTTGTGCCAGGGGGATCAATTCCCTGGTCACAAGAGGAAGAATCATCTGAACAGATTTTTTTGCACAGAGATCTATCAGTGCAGGTATAAAATCCAGGCTATCGGCTGGTGGAATAATTGCAAAATCTTCCGCCAGGTACCTGCCTGCTACATGGCTTCTGGCATCGGCAGCAGTCACCCGGAGTGATGGTTCCTGCTGCATACATTTTAAAATACCAGCAGCACCGGGCGCCCCTGCACCTGTCATTAAAATATGTGTAGATGTATTCTTCATTTCAATACGGTTGCCTCTTCTCCGTATATCTGATCTTTAAATTTAAGGGATGGCGATGGAATAAATGGCCCTGCACCTAGTGAATCCCATTTTTCATCTACTGCTCGGATGGTTTCATCAGATGATACAATGATATTTGGCCAGTTGCGGAGAAAATTGTCATACTCTTTTGTCTTCAATGTTCCATCGAACCCCATACAGGCACTATAATGGCCGCCAGGATGTTTTGCTTTATACAACACATAGTCTCTCTGCGGATCCAGGTTATTGCAGAAACGCCATAGTGCAACCGGTAAATCAGTTGCATCAACTGAATGCTCTACATATAAAATCATCTTTAGCCCGGATAGTTCAGGCAAAGAACAGATTTGAGCATGCAGTTCTTTAACGTGACCTGCTCTGTTTTTTTCTATTGCTACCAGCAGGCAGGGAATCCCTTTTGCAGGAAGTGAGGCATTCACTTTTTTAATTTCCTTAAATGTTTCTTTTAACAGATCGCTGATTTGTTCCGGTTGTGCAGCCATGATTCCTGGCAGGTAATGCTCGTCCAGTTCCTCGTCAAATTTGCTGGTTCCATCTATACACATTTTTCCTCCGTAACCCAGTTTGCTGCAACTGTGGTCCAATATATCCATCGGTCCGCTGGAGAAAAAAATATCTGTTGAAGGATTCAGGTGGTGAAAAACGGTTCTGGCCAGGTTTTCATACTCTGTGAGGGTTGGCCCATGCTCAGACCCATCTGCAGATGCCAGTACCAATATTTTATTAAACATCATTTGCCCTGCGCCCCACAGGGCATTCATAACTTTTTGTGCCTGACCGGAATATTCTTTGCTGATTTTTGCCAAAACGAGGTTATGAAAAACACCTTCTACCGGCATATCCATATCAATGATTTCAGGAATCAATGTCATTTTGATCGGTGCCAGGAAAATCCGCTCTGTTGCTTTTCCCAACCAGGCATCTTCCTGTGGTGGTATGCCCACAATTGTGGCCGGGTACACCGCATTTTTTTTATGTGTAATCGCTGTGATGTGAAAACGAGGATACCAGTCGGGCAGCGAATAATAACCCGTATGGTCTCCAAAAGGACCTTCCCAGATCAGGTCATCTGATGGATCCACATATCCTTCAATCACAAAATCAACATCGGCAGGCACTTCCAGTTCCGGTTGAGAGATACAAGGTACCAGCTCCACTTTTTTCTTACGCAGAAAACCGGCCAGCATATATTCATCCACATTTTCCGGGAGAGGCGCTGTGGCTGAATATGCATAAACAGGGTCGCCTCCCAGTACTACTGCAACGGGCATGCGCTTGTTCAATTTTTTATATGCATTGAAGTGCTTGGCAGAAACTTTATGTTTATGCCAGTGCATACCGGTAAGCACCGGGCCAAACACCTGCATGCGGTACATGCCCACATTACGGGAGCCTGTATGAGGGTCTTTTGTTTGAATGACGGGCAGTGTAACAAATGGCCCTCCGTCTTTTGGCCAGCAGGTAATCACAGGTAGTTTTGTGATATCGGGGGCTGCCATAATAATTTCCTGACAAGCGCCCCTTCCCTTTTTTACTTTTGGCATCCAGGAAGCAAATTGGCTCAGTTTGGGTAGCATTTTGAGTTTGCTGAGCAGCCCATCTTTGGGAGCCGAAAGGAGGTGAAACAGTTGTTCGATCTCTTTTGCCACATCATCCAAATGCTGCACCTTGAGCGCCATGCACATTCTCTTTTCACTTCCATAGGCATTCATCAGAACAGGAAATGAGTACCCGGTATTTTCAAACAACAGTGCCGTACCTCCCATACCTGATTTACTGATCCGGTCGGTGATTTCTGCCATTTCAAACACAGGATTTACGTATGTTTTGATACGGATCAGTTCACCCGATTGCTCCAGGGCATCAATAAACTGTTGCAGATTTTTCCAGGCCATAAAAAATATTTTCAAATGTACAACAGCAGGCAGAGGATCCGGTTGCACAGAGGAGAAAAGAAATTATTTTTGGTATAGCCCGGTGAAATCAATACCCAGGCCAGGCTTACCGGAGTACAGAATTTTTCCATAATCATAATCAATTCCGGTGGCCACATCTTCCTGCAGCAACAAAGGGCCATCCATATCGGCATGATCAATGAAAGGAATCAGGTGTGCGATGGCGGCAGAACCAACGGTGGACTCATTCATACAGCCAATCATAATGCCAAGATTCAGTTTTCGGGCTTGTTCAATCATCCTGCGGGCTGCTGTGATGCCACCGCATTTTGTAAGCTTGATATTGATGCCATGAAAATGCTGATGGCATTTCTCCACATCCTGTTCCACTACACATGATTCATCGGCATAGAGGGGTATTTCAGATTTGCTGTACAGAATTTTCATTCCGGCCCAGTTGTCTTTTGCCAGAGGCTGTTCTACCAGTTCTACCCCCAGGGCTTTGAGTTTCGGAATGAGTGCAAGGGCAGTTTCCAGGTCCCATGCAGCATTGGCATCTACCCGGAAAACGGCGTCTGTATGGTTTCTGAGAGCTTTTACAATAGATAAATCATCTGCAGTGCCCACTTTAATTTTATACACCGGCCATGGCTTCTCTTTCATTTTGCTCACCATCCTGTCAATACTGTCAATGCCAATTGTATAATCACAAACGGGGTTGGCTGCAATGGAGCCGTTCCATAGTTCATATAGTTGCTTGCCTCTCAGTTTGCCATAAAGATCCCATGCAGCAATATCGAGTGCACAGACCAGGAAATTGTTTTGCGGAAACAGGTGGTGCAGGAAATGCCAGTAACGTTCCGGTTCTGTGAATACAAAATTTTCGACCTGGTGTTTTTTATGCTCCAGGTCTGCAATCATTTGTTCTACCGGGATATTGTAATATGCAATGGCACAGGCTTCGCCATAGCCGGTCACTCCCTGATGTTCCAGACCGATGATCAGTGTGGGCTGATGGGTTTTCGTTCCTTTAGAAATGGTAAAGGGATATCTGAACGCAAGTTGAAACGGCCAGTAATGAACTTTCATCAGGCGAAGTTAGTTATTGCCTTTTTGCAGATAAAAAACATCTTTAGAATCATACCTGATCAACTTACTGAGACCTAGGGAGAAAGCTGAAACAGCAGCAATACAAATTCCGAATCAATTCTTTCTGATTTATGCTTGCTACATGATCATCTCGCGGAAAAAAAATGTTCTTTTGTTCAAACTGATTTATCCCCTTCCGCTATTCCGTATATATTCCCTCAATTCTTTTGTAAAATCCTTTTGCCGGATGAGGTCTTCCAGGGAGATGTGCATCCGGTATTGCCAGTAATGATGTGTATTGGCCGGGTTATTTATGCGTTCTTCCTGGGGGTTGCTTCGGCGTAGTTTTTCATTCATTCCCATGATGTCCTGCAATTGGAATACACTCCACATAGCAGGTGAATATAAGTGCTGCAGGATGATGGCACGGTTGATCCATGCCTCACAAAATTCAGGTGCCTCGCCCCATTGACCCAGGATTTGGTTGTAAAACTGCTGAGTCCGCTGCCGGTTTTCCTCCCACCATCCACGGATCGTACTCATATCGTGAGTAGATGCTGTGATTACTGACAGGTATGGGGCATCATCCGGATGAAAAAATTCTTTTTGCGGGTTCTTGGGCATGCGCTGTATTTCCAGGCTCAAAATACCCAACTGCTGCATGACATCCGGTACACAATGTGGCACCATGCCAAGGTCTTCACCGCATACAAGCATGTTTGTCGCTTCTTTTAGCCGGGGCAATTTGTGCATAGCTTCCCGGTACCAAAAATCATCCTGCCGGTGATAAAAATAGTCGGTGTACAGGGCATTGAGTTTTTCTTTACCAGCCGGCATCAGGTCCCTGTACGATGTTGTTTTCTGCATTGAGATCCGGAAATGAAACTGCTGCCCATCCGATCCTTCTTCTTCAAAAAGCAGTACGTTCGAAATCAGATCAAATAATCCGTCTCTTATTTTCAGATTCCTGTGCGATTCGGGTTGCTTCTCAAAATATGTTTCTACCAGTTTCTGGTTGGCAAATTCGGGCAACAAATCATACCCGCCCCGCTCATTCGCTGTCAGAAAAGAATCATTCACATTTGATGCTTCCTCACCAAATATTTCTTTTAATATTTCAGCAGTAATATACGGACGGCAATACCGGTCGTAATCAAACCAAATTCCCTGCTCTCCAAATTCTTTCAGATGTACAGGAATACAGGGGACAAAGCGGCCCATGATTCCCTGAACTGCATCGGTTGGAATACTCCAGATCCGGAAAAATCCAAGTATGTGATCAATGCGGAAGGCATCAAAATAATTTCGCATTTGCCTGAAACGATACTTCCACCAGGCAAAATCATCTTCCTGCATTTTTTTCCAGTTGTAGGTGGGGAAACCCCAATTTTGACCTACCGCTGTAAAATCATCAGGTGGCGCACCTGCCTGCCAGTTCATATTGTAGAGTTCCGGATACACCCATGCATCGCAACTGTTGCGAGATATGCCAATCGGAATATCTCCTTTCAAAATTACTCCCTTTTTATGCGCATATGCAGTGGCATCTTTCAGTTGCCTATGCAGGTGAAACTGAATGAAATAATAAAACCCGATTTTTTTAAAATCTTCGTTGCCGGGTACACAAAATTGATGGATCAGTTCGGGGTTGAAGGCAGAAAATGATCCCCATTTCTGAAAGTCAGCAGTACCAAACCTGTCCCGCAACATGCAAAAGACAGCATAAGGTTCCAGCCATAGCCTGCTCTCCTGAAAAAAATCAAGAAACTCTTTTGAACAAAGACAACCCTCACCCATTACTTCATATAATTTTTCCAGGGCTTCATATTTCAGCTTCATCACAGTTTCATAATCCACAACCGCAGCATTGTTTAGTTCCTGTGCTGATTTTTTGTATGCAGCAAGCAGTTTCGCATGTTTTTTTCCTGCCAGTTCAAACAAGTTGAGATAAAGGGGGTGTAATGCAAAGGCCGATATGGCTGAATACGGGTATGAATCTTTCCAGTTGAACGCAGCCATGCTGTCATTGACCGGCAGCAATTGTATCATTTTCAACCCTGCATGCCTGGCCCAATCGGCCAGCAGCCGGATATCACTAAACTCTCCCACACCGGAGCCTGAGGAAGAGCGCAGGCTAAACACAGGTATGGCCACCCCTGCTGCTTTCCATGTGGTGGCTGGCAGACGCATAAACGAATCATGCAGGATTACAAGTTTTTTTCCGGGCGAAACTTCAAAAGCAGTCCGGTTATCTCCTTCTTCAAAACAGGTAAAAGATTGCTCTTCAATGTTGAAAAGTCCATACTTGTAAACGAGTGGAAAAAAATCGTTTTTGAGATTGAGCCTTACTTCCCACCAACCGCCTTTTTTCTTCATCAAAATTGGGCGATCAGTGTTCCAGTTGCCCAGCCTCTCGCCGGTACCTGATATACAGGGCACTTCATATTTTTTCAGAAGTGGAATTTTTACACGAAACAGGTGAGTGTATTCCGTATCGCCGCCTGAACCTCCCGGACACCGGCTTGCTTTCTTAAAAAAAACTTTTGTAAAAGGAGCTGTATAAAAAACATTTTGCGGAAGACCCGGATTATTCCATGTATCAATAAAATAAAGTTCGTTGATATGCCGGTGCGGTACTGCCAGGTGCCTGTCATACTCCCATTCCTGTATGCATTCGCCCGACTCATTTTTGAGCAGGTACCTGTAATTAAACTTTTCGGGCAAATCTTTTTTTCGTATCTCTATTGTACCCATCCAGAATTCATCATCCAGGTAGATCATAGGCATCGCTTCCGGCAGTTCGTTATTGCCCAGTGCCCCGGTATTCCCCAAAATCCATAAACTTTGCCCGTAACTGGTATGGAAACGAACGTAAAAATGAAGTATCATCACAAGCTGTTCCTCTTGATTTGGCAGTTCTTTGTGTTAAAGAAACACATTATTTCACGAAAATAGAAAAATCTCTGAAACCGGCTGGTAATCAGCACAAAAAAATGAAAATGAAAGCAAAAAATTGTTGCAATGAAAGAAGTCTCCATCTTTCATGGTTCTTTGCCGGTCTTGCCCTGGCTTCTGCTGTTTGTATGAAGCTGTTAGAACCGGAATTTGCCCGCCATGAGCCACCGTTTACCATTATTGGCCTCGAGTTGAATTTCAAGGCTGATCAGTTAGCTGAACTTTTTGCTTCACTTCAACAACCCACTGCTGCATTGCTTCGCTATCATCTGTATTTTGATTTTGTGTTCATGGCTGCTGTGTACCCTTTCATTGGTTTAATGTGCCTGCGTGCTGCCTGCCGTTTTCAGGGTTCCTGGAAATCTTTTTTTTGGATATTGGCCTCTTTTCAGTTGCTGGCCCTGCTTTGTGATGTGATTGAAAATGCCTGCCTGCTGTTATGGATGAAACCGGAACATGTTATTAATGGGTTTACATTGTACCGGATCGTTGTTGTGTGCAAATGGTTTCTGGCCCTGGCTGGCTTCCTGACTGCCCTGCCTGTACTTTTACGCAGAAAAAGAATAGGTACCGCCTGAAAAACCGATTTTTCCGGAATGGGTCAGACACTTATTTTTGCAGTACTGATCTATTTTTTGATTTAATCACAAATTGTATGTCTAAAGCAAAAGTTTTCAGAGGCCTTTGGTTTTTGTCGTTTCTGTTTTTTACAGCTGCGCTGGGGTATGCCATTTACAGCCATTGGGAATGGTTGACACTGATACTTCCATTCCAGACTACTTCATTTGTAAAAGCTATGGATATCATGTAATCCTGGCTGTCGATTTCTGTTTTCTTTTCCTGGTGAGTGCTATAGCATCCGCATTCATGAAATTTCGACCCGGGTCGGGGCTGTGGCTGATCTTTCGTTTTCTGAAATTTAAAGGTACATAAGCAGGAATGTCCGGATTTTCAATACAGGATTAAAAAAAAGGCCACCTTTTTATGAGGCAGCCTCTGCACAATATTTTTTTTTCATGATTTACCTGACCGATGCAATCAGGTTTTTGAATGTATCCGGATTGTTCATGGCAATATCAGCCAGCACCTTACGGTCAAGGTCAATTCCTTTTTCCTGGAGCTTCTTGATAAAAACAGAGTAGGTCATTCCTTCTTCCCTTACCGCTGCGTTGATACGGGCAATCCAAAGAGACCGGTATTCCCTCTTCTTGAGTTTACGTCCTACATACATATACGACATTCCTTTCTCCACAACATTTTTGGCAACGGTGAGTACATTTTTGCGTTTACCATAGAACCCTTTGGCCTGTTTTAAAATTTTTTTCCGGCGGGCTTTGGAAGCAGCCGAATTTACTGAACGGGGCATATCTGAATCATTTTAGAGTTAAAAATAATGGTACCTGGGTTTTACACCTTATTTCAGGCGCAGCAGGCGTTTTACAAAATCAAGATTTGCTTTACTCACAAGGCCATCTTTTCTGAGTGCCCTTTTTCTTTTCTTTGTCTTCTTGGTAAGAATGTGACGTTTGAAACTCTTCTGATGGGTGATTTTCCCGGTCGCCGTAACTTTAAACCGTTTCTTGGCGCTGGAATTTGTTTTTACTTTAGGCATGATACCTGTTTTATAGTGAACCCTTGAGGCATTCCCCACCGGGGGACCTTTGTCGAACCTCTTCAGGAATAACCCGCTGCAAACAAGTAATCTGTTTACCGGTATCAGATAAGATACCTTTTTCGGGGCGGCAAAGATAGGCCTGTTTCCGGAATAGGCAAAATGGATTTATGGTTTGAATACCAGCTTACTCAATTGAAGAATAACAGGTATTCTGATGAGTACTAACAGGAACAGAACGAGCAGTTTAGGTCTTTCTTCTTTGGACCAAATCCATTCGCCATCCGTCTTATTGTCAACACAGGCGCACTACGGAAGCCGTTCTTTTTTTCGAAAAACAATCTGCTGATCAGTTTGAAATAAAACTCCCTATTTGCCAGGATTCAGAATTTTATCAATCCTGTATGTGATGTCCTGCAGGTGATATTTTGTCATCAGGTCAGCTGTTGATCCGGATGCTGCAAGTGCCTCTATCCTTAATGTAGCAAGGTGGGCTCTGAGCACACTCCTTATATCATTTTTATCGGCTGCACTGCTGCCTGAACTAATGCTGATTCCCCCCGAGGTGCTGATGCTGGCAGGGGCAAGTATGTTACCGATCGTAAGCACATAGGATTTCTGAAGATTTCTCCGGAACTGGTCAATAGGTTTGCGTGCAGGCAGTTCACTCCAGATTCCCTTTTTAAGATCAGACAGCAGTTCAATAACCTGGTAAGCTTTTGTTCCCAATGAAGATTCTGCTTCCAGCATTTTTGTAAATGTGCGAACGGATAACAGTCTGGAGAGTATGCCATCCTGTGTATTTCCGATTGTTGTTACGGCCGATATGCCTGTCTTTTCAAAAATTTCCTGGTTTAGCAGCCAGTTTTGTGTAGCAAACAGGTTTTTATTTAAGAATTCTACTGCTTCCTTTTGCCTGGCCTCAGGAACCACTTCATATACGGGCCCCTTTTCTTCTACTTTTTTTGGCGTTTCCATAATTCCTCCTATATACTTTGCTGCGTGGCCCATATATCGGGCAAACTGGCCGGTGAGGGAGTTGTACATTTTTGCCAATCCCGAAAAATCTTCGTTGGGTTCGTGGGTCCATTCCAACAGGTTCGGAACAATACGTTGCAGATTTTTGATTCCGTACATGCCTGCTTTCATGGCATCATCACCCACCTGCTCATTCTGGCTCCTGGGATCATCGGGGTTTGATTCGGTGCCAAACCATAGTCTGCGGTTTTTCAGCTTTTCGATGGTCCATTTGTTCAAGTGTGTTTTTTCAGCATCTGCTGAGTTGTATTGAGAAAACAGACGATATCCCCATTCAATCGCCCATTTATCATAATCTCCAATTCGGGCCATCAGGCCTTCGCCTTGTACATTGTCTTCGGGTTGTGCTACATAATTAAACCGGGCATAATCCATTATGGACGGGGTATGTCCGTTTTCGAGAAGCCATTTCTGGTCACGCAGTTTTTCTACCGGTACTGTGGAACTGGAGCCAAAATTGTGCCTCAGGCCGAGTGTGTGTCCCACTTCATGCGAGGAAACAAAACGGATAAGTCTGCCCATCAGTTCATCATCAAAAACCATTTTTCTGGCTCTGCTGTCCATGGGTGCACATTGAATAAAATACCAGTCACGGATCAACTCCATCACATTATGGTACCAGTTGATATGGCTTTCCATAATTTCCCCGCTGCGTGGGTCAGAAATGCTGGGACCGCTGGCGTTTGGAATATCAGATGGCTTGTACACAATTGCCGAGTTTCGGGCATCATCCAGGCTCCAGGTGCTGTCTTCTTCTTTTGTAGGAGCCATTTTGCCAATGATTGCATTTTTAAAACCCGCTTTTTCAAAGGCACTCTGCCAGTCGTTGACACCCTGCATCAGATATGGTACCCACTTTGCAGGAGTGGCCGGATCAATATAAAATATGATCGGTTTTACAGGCTCAACGAGTTCTCCCCTCTTATATTTTTCCAAATCTTCAGATCTTGGTTCCAGTTTCCAGCGTTTGATCATGCTCACCGGTTTTACGCCTTGCGGGTTTGCATCAAAATCTGTATAGCCTACAGCAAAAAATCCAACTCTGGGATCAAAATATCTGGGTTGCATTGGCACTTTGGGCAGCAATACCAGGGAGCTGTTCATTTCCATAGTTAAATTTCCGGAAGGGGCTGCTCCTGATATACCGGGTACTCCTATGGCAGGTGCAGCTGATCTGCCATAAGTTTTTACTGTTTTAATTTCAATATTGATTGGATACGATTTTACGTGAAGAGTATAGGACTTATCAGCTTGTAATGCTCCAATGCGGAGGGCCGATTTGAAAGCGCTGTTGAAATACAGGATATCATTATCTCCGTTTATATAATCAGTAATGTCAATCACGGCACCGGAACTGTCTTTACCCAGAGATTTCATTTCAAAGGCTGCAGCGATCTGCTGTACATTAGATTTGGTAACCGCAGTAAACATGGGTGACGTACTGTCTTTTACATACTCTGCAAATGAAATATTGCGGATAAAGACCTTATTGTTGGGGCCTTTTTCAAAACGAATTACATTTTGACCAATCTGGTCGCCGGCATATCCAAAAAAGCTGCCAGTGCTGCGTAAACCAGCTGCGGCTTTTGAAATCCGGTTTACAATAAGAATTTCGCGGCCAAACAGGGAATCAGGAATTTCAAAATAATATCTTTCGTCTGACTTATGAACGGTAAACAATCCGGGATCGCTTATCGCCTTTGCTGTAATTACTTCCTTGTAAGGTTTCAGTCCGTTTCCAGGGCCTGAAGTTTTGCGGGTGGTATCAGGTTTTTGTGCTGTGCCAATAGCTGCAATGAAACAAAGTGTAATGAGTAGCGATACAAATTTTTGCATATAGCTTTCGTTTCGGTGTGTTGTAATGTAGCCAAGATACGGAATGAGTCAATATCATCATCTATGTTGCGGCTCTTTATTTAAGCGGTTTAAAGGTATTACAAACAATCCTTATCCTGCAAAAGAGAAAGACTTTGCCCTGCAAATTACAATCCCGGCCAGGGCCGGGACTGTCACAGTTTTTTGGATGTCATGCTGCTTATTTCTTTTTGCCTTTCGGGGCAATCATCGCATGCATGCGCCGGCCTTCCAGCCTGGGCATATTTTCCAGCGCCCCATAATCAGCAAGGCGCTCTGCGAACTTCAAAAGCAGGAGTTGTCCCCTTTCCTGAAACTGAATTGACCTTCCCTTGAATTGCACATAGGCCTTTACCTTATTTCCATCCTTCAAAAAATTTTCTGCATGCTTGGCTTTGAAATCAAAATCATGATCATCAGTATTGGGCGTAAACCTGATTTCTTTTACTTCGGAGGCTTTACTTTTAGCCTTGATCTCTTTTTCTTTTTTCTTCTTATCGTACAGAAATTTATTGTAATCTACCACTTTGCAGACTGGTGGATCTACTGTCGGAGAAATTTCCACAAGATCGAGACCCTGTTCCTGTGCGATACGCATTGCGTCCTGTGTTGTATAAATGCCGGTTTCAATATTTTCGCCAACCAGCCGCACTTGCTGAGCTCTGATGTGATGATTGATGCGGTGCTCGGCTTCTTTTCTTGGTGCAAAGCGGCCACGCATGCCCCCTTTATGAAATCCTCCCGGCTTTTGAAACCCTCCACCGGGTTTGAAACCTCCTTGTTGTACTGCCATTGAATTGTTTTAGTTATACCCTGTTCCCTTGCAGGGTTATTTTTGTTTTTGAAACACTCAACAGGGAATTGAGCTGTAATATAAATGATTCCTGTGTATTATTTTTTTTCATGCAAAGCATCAGCAGATCGGCAGAAAATTTCATCCTTCAATTGCCCGATCAGCACATCAATGTCCATGCTTCCTGTATCTCCTTTGCCATGCTTCCGCACCGACACTTTGTTTTCATTCAGTTCTTTTTCGCCCACCACAAGCATATAAGGCACTTTCATCAGTTCCGTGTCTCTGATCTTTTTTCCTATTTTCTCATTGCGGTCATCAACCCCGGTACGAATATCAGCTTTTTTCAGCTTTTCTGAAACCTGTTGAGCATAATCCAGAAATTTGTCGCTGATCGGAAGCACTTTTACCTGTACCGGCGACAGCCAAAGCGGGAACCTGCCGGCATAATGCTCCAGCAAAAACCCGATGAACCTTTCATGCGTACCCAGAGGCGCCCGGTGAATGATCAGCGGGATTTCCGGCTCATTATGCTGATTAGTGAATGTGAGTTTGAAACTGCGTGACTGGGCAAAATCAACCTGGTTTGTGGCAAGAGTAAACTCCCGGCCGATGGCACTCCATATTTGTACATCAATTTTAGGCCCGTAAAAGGCACCCTCTCCCTTTACTTCAGTAAACGGAACTCCGGTACGCACCAGGACATCCCGTACCAATTCTTCTGTTTCTATCCATAAATCGGGTTCGTTGATATATTTCTGGCCAAGTTTTGCCGGATCGTGCAGACTCAGGCGCATCACGTATTTGTCAATATCGAATATCCGGAAATATTTCAGGTACATCTGGTTCACTGCCCTGAACTCTTCAGCAAACTGCTCTTTCGTACAATAGATATGGGCATCGTTCATGTGCAGGCATCGAACCCGCATCAGTCCAAAAAGTTCACCACTTTGCTCATAGCGGTAGCAGGTTCCGTACTCTGCAAGCCGAAGGGGTAAATCTTTATAGCTTCTGGGTTCGGCTGCAAAAATTTTGTGGTGATGCGGACAGTTCATTGCCTTCAGGTAATATTTTTGACCTTCCAGAAACATGGGGGGATACATGCTGTCCTGGTAATAAGGCAGATGCCCGCTGGTCAGGTACATACTTTCTTTTGCAATATGTGGGGTAACTACACGATGATACCCGGCCGCATACTCCGTTTCCTTTGCCAGCTTTTCAAGCTCTTCGATAATGATGGCACCATTGGGCATCCAGAGTGGAAGGCCGGGGCCCACATCGTCATCCATGGTGAAAATTCCAAGTTCCTTGCCAAGTTTCCGGTGGTCCCGCTTACGTGCCTCTTCCAGCATAGCAAGGTGTTCGTCCAGGTCTTTTTGTGCAGGAAAACTGACTCCATACAGGCGAGTGAGCATTTTATTGTTTTCATCTCCTTTCCAGTAAGCACCAGCAATATTCATCAGTTTTATTGCTTTGATCAACCCTGTATGCGGTATATGTGGACCGCGGCATAAATCTGTAAAATTGCCCTGTGTGTAAAATGTAATTTCTCCGTCCTGCAAGCCATTGAGCAGGTCCAATTTGTACTCATCTCCTTTTTCAGAGAAATACTGCACCGCTTCTTCCTTAGAAATTTCTTTCCGTATAAACAAATTATTCTGGCGTGCAAGTTCATTCATTTTCTTTTCCAGCAGAGCAAGGTCTTCTTCACCAAGTTTACGGTCGCCCAGATCCATGTCGTAATAAAAGCCATTTTCTACAGGGGGACCTACCCAAAATTTCACACCGGGAAATACTGACTCCACAGCCTCGGCCATCAGGTGGGCTGAAGAATGCCAAAAAGTGGACATGCCTGATGGATCATTCCAGGTCAGCAATTTCAGCCGGGCATTGTTATGTACGGGCCTGCCTGCGTCCCAAACTTCACCATTCACCTCTGCAGCCAGCACTTTACGGGCCAGTCCTTCAGAAATGGACTTTGCAATATCCATGGAACTGGTACCTTTTGCATATTGGCGGACAGAGCCGTCAGGCAATGTAATTTCTATCATCAGGGTTTTCTCTTTTTATTAGAGGGCAAAATTAACAAACTCTTGCCGGAGTTCCATTAGTTATTCAGTTCAGATTTGGTAGTTTTGTCTTGCTATGCAGGGTACCCGCTACACACACCCTTTCCTTTCAATTGTTTTCTTTTTCCTGGCTTGCATCCCGGTTTCCGCACAGGATTTAACTGGTATTTGGAAGGGCTATTTTATTACTGAAACAGGTGAACATTACAAGCTTGAATTCCAGGTGCTGCAAAACAAGTCGCATGGCGTAACCGGAGTGTCCTATTCATACCTCGATGTGCGGTTTTATGGCAAGGCTACCATGACAGGGAACTTTGTTAAAAATAATTTCTCATTTCGTATCAGGGAAATAAAAACAGTGGAGGTGAAAAGCACCATGGGCGGCGGCACCTGCATCATGAATTATAATTTTATCTATTCCCGGTCGGGAAAAGAAGAATTTCTGGAGGGAAGCTACCTGGGAAAATTTGAGAACAAATACAGCCTTGGTTATACCGGCAAATGGGGCGATTGCGGTGGCGGCAAGGTTTTTCTGAGAAAAGTAAACCGAACTGATTTCTATATTGAACCTTTCCTAAAAAATAAAATAAAGCCAAAGCAGATTTATATAAACGAGGCACCACCTGTCAAAAAGGACAGCATAAATGCCACCCCTGTAAAAAAACCTGTGATCAAAGAAAAGCAACCCGAAAGGCCTGTAACCAGGCCGGACCGGTCGCCTGTGAAACCGGTCATCATTACTCCCGCAGACAGCAGCCGTCGTACGGTTGAGATTAAGCCTGTGAAAAAAAATCCCCCTGTACAAGTACCGGCGCCTCCAGTCATCCGGAACAGGCAGAATGAAGTGGTGAAAATTCTTACAGTACATGACCCGGAAGTTGTGGTCAAACTGTACGACAACGGAGAAATTGACGGAGATACTATTTCTGTATATCTTGACAACAAACTTGTACTCGCATCAAAAAGGCTCACTGCTGCGCCTTTACTTGTTACTTTCAGTATGGAAGATGATAACGAAGTACATACCCTGACGATGGTGGCCGAAAACCTGGGAAGCATTCCTCCCAATACATCATTGATGGTGGTAGAGGCAGGCGATCAGCGCTTTGATGTGCGAATCACTTCTACGGAACAAAAAAATGCTGTGGTAAAATTCAAGTATCAGAAAAAAGAGGACTTAATGCCGCTGCCATAAAAAAAATTGCCTGCATCCGATTTTCTCCTATTTTTCCACTAATGAAAAAAGTTTTCCTGCCCATTCTTTTGATTGCACCTGTCTTTTTTGCACAGGCACAGAATATCAATGGCATCTGGAAGGGCAGGCTTGTTATGGCACCGGGTGGCTGTTTTCCAGTGTATGACCTGGAATTTCATTTGCAGTTGGCAGGAAGCCGTATTACCGGTACGGCCTATCATTTCTCTGATTCGGCTAATTTCGTGAAGGAAAATTTTGAAGGCATCTACCACAAAGACAGCAACCTGCTCATCATCCAGGAAACCGGGATCATCACATTCAAAGTCAGGGAAGAGTGTGTTCCCTGTATTAAACGATACAGCCTTACCTACCATAAAGGTGGCGGAAATGTAGTAACCGAAGAGCAACTCAGGGGTACATGGATAGGAAAAGCGACAGACGGAAAAACAGCATGCGACCCTGGCTCCCTGGTACTGACAAGATTTGAAAAATCAACTTTCAAACCTGAATACAAACTTCCCGCTTCGCTGACCGGCAGAAAAATTGAACTGGTTAAGGAAATCAAAGTAGATACCGGCAGGATACAAATAGATTTTTATGACAACGGCCAGGTAGATGGAGATACGATTTCTGTGTATGCCAATGGTATGCCGGTGATTAGTGCCAAACGGCTTACTGCAAAACCTGTTTCCATGACCATTAGGATAGATATGAAACGCACCGAACAGGAACTGATAATGGTTGGTGAAAACCTGGGAACCATACCTCCCAATACCGCATTAATGATTATTCATGCTGGCGATAGGCGATATCAGTTGTATCTTACTTCAGATGAACAAAAGAATGCGATGGTCCGGTTTATTTATGAAAAGCCTGCTCATTCACAATAACGGATTCTTCGGATTTTTTATAAGGAAAATGTTCTGAAAAACCTTTGCCGTACACAACCTGCCCGTTTGCGCTTTTGCGAATTACAGTGCAGGCTCCTTCCCAGTAAGAAGGAAGCGGGTCCATTCTCTTCTTTGCATAAATTTCCTGGTTCTCATGTATAGCAGAAACAATGAACGTATCAGAGGTAGCAGGTAGAATAATTTCCCATTTGGTTACATAGTTGCGTGAGGTAACAGGATTTTCCCACCATCTTGTTCTTGACAGGTAAAATTCTTTACTTACGGTAACCCGGTTGCTGCTGTCCAATATGGTTGCACTTTGCCAGAGTGTTTTGTTTTTTCTGTTCCGGAATGAAAATAGATTGTACGCTGTCCCATCATCCATACGAAGGGCAAACCAGTCCCACCTTTTTTGCAGCACAAAAAAATCGCCCCATTGATGATCCATCCAGGAATCTCCGGCCACAAGGATCTCCTTTCCCTTCAAGCGCAGCACTCCTTTGGTCTTCATATTGGTGTAAGAATAATAGTATGATTGTGCACCTTCCATCTGAACAAGGCCGGTTCCATTGTTCAACAAGGCAGGTTTTTGGTTATCCAGATTCAACTCAAATTCCATATCCTTACAATGGGCATTGATCGTGAATTGATCTTCCCGGCTACCCAGGATCTCCTGCGTTGCTCCATACGAGATTTTCAGTGGTTGTTTTTGAAGTCTCACACTTGTGACAGGATAAAATTTCCGTTCAAAAAAGAATTCCCTGCCCATTTGATCGGTTATGCTGATGTGCGCAAAGAACAACAAGGGGGTGCGCCTGAACAAGCAAAAAGCATAATGATACTGCCCCCCATCCGGAGCTTGCAGGTGTCCGCTGAAATACCACCACTCGGTTTTACTGGACGAATGCGCCTGGTGATCCGTGGGAAGACGCACCATGCTTTTGCCAAACTTTGGATGATTCTTTTCTTTTTGATCCGGCGAAGGAGCAGCCGTTTTAACGACACCGGAACAGGCATGCAAGCCGGCAACAATCAGTACACTATAAGTTACCCTGAGAAATTTCATAGCATAAATTTAACGCCTGCATGGTCAAACAAAAAAATATTGAATCTTTGGTCAGAATTTAAAATTCCAAGTGACCGATGGCAAAACGGGAAACAGTGAAACCTGCCGTGCTTCCACCTTCAGATCACCATTCAGCACATTGCCCGATTGAGTAAAATAAATGAAATAGGGATTCAGACGGCTATACACATTAAAAATGCTGAAAACCCAAACACTGTTCACTTTTCTTTTTTTCCTGGCAACAGGTGTATATGTAGCCGACAGATCCAGCCGGTGATACGCTTTCATACGGTACTGGTTCAGGCGGCTGTATTCCTGTGTCAGCACTCCATTGATAAAATAAAAACGCTCAGGGAGGGTCATTGCATTTCCGGTTCCATACACAAAGACGGCGCCGAACCTCCATTTTTTCCCGGTTTCATAATTTGCAACAACGGATAAATCATGTCGTCTGTCGTAACGGGTAGGGAATTTCTCACCTTCATTCAGTTTAGAAAATTTTCGCCAGGTCCATGACAGCGTATAGCCGATCCAGCCGGTCCATTTACCTCTGAGTTTGTTTAAAAATAATTCAGCGCCATAACTCCACCCTTTCCCGTTTACAAACTGTTCTTCCGGGTCCCGAAGAGAAGGTGTATATGCTTCATTGTAGTCCACCTGGTTTTGCATGTCTTTATAATACAATTCCAGCGATGTTTCAAAACGGTTGTTGTCAAAATTTTTGAAGACCCCTGTAGCCAGTTGCCAGCTATTCTGTGGTTTTACCAGGTATGTGCTGGGTACCCACAAATCAGTGGGGAGCGTATTTCCTGAATTACTAACCAGGTGAATGTACTGGTAATTGCGACTGTAAGATGCTTTTAATGAGGTTTCATCATTCAGGGCAAATCTGACTGTAATCCTGGGCTCTAGTCCGCCATAATATTGAACCCGCTGCATCTTATCATACACAGTGCTGTCCAGTTTATTTCCATCCGCATCACGAAGATATTTTTTATAGGGACCGGTCTGTACAAAATTACTGAAACGAACACCGTAATGGATCTTCCACTTTGTACCTGGCTCCCAGTCGTCCTGAATGTAGAACGCTGTTTCTGTCGCATACTTTTTGGCTTCCACATTGGGGTTGAAGATGACTGAATCTTGCCGGCCTGATCCTACATTCGGAATAAATTGGTGAAAGGTTAAAACAGCTCCGAATTTCACACGTTGGCCGGGTAGGGGGAAATAATCAAAGTCTGTTTTCAGTGTCCCATCTTTTATTCCGGAATTGAGGGAAACTTCAAAATTTTCCTGCGTAGCGGAGAATTTAAAATTATAATCATTGTACAGCAGGGTGGTATTTACAAACATCCGCCGGTTGAATACATGGTTCCAGCGGAATGTGGCAGTGGAGTTGCCCCAGGGAATATTTGTTTTGAATGATCGTTCTGAATTTGAGAAATCAAACACATCTCTGCCAAAATATCCACTTAAGAAAATCCGGTCTTTTTCAGAAAAACGGTAATTGATTTTTGCATTCAGATCATAGAAATAATATCCGGATCCATAGAAGCTGCTGCTTTTCCTGATTGCAGGCTTAGCCAACGCATCAATGTAAGTGCGCCGCGCCGATACCATAAAAGATGCTTTCTCTTTTTTGAGTGGTCCCTGTACCGAAAACCGGGAGGCTATCACACCAATGCCGCCCTCTGCTTCAAATTGGTGGCTGTTGCCATCTTTCATCATTACATCAACCACCGACGACAGTCTGCCTCCATATTGTGCCGGCATTCCCCCCTTAATCAGAGTTACATTTTTGATGGCATCGGCATTAAACACTGAAAAAAAACCAAAAAGATGTCCGGGGTTGTACACCACAGCGTCGTCCAGTATAATCAGATTTTGATCAGGGCCGCCACCCCTGACATAAAAACCGGCATTCCCTTCTCCCGCATTGCGGACGCCAGGAAGTAATTGAATGGCTTTTAACAGGTCCACTTCACCCATAAAAGCCGGAATATTTTTGATTTGGCTGATGGATAATTCCGTCTTGCCCATCTGGGCATTTTTCACATTACCATCACGCCGGCGGCCATACACAATAACTTCTTTTAGTGAGGCACTACGTGGCACCAGGTCGAAATTGAAAGAGCGGCTGCTGTCCATTGTAATTTCCAAAATTTTGCTCATGTAGCTTACATGCGATACTGTGAGCCTACGTACTCCTTTCCCGATTGTCAGGGAATAAAATCCATATTGATTGCTGGTTACTACACCGGGGTTTCCTTCGATACTGAGAGTGGCCCCTATAATGGTTTCGCCTGACAGGCTGTCCCTGATATAACCATTTAGAACCACCCTTTCTTCAGGAAGCGTCTGTTGCGCAGCCAATAAAAATGGCAGCCCCGCAATCAGCATCAGCAGATAAAATATTTTCATAGAATTCCTCCGTGAACGGGTTTAAAAGGGTCAGTCTTTTTCAGCAGCAAAGATAATACTGCGGTGGTTTAACCTGCCAATCAATATTTTTGCAGGAACACAAAAGAAGACTACGAATTAGTTTCTGTATGTTAGCTGGTTTTACCAATGTGAAATTTGAATTTGGCTCCCGTATCTTATTTCGGGATGCCACCTGGCACATTCAGCCTGGTGAACGGATCGGGCTCATCGGATATAATGGTACAGGAAAATCCACCATACTGAAACTGTTGACCGGCGAATATTCCGTATCTGCCGGCAATGTGGAAAAAAGCAGGAATATCAGCATCGGGTACCTGCACCAGGACCTGCTGAGTTTTGACACAGAGGATGGCATATTAGATGTTGCGCTGGGTGCTTTTGAAAAAATTCTGAAGCTAGAGAAAGAAATTGCTAATCTTGGAAAAGAGCTGGAAAATCAACCCGCTTCATCCCTGGTACATACAGAAGATTTATTGCACCAGTACACTGATAAACTTCATGAACTGGAAACGATGGACGGATACAGCATCCGCCACCGAACCGAAGAAGTATTGCAGGGCCTCGGTTTCACCGCAAAGGAATTGAATAAGGCATACCGGGAATTCAGTGGTGGATGGCGTATGCGGGTCTTGCTTGCAAAAATGATTTTACAACAACCAGATCTGCTGCTGCTGGATGAACCGACCAACCACCTGGATCTTCCCTCTATTGAATGGCTGGAAAAATACCTGCAAAACTATCCAGGTGCAGTAGTGATCGTAAGCCATGATAAGTATTTCCTGAACCGTATGGTGACAAAAATTGTAGAACTTTACCAGCAGCAATTGCATAGTTATTCCGGCAACTATGAATTTTATGAGAAAGAAAAAGCTGTACGGATGCAATTGCTTCAAAAAGCGTACGAGAACCAGCAGGATTATATTCGGCAGAATGAACGGCTTGTTGATCGCTTCCGGGCCAAAGCCAGCAAAGCCTCCATGGCACAAAGCCTGATTAAGAAACTGGAGAAACTGGATCGAATTGAAGAACCAGAACTGGAGAGACCATCCATCAGAATTAATTTCAGGGTGGACAAAATACCCGGGAAAGTAATTGCAGAACTAAGGCAAATCCATAAATCGTTTGGAGATAACCTTGTGTTACAAAATGTTACTGCCGAAATAAACCGGGGCGATAAGATTGCATTAATTGGGGCAAACGGTAAAGGAAAGTCCACCCTGCTCCGGATTATTGCCGGCGCTGAATCTTTTTCAGGTGAAAGAAAATGGGGACATCAGGTGGATGAAAGCTTTTATGCGCAGCACCAGCTGGAAGCATTGGATATCAACCATTCCATCCTGGAAGAATTACTGCTTTGCGGCAGCCAGAAAACTGAACTGGAACTGCGCACCCTGCTGGGCTGCTTTCTGTTCAGCGGAGAAGATGCTGATAAGAAAATCAAAGTGCTGAGTGGTGGCGAAAAGGCAAGGGTGGCCCTGGCCAAAACGATTATCAGCAGGGCCAACTTCTTATTGCTTGATGAACCCACAAATCACCTTGACCTGCATAGCTGTGAATTATTGATTGAATCACTCAACCGCTACGAAGGGACTTTTGTTTTGGTAAGCCATGACCGGTATTTCATTTCAAAAACCGCAAATAAGATCTGGGAAATCAGCAATCATGAACTGAAAGAATTTTCAGGGGGCTACGAGGAGTATATTGCATGGAAGGAAAGAATGGAAAAGAAAACAGCTATGTCCGTCCTGCAAAAACCAAAGACAGAAGGCAGGCGAAGTTTAGCAGATGATAAGACATCTGCAGCTACACCTCCTGTTGTTGTACCACAAAAACTGAAAGCCTCCCCCATCCTGAAAGAACATAAGAAAGAACTACAAAAGCTACAAAAACAGTTTGCCCGGCTGGAAGAGATGGTAGCTGTACTCGGCAGCCAAAAAACAGAACTGGAAACGGCACTTTCGGAGCCTGCCACATATGCAGATAAACAAATATTTCTCAATACGGAACTGGCGTATCAGCAAATCAGCGAACAACTGAACCGTGTAACCAGTGAGTATGAGACGGTATTTGAAAAAATAATGTTGCTGGAAGCGGGAAAAAATTAACCTTCAATTCTTCCTTTCATAAAATCACTAACCATATAAGCAGCAAGTGTACTGCAATCAGTTGAAGATGCACCCCCTGGCAGGCGGGTCGTTCCCCCGCAAATGTGCAGGAAAGCTGGCTTTGTATCCGCTGCTGCGTATGAAACAAATTTCCTGGCATGAATGGGGGTCACCCCGGCAGGTGACAAGGCATTGCTTAAAGATAAGTTTACAGAATCCAGGTCAGCATCAATACCGCAAAGAGTATCAGCTGTAAAATCAGTAGCATGGGCCACCGCCTGCAAAAAAGTTCTTTTTTCATGCAGAAAAATATCTTCGAATGTGATGCAATCAAAAAAAGGGTTATTTACCATATCAATCCATACATTCTGGGGCAGTAAATTTTCATGTAACCCAACTACACAATATTTAAGCAGGTAGCCGTCTACTTCTGCATACCGGATCGGGTTACCGTTGTGCCGGCCTTCTGCAGGCCTGTACCCGGCATGTGCATCCAGGTTGATACAGTTGATCTGAGCCAGAGGGATCATCCCAGCTTTATGCCAGCCTTTGGCAGCACCTTTGATCAATGGATAGGTATTATTGTGTCCTCCACCAATGACAATAGGAATTTTTTTTGCTTCTGTTATAATTTTTACCAGCTGCTCCACTTCCTCATCTATGGCTTGTACGGCATGCCTGTACGCATCTGTTTTTTCGTCGGCATTCAAAGCAGTGGCATCAATCAGATATTGAACATCTCCAAAATCAAAATGCCCCAATAACAACACTTCAGCTCCATCAAGAAAATCATTGCTCTGAATATTCAGAAATGATTGCAGGAAAGGGATCCATCCCGTATCGGTTCCCCCTGCCTGACCGTTTGCTCTTGCACCAATTTCTTCCGGGATGCCAAACAGTACATAGCGGGCAGCAGAGGAAGCAAGTGCATTTTTTAGCGGAGCAGTGCCGGGCAGTACTTCTACCCTTTCTCCCAGTTTAGTTTCAAATCTGCGAATGGTGACCAGCGATAATATGTCCTGCTTGCTGTAGATTTTCAGATGTTTCATCAGTAATGCTGTGTGTGGGTTTATGCGTTTGATGAGATATGTTCGTCAATAAAGCGAACGATTTCTGTTTCCAAAGCAGTTGCTTTTTCTTCTATTTCTTTTCCCTGAGCCAGAATTTCCCTGAGAAAATCCTTATCCTCATACCCCACTGCATTAATTCGCACATTCATGTACGCACCTTTCACTGCACTTCGTGCACATAAAGCCCCAACCCCGGCATCCGTAATAGAGTTGGGGTTCCCCTTTTCTGTCATTGCCTTTATAATTTCCATGCTGGCATATGCAGCCTGCATCACTTTAAATGGCACTTCAATGGATTCACGGGTGGCTTCCTGGATTGCTTTTGCACGCAACTGCTTTTCCTGCTCAGAAGTTTTGGGAAGGCTCATTGCCGTCAATATTTTTTTAAACGCATTTGTGTCTGCATCCACCAGTTGAAGAAGTTCATTCTTCAGTTTCTCTCCTTTTTCAGCCCAGTTGCTGAATTCTTCCCACCGGTCATCCCATCCTTTCTTATGTGCCGACAAGTTTGCCACCATCGTACCCAAAGAAATGCCGAGAGCTCCCACATATGCGGAAGCAGAACCACCGCCCGGTGCAGGAGATTCTGCAGAGGTTGCATTCGCATAACCCGTCAATGATAAGTGAATCAGTTTTTTTTCAGCCCTGTTTTCCAGCAAATACTCTATAATTTTTTCTTCTGGTTTAAAAGGGGTCAGTTCGTCCAGCCCCAGCGAACGGGCCGCAATTCTGATCAGTTCATTTTCAGGAAGCCCGACAGAACGTTTTTGCTTTTTTAAAAAATACCGAGCGGCATCCAGCATCGCTTTCAAGGGAATCAGACCCACCAACTCAGAACCAGTCACCCGTATGCCCCTTGCTTCGGCTTTGCGGCACACCTCATCAAATGCAATATGTACCGGCGTGGTTCCGATATCGGTAAGGTTCATGCTGATCTGGGCAATTCCATATTCTTCAATATACCATCCGATTGCTTTGACAGATTTCAGTGTACCAGGTTGATTGATTTTTGCGCCGTTTTTTAAAATAGTGCGCCCGGCTTCACGGACATCAAAAGCAATGGCATTGGCCCTCCGTACAGAAGTAGTATTCAGGTTAATGTTATAAGCTACCAAAAACTCCCTGGCGCCAATGACCACAGCGCCCCGCTTGCGGTCGAACTGCACAGGTCCGTAATCGGGTTTCCATTTCGGGTCATTTATTTTTTGGAAAAAGCCTTCATATTCACCTGCACGGATTGCAGATAGATTGCTGCGGTTTTTATCTGGCTGTGCATGCTCATAAAGGTACACTGGTAACGCTAATTCAGCCCCAACACGTTTTGCCAACGCAAGAGCAAATTGAACAGTTTCTTCCATCGTAATTCCTGAAACAGGAATCAGCGGGCAAACATCTGTTGCTCCCATTCGGGGATGTGTTCCTTTATGCCGGCTCATGTCAATTAGTTCCCCGGCTTTTTGGATAGCCCGGAAAGCAGCTTCCACCACAGCCTCGGGCGGGCCCACAAAAGTGACAACTGTTCTGTTTGTGGCCTTACCAGGATCCACGTTGAGCAATTGTACTGATTCTACTCCCTCAATTTCATCAGTAATTTTCCGGATCAGCCCCATATCCCTTCCTTCGCTGAAATTGGGTACACACTCTATTAACTTCTGCATGAAATGAATATTTGCTGCTAAGTTATTGTTTGAAAAGGAAACTGAACCAGGAATTAAAGTGAGAGTTACCATCTTGCAGAAATGCGGATAGGGCTTCTGGCAGAAACTGGACAATGAATTATTTCCGGGAATTCCTGTCACTTTCATCCCTGATATCTAAATGCAAAAATCGTCCTAAATCATTGAGCGATCGCCGGGCAACAGGCAATCAGGCGTATCTTTATTCTTTAAATGTTAGGTTTATGAATACTTTAAAAAGGAGTTTTCCGGGTTTGTTGCTGATTGTTACTTGCATTTTTCTCTCATTACCAGTGTTGGCACAAACCAGCAAGAGAGACAAGAAGGTTGTGGATGATGCGAAGCATGCGAAAAAAGAATTTATCCAGACCGATGGATTGATGCAGAATCTCTTCAGCAATTCCCATGCGTATGTAATTTTTCCCAATGTCGGAAAAGGAGGCGTGGGTATTGGTGGTGCCACTGGCAATGGTGCCGTATTTCAGGGCGGAAACCTGATTGGTATGGCAAGGCTGACACAAATCAGTATTGGATTTCAGTGGGGCGGACAAGCATATCGTGAAGTAATCTTTTTTGAAAATAAAAGTGCTTTGGACAGGTTCAGGGCAGATAAAGTTGAACTTTCAGCACAAGCATCTGCCGTGGCAGCTACTGCCGGGGCTGCTGCCAATGCAAAATACAGTGATGGTGTGATGATCTTCAGCCAAATAAAAGGCGGCCTGATGTATGAGGCCTCTGTTGGAGGTCAGAAATTTAATTTCAGAGAGCTTTAATCTTCCGCAGCAGAGGGGCTTGTTATTTCAGTGATTTAAAATCTGGCTCCGGAATTTCTTTCGGTGGTCGCAGATATTCACCTGGATGTTGCCACCAGTATTTCCAAATAGTTCGGAATAACCTGGGATACTGTGATAAGCGAATGCCCCTTGATTTTATTGCCATAAAAAACGCCAAAGCAAAACTCACCAGGAAATTTAAAAAGCCAATAGCAAGAATGCCACCCAATACAGCCAGCAGGAAATATGGGGGAATGTTATCTAGTCCTAAATCATAAATCGCAATGCCTGCATTTCCAGCCGCAATTGTAATATGCCTGATGTCAAACGGAATACCGAAAATTTTCCCCAGGACTCCTGAAAACCCAAGAAAAAAACCAAGCGCTATATTCCCAATGATGGCACCGGCCTGTTTTTCAATGTAGTTGCTGAACCGAACAAGACGCCTGGCCGAAAATGTCCTTGTAAGCCCATTGCTTTGCAGCAGTCGCTCCCTGATATGGCCATAACGGATCTTATTTTGCCAGTAACCCGCAATGAGTCCGCTTAAAAAAAGAAATACTCCGGTAAAACATGCATATAAAAGTGCGGCGCTTCTCCATGGATGCTGCTCTTTCAAAACCTGGAAAGCTTCTGCTTCTGAAAGAATTCTTTTATCAAACAATTCATAGTATCCCCAGCCAAGCAAAAATGTAAGCGGAAAAACAACAATCAGATTTCCGAAAAATGAAGCAATCTGGCTTCGGGAAACCTTTGCTACAGTCTGGGCAAGACCATCAATATCTGGCATTCCTTCCGCCTTGCGGGTATCGAGTGATGAGGCAAGAGCACTGGCGGTAAATGCCGGTTGCTTGGTAGCCAGGGAAGAACCAGTCTGATCAATTGCAACAAAACCAATACTATAGTTTACGCTGTACAAAAAGCCAATTGGAAAGGGGGCAAGGCTCATTTTTCCAATAAGGTTTTTGAAAACGGCAATAAAAGAAATAATAATACCTCCTGCCATTGAAGTACGGATCATCTTGTTGTATTCCCGCCTGGTTTCAGTGATATACTTATGGCCTTTGTTTCCCTTGTGCTCTGCGATCTGGTACGCAAGGTATCCCAGGCCCTGTGATAAAAATTCTCGGATGGAATATTTCCTTTTTTCATTTCGTACCAGCAGCAAAAATATGTCCACAAACCGGCCCGTATCAAAGCGATTGTCGGCATCCAGGATGTCGAGCAGAAGTTGCATCCGGTTCAGCCGGTTTTCCAGTATCAGCAGAAGATATGTTTGCTGAATGCTGGCACCATTTACGGAATGGCTTTCCCTGATATGTTGAATCAGGTCGTAACATTGGTCTGTATCATTTTTTAGCCGCACTGCTGCTTCAGCCAGGTCATTCCCGGCTGCATTATCAAGCACCAGGTTTTCTAGATCATGTACCCTGTAGTTTTGAAGAACAAATGTTGTATCATGATTTTGTTGCTCAGGCGGCAAATAGGAAATCACCACTTTTTCAAGGCCCAGCTGGGCTACCTGGAATGATAAAACCTTCAAGGCCTGCATGAGTTCCTGTTTCAACTCCCGGTTGGCCATCTGCATTGAGAAGCCGCAGGTATTGAAGAATGAAATCCAAGCATCACGGTCAATGGATTCTATCCACTTATAGTCGGTTTTTTCATAAAAAATCTGGTTCAGTGTGTACAAAAAATCATTTGTGTCCTGAAGCGGAGGTAATATTTTATGTTTCCATCGGTTAAAAAATTCCTGCCAAAACCCCCTTCCCATCGGGATGCCACTTTCAGTAATTGCAGTCAGCAAGTGAGTTTGATTGACAATACACAACATTGCATGTTGCATATTTGCCAGTAACACCGGGTTTTCTTTCAGGTAAATGGTCGCTTCAAGCAGGTTTCTTTCTGCATTGCTTTTTTTGCCGGAACCTGGCCTTATTTCGGAAAAAAAGGAAGTCAGGAACTGAATCGATTGTTGCAGGTTATCTGGTGCTATGATGTTACCTGTGGCTATAAGCTGTTCAAAAAAACCCTGCTTTTTTTTCCTCAACCGTATCATATACTTCGAAAATACAAAGAATCATCTGCCCGTAGTGTACAGGTGGAGACAAATGCTTTTTGATCAGATCCATTCACCATTCAGCATTATCTGATCAATATGGTTTGATCCGAATGCATAAGGCAGATAAGCAAGGGAAGGAACCGGCCTTGTAAGAATCAGGTTTGCCCTTTTGCCTTTCGTAATACTACCCGCCTCATTTTGTAACCCCATAGCCCATGCCCCGTTCAGTGTGGCCGCATTGATGGCTTCTTCGGGAAGCATTTTCATTTGAATGCAACTCATTGCTACTACCAGATTCATGTTTCCTGAAGGAGATGATCCCGGATTAAAATCAGATGCCAGCGCAACGGCAGAACCGGCATCTATTAATTTTCTTGCCGGTTGCAAAGGCATCCGGAGAAAAAAAGCCGCCGTTGGTAACAAGGTGCAAATCCCCTGCCATTTTACGTCCGACGTTCCGGGAATTTTGCCTGACAACAAATTGATCTCATGATCTGTAAGTGTTTCCAGATGATCCATGCTCAGGGCATGATTGCTGATCCCCGCTTCAATTCCACCAATTGAATGCAGCTGGTTTACATGCAGCTTTGGGATCAGCCCATACTGCCTGCCGGCACGGCAAATTATGTCCGCTTCATCAGGCGAGAAAAACCCTTTTTCACAAAACACATCAATATAATCTGCAAGTTTTTCAGCTGCAATTGCAGGCAGCATTTCTTCAGTCAGCAACCTGATATATTCTGCGTGATTCTCCCGATATTCAAGCGGGTAGGTATGAGCACCCAAAAATGTGGCCCGAACAGGAATAGAAACTGATTCTTTGATCTTTTGAATGACACGCAGCATTTTTAGTTCTCCCTGGACAGATAAACCATACCCGCTTTTAATTTCAAGCGCACCAGTGCCGGTGCTGATCACCTCCCGGATTCTTGCTAGTGCCATACGCAAAAGTTCTGATTCAGACGTTTCATGTAGCATTTTTACAGAATTCAATATACCTCCGCCCCGGGCTGCTATTTCGGCATAGCTTAGGCCTTTGATCTTATCAACAAATTCATCTTCCCTGCTGGCAGCAAATACCAGGTGTGTGTGGCTGTCGCACCAGCAAGGGAGCAGCATTTTGCCGGATGCATCAGTTGTAGCGGGTAAAGAATTGTATGCCTTTGGCATTTTATTCATACTACCGTAATCTGAAATGATCCCGTCTTCAATATGAAGAAATGCATCATTGATACAGGGAAGATCAGCCATCGCCGCTCCCCGCAGCAGTGTGCTTTCAGCCCTGGTATTCACCAGTGTTTTAATATTTTTGATCAGTGCAATAGACATACAACGCTAAATTACTTGTAAAAGAAATGAACAAGAAAAAAAAGGCTGTTTCATGATCATCATGAAACAGCCTTTTAAAAATATAAGACAGATTTTAGTAAGGCAGAATCCTGGTCCGGGTGTTGCCGGCAGGTCCGGTCCATACTATCTTCATGTAATAGGGAGCTGCACCGGGGCAAGTGGTGGGATTGCCTTGTGCGTTCAGCCCGAAAGTAACAGATGCGTTAAAGAGATTTGCATCGTGATCTACCTGGCCGCTTCCCAGCCTGAAGCTGCAATCCTGCCGCATTACAAGAGGCTGTACAATGGCGGTAGTGAAACTGTTACCAAACCGGTTTGTTCCCCACTCAGCAATACCATTCACACCAGCTTCAGAATGAGTTCCGGTCACAGTGATCACAATTCCGTTATTATAAGAATATACACGCTGGCGACCGATATTCCAGTTACGCTGTGAACCATCATCAAAAGTTACAGACATATTATTGCTGCTGACGGTATGGGTGATTGTTCCAAGCAGAGCCAGATTGATCAGCAAACCACCACTCACATTTGTAAAGGTCTTGGTACCGTTGATTGTGATACTCTTGTTGTCAATAATGCGGGTGATGACCAGGTTCTGAAAAGAAAGATTGACCTGAGCGCCGGCATCCCGCCAGCGTACACCCTGCGCAATAGAAATGACAACGACACCGGTTCTGGTAAAGCGGCCTATACAATTGGTGCCATTGTATGTAATTGTGATGGTACGTGGGTTACTCATCGTGTCCACAGTAATCGTGGCATCGCAAATCAATGTTTGAAGGTCTTCGCCCTTACCGGTAAAGCCTGAGGTGGCTTCCATAACGGCATTAGCATCGTTCACTGCTCCGTCCATACCTTCAGAAAAACGGTTCTGGTCATCGGAGTGTGTCACCCCCTGTTCGTTTTCTTCTGGTAAGGAACTTTCTTTCTGGCAAGCTGTAAATAATAACGTTGTAGCTGCAATTGCAGAAACAAAAAATAAACGCAAAGTCTTCATAAAAGGTGTTTTTTAAATGTCATTGAATTGAAAAGGCTTTTCTGAGACAATTCTTGGGGTTCCGGGTTTAAACGGATTTCAAAAAAAAATCACTACCCATTTTGACATGTAAAACGATAAAAAAAAATCTTTAGTATGACAATAAAGGGGGATAAACTACGTTGCCGGAACAGGCATTTTACGATCGGGATTTTACAGGCTTTTAATCATCTTCAGCCGTCCAATCTATTTTAATTTTCCTTCGTATGAGCTCTTTCAAGGGTCTTCCGTCATCATCATACTCAGATACAGCAATAAAGAAAAGGTACAAAGGAGTGTTCAGATCTTTCAGCTTGATCACTTTCCCTTCTGCCACATCCCACAGCTGTTTGATGTACTTGGTACAAACAATCCTGTTGCTGTCGAGCATCACAACTTTTCTGCTGAAGGGATGAAGGGCAGGCTCCGGCTTATAAAACCAATACGACCATCCGGATTCGCTGATGCTGAGTTCCCGATTCGTGTTAAACACATCTTCATTCCGTAGTTCCAGAAGCTTCAGGTAACGAAAATCCTGAATCTTACTGGTCTCGGTGAACCGGTACACTGAATCACGGATACTGGCAAAAACATAGACACCTTCCACATGATCCAGAACGACCTGGAATTTGAATGGTTTTCTTTTCAATAAAATGAAAGTCTGAAAGTCTGCCAGGTTTGAAGATTCATCCTGTGTGATCCGGATGACAACATCCTGTGCCTGTGAAAATACCACCGGCATGCTGCCGGACAGCAGAATGCATAACAGAAATTTGAAACAATATATGCGATACATATTATTGATCTAAGTTACAGTTTATCCGGGCAATAACCGGTCCAGAGGTGCTGTGTATGGGAAAATGCCGGGATCGGCAACAATTTCATCACGATCTGTTCGAACGATGAATACTGCAGCGATACGCCATGCCTGCTTCCGTCATTGGGCAGCAACTCAAGCCCGGGAACAATTTTTTCATGAAGCTGACCATAGGTTACAGGTGCAGGTTTTCCACCACAAGGGCACTTGCGCCTCCCCCTCCGTTACATATTCCGGCTGCACCATACCTGGCTTTTGCTACTTTAAGAATATGAATCAGTGTGACGATGATTCTTGCCCCGCTGGCCCCCAATGGATGTCCCAGTGAAACAGCGCCTCCATGCGCATTCACCTTTTGCGGGTTTAGATTCATTCTCTTTATATTTTCAATTCCCACTACACTAAACGCTTCATTCAATTCCCAGTAATCAATATCACCCATTTCCAGGCCGGCTTTGGATACTGCTTTAGGTACAGCCAGCGATGGGGATGTGGTAAACCACTCGGGTGATTGCTCTGCATCAGCCCAAGCTAAGATTCGTGCGATGGGTTTCAGGCCCAGTTTGTTGGCTTTTTCACTGCTCATCAGTAGTAAAGCAGCCGCTCCGTCATTCATGGTTGAAGAATTAGCTGCCGTTACCGTACCATCTTTCTGAAATGCAGGGTTGAGAGATGGAATTTTCTCAAATTTTACATTAAATGGTTCTTCATCCTTACTGACGATCAGAGGGTCACCTTTTTTTTGAGGAATTTCTACCGGTACTACTTCATCAGCAAATAATCCTTTTTCCCATGCTGCCTGGCTTCTTTTGTAGCTTTCAATGGCAAAGGCATCCTGCTCTTCCCGGCTGATGCCGCATTCACTGGCGCAAAGTTCAGCAGCAATGCCCATTGCCTGACCATCGTACACATCTGTAAGTCCATCTTTGGCAAGACCATCAATTAGGGTACTATTGCCATATTTATTTCCCCAGCGTACACTTTCTGCATAAAAAGGCACATTGCTCATACTTTCCATGCCTCCTGCAATCACAACATCGGCATCTCCGAGCCTGATGCTCTGGCTTGCTAATGCAATCGCTTTCATACCACTGGCACACACTTTATTCACAGTGGTGCAGTTTACTTCATTGGACAGGCCGGCAAATTTTGAAGCTTGCCTTGCAGGTGCCTGTCCCAGATTGGCCTGTAACACACAACCCATTATTACATCCTGTACAGCAAGCGGGGATATTCCTGATTTTGCCAATAATGCTTTAAGTGCAGTGGCGCCCAGTTGGGTGGCAGAAACATTCTTAAGGCTGCCACCAAAACTTCCCATGGGCGTGCGTAGAGCAGCAATCACAACGACGTCTTTCATGTCAATTTTTTGTCCGGCAAAGGTACATAACAGGGCTTCTTATTCGAGAATTTTGAAGAAAAAAACTATATTTAGCTTCAATCTGCAATTGTTTGCTATGGCCAGAACACATCATAGAAAAAAACACAAATCGCATGTGCGAAGGTATAAGCATGCATACGAAACCCCTTCAGATGTTTCGGTGAAAGGGAAAACCAGCGCTACGCTCATTTTTTCCATCCTGGGAGGGCTGGCAGGTCTTGCCATCGGGTATTTTGGATCGCAAGGCGCTGTAATCTGGATGATAGCTGGTTTGCTGTCAGGAGCAGCCGCCGGGTATTTCACCGGGAAAAAAATTGATAAGGAGTAAGTAATTGATCCGTTTCCGGCTTTACCTGATATAATAAATACTGCAGCTATAAGGCTTTAATGTAAATAGCCCCCTTGAGGCCTGTTCAGCAGTTGGCCGGTTATCTTTGATGAAAACTGTCCAATGGGCTGATCCCGCATTTATATTCTGAAGGGAACTGGTTCCATTCAGGCACACCAGAATTTTTTTCCAGCTGTCACCCAGTTTTGCAGCATCAATTGTATAAGCAATTACTCCTGTCGCTGTAGCGGGTAAAAACCGGATATTTCGGGCAATCAGGGCAGGGTCTTTCATGCGAAATGCAGGATGCGCTCTTCTCATATGTACCATTGTGCGGATATACTCATAGAACAACCTGTGTTTCGTTTTCAGGCTCCAGTCAATAGCATTGATACTATCTGGAGACTGGAATGAATTTTCGACATTTTTTTTACTACGCAAAAATTCAGATCCTGCATGAAGAAATGGAATACCCTGCGAAGTGAGGACAACAGACAATGCCAGCCTGTTCATTTCTTCTTTTTCATTGTTGTTGGCATTCGGGCATGAAATATCTATTTTATCAGCAAGAACATGATTGTCATGACAATCAGCATAAATGATGGTTTGGTGAGGATAAACAGCATACGGATTCTTTGAGTAATTGACTTGAAGATAATTTACCTGGGGATGCCAAACCGCTGCCGTAATTCCGAATTTTACAGATTCCACCATGCCCGGCTTTCCAGAAGCAAAGCCTCTGTCCGCATAATCAAAAACACTCCCCTTTATTCCGTCACGGGTATCATCATTAAAAACAGCAATCCTGTCGAGCTTTGAAACATTTGCTTTTAATGCCCGCAATGAATCATTCAGAGGAGAAACCCCAGCAGTCCAGCCCTCACCAAGCAGCAAGATGGACGGCTTCAAGCGATGAAGCTCAGCAGAAATCAGGTTCATGGACCTGATGTCATGTATTCCCATCAAATCGAAGCGGAAGCCGTCAATATGATATTCCTGCACCCAGTATTTTAGAGACTCCAGTATAAATTTTTGCATCATAGGCCGTTCACTAGCAGTTTCATTACCGCAGGAAGAAGCATTCGAAAAATTTCCATCTGTATTTTTTCGGTAATAATAACCAGGAACCAATTGCTCAAAAAAGGATGTTTCTGTAAGAGCTGTATGGTTGTAAACAACATCCATAATTACCCGTAGCCCTTTTTTATGCATTGCCTGTACCATCTCTTTAAATTCCCTGATACGGCTTATTCCATCAGATGGATTTGACGCATAAGTTCCTTCCGGCACGTTATAGTTGAGCGGATCGTAGCCCCAGTTATATCCGGTATGATGCAGGGTTTCATTCAGCGAAAAAAAATCGAATACCGGAAGCAATTGTATGTGTGTGACACCCAGTTCTGCCAAATGATCCAGACCGGTGGTATTTCCACCCGGGTTTTGTGTGCCTGTTTCTGCAAGAGCCCTGAACTTTCCTTTTTCAATCATCCCGGAAAATGGATGTATGCTTGCATCCCTGACATGCAATTCATAAATTACTGCATCTGTCTTATGTTTAAACGCAGGGCTTTTATCTTTCTTCCAGCCTGGCGGATTTGTTTCCTGAAGATCGACTATCATGGCTTTGTGTCCATTGACCCCAACCGCCTTTGCATAAGGATCCGGAACACTCTGGCTCCATTGTTGATTGATGAAAACAGAGAAATTGTAAAACCTGTTTCTATGATCTCCCTTCAGCCGGTATGTCCAGGTTCCCTTCCTGTCTTTTTTCATTGTATAGATTTCTGAAAAAAAAATTGAGCCTGCACTATCGTAAATCATCAGTCTTGCTTTAGTTGCCGAAGGTGCCCATATACGGAAAAAACTTGCTTTCTTATTATATACCAGCCCGAGGTCCGTTCCATCGTACACAGGATAACTGCCAGAAACAGGTTGCTGGGCCAGCCCGGCGGGGTTCGTCATAAAAGCAAGACCTATCACTAAAAATCTTTTCATTATTTCATAATCTTTAAACAAAAATAATACGAGGAAAGCATTTACCATCTGTATGAAAAAGTTTGCTAATTTAGGGTATCAAAAACCAGTGCTATGCTGCTCAAAAAATATCTAATCCTCTTAAATCTGCTCATCCCGGTGTTCTGCGCCGGGCAGCAGTATGTAACACTTTTTGAAAACTGTAATTTCAGCGGGAAGTCGTATGTGCTGGAGCCGGGTAATTACAGAGTATATGAAATGAAAATCAAAAATGACCAGTTGTCTTCCATCCAGGTTCCAAATGGAATGAAGATTACAATTTATGAAAACAATGATTTTAAAGGGAAATCAAAAACATTTATCTCCAATATTGCCTGTCTCGATTCTTTATGGAATGATATGGCTTCATCCATAGCTGTGGAGAGTACACTGCCACTGGGATATAATCCCAATGATTACGTTGTTTTTTATACTGATTGCTACGCAAAAGGATACTCCAGGAGTTTCAGCGCCGGCACTTATACCGGAGCCAACCTGGGCCAGTTGAAGGATCAGATTTCCTCTTTTGCCATTTACGGTAACCTCCGGGTTAAACTATATACAACCAACGACGATGCAACCGGCTATTCGGTCAGTTTTGAAGAAGGCCAGAGTTGCCTGGGCAAAAACTATAACGACAAAATAAAATCTCTGGTCATTGAGTATAACCCGAATGGAGGCGCTACCGGCACCGGCGGAAATAGCTCAGACGATGATAAAGTTTCGCTATTCGAGGACTGTTACATGAAGGGAAACAGCATGAACCTGGGACCTGGTCAGTATAAGGCAGAACAACTGGGTATGTTCCGCAACAGCATTTCATCCATTGAGGTGCCTTCTCATTTACTGGTAAAAGCATTTACATCCAGCGATTACCTGTATGGAACATCCTATACAATTTCTGAAAGTTCCGGTTGCTTATCTTACAACCTCAACGACCGAATTGCATCATTGATTATAGAAGAAAAGGGCTATACAGGAAATACAGGCAATCTTCCGCCTGGTGCAGGGGCGCATGTCATGATTTATACGGATGCAGAGTTTAAGGGATTTTCAGCAGTTGTCATGCCCGGTACGTACGCCTCTATGGCTCAGTTGGGTTTCCCTGCCAAATCACTCAGCTCCATCTATGTTCCCGATGGTTTTTATGTGGTTCTTTATGAGCTGGAAAATTTTAAAGGCAAGTCGTATACTGTACAACAAACAAAAAGCCGCTTTTACATTTCAAACTGGAACGACCGGACTGCTTCCATCGGTGTGTACCGGAAAAGGTAATGTGGCGGCAGTGCAGCTGCAATTCTAGGCAACTGCCACAATTTTTAAAGACCGGTGCTCATTTCACTGGCCTTTATTTATCTGCAGCAATGCTGTCCTATGCCGTTATGCATATTCTTCTTTCGCATGTTTGGCATACTCTTCAATCAGCTTTTTCTGCAGATCAAATGGAACAGGTTCGTAGGCACTAAATTGCATTTTAAACTTAGCTCTTCCCTGCGTAATGGAACGGAGAGAAGAGGAATAGCCATCCATTTCTGCCAGCGGAACTTTTGCAATAACCTTCTGGAAATGACCTTCGCTGTCAATTCCCTCAACAATGGCTCGCCTGCTCTGAAGGTCGCCCATTACGGAGCCTGTAAGGTCATCCGGACAAAGCACCTCTACCTTAAACACAGGTTCCAGTATTTGGGGATCTGCCTGTTGAAATGCCTGGCGAAATGCCTGCAATCCTGCTATTTTAAAAGAAATATCATTGCTGTCAACCGGGTGCATTTTTCCGTCATATACGCAAACCCTGATATCCCTTGCATAAGATCCAGTAAGCGGTCCGTTGTGCATTTTCTCCATTACTCCTTTCAGAATGGAAGGCAGGAACCGTGCATCAATGGCTCCACCCACAATACAGTTGTAAAAAACAAGTTTGCCGCCCCAATCCAGGTCGTAAGAGTCGCGGCCCCGCACTGTCAGGTCTGATGGCTCTATCATACCTTCATGCCAGGGCTCGATGCGCATGTAAACCTCACCAAACTGACCAGCTCCCCCGCTTTGTTTTTTGTGACGATAACTGGAATCGGATGCTTTCCGGATTGTTTCACGGTAAGCAATTTTGGGTTTGATAAATTTTATTTCCAGTTTATGGTTGTGTTCAATTTTCCATTTCGCAACGGCAAGATGCATATCACCCTGGCAATGAATCAGGGTCTGCTTCAACTCTGGAGAAACTTCCACAATTAAAGTGGGGTCTTCTTCCCGTATCTGATGCAATGCTTGCGATAGCTTTTCTTCCTCACCTTTTTTCAGGGGCTCAATGGCAACCGTCATATTTGGCGGTGGAAACTCAATGGGTGTGAGTTCATAGTTTTTGCCTTTTGCGTGAAGAGTGTTATTGGTATGAGTATTTTTCAGTTTGAGTGTAGCCCCGATATCTCCTGCCACCAATTCATTAATCGCAGTGCGTTTGTTCCCTTCTACCAGGAACAACTGGGTGATTTTTTCAGTGACCCCGGTGCTTTCATTTTCAAGCTCCATTCCGCTTTTAATAACTCCGGAATAAACTTTGAAAAAAGATAGTTCGCCCACATGCGGTTCAGAAATAGTTTTGTAGATGAATATACAGGCAGGGCCATGAGCATCGCAGGCAAATGATTCACCACCTTTTGTTTTTTGAGGTGGCATTTCGTTAGCGCTGGGGCACACGTTATCAATAAAGCCCATCAGGCGACCACTGCCCATATTTCGTTCTGCAGAGAGACAAAACAGAGGGAACAGATCATGATGGATCATGGCGCTTTTCAGGCCATTTTTCATTTCATCTTCATCCAGTTCTCCTTTTTCAAAATATTTTTCCATCAGGGATTCATCATTACTGGCCACTGCCTCAATGAGTTCTTTGTGCAACTCATCTGCACGGGATTTTTCTTCATCCGGTATGGTCAATTTTTCTGGTTTTCCCCCGCCCTCACCAAAACGGTACATCGTCATCCGCAGTACATCAATAATTTCATGAAAACCTGCACCGGTACGCCTGGGAAACTGAACCACAACCACTTTGTTTCCGAAATGTGCTTTAGCCTCCCGAACCGTTTTATCGAAATCAGCGTTGTCGTCATCCAGCTTATTAATAGCAAATATCATTGGGGTTTTGAACCGATCGGTATATTCCCATGTGATATCGGTGCCAACTTCAACACCCATTACCGCATTGAGCAGCATGACACCAGTGTCTGCAACCCGCAGTGCAGATAGTACCTCTCCGTTAAAATCATCATAGCCAGGCGTATCAATTATATTGATTTTATAGCCTCGCCATTTTGAATGAAGAAGTTTGCTGAAAATAGAGTTTCCACGTTCCTTTTCAAGTTCATGATAATCGCCGGTTGTGTTTTGGTCTGCAATACTTCCCCGCCGGCTGATGATTCCGGCTTCAAAAAGCATACATTCCGCTAAAGTGGTCTTACCTGAACCGGCATGGCCCAGTAAGACAATGTTTTTAACATGTGAGGTATCAAATTCGGGCATGGCAATCCTGTTTAGTGGGTGTAGAAAAATTAGTGAGAATTGAACGGGTCGTCTTGATTTAAAACGTACTTCACCTGTGTGCTGCAACTAAAGACGGCAGGCGAAATGCATAGGAACCTAGCTCATGCTGTCAAGGTATGTTACAAATTCGTTCTTGAGTTCCTGTAATGTTTGTTCAAGCATATGCAACTCGTCCAGTAATGCTTCATGGCGTACCAGGCTGTCTTCATTGACAAAGCCGTTAAAAGCAACTTTTTCAAAATTCATTTTACGATCGTGGCTTTTGATCGCCTGTTTTAAATCATGAATATTGATCAGTTGAATATGAAACTGGTTATGGAGGTGTTCTACCTTTTGCAACTGTTCTTTTGAAAGTGATTGGCGGGTACTTTCCTGGAGGCGTTCTTCATAATGAGAAAATTCTTCTTTGTACTGGCGAAGTTTCTCCCTCCAGGCAATGCACTCGCCGGTAAGCTGTGTGATGTCAACCTGAACCATGGCATTTATTTTTTTGTGATGAAAAAATGGTAAGAGCTAAGGGTTTCGTGGGTGCCGGACCGGAACAGGCGGGTTTAATGCTTCACAGAAAGTTAATACCAAATTCCGAAACTGCAAATAATTGAGGCCTTTTTTCAAAAAAAAAGCGCACCGCCGGGTACGCATGCACAAAAAATAAACAGGCAGAATTCACTTACTGTACCAGTGATAGTTTAAGGTTGTATGCCCCGGAAACGACCCCTTGTGGGGCAGAAACTCCAATCACAATATTGTATGTATGACCAGTAGGGTTCTGAAATTCTATCAACCGCATGCTGGTTTGTGTTTTTCCTTTTTTCGGCCTGTCCCATTTATGATCCGCTTCGCAAGTAATGCACCGGGGCAGGTCGGGAACCACCCGGAATTCTGTGCTACTCATCATGTAACCATACAGGCTCAAGTTGCCTTTGTCATCATCAGGTGACACACTGACAGTTAAAATAGATTTTGGCGGCATGGTTGTGGCATATAAGACATGGTTTCCCCGAAATTTCTGATTCTGAGTACCTGGAAAGCAGGCATTCGAACTATTTGAAGCCCAAGAAAGATCTGCCATGACAGAACCATTTGCCAGATCACCAGTAGCTGTAATACTTTCCCCTGGCTTAGTTTGCAACAAAATAACCTGTTCGGGCCATTGTGCTTTTGCAGTAAAAATGGTACAGTACAAAACGATGATAAGTAAAGTTGTTCTTTTCATATGCTTCTTGTTTAAAATTATTGGTACTTGATAATAAACTTTTTTGCTCCTCCAGATTGTAAAGGGTCAAAATCTAACGGTTCGCTTCAGGCTCCTGCCGATTAAAGATGCACAAAACCTGATAAATAACGGAAATGCCAGTGGAATAGTATATCGGAAAGACCCCCCGAAAAATAAAATGATCAGAAAGATATTAAATAATGAGCTTTCCTTCTGCTAAGTGATTTCGGGGGTTTTAGGCCTATAAAACTTTTATATTCGCAGTCCTGATTGTTTGAATATTGATTTCGCAAAACACCATACAACAGATTCTTGGCCGACTCGACATTATTGATGTAGTGACCAACTTCGTGAAACTGAAACGAAGGGGCTCCAATTATATAGGCCTCTGTCCTTTTCACAACGAAAAAACACCTTCGTTTACCGTTTCTCCATCGAAAGAATTGTACAAATGCTTCGGTTGTGGCCGCAGTGGCAATGCTATAAGCTTTGTGATGGAACATGAGAAATACAGCTATGTGGAAGCTCTAAAATGGCTGGCTGGCAGGTACAATATTGAAATTGAAGAAACATTTCAGACCGATGAGCAGAAACAAACACAAATGGCGGCCGACAGTCTGTATATTATCAACCAGTTTGCCATGCAGTTTTTTGCACAACAGTTATTTGAAACGGAACAGGGTCGTACCATCGGCCTTTCGTATTTTAGAGAAAGGGGATTTCGAGAAGATATCATAAAAAAATTTCAGCTTGGTTATTCGCCGGACCAACGGGATGTGTTTACCCGGGAAGCCATTTCACGCCAATATAATTCAGAACTACTTTTGAAAACCGGCCTCGTGGTGCTCCGTAACGAACAATTAACCGATAACTACCGTGGCCGGGTCATTTTTCCGGTTCATAATCACAGCGGCAAAGTCCTGGGTTTTGGAGCCCGTATTTTAAAAAGTAACGATAAGGCTCCGAAATATATCAATACACCTGAGAATGAGATTTATGTGAAGAGCAAAATTCTCTATGGCTCCTATTTTGCCCGGCAGGCAATTGATAAAGCAGATGAATGCCTGCTTGTGGAAGGATATACCGATGTACTTTCCCTGCACCAGGCAGGAATAGAAAATGCGGTAGCCAGCGGTGGCACTTCCCTGACACCCGACCAACTCCGCCTGGTTAAAAAATATACGAACAACCTGACCATTATTTATGACGGCGATGCAGCCGGTGTAAAAGCGGCACTTCGGGGTCTGGATTTAGCGCTGGAAGAAGGGCTGCAGGTAAAACTGGTACTGTTACCGGATAATGAAGACCCGGACAGCTACCTGAACAAAGCAGGAGCAGCTGCATTCACGGAGTATATTCAACATCATAAAAAGGATTTTATCCTGTTTCAGCTGGAAGTGGCGCTCAGGGATGCCGGAAATGAGCCTGCCCGGAAAGCAGAAGTGGTAAACAGGATTGCAGAAACCATTTCCCGAATCAACAAAGCAGAGGATTTTACAAGGCAGCAGGATTATATCCGCCAATGTGCAGCTTTACTTCATATTGACGAAGCCGGCATGCACGGGCTTGTGAATAAATTCATCCGTGACCGCATATCAGTTCTGGAAAAAAGACTTCCAGTTGCCGAAGCTGGTTTTACAGAAGAAAAAGCCCGCAAGGGACAGGAAGCAGATTTTGATGATGCTTCTTTTAATTTGTTATTCAAAGACGAGTTGCAGGAAAAAGAAGTGGCCCGTATGTTGCTGGAACATGGGCAGAAAAAATGGAACGACGAAATGCTGGTAGCTGATTTTATCTTCAGTGAGATGGTGGATGAAAGCCTCTTCGACAACCAGGAAATTATTGAATTATTTCATGTTTACAGGGATGCAGTACAAAGTCAGCTACCCCATCCTATGCCGCATTATTTCGTGTACCACCCTAATAACAGTATCAGTGCCCTGGCAGTTTCATTACTCAATTTTCCTTATGAAGAAAGTGCGCACTGGAAAAAAGAATTCAGCCATTCCACCGGCTACCAGGAGAGCTTATTCAAACAATCGTTTCAGGAATTTTCTGATATTGTAAACAAAGACAATGAAGAAAAGCTGATGCACTTTCTGAAAATGGAAGAAGATCACACCCATGAAACTGTATCCTCAGCCATCAGCTACCTGAAGCTGAAAAAAATCAGGCGTATGATGCTCGAAAATCAGCAGGATTTGGAAAAAGAGAAAACTCCTGAAAAAATTGATATGCTGTTTAAAACTCATGAGCTCCTGAAAAATATGGAAATCGCAATTACGCAAAAGATGGGGACTGTTATTCTACGGTAGCCTGATACAGGCACAACAACTCTGCCAGTAAGCAATTGTGATCGGATATCCTATTCCGGAATTTTCAGACCAGACTTTGACGGGAAATTGGTTTATACAAACAACCTTGTTGATCCGGTGAACCCACAAAACAAGAGCATATGCAGGGCTGAATATAATTATTCTGCTACAGCAGCAGAGTGGCGCTTTCGGCTCAATACCACATTTTCGCCCCGGATGTCTTCATTTCTGGAAAAACGAAGAGCAGTCCAAACGTGGTCCAGTTCAACCCGCTCAATACTGCAATATCCTTCACAGGTAAGCCGGTTCCAGCTGCATTCACGGTTCAGGTCTGTCACAATTTTAGAAGTGATTTTTGGGAAAGCCACCCAAAACTTGGATTCGTCTTTTAGCGATGGCATAACATCACTCAGGATTCCATTAAGCTGGTTTTCATTCACGGCAAATACAAGCGCAAAATCAATCTTCCTGTTTTTAAGCAATGGGGTCATGTTTTTGGCAAAGGAAAGCTTACTAAATTGCTTTTCGATGGAAGAAGGAAGACCTTGAATCAGAAGATTTTTTTCGTCGTTCAGCTGTAATTTTTCAATCAGCGTTTGTGACATACTTTGAATCTTTTTTGAGGTTACTGACTACAGCGGTTTAATGAATCTCAGGGAGTTTTCATAGAAGGGAATGCAAAGCTAAGAATTTCATTACGAAATTCTTAGCTTTTTGTAAAGTATTTAGTAACTCACGAGGCTGCCGGCGAAACATGAACAGTAAAATTTATTTTTTACTACTTGCCTCTCATAGGTTTGTAATATTTGAGGGCTTCCGGCATGTAGGCTTTTAATTTTTCAATCCTTGTTTCTTCCGATGGATGAGTACTCAGGAATTCCGGAGGTTTTTGTCCGGAACCTGCCTTTTCCATCCGCTCCCACAAGGCAATTGCCTCCTGAGGGTTATAGCCAGCCATGGCTGTCCAGATTAAACCGTACTTATCAGATTCCAGTTCGTGTTTGCGTGAAAAAGGCAGCATCACCCCAACTGTAGTTCCTGCTCCATAGGCTGATAAAAAAAGTTCCTGGGTTTCCTGTGGTTTATTGGCAAGTGCCACAGACAAAGCTACTCCACCCAATTGCTGAATAATGCCCTGGCTCATCCGCTGGTTACCGTGCTGTAGCAAGGCATGTGAAACCTCATGCCCCATTACTACGGCCAGTGCCGCTTCATTTTGTGTAATAGGTAAAATACCGTTATATACCACAATCTTTCCGCCCGGCATACACCAGGCATTTGCTGTTTTATCTTCTACCAGGTTTACTTGCCACTTATATCCAGCTAATTTTTCCGATATACCCTTTTCTGCATAATATGTTTCCACGGCCTGTACAATGCGATTCCCGACCCGTTGTACCATTTCTGCATCACGATTGGCGGTTGTACTTACCACTTTATTGGATGAAAGAAATTTCTGATACTCAGCAGTTGCCATCTGCTGTAGTTCCGCTTCGGGTAACAGTGTGAGTTGTTTATTTCCTGTTAGTACATTCTTAGTACAGGAACTGAAGAATAATAGAGCGCTCACCAGTAGCATTAAGAGTTGTTTCATATAGCAATAAATTTTAAACGAGCTAATATCCGGAATGTTAATTATCCCTGATTCATGCATCACAAACTAGCTTTCGTTCATTTTTAAAAGGCTGGTTGCATATTGGGAATAACCTGATGAACCAATATCCAAGATAGTGCAAAACTCAATCCATGTGTCTTTTCTGTTTTCTCACTCTGTTTTTAAAAATAGGAACCTTGCTTTCGCTTCCTTTAAAAAGACGGCTGATGTTTTTTTGATGAGTCAGAAGGACCAGCAATGCTACTGTAATAGCAAAAATTCTGTACAGTGGATTCTCCACATTAAATACGGCAAGTATAAAAACCGGAAAAGCAATACTTGCCAGTATGGAGCTTAACGAAACAAACCGGGTGAGGTACAGCACAAAAAGGAAAATACCCACACATATGATCGCTGTCCAGGGCGATATCCCCAGCACCAGACCAAACAAGGTGGCCACTCCTTTTCCACCCCTTAATTCGGCCCAAATGGGAAAAATATGTCCCAGTACCGCAGCCAGCCCAAGACCAGTTTGCAGATTCTGCAACATCACTTCATTTCCGGCATATTCGGGCAGCAGAAACGCAAGCTTCACAGCACTAAATCCTTTCAGCATATCCATGACCATGACGAAAGTGCCCCACAATGGTCCTAAAATCCGGTATGTATTTGTAGCTCCTGCATTACCACTGCCGTAGTCACGGATATCAAATCTGAAAAAATGTTTGCTCACCCATACAGAAGTTGGTATGCTGCCAATAAGGTATGCAAGGATAACCAGTAATAATTCGTTCATAATTAATCATCCAGTAGAAGCGCAAAATTACGTAAAAAAACGGGCAGAGCTAATGTTAAATTAACCTGTACTTAAAAAATCCTTAACGGTTGAACCTTATGCAGATCCAGTTGTTCTCCACAATTTTTTTTCCTGCTGTAAGACCCTGAGTGATTAGTGCTTGCGTCAGATCTTCTTCATCAATGGACAACAAGCCGCTGAGGAGCAAAACTCCCCCATTTTTGAGCTGCAGCGAAAGCGGTGCAATGTTTTCCAAAATCACATTCTTCGTAATATTTGCCAGGATGACATCATACCTGCCCCCGGTGGCTGCGTGCCCGCATAATTCAATCCGGATTTGCTGACAGTGATTGACTTCACAATTTTCAATAGCATTTTTGATGCTCCAGTCATCAATGTCAAGCGCCAGTACTGCTGCGGCACCCATTTTTTCCGCCAGGATGGCTAAAATGCCTGTGCCGGTTCCAAAATCCAGAACCGATTTACCTCTAAAATCAATTTCACGCATCTGCCGGATCATCATACCTGTGCTGGCATGATGCCCGGTACCGAAACTCATCTTTGGTGTAATGATGATTTCATATTGTACTTCCTGTAACGGAGCATGAAAAGATGCCCGCACTCCTGCAAAATCGTCCACAAGTACCGGAGGAAATTCAGATTCCCAGACATGATTCCAGTTTTGTGCAGGCAGCAGTTCCTCCTGGCAGGTATGCTGGTATTTATAAAGAATTTCATGCAGCAGGGTTCTATTAAATTTTTCTTCAGGAATGTAAGCCCTTAACTCAAAACCCAGTTCTTCAAATCCCTCATAACCTGCTTCGCCCAGCCTTGCAATTAATATTTCCTGCTGTTCCTCTTGCAGATCCCGGAATGTAATCTGTTTATATTCCTTCATGTTGCAAAACTACACAGGTTTCTTTTATCACAAAGGATGCATGGGCCAGAATGAGGTACCAAATGAGATCCCTTCCTATTTCCAGATTCAAAAAAAAGGATTGACTACCGGAAAAGTTGAAGGATGGCATCCAAATACCCGCAACAGATATCAAGTTTTTTTATGATGCAGACTCTGCTCTTATTCTTTTTTCTTCGCCAGCTTACTATGGGTAAAACTATACGCAAAGTAAACAACAAGACCGACAGCCAGCCAGATCAAAAACCGCATCCACACTTTATGTGTTTCCTGCGACATCAGGTACAGGCAACTCACCAGTCCTAATATGGGAAGCAGGGATAAGTTTTTCATAAAAGCCAGGATTGCTATGCCAAAAGCGATAAGCCAAAACATAGCCATAGGCCATGTTTCCTGGGTCCAGATATCATTTGTAAAGTGATTGGGGAAGTTCAGAGCAATCAGTACTACAGCTGTTAGAAACAGCAGCGGGTACAGAAACTGTCCGTTGATATACGGAACTTTAAATTTACTTTCAGGCTTATCCTTGCGCAACTGCATCACCAATACGCCTCCGCATACCAGCACAAAAGCAAACAGGGTACCGATGCTGGTAAGCGATAACACTTCACCTAAATTCAGAAACAAAGCCGGAACTGCAACTACGATACCAGTAAGGATGGTGGAGAAAGATGGAGTGCCATGCCGGGGATGTATCCTGGAAAAAATTCTGGGTAGCAGGCCATCCCGGCTCATACTCATCCAGATCCGGGGCTGGCCCATCTGGAAAACCAGCAATACACTGGCTGTAGCAATAATGGCACTTACTGCCACTATACCTGATATAAATTTCATCCCCCTTGCATCAAATACCATCGCTAAGGGGTCGCCTACGTTTAATGTATCGTACCTGACCATACCCGTCAATACCAGAGCCAGCAACACATATACTACAGTGCATATAATGAGTGAGTTGATCATTCCTTTCGGCAAATCCCTTTGTGGATTTTTACATTCTTCGGCAGTTGTAGAGATGGCGTCAAACCCTATGTAAGCAAAGAACACTGCCGATACACCTTTCATGATACCGGTGAATCCATTGGGTGAAAAAGGAGACCAGTTATCAGGATTGATGTAAAAAGCACCCAGCACAATCACTAAGAAGATAACTGCCAGTTTAATAATCACCATTAAATTACTGGCCGAACGGGATTCTTTGATACCGATGAATACGATGTAAGTGATCAACGCTACGATCAGCAGGGCTGGTATGTCCATGATCAGCCGAAATCCAAAAAGCTGAGGTGCATTGGCCCATGCGGCAACGGCTTCTGTGGTTGCACCGGCCTTTGCAGACATATAGTCCATCGTCATCCAGTCGGGTATATGCATACCAGCCGAATGCATCAGCCTTGTAAAATAATCGCTCCAGGAAATGGCAACCGCAATATTTCCAATAGCATACTCCATCAGCAGATCCCATCCAATGATCCAGGCAAATATTTCCCCAAACGCTACATACGAGTAGGTATAGGCACTTCCGGAAACAGGAACTGTTGAGGCAAATTCTGCATAACAAAGAGCTGCAAATCCGCAGGCAATTGCTGTAAAAATATACAGAAAAACCACCCCGGGTCCTCCGTTTGAGGCTGCTGAACCAATTCCACTGAAAATTCCTGCACCAATAATAGCTGCGATTCCGAAAAAGGTAAGGTCACGAACCCCCAATACTCTTTTCAGGCCCGTTCCATGTCCGTCATGTAATCCAGATTGAGCTTCCTTTAGTATAGCCGGAATTGATTTTTTCCGAAATAGCTGATTTGCCATAGCAGTTGTTTTTTATTGGTTTAATATACAACATTTCAAAAATATCCGGTCTGGTCTCTTATTCAGTACTCCCGGCGTACAAGCTGGTGTGCCAGTTGTAGCAAAGGTTCTTTTCTTTTTGATAGTACTGCAATTTCATTCAAATTATCCAGTGCCTGATCCAAAAATTTATTTTTCAGCGTAACGACCCAATGTTCTACGCCACAGAGTTCATAAATGCGCCGTACCCTTTCCACTTTATCGGGTGGGTTGGATTCAAGCAGATGCAGCAGATCCTGCTTGAGGTTAGATGTGGTTGATTCCAGCGCATAGATGAGAAGAAATGTTTTCTTATTGGCAAGAATATCGCCTCCGGTCTGTTTTCCAAATTTTTCTGGATTGCCAAAAGCATCCAGGTAATCATCCTGTACCTGGAATGCAATGCCCAGGTTTTTCCCAAATCTGTATAACAGATCCTGATTTCGCTCTCCTGCCCCCCCCAAAATAGCTCCTGTCTGTAAACTGGCCGCAAGTGCGACGGAAGTTTTCAGTTCTATCATTTTCAGATATTCATTCAATGATACACTTGCCTCTGTTTCAAAATCCATGTCCATTTGTTGTCCCTCGCATACTTCCCTGGCTGTTTTGTTGAAAAGTGCTAAGACTGAACGCAAGTGCTGCAGATCAATCCGGTTCAGCTCTTCATAAGCAGCCACCAGCATGACATCACCGGCAAGTATGGCTGTGTTTTCTCCATACTTGCAGTGAACAGTTTGCATTCCCCTCCTCAGGGGAGCCTTATCCATAATATCGTCATGGATTAATGTGAAGTTGTGAAAAAGTTCTATTGCTTTACCTACATGCCATGCATCCCCGCTGATATCTGCAAAGAGTTCATTACCCATCAGACAGAGTACCGGGCGGATGCGTTTGCCCTCAAGACGCAAAAAGTATTCGTTGGGCTCATACAATGTAGCCGGCTCGGCCGGAAAGTGGCGCATGTCAAAACGAGCCGCAAACTGCTCCGACAACTGTTCAAACGTATGCATGTGCCAAAATAAGCATCATTTGGCTTTTTTAGACTTCTTGCTTTTATTTTTTTTCGATGGAAGCTCACCTGCAACTACCCATTCATAGTCCAACTGCCGCTTTATCAGATTAGCAGAAATAACTTTTATCCAAACTTTATCTCCCATACGGAATTTTTTTCCGGTGCGACGACCGGTCAGGCAATAGTCTTCTTCATTATGCCGAAAATCATCGTATTCAGACAGGCTGCTCACAGAGACTAGGCCCTCACATTTATGCTCCATAGTTTCAGCCCAGAAGCCAAAACTTGCCACTCCGCTGATGATGCCTTCAAATTCTTCACCCAGGTAATTTTTCATATACAACACCTGCATGTATTTGTTTCCGGCCCGCTCTGCTTCCATAGCAGCCCGTTCCCGTTCACTGCAGTGTTTGCATTTATCTTCCAGCTTCTTATCAGGCTGCAGCTGTTTATTCAGTACATCAAACAAGATGCGGTGTACCAGCACATCCGGATATCTTCGTATGGGTGAGGTAAAATGACAATAATTTTCAAACCCAAGTCCGTAATGACCGATGTTTTCCTGAGTGTACCGGGCTTTGGCCATCGTTCGGATGCCCAGTTGCTCCAGCACATGTTGCTCCGGTTTGCCATGGACTTCACGCTGCAATTGGTTAAATGAACGGGCAATAGATTCCGGCGATGTGGTATCAAACGGATGTCCGAATTTCTTTGCAAACGCTGCAAAGGGTAATAGCTTTTCCTGGTCCGGATAGTCGTGAATCCGGTATGGAAATGGGAGGGGCTTGTCGTTGACTTTAATTGTTGAAATTCTTTCAGCAACTGTGCGGTTGGCAAGCAGCATAAACTCTTCAATAAGCTGATGAGCTTCCCTGCTTTCTTTGATCATAATTCCTATTGGATGGCCCGTAGCATCCAGCTTAAAGCGAACCTCCTGTGAGGAAAAATTGATTGCCCCGTTTTCGAGCCTCATTTTACGCATCAATTGTGCCAGGTGGTTCAGAGTGCTTATTTCTTCCGAATACAGCCCGGCCTTCTCATCAATAATCGCCTGCACTTCCTCATAGGTAAAGCGGTGATCGGAATGTATGATTGTTTTGCCCAACCATACCTCTTTCACTTCAGCCTGTACTGTGATCTGAAAGACGGCTGAAAAAGTAAGTTTATCTTCCTCTGGCCGCAGTGAACAAAGTACATTAGACAACTGTTCGGGCAGCATGGGGTTCACCCGGTCCGGCAAATACACAGAAGTGGCCCTGCTGTAAGCCTCTTCATCCAGCGGGGATCCGTGTGCAAGATAATGGCTTACATCGGCAATATGTACGCCGATTTCATATAGTCCGTTTTTCAGTGTGCGAAAAGACAGTGCATCATCAAAATCCTTTGCATCAGAAGGATCAATGGTAAAAGTGAGCAGGTTTCTAAGATCCTTTCTTTTTTCTATTTCGGCAGCTGTAATGCACTGAGGTGTACGGGCGGCAGCTTCCAGCGCATCATCGGAAAAGTTTAGCGGGAAACCTGTATCCAGCAAAATGCTTTTCATGGCAGTCACGTTGCTGCTTTCTTTTGCCAGTACCTCCATCACCAAACCCGTTGGTCTTTTATTTTTATTTTCCCAGCTAATAAGTTTTACCAGTACCCTGTCTTCGCCAACAGCCGTGTGCAGGTTTTCCCCCGCAATAAAAATATCAGGCATTGGCTTTTCCTGTTCAGCAACAAAAAAAGCAAATCCTTTATTCATCATGATCCGGCCTATAAATTCTGTTCTTTTCCGGTGCAGTACTTTTTTTACAACGCCCTGCATGCGGCGGCCGCCGCGGTGTATTTCTTTTATGGAGACCAGCACTGTATCGCCATCGAGCGCCGTATCCAGGTCTGACTGGCGGATGAGAATGTCTGATTCATTGTCGGCGTAATGCACATACCCCACACCTGAACGGGTCATCTCCAGCATTCCTTTTACAGTTGTTCCTGGTGCACTGGCCTTTCTCTTTCCTGTCTTTTTTCCTTTTGAATTTTTTCTTCCCATTTTATTTTTTGAAATCTTCTGTGAATTTTATGATAAGCTCATCAAACTTTTGTGCCGATCCAAACAGAAACCTGTGCTGAACCGGTTGCACATACAAAGGCAATGTATTCATCTCATTCAGAAATTTATGAAGCCTTACCGCATCTTTCTCTGTGGTTAGAATGAGTTTCTTCTCATTTTTTATTTCCGAAAATCGCTTTTTTATTTCACTCCAGTCATCAATGGAAAATACGTGATGATCCGGGTATTGCAGCATTTGGTAGCTTGCATGCCTGTTTTCCAGTAAGACTTGTAAAGGCCGTGGATTGGCAATGCCGGTAACCAGGAGCATTTCAGCCTGGGCATCCGGATCAATTGTTGTATTGTTTGAAATATGATAAGGAAGCCCGTATTCTAATGTCGTAAAAAACACCTGCTGGTGTGGCAGCGGTTTTAATTCTTTAATAATTGCATCCTTCGTAGCGTCAGTAATTGAGTCATCACATTTTGAAATGATGATGATATGCGCCCTTTTGTAACTGCTTTTGAGATCCCGCAAATCACCGGTAGGCAGATAAAAATCTCTTGTGTATAAATTACTATACTCCGTCATCAGGATATTCAACCCTGCTGTAACTGCCCGGTGCTGAAATGCATCATCCAGAATGATCAGTTCTGTTTCGGGACGGTCGTACAGCAATTGCGGAATTGCATCAAGCCGGTCCTCTCCCACCGCAACGGTAATACCGGGAAATTTCAGGAAGAACTGCATAGGTTCGTCGCCAATGTCCAGTGCAGTGCTGCCAGAACGGGCAAGAACATAACCCCTGGTTTTTCGTTTATATCCTCTGCTGAGTGTGGCCAGTTTCTTTTTAGTCCAAAACAATGAAATGAGATATTCGACCATTGGTGTTTTTCCGGTACCGCCTACGGCCAGATTTCCGACACAGATCATAGGCAGAGCGAATTGAGCCGACTTCAGTATTTTCTTATCGTATAAAAAATTACGCACTGTAATACCCAACCAGTAAAAAATGGAAAAAGGAAGGAGCAATATGCGAAATGATTTCAGAAAAAGGGAAGTGAACATACCTTGCGAATAACTTAAAATAAACCTGGGATTTCCGGATTTTCAGTGCACAACAGAAAATGTGAGATACCAGTCATAAGGTAGTATCATGATCAGCAAATCTGATGAATAGACCCGTTCAAAGGTACATTAAAAAAAATTAAAGGCGGTTTTCAATAAAAATCGAGAATACTGTAGTTCCGTAACATCTCTCTGTTTTAAAAAATGGAAAATTCCTGTAAACATTTCTTGGTGTATGTTCCAGGATAAACCAGCCTTTGGAATTCAGCATTTTTTTCTCAAATACAAGCTTAGGTAGGTCGTCAATATTCGTTAGTGCGTAGGGTGGGCCGGCAAAAATAAAATCGAAAGTTTCCGTACAGGAATCTATAAACCGGAACACATCCATACGGATCACTTTTATTGTATCCAGATCAAAATTATGTGCTGTTTTACGGATGAATTCAGCCATTGTAGCGTCTTTTTCTACAATCGTCAGATCCGTTACACCTCTGGAAGCCAGTTCGTAGCTGATGCTGCCTGTGCCGCCAAATAAATCGAGAGTCTTCAGATTTTCAAAGTCCAGGTTGTTTTGTATAATATTAAACAATCCTTCCCTGGCAACATCGGTTGTGGGCCTGGTATAAGGCATGCTGGCCGGCGGCTGAAAACGTCTGCCGCCTAAAGTGCCGCTGATGATGCGCATCGGGCCAGATCATTTAAGGTTGTAAAGAAATGGGGTGGATAATCCCGCTGCCCGGTACTCCATCCTGCATCACGAAACGAAATATGGCTAAAATACAAACAGAGTTCTCTGAATAATGCTGATTGCTGATCAATAAAACCAGTCAAATGTATCTGCACCTGCTCCTGCTGCAATGAAAACTCCCGGCAAATGCGCAGTAGTTGATATAATACATCTTCCGGGGCGCTATACTCATAACGACTTGTGATGAGTAACCTGCCCGACCGCCCTGCAAGAACAGAAAAAAATGTCAGATCGAAATTCAGTTCCATCATTCCTTCAGGCGGTGATGCCTGAAGATTCATTAATCCTGTTGTCACTACGTGGCAGATTTGGGCCTTTGGATATGCAGAAAGCAGGATATCCCTGACTGATGCAGGTACCCGGTAGATATTCATCAATTGCCAATCCGGTATCGGATCGGAAGAAATAACCCCAAAGCCAGGCACGGAAGAAAGCAAGTGTTCCATTTCTTCCCATGAATAATTTCGCAATGGCGCCACCAGGTTGCAGCCAAAGTCAAAACCAATTTCAATTTTATGATAAAATGATGGCGCCCCAGGAATCTGACGTATACAATCCTGAATTTCAAATGGCCCTGTTTCACTATTGATGCTGAACAAAACTAGCTGAGACAGATTGCCGGCTCCGGATTCAGATACAGCAAAAGAAAAATAGTTCTGACCAGCTTGCATACTCAAAACTGGTTCTTTCAATTCCTGGCCGGCACACTGAGATATTCTGAATTGCTCCTTCAATGTCAAATGTTGGCTGCAATAATAGACAAAAAAATTTTAGTGTAGGTTTGCTCCTTTTTAAATCAACAAATGTTTTCATCAGGTAATCCGCATCGTCTGCAGGTTGAAATCAGCCGCAGACAAATATTGTCTATTGCTCTGCCGATCAGCCTGGCAATGCTTGTACCACAAATTAATTTTGTTGTGAACACCGTTTTTGTCAGCGGGCTGGGTGAAAAAGAACTTGCTACTGCTGGTATAACCGGCGTCTATTACCTGATTTTTGCGCTGGCTGGCAATGGACTAAACAGTGGCCTACAGGGGCTGATGGCACGCAGGGCCGGGGAAAATAAACCTGGCCAGATTGGGAACCTATTTACACAAAGTCTGTGGGTTTGCTTTTTTTATGCGGCCGCAGGCATCCTGCTCACTTATTTCCTTGCGCCAGTAGTGCTTGCCGAAAGCATTCGTTCTCCGGAAGTTTACCAGGACGCTATCGGTTTTCTGAAAATCAGGATATGGGGTATCCCCTTTTTGTATTTTTTTCAAATGTGCAATGCGTTGCTTGTGTCAACCAGTAACAGCCGCTATATGAAATATGGTTTCTGGACCCAGGCTGTACTGAATATTCTGCTGGACTATGCACTTATATATGGCCACTGGGGGTTGCCCCGTATGGGATTCAACGGTGCTGCGGTGGCATCCCTCATTGCTGAAATCGCCGGGCTACTGGTTGTACTGTTGATAGTTTTCAGAAGCAACTTTCATAAACTATTTTCAATGTTCCGGCAATGGCGATTTTCTGCTTCAATGTCGGGACTCATTTTCAGGCAATCAGCACCACTTGTTGCCCAGTTCCTGCTCAGCATACTTGCCTGGCTTTTGTTTTATATTTTTATCGAACATCAGGGTGAACGACCGCTTGCCATCAGCAATACCATGCGCAATATTTTTGGAATCTTTGGAATCTTTGCATGGGCATTTGCCAGCACATCCAATGCAATGGTGAGCAATATCATTGGTCAGTCAAAACCAGACCAGGTACCCGGACTCATCAAAAAAATCGCACTGCTGAGTGTTGGACTCACTCTGCTTTTATGTATCATCATTAATTTGTTTCCGGCTGCATTTCTAAGTTTCTACGACAGGGACAGCAATTTTACAAAAGAAGCGATCCCTGTAATACGGGTCGTTTCAGTTGGGATACTGATTATGGCTGCAGGCACAGTATGGCTCAATGCAGTAACCGGCACCGGCAACACAAAAGTGAATCTGCTGATTGAAACTGCTGCCATCATTTGTTATAGCGTCTACATCTGGCTGGTACTGAAAGTCTGGAACCTGGGATTGCTGTGGGCATGGACATCCGAACTTCTGTACTGGTCCTTATTGTTTCTCCTTTCGTACCTGTACATCAGGAGCGGTAAATGGAAAGGAAAAGTCATTTAATATTCCTGCTGAAATCGCACGGATACATTCCCTTTAAAGCCGGCAATGGGCGGGTTTAGTTTTGTAACAGAAACGTCAATTTTTTTGACAAAAGGAAAATCTGCAAGAGCCTGCCGAACAATATCCATTACAATGGATTCCAGCAATGCTGCCGGTTCCTGCATTCTCTTTTTTACCATTTCATATAAATCTGCATAGTTCAGCAAGGGTGCCTCAGATTCTGTAGTGTCGGCTCCGGGTAAATAGGAAACAGAAAGATTCACTTCAAATTCATTCCCAGCGTTCAATTCTTCCGGGTATAGCCCATGCCGGGCAAAAAACCGTATTCCTTGAAGCGAAATCGTAATCATTTCAAAATTTGGTTAAAGCCCTTTTGAAGCCAGGTACCGTTCCGCATCCAGTGCAGCCATACACCCGGTTCCGGCAGCTGTAACAGCCTGACGGTAGTGTTTATCCTGAACATCTCCAGCGGCAAACACTCCCTCAATATTTGTTCTTGATGTACCGGGTATGGTTTTTATATAGCCGGCCTCATCCATATCCAGCCACTCTTTAAAAATTGCTGAGTTGGGCTGATGACCAATCGCCACAAAGAAACCGCTAATGGGAATTTCCATTTTATCGCCGGTTTTGTTATTCCGGATGCGGACTGCTTCCACATTTTTTTCTCCAAGAATTTCGTCCGTTTCCGTATTCCAGTATACTTTGATATTAGGTGCCTTCATAACTCTTTCCTGCATCACCTTACTGGCACGCATAAAATCTTTGCGGATGATCATATGTACCGTGCTGCAAAGTTTAGAAAGATACAATGATTCTTCGGCTGCGGTATCCCCGGCCCCTACAATGGCCACTTCTTTTCCCCTGAAGAAGAACCCATCGCACACTGCGCAGGCGCTGACTCCATATCCGTTCAATCTTTTTTCGCTTTCGAGGCCAAGCCATTTTGCGGATGCTCCTGTTGCAATAATCACAGCATCGGCTTCCAGCCATTTTTCTTCATCCACTTCCATTCTAAAAGGATGTGCTGCAAAGTCAACTTTTGTGATAATGCCATAACGTACATCTGCCCCCATGCGAACAGCCTGCTTTTCAAAATGGGCCATCATTTCGGGGCCCTGCACACCATCAATATAACCCGGATAGTTTTCCACGTCAGTGGTAATGGTTAATTGTCCACCCGGCTGAATGCCCTGGTATAATACAGGTTTTAAGTTTGCTCTTGCAGCATAGATCGCTGCAGTATAGCCTGCAGGTCCGGATCCAATAATCAGGCATGTAACTTTCTCCATATCAGCCATTGTGTCTGTGTGATTTAATGAGTCGCAAAATTACAATATAATTCTTCGCTGAAAAGAAATGCAGTACAAATGTCTAAGATCAGATCAAACGGGTATCAGAGGGGAATGACCAGGCTTCGAAACCGGGCTGCATAACCCCCAAAATACCCTAATGCATGGCCACGGATATTACTGAGTACTCTCGTGGGTGTAGAAAAAGGGTTGCCCAGACTGGTATAATTATACTCCATCGTACGCCAGAAATCGAATGTGGCTTTATCAATCTGGCATAGTTTGAATGTGACTGTATCACCCTTATTGAAATAGATATCATCATCTTGCCGGCTGGTATTCCTGTCAACCCCTCTTTCAATCTGAACTTCATAACTACTTCCATCAATTAACTGATCATCGTATACCGAGTTGATGCCAGGATAAAACGGTTCCCTGTTTCGTTTCGTGAAATAACGAATGTAATCGCCCAGGCCCTGCCTGTCTTGTGCCCTCACCATCAACATCACTTTTTGCGGGTCATTTCCCGGAGGAGCTTGCCGCCAGAAAATTGAGTCAATGCGCCTTGTTGTATCTGGTATTGTAGTTTCGGCAGTGTAGGTAAGTCCTTCTGATATAATTGTCAGGGAATACTTCTTATTGAGCTCACCGGTAAAAAAAGTGGCCGGTGCTGTTGAATCAGCAGAATAATAATAAATGCTGATGCCTCCGGGCAAAAGCACTGTATATTCTTTCAGACGGTGGACAAGTGCGCCATTTGACACAAAGATTTCTGCACCATGCACAAAATTTTCTTCCAATACGGCCGGGGTAAAACCGGAAAAAAAATTTATGCTTTTTGAGAGTACGACTACCGGAGGCTGATCATTTTCGATTGTTGCCTCAACCACCAGCTTTGGGCTGGTATCATCCAGCCTGAGGGTGACAGTCTTTTCACAACCAGAGAGCAGTAACAGGAAATAAAGGGCAGAGAGAAGAGAAACAGTTTTCATCCGGGCAAAGATACCAATCGTGCCGCATAAAAAAATCCCGCCCTATATCTGCTTGCTGCACTTTTCAGGCGGGTTTGCCAATATTTTCTACCCCAGGTAGGCCTTCAAGGCGTTGCTGTATCTTGCCTTTTGCAGGCGTTTGATGGCCCTTTCTTTAATTTGACGAATTCTTTCTTTTGTCAGATCATATTTTTGACCGATTTGTTCAATGGTAACACCATTTTCACCATCCAGGCCAAAATAAGCATTGACAATTTCAGCTTCGCGGGGACTAAGTGATTTCAGTACCCTGCGTATTTCATTCCTGAGAGAATCTTTCATCACATCATCATCAGTATCATCACTACCTTCCAGCAGGTCGCCCATTGCCACATCTTCGGCTTCGTGTACTGGGGCGTCGAGTGAAGTGTGCCGGGTATTGCTCTGGAAAATATTATTGATTTCAGTTTCGCTCATCTCCAAAAGTTCAGCCAGTTCTTCGGTAGAAGGTTCCCGTTCATGCTCCTGCTCAAAAGCCATATATGCTTTATTGGCTTTATTATAAGTGCCAATCTTGTTTTGCGGCAGACGTACCAGTCTTCCCTGCTCAGCAAGAGCCTGCAGGATTGACTGGCGGATCCACCAAACGGCATATGAAATAAATTTGAAACCTTTAGTTTCATCGAAGCGCTGGGCAGCTTTGATCAGGCCAAGGTTGCCCTCATTAATTAAATCGCTTAATGAAAGACCCTGGTGCTGATACTGTTTGGCAACGGAAACCACGAAACGAAGGTTTGCCTGCACCAGTTTATCCAGTGCTCTTTGGGAATCTACCGGATTCCTGTTAAACATCTTAATTCTTTGAGCAAGGGTTGTCTCTTCTTCCGGTGTAATCATCGGAATCTTAGAAATTTCCTGCAAGTATTTTTCTACCGCCTGTGAATCCCTGTTTGTAATCTGGGTAGCAATTTTTAGCTGCCGCATAACTGAAGATGTTTGTTTATTAACGTGTTAATGACTCATTTTCCTTGCATGACAATGCAAAGAGATAGTTAATTACAAGATAAATGGAAATAATGACCGTACCGCCTGCAAAGGTAAAAATTAAACGGCGGATCTCATAATCAATCAGTAAAAAAAAATACTAACAATTAGTTCAGTTCACGGATGGTTCAAATGGATCGAACAGGAGAAAAATGGAGAGTTTTAATGTATAGAAGTCACAAAAAGAAATTGCAAAATTAGCTGTATTTCAATCGGTTATTTAACCACGCCCCGGCCCAGAGTTATTTTGTTTGTAGTTTCGATGCAGGTAAATCCACAAGCCTGCACCAGCAACAACCAGCAAACTGGAGATGACTTCTGCCTGGGTGGGATGCAAACCAAAGATGTTCATCCTGTTATTAACCCTTATTTTTTCAATAAAAAACCGTTCTACCCCATTAAAAATCAAGTAGAGCGCAAAAAGAGTACCCGGCACTTTCAGTTTTTTGCGGAAGTTCCAGAGCAACAGGAACAAAAGAAAACAAGCGATCACCTCGTAAAGAGGTGTTGGATACACTCCAAATTCCAGCTGATTACAATATTTCAAATCTGTACATCCTGGAATGGGGATTCCTTCTTCATTTACATTGTGCGGGAATCGGTACGACCAGAACCAGTCGGGAAGAAAAGAAGGTTTATCAGCCAGATTACTTCGAATTCCCCAATCTCCGTCTCCGGCAACCTGGCAACCAATGCGGCCAACGGAATAAGCCAGCATCAGTGAAGGAGCAGCAGCATCACTCAAATACCATATTCCTATTTTATGTTTTTTAGCGTACCTCCAGATCGCCAATGTTGCACAAATCAATCCTCCGTACATAGTAAGCCCTGAGGGGGAGAACAGGTATGCAGCAGGATCTTTCACAAAACCACCCCAATTTTCAAAAATATCGAAAAGCTTAGCGCCCAGCAACCCAAATACCAGGGCAATGATGGTTATTTCCCCTACCCTGTCTTGTGGCCAGATGCGTATGGTACGTTTTTCGGGTTTTTCTAGTTTCCGTTTGTTCTTTTCCCACCATTTCATTCCGGCAAATAATGCCCCAAGCAGAATTCCCGCCGGCCAGTTGCCCATTCCGGAAAAAATAAAAGCCTGGGGATCTACGGTTGCAGCACCTTTCATGATAAAAAGGCCCAGTATCTTGTACCCGAGAATAAAACCCAGTAAAAAATTTAAAGCCAGTTCCACGGGTGCAGCTGGCTTCCCCACCATGACCTGCATTTCTGTTGGCTGTAGCAAGCCTTGCTTACTTTTTCGTTTTAATTCAGCAGCCAGCAGAATGGCCCCGATGATGAAAGCAATGGCAACAAAAAATCCGAAAGAGTTTACAAAACGAAGCCCTTCCCATTCTATTCCGAATAAATCCTTAAATGCGTAGTATAAATTAGGATACATGCCAGTAATTGAGATGGCGAATATAGTGAAAGTTGCCGTTCAGAAACCATTTCAGCAACTTGTAAAACAGCCGGTATGAATCATTTGGAATGGGGAATATTTAATGGCCTGTCAAAGAAATCCAGAGGTCATGAGGTGCTGGCTTCGTATGCAATCATTTGCATGAATCAAATCAGAATGCAAATCAGCATTGCTTTGGAAATTATCCTGACTCCGTCCAGCGGAACGGGGTCAGGATGAACTGGGTTAATTGCAATGCTGCACAAATGCGCCGATCAGATTTTGTGCAATCATCTGTGCCGGGCGGCCTTCAATCTGATGCCGCTCAATAAAGTGTACCAGTTTACCATCTTTAAATAACGCAATAGAAGGAGATGAAGGTGGATATGGCATCATGTGTTGCCGAAGGGTTTTTACAGCTTCAATATCGTAACCTGCAAAACTGGTTGCCAGGTAATCTGGTTTTACGCCGGGAGCTGATACGGCCATGATGACTGCAGGCCTTGCAGATCCGGCAGAACAGCCGCACACAGAGTTAATCATAACCAGGGTCGTTCCTGCCTTTTGCATTTGTGACTCTACTTCTTCTGCTGTGAGCAATTCAGAAAAGCCTGCTTCTGTCAATTCCTCTTTCATGGGATCGATAATTTCTTTGGGATACATAACATTTATTTTTTGCTGCAAAAATATGCCATTCTCAAACCGAATGTTCAAACTGTACAGTCATTTCTTGAAAAATTGACAGGGCGCAATAAGAATTCCGGAAGTTTTGACCTGAAAAGCCAGTAAAGAATGACAAGTTGATCGTAAAATTTGTGCAGGAATACAATTTGAAGCTTGTGTTCGAAACAATTCTATTCACCTAAAAGAAAAAAGATATGAAAAGCATTAAGTTAATCACACCATTCAACAGCATGTTTGATCACCTCTTTTCAGACCTGAACAATTTTCCTTCAGGCGATTTTAACAAGCACTTTACAAAAGAAATCGTTCCGGTAAACGTCATAGAAGAGGAAAAAGCATACCGGATTGAAGTAGATGCACCCGGGTTTGAAAAGACTGATTTTAAAATTGCAGTGGAAGATGGTCTTTTGACCATATCATCAGAGCGAGTACGGGAAAATAAAACTGAACAAGAAAAATTTGTCCGTAAAGAATTCAGTCGAAAATCTTTTAAAAGATCTTTCACACTTGATGAAACAATTGATGCAACCGGAATTGAAGCATCATACATCAATGGAGTACTGACACTGAATTTGCCGAAGGCACAAGAAGTTTCGAAGCCTGTGCAGCAAATCAGTATCAGATAAAACAAAGGATTAATAATTTTCTCATAAGCAGTTGGTTTTGGTTTAAACCCTTCGTTTCTACGAAGGGTTTTTTTCTACTATCCGGTTACTGCCGGGCCGGCTCACAGCCGCTCCTGCTCCTGGTGTCAATGACATACCTGATCTTCCAGTTCCCATTCACCCGCACCAATACGAAAGAATTCACGCCGCAGTGACTGAACTGTCCGTTAAAATAAAAGCGGTACGGCGTCCATGCCATCGATAACGGTCCGCTGCACCTGACCACATCAAAACTGATTTGCTCATCCAGTGACCCGGGGATAGAAGCAGCAACCTGCCTGAGAAAATCAGATGCCTTTTCAGACAGCACTTCATTCATACCGGACGGATTGCTGCGTACCGTCTGAAATGTCACATCATCTGCCAAACAGCTTTTCAGCAAAGAACTGTCGGCCTTTTTCATCGCTGTGAAAAGAGTTTGAATTACTGTTTTTACTGAATCTTCAGCTGTTTGGGCTGTGGCTATACCCGTACGCAGAACTGTTAATACAATGAGAAAAAACTTCATCCTGTTTTGTTTTAAGAATTTATGGCAAATGAATTGAAATAAACTGCAGCGTCTATTGCGTATCTAATATAACCCCGAAGCCTATGCAAACGGTAAAAATTTTACAGGCGGCAGTATTGATAGTCACTGCAGCAATTGCAGGTGGCTGTTCAGCCGGAAAATTATACAGCAGCAAACTATTTGCACCCCGCACTCCCGATTCATCAATTGTGGCAGGAACACCACGATTTCTGTTGATGAATGAATTGGAAACTGATTCCACGGGCTGGGTTTCCACCGATCTTATTTCAGGGCGGGATACATCAGCTTCTTTACAGGCCCTGGATCTCCTGGCTGAAAAATTACCCATTCTCCCCGCAAGCACTGCAAAGCCAGATACAGTTTCTCCGGTGACTTTGGTAAAGAAAATTTCGATAACAGACAGCAACATGCAGTCTAAAAAAGAGCTCGCTGGCAATACCCGTGAAAAGAAAATGAGGGCAGATTAATTCAGCAGCAACCTGATTCATGAATAACAACTAAAAAGTTAATGCAAATAAAAAAATCGCTACTGCCGGATATGGCAATGAAACCAGTCAGAAAATTGCGCCCTCAGAGACTTCATTGTCGCCGCATAACCCGGAGGTTTAATTCAACAAAATAAAAAAACTGCACATGAAACAAAAAATGATCTACTCCGCAATTCTCATTGTCTCTTCAGCGCTGGTACTTGCCAGTTGCCAATCCAGTCGGGTCTGGGGAAGCAAAAAGAAAATTCAGGATAAGGAATACTACGAAAACAGGGAGTACGGGCAACCTGAGCCGGCATACTCTCCAAGGTATGAGTCATACACTGCACTCATCATCGCTCCGCATCCTGGCTTTGTTATGAAGCAGCACCCCAGCGGCAGGTTTTACCACCGAAGCCCTGCCGGTTTTCTATACTGGAAAGGTTATGATAACCGGTTTTATATTGACAGGATGTATCTGTCCCGGTTGAATTATTCACGCCGAGACTATGATGAGTGGAAACGGCATAGCAGAAATATGTAACAATAAAGCCCCGGTTTCGGGGCTTTATTGTTCTGGAATATCTCAGGTTTTTCTGAGTTGAACGGGCTATCTGATCCCAAATGTCTTTTTCACTTTCTGTATATAATCCAGTTTTTCCCATGTAAACAATTCCACCCTGCGGGTCACTTTCCTACCATCGGGTGACGAAAATGTTTTATCCACCGTAACTGGTACACGTCCCATATGTCCATACGCCGCTGTTTCGCTGTAGATAGGGTTTCGGAGCTTCAGTCTTTTTTCGATGAAATAAGGGCGCATGTCAAAAATATCTTCCACCAAACGGGCAATTTGCCCGTCGGTCATGTCCAGACTGGCAGTGCCAAAAGTATTGACATTGATGCTGGTCGGTTTTGCCACACCGATCGCATACGAAACCTGAACCAGTACTTCGCTGCAAACACCTGCGGCGACAAGATTTTTGGCAATATGCCTCGTTGCATAAGCAGCAGATCGGTCCACTTTTGAAGGATCTTTTCCGCTAAAAGCGCCACCGCCATGTGCTCCCTTTCCGCCATATGTATCCACTATTATTTTCCTTCCTGTAAGACCGGTATCACCATGAGGCCCGCCAATGACAAATTTCCCGGTTGGGTTGACGTGATATTTAATGTCATCGTTAAACAGTTTTGCATAACGCTTATATCTGGCCTTCACACGGGGAATCAGGATTTGAATGACATCGTTCTTGATCCGGTTCAGCATTTTCGCTTCCTGATCAAAATCATCATGCTGGGTAGATATCACAATCGTATCAATTCGTACCGGTCTGTTCTCATCATTGTATTCTAATGTCACCTGGCTTTTTGCGTCGGGACGCAGGTAGGGCATTTTGGATTTTTTTTCCCGCCTGATGGCGGCTAATTCTATCAACAGGTTGTGCGCCAGATCAAGCGCAAGGGGCATATAATGTTCCGTTTCGTTGCTGGCATACCCGAACATCATACCCTGGTCGCCTGCGCCCTGATCTTCTTTTTTCCTACGGACAACACCCTGGTTGATATCCGGAGATTGCTCATGAATGGCAGATAAAACACCACAGCTACTGGCCTCAAACATATATTCACTGCGGGTATATCCAATTTTTCTAATTACATCCCTGGCTATTTGCTGCACATCCAGGTATGCTTTTGATTTTACTTCGCCGGCAAGTACCACCTGACCGGTGGTGACCAATGTTTCGCAGGCAACTTTTGACTGCGAATCGAACGCAAGAAAGTTGTCAATCAGGGCATCTGAAATCTGATCAGCCACTTTATCCGGATGTCCTTCACTGACTGATTCGGAAGTAAATAAATACGGCATGGGTTATTTTTTTGGGTTACTGTCTGAAAATGATACAACGGCAGAAAAATTTAATGGACGCAAAGATAAGGGCTGCCCTGTTTATACATCACATACATGGCATGCTTTTTCAGACTTTAAAAGAGGCTTCAGGCTGCTGCTACAATTTTGAATAAATGATCCGCAGCCTCATGCGCTGCGCAGGATGATTGCCGCCACCCAAACGCACCCTGCCGTTTGCAATCACATCATTCACAAAAAGGGTGTACAAGGGCAAATCAAAATCAATACCGGTGGCTGCATTCCGTGTTTTTCCTTTAATAAAGAGTGGCGCATACAGCCTCAGGTCGTATGAAGTTTGTTTCCCGTTCAAAATGTTCTGAACGTAACGGGTCAGGTCAAATTTCCAGACTTTTATCTTATTGCTTGCGCCATCCAGGGCATCCTTTGGTGCCGTGCCAAGCGCTTTAAAATCAAATCCTGTTGTCGGAAAGAAATCCAGGGAATAGGGTATTGAGCGGTATTTATAGTCATCCGAAATGGAAGGATCAAGTGCGTCCAGATAAAGGCTGCCGTTCGGCGGGAAGATGTTATCACTGACATCAAAAACCTGCTCGGCAATCAATTCTGCACGATGCACCAGGCGGTTACTCAACCCGGCTAAATCAGGAATTTTGATCATAGCAAAAGAACCTGGATTTTTCTGGATGTATGCAAAATTGGCTGGTAAAGCTGAACCGGAAACAGCTGCAAGCGATGATCCTGCATAGTCTCTTCTTACATAAGATGCACCGGCACAGGCATTGTAAAAATTGAAATAGCTTACAGTAGTATCGTTGCCACCACCGCCAATTTTAGGATGATGGTAATAAAAGGCCAGTTTGGTATTAAAATCGGCCAATTTAAAACGCATCATTGCATTTCCGCCCGATTCGGAGCGCAGTGCAAATCCTTTGAACCGGGTATTGAATATACTGTCTGACTTGTAAGCGTTCGTTGTATCGTAATTAAAGAAGCGACGGGCCAGGTTTGTATCCAGCCGAAGCCTCATTTGCCCTGCAGTGGTATCTTTGAAAACTTTGACTGAATCATCCAAATTTCTTGGCCATACTAATGAAGAAGAAAAGGGATCATTCAGAGCTGGCCCAACATTATATAAAAAGTTCTCCTGGCGTACCAGGTAGGCAGAGTCATACCGGAAATCGTTAGACTGATTCATTTCATACACCCGGATATTTTGCACAATATTGGTATCGCCATAGGTATCGGCGTAACTTAGAACCAGTACAACAGAGTCAATTGTAACGCTATCCGGCCTGGCAAACGGGTATTTTGCATACTCAGAGGGCTTCAGTTGCAGATACAGCCTGGCTTCTGTTTGTCCAAAAAACGGGTCAGATTGGATGTGACCCAGAAAATGATCTGCATTCGCAGTGATCCGTAACGAATCTGTTAGCGAGGTGAATGTGTCATTAAATACCTGGACGGAGAGAGTGCTGTCAAACGTGTGGATATTGTCCACAGGCGGGATCAACCCGCCCCCTAATTCTGTATATTCATTTATTTTACGGCAGCCGGTAACGGACAGGGCAAATAAAGAAACCAGTGCGGGAATAATCAGAAGCAGACGGCTATTCTTCACAAGATAAAATATTCAGAGTTTATGTAATGATTACCTGGCTGCAAGGTCGTTATACAGTTGTAAATAGTCTGTTAAATCTCCTTCGGGGTTATGGGGCAGCGTTTTCTTCCCGCGAACTTTGGAAAATTCTTCCAGTAATTTTTTTTCAATTTTTTCTGCACCAAATGTAATGGCATCTGCATAACTGGCACCTCCACGATACATCGCTGTATTGGTCCCTTCTCTGAAAAACTCCAGGTCTTTTTCCTTTATGGATGCATGGATCAGCGCCTTTTTCAAAAATCCGCTGCCCATTTTTTCCCTGAATGTATTTTGACCAATTGTGAATACTATTTTGCTGTGTGCAAATACTGGCTCTTTCCGGTACACTGTTTTCAGGTAGGCGGGAATCAGGCCCGTCATCCAGCCACTACAATGAATGATATCTGGCGGCCATCCGAATTTTTTTACGGTTTCCAGTGCACCCTTACAGAAAAAGACAGTGCGGAGATCATTATCATCAAACCACTTTTCATTTTCATCATGGAAAATGAACTTGCGCCGGAATAATTCTTCATTTTCCAGGAAGTACACCTGCAAACGTGCGCTGGGCAGCGATGCCACTTTGATCTGTAATGGCATATCATCATTGTCCACCGATACATTTATCCCTGACAAACGGACAACTTCGTGCAGCCGGTGCCTTCGTTCGTTGATCACCCCGAACCGGGGCATAATGCACCGCACTTCAAAATTATTATCATTTGCCTTGATCGCCAGTTTATTCACAATTTCTGAGAATTCGGTCAACTCCAGGTATGGGGACATTTCATTGGCGATGAATAAAATTCTTTTCTTTGCTGACATGAGCTACCCTGTTTTAAAGAAATCAACCGTCGTAGGCCGACTGTTATTTTGTAAAAGCCAGCAAAGGTAGCCATTTTACGCTGAATCGGATTTATTACCCGGTTCATTTGCAGAAAAAACCAAACTATGATCTTATTTAAAAAAACAGCCGACATCCGTAAATGGCTTGACGATCAGTCATTAAAAGATAAATTGGTAGGGTTTGTCCCAACCATGGGTGCGTTACACAATGGCCACCTGTCATTGATTAATGCTTCAAAAAAAAATGCTGAAATTACGGTGTGCAGCATTTTCGTAAACCCTGCACAATTCAACGATCAAAAGGATTTTGAAAAATATCCCATTACCCTGGAACAGGATATCTGCATGCTTGAAAATGCCGGTTGTGATCTCCTTTTTTTACCATCCGTCACTGAAGTGTACCCGGAGGGAGTACCCCCTCTACGATACGACCTGGGCAAACTGGAAGAAATATTTGAAGGCGCCTTCAGGCCAGGACATTTCCAGGGTGTATGTATGGTAGTACACCGGCTTCTTGAAATTATTCGCCCCGATCAGTTATTTCTTGGTCAAAAAGATTACCAGCAATGCATGGTGATCGGAAAATTGATTGCATTAACAGGCATGAAAGATGCAATCCGGGTTATAGTGTGCCCTACCCTGCGTGAGGAAGACGGGCTCGCCATGAGCAGCCGTAACCTGAGGCTATCCGCACACGAAAGAGCATTATCCCCTCTCATTTTTAACAGCCTGAGCTATGTTAAAGAGCATTTGAAGCCCGGCTCAGTTGCGGAATTAAAATCAGAAGCACTTAAAATGCTGGTCGCGGCAGGATTGAAACCCGACTACCTGGAAATTGCAGATGTCACAAGCCTCGATCCTGTTGAATTGTGGGATGGTCATCAAAAATTAATCCTCCTGTGTGCTGTCTGGATCAATGAAATAAGGCTGATTGACAACATGATTGTGAATTAAGAATTACATTGCACGCCAAAATCAAATAATCCTTGCAAAACCGATTCCAATAGCTGTCTGCAGGAAATTCGGGTCAGAATAAATACAATGAGCAAAAGATCCCGCACCATATTCCAATACCTGATTTTCTTCCTGATTGGCCTTCTGTTTGTTTGGCTGTCACTTAAAAACCTGACTCCCGAAAAACTGCAACAGATCAAAGCCTCACTGCGCAATGCCCGATACTGGATCATATTGCCGGTTTTTGCCATCCTGCTCCTCAGTCATATCGTACGGGCATTACGCTGGAAACTGCTGATTGACCCCCTCGGCAGAACAATAAAACCTGCCAACAGTTTTTTTGCAATGATGATCGGGTACCTTGTCAACCAGGGCGTACCCCGCATGGGTGAAGTGGTAAGATGCACCATGCTTTCCCGGTATGAAAAAGTACCGGTTGATAAACTGATTGGCACGGTTATTTTAGAGAGGCTGGTGGATGCGTTTTCCTTTTTCGGCATAGTCGGGATTACACTGGCGATTCAGCCAAAAAAATATTCTGCCCTGGTGCAGACATTCTTTTCCCGCCATGGTGATTCTGGTAAAACAGCCATCCCTGGGTATGTACTGTTACTTACAATCCTGGGCTTACTGGTCGTACTGACAGCCGGATGGATGCTCTTCAAACGAAAAAGCATCGGAGACCTTTCCCGGCTTCTTCAAAGGATCAGGCACAGCGTATGGCAAGGAATCACATCGGTAAAACACCTGAAAAAGAAGTGGCTTTTCCTTTTATACACGATCCTTTTATGGACTCTGTACCTGGTTGCCGGTTATATCGGTTTTTATGCATTTGCAGAAACCTCTCACTATGGACTGACAGAAGCTTTTACGGTTTTATCGGCCGGTAGCATTGGTATGATTGTTACCCCAGGCGGTATCGGCGCTTATGCATACCTGATACAAAAAACTATGCCTGTGTACGGCCTCGATGACACAACAGCGTTGGCCTTCGGATGGGTGATGTGGCTTGTTACTACCGCTGTAATTGTTCTTTTTGGATTACTTAGTTTTGTTTTTATATCCACCTACAATAAAAAAAAGCCTGTTGAAAAAAACTGAATTCATCTCGTCACGAATTATTTCTGCACCTGATTGCCGGCGCAAAATGCAGCAATGGAGGCTTCATAATAAAAAAGTGGCCTTCACCAATGGCATATTTGATATTCTCCACGCCGGGCATATCCGGTCCTTATGCTGTGCAGCAGCAGAAGCGGATTACCTGGTGGTGGGGCTCAACAGTGATGCATCCACAAAAAGACTGAAAGGGGAAAGCCGCCCGGTCAATACACAGGAATCCAGGGCACTGTTGCTCGCTTCTTTGCTGATGGTTGATGCCGTGGTGATTTTTGACGAAGACACACCGTTGGAACTGATCAAACTGCTGATACCCGATGTGCTGCTGAAAGGTGGCGACTATAGCCTGGATCAAATTGCCGGTGCACGGGAAGTAATGGAAAATGGCGGCCGGGTGATCATCAATCCATTGCTAGAAGGTTTTTCTACGACCGGACTGATCAGCAAAATAAAAAAATGAATATCCACATCCGCCCCCCATCATTCTTTCGTTTATTCGGTATTACTGAAAAGAATTTCAGTCTCGTCTGTAAACCCAATGATACCTTTCGAATTTTACTCTTCATTCATGCGCCAATAAAAACTTAATACGCACATGCACACTGTTCGCTAAATTTGTTGGTACTGTAAATAAAGAGAAATGGCCCACCCTCCTCCAGGTCGAAGAACCATAGCCCGTGACATCAGCTGGCTTTCTTTTAATGCAAGGGTATTGCAGGAAGCTGCCGATCCCGCTGTTCCACTGAGGGAAAGAATCCGTTTTTTAGGAATATTTTCCAACAATCTTGATGAATTTTTCCGGGTGCGGGTTGCTGCACTCAGGCGAATGATCCAATTTGGAAGTAAGGCAAAAATGCACCTTGAAAATAACCCGCAGGAAATCATAGATGAAATCCAGATGACCGTGCTGAACCAGCAGGGAGAATTCAGCAGGATCTGGGAGGAAGTGATGCAACTGATGAAAGAACAAAAAATTTTCCTGCGCACCGAAAAAGAACTCACTAATGAGCAGAAAGAATTTGTCCGAAACTATTTTGAAGAAGAAGTCAGTCAGGACATCATACCCCTGATGATTGAAAACATCCGTGAATTTCCGGATCTGCGTGATAAATCAATCTACCTGGGAGTGGTCATGTGGAAAAAAGAAAGTGCACTGCGGCGAAAATATGCACTGATTGAAATTCCAACACGGGCCCTGAGCCGTTTCTCCATTTTACCTTCCACACGTCCCGATGAACATCATATTATCCTGCTTGAAGATATCATCCGTTTCAACCTGCCCGACATATTTTCTTATTTCGGGTACGACCAGTACCAATCGCATATTTTTAAAGTAACCCGCGATGCAGAAATTGACATTGACGAGGATGTGTCCACTTCCATTATTCAAAAACTTGAAAAAGGGATTAAAAACAGGCGCAAGGCAAAGCCGGTGCGGTTTGTATACGACCGGGAAATGGATCCGGGCCTGCTCGAATATCTGGTACGAAGACTGAACCTCAGCAAGAGGGACAACCTGATTCCCGGAGGCAGGATCCATAATTTCCGCCATTTCATGGATTTTCCTGAACAGGTCTTCAAAGAAAAGAAACAGCGTAAAAAGCCGTTTGACCATCCGGCACTTACCGAACGCAGGGTTTCAGAGGTGATATTGGCAAAAGACATCATGCTCCATTTGCCTTATCATTCATTTCTACCCGTTATTGATTTGCTTCGGGAAGCAGCATTTGACCCGGACGTCACAACGATTAAAATCACCTGTTACCGGCTGGCACCCCAGTCAAAAATCATTAATGCACTGATTAACGCAGTGCGAAACGGCAAAGAAGTAGTAGTGATGATTGAACTACGTGCCCGGTTTGAAGAAGAAGCAAATATTGAATGGAAAAACAGGCTCGAGGAAGAAGGCGCTCGTGTACTGGTGGGAATTTCAAATATGAAAGTGCATGCCAAGCTCTGTTCGATCCGCAAGAAAACGAGAGACAATAATTACATCCATTATGGTTTTGTAAGTACAGGGAACCTGAACGAACGTACTGCAAAGCTTTATGCAGATCATTGCCTGCTGACTGCCAACCCCAAAATAATGGCCGATGTAAATAGGATGTTTACCTACCTGGAGCAGCCAAAAACAGGTATCAGCATCCTGAAAGAATGCCGCTACCTCATACCAAGCCCAATGTTCGTAAAAAAGGAAATGCTGAGGTTGATAGAGGAAGAAATCAAGCAAGCCCGAAAGAAAAAGCCGTCATCAATCACTTTAAAAATGAACTCTCTTTCTGATGCCGATCTGATTCAGAAACTGTATGAAGCCGCCCGTGCGGGGGTGCAACTGAAACTGATTATCCGTGGCATATTTTGCATGTATTCTGAAAATAAGAAATTCGAAATACCAGTCCGGGCAATCAGCATTGTGGATGAATACCTGGAACATGCAAGGGTCTGGATTTTTCATAACAAGGGAAAGGAAAAAGTTTTTATCTCCTCTGCCGACTGGATGCTGCGGAACCTAGAGCACCGGGTAGAAACCACTTGCCCCGTCTGGGATCCGGGGTTAAAAAAAGAACTGTCAGACATCTTGGATATACAGTTGCAGGACAATGTAAAAGCCCGTTGGCTGGATAACGAACTAAGCAATGAATATGTACGCACTAATAAAAAGAAAATCCGGTCGCAAGTAGAAACCTATAATTTTTTATTCAAAAAAAGTATCAAACAGGGTGAGACTGGCAGCCATTGATATCGGCAGTAATGCTGCAAGACTCCTGATTTCGGATGTTACCGAAGGCATTCAGGGGAAACCAGAATTTATTAAGACAATATTGGTACGGGTACCTCTCCGTCTGGGGTTTGATGTATTTGACCGCGGCGAAATTCCTCCAGGGAAAGCTGAAAAAATCATAAAAACAATCCGTTCCTACAAATTGCTGTTGGAAGTTTTTGATGTAAAATATCTGAAGGCCTGTGCCACTTCAGCCATGCGTGATGCCATTAATTCGACAGACATCATCCGTAAAGTAAAGGCAGACACAGACATTGACATCCGCATTATCAGCGGGCAGGAAGAAGCCTCGCTGATTTACGAAAACCATATTGCTGAATATATGAAGCAGGATGAATCATACCTGTACATTGATGTGGGAGGCGGCAGCACAGAACTCACTTTTTTCACCGACGGGAAAATGCTGTTTAAGGAATCATTTAACATCGGTACGATCCGGATGCTTAAAAACCAGGTTACGGAAGCGGCCTGGACCGGCATGAAAGACTTCATCCGGCAAAAAACCAGGGGTTATCATCATGTCACAGCAATAGGCTCTGGGGGAAATATTAACAAACTGTTCTCTATTTCCCGGCGTAAAGAAGGTAAACCACTGACCCTGGAAATGCTGCGGGATTATTACCGGGAATTCAGTAATCTTTCACTGCAGCAACGCATCAGCCTCTATAAACTCAGGGAAGACAGGGCCGATGTCATTGTTCCGGCAATTCTTATCTATATTAATATCATGCGATGGGCCGAATCGGGAGACATATATGTTCCTAAAATCGGACTGGCGGATGGATTGATCCACACCCTTTATGAAGAGGTAATGCGCAAGGAAAAGCTGTAGTCAACGTACTGCATTTTTTTTCAAACGTATGGCCATAAAAAACTGACTCCCCGATTCCAGATTTCCTAATTTCACAGTTAATATGAATTCCGGTACAAAACACTACGTCCATGTCAGTTCATAAGGAAATAAAAAAAATCACTACAAACACCTTGCAGAAAATGAAGGCATCATGCGAAAAAATTGCCATGCTGACTGCCTACGATTTTTCTTTTGCAAAAATTATTGATGGAGCCTCCATAGATGTGATCCTTGTTGGCGACTCGGCATCAAACGTCATGGCCGGTCATGAAACAACCCTTCCAATTACACTGGACCAGATCATTTACCATGCATCATCAGTTCTACGGGGCATTCATCGCTGCCTGGTTGTTGTAGATCTGCCTTTTGGATATTACCAGTCCAACTCTGATATCGCTTTGGCATCAGCCATCCGCATCATGAAGGAAACCGGTGCACATGCTGTAAAACTGGAAGGAGGAGAAGAAGTGATTGAATCTGTTCGTAAAATTGTGTCAGCAGGAATTCCGGTGATGGGGCATCTCGGTCTCACGCCCCAGTCCATTTACAAATTCGGCACATATGCCGTACGGGCAAAAGAAGAAGAAGAAGCAAATAAACTGAGAAATGATGCCCGCCTTCTTCAACAGGCAGGATGTTTTGCAATTGTGCTGGAAAAAATACCGGCCGTATTGGCAAAAGAAGTATCGCAAAGCCTCATCATACCCACAATTGGTATTGGGGCCGGACCCGACTGTGACGGGCAGGTACTTGTCATGCATGATATGCTGGGCATTAATACAGAATTCAAACCCAGATTTCTCCGCCAATATCTCAACATCTATGAACAGGCATCAAAAGCGGTGCATCAGTATGTGCAGGATGTTAAAAACAAAGATTTTCCCAACAGTATGGAACAATATTGACCTTGCAGAGTTCCCCTGTTTACATGAGTACATCCCCATTTTTTTAACAATCTGCTCGGTGCAGTTTCATACCTTTGCAGCCTTATTTCAACCACGATGGAATTTTTGCACTCTCTCCGCATTGCTACAGAAAATATTGGTGTGAGCACCGGCCAGCAAGCTTTCAAAGCAACCACCGAAGCTTTTGATTCCTTTTCTCCTGTTGACGGGAAGAAAATCGGTTCTGTAACCACGGCTGACAAAGAAAGCTATGAACTGGTCATTTTAAAAGCACAGGAAGCATTCTTAAAATGGCGCCTGGTTCCCGCTCCGGCACGTGGCGAAGTGGTACGGCAAATCGGGGAAGCCTTACGCCAGTATAAAGAACAGCTTGGCAAACTTGTTTCTTATGAAATGGGTAAAAGCCTGCAGGAGGGACTTGGGGAAGTACAGGAAATGATTGATATATGCGACTATGCCGTTGGGCTTTCCAGGCAATTGCATGGACTTACCATGCATAGTGAACGGCCGGGTCATCGTATGTATGAGCAGTATCATCCGCTGGGTGTGGTTGGGGTAATATCTGCTTTTAACTTCCCGGTTGCAGTCTGGAGCTGGAACAGTATGATTGCATGGGTTTGCGGGAATGTGGTGGTTTGGAAGCCATCCGAAAAAACGCCGTTATGCTCTATTGCATGCCAGCACATAGTAGCCGATGTTTTTGCCAGGAATCAGGTGCCTGAAGGGGTCTCATGCATTATCAATGGTGGCCGGGATGCAGGAAACTGGCTAGCCATAGACAGCAGGGTGCAGTTGTTGTCAGCTACTGGTTCAACACGTATGGGCAAATCAGTGGCTGCAGCGGTTGCGGCGAGGCTGGGCAGATCATTGCTGGAACTGGGAGGTAATAATGGAATCATCATTTCGAAAGAGGCCGATCTGAATATTGCCATTCCTGCTGCTTTGTTTGGTGCAGTAGGTACAGCAGGTCAACGCTGCACTTCTACACGCAGGCTGATCATCCATGAAGATATTTATGAAACAGTAAAGCAAAAACTTGTCACTGCCTATAACCAGCTGCGAATTGGCAACCCGCTCGATGAAAAAAACCATATGGGACCACTGATTGACCATGATGCTGTAGCAATGTACCTCGAGGCAATTGAGCAGTGCAAAACAGAAGGAGGCCATTTTGTAGTGGAAGGTGCTGTACTTACAGGCCCAGGCACAGAAAGTGGCTGCTATGTGAAACCATGTATAGCGGAAGCCCGGCCCGAATTCAGGATTGTACAGCATGAAACTTTTGCACCAATACTCTACCTGTTGAAGTATAGAACATTAGAGGAAGCAATAGCCATTCATAACGGGGTACCCCAGGGTCTTTCCTCCTCCATCATGACACTGAATATAAGGGAAGCCGAGCAGTTTCTATCTCAGTCGGGAAGCGATTGCGGTATTGCCAACGTGAACATTGGTACCAGCGGGGCAGAAATCGGGGGTGCATTTGGCGGCGAAAAAGAAACTGGCGGCGGCCGGGAAAGCGGTAGTGATGCCTGGAAGGTTTACATGCGCCGGCAAACCAATACGATTAATTACAGCACTGCGCTTCCATTGGCCCAGGGCATTAAATTTGACTTGTGAATACAGTTTTAAGAAAACTCCAAATTTTAATGCCGCAACCCGATCCCATTTTCCTTCGTCTGATGCAGCACCAGGAATACCCTCGTGCCCGTATGGTTGCTTTGGCTGCTAATGACTATTTTTACAACAGGATATGCGCTGCCATAAAGCCGGTTAAAAATTTTTGAATCAAACAATCAATATTCCAGAAATCAAACTTTATGCAAACTCTTAAAAAAACAAAATGGGCCCTTGCTGCCATTTTCTTTCTAAACCTGGGAGCACAAGCCCAGAAAGAAATACCAAAAGGATGGCACCTGATGGATAAGACTACCGACGGGTACTATGGGATCAGCATTGAAAAAGCATATGAATTTATTCACGTCAACAAACTCAAGGGCGTCCCTGTTATCGTTGCAGTGATTGACTCAGGTGTAGATACACTGCACGAAGACCTGAAATCTGTATTATGGAAAAACCTGAAAGAAATTCCCGGAAACGGTATTGATGACGACAAAAACGGCTATGCGGACGACTACTATGGCTGGAATTTCCTGGGGGGTAAAGACGGGCGAAACGTGGAGCAGGATTCTTACGAGGCTGCCCGTGTGTATCATAAATTCAAAACTAAATATCAAGGAAAACAAATTGATCGCAACAGCCTGAACGCCGATGAATTAGTTGAATATGAAATGTGGCTTCGTTCTGAAGGCGATATTGCGGGAGAAGAATCAAAAAGCAATGCGTTGGAACTGATGTTTCTGAAACGGGCTTATCAGAATTGTGTGAAAAGCGATACCATTCTGCAAAAAGCTATGGGCAAACAGGTGTTTACCGGAAAAGAACTGGATGCTTTCAGTCCACTGGAGGATGATGTAAAGAAAGCAAAGAACGTTTTATTTAGCCTGATGTCAGGAAACGATGCCATGGAGACCACCAACAAAGATTTCCTTGAAAGTTTTGGTGATTATGTTCGTGGCCAGGAAAAGAAAGTGGAGGCAATAGATACCCCCCCTGTCTCCTACCGTGCAGAAATTGTAAAAGATAACTATGCTGACCTGAGCGATAAATATTATGGGAACAGCAATGTCATGGTGAGCAATAAATCGGCATTACACGGTACCCACGTATCCGGGATCATTGGAGCTGTACGTGGCAATGGAAAAGGAATGGATGGTGTGGCAGACAAAGTAAAAATTATGACGCTTCGTGCCGTGCCTGATGGGGATGAACACGACAAAGACATAGCCCTCGCCATCCGGTATGCGGTGGACAATGGTGCACGGGTTATTAATATGAGCTTTGGTAAAAGTTTTTCTCCCGAAAAAAAATGGGTTGATGACGCTGTAAAATATGCAGAAAGCAAAGGTGTACTGCTGGTGCATGCAGCTGGAAATGATGCAAAAAATCTGGATACCACCTTTAATTTTCCCGCTCCTCTTTTACTGAATCAGACCAGGCCGGAAAACTGGATGACAATCGGGGCAAGTGGTGATCCAAACACCGGAGGTCTTACAGCCGGATTTTCCAACTATGGACAAAAAGAAGTAGATGTTTTTGCACCGGGAGTCAAAATTTATTCAACAGTACCAGGAGGAGATACATACCAGTTTTTGCAGGGTACCAGTATGGCATCGCCGGTGGTGGCAGGCCTGGCTGCTTTCATTATGTCCTATTATCCTACGCTGAGCGCTAAACAAGTAAAATGGGTTATTGAAAGTTCTGCACAAAAACCTGATAAGCAGGTCAGCAACCCTGGAAGCGGAGATATCGTTTCATTATCCGATCTCAGCAAAACAGGCGGAATCATTAACGCTCATGAGGCAATCAAACTGGCATCTGTTACAAAAGGAGAATTATCAACTCCCACGAATAAGCAAAAACCAAAAACACTGAAAGGCTTTTGATAAAGTAATAACAACGTATGTCACAATTAAGACTATTTAAGAAAGCCGGCTATTTGTTACTGACCGGCTTTCTTGCTAGCTGCGGAGCCAGCGAAAAAAAAGGCTCGGAAACCGTAATCTCCGACAGCCTGAAGTTAATAGTGGATACAGCCCATGTAACAGCCCCCTCATCCGAGAACAATGGGTCACCATCAAACACAGCCATTGTTCCCGCTGCCTCATCAGTCGCTGAAACATTAAATCCTCCCCATGGAGAGCCAGGCCACCGCTGCGACATTGCGGTAGGCGCCCCGCTCGACAGCAAAGCAGCTCCGGTTCCCGTTGTAAAAGAAACAGTAAACAAAGAAGGAACGGGTGCAATAATTGATGTAAAACAACCGGCAACTGCTCCTGTTACTCCTGTCACAACTAGTACAGCAAATGGTTTGAATCCTCCGCATGGCCAACCAGGACACAGATGCGATATTGCAGTTGGTCAGCCTCTCAACAGTAAACCTGCAACAACAACTACAACTGCCGTTACCCCACAGGTACAGACAATTTCTACACCCACACCCATCATAAACCCTGTACAGCCCACAACAACAGCATCGGAAGGAATGAACCCGGAACATGGAAAACCTGGACATCGCTGCGATATCCCAGTGGGTGCCCCTCTGAACAGTGCTCCTGTAAAAAAGAATTAACTGACTCATTTGATGGGTAACCGTCCAATGAGATAATTCTCTGACCTGATTTTTAGCCGGGCGGCAAAACCTGAAATGCCGCATTATCCCGGTCATATTAAACAAGATTTTTCAGGATGGCATTGATCATTATGCCACAACCTTGTGCCCTATTACAATTGTTCAATACTAAGCTGCTAAATGATAAGGACTGAATATTTTAAATGCAAAGGTTTTTGTTTTTACCCGTTTGCCTGCTGCTTACATTGCAGGCCATAGCCGGAATGAAAGACAGTGCCATTGTTTACCGTATTCCGGATTCTGTAAATGCAGTGCAGTTTGTAGCCGATATAAAAAATAGGTGAATTCAGCGGCAAGCAAAATCGTTTCAGGGCAGGCATCAAATCAGACGCAGTCAGTATTTATATTGACAAGCACCAAGGCACAGAAACTGTGCAATTTGCAAATACAGCAAATGGTACCCGTGTGGTACAGGGAGCCAATGTTCAAACAAATCCAAAAAACGGTTTTTTCAATTTCCATATTAAGTGGGAAGCGGATATATGCTACAAATTATTGATTGCACATGCCGGCGATTCGGCAGAAAACTTTTCGCTGTACTCCGGGTATATTTTTCTGCCCGGGAAAAAAAATAATGCAAGTCTTACAACAGATTAGGTCTGGGTTCAGCACAGAAATGGCTCCTGGAAAAACATGAAGGAAGAACATTTGTTTCCCCAAGTGATGAGCCTTACTGGTCATTTGGACAGTATCTGGCAACGGCAACAAGATATGATGCAGATTGAAGAATCCTTCGTAGTTGGAAAAACTGATGCACTTAAAAATGAACGGGGCTTTTATTACTCCTTATTAAAAGAAGGCGCAGGCAAGCAGATTTCCGCAGAAGATACCATTGTAGTGCATTACAAAGGATATCTCTTTCCTGATGCGTCTGTTTTTGATCAAACAAAAGACAAACCTGCCAGTTTCCCCCTGAAACGACTAATAAAGGGCTGGCAGGTAGCATTACCTTTGCGCAAAGTAGGTGGAAAAATAAAAATGATTATTCCCTCGGATTGGGCTTATTCCATACGTACAAGATCCGCAAAAATTCCTCCAAACAGTACCCTGGTTTTTGAAGTAGAAGTGCTGGAAGCCCGGTAAATGCATACTTTTCTTACTGATTGTTATTGAATGTTTCAGCCTTAAACAGTTGGTTTACAATACCCATGTGGAAAATACGATGCAGTAAAATCGAAAAATTACTTAGTAAAGCTATGATTTCTGAAAACTAGTTTCTATTTTGTCAGCCCTTTTGGATATTTAAATCGGAAACCTTTGAAAAAAATTATCTTATCCTTGCCACTGGCAGTTTTATTTTTTGCTCTGTCTTGCAGCAAAGCCGAAATGCTTCCACCACCTTCGATCCCAGAAGAAATTCCCTCCTGTATAATTGCTAAAGAGAACCCGGCTGGCCGCAACTATGAATCGGTTGACCTGCTGAATTACACCTGCACCAAGAACTTTTGTGGTTTTTTACCCCTAAGCACTGGCAATTATTGGGTATATGAAGACTCTGTTTTTGATAATGGTGTGTTTCGAAACGTACAAATGGATACTCTGCGATTTACAAAAACGATGCGTTCGTCTTCAGATTCGCTCACCTGGTGGGAAGCCGATCTTAGTGTAGGGATGCCCAAAACTCTTTACAGTACTGATTCTGCGCTTTTTGCCCTGGAACAAAGAATATTCGACCCTGCATTTCATGATGCTAAGAAAGATCTGAGTTTATTTACCGGAGACTCGGCCCGCTACCTTACAGGTTTTGATGATATCGCAGCACAAGGCCGTTCTGTGAAATTAAACAATAGCATACTGACAGGAGCCGGCATATTTGAACAATGCATTTTATTTGAAAAAAATGCCCGTAATTACCGGAAAGACCAAATCATTTTTAAACCGGGTGTGGGTGTCCTCAAGTATATACATGAAAAAGCTGCATTTGGGCAAAGAGATATCAGGCTTCAAAATATCTTAACCCTGGTCGCCTTTCACATTGAATAAGGTTTGCGTATTTCATCAATGTGCTGCAAGCTCTCAAAATTTGTATCTTATCCTTATTCGCCACAATAACTGTTTGTACTTCATTCATTAAAAAAGTTGTACCCGCAGCAAAATATCCACCCACAGTCATACTGCCATCCTGCACTTTTCAGCTTCTGGATTATTTGAAGACTCCAAACCATTCATTGAAATTCAGGGAAAAAAGGGGAGGAATCTCCGCCTCCGCCCCTCTCACAAAGGAGAGGGGGCAAAAAGTGGAGCGCTGCAGAACTATAAGCCGGATTCTGTCGTGGGCTGTCATTTATCTGCCCCGATGATTGCTTATCGGGATCAATCTGCCTACCCTGGATGCTGCCTGCCAGAAGCAGGCTTGAGCGAGCAGCTCTCAAAGCAATCCTATACGTGGCATTTCAGCATGCAAGGTTTACCCGCAAAAGATGTTACCATCAACTGCCGTGAGCTCTTACCTCACATTTTCACCCTTTCATCTCCGGATCCACCTTTACACCAGGGTGCAAAGGGGTTTCGGATCTGTGGTTATTTTCTGTGGCACTGTCTCTTGGCTGCCCCTTTTTTTACTAAGGAAACTGCCAGCCGGCTCTTCACCGGTGCATTGCTCTGTGCTGTCCGGACTTTCCTCCCTTCCGCAAAAGCGGAAAAGCGACAACCTGGTCTGCAGCATTGCAAAAATACCACGATTTATTAGTACTGGAAGAATATTTCAGTGGCCCCATACCCATACGAAGGATGGTACTGGTTTACAAAAGATTTTACCTCTTTTTTCAAGTGAAGCAGATCATGTATTCCATTGCGCAGTACACCTTCACCTACGCCATGTATTACAATGAGTGAATGCTGATGATGAAAAATAGCAAGCTGATAGTATTTTTCAAAACTCTGAAGCTGGAAATTCATTATTTCATAGTTGCTCATTTTCTTCCAGTCATCGGTCAACTTTTCAATGTGCAGGTCAACCACTGTTTTAGGTGCCTCCATCTGTTGCCTGAGTTTGTTCGCATCCACAATTGCTGCCTCTTGTGCTGCCCGCGGGCCGGGACCGGGAATATCATCTGGCATCCGGTCAGGGTATGTTACAAAAAGCAATTGCAAAAAGCTGGCAAGACCTTTTTGTTTCAGTTCTTCAATGCGGGCAAAAATTTGTTTGGGCTTCATCCTGACTGCTGTTTCAGTATGTGCTGCTTTCTTCTTGTCGGGCATCTCAAGTGCGAAATCAAATTCAAAAGAAGGGCTATCGTTCATGTCTTCAAAAGGGATGTCGTGCAGATAAAAGTCCTGAAACGGCTGAATTGTATTCTTTAGTTCAAAATCCTGTTTCCCGAAATACTGGAGCCTGTAGGTAAATTGATACGCAAGTGATGTGCGGTTGTGCAAGTGCAGCTTCAGTTCTTTCACTATGATTTCATCTAGTTCATCAGTATCCATTATCGGCAAAAACATGAGCCAGACGCCATCTTCTGTCCGCTTTTGGCTGGTTTGTTTTTCTTTCCGCAGATCGTCAATATACTTTCGCTCTTTTTTTGCAGGAACAATCTTTTTTTCCGTAAATCTTTTGAAATAGGGAAAATCAACCTGGTCCATATACACCGGGAATGTAACACCCTTTACGTCCACCATCAGCATTTCGTGGTTGATGATATCCGTAATCACCGCTTCTTCACCTGAATGGAGGATCAAAACTGTATCACCAACCTGATATTTCATGGTGCGAAACTATTGGATTCCCAGATCGAATGCTGATGCAGAATACTGCCTGAAATATTGAACCGGGAGCAGTATGAAGCTTTCTGTTCTGCACTTGCAATTATTGTAACTATTGCTCTTCTCTTGATTTTTGTTCAGGTTTTGGGATAAGTACTTTCCTTGATAGCTTAAACTTACCTGATTTAGGGTCGGTACCAATAAGTTTTACTTTCATCACATCACCTTCCTTTACTATGCCATCAAGTGTCTCCAGGCGTTTCCAGCTTATTTCGCTGATATGCACCAACCCCTGCTTACCGGGCAGAAATTCCACAAAAGCTCCGAAAGGCATAATTGACTTCACAGTGGCCTCGTAAGTATCGCCGATTTGCGGTACTGCCACAATGCCTTTGATCCATGCCACCGCTTTATCTACCCCTTCTTTATTGATGCTGAAAATACTCACTTCACCACGGTTGTTTACTTCTTCCAGGTTGATGGTGGTACCTGTTTCCCGCTGAATTTCCTGTATCACTTTTCCGCCAGGCCCTATCACAGCACCAATAAATTCTTTATCAATGAAGAGTTTCACCATTCTTGGTGCATGTGGTTTTACATCAGATCTTGCGTCTGAAATACAGTTATACATGGCATCCAGAATATGCAACCTTGCTTGCCGTGCCTGCTCCAGTGCCTCTTCCATAACTTTCATAGACAGGCCATCCACTTTAATATCCATCTGAACGCCGCAAATACCATCCCGGGTACCTGTAACTTTAAAGTCCATATCGCCCAGATGGTCTTCATCACCGAGAATATCGGTAAGAATTGCATATTTGTCGCCTTTGGTAATCAGTCCCATGGCTACGCCACCCACATGTTTTGGAACCGGTACACCTGCATCCATCAGCGCAAGAGAGCCAGCACAAACTGTGGCCATTGATGACGATCCATTCGATTCTAAAATATCACTCACGACCCTGACGGTATAGGGATAATCTGAACCAGGCATCATTTGTTTCAATGAACGCTGCGCAAGGTTCCCATGGCCTACCTCACGGCGACTTTGGCCACGCATCATTTTTACCTCCCCGGTTGAAAATGGGGGGAAATTATAATGCAGAAAAAATTTGGAGTCTACAGATTTTGCAGCGCTTTCTACCAGCAATTCATCCAGGGGTGTGCCTAAAGTAACCGTAGTAAGTGATTGGGTTTCCCCTCTGGTAAATAAGGCAGCACCATGAGGCGAAGGAAGCACATCTACTTCCATATCAAGAGGGCGGACAGTAACCAGGTTGCGGCCATCCAGCCGGATTCCTTCGTCAAGAATCATGTCCCGTACCACATCGTACTGCAGGTCCGCAAAATATGTGGCAGCCAGCTTTGCTGTAAGCCCGGGCAATTCTTCTCCCTCTGCCACAGCATATTCTTTTTTCAGGAAATCTGTAAGTTCTTTGCTGATGGCTTCAAAACGATCGGATCGTTCATGCTTTCCAAATTTGCCATTAGCTACCTCATATACTTTTGTTCGGGAAAAGCTGTAAATTTTTTCTTTTAGTGCCTCATCGGTGGCAGGTTTTGTATAATCCCTTTTCGCTTTCGCACCGGCCATTTCACGCAGCTCTTCTTGTGCTTTCACTTGAACACGAATGGCATCGTGCGCCACCTGAAGTGCTTTTACGAGGTCAGCTTCACTGCATTCCTGTGCCTCTCCCTCTACCATCATCAGATTTTTTTCTGTGGCAGCTATGATAAAATCAAGGCTCGATTTTTCCATCTCACTCCGGGTAGGATTGACAATGAACTCCTGCCCTATTTTAGACACCCGTACTTCCGAAATGATTTCTTTAATTGGAATATCTGAAACAGCAAGTGCTGCAGATGCAGCAAGGCAGGCCATTGAATCTGGCATTATTTCCGGGTCACTGCTCACCAGTGTAACCAGAACTTGTACATCACATAAATAATCTTCTGGAAAAAGGGGGCGCAGTGCACGGTCTATCAAACGGCTAGTCATCACTTCATAATCATTAAGTCTCGCCTCCCGTTTGAAAAATGAACCTGGTATTCGGCCTGCGGCAGCAAATTTTTCCTGGTAATCTACCGTGAGCGGGAAGAAACTTTGTCCTTCTCTTGGTTCTCTGCTTGCACAAACTGTGGCCAGGATCATACAGTTTCCCTGGCTTACAGTGACGGCACCATCGGCCTGCCTGGCCAGACGTCCTGTTTCAATCGTGACCATGCGGCCACGGCCAATATCAAATGTTTTACGAATTGGTTGTTGTAGCATTTTTTTTGTTTAACGTCTGAGGGCTAGTTTCTGATCTCTCAAACGATGTGAAGAATTTTATTTAAAAACTTTGGTATTACTTTGATTTTTTGCAGCACCCGCCCTGAAATCGCAACGCACAGCAAATACTGAAATTAATCAGCAATCGTGCAACAATAAAAGAACAAAAGCAAGGCAGTTCATGAAATACAGTAGAAACGAAAAAGCCCCTTTCGGGCATGTGGAAGGAATTACTTCCTGAGTCCAAGCTTTTCAATCAACTGGCGATAACCGGTCAGGTTATGTTTTTGCAGATAATTCAGAAGCCTTTTGCGCTTTCCAACCAACTGCATCAAACCGCGGTGGGTGGAGAAATCCTTTTTGTTTTCCTGAAGATGGCTGCTGATTTGTGCAATTCTTTCAGTGAGAAGGGCGATCTGGCCCTCGATGGATCCGGTGTTCTTTTCAGAACCGGCAAAGGTTTTTAATACGTCAGCTTTTTTTTCTTTTGTTAGGGGCATCTTTTTTGTTTTTAATGAATCCGGGACGGTACCCGGGCATCCGATTATTGCATCTTTTTATTATGGCGGCAAAGGTAAGGCGATTACTGTAAAATGCAAAGATTTCGCCCATTTTAGCTAAAAATCCGGCTGACAGAAGCTGATTTTCAGGTACTCTGTACATTTGGCATTCATTTCAGAAGCCGACCCGGCATATTTTCCAGGATTTCTTATTTTACCCAAAGAATGAAAAAGCGACTGCTTCAACAAGAAATACCATGGGAAGTGCTGGATGCATTTTGTTTGATGGGAGAAAATGTACCTGATCCCAATACAGCGATCAAGGCTGTTGAAAAAATCGGTCATGGACTGATCAACCAATCCTGGAAAATCATCCTTTCCTTTAAGCCCGATATCCTGCTGCAACAGTTGAACCTTCATGTTTTTCCATATCCGGAACTTGTACAGGAAAATTATATCAACCTCTGGCAATATGCCGAGTACGAAATGACTGGTATCAGCATGCCGGCCCCGGTATTTTACGGCGGATATAAAACCCTATTCACTGACAATGAAGGAAATTGCTGGCGGGCATTTGAATTTATTCATCATAGCATTACCATGCAGACCGCCAGCTCACCTGAACAGGCAAGAGCAGCAGCCCGTGCATTTGCCCGGTTTACCGCAGCATTTTCAGATCTGAATCTGAAACAGCTGCACCCTGTCATCCCTGACTTTCACAACCTGAGCCTCCGCTTCCGTCAGCTGGAAGAATCACTGGAAACAGAACTGTATGAGCGTATGGGCAAGGCACAGTCACTTATACAGGAACTCAGGCAAAGGGAACGTTATAAACATTTTTTTGATATCATTACTGAGTCCGATGAGTTCTCGCAGCGGGTGATGCACCATGATGCTAAAATTAGTAATATCCTTTTTCATAAACAAACAGGACGGGTCATCTGCCCGGTGGATTATGATACGGCCATGCCTGGCTATTTTTTCTCAGACATCGGCGACATGATCCGCTCTATGGCCTGTACCCTTGACGAAAGTGACGTACATTCGAAACCTCAGTTGCGGAAGTCATTTTATGAAAACCTTCTGACCGGATATACAGATGTGCTCGGAGGGCAGTTCAGCTTCAATGAAAGGAAATACATGCACAGTGCTGGATTAATGATGACATATATGCAGGCACTTCGGTTTGCCACAGATTATCTTTCAGGTGACAGCTATTATAAGATTAACTATCTGGAACAAAATTTTGACCGGGCTATGAACCAGCTCATGCTATTGCAAAGCCTGGAAGAATTTCTGAAATCGGAATATAATTTCAAAATTTGATTTCATGCACACCCTCCGATGGGAGAGCCGGATAAACAACAGGAGGATACCCTATTTCTTTTTCATAATGTGCAACAAGTCTGCTTGTAAAATCCCGCAGGGAAAGTGAGTTTACCAGTGCAATGGCTGAACCACCGAAACCAGCTCCTGTCATCCTGGCGCCGATACAGCCAGAAAACTTCTTACAAAAATCAACCACACAATCCAGTTCTGTTCCGGTAACCTCATAGTATTCTTTCAGAGACTGATGCGAAGAAAATAAAAGTTTGCCGAATGTTTCCATATCCTGAACCTGAAGCGCCATCACAGCATCCATGACCCGTTGCTGTTCACTGATTACATGCCAGGCTCTTTTTTCCAATACAGGATTGTTGATCAGATCCCTGTTGCGCTCAAACATCACGGGGCTTATGTCGCACAGCTGCCGGATTCCTGTTTCTTCCTGCATCAGCAGATTCAGGACAGCGCCGCATTCTGCAAATCGTTCGTTGTACTTCGAATCAGCAAGCGTCCTTTGTTTTTTTGTATCAATAATGAGGAGCACATAAGGACCCGGCCGGAACGGGATGTATTCGTACTCTAACGAATCGCAGTTCAGCAACAGGGCCTGTTCTTTTCTTCCCATGGCAACGGCAAACTGATCCATGATGCCACAGTTGACACCAATAAATTTATTTTCTGCTTCTTTACATAACAGGGCGAGGCTGATCAGTGGTATTTTGAATGCAGAAATTTCGTTCAGTGCAAATGCGGTCAGTACTTCAATCGAGGCAGATGATGACAGGCCTGCGCCAATGGGCAAATCGCCATCAAAAAGCATATCATAACCCGATAATGCATGCCCATCCTGCAATAAACGATCAATGACGGCAAGGGGATAATTAAACCACTCCGGTCCTGATTTGCTGTAAGAAGATTGCAGGTAAAGGTCTGCTACTTCCGGGAAACTGAGGCATTGAAACCGCAACCTTTTTTGGTTGTTTCGGGCAATGGCCAGCCAGGTACCAAATGAAATAGCACAGGGCAACACATGCCCCCCATTGTAATCAATGTGTTCCCCGATCAGGTTTACCCTGCCGGGACAAAAAAAGATTCGCTCAGGATCTTTATGGTACCGGAGTCGGAAATGATCTGCAATTTGTTGCTTTGGTTCCATGCGGGTTGATTTTATACAGTTGATTTTTTTGGGCCTGTACATCCCGAACAGGAATCAACTCCCGCTTTCGGAGAAATATTCACTTTCACTGCTGAAGTCAAGAAACGGATACCGTTGCTGCATTTGCCTGGTTTTTTGCAGGTTGTCACGGAGAAATTGTTGATGCGCTTCCGTGGCCGGCTGAAAAGGCCGGTGTTTTCTGGCAAGTACCATCTTTTTTACTTCTTTCATTACCTGTTGCGATTTTTCAGAAATGCAGCATTCTTCAAATTTTTCAAGCACAAATTCAGTAGCCTGATAATTGGGATGCACCAGGTCAATATCATAAAAACGGTAATCCCTCAACACATCAATGACCAGTTCATAAGCCGGAAAATAAAATGCAGTTTCAAATTTGCTGACGATTGCATGTACTGCTTCAATCAGCCTTGCTTTGCTCCGGTTGTTCTCCACCAGAGTATCCCGAATGTGCCGTACCGGGCTTACCGTAAAAATAAATTTCAATCCGGGGTTCAAGGTATGCAATTGTTTCAGGCAATTATCCAGCATCGCTGTTATTGTCTCTATTTTCAGAAGCTCCTTTGAAAACCAATCTGCGGGTGCCCGGTGACAATTAGCAACTTTCCTGCCTGCCACATCGAAAAGACCAGAAACTTCTGCCCGGGCGGTCAGATTGTAAACAGAAGAAGAGCCCAGTGTAATGATCAGCCAATCGGCAACGTTCAAAAACTCATGAGCGGTTTGCTGTGAATTGTTGATCTCCCGTATGGCTTCAGCCCTGTTGATATTGGAAAACCTGGAATGATGGTCCCAACTGTTCCAGACATCATTAAGGTAAAATAATTCTTCATCAGTGTATTGCTGATTTGCAACGTATGACAAAAGGCTTTTGCATACAGCATCAGGGCCAAACAGTATACCATTTGGGTTTTGCAGCACATCAAATTTTAATTCTGCCATAGCCTTTCCGATGTGTTCGGTAAAACAAGAACCCATGAGCATGACTTTATTGCCATATTCAATTGGTTCAGGTATTTTTTTCAGATCCATATGCAGCATGAATTCCATTCCCATTGGTTTTTAATTAGAAAAAGTGATATTAGCCCTCTGTATTTTGCAGTCAGGGGTTTGTTGCAGAGGTAAATATTTCTCCTGCAAGTCTGAGATTCTCCAGAAGAGCTTCTTTGTTCAGCCCATGTTGAAATCCGTTTTCTTCGAAATAGGTAACCATCCATTCTGTATTCATATTTCCCACCAGGTCATCTTTTGCCATTGGGCAGCCACCGATTCCCTTTAAGGCGCCGTCAAACCTTCTGCAGCCTGCTTTCAGTGCCGCCTCCATTTTTTCCTTCCTGTTTTCTGCTGTAGAGTGCAGGTGCACGCCGATTTCAGTTCCCGGCAATGACTCAGTCAGGTAGCTGGTCATTTCATAAACTTGCTCTGGCGAAGCCAGCCCTACGGTATCGGCAAGCGAAATGATACTGATATCGAGACCTACAAGCTGATTGACCCATTCAAAAACAATCTCCTCGCTGAATGGATCATCATAGGGATTACCAAACCCCATGGAAATATACACAACCAGTTGTTTCCCTGTTTTGGTGCAGAGATCCTGTATTTCCTCCACCCTGCCCAATGATTCAGCAATCGATGAATTTGTATTCCTGCGCTGAAAAGTTTCCGAAACGGAAAAAGGGAAACCCAGGTAACTGATTTGGTCAAAAACAGATGCTTCTTCCGCTCCTCTCCTGTTTGCGACTATTGCCAGCAGTTTAGTTTGTACCCCATCAAGCTGTAAACCCTGCAGCACCTGCGCTGTATCAGACATTTGCGGAAATATTTTGGGGGATACAAAACTTCCGAAGTCAATGCTGTGAAATCCGGTTTGCAGCAAAGAATTGATATATGCTATTTTTTTGCCGGTGGAAATCCAGGTCTTCCAGCCCTGCATGGCATCTCTCGGGCACTCGATCAGTTTAACGCTGTTCATACTCCAAATTTACTGAACCTGTAAACAGCTCAGACATTTTCCTGATATGCCGGCTTTGTATTGCAGCATTAGCAGACAGAAGAACGCTGGCGCATGGTCTCATATAAAATCATTCCGGTTGCAACTGAAACATTCAGTGATTCGAAATCCCCCATCATTGGGATTTTGATTTGCTCATCGCAAATTTTGAGCAGGGCAGGATAAATTCCTTTTTCTTCACTGCCCAGGACAATGGTACAGGGTAGTGTAAAATCCGTTTCTGTAATATTTTTCTGAGCCGTCATTTCACTTGCATACAGTACAATTCCGTTTTGGTGGAGTTCATCCACCGTTTTCATCAGGCTGTTGACCCGGCATACGGGAATTTTTTCCAACGCTCCTGCCGAGGTCAGTATAGCATCCTCATTCAGTGCCCCCACTCCTTTTGCAGGAATAATCAGTGCATGGACACCCATACAATAAGCCGTGCGGGCTATTCCCCCAATATTGCGTATGTCTGTAATCCCATCCAGCATTAAAAACAATGGGGCTTCGCCGGAATCTGTAACCCATGAAATAAGTTGTTGCAGATCCTGGTACTTTACCCGGCTGAGTTGGGCGATGCATCCGTCATGGCCTTCTATGTGAAATGCATCCAGTTTTGCTGCAGGCACATACTGCACGGGCACTCCTTCTTTCATTGCTGCATTTTTGACTGCTGCAAACGGGTTACCCCTGCGGCTGTTGTCCAGGTAAATCTTATCAATATTGCTGCCATTCTTCAGAGCATTCAGAACCTGAGTACTTCCGGCAATCAATAAACTCCTGGGTGGTCTTCTCTTTTGTCTGAAATATTTCACCTTCCAAATTTAGCGTATTTGAAGCCGGTAGAACCATTCTGGATATATAGCCGGGAAGGAAACATCGCTCATCCGCAGCTTATTTATAGCCCAGAATTTTCAGCATACTTTGTGCTGTTTGTTGTTTTGCATAGAGCCAGTCGGTGAGTTTTCCGTTTTTATCATAGCCCACAATGACATGTTTTGGCGACGGAATCAGGCAGTGTTTAATACCTCCGTAGCCGCTGATCTGATCCTGGTAGGCTCCTGTATGAAAAAAACCCACATAAAGCGGCTCCTTATCCGTATTGAGTTTTGGAAGGATAACTTCATTGATATGTTCTTCTGAATCGTAATAGTCATGGCTGTCGCAGGTGATACCGCCGAGGACTACCCGCTGATGTTCATTATCCCATTTATTCACAGGCAGCATCAGAAATTTTTCTCCGATGCCCCAGGTATCGGGCAGTGTGGTAATAAAAGAAGAGTCGATCATATACCAGGTTTCCCTGTCGTTTTGAACTTTCTCCGCAACAACCTGGTAAATATGTGCCATGCTTTCGCCTACTGTATAGCTGCCAAATTCTGTAAAAATGTGCGGCATGGGTACCCGGGCTTTTTTACAGGCTGTCTTGATATTTCGCACAATTTCATTGATCATGAACTGGTAATCATAATCAAATCCGAGAGAGTGTTTGATCGGGAAACCTCCGCCAATATTGATAGAATCCAGTTCCGGGCATATTTTCTTGAGCTGGCAGTACAGGTTGATGACCTTATTCAATTCGCTCCAGTAATAGATGTCATCTTTAATTCCTTTATTGAGGAATATGTGCAGCATCTTAAGCTGAAATTTGCTTTCGTATCCTTCAATCCGGTCTACATAAAATTCCAGTATATCTTTCGCCCGAATGCCCAGTCGTGAAGTATAAAACGGAAAGTTGGGCTCTTCTTCGGCGGCTACCCGGATCCCTAATTTGAAAGGAACCCTTACGGAATGGGCATAGTCTTTCAGTTCTTCCTTATTATCCAGCACTGGAATGACATTGTGAAATCCGGAATTTATGAGCTGGGCAATTCGCCTGGTATAGCCTTTTTGTTTGAACCCGTTGCAGATGATATGAATATCTTTTGTGATTTTTTTCCGGGTATACAGTTTTTTCAGGATTTCAATATCGTAGGCATAAGATGTTTCCAGATGTATTTCATGCTTCAAAGCTTCTTCCACCACAAAACTGAAATGAGAGCTCTTGGTGCAATAGCAATAAAAATATTTGCCTTCGTATTTATGCTTTTTGAATGCGGCAGCAAACATCTGTTTTGCCTTTTTGATCTGCATGCCAATTTTAGGCAGGTATGTCATCTTCAGCGGAGTGCCGTATTTGGCAATCAGTGCTCTCAGATCAAGCCCATTGAAAAAAAGATTTCCGTCTTCAACTTCAATCCCCTCCTGGGGAAATTTAAATGTTTGCTTAACGAGCTCAAGGTAAGAATTTGTCATCCCGGGAATTGTATTTAAAAATTTTACAGTCTATTCCATCCTGCCAGTATCATAAAAACAATACCTAACCCTGCCCTGATGGTATAGCCGGTAAATCTGCATCTAATCTTCTTTTTTCTCCAGCGGCAGCAGTGTAAAATAAGTGACTTTAAACCGGTTATTCACCAGTTCGCCCTGTACTGCAGCTTTTCGGATGGTCATACAAAATCCGTCTTCCGCATGAGAGCCGCCATAATCATTAATGCTGGTCCCGTCCACAAAATATGTTTTGCCATCTAGCCGGACAGCCAGGTCGCAACTTTTACCCTTCATTCCGAAATTACACTGACCACAGGATGCTTCCAGCACCTGAACTTTTTTTGAAGGGTCAATTTTATCTGGTTTGGAAGAACCCTGTGCGGAGAGTGTGAATGAAAGAAACACTGCAGCTACTGAAATAATCATTGTTTTCATATCGGTAAAATTTAGATGATGCGGCCTTTTTGTTTTTGAGGTTGCCACTCAGAAATCTGAATGGCAGTCGTAAACAAATATAGCTCGACATTGCAAAGATATAATTTCTAAAAGTTTTTATTTCTTTTCCGGGAATTATGTTTCCTGGCGCATTTCGTGTACTCCCTGCCTATAAATTTATCCTGTAAAAACGTTATATTCACCTCAGTTTGAAAAACGGAAAAAAAGAACAGTCAACAGGGTATTGCCAGAACAACCGGGTGTTTTACGTTCGGGGGGGCAAGCCCTATTTTGACCACCTCTTACGGATGATTGACCAGGCACAACAGTCTGTTCATTTACAATTTTACATCTTCGACAGCGATGAAACAGGACGTACCGTGGCCACTGCCCTGATAAAAGCCGCCCAAAGAAATATTTCTGTATTCCTGCATCTTGATGCCTACGGCTCACAGCGCATGTCCGGTAAACTGGTTTCCGAACTTCAAATGGCAGGCGTGCAGATACACTGGTTTGAGCCACTTTTTAAAAGCAGGAGATTTTATTTTGGCAGAAGGCTGCACCATAAAGTTGTGGTGACAGATGCATATTATTCCCTTGTTGGAGGTCTCAATATCAGCGATAAATACAACGATATGCCTGAAAAAAAAGCCTGGCTTGATGCAGCAATTTTCTGCGAAGGTGAACTTTCGGCAGAGATCTATGCCATGTGCCGTAAACTTTGGGGCGATAGAAAAAGAACAATTCTTAAAAACCCATCTGCTTCCCATTCTTTTCATGAAAATGTCCGAACAGCAGCCCGCCTGAGGCTCAACGACTGGGTAAAAAGAAAAATGCAGGTCTGGAAAACATATCATGATATGTTCAGTTCTGCACAACAATCGGTACTCATCATGTGCAGCTATTTTCTGCCCGGCCGCACTTTCCGGAAAAAGCTGAGCCAGCTTGCAAAAAAAAATGTCCGCATTGTTGTCATCCTGGCCGGGCGGTCAGATGTGATGATTGCCAAACATGCAGAACGATTTTTGTATTCCTGGATGCTTAAAAATGGAATTGAGATTTATGAATACCGGGAAACGGTACTGCATGCAAAGGTAGCTGTGTGCGACAGCCGCCTGGTTACGATTGGTAGCTACAACATCAACAACATTAGTGCATATGCCAGTCTTGAGGCGAATGTGGATGTCATGGATACTGTTTTTGCCGCTCAAGTGGAAAAAGAACTGGAAGGGATCATAAAAAATCATTGTATAAAAATTTCTTTCGAAAACGATACCTTGCATCACGGATTTTTCCTGCGGGTATGGCAACGTTTTTGTTACCGGCTCATCAATGGCGCACTGAACTTGTTTACCTTCTATTTCAAACAGGAATAGAGAATTGAGTTATTTGTTGTGTGCAATAAAAAGCGGCATACCCAGTTCCTTCATAATAATATCAGCCATACTTTCATGAAACCAGCGGCTCACTGTGCTGCGCCGGTACGCTCCGAGTACCACAAGGCAACCAGACTGCTGCATACGCAGCCTTGCAATAATTTCATCCTCAGCAAGGCCTTTCAATACGGTGTACACAGCATCCGGATAATGCCTTTTCATAAATTCCTTCATCAGCCGGTTATCGGGCAGATGCAATGATTTTTCTCCTGGGGTTACAGAAATAATTTCTGCAGGCAAAGTCTTCAATTCAGGCAAGACATAGCTCAGCATCTTAATTGCAAATACGGAGGAAGGTTTCCCGTCGTAGAGCAATATAATTTTTTCAAAAGGCCTGTATTTTTCCGGTATTAGCAATACTGGGCATTCCAGATCGCCCAGCAAATCACGGATAAAACGGGTGGGCGGCTTACGAGAATAACGAGAAAATGTTTCTGCCATGCTGAGTAACAGGAGGTCGGCATAAATGCTTTCATGTTTCAGCCACTGAATGGCAATTTTTTTATCTTCATGCAGGGAAAAATGAACTCCTTCCCGTTTACAGGCATCTGCAAACCTCTGAGCCGATTGTTTACGTAAAGCTGCATCGGCAGCTTCATACTTTTTTAATTGAGCAGCCGAGACTCCCTTTTTTTTGATCAATTCATTAACGATGTAACTGGTATAAGTAATATCATCCGGAAATATTCCCACCAGGTGTGCATCCGTGATTCTTGCAAGGGCAAGTGACACTTTTTCAGTATTTTTTGCATACTTAAGCCCATCGAAGGCTACAATGAATTTTTTCATAATAATTTTTTTAGCACAGCTGCATGAATATGGCAGAACTGCAGTTCATCACAAGCTACCGGATTATGCATTACAGGTAGGCTGACTGTCATGTCGATTACACATGATTTTAGTCAGAAAGCTCACTTGATAAAACCCGGGAGTTCATCAAAGTACCGGGCCTGTTCCTTATCAAACAGCAGGTCCTTTACCCCAAAAATGAAAGATTTATATGCAGTATAGATTTCCCGGTTAAAGTTAAGTAGCGTTGTAATCTCTTCTTCCTGAACTTCAGCATCCAGGCTGTCTTTATATAAATTCTGCAATGTTCCAGTGTAGTTTTGTATTGTTGATTTATATAAGGCAATCAAATCTTCAGGCTGTGCTACCCGGCCTTTTTCCATCAATGCACTGAGCCTGGTGCAGAAATCGGCCATTTCATCCCGTGTGCGGGTGAAGAATTCGTATTTCGTATTTTTGGACGACGCAGAGAGGCGGGCTATATCCGGCAATGCATCTTTGATATTTTTGGCAGCATACATTGTATTCCGCACAGAAGACATCAGCCGCTCTGCCTTTTCCACCTCTTCTTTCAAAGAAATATTTTTTTGCAGCCGGATGTAGAAAAGATGCATTTCCCCGTACAGTAATTTCAGAAATTCGTACTTTGGCATATCCGGTCTGGCACTGTAGTCCCTGTATTCTTTAGCCGCCGGCCATACAGGTATTCCCAGCTTCATACTACTTCGTACGAAATCGAGACAGGCATACAGAAAATGGCGGTTTTCCTTTTCGAGTTCAAAAAGGGCAGAACTGCTTTCCACTGACTGCATCTTATGAATGAACAAAGTATCCGCCTGGCTTCTTTGATATAAAGTTTGAAGGTACCTGCCCAGAACACCCAGAAGCGGATAGAAAAACAAAATGCTCAAAAAATTTACAGTACTTTGAAAAAAAACCAGAGCAATCAGTATATTATCCCCTCCTGTTATTGTGGTAACCAATCGAAGCAGCGGTTGCATAAAAAGCATGACAAGCAATACCGTAATGCTGTTGACCAAAAAATTGCCCAGGGCAACTCTTTTCTTTGCAGGAGTTCCCTTCAAACTGGCCAGGAATAATTTGATAGTCGTTCCCACTTCTGAACCCAGAACTATGGCCACCGCAGGTTCCAGCGAAAGTGCCTGGGCATGCAGGGCACTAAGAGTTAATGCCATTGTTGCAGAGCTGCTTTGAATCAGACTGGTGGTTACGAACCCCAGCAACAGGAAAAGCAACAGTGGCATTCCGTCCAGCGACTGCAGTTGAACCTCTGCTACTAAACCCTCAATGCCGGTACGCATATAGCCCAGCCCGATAAACAGGAAGCTGAACCCAAATAAAAACCCGGACCAGTTGCTGAGTTTTTCCTTCCCGGTTGAAATAAAATATGTAAGTCCTGCAATTGCAGCTATAGGATATGCGAAAGCACCAATTTCAAATTCAAAACCACCCAGAGCCACTAGCCAGCCTGTTATGGTTGTCCCCAGGTTTGCGCCCAGAATAATGGCAATGGCATTTTGCATACCCAGAATTCCGGTACCTACAAAAGCCAGCACCATGAGACTGACGGCCGAGCTGCTTTGAAGTACAGCAGTAGTCAGTGTGCCACTGCCAATTGCTTTTATTTTATTGCGTGTTTGTGTTTTGAGAAATAACTTAAAGCTTCTGCCGGCAAGGTTATGTAAAGCATCCTCCATAAACCGAACACCGAGCAGGAAGATTGCAATTCCTGCAAATGCTTTCCATATATCAACCGATTGAAACATTGGATGGTAAATTAGTGATTCTAAAGTATTTGAAACCTGATTCTTTAGACATTAAACTTAGTTGTTAAATTAGGTTCTACCTGCCTGCCATACTGTCATAATTCCTATTAAATATTGTATCTTTGCTCTCCATTTTTTCCTTTTATGCTTGATTTTGTGACAGATAAGCGCATCGAAGAAACGAAGACCCATGACGAATTGAGGCAGGGCGAAGTCTATGCCCCCTTGGCAGCAGACCGGAATATGTATGCAAAGAAGTTTTACATTGAAAGTTATGGATGCCAGATGAATTTTTCGGACAGCGAAATTGTGGCTTCCATTTTACAAAAAGATGGATTTGGAGCAACCCAAAAACTGGAAGATGCCGACCTGATTTTTATTAATACCTGTTCGATCCGTGAAAAAGCAGAACAAACGGTACGAAAACGCCTGACCGAATTTAAAAAAATTAAAGAGCAGAAAAAAGGCTTGCTCGTTGGTGTTCTGGGATGCATGGCCGAAAGGTTAAAGTCCAGGTTTTTGGAAGAAGAAAAGCTGGTAGACCTGGTGGTGGGGCCCGATGCCTACCGCTCTCTGCCTACCCTGGTAGCTGATGCGAAGGAAGGCCAGAAAGCAATCAACGTATTATTGAGCAGGGACGAAACCTATGCCGATATTTCGCCAGTGCGACTGAACAGCAATGGCGTCAGTGCATTTGTCAGTATTATGAGGGGGTGCAACAATATGTGTTCTTTTTGTGTGGTTCCTTTTACAAGAGGCCGGGAAAGAAGCCGTGATCCCAAAAGCATTGTATCTGAATGCAGAGATTTATTTGAAAGAGGCTTTAGAGAAGTTACCCTGCTGGGGCAAAATGTGGACAGCTACTTGCACCAGCCCACTTCAGCAGAAATATCAGATTCTGGAAATACAGGTCTGTTGAGCAGCCAATCAGATCTACTCTTGCCTGATAGAAATGCTGCGCCCTCAGAAATTGTAAACTTTGCAAGCCTGCTGGAAATGGTGGCATGCATTTCACCCGATTTAAGAATCCGTTTCTCTACTTCGCACCCGAAAGATATTACCGACGATGTACTGCATATAATGGCAAAGCATGAAAATATCTGCAAGCACATACACCTTCCTGTTCAAAGCGGTTCAAGCCGTATTCTGCACCTGATGAACCGCACTTATACCAGTGAATGGTATATGGAACGGGTCGAAAAAATCAGGAAAATCCTTCCTGAATGCAGTATCAGCTCCGACCTCATCGCAGGTTTTTGTACGGAAGACGAACCGGATCATCAGGAGACTCTTCGTATCATGGAATTCAGCAATTATGACATGAGTTATATGTTCATGTACAGCGAACGGCCTGGCACTCTTGCAGAGCGAAAATTTAAAGACGATGTCCCGGAAGAAGTGAAAAAAAGAAGGCTTGCAGAAATTGTTGCACTGCAAAACCACTTATCGCTTCGCAGCAACATGAATGATACCGGCAAAACCTTTTTGGTGCTGATCGAAGGAGAAAGCAAACGCAGCAATCTGGACTGGATGGGCCGCACCTCTCAAAATAAAGTAGTCGTGTTTCCCAAAAATAACAGCAATCTGAGAAAAGGCGATTATGTGCAGGTGCTCATCACCGCCTGTACACAGGCTACCCTGATCGGACGAATAAATAATTAAAATGGACATTCAATTAATTAAAAACAGATACGGAATCATAGGCAATTCGCCAGCGCTGAATTATGCCCTTCAGGTGGCATCGCAAGTGGCACACACCGACCTGACAGTGCTGATCAGCGGGGAAAGCGGTACTGGTAAAGAAGTTTTTTCGCAAATTATCCATGCGTTGTCATCCCGGAAACACAACCCATTTATTGCGGTAAACTGTGGAGCCATTCCGGAAGGTACTATAGATTCTGAACTGTTCGGCCATGAAAAAGGTTCTTTTACTGGAGCTGTGGATGCACGCAAAGGATATTTTGAAACAGTGAACGGAGGCACCATTTTCCTGGATGAAATTGGCGAATTGCCACTGGGTACACAGGCAAGGCTGTTGCGGGTGCTGGAAACAGGTGAGTTCATCCGTGTTGGCTCATCCAAAGTACAAAAAACCGATGTTCGGGTCATTGCGGCTAGCAATAAAGACCTGCTTCAACTGGTTCAGTTGGGAAAATTCCGGGAAGATTTATACTACCGGCTGAGCACAGTACCTATTCGAGTACCTGCATTGCACGATAGGCCAGAGGATATCCACCTGCTGTTCCGGAAATTTGCTTCTGATTTTGCTGCAAAATACAGGACTACACCAGTTCAACTGGATGATGAAGCCCAACAATTATTGCTCAACTATCCCTGGCCCGGAAATGTGCGGGAATTAAAAAATATTGCAGAGCAGATTTCTGTACTTTCTGAAGACAAGAAGATCACGGCGCAGATTTTGCATAAATTTTTGCGGCCATTTTCAGGAAACCGGCTCCCGGTGCTTGCACAGCAGCAGGCGAATGGGCATGAATTCAGCAATGAGCGGGAAATGCTGTACAAACTTTTTTTTGACATGAAAAAAGATGTAACGGAATTGAAAAGAATGTTTCTTGACATGCTGCAAAATCCTGCGGTGATGGCACAAAACCAATCATTGATCAATGAGTTGAAAGCGGCAAGCTTTCCTGAAGTCACTTCCATACAGCCACAACTGGCCACAGCCGGCCTGCAGCAAGGATTGACAAATACACAACCGGTTATGTTCAACAGTAATATACAGGAGCATGTGGAAGTAGAAGAAAGCCTCAACATCGTGGATAAAGAAAAAGAACTGATCATCAAAGCCTTGAAAAAGCATAAAAATAAGAGAAAAGATGCAGCACTTGACCTGGGGATCAGTGAAAGAACCCTGTACAGAAAATTAAAAGAATACAATATTGAAGAATAGACATCCAATACATGTTTCGTCCTGCAGGCACATGGTTTCACTCATCTTACTGATCCTTGTTCCAGCCATGCTGTATGTAATATTGGTATTGCCGGCAACTGGTTGTAAAATTTACCGGTTTAATGAAGCGACCATCCCGGACAGCATAAAAACGGTACGGGTAAATTTCATTGACAACAGGGCAAGGTACATAAATCCGCAACTCAGCCAGCGGCTGACAGATAAATTGCGTCAAAAAATTCTGAGTCAGACACGGCTGAGCCAGAAAGGTGAAGATGTACAGGTAGATTGGGAAATTAACGGGGTTATTACAGATTACAGTTTCAGTACTTCGGCCATATCGGGTCAGCAAGTTGCCAACAATAGGCTTACAGTAAGCCTGCGCATCACACTCACTGACCGTAAATCTGACAAAGTATCTGATTACGATATCAACCGGAGTTTTGAATTCAAAGGCGATCAGTCTTTTCAGCAGGCCGAAAATACCCTGGGCGATGAAATGATCCGAACTTTGACAGACGAAATATTCAACAGGCTTTTTTCTAACTGGTAGATAACTTATTTTGTGGTATGAACGCTAAGATCAATCAATTGGTAAAAACCCTGCTTCAGAAGAATTCACTTGAAGATTGCAGCCTTCCCGAATTGCAGCAATTTGCCGACCGGCATCCTTACTTTGGCGCTGCCCAATTGTTGTTGACAAAAAAGCTGCAAAATGAAAACCATGAACAATACCAGGAGCAACTGCAAAAAACCTTTCTGTTCTTTCATAACCCCCTGTGGGTAGAGCACCTGCTGCAGGAAAATGGCAGTATCCGGGTTGAACAAGCCGAAGAAAACCAGTCAGGCACAGAATCGTATTTCCCACAGGCAACTTTTTCTGAACCCACTGATACAAATAAAGAAATCAGCGCTACAGCAACGGAAATTGTTGGTCAAAATGCCACAGCTCCTGAAACAGTTCAATCAGATCCCGAACCACTTTTAATTGAGCCCTATCATACGGTTGATTATTTTGCCTCCCAGGGAATTAAACTGAAAGATGAAGAAAAACCTGTTCGCAAATTCGATCAACAACTCAGGAGTTTTACTGAGTGGCTTAAATCAATGAAACGATTGCCTGTATCCGGGACAATCACAACCATAAACCCGGAAGCAGAGATTGTAGTGGAAGCAATGGCGGAAAGCTCCCTGAAGGATGATGATGTATACACCGAAGCAATGGCTGAAGTCTGGGTAAAACAAGGGAACCTTGAAAAAGCCATTGAAATTTACCGTAAATTAAGTTTGCTCGATCATTCGAAAAGCGCTTATTTTGCATCCAAAATTGAGGCTTTAAAGAAATCAAACTGATATGACAACTATTTTTATCATACTGATTGTTCTGGCATCAGTCATACTGGGACTTATTGTCCTGGTTCAAAACCCCAAAGGCGGCGGTTTGTCGGGCAATATTGCCGGCTTTAGCAGCCAGTTTATGGGTGTAAAACAAACGACTGACGTCCTGGAAAAAGGAACCTGGATTTTTAGCGGTATCATTGCAGCACTTTGTCTTTTCTCTGTGTTTTTCATCTCCAAATCAAGCAACACTGGTTCAAAGGGTGCCTCTGATGCAACGAATGCGACTGTACCCGCTACCACCCAGCCTCAGGTACCCGCAAATGCGGTACCCCTGACTCCTGCCACCGGCACCGGTAAGTAATGTACTGACATATATGATTGAAACCTGCCTTTTGAACGGCAGGTTTTTTATTGGGATACACTGCATGTAAACATTCAGCAGCTTGGAAATGGATTTCTGCCCGTAAGCTGTTAAATTGCATGACAACGATTACACACAGTCTTTATGCGCAAAAAAATGATCATCGCAGCAGTAGCAATCTTCCTGCTTGCATCTGCATATCTTGCTTATCAGCTGCTGCGCCCGGCAGCGACAAACAAAGAAGGCAAGAATTTTTATATCCGAGAAGGCACCACAATACCGGAACTTAAAAAGGCATTGCAGGATCACCAACTGATCCAGGGCAGCGGATTTGACCTTGCCTGCAAAATTTTGCGCTTTAAGAAGCCAAAACCAGGCAGATACCTGGTAAAAGACGGAATGAATAACTTTAATCTGGTACGCATGCTCCGGGGAGGGCATCAGTCACTCGTCAAAATCACAATTGTAAAAGAAAGAACCAAAGAACTACTCTCTGCAAAAATGGGCTTCGGAAAAAAATTTGATTTGCAGTTTGATTCGATGCAGATGATCAGTTATCTGAACAATAATGACTCGCTGAAAAAGTTTGGTGTAGATACATTCTCTGCTCTGGCCATCATCATTCCGGATACCTATATGCACAAGTGGAACAGCAGCCCGGGAAAACTCATGCAGCAATTCTATGCCTTTTTCCAAAAATTCTGGAATGAAGGCCGAATGGCCAAAGCAAAAGCCAAAGGCCTGAACCCTGTGCAGGTTATGATACTTGCATCTATTGTGGAGGAAGAAACCAACCGGCCAGATGACCGGATGAATGTGGCAAGTGTGTACCTGAACCGGCTGAAAAAAGGCATGAAGCTGCAGGCTGATCCTACAGTAAAATTTGTCACCCGGAATTTTCAACTGGGTCGCATTTTATATGCACACCTGAAACTGGAATCGCCATATAACACTTACCTGAACGAGGGTCTTCCTCCGGGTCCCATCTGCACTCCTTCCGTTGCAGCCATAGAAGCAGTTTTAAACGCCCCGGAAACGAATTACCTGTATTTTGTTGCCAGCTATCTGTTTGACGGAAGCAGTATTTTCACATCGAACCTGGAAGATCATAATAAATATGCCCGTCTGTTTCATCAGGAACAAAATCGGCGGACAGATTCCATAAAAAAACTGAAAACGCAATCAACCAGCATTGGTAAAGAAGATAAAAAATAAAATTGCCAACAGCCAGCCTGTGTCATTTCTGCTTAGCAAAAGCAAGAAGACATCTTTTCCGGGGTTTGGTGGCGTTCCGCTGTATGATGTCGTTCTTTTTTTTATCCGCCAGGTAAAAACAGTTGGCATGTCAGAAAGAGCTTCTGCCATTTCTTTCAACTTCGTGATGGCTATTCCGCCAGGTATCATTTTTCTTTTTACATTGATTCCACTACTTCCCATCTCGGCTGAATTTGAAAATGGCCTGTACACGCTGATTCGTGAAGTGGTTCCAGGGGAAACAAGCCATGCTACATTGATCAATTTTCTGCACGACTTTATTAACAATCCCCGAAACGGTCTTTTAAGTCTTGGTTTTTTCCTGTCTTTGTTTTTTTCCTCGAATGCCATGATGGGCATTCAACGGTCCTTTGATAAAAATTACCCCGGATTCAGAAAAAGAATTGGCTTTCAGAAAAGATTATCTGCACTGAAAATCACGATGGTATTGTATGTTTTCATTTGTGCCTCAATACTGCTTGTTGTGGCACAAGGCCAACTGCTGAAATTCATTGTAAACAACCCATCAGTCCGTTCGGTAATTCTGAATACCAGGTGGGTAGTCATTGTGCTGTTGTTTTTCACAAGCATTGCCTATATATACCGGCATGCCCCCGCAGTACAGAAAAAATGGCCGTTCATAAGCCCAGGTTCAGTACTTGCCGCGATCCTCATGCTGCTGATGACATTACTTTTTTCCTGGTGGGTAAGCCGGTTTGGATACCATAACCAGCTTTATGGTTCCATCAGTACGATCCTGATTTTGATGATCCTGGTTTTTATCAACTCGCTGGTATTGCTGGTCGGGTTTGAACTGAATGTCAGCATTAACTCTTTAAGAAAAATTGCGGAGGACCGAATTAAGAATGAGGAAAACAGCTGAAAATCTAAACTATTTTTCCGAATTTTAGTTACACAAAAAAGCGGTCAGCATTTTTGCCGTACTTTTTAAATAAAACCAGTTACAATGAAATATTTCCTGTTTTCTATCGTGCCTGCTGCAGCACTCTTCCTTTTTCCGGTACAAATTGATCCGCTGCCAATAGGATCGCCAATACCCAAACCCGGAGTAAAAATGAAAGCCGTGTCGGGCGGAGACTTTTCACTTGCTGAATTAAAAACAGAAAAAGGGCTGCTGGTCATGTTTAGTTGTAATACCTGCCCCTATGTGATTAAAAATGAAGAACGGACACGAGAAATCTGCAATTATGTCCTGGAAAAAGGGATAGGTGTGGCGCTACTCAATTCAAATGAAGCCTACAGAGACGGAGATGATTCCTTTGCACAAATGGCATCGTATGCTACTGCACAGGGATACAACTGGCATTACCTGGTTGATCAAAACGCTGAACTGGCAGATGCTTTTGGTGCAAAAAGGACCCCTGAATGTTTTTTATTCGACAGTGGAGGAAAGCTTGTTTACCATGGTGCGATTGACGACAATCCTTCTGATGCATCTGCAGTCAGCCGCAAGCACCTGCACCTCGCAATTGATGAAATGAATTCCGGCCTGGAAGTGAGTACGAAAGAAACAAAATCGGTTGGATGTACCATTAAAAGACTATAAGGAAAATTCCTGAGGCAAAAAATTCTTTTTGGCACCCGGAGATAGTTTTTTTATGGATTTTTTCCGGATTGTTCTCTTTTGGATAGCAAACGGTTCTCTTCTTATCTAAAATTGATCTGTATGCATTATCCAAAATCTGCAGCACGCCTCTGCGTAGTCATTTTTTTAATCTTGCCTGGTTATGCCCTCGCAAAAGCAGTCTATCACCAAAGTTTTATAGGTATTTTGCTCGCCCTTGTCAGCATGGGGGCAGCAGTTTGGTTTTTTCAGCTGCTGAATCAAGATAAAACTCAGCCGGAGAAAAGGGAACAATCAAACTGATTATTACAACCCCATTCGCTCCATTTCCTTTTTCAGTTCATTATGGGAAAGCTGCTTTTCAAAAAATTTCCTGTACCTGTTTTGGGGGTTTACAAATAAAGTGGCAGGGATAGAACCAGACCAGCCGGAGTCAATTTTCGGACAAAAGAAATCAGCATTTGTCTCATCCAGCCAAAGTACGGAAGCATTGTATTTCCTTTTTTGAATAAAGGCTTGTAGATGTTCGGGATATGCTTCCTTAAAATCCATGCTGACCAATAACAGCCGGATGCTGTCGGTACTCCCTTTTAACCCGGTGTTATACGCCTGAACTTCCTTTATAAAATAAGGTATTTCTTCAATGCAAGGTTTGCACCAGGTAGCCCAGAAATTAACGACGAGCGGAGATTTTGTTTGCTGGATCAGAATCGCCAGTTCTGAAATTTTAATTTTTTTTATATCCTGGGCCTGTATACTTCCAAAAAATAACAGAATCAGGAGCTCAAGAAGCATGCATAATCTATGTACCCTTTTACCTGGCTTCATGTTCCAATTCTAAAAAGTTATTTATTCTTCCTCATCTGAAAAACCCCATTGTTCCAGCAAAGTTTGATATTTCCCCGCATTCAGATTTGGCTGATCATAATGACCTGCAGCATTTTTTTGCCGGAACGCTTCATACAAAGTTACGGCACAGGCTACACTTATATTGAGCGACCGGATCATGCCAACTTGTGGAATTACAAAATTACCATCAGCCATCTCTCTGATCTCCTCGCTGACTCCGCTGTGTTCATTACCAAACAGCAGTGCCGTGGGCAGAGTAAGATCCAGATCATACACACTGACTGCATCGCTACTCAAGTGAGTCGTGAGTATCCTTGGATACCTGCTTCTCAACATTTTGAAGCATTCATTCGCATCATCAAACTGCTGTATGGTCAGCCATTTAGCAGCACTGGATGAGCTTTTTGCACCCCATTTTTTATGCCGGGGTATCTTAGTATTCAAAACATACAGATCCTGCACCCCAACCGCATCACAGGAACGCATGACAGCTGAAATATTATGAGGATCAAATACATTTTCCAGCACAATGGATAATCCTTCCTGCCTTTTTTGTAGCACCAACGACAGTCTGGTATATCTTTCCGGTGTCATTATTCAGTACGACTTTAGCTTGCAAAACTCGGTAAAATAAGTATTTTTATAGTTAGCAATCTAAAAATCCGGAAATGCTTTCTTGCGGACCAAAAAGTATTCTGAAAACGGAACATTGCAGGCAGAAAATAATTCTATTGATGGAACTGAAAAATTCAGCCAGATTTTCACTGATCTTAAGTTATCATGCACAGCATACCTGCTATAAAACAAATTGAAATGAAGTATCCTCCTGTTCAAAATTATATTGATGGTCATTTTTTACCGGCAGATTCTGCCAAGACCTTACCTGTGATTTCCCCGGTTGATGGAACACTGCTCTCCACCGTGCCCTTATCCGCTAGGCAGGACCTGGATAAAGCAGTAAAATCAGCTCAAGCAGTCTTTCCTGCCTGGAGCAGGCTGCCTATCAAAGAAAGAGTGCAGATATTTTACAGGTACAAAACATTGCTGGAAAGAGACATCAGGGAATTATCAGAACTGGTCCGTGAGGAAAATGGCAAGACCTTAAGTGAAGCTGCTGCAGAAATTGAAAAAAGCATAGAGCTAACAGAATTTGCCTGCTCATTGCCCCAACTTGTATCCGGTGAGGTGCTGGAAGTAAGCAGAGGTGTGGAATGCCGTACGGAGCATGTACCACTTGGAGTGGTGGCAAGTATTGTTCCTTTTAATTTTCCATCCATGGTTCCTAACTGGACCATACCCAATGCAATTGCTTTGGGAAATTGCATGATCATCAAACCATCCGAGAAAGTACCACTGAGTACAGCAAAGCTTGCTCTGTTACTAAAAGAAGCCGGCTTACCCGATGGCGTCCTGAACATTGTCAATGGTGACAGCGAGATCGTAAATGCCATCTGCGATCACCCCGGTATTGAAGCCGTTTCATTTGTTGGCTCCACCAAAGTAGCAAAGATCGTTTACCAAAGGGCTACATCTAATTGCAAGAGAGCACTGGCACTCGGTGGTGCAAAAAATCATTTGATGGTGTTGCCCGATGCCAAACCGGAAATGACCGCACAGAATGTGGCGGCCAGTATGAGTGGCTGTGCCGGTCAGCGATGCATGGCTGCATCTGCAATGGTAGCTGTGGGCAATGTGGACCACATCATCAGCAAAATATGTGAGGAAGCCAGAAAAATTATTCCCGGAGAAAATCTGGGTGCTGTGATCAGTAAAGAAAGTAAAGAAAGAATTGAACGATATATCGGCGAAGCAGAAAGAGACGGAGCAAAGATTTTGGTGGATGGTCGCAACACCAAAGTAAAGGGAAAAGAAAATGGTACTTATGTGGGCCCAACGGTAATTGATTATGTAACGCCTGATATGTCTGTTGCCAAAGAAGAAATATTCGGACCCGTCATCAGTATCATGCGGACCAAAACCGTGGATGAAGCACTTGCAATTGAAAACGCCAACCCTTATGGCAATGCCGCATCTGTATTTACACAAAACGGTGGTTTAGCCCGTTATATCATTGACCGTGCCAGTGCCGGAATGATCGGCGTGAATGTGGGTGTACCTGTACCAAGAGAACCCTTCTCCTTCGGCGGCTGGAATGAAAGCAAGTTTGGTGTAGGTGATATCACTGGTAAAAGCTCTATTGAATTCTGGACAAAGCTGAAGAAGAGTACAACGAAGTGGAATGCGGAAGCGGGGGTGAATTGGATGAGTTAGGGCCCACCCCAACCCTCCCGGAGGGAGGGCTTAAGAAGGGTCGTTTAGGGTCGCAACTTGTAACCTTGAAGAGAAAGGCAAGTTTTAAGGTTTCAATTTGAAACCTTAACCTGAAATGAAATTATGAAAACCATGTGGTCACAATTTGTGACTACATACAACAAGAAATCTAAGGCCGCAAAATGCGACCTCAAAAAATAGGATATGAAAATAATCAGGAGTATTCAGAACAGGATTTACGAAATAAGGGGTGAAAGGGTTATACTTGACTTTGACCTTGCTTCGCTTTATCAGGTGGAAACCAGGGTATTAAATCAGGCGGTTAAAAGGAATATCAGCCGTTTTCCCAAAGATTTTATGTTCAGGTTAACTACTGCCGAATGGGAGGATATGCGATCACAAACTGTGACCGCATACCACGGACAAACATCCATGCCATCACAATTTGTGATCGCATCACAAGCCAAAAGAAATACAAAAGTGACCCCCTACGCCTTTACCGAACAGGGTGTTGCCATGCTAAGTGGCATCCTCAACTCTGACAAAGCAATAGCCATGAACATTGTCATTATGAGGGCATTTGTGGAAATAAGAAGGGTGCTGATACAGAAAAGCGATTTGCGGGAACAACTAAAACAAATAAAAGAAAGAATTGGCGAGCATGATGTACAGCTTAACCAGCTGTACGATGCAATGGAAAATCTGTTAGATGAAAATGCAGGAAAGAAGAAATGGGAAGAAAGGGAAAGGATTGGGTTTAAAAGATAAAATGAATTTTATGACACAAGAGTAGTCAAGTACTATTTTTTTTATCATCATGAAACAGACTTTTCAAACATGCAGATCTGAGCTTGAAAAACTCATAGAAAATGTTTTTTCTGTCAAAAATGCTTCCGCATATACAGAAGAAAACGCAGAATAAATATTAAATATTTTTTTATTTTCTTAACCTTAAAAACCTTTATTTACAAAAAGTAAAAAAAATTCTTAACCAGGGTGGCGATAACAATTATTATGATTATACTCTTGTAAGTAAGAGTAATGATTCTGTAAAAGATTTTATGAAAGATTGTAAAAAACTTCAGGATTTCATCAATCAAAATTCTGAATAAATTATTGGGTTCCGAAGTGTGCTACTCATCGTTACCTCAGGGTAAACTGCACTGACTATGCTATGAAAAACAAAAGATAGTAATATTGTCCTCCTGAGCCAAGGCTTCGGAGGACAAGCAAAAAAATAACTTATGAATACAAAAACAATTTCTGAAGCAACCCAGATAATTCAAAATAATTTGGATTATACTTTGTTTAGTTGGTCCAAACAAAAAGGCCTCGCCCCCATCGCCGTCAAACATGCCGAAGGTGTTTACCTCTACGACTACAATGGCAAACGCTATATTGATTTTTCATCGGGGCTGATGAATGTGAATATTGGTCATGGCAACCAACGGGTGACTGACGCTGTTGTGAAGCAAATGCAGGAAGTGGCGTATGTCACGCCGAGCTGTGTAACAAAAATACGTGGTGAGTTGGGAAAAAAACTGGCGGAAATTTGTCCCGGTGATCTGAATAAAGCATTCTTTACTTTGTGCGGAGCTACTTCCATTGAAAATGGAATTAAGCTGGCAAGATTATATACAGGACGTCATAAAATATTAACCCGCTATCAATCCTATCATGGTGCATCATACGGTGCAATGTCTGCAAGCGGTGATCCACGGCGCTTGCCCATGGATACACAACAAGCTCCCAACTTTGTGCACTTTGATCTCCCTTATTTATACCGCTGGGAATATGGTGAAGAAAATTTATTGAAAGAGGCCGTTGCATCATTGGAAAGAGTGATTGCCTACGAAGGCCCGGCCAATATTGCGGCCATCTTACTCGAAGGTGAATCCGGATCATCCGGTTGCTTGAAGTACCCTGTTGGCTATTTAAAAGCTGTAAAAGAAATCTGCAACAGGCATGGCATTCTATTGATAATGGATGAAGTTATGAGTGGCTTTGGCCGCACCGGCAAATGGTTTGGTTTTGAAAATCATGGTATCGTTCCGGATATGATCTGCATGGCAAAAGGATTGACAGCAGGATACCTCCCCTTCGGTTGTTTAATGGTAAGTGATAAGATCGCCGCCAAATATGACGATACCGTCTTATCACTCGGCCTCACCTACTCTGCTCACCCGGTCAGTTGTGCTGCTGCATTGGAAACATTAGAAATTTATGAAGATGAAGAATTGATTGAGAATTGTGTGGCGATGAGTAAATATGTAAATGAAGAAGTTGAAAAATTAAAACAAAAACATCCGAGCATCGGTGATTTCCGGAATACGGGTTTGCTGGGTTGTATTGAACTGGTGAAGAACAGAAAAACAAAAGAACCCATGGCACCTTTCAATGCAAAGCCCGATGAAATGGCGGTGATGAATAAAGTGGCAGCAAAGATCAAAGACCTTGGCATGTACACTTTTGTGAGATGGAGTTATATTTTTATTGCGCCGCCGCTTTGTATAACGAAAGAACAGATTGATGAAGGGCTGGCGATAATTAGTGAAGCAATTTCAATAGCCGACCAACATATTAATTGATAGCCACAAAGGCACTAAGACACAAAGACCTTAGTGCCTTTGTGTCTTAGTGGCAAAAATGACAGATCACCAAACCATACACGACACTTCATTGATTAATGAAGATTTAGCTCCAATCCCTAAGGAAAAAAGAACATGGGGCACCTGGAACTATGCAGCATTATGGATCAGCATGAGTCTTTGCATTCCTACTTACATGCTTGCCAGTTCATTGATTGGTGGCGGCATGAACTGGTGGCAGGCGATTCTCACTATTTTTCTCGGCAATACGATTGTTCTGATACCAATGATACTAAATGGACATGCCGGTGCCAAATACGGAATTCCTTTCCCGGTTTTTGCAAGAGCAAGTTTTGGAACAAAAGGGGCCAATATACCCGCTATGCTAAGGGCTATTGTTGCCTGTGGCTGGTTCGGCATCCAGACATGGATCGGTGGTGAATCACTGTATAATCTTATCCGTGCCTGGAATCCATCGTTGGCTGAAATTGACAGCACATTATTATTTCCTCAGACATTACCAATGATTTGTTTTCTTGCTTTCTGGTTGCTGAATATGTTTATCGTGTATCTCGGTGTCGAAAGTATCAGGAAACTTTTAGTCTTCAAAGCAATTTTTCTTCCTGTTGCAGCAATTGCTTTATTAGCATGGGCCATAGTTGCTGCCAAAGGATTGGGCCCAATACTTGAACAGCCCTCCAAACTTTCTGGCTCCGCTTTCTGGAATTATTTTTTCCCGACATTAACAGGTATGGTCGGTTTCTGGGCAACTCTTTCATTGAACATACCTGATTTTACCCGCTATGCAAAATCGCAAAAAGCACAGATAAGTGGACAAGCAATCGGTTTGCCACCTTCCATGACATTATTTGCATTTATCGGTGTGGTAGTTACTTCTGCCACTGCCATTATATATGGACAAACAGAATGGGATATTGTAAAACTTGCAGGCAAGTTTGAAAATAAGATAATGGTGAGTTTTGCGATGGTCGGGATTATTATCTCAACACTTGCCACCAATATTGCTGCAAACATTGTAAGCCCCGCCAATGATTTTTCAAATCTTTCTCCAAAGAAAATAAGTTTCAGAACCGGCGGATACATCACCGGGATTATTGGCGTATTGATATTTCCCTGGAAACTGATTGCAGACCCTTCGGGATATATTTTTAACTGGCTGATTGCTTATTCAAGTCTTTTGGGCCCGGTGGGCGGAATTTTGATTGCTGATTATTATTTTATAAGAAAGAAAACTTTAGTGGCTGATGATCTGTATAAACATAATGGCAGTTACAGATATTCAGGCGGATTTAATTCAATAGCTATTATAGCATTGCTGGCAGGCATTCTTCCTAATTTGCCGGGGTTTTTATTGCAGATTAAAGTAATTTCAAATTCCCTTTTTCCTGAATGGGTGAGTGGCTTGTATAATTATGCATGGTTTGTTGGCTTTTTCCTGAGCGGTTTTGTATATTGGTTGTTGATGAAAAGGATGAAGAATTCGGAATGATGAGTGTTTTCTGAAATTCATAATTCATAATTGGACATATGTCAATCTTAATCAAAAACGGAAGAGTGATCACTGCCACCGACGATTACATCGCCGATATCTTCATTGAAGACGAAGTGGTGAAAGCTATAGGCAAGAATTTGCAGGTAACCGCTGATAAAGAAATTGATGCCTCCGGCAAACTCGTATTTCCTGGAGGTATTGATCCGCATGTCCACCTCGATATGCCGTTTATGGGAACATTTTCATCAGACAACTATGAAACCGGAACAAGAGCTGCTTTATTCGGTGGCACCACAATGGTGATTGATTTCATTTTACAAAAACAAGGCAACTCACTTCGTTCAGCATTAGAAGAATGGAAAAGCAGGAGCGACAATAATTGTGTGGGCGATTACAGTTTCCACATGGCTGTCACAGATTTCAACGAGAACACTAAGAAAGAGATACAGGGCATGATTGAAAATGAAGGCATCAGTTCTTTCAAAACATTCATGGCCTACAAAGGCGCCTTGATGATTGATGACCGGCAGATGATCGGATTGATGGAAGAAGTGAAAGAATATGGTGGTCTGATAAATGTACATGCCACAAATGGCGACATGATCGATTACCTGGTCGCCAAACACAGGAGCGAAGGAAAACTGTCACCATTATATCATTACCTATCGCAACCGGAAATAACAGAAGCAGAAGCTTCGGAACGTTTTGTTGACATGAGTTATTACACCGGTTGTCCCGGTTATATCGTTCACCTTACCTGCGAAGGGGCGCTGAATGCTGTAAGAAATGCAACAAGGCGAAACCAAAAGATGTTTGTTGAAACCTGTATCCAATACCTGATCATTGATGCTTCACTCTATCAAAGAAAAGACGGTGCTAAATGGGTAATGAGCCCCCCCCTGCGGCAAAAGAAAGACCAGGAAACATTATGGGCAGGAATAAATCAAGGTTTGGTACAAGTAGTCGCTACTGATCACTGCCCGTTTAAATGGGAGCAAAAACTGATGGGCAAAGATGATTTTTCTAAAATACCCAATGGACATCCTGCCATTGAAAACAGAATGGAACTTTTATACAGCGAAGGAGTTGCAAAAAATAGAATTACTTTAAACAAATATGTGGAAGTTGCCTGTACCAATCCTGCAAAAATTTTCGGAATGTTCCCCCGCAAAGGAACCATTGCTGTGGGCAGTGATGCGGACATCGTCATCTTTGACCCAAATGAAAAACATAAGATATCGGCCAAAACGCATCACATGAATGTTGATTACAGTGGTTATGAAGGATGGGAACTGACCGGTAAAGTGAAAACGGTTTTGCTAAGAGGGAAAGTGGCGATTGAGAACAACCATTGCAAGATTGATAAAGGATATGGTAAATTTATAAGGAGAAATAAGGTAGAAGGAAAAATATAATAGCCACAAAGGCTCTAAGGCACAAAGAAAACTTAGTGCCTTCGTGTCTTAGTGGCAAAAAAAATAAAAAACAAACTATGCCAAGAATGATCAAATCAGGGCTCATCCAGCTCTCCCTTCCAAAAACCGAGGGCGAAGGCACCATTGAAGAAATAAAAGAAGCTATGGTGCAGAAACATATCCCGCTGATTGAAGAAGCCGGAAAGAAAGGAGTACAGATACTCTGCTTCCAGGAAATATTCAATACGCCATACTTCTGCCCCGGGCAGGACAAAGCCTGGTACGAAAGCGCCGAGACTGTTCCCGGTCCTACCGTGGAGCGTATGCAGGAGTATGCAAAGAAGTATAACATGGTAATGATCGTTCCCATGTATGAAAAAGAACAGGCTGGCGTTTTATACAATACGGCTGCTGTTATTGATGCGGATGGAACTTACCTCGGCAAATACAGGAAGAACCATATCCCGCATACAAGCGGTTTCTGGGAAAAGTTTTTCTTTAAACCCGGAAACCTTGGTTATCCTGTTTTTCAAACAAAGTATGCCAAGGTGGGAGTTTACATCTGTTATGATCGCCACTTTCCTGATGGCGCAAGATGTTTGGGATTGAATGGTGCAGAAATCGTTTACAATCCTTCGGCAACTGTTGCTGGTCTTTCCCAATACTTATGGAAACTGGAACAACCTGCACATGCTGCCGCCAATGGCTATTTCATGGGTTGCATAAACAGAGTTGGTTATGAAAAACCCTGGAACCTCGGCAAGTTTTATGGCTCTTCTTATTTCGTTGACCCAAGAGGACAAATTTTTGCGCAGGCAAGTGAAGACAATGATGAACTGCTGATCGCCGACTTTGACCTTGATATGATAGAACAGGTAAGAAGTGTGTGGCAGTTCTTCCGGGACAGAAGACCGGAGACTTATGGGAAACTGGTTGAATTATAATATGAACGCTGATATTTATGATTATTAAGATATACGCAGATAAGATCATAAAAATCATAAACAATCCTGATCATCTGCGTTCAAATTTTTTATTTAATGCCAATCATTAATAACAGACTGACCGAAAAGCAATATGAAGAAAACTTCGCCGATATTCACCCGCCGTTTGAAAATAAGACGGCGGCCCAGGTGGAAGCCAGTCGTTGTTTGTTTTGTTATGATGCCCCTTGTACCAAGAGTTGTCCTACGGGCATTGATGTTCCAAAATTCATCAAACAAATTGTAACGGATAATGTGAAGGGTTCTGCTCATACTATCTTCTCCGCAAACATAATGGGGGCAGGCTGCAGTAAGGTTTGCCCGGTGGAAATACTCTGCGAAGGAAGCTGTGTATTTAACTTATTGAATGAACCCCCAATTCCTATTGCAAAACTCCAGCGTTATAGTACAGAAATGGCGATGAAAGAAAATTGGCGGCTGTTTGAGCGAAAGCCATCGGTAGGTAAAAGGGTGGCAGTTGTCGGTGCCGGCCCGGCAGGATTGAGTTGCGCCCATGTTTTAAGTCGTGAAGGAATTGATGTAACCATCTATGAAAAAGAAAGCAAAGGCGGAGGCCTGATGACATATGGCATTGCTGCTTATAAAGTCACGCCGCAGTTTTGCGAGGATGAAGTGAATTATATTACTTCCATCGGCGGTATTGAAATGAAATACAATCAGGAACTGGGAAAGGATTTTTCTTTAGCTGAATTGAAAAGAAACTATGATGCTGTATATCTTGGTATTGGTGTTGGTGTAGCAAGGCAATTAGATATTCCCGGTGAAAAATTAGAAGGTGTTGTTGATGCAATTAAATTTATTTACGATATCAGAGCCAACGGATATCCAACTGTGCCGGTTGGTGACAAGGTCGCTGTGATTGGGATGGGTATGACAGCCATTGATGCTGCCACACAGGCAAAAAGATTAGGCGCCAAAGAAGTAACGATGGTGTATCGCAGAACAGAGGCCGAAAAACCCTGCACACAGCATGAACTGGATATCGCAAGGCTGGATGGCTGTGAAGTGATCTGGCTGGCTGCTCCGCAAAAAATTAAAGGCGCACAGGGAAAGGTAAAACAACTTGTTTGCAGTGTAATGAAGCTCGGCGAGCCCGATGCCAGCGGAAGAAGAAGCCCGGTAGATACCGGTGAAACATTTACTCTTGATGTTGATATGGTAATTAAAGCTGCCGGTCAAACACCCTACGAAAAACTGATAAAAAAACTCAACATTCAACATTCAGCATTTAAAATAACAACTGATAATTGTGCGACGAATATAAAAGGCGTCTTCGCCGGTGGCGATGCAGTGAATGGTGGCAAGGAAGTGGTGGATGCGGTGCAGGCGGGGAAAGACGGGGCGGCTGCTATTCTCAAATTCCTGAAATTATGTTGAATGTTAAATGTTGAATTTTGAATGAAAGAAGATAATAAAATACTGAGTTTGACTTTTGATTTCTCAATTCAAATTATTGGGTTGTATAAAATCCTGGTACAACAAAATGAATATGTAATTTCAAAACAACTGCTTAGAAGTGCGACTAGTATTGGGGCTAATGTGGAAGAAGCAAATGCAGCACAAACCAAAAAAGATTTCATTACAAAAATGTCAATCGCTTCCAAAGAAGCCAGAGAAACAAAATACTGGTTAAGGCTGCTGGATAAAAGCCAGATCATCAAATACGATTATACAGAACACCTGAAGAAAATTGAACATATCATAAACATCCTGACCAAAATAGTGTAAGACATCCCAGGAGTCACTAAATTCAAAATAATTCAACATACAACACACAACATTCAACACAAATCATAAAGCATTTAGCATTCAAAATTCAACATAAAAAATAATCGGCTATTCATTCAACATTTAACATTCAAAATTCAACATAAAAATAAATGGCGAATATAGAATCAAACTTCCTCGGCATTAAATCTCCCAATCCCTATTGGTTGGCCAGTGCCCCTCCTACTGATAAAAAATATAATGTGCTCCGTGCATTTGAAGCCGGCTGGGGCGGCGTGGTCTGGAAAACACTGGGCTCGCAGGTAAAAAATGTATCGTCCAGGTATTCTGCCGTGGATTATGGCGGGCAGCGGGTGATGGGTTTTAATAATATTGAATTGATCAGTGACCGACCATTGGAAATAAATTTAAAAGAGATCGCAGAATGTGTAAAGCTCTTCCCCGACAGGGCCATGATTGTTTCCCTGATGGCGGATAATGACAAGAAGAGCTGGCATGAACTCATCAAAAAAGTAGAAGACACCGGTGCCCATGGATTGGAGCTCAACTTCGGTTGCCCGCATGGCATGACGGAAAGGGGCATGGGTGCCGCCGTGGGACAAGACCCCGAGATCGCCTGCATGGTGGTGGAATGGGTAATGGAAGCCGCCACTCTGCCCGTGATCACCAAACTAACCCCCAATGTACACTCCGTGGTGCCGACAGGACGTTCCGTGGTAAAAGCCGGAACAAATGGTCTGTCACTGATTAACACGATACAATCGGTGACGGGTATTGACTTGGATACCCTGGTGCCCAATCCCTATGTGGCGGGCAAGTCTGTGTTTGGCGGCTACTGCGGCCCCGCGGTAAAACCCATTGCCTTAAAAATGCTCACCACCATTGCACAGGATGAGCTCACGGGTAAAGTACCCATCTCCGGTATCGGCGGCATCAGCACCTGGAAGGATGCGGTGGAGTTCATGCTGCTCGGCGCCAGCAATGTGCAGGTATGCACCGCCGTGATGAAACATGGCTTCCGCATCATTGAAGATCTCTGCGAAGGCCTCAGCAACTGGATGGATGAAAAAGGTTTTAAAACACTGGATGATTTTATCGGCAAATCGGTACCCACCATCACCCATTGGGAAGACCTCGACATCAACTATCATCATATTGCCAAAATCAACCAGGACAAGTGCATCCATTGCGGTCTCTGCTATATTGCCTGCGAGGACACTTCGCACCAGAGCATACGCCTTGAAAAAGGAAACCCGTACAATACCTACACCGTGATTGACGAAGAATGTGTGGGCTGCAATCTCTGCAAACTCGTTTGCCCGGTAGATAATTGTATTACCATGGAAGAGCACCGGGTAGCGCCGGAGTATTTGAACTGGATAGAATTTCAGAAGCGGGGATTGCCGTTGGATGATCATTAAACCGGCTTCAGTATTTCATGGCATCGCCTGTTGCGTCGCACTCTTGTACGTCCAAGGATTTAATTGAGTAAAAATTGAAAAACAACAAATCAACATGTCAGAAGAAACTAAACCTACAAGCGGAGACTATGCTTACGCAGTAACAAAAGGAGTGATAAGTGCAGTCCCATTTGTTGGCGGCCCAATTTCAGAGTTGCTCTCGCTGATAATCGCATCACCTTTAGAAAAGAGGAAAACAAAATACTTTACCGAAATCGGAGAACGGCTAAATGAGCTCAGCGAAAAAATGAGCATTGACTTAGATAAATTATCGAAAAATGAACAATTCATAGATATAGTAATTCAGGCATCAGCATATGCATTAAAAACAAGTGAGGAGCAAAAAATAAAAGCTTTTCAAAATATTATAGTTAATACAGCCTTGGGTGAAGCTCCGGAAATAAGCATTGGTCATATTTTTCTCAACGTACTTGATAGCTTTACAACGTGGCATATTAAAATTCTTCATTTTATTGATAATCCAAAACAGTGGTTTATTGAAAGTCAAATACCTCCTCCAACACAATTGATGACAAGTTTAGCTACAGTTCTAAAAAAAGCATTTCCAGAATTAAAAGACAAAGAAGAGTTTCTCAATCTTATTTGGAGAGATTTGAAGAACACTGGATTTCATGATACTGCAGATTTAAAAACCAGTATGAGTGGAGATGGATTGCTAGCAAAAAGAACAACTAAACTTGGTCAAGAATTTTTACTTTTCATTTCTGCTAAATAAATCATCTGTTATCAACTTTCCTTCTGTTTAGGGTCTTTCCCTGTAGCTAGCCCGAAATATATGAACGATGAGGGCAGACCCGTGTATTAAAATAGACCCTTACGAGAACGATAATTTCATTCATCACCTATCACTTTTCGGTTTTGCAGGAGGCCCGTCCCGATAGCCCTGCCTGCCGGCAGGCAGGTATCGGGAGGAAAAATGAGCTGGGTCAAAGTTGATACCGAAAACGATAACTTTATTTAATGATACCGCTAAATGATAACAGATGGAAAGAATTCGAAGGGGGCTATCGGGTTCTATATGATGCCTCTGTTCCGTTGAAAAGATTAGAGCAGGCTACATCTAATGAGGAAGTCAATGCCGTTTTTTCTGAATTATGGGAGGAGTTGCATCACCAGGGTGATGTTGGACTGGCATCCTATTTTTCAGTTCCGCATCTTATACGAATAGCAAAAGAGAAGAAATTGTACAACTGGAATGTTTTTGGGCTCGTGGCTGTAATAGAAATTGAACGTCATAAAAACAATCCAAAGCTCCCGGTTGAATATGAAGATTCCTACCTGCATTCAATTCAAAAAGAACTCTCCGGGTTCATTAAAGAAGTCATCAATAACAACTGGGATGTGACAATGACTTCTGCGATACTGTCTGCCCTCGCAGTTTCAAAAGGACATATTGAATTGGCCACTGCCATCTTAAAAATGGAAGATGAGAGTCTATTAAAAGAATTTCTTGAAAACTATTAGAACCCCTACGATTGCTAATTCATTGATACACCTATTGCCTGCCGGTTTTGGAGCCGGCCTGAACGGAGTGTTCTTTGTCTCCCGATAGCGGAGTCGCCCCTCTCCCTCCCGATAGCTATCGGGACGGGGGCCGGATCGCCAAAGTTTTTGTATTTCCAAACTGGGGTGGATAAGAAACCACGGGCAGCGTTATCTCCACCCCTGTTCGGAGACTCACTGTAACCCTAGCACTTCCCCCGCCTGCGGGGGATAATGAAAACCCTAAATTTCGTAAAGCTCTACCTCAGAGAACCCAATTTCTTCTCAATCCATTCCTCCAGGCAGCTATGCACCCATTGTATATTCGTCAGCACTTCATTATTCGTAAATCGAAGCACAGTAAAACCGGCTTCTTCCAATGCCTTCTGTCTTTGTTCATCATTCTTTCTTACCTCCTCCAGTTCATGAATACTTCCCTACCTACCGGCAGGCAGGCATCCACTTCAACAATGAGCATTAATTCTTTACACATGAAGTCAGCAATATAGTTCAGCACCGGCCGCTGCCGCCTGAAGCCATAACCTTTCATTTTACCTGCCCGGAGAACATACTTCCCTGCCTGCCGGCAGGCAAGCATAAACAAGCTTCTGTCCCGATAGCTATCGGGATCATTTCCTTTCGCAGACGGTTGGCGTTTGGTTGCAGGTTCTTATTATAAAAATGATTACGGCTAGTCATTAAAGTATCAGAAAATGTTAGCTATTTACAGCCTGACAATCTGTAATGGCTTCTTCGTATACTTCCATTCGTTGCGGCATTGTTTACAGGGCGCATTATTCACCGTCACACTAAAGGATTTTATAATCGGTGTGGTTACAATAGTTAGACCACCGGAGTTATTTTCATAAACATTGGTTTTTTCTCTGCCGGTGTAGGCCGTACCGGTATAGGTGGTGGTGGCCGGCCTGTCTTTACAATAACTGCAGGTAGTAGGACTGTAATTAAACTCCATAGGGATAGAATAGCCCCTTATCACAAGTACTTTTTCCGGTAAGGTGCCGGTGCTGATAAACCCGCCGTTGTCCGATGGAGTGGCCAGTATCCCAATGCCGTTATGCCGGTAAAAATTATCATTACAAAAAACATAATCTCCTTCTTTCAGGGTGTTTTTCGGAATTACAATGGTATTCAGCCTGCTTCCGGCAATATCTGTTACATATGATTTTTCAGGATCTGTGGCTACATACACTGTGCCGATACTAGCTTTTTTCCGGGAGGCCACTTCCTTTTCCCTTTCTGCTTTTTGATCCCGCTGGACAAGATACCGTCCGAATTCCCCGGGCCTGGATTGCATGGCAATCTTCTTTGTATCATTAAAATTTATATCTGCATAATCTCTTAAAACAGGGTAAGTGCATATATACCCGCCACGTTTTTGGTTCTGCCACTGTTTCAATCCCCAGTGGTACAATTTATACGGTGCACAGGCTTTAAAAATATCTTTTTCGGCCGTCATATCTGTCCCGTTAAAATCGCCAACAAAACTATTCTGTGCATAATAGTAAAACGTATTATCAAAGCCATTCACCCGTTCATTGGAAAACATAAAGCCCCATCCTTCGGGACTGTTGGCCGCTTTCAATTTGCCATAATAGGTCAGTTGTTCCATCCTGGTTTTTTCTACACGGTAGACAGTTTGCTTTGTCTTCTTGTTGTATTCATCCGTATAAAAGATAGCATTCCGGTTTATCTGTTTGGCCACCGGCATACTGCTGTCAGGCAACATATATTTCAGTATTTCTTCTGCTGAAAGTTTAACGCCGTTTTTCCAGAAACTATAATCCCTGTAGCCATCCTTTCCTTCAATAAAGCCAAAGCCATAGGGCATTCCTTGCACTAACTGACCTGTATAAGAAATATTATTATCAATGGGCATCGTACCCGTTACCGCCTTTGCATAATCGGGGAACAAGGTTTTAAAATGCCTAATCGAATCCGAAGCTGCCGTAACCTGATTAACCGGCAGCCCTCCTGAAATATGAACCGGCAGTATATTAAAACTGTGGAATATTTCACCGGCACCGGTCAGCAGGGTTTGTAATTGGCTGGTACTGTCGCCCAATTCGTTGTAAATATTGGCAATAGCAAAACCGTGCATTTGATTATAAAAAAACTGGCCTGCATAAAAACTTCCATCTACTACATCGTATTCAAATTCACGTGGAGCGGCTGTTTCTAATCGCTGTACATAAAGTATGCCGTAGCCGTGCCAATATATGTTCCAGCGTTTCAAAAATACATCACCGGAATAATGAAGCACACCTTGTTTATTATTTTCCGGGCCAATGTATGAACGGGTCAAGCCCCTGATGGGTACACCGTTTTCAAACACCCCGGTAAATACAGGAAGTTCCTTCGGCAGACCGGCATCTGTTACCAGCCGGGTATAGACACCATAACCATGTGCAGCCCCTTTTTCAAAACTACCCCTGTAAATAGTAATGGCAGGAGAATTGGAATTGTATGGATAAGTTCCTTCATCCTTAATCATTATTTCACCATAGCCATGAAACAATCCATCTTTGAAATTGCCTTTGTAATTAACAAAAGCATACGGATAAGTTTTTTTCCCATACTTCCTGGTAAATTCTATATACACACTATCGCCATTATTGGTTGATACGGCATTCTTTCCGGATTTACTGGTTTGCTGATACCAGGAAGGATTGTTAAATAAAATAACATCTGGTTTGAAGTCAGTTTCTGACTGTGCGATTGATAATAAGGGGATAAAACATATTATAAATGCTAATAATCTAGCTATACGCATTAAAATAGAGTTTTAGGTTTGGGTGATGCTAATCACGAAAATAATCTAAAATTACACGATTAAAGCAGATTTTTCAGCCTCCTTTCCTATTGGTACATTGGTACAAATCATACAGATGATTTCCTTTCACTAGCTTCCGCATTCCTTATCTGCCAGCAAGAATATGATATTTCTGTATCCAGCCCGGATCAATAGTTGAAGGATCATTTCCATCTGCCCCAGGATGAAGTTCCTGATCGACTAGCAGCAGATAAACATGTTTGGGGTCATGTTCGAGTTTTGTTTTTTCCCACAAAAAAGTATTGGAATGCTGCCCGCTCAGTTCGGACCGGGAAATGGGTCTTATGGTAGTATGCCCGTTTTTTACAATACGGTATTGGCCTTTCGTTGCCTGTGTGATTAAGATATTCTGACCCTTCTCATCCTTACTGAAACTGACAATTCCTTCCACTTCTGTCCATGTTTCCACCCTAACGTTATATGAATTTGACTGGACATACAACTGGTACTTATAGCGGTTATTCGGGAAAAACTTATAGGTTGAAAGAATCCCTCCCCCGCTTGTATAACTTCCGTATGATGATCCGGGCGTAGTATTCACATAACCCAGTGTTGATACAGTGGAGTATTTCCAGAGAACTGAATCTTCAGTCAGTAATTCTGGAGGCACGCCGCTCTTTGTTGCTTTTGGTTGGGCATACACACATGCAGGTAGAAAAGTCAAAATGAAAACGCCAAATCGTTTCATGATTATATTTTTTCGCAAAATTAGTTTTGCCGAAAGCTGCTTTTCAGCGCCAAACTTCATAAAAGGAAAATATTCGTGATGGCAGGCCTGTCATCATTGGTACTTGTGCAAATTTTTCTACCGAAACAAATGTATGTGATGACAAAACCACATACATTTATTTTGCTAATCTGCTATTTATTTTATACAGGTGCGCAGAGACTGCACGTTCTTGTTCAGACGAAAAGAATCTAATGTTTTAAACGTAACCAATAATTGCAAGGAAGCTGGCAGCTATTTTGAATAGAACAAAAGAAACCGGAAACATCAGCTATTCCTTATTTCAGGTTCGAAAAAAAAGGGATCTCCTATTTTTTTTCCAGTAGTGTTTCATTAGATCCTGAGCCCAGTGAGGCTGCATAATGTCAGATTGGGGTTGAAATTCTCAGCATACAGGCTTGATATCAAGAACAGGTGTACCGTTTATAGCATCCAGGTATTTCACGATAACTGATCGATCCTTATGGATTAATAATTGTACTGTTGCAAGGCCGATTTGACTGGGCCGGTCTTTTTTTCTTTGACCGTATATTCCCACTATAGGATAAGCGGGGTTACCCCTGGGCTGGCCTGAAAAAGCAATATCTTTAGATTCAACCTGGTCAAAGTAATAGATTATTTCAAGGTGTGAAAAGTGAGAAATTCCATGCAGTGCTTCCGAGGGCACGTCAGGAGCCAGTTCAATTTCAGAAATCACTTCTTCCCTATCATCATCCAGGGGAACTATTCTCGAGTTTTTAACGAATGCTATAGGAGTCATCAGTATCTGCATGCAGGAATTTTTACTTTTTGAATTGTTTCTTTTCTGCTAGGTCCAAAAATTAGTCAATCGCATTATTAGTTCATTTTCAATCTTCAGCTAATTCTCAAATGCGAAAAATTTAAAAACCATTACAAAGGTGTGTTAATGTCAGGCATGCTGTCCCGCCTGTCGGGAGAATCAGCGTCCCGAACGTAGTGCCCCGCTGAGCGGGGCTACAGCCCTCAACCAATTTTTTAAACATATTTCCTCCTTTCCAGCTCTTTATTTCCTTCTCCCGCTTCAAAGCCGCACTTCTGTCTGGATAGTTTTCCGTATATATTATTTTAAAAGGAATACGATTTCTTGTTGAACGCTGTAAACCTGCATTATGAAACCTCAGCCTTGCTTCCACATCAGCCGTTTCACCAATGTAGTATCTGAAATCTTTCAAACTTTGTAATATGTAAACATAATGTGCCATAAAAAAAGCTCTGACCTCATCAGAGCTGATTAAAGTCGGGCAGACTGGATTCGAACCAGCGACCCCTACGTCCCGAACGTAGTGCGCTACCGGGCTGCGCTACTGCCCGAAAAAAGGGTAATCAATTTAAAAAAATGACTACCCTTTCATCTAAAAAATAAGTCGGGTGGACTGGATTCGAACCAGCGACCACTTGCACCCCATGCAAGTGCGCTACCGGGCTGCGCCACCACCCGAGCCTAAGGCGTTTCGCCTGATAGATTTACCAGGCCCAATCAAAGGGCAACTATCCAGCAAACAGGCATACCAGAGGAAGGCAAATGTACGGCAGAATTCCGCAACTTTAAAATCAAAAACAAGCTTTAACTTCGCTGCTTAATGAATCTACTCATTAAGCAGGCCAGAATTGTGGATCCTTCCTCAGCCCTGAACGGGCAATTAGCTGATATATTTATCGAAAAGGGTATTATTTCAGAAATCAGTTCCGAGATCGATCTAAAAAATGCCCGAGTCATTCAGGCAAAAGGGCTTCATGCTTCACCGGGATGGGTTGATCTATTTTCAGATTTTTCTGACCCGGGTTTTGAATTTAAAGAAACAATTGAAACAGGCGCAGCGGCTGCGGCAGCAGGAGGGTTTACAGATGTATTTCTGATCCCGAATACAAAACCGGTAATCCAGGACAAATCTGGTGTGGAATATATCAGGCAAAAAAGTAAAAATTTGCCGGTAGTGCTTCATCCAATCGGAGCAATCACAAGAAATACTGAAGGAAAAGAATTGGCAGAAATGCTGGACATGAAATGGGGCGGTGCTATCGCTTTTTCTGATGGCCTGCACTGCGTCCAATCTGCAGGAATCATGCTGAAAGCGCTTCAATACATTAAAGCATTTGATGGCATCCTTATACAGATTCCAGATGACAGGAGCCTGAACACCGCAGGGCTTATGAACGAAGGAATTATATCTACCCGGCTTGGGCTGCAGGGAATACCATCTATTTCCGAAGAGTTGATTCTTGCAAGAGATATCAAACTGGCAGAATATGCAGGTTCAAAAGTTCATTTTACCGGTGTGAGTACAGCCAACTCGGTGAATCAGATTCAATCAGCAAAGAAAAACGGAATTGGAGTCAGTTGTTCCGTTACGCCTTATCATCTGTTCTTTTCGGATGATGATCTTGCAGAGTATGACACAAACCTGAAAGTGATGCCTCCACTGCGAACGAGGCATGAAAAAGATTTTTTACAGCAGGCAATACTTGAAGGCTCTGTTGACTGCATTGCCTCACACCATATGCCCCAGGATACCGATAGCAAGAAAACAGAATTTGAGTATGCCCGTTTTGGCATGTCAGGCCTCGAAACTGCATATGCTGTGCTGAATACTTCGGTACCTGGTATTTCTCAGCAAAGATGCGTGGAGCTTCTGGCAATTAAGCCAAGACAAATTTTTGGACTTGACCCTGCCCGAATCCAGCCGGGGCTCCGTGCCTGCATCACATTATTCCAGCCGGCTACCAGATGGACGGTAGGATCCTTTTACTCAAAATCGGCCAACTCCCCTTTTATAGGGATGGAACTTACCGGAAAACCAACTGGAATCATCAACGGTGAACAATTCTTTTTTAATTGATTTTGACTATGCGTATTCTTCAATCACCGGTTACAAAAGGAATCATCACCGGTTTGCTGATGGTATCGTATGCCCTGTTTCTTGATGCGAAGAAGGAAACAGCCGATCTTCGGCTGCAATACTTCATCTACCTGTTATATGCCGGCGGAATTGTGTGGACACTGGTACAGGCCCGGCAGAACAGTTCTGCCGGAGTAAATTTTATGGGTCTGTTTGGTCAGGGTTTCAGATGTTTTATGATTGTCACACTGATAATGGTGGCCTTTACATTCATATTCATAAAAACCCACCCTGAATTTGCGATTCAGGAGGCAGCCTATCAAAAAGAGCAGCTCATCCGGAAAAACGAAAACACTCCGGCCGAAATTGAAGACCTTGTTGCCAAAGCAAAAAAACTATATGCTGTAAGATATATATCCGCATCAATTTTCGGATATTTGATAGCCGGGGCTGCCATTACAGCTGCCGCATCAGTTTTTTTTATACGCAGAAAATAACAGCATGGATATTTCGATTGTCATCTCCCTTTTTAACGAGGCCGAATCACTTCCGGAACTTACATCCTGGATTGAAAAAGTTATGGCGGACAATCAATTCAGCTACGAAGTGATTTTTGTGGATGATGGAAGCACCGATCAATCCTGGGCTGTGGTTGAACAATTGCATGCAAAAAATCCGCATATCAAAGGCATCAAATTTCAGCGCAATTATGGCAAATCAGCCGGACTGAATGAAGCGTTTCGGATCGCCAGCGGTGAAGTGGTTATTACAATGGATGCTGATCTTCAGGACAGCCCGGATGAAATTCCCGGACTGATGCATATGATCCGGCATGAAGGATATGATATGGTGAGCGGGTGGAAAAAGAAAAGATACGACAACACATTCACAAAAAATCTTCCTTCCAAATTTTTTAACGCAGTGACCCGTAGCGTATCGGGCATTCCGCTGCATGATTTTAATTGCGGGCTGAAAGCATATAAAAACAGAACAGTCAAAGGCATTGAAGTCTATGGGGAAATGCACCGGTATATCCCCGTATTGGCTAAATGGGCTGGTTTCAGAAAAATTGGCGAAAAAGTAGTCGAGCACCGCCCCAGGAAATATGGACGCTCCAAATTTGGCTGGAGCAGATTTATAAACGGGTTTCTGGATTTATTGTCCATTTCATTTGTAGGGAAGTTTTCAAAAAGACCAATGCATTTCTTTGGCCTTTGGGGAACCCTGTTTTTTCTTGTGGGCTTTGGGATTTCTGTTTTTCTTGTCATTTCAAAATTTTCTGACAGCAGCTTTAGCCTTACGAATAAACCTGGGTTTTACCTGGCACTCACTTCATTAATCATTGGTATGCAACTGTTTCTTGCTGGATTCATTGGAGAACTGATATCCCGAAATTCTCCTTCCCGAAATACATACCTTGTTGAAAAGAAAACCGGACTTTAATGTCAACCATTGTCATCATAGGGCCTGCTCACCCATTGCGTGGCGGATTGGCAATCTTTAACCAGCGCTTAGCCAGGCAGTTTCTTGAGGAGGGTCATTCCTGTACTATCTGCTCATTCTCGTTACAATATCCCTCCTTTTTATTTCCAGGAAAAACACAATACACAGATGACCCGGCACCAGGGCAACTGACCATCCGATCAGTTATTAACTCGATAAACCCGTTGAACTGGATTAAAACAGGTAACCGGCTAAAAAATGAAAAGCCTGATATCGTCATTGTTCGCTTCTGGTTACCCTTTATGGGCCCGGCACTGGGAACGATAGTACGACGAATCAAAAAGAACAAGCACACAAAGATTATCTGCCTTGCAGATAATGTAATCCCGCATGAAAAAAGGCCAGGAGATAAACCCTTCACAAAATATTTTTTGAAAAGTTGCGATGCTTTTATTGTGATGAGTGCAAAAGTGCTGAATGATCTTCGCCTGTTTGAAAAGAAAAAGCCTGCCCTGCTGACCCCACATCCGCTCTATGATAACTTTGGCAACAGTATTCCGAAAAGAGAAGCAAGAGCATATCTTGGGCTTCCGGAAAGCGAAAGAATTATTTTATTTTTCGGTTTTATTCGTAAATATAAGGGGCTGGATCTACTGCTTGAAGCAGTCTCCCTATTGAAAAACCACCAATTAAAAACCATGAACGGACTACCCAAAGATTTCTGCCTGAAACTGCTGGTTGCTGGTGAATTTTATGAGGATGCAAAAATGTACAAAGAGCTGATCAGCAAACTCGGCATCGAAGACTGGCTGATCCTTAAAACAAATTTCATCCCCAGCCGTGAGGTTAAATATTTTCTTTGTGCTGCAGATGTAGTCGTTCAACCTTACCGGGAAGCCACGCAAAGCGGCGTAACTCCTCTTGCCTATCATTTTGAAAAACCAATGATTGTAACCAACGCTGGAGGGTTATCTGCCATGGTTCCGCATGAAAAAGCAGGGCTCGTTACAGAACCTGACCCACATGCCATTGCAGAAAGTATTCTGCGTTTTTACCAATTAGGAGAAGATTATTTTATTCCTCACCTTCGTACAGAAAAGCAAAAATACAGTTGGAAAACTTTTGCAAATACTATTTTGTCACTTACAGAAACGCATGCATCTGCAGAAACCCAGTGACACAATACCAGACGGCTGGCCCAAAAGTTTTTCTCAAATGGCAATGTCAACATAATGAGGACTCCCTGTTCACGATGAATTTTCAACTATGAATAAAATCAAAGAGATCATTCAGGCATCCATCAGCACAAAAGAAAAAATACTAAATGATGGCTCCCTGCTGCAAACGATTGAAACCGTGTCTGCATTAATAACTGCTGCCTTTTTGAATGGCAACAGGCTTTATTTCTGTGGAAACGGTGGCAGTGCAGCCGATGCGCAACATCTTGCTGCTGAATTTTCAGGCCGCTTTTATACTGACCGGAGGCCATTACCTGCCGAAGCACTGCATTGCAATACTTCATACCTTACAGCTGTGGCTAATGATTATGGCTACGATTTGGTATTTTCCCGGATGATAGATGGTTTTGGACAAAAAGGTGATGTACTGATCGGCATATCCACATCAGGAAATTCTACCAACATTATGAAGGCTTTTGAAACTGCAAGACACAAGGGACTGACCACAATTGGTTTCACAGGTGAATCAGGTGGCAACTTGAAAACCCTGGCCGATTACATAATCAATGTGCCGTCAAATGACACTCCCAGGATTCAGGAAAGCCATATCACGATCGGGCATATCATTTGCCAGATCGTAGAAGAAAATATTTGTTCTGCATGCTAAAGCAGTAATGAAAACTTTTATGGAATCAGAAAATTCCAGTTTCGCTACAACGTATACATCCTCAGGCAGGCTGTTGGGTAGCATCAAAGAAGCCATCCTGCTTGCTGGCATGTCTGACCCTCAACAATCTCCTGGTCCGGCAGATTGCCTGTTACCCGTTGCAGGGAGACCAGTCCTTTTTCATTTGATCAATTACCTGCGCAGCCAGGGTGTGGAGAATTTCATCTTCGCTTCAGGAAACAGGCATAAAGAAATTGAAAATTACCTTACCGAACATTTTTCTTCTTTGGATTATCAAAGTTTTACCGAAGATGAATCATTGGGTACCGGTGGTGCAATATTACAGGCCTGCTCTATGGCAATCCAGCAGCAGGTTGTTGTGGCTTATACAAATTCATTTTTTAAAGCGAACCTGCATGATGCTGGAATTTTTCATATCAATCATATGGCAGAATGCAGCTTATTGCTAAAACCCATGAAGGGATGCGAAGGCTATTCTGTCGTGGAAATGGATGCTGCCAGGCTGGTAACCGGCTTCAGTAAAAAAAATCCATGCCTGGAAGGCTATATCAGTCCTGGTCTCTATTTGCTCGACAAAAGCAAGTTTTTAGATGAAGAGTTTCCCCGAAAATTTTCTTTTGAAAAGGATTATTTATGGAAATATCATAAAACCAGGAGGATATACGGGATTCCGGACGATGTAGCCTTCATTGATTACAGCAAACCAGGCTATGCACAACTGGCCCAAAAAGAATTTGCGAAAGCTCCCCTGAACCTGAAAGATGTGGATGATACCTGGACTCTCTTCCTCGACCGGGACGGAGTCATCAATCATGAAAAAAGAGATTGCTATATTTTAAACTGGGAAGAATTTGAATTTTACACTGGCGTCAAAGAAACTTTCCATCTTCTGGCCAATAAGTTTGGTAAAATTATTATTGTCAGCAACCAGCGGGGTGTGGGCAAGGAACTGATGGCTGATTCTGACCTTCGGGATATTCATGTCGCCATGAAACAAGAAATAGAAACTGCTGGAGGCCGGATTGACCATATTTACTGCTGTACCAGCATAGACCCCAAACACCCGGACCGGAAACCCAATCCCGGGATGGCTTTTCATGCCCGTTCATTTTTCCCGGAGGTTGACTTCAGCAAGGCAATAATTGTTGGCAATAAACTTAGTGATATGGAGTTTGGTAAGAATGCCGGGATCTATACCGTTTTTGCAGCAACAACTCATCCTGAAACAGCTTTCCCTCACCCGGATATTGACCTTCGTTTTCAGTCCTTACCCGATTTTGCCCGGTTTTTTTCAGGAAACTCCTGACTTTATGATCCTTCACAAAATTTTACAACCTTGTTGGCGTTTTAATCATCTCAAACCAGGCGTAAATTTGCATGACACATTAATTATTAACCTGTGAAGTACCTTGCCGGCATCCTTTTTCTAATCTCAGCATATTCTGTTTCTGCCCAAAAAATCGCAGCATCTGACCTTAAGAAATTAAGGGCAAAAGAAGATACATTAACCGATTATGCCTATTTTCTGGCAACAGATTCATTGCCTGAAGACCGGATGATTTCTGACAGCTTTTTTACAAAAACCCTGGTGCGTGCATTACAGATTAAGAATTCATTTTATTACCCTTTCGATTCAGTATTAGGGATATCACGATTGTATGCACCTGATTCCACTTTCCGCATCATCACCTGGAATCTGGTGTATGATGATTATTATTCACGCCAGCGGGGCGCCATTCAGCTTCGAACGGCGAACGGTTCACTGAAACTTTTTCCCTTAAGGGATGTTTCCGAGTTTACTGATTTCGCAGAAGACTCGGTGCGAACCCGTTTAAACTGGATTGGAGCAACATACTACAATATTATTCAAACACAACATAAAGGGAAAAACTATTATACACTTTTTGGGTTTGACCATCATACCGCACAAAGCAGCATGAAATGGATAGAAGTGCTGCACTTTAATGACCGTAACGAGCCAGTATTTGGAGGCCCTTTTTTCAGCTATGAAAATGACAGTGTTCCTGCAGCACCAAAACACCGGTACAGCACCGAGTTCAAGAAAGGAGCCAGGGTACTGGTGAATTATATTGAAGACCTTAAAATGATCCTTGTGGATCATTTGATTTCAGAGACAGATCAGCCTGAACTGAAATGGACCTATATTCCAGATGGTGACCAGGAAGGGTTCAGGTGGGAAAATGGGAAGTGGATGCATATAGACAAAGTTTTTACTTTCAAGCTGCAGGATGGGCAGGCACCGGTTGGCGATCCGCTGCTGGACTCAAAAGGAAACCGTAATGAAGAAAAACTAAAAGAAAAATCTGAAAAAAATAAAACGAAGGAAAACTGAATTTCATCATGCCCCGATTTGATAAGGAACTGCAGCAGGTCAAAGTAAATTAACTTATTTTGCAGGCAAAAGCCAGTTATTTGCCTTCAATAAAGAAAAATTATTTTTACCAGGTGATTGCTGCAGGCAGCAGCATCTTGTTTCCGCTTATTACTTTTCCATACATTGCCCGGACACTGGAGCCTGCTGCATTTGGCAAAGTCAGTTACGTGGATTTCCTGGCAGGACTTATCATCAGCCTGAGCTGCATCGGCATACCACTCTATGGCACCCGTGAAGTAGCAAAATACGCACATGACAAGGATAAAAGCCGTCGTTTACTTGCAGAGCTATTGCAGGTGCATATCCTGTTTACAATTGCAGGCATAGCTTTCTTTTTTGTTTTTATGCTGCTGCACCCGGGATTTGGCCATGAATATAATCTGCTCTGCCTTGGTTCTCTCTATATCATTTCAACAACTCTCTCCTGTGAATGGTACCTGCAGGGAAAAGAAACTTTCTTTTTTATTTCAATGAGAAGTTTGTTCCTGCGCATCACTGGCACGGCAGCAATTTTTATATTTGTAAAAAACAGTAGTGATTATCCGGTTTTTTATGCCATCATTGCCATCACGCAATCAGCCGTTTTCCTGCTGAACCTCCGCCAACTGAACTTTCAATACCTTTTCAGGATTTCTCTGCGGCAATCATTCCGGAAGCATTTCCGGCTGTTGCTGTACTTTTTTATTGTTACAGTATTTGCAAGTATTTATGATTACATAGATACGGTATTATTGGCATGGTTGTCCACTGATGAACATGTTGGGTACTACAGCGCTGCAATGAAAATAGTCAGGCTCTCCCTACTTGTCGTCCTTTCTTTAAACATCATATTATTTCCACGTATTTCCGGTCTCCATGCAGGGAACCATAAGCAACAGGCTTCTGATTTACTGAACCGCTCCATTTCCTTTATTTTTACCCTTGCTGTCCCGTTGTTTTTTTTATTTTACCTGCTTGCTTCAGAAATCATGATGTTATTTGCGGGTAATGCTTTCGGCCCCTCTGCAGGGGTGATGCAGTGGTTATCTGCGTTGCCGCTTGCCATTGCATTGAGCAATCTTTTTCTGCTTTATTTTCTTTCCTTAAGTATTCAAAAAAAGAAAGTGCTTGTACTGGTTATCGCTGCGCTGGCAGTCAGCATTATACTGAACCTGGCATTGGTACCTGAAATGAAGGAAATTGGTGCTGCAATTGCTTCTGTTTGTACTGAATGTTTCATTATGGGGGGTCTTGCATTATTGCTTCGAATTCAGATACCTCTGCATACGTTGTGGCAACCCTTGTTTTCATCTGCTCTTTTCATCCCTGTTGTGCTGCTGCTGCAAAAACTGCCTCTTTCTTTGCCCATATTTCTTATCAGTACTCTATTGCTTTGTGCAATACTGTATTTTTCACTAATGTTTTTCGTTTTTAAAAACGCAACCGTCCGGGAAAGCGTCCTCTTCCTGGGCGACCTGACAGGCCTGAAAAAGAAATAGCTGCCGGTATTATTTTCTGACAGGAGGAGGATATGGAAATCGTATTTTTCTCCATACATGGCGGAGCCTGTCCCATATTTTTCCTGGCATGGTTCGCCGGCTGCTGAGTATCACTTCCCGAAAGACGGTTTGCTTTTTGGCTACAATAAATTGGTAGTCGTTCTGAACCCATACAGAACAGGTTTCCATAGAATGGATCAATATGCCGGCCTGCTCCAATCCCGCAGCAAGAGCGCTGAGATAAACGGGTTGATCGGTTTCCTGCAACTGTTCAGGATGATATTTTTGGTCATGCCTGATGTATTCCGGGTTGGGCAGGTTTATAATCAGCAAGCTGTTTTCATGCATCCAGCTTACTATACGCTGGAATAAGAGGGAATGGCTTTCAACAGGTATGTGCTCCAGCACATCTGGCATCAGAATAAAATCAAAATTCTTTTGATGCGTTTCATATCCTAATATATCAGATACTGAACAGTGCAGATTTTTTCTTTGAATAAATTGTTGCGCAAATGCAATTGACTTCGGGCTGATGTCCACTGCTTCAATATTTCCGTAAGGTATTTTTTTGCAAAGCAAAAAAGTAAGCGCACCAATACCGCACCCAATCTCCAAAACAGAGCTCTTCTTTCGCAGTCCTAACCTATAGACTTTCCGGTAAAATCGAAAGATCCGGTCATTAATGCCGGAAGCGATCTGCCGGGTGATGAAATGATCATAAAATTCTGCTGAGCTCATAATAAAAGTAAAAAAGATGAAGACTTAGTCATCCAGCTTGAGCACTGCCAGAAAAGCTTCCTGTGGCACTTCCACGTTACCAATCTGTCGCATCCGTTTCTTCCCCTCTTTTTGTTTCTCCAGTAATTTTCGCTTACGGCTGATGTCACCGCCATAACATTTGGCAGTTACATCCTTTCTCATAGCAGAAATATTTTCCCGTGCAATCACCTTTGCGCCAATAGCAGCCTGAATTGCAATCTGGAACTGTTGCCTGGGTAATAGTTCTTTCAGCTTTTCACATAATTTTCTTCCGAAATCCTGAGCTCTGCTACGGTGAATCAATGCCGACAAGGCATCTACTTTATCAGCATTCAGCAAAATATCCATTTTTACAATGTCACTTTCTCGGTATCCTATCGGGTGATAATCAAAAGAAGCATATCCTCTTGTTTGTGATTTCAGTTTGTCATAAAAATCAAAAACGATTTCAGTCAGGGGCATTTCAAAAATCAATTCAACCCTGGTTTGGGTCAGATAACTCTGGTTCATCAGAATTCCTCTTTTTCCCAGGCACAAAGTCATGATATTCCCAATGTATTCGGGCTTGCTAATGATCTGAGCTTTGATAAATGGTTCCTCGATTCTTTCTGTTTTCACCGGATCCGGGAATTCAGTAGGGTTATTGACTGTAATTTTCTCCCCTTTGGTCGTATAGGCTATGAAGCTTACGTTAGGAACAGTAGTGATGACAGTCTGGTTAAATTCCCGCTCCAGGCGCTCCTGAATGATTTCCATGTGCAGCATCCCCAGGAATCCGCAGCGAAAGCCGAAACCTAGGGCTTGTGAGGTTTCCAATTCGTAAGTCAATGAGGCATCATTGAGCTGGAGCTTATCCATACAATCCCGCAATTCTTCAAAGTCATCTGTATTTACCGGGAAAATTCCTGCAAATACCATTGGCTTCACTTCTTCAAACCCTTTGATCTGCTCCGGGTGAGGATTGTTCGCAAGAGTGATGGTATCTCCCACTTTCACTTCTTTTGCATTTTTGATCCCGGTAATAATGTAGCCCACATCACCGCATCCTACTGAATTGCGTTCCGTCATTTTAAGCTTCAAGATGCCAACTTCATCTGCAACATATTCTTGCCCGGTACTTACAAATTTCACCTTATCGCCCTTTTTCAGGCTCCCATTCAAAATCCGGTAATAAACGATAATGCCCCGAAAGGAATTGAACATAGAATCAAAAATCAATGCCTGCAACGGTGCTTCCGGTTTTCCTTTGGGAAAAGGGATTTTTTCAACAATAGTTTTCAGAATTTCAGTAACCCCGGCTCCGGTACGTCCACTCGCCAATAATATATCGTCAGGCTTGCACCCTATCAGCTCGATGATCTGGTCTTTTACTTCTTCAATCATCGCACCGTCCATGTCAATTTTATTAATGACAGGTATGATTTCCAGGTCATTATCAATAGCCAGATATAAATTACTGATTGTTTGAGCCTGGATTCCCTGCGTGGCATCAACGAGCAGCAATGCACCTTCGCAAGCTGCTAATGCCCGGCTTACTTCATAACTAAAGTCTACATGACCCGGCGTGTCAATCAGGTTCAGAATATACTCCTGCCCGTCAGTATGCCAATAGTTGATCTGGATTGCATGACTTTTTATCGTAATACCTTTTTCCCGTTCCAGATCCATATCATCCAGCACCTGGTCCATCATGTCTCTTTCGCTGATCGTGTTTGTTTGTTGTAACAGCCGGTCGGCCAGGGTGCTCTTCCCGTGATCAATATGTGCGATAATGCAAAAATTCCTGATATGTTTCATGTATAATTTACCCCTTTTTTGGAATCTGCAAAGGTACGGAAATTGACCGGTCATACACCGTGCCAGTTGAATCAGGCAACAGACCGGATTCATTGTAATTTTTTGGTATAGCTCTTAAGTGATTCACGCATGTTTCATTCCTTATTCAGAATAAAACATTTTCTGAAATTGCCATACAAATTGAATTACAAATGCTGCAAACAGGCTGTAGCTTTAAATACTTTCATACAAACATTTGTTATCATCAGGAATAAAATGAAACAATCCCACTTTTATTCAGGCAAAAAAGCTATCTTACAAAAACATTCTGCTTCCTCCTTACTCCTCCGGTTTGATTTCTTAAGGGTTGTTTTCTGGAATCTGAATTCACTTCAAATACCCTGAACGCATGAAGAGACTAAAAATCGGAATTTTGGATCTTGTAGCCAAGGGCCCTACACATACTATGTGGTCAAAAGTGATGAATGCGAATATGGCAAGCATCATGCCACAGGTGATTGCAGTATGGTGTGAGCAAGCGGGCCATCATGTACAGTTGGTTTGTTATACAGGACGGGAAGATCTGAAAAAGGAATTGCCACAGAACCTTGACATCATATTTATCAGTTCATTCACGCAATCTGCTTTGCTGGCTTACGCCATCAGTAATTATTTCAGGAAACAGGGTGTCGTCACTGTTTTAGGCGGGCCGCATGCCCGTTGTTACCCTGACGATGCAGTCCTGTACTTTGATTATGTACTTGGTCTGACTCATAAATCTGATGTATTAGAACTCATTCAATATGCCAGGCCTAATCCTGTATCAGGAAAACATATTACCGCTGCCACACATCCCCATGAATTGCCTGGGCTGCAGGAAAGATGGAAATATGTTGAAAGTACAATAAAAAAATCGCCATTCTTAAAAGTAATTCCCATGCTGGGAAGTATGGGCTGCCCCTATACCTGTCCTTTTTGTATTGATTCGGTCATGCCCTATCAGTCATTCAATTTTGACAGAATAAAAGAAGATCTCCGGTTTCTGCTTACCCGGATCAAAAAACCCTGGGTTGCATGGCACGATCCGAATTTTGGTATCCGGTTTAAGGAAAACACAGATGCCATTGCATCCGTTGCACCTCCGGGAAGTTTTCATTTTATCGGGGAAAGCAGCCTGTCTGTTCTCACTGAAAGCCATCTGAAAATAATGAAGCAAATTGGGTTTGCAGCCATTTTGCCCGGCATTGAATCCTGGTACGATCTGGGAAATAAATCGCATACAAATCGTATAACCGGAGATGAAAAAGTAATCCAGATATCCGAACATGTTAATATGATGTTTCGGTATATCCCGTACGTACAGACAAATTTTGTTTTGGGGCTCGATTCTGATGCAGGATCTGAACCATTTGAATTAACAAAAAAGTTTCTGACCAAAACACCTGGCGCATTTCCGGGATATTCCCTGATGACGGCATTTGGCGAGGCAGCTCCCCAAAACCTGGAGTACCAGGAAGCCGGCCGTGTGTTACCATTTCCTTTCTATTTCCTGAATAACCACCTTGCGATGAACCTGAAGCCAAAAAATTATGAATGGCACGATTTCTATGACAAAATCATTAACCTGACTGAATTCAGTTTTTCAGCAAGTTCCATATTTCGACGCTTCAGGGCCAACCCAAGAATCACTGCAAAATTGATGAATGTGATGCGTGCCATTTCTTCTGAAGGTTATGGCCGGATCAGGTTCTTTAAAAAGATCAAAAACAACCTGCGCCAGGATGAGTCGTTCCGTAATTTTTTTGCAGGCGAAACATCCGTTCTTCCTTTGTTTTATAAAGACATCATCCAGAAGAGTATGGGTTCTTGGTGGCACTGGTTACCGCCACATGCATTGGCACACAATCCAAATGCATACCTCGCAAAAACATTGAAAAAGGCTGCCGTATAAATTCTATGGCAGTGGTTCAGGTGCAACAATAGCCTGAAATCATTTTAGCTGTACCATCACATTCCACGAAACAACAGGATGTTTACTTGGAGCATCTACCGCATTCAAAACTTCAAACCGAAGTTGACAGTTCTCCAAGCGTTTCAGGGTTTTTACTTCAAGAGTTGTTTTCCCAGGCTTTAGAGTTACCAGGTCATGATTATTATGGAATGTAAACCCGGATTGATTTTTCAGCAGAAAATCAAGATTTGTTTTGTTTTCAAACTCCACCGAAAGCACATCTGTTTTTCCTTTATATAGTGCCCCGATGATTGAAACAGACTCCGAAATCAGGGGTACCAGAAATTCATCTCTGCCTATCAGCAGGTTATTATAATTTACCACAGTTCTGCGTGCAAACAACGCCTCGCTGATTGCAGTATCTGAACGGCCTTTTGCAAACACCAGGGTAACTGGCCGGTGACCGCCTTCTGCAACTTTGAAATCCCAGTCAATAAGTCTATGAATATCACTGGTACCCATAATAGTCAGGTTGTTGTCCAGAGCTATTTGCAAAGCTTCATCCGAATAGGTCTGATCGTTCACGACCTCAATGCCATGCAATAAATTCTCCCTGATCA
>CAYYMK010000001.1:216807-414699 GCA_964473035.1 uncultured Chitinophaga sp.
GAATAGGTCTGATCGTTCACGACCTCAATGCCATGCAATAAATTCTCCCTGATCAGCCACCGGTGCATTTCAGTCAGTTCTGCCACACCGTTTTTACGCTGTGCAGTCCAGTTGGGATGGTTCCAGAAAATAAAGGCCCCCTGTCTTTTTGCTTCCCGAAATACCTCTACAGAATCTTTGATGAGTAGTTTGTTGGCATCAGAAAGAAATATTGCATTGCTGTGGCCCGGAGGCATTTTGCGGGTAATTTCGCTGCCATTGATGATGATCAGGTTGTGCCCCTTAGCCTCTTTTAATGCCAGGGCAAATGAACGATTACGGTCCGGATGCGGAATATCATCCTTATGAGGCTGGTATTCGAGATGTTCGGTGAGCGAAATAGCATCCAGGCCATCCATCAAAGCTTCCATTACCCGTATATCAGGCCACACACTTCCATCAGAAAAAACAGTATGCTGATGCAGGTCACATTTAAGGGTTTTATAGCCAGGTATATCAGGAAACCGAATGGGTCTTCCCATTCTATGGCTATGATTTTCCTGGGCAATACAGTTCAAGACAGGAAAAAGGGCTATAAGGATCGGAAAACGGAACATATTTTTTTTTACCAAGGTAAATGAATTTTATAGACATTGAGCCGCAGCCCGGCTGATTCATAAAAAAATAATAGCTGAGCAATACGACCCATACCGGCAACAGTAAAGCCCCTTCAGGCAGGGGAATCTTATCTTTGCCACCAATGCTTCATCTATGAATATAGAATTCAACAGAAACGAAGATCAATTCAGGCAAAAACTCAGCGAACTCCGTCAGCACCTTGATAAAATTGAAGAAGGTGGCGGCAAGAAGGCCATAGACCGTCAACGTGAAAAAAATAAACTCACTGCCCGGGAGCGTATTGCATATCTCACAGACAGGGATAAACCATTTATCGAAATAGCCGCCTTTGCTGGTTTTGAAATGTTTGACGAACATGGAGGATGCCCTGCCGGCGGCACAGTGGCAGGAGTTGGCTATGTAAGTGGCCGTCAATGTGTGGTTGTAGCAAATGACCAGACTGTGAAGGCCGGAGCCTGGTTTCCTATTACCGGGAAAAAGAACCTGCGGATGCAGGAAATTGCAATGGAAAACCACTTGCCTGTTATATACCTCGTTGACAGTGCAGGGGTTTACTTACCTATGCAGGATGAGATTTTTCCTGACAAAGAACATTTTGGCCGCATCTTCCGGAATAATGCCCGTATCAGCGCAATGGGCATCCCGCAAATTGCTGCAGTCATGGGTGCTTGTGTGGCCGGAGGAGCCTATTTACCAATAATGAGTGATGAAACAATGATGGTAGAAGGAAACGGCTCTATTTACCTTGCAGGCCCTTATCTTGTAAAGGCTGCCATCGGCGAGGATATTGATTCAGAAACACTGGGCGGGGCCGTCACACATACTGAAATAAGTGGCATAGCCGATTATAAATTTAAAACCGAGCATGACTGTATGGACCATATCAGGAAAATGATGAGCATGCTGGGCCAAAAACAGGATGCAGGATTCGACAGAACAGAAGCCCGGCCCCCGCTTAAAAACCCGGAAGAACTCTATGGACTTTTTCCGGCCGACGGAAAGACCTATGATGTTCTGGATATTATTGAGCGTATTGTGGATGACTCATCCTTTGAGCAATTCAAAGAAGACTATGGAAAAACAATCGTATGCGGCTATGGACGTATTGATGGCTGGGCTGTTGGCATCGTTGCCAACCAGAGAAAGATTGTAAAAACCAAAAAGGGCGAAATGCAGATAGGCGGAGTAATTTATAACGACAGCGCCGACAAGGCCGCCCGGTTTATCCTGAATTGTAACCAGAAGCGGATTCCCTTGGTTTTTTTACAGGATGTAACCGGTTTTATGGTTGGCAGCCGGAGCGAACATGCGGGTATTATCAAAGATGGTGCAAAAATGGTCAATGCTGTGGCAAACTCTGTGGTACCAAAGATTACAATCATCACAGGAAACAGTTTCGGTGCCGGCAACTATGCAATGTGCGGAAAGGCATACGATCCCCGCTTTATTTATGCATGGCCGACGGCAAAAATTGCTGTGATGAGTGGTGATTCAGCAGCCAAAACCCTGCTTCAAATTGAAATGGCAGCCCAAAAAGCCAGGGGCAAGTCTATGGACAAAGAAGAGGAAGAAAAGTTACTCAGCAAAATCAGGAACAGGTACGAAAAGCAAACCTCTCCTTATTATGCCGCAGCAAGGCTGTGGGTAGATGCGATCATTGACCCGGCAGATACCAGGAAACTGATCAGCGAAGGAATTTTTGCAGCCAGCCACAACAGCATAACAGGGGAACTGAAAACCGGAGTATTCCAGGTATAAACCGCTATAACCTGTACAAGCGTTCAGCAAAGCATGAAGCATACAAAAATCTGTACATGAATCACACTTCGCCAGATGTCACAATCTATACAGACGGTTCTGCCAGAGGAAATCCCGGACCGGGAGGCACCGGTGTTATTCTCATGAGCGGAGGGTTCAGAAAAGAATTATCGCAGGGTTACAGGCATACTACCAACAACCGCATGGAACTCATGGCTGTGATCATCGGGTTAAAAGCGCTGAAAAGAGATGGGATGAATGTGACAATTTATTCGGACAGCCAGTATGTTGTGAAAGCGGTTGAAGAAGGCTGGTTGAATAATTGGATCAAATCAAACTTCAGGGGAAACAAAAAAAACCCCGACCTGTGGAAAGAGTATTTCAAACTATCTGAACGGCACCGCATTAAATTTATTTGGGTCAGGGGCCATGCCGATAACCCTTTTAATAACCGCTGTGATGAACTGGCCACAGCTGCCGCAATGTCGCCGCCAGAAACCCAGCTCATTGATACCGGGTTTGAGCAGAATGACAATTCCCTGTTTTAAACAAGCCCTTCTTTTGTGCAAAAAAAAACCGCCCATTGATTAAGGCGGGTTCAAATAAAGTACCATACGTTATGCCAGCCGTAAGACAGGTTTATTCCGCGTCAAATAGTTATACAAAAGTAAAATGACTGGTAGGAATAAAACAGTGGACATGGTCGAATTTTTGTAAAATGGCAATGCTGCCTCATAACAAATCATCAGACCGCTAAAATTTTTCGGGTACATCGCTTCTGAAGCAGGTGCAGCCCATACCAGAAAATTAGACAAAAGGAAATAAATTGTCGGCGCCAGAAGCACACCGGCAGCCAGGCTACCATAACTGCGGCCTTGTAATAACCAGCCGGCAATTGTCACAGATAATAACAACAGATAATTTTTCCACTGTCCTTCATAAAATCCGGCATATGGAAACAGGCCATTGCTATAAAGCACCTGTATGACTGCATCGCTGATGACCAGGGCCAGCAGGGGAAGAATAAAAGAATAGCTTTTATCCCGGAAGATAAAGCCTGAAAAAAGGGCAATTGCCAAAACAGGAGTAAAGCCTGACCAGGCAATATCTGACCCGAACAAATACTTACACAGCACTGTCATTGCTGTCAGTGCCAGTGTGAAAGCCAAAAGACGTACACTTATTTTCATAATGGAATGAGTTATAGAATGACAAAAATAGATGAATTGCCGGATTTTACAGAGTGATTTATTAACCGCTGTTAATTTAAGCAAAGGCCCTGAAAACACTGGAATTGCTACCCACTCCACAAAGCTCGTAACGGGTCTGAGGCAATACCAGTGCTGCCGGCTGCCCCGCTTTCAGAAGCAGCCTATCCTCCCCTGCCAGAATAGCACCTTCTGTTACCAGTAATATTTCGGCAGATGAAGATTGCAGTTCAATTATTTGCTGATCCTGCAATGATGTATAATCAAGTTGAAAATCTGAAACCGGGGCATGGTAATGCATTAAAGGCCCGGTACCAGTATGTGGTCTGATGATCTCGGGCCAGGAAGGTTCAAATCGCAAAATCCGAAGTAATTCCTGTATAGCCACAAGTTTGTTGGTGAGTCCCCCCCTCAGCACATTGTCGGAATTTGCCATGATTTCCACATTCTGCCCTTCCAGATATGCATGAGGTACTCCAGCAGCCTGATATATGGCCTCTCCCTTTTTGAGTTGTACCAGGTTGAACAGATAAATAGAAAATATTCCCCTATCAAACCCGTTGGTTCCCGGGTAGATTGAAGCCGCTTTCAGCGCCCAATAATCTTCCTCTGATTTGGAAGGGCCAGATTCATTGTAAGCAACAGGAATATTTTTGAGTAACGGGCTCAGGATGCTGTCCACATCTTGCTGCGGCATCAGCATGATATGTTGATACAGCCCATTGTATCCTTTATCACGGAATACAGGCATGAGGCATTGCAATTCTGGTATATTCAGAAGCAGTTCAGACAGTTCCTCCGGCGGCTTAAATCCATGCAGTAGCCAAAAATCGCTGAGGGCCACCATCAGTTCCGGCTTATGATTCCGGTCCTTATAGATACGCAAGACCGAATCATGAGGGATGCCTTCCTCTTCTTCGCTTCTGTAACCCAGCTCCGCATCCTGGAGGGAAGGATGTACCTGAATGGAAAGCATATTGCACACATCCAGCACTTTGAACAAAAATGGCAGATTGCCTAAAATTGAATTCAGATCAATCATTCCTTCCGCTGTCTTTACTTGGCCTGTTCCCAGTGCATGGGTGCCCATCCAGTATTCTGCAAATGGGATATGTTGCGGGTTTGAGATAGCGAGCAATTGAGGGATAAATGAGGCACCACCCCACTCATAATTTTTCACTACCCCCTGAAGCGGAAAAATGCCCGGCATGAATGTTTTTTTTTAATATTGAAGTAAAGATAAGATATGGCTGATCATAATGACGTGGGAAAACAGGGCGAAGACATGGCTGCGGACTGGCTGACGGAGCGGGGCTTTGAAATACTATACCGCAACTGGCGGTTCAAGTACCACGAAATAGACATGATTGCAAGGAAAGGAAAATTCCTTCATTTTATCGAAGTAAAAACCAGAATTGCCCCAGCAATGGGCCATCCGGAAGATAGTGTGACCCGAAAGAAATTCAGGCACCTGAAAAATGCAGCAGATGAATTTCTTTTTCAAAATCCTGGTCATCCCTGGATACAGTACGATATTTTAGCCATCACTCTGGAAAAATATGGCAAGGCCACTTTTTTTTTACTGGAAGATGTATTTCTGTGAGTGCCTAAGCCTGTGCCGATTCAAATCGGGTCATCAGTTTTTCAGTAAGCTTAAATGTGGCCGGGCAATATTCTACATTTTGCTTGTGCACATGTACATAATCTTTGAATTTTTTGGATAAGTGTGGAAATCCAGCACAGTCGGCAGGGCGTATTTTGTAGATTTTACAAAGATTTGTTTCCAGGTCAAGAAACTGGCAGGGGGTCCATTTATTCATCCAATCTCTTGAACCACCACGCTCCTGCTTCAGCCATTTCTTTTTGAAAGCAGCCACGGTTATCCTAAAATAGCCCGATATCCGTTTCATGTCTTTACTGGTGTATGTTGGGGTCATTGTTTTACAACAATTGGCACAGGACAGGCAATCTGTTTCTTTCCAAACCTCTTTCTCCAGCTTACGGATTGCACGATCGGTTCCGAATGTACGCTGTCTTCCCAACCTGCTTAAAAAATATCTCATTTTTGTCTTATGCCAGCGGGCCTTCTGCCTGAACGACCTGATTTGAACTTTGTTTTTTGGTTTGTGGCTCATCGGCCGAAGATAATAACAGATTAAATTCCACAATCAGACCTAAAATATTTTCCGGCAGGAATTTTTCAATTGCTACTTTTGTTCTGATAAACTTACTACTCATGAAATACCTGGTTTGGATTGCAGCAGCAGTACTGATTGGAGGGTTGGGAGCATGCAAATCAAAGTCCTCACAGCCCCGCACACTTTGCGATACGGCCTGCCTGACCGACACCCTGAAATTTACCGGAGATCACCCCCTGCACCCCCAGGTTTTTATCAACCCGGCCAACTGTGTACCTGCTACAATCAGCTGGCGCCACGACGGGCTTGGTGCGGTACGAACAACCGAATTCGGATTTGGTTCAGTGCAGATTAATAAGGATCTTATTCGCTGTGTATTCAATGACACATCGGATGTTTTTGTGTTATTTAATGATTGTCTCACCGGAAGGGGCTACCAGATAAAATTACCTTTCAGCAAAGAAGGAACCATCAGTAAACGAAGCAGCGGAATCAATAACACCGATCCGAGATTCAATGTGTCAGATGATATGATTGCCTATACAGACCGTGGTAATATTTTTGTTGAAGAAGTTCAATCAGGAAAGAAAGCCATGATGACCTTCGGAAAAGCCCTTGATATTGACTATGACGAAATTCACGAATTTATTGACACTGTATTTGTAAGCAATCAGCGTATATGGGTAAGGGTGAAGGTGGACAACGAATGGAAAGATTTGGAGAAAAAAATCAAACCAGAGTAATTTCATGCTCCATTCCGGCACAACAGTACGGAACAATCAGCAGCCGGTTCAACAGCTTAAATCATCATGTGGGCCCCTTTCAAAAATGGATTCAAAGCATACTTGCAGTTAGAAAAATCCCTTTCTGCAAACTCAATTGAGGCATACATGAGAGATCTCAACCATCTTACAAGCTTTCTTCTGAGTCAGAATGCAGGGCAAAATCCATCGGAAATCAAGCCTGAAATGCTTCGTGAATTTTTGAGAGTTCTAGGCGGACTTGGAATGTCTGCGTCTTCACAGTCACGGATGCTTTCCGGCATCCGGGCCTTTTACAAATACTGCCTCCTGGAAGATATTTGTATGACAGATCCAACAGCCTTGCTGCAATCGCCCAAACAAAAAAGAAGCCTTCCGGATGTACTGAGTTTTGATGAAATAGAAAGAATGATTGCATCCATTGACCTGCGCAAGCCGGAAGGAGAAAGAAACAAAGCCATTCTGGAAACCATGTACAGTTGCGGTCTCAGAGTTAGCGAACTGGTCAACCTGCAAATTTCATGCATCCACCTTAGTGCTGGTTTCATCCGGGTTACCGGTAAAGGCGATAAAGAAAGACTAATCCCAATTGGACAGTCTGCTTCCAGGCATATCAGGATCTATCAGCAGAATATCCGGATACATCTGCCCATTAAAAAAGGGCAAGAGGATATTCTGTTCCTGAACCGAAGGGGATCCCGTTTATCGAGAGTCATGATATTTTACATTATTAAAGAACTGGCCTCAAAATCAGGGATTAAAAAAACAGTGTCGCCCCATACTTTCCGTCATTCCTTTGCCACACACCTGATTGAGCATGGGGCCGACTTGCGGGCTGTACAGGAAATGCTGGGCCACGCCAGTATCACTACCACTGAAATATACACACACCTGGACAGACGTTTCCTCCGCAAAACACTGGAATCCTGTCATCCTGCTTTTAAATAAAAATGTTCTTCCGGTACAAACCGGAAGAACATTCTGGTAACTATACAATGCAGAGTAAATTATTGATCAACTGTAAATGCAGTCGCAACCCCTGCATAAGAAATTTCTCCATTATCCTTTTGAATAACTGAACGAAGGGAGATTGTTCTGCCCAGAAACTGGTCATCCAGTTTTACCCTGGCAAACATGAAGCTGTGCTGCCACAGTTCATCTGGTACAATCAGAGTGGCTACTTCTGGATCTGAGTCCGGAAGCATTTCAACCCTTTGAAGGATCTCACCGGTAACTGCATCATAAGCATCTAACGCAGCAGATGTAATAGGCTCACGCAACTCCGGCGATAGTACAACGTAAAACACGGGCATGTCACCTACTAAAAGACTTGCACCTGGCTCACCAAGGTTCATTTCTTTGGGTTCGGTAATGGCGGGGTAAAATTTGGTCCAGGTAAATTCTGATGCAACAGAACCGAAATCTCTTGTTTTTTTCATCAGGTTGGAAGAACTGTTGTTTTCTGATACGGCCAAGTCGCCTGCAGATTTTGAACAGGAGCTTACAAAGACGAGGAATGCAGAAGCAACAACAAGGTGGAGTAGCTTTTTCATAAGGAATTGTTTTTTTGATTAAATAATGACCGAAAATATTACGACCCAATATGTTGGCAAAAGTATATATACGAGAAAAAACACGATTCATCAGCCAATCTTGAAGAACTAAGTTAAAAGCCAATACCCCTGTAAGCTGAAACTCTTATATTGATCCGGCAGAACAGGTTTTTTTCAAAAAATTATTTTGCACCTATGGTTCCGGATTGCTGGTTGAAATAAAAAACAGCTACCCGATGCTTATGGATAGCTGTTTTTGAAGCGAAAAAATAATATTAACCTTACCAGACAGATTCCTCCGCGGCCGGAACTGGCCTGGCTTTGGCCATCAGCTTTGCATTTTCAACCAGCCTGATAAATTCTGCCCTGTACCCTTCTTCATCTTTTCCTATTGCAGTACGGGCAAGTGAAAGCACACTTTCAAATGAGGCAGATGATTTGTACTCTGAATTGCGGAGCAGCATTCCGAACTGGGCTACGGCTGCAACAAAACGGAAGTTATCTGATGTAAGCGCTGAAGCGGAGTATGTATCCGTCACCGGTATTTCCATTAACCGGCTGGTCTTTCCATCCGGCTCTTTATACCTGAACTTGACAGTCATCATTTCATTATTATGAGATGTCGGGCTGAAAGGAACCTGGTTTGACTGGTATTTCAATGTATCAGTTTTTTGAAGGAAGCTGCTCTTCACTCCTACGGGTATGATTTCATAAATCGCAGTTACGGTATGTCCGCTGCCCATTTCGCCGGCATCTTTCTTGTCGTCGTTAAAATCTTCTTTGGCCAGCATCCTGTTTTCATATCCAATCAGCCGGTAACCCTGTACTTTTGCAGGGTTAAACTCTACCTGCAGTTTCACATCTTTTGCAATGGTAAACATGGTTCCCCCAAATTCATTGACCAGTACTTTTTTTGCTTCACTTAACTGATCAATATAGGCATGGTTTCCGTTTCCTTTGTTTGACAGTTTTTGCATTTTGGCATCCTGGTAATTTCCGGTACCAAAACCCAGAATGGTCAGAAATACTCCGCTTTTTCGTTCTTCTTCAATCAGCCGTTCCATCGCATCATCACTGCTCTCTCCCACATTAAAATCTCCGTCTGTACATAAAATCACACGGTTATTTCCTTTCGGCATAAATTGTTCTTTTGCCACTTTATAGGCCAGTTTGATACCTTCACCTCCTGCAGTAGAACCCCCCGCTTCGAGCCGGTCAATTGCGTCTTTTATTTTTGTTTTTTCCGAACCGCTTGTGGGTGGCAACACTAAACCTGCAGCACCGGCATAAACAACCAATGAGATCTGATCTTGCTGCCTCATCTGATCCACCAGCAGTTTCAAGGATGATTTTACAAGTGGCAGCTTATCGTCCGACATCATTGAACCAGAAACATCAATCAGGAACACAAGACTGGAGGCTGGCAGGTTCTGAACAGGAATTTGTTTACCCTGCAAACCAATCAGCACAAGTTTGTGATCTTTATTCCATGGTGCAGCAGCAATCTCGGTTGTCACAGAAAAAGGATCTGACTTTGCAGGTTTCGGATATTCATACCGGAAATAATTAATCATCTCCTCAATGCGTACTGCGCCGGCAGGAGGAAGCTGACTGCTGTTCAAAAAACGGCGGATGTTGCTGTATGAAGCGCCATCCACATCAATAGAAAAAGTGGATAAGGGATTGTCTGTTGCATTTAGAAACCGGTTCTCATTAATACGATCATACCCTTCCCTGTTCCAGTCCGGATCATCCAACTCAACGATGCGGTAATGTTCCTGATCACGATAAACAGGGGAGGTTGGTTTGGATCCCGAAACCGTTCCGTTTCCTCTTCCATAAAGTGTTTTTGGAGAAACACTAGGCACGGCCTCATCCAGCTTTCTCTCTGAAACTTTCAGCGTAATATTCAGGACTCGCTTGCCCTGAACCTGAACTTCGGTTGTCATGTAACCCGGTGCAGAAACCTGCAACACGGCTTGTGCTGTTGAAAGGGTAATCCTGAAAAATCCTTTTGAGTCGGCTGATACCCCGCTAGTAAGACCTTTCACCATGACACTGGCATACGAAATCGGGTTGCCGCTTTCATCAGAAATAACACCCGATACTGTATGTGTCACCGCCGGTTTCAGTGCAAGAAGGATCAGAATGGCCGGAATCAGAACTAAAAAAAGTCGTTTCATACATGTAATTTTAATGGTGAATAATTTTTATTCTTTAACCGGATGCAGGTACTTTAGCGATTGCATAAGATTTTGACAGATGAATATTAGTTAATTTTAGAAGTGGCTTTTCTTCAACACATACCGCAAAATGCAGGTGATGATAAAGACCTGGTACAGAAATTCAGGCAAAGTGGTGACCTTTCGGTGCTGGGAGAATTGTACCAACGGTATATGGACCTGGTTTATGGAGTATGCCTGAAGTACTTTAAAGAGCCTGAAACCGCCAAAGACAGTGTTATGCTGATCTTTGAAGAACTGGTGAGCAAGCTCAGGAAATATGAAGTGGATAATTTCAAAGCCTGGCTTCACCAGGTCGCAAAAAATCACTGCCTGATGCAGCTCAGAACCCCTAAAAACCTGAAAATCGTAGAATTAAATACTGATGTTATGCAATCGGATGAATCTTTGCATCTGAACGGCATACTGGAAAAGGAAGAGCATTTTATGGCACTTGAATTTTGCCTGGAAAGCTTATCAGATAAACAAAAACAGGCAATCCAGATGTTTTACCTGGAAGGCAAATGTTATAACGAAATAACAGAAATTACAGGCCAGGAGTGGAATATGGTACGAAGCCTGATCCAGAACGGGAGAAGAAACCTGAAAAATTGTATAGAAGATAAAATTGCAGAAAACGGAAAAACAAAAACCTGTTAGCACAGAACTGGACGAACGGTTCAATCACCGGCACCCAATCATTTGATTTAAGAATGCCAGTGCCTGAAACATGAAAAAAGAACAGAACATAAAAAAAATTACTGCCACAGATATTGAAAAATATCTCAAAGGTCAGATGTCGCCGAAAGACCGGAATGTGTTGGAGCGGACTGCCCTGGATGATCCTTTCCTTGCAGAAGCTATCGAAGGCTTTTCTCACGCATCTACAAAAATTTTCGGCGACCTGTCAGAATTGCAACAAAGATTGCAGCACCGTGTGGCCGGAGCAAGGATCATAAGGCTTTTTGGCAAAGGTTTTTCTTTATCTGCTTTAAGAGTAGCCGCGATGCTCATTCTTTTTGCAGGGGCCGGGCTGCTGGTATACCAATTCATGCCCAAAAAAGGGAACAAGGAGCTGGTAAAACTCGAACCTGCCAGCAAGGAAAACACCGTTGGACAGGAACAACCCGTAAATATTAACTCTGCCAATAAACCCGTCAATCAGGACAAACCGGCACCTATTAATATCATCGGTGAAAAAACCGTGGTACAGCCCACCGGCAAAGGCACAACAGAGCAAAAACCCAATTTAGTTCCTTCCAATATTCATGATGAAAGCGCCGTGCCGGTTACCGGCTCCGCAAAGACTGATGCAGATGACAAACCAGGTACCGTTCAGCCTGCCATTGTATCTGCAGATAATAAAAAAGAACTGGATGAAGTTGCTCATCTGGAGTCAGGCGATTCCATAGAGCGGGCAGGAGGTAATTCCGACCGGGCCATTGTATCTGAACGAAGCAGGAAAAAACAGGAAGCAGCATCCCCGAAAATTACAAGAAACCAATTTTATACTTTCAAAGGTAGGGTTACAGACCAGGCTAATACAGGACTGGCATTTGTAAAAATTGTGAACATGGATGACCAGGTGGGTACCTATACCGATGCGAATGGTTATTTTACACTTACATCCTCCGATACCGTATTGCAAGTACAGGTCCGGTCTTTTGGTTTTGAAAACAGTGTTGCCCGGCTCAATCAATCCAAAAAATTCAACAGTGTCGTATTACAGCAAGATGCTGTAGCCCTGTCCGAAGTAGTGATCAGCAACCGCCGCCCCAATGCCAGTGCAAGGGCGAGCAGTGACAACAGATCGCTGATTGAACCCGAGCCTGCCGATGGCTGGGAAAAATATGATAGTTACCTTGCCAACAACCTGAATATTCCTGACGATTTTACTCCATCTAAAAATAATGAATCACCTGCAGTAGTCCTTTCCTTTGAAGTAGATAAAAACGGTGAAGCGATCAACATCCGGGTAGAAAAATCTTTGTGCGCCTCCTGCGACAAGGAAGCAATCAGGCTGATAAAAGATGGCCCCGGTTGGAAGACCGCAGCAAAGAAAAAAGGCCGTACCACTGTAACCATCAATTTCTAACAAATATCCTTCAGAATCCGATCCATCGGAATTCCAAAAATTACTGGTAAACGAAATAACGACCTGGCCGAGCTTTCCCTTACATTTGCCTTTCTTAAAACAAAATAAAAATGAAAAGAATCTTAATGGCAGCAGCCGCAGCATTCAGCATGCTGACAGCATTCGGGCAACAACTAAATACCCCACAACCAAGCCCGTTGCAAACAGTAAAACAAAATTTTGGTCTTTCATTTATTGAACTCTCCTATTCACGGCCAGGCATGAAAGGACGAAAAATTTTTGGTGACCTGGTCCCTTTCGGCGCAGTATGGCGCACAGGAGCCAATCAGGCCACGACTCTGAATTTTGGTGATGAGGTCACCATTTCAGGAAAAAAAATACCTGCAGGTAAATATGGGCTGCTGACAATACCCGGAGAAACAGAATGGATTGTAATTATTTCAAAACAAACAGATGTTACAAGCCCTTCTGCATATAAAGAAGATCAGGATGTTGTTCGGTTTAAAGTGCCGGTTCAAAAAACGACGATGATCATGGAAACATTTACCATCAATTTCGATTTCATGAAAAGCAACAGTTGTACACTGAGTCTTCTGTGGGATAATGTATGGGTCCCATTTGAGATAACGACCGATGTAGATAGCAAAGTGATGAAATCTATTGATAACATCATGAACAAGGACAACAAACCCTATTATGCAGCGGCTACTTATTATTTCGAGAACGGAAAAGACCTGAAACAGGCACTGGATTGGGTCAATAAAGCGGCAGATGCAGCCCCGAAAGGACAGCCCTGGGTACACACTCTGAAAACAAGGATTCTTGTCAAACTGGGAAGAAAACAAGAAGCCATTGCAGCTGCAGAAAATGCAATTCGCATTGCAAACGAATCAAACTATCCGGAATTTGCTAAACAGAATGAAGACATCCTGAAAAGTTTCAAATAATCAGGAACAAAAATAGCAATACGAAACCCTGTCAGTTCCCGGCAGGGTTTTGTTTTAGTTTCCTGGTATAATGTAGTGCTGCTGAAAACAGCACTACTGCAAATGCCCCGATCGGATTCAACCACAAAAAACCCATTTTGAATATATGCAATTTCGTGAGCAAGAATACCAGCAAAACAATTAATTCTGCAAGCACTGCTGCCCAAAATACGACTGTACCATTCTTTATCTGCTTCATAAACAATGCCACGAGGAAAACTCCCAGGATCACACCGTAGAATAAGGAACCTAAAACATTAACAGCTTCAATCAGGCTGTTACCCACATTGTAAGTAAACATGGCAACTATGATACAAAATATGCCCCAGGCCAGGGTGTACCACCGTGAAAGCCGAAATTCATCTTCTCCCGTTTCTTTTTTCTTCGTAAACCGCTTATGAAAATCAACCATCGAGGCTGAGGCGAGAGAGTTGATGGCTGCAGCGATACTTCCCCAGGAAGCAAGAAAGATGATTGCAATCAGCAGGCCTACCAGCCCTGCCGGAAGATGATCTGTAACAAACCTCAAAAAAATATAGTTGGTATCGTTGTTGTCTCCTCCCACCTCCTTACTGGCCAGCCATTCTTTTATTTTTCCTCTCATACTATCCGACTGAAGTTGCAACAGTTGCAACCTCTCCAGGGAGTGATCCTTTGAAACCTGATCATCCTGATCTGAAGCCGCAGAATAGGCTATCACCTGCACTTTTTTTTCTGCAGCTACAGAATCATAGCGGACTGTAAGAACCGATAGTGAATCTCCATAAACTGATTGTTCCAGTTTTTTCAATTGAACCTGGTTGAAAAAAACCGGCGCCTTATGAAAAATATAAAATGTGAATACCAGTGCCCCTATCAGCAAAATGGCAAATTGCATGGGTATTTTTACTAATCCATTCATCAGCAGTCCCATCCTGCTTTCCCGGAGTGATTTAGCAGTAAGGTAACGCCCCACCTGGCTCTGGTCCGTTCCAAAATAGGACAATGCAAGAAAGAACCCGCCCACCAGGCCACTCAGCAAATTGTACTGGTCGCTCCAGTTAAAACGTCCTGCTTCAAACCCGGTCGTAATGACATTTAACTTACCCAGTTTACCACTGATTTCCAGCGCATCTTTGAAGTGCACATTATGCGGCAGCAGGTTCACAACCATATAACCAGCCAGAAACATGCCCGTAAAAATAATGACCAGTTGCAGCTGCTGTGTGTATGCTACTGCTTTTGCGCCTCCACTCATGGTGTAAACAATCAGTAATCCTCCCATCAGAATATTCGTATAATAAATATTCCAGCCAAGCAGGGAAGAAAGTATGATAGAAGGAGCGAATACGCTGATACCGGTTGACAGACCCCTCTGTAATAAGAACAGAAATGAAGTAAGGGTCCTGGTTTTATTGTCAAACCTGTTTTCCAGGTACTCATAAGCAGTATACACTTTCCATTTTCGGTACACAGGTACAAAAAACATGCTGATGACTACCATTGCCAAAGGCAAACCGAAATAATATTGTACAAACCGCATCCCATCTGTATAGGCCTGGCCGGGTGCGGAAAGAAATGTAATTGCACTGGCTTGTGTTCCCATGATACTGAGCAGTACCAAGCCCCAGGGTAAGCTCCTGTTCGATAAAAAATATCCATCCAGATTCCGGGTTGTACGGCTTTTGTATAACCCATAGGTTATAATCACAAGCAACGTCAGTACCAGTACGATCCAGTCCAGTTGATTCATGCAGGTTCAGTTCAATACGTTTCTTGCTCACCGGAATTGCCTGGTGAACATGGAAAAAAGGACGATCAATACGAACAGGAAGCCAATGACCAGCACATACCATGTATTCCATGATTTGAACAGGGGTGGCCTTTCATTGTCAGTCTGGTTCATTTTATCTTTCTTGTAAACCTGTAAACAGTAGATAACCCGATCAGCACACACAGCAAGAGCCCTAAAAAAATTCCGATCCGGATCCGTTTAATTAAAATACCAATCATCAGCCCAAAAACCATGGCCAGCATATACGCAATCTCTCCTTTTCGCAATCCCTTTTTTCCTGTTTCCGGCATCAAAATCCTTTCTTTTTATTTAAGGCAACCAGGTTGGCCAGTAACCTGTAGGCGCCTGGTACACCGGCAGGTAATTGCCTGAAAAAAACCAAACCTGTATACGTAAACACTCCTTTTCCGTACCGGGCAATCAACAGGCTGCCTTCATCCAGCTTTTCACCTGGATCTGACATGCTAATCAGTTTTTCAAATTTTCCTGTTGTGTCTGATCCGTGATAAATGCTTCTTTCCTGCACCCATCCCTGAAAATCATCCGCTGTAATCTTATTTGGATAATTAAATACAGGATGCAATGGGTTTAAAATATGTACTGCTGCATTTTCATCAGTTACCCTCGTCCGTGTAATGGAAAAAGGATAGGGCGCAATTTTTGCTTTTACAGGTCCCAAATTGGTGCTTGTGTTGTATTGAACAATCAGGTTTCCTCCCTGGGCTACATAGTTCATCAGCTTTTCGTAATGCTTGTTCAGCCAGTCATGCGTATTGTAAGCCCGGACACCGGTTAGAATGGCGTCGAATTGTTTGAGCTGGTTTCTCGAAAGTTCTTTATTCCCCAACTGAATAACTTCAAACCCCATCTGTTCCAGCCCATCCGGCACCTTATCACCTGCACCGGTAATGTACCCAATCCTTTTCCCATCAACTTGTATATTCAGTTTTTTATTCCAGACCGCTGCCTCTGTGAAGTAGGTGATCACAGGAATGTGTTCATGGCGAATTTCTTTCATCCCCATATTGAAATTGCTTTCCTGTACCGTATCAAGCTGCGCACCAAACCTGTACTGATGATCGCTTTTGGCACGAACTTCATATTGTACCTGCACTGAATTATTCTTTTCATTTAGCAAAATTGTAGCTGGTGTAAAACGGATATCTGTCTGATCCTGTATATCTGCTGTTTCGGCTCTGCTTACAACCCTCATTCCTTTCTTCTTACTGGTCAGTGTGAGCACTCCATCAAAATTATTGTTCGATTTTGATAATTTAATTTTGCTATCAGGTTCGGCCAGGACAGGCGGTACAACTACAAGAGGCTGATACAGCTCTCCTCTGACCGGATCTGTATACTTAAATTGAACCGGTCTGGAAAAAAAGAAAAGCTGTTGTTGTATTCGTACCCTGAAGTGTGCTGTAAATGCAGGTTCCGTATCCGGATTCCCAATCAGCAACTGGTCGGGAACGTTATAGTATCCCTCCTTCATTTCCTGCCGAAGCCAGTAAGGCTGTGTGATTTGTTGATCAGCCGGCACAATCACTGTTTTGTAAAAAATGAAATTTTTATTTTTACCCGGGCGAAATTGAAAACTACTGTCGAAGTCTGCAACCTGCACTCCTTCCAGCAGCACATCGGCACCAAGCCTGTTATTGACCAGCACCTGGAACCTAAGTGAGTCCGTTTGCACTGCATACTGTTCCGCAGTTGTCACATCAAGCAGCAACCCGCTGCACTGCACAATCAGCTCACTAATTTCTTTTTTCTTTTGACTGAGCCAATACCCGTTGGGTAATGTCTCTAGCAATTCATAGAGATGTACAAGTCCTGCAACAGATCTTTCAGGGTGTCTCATATCAAAGTGCTGAATCAGGCTGTCTGTGATCGACTGAATGTGTGCAGCAGCCTGAATTCTCCCCCATCCTGTCTCTACACCATCCATCAGATCATTAACAGGTTGATTACCTTTAGTTGTTTTAAAATATTCAAACGACTCTCCTCTGCTGGCTGGCACCCCAAATCCCTGACTCTTATGCTGGCTGCGGCTTTCAGCAGCAATTTCCCCATAACTCTTTCCAAGCAGTGCATTGTAACCTCCAACATCAATTTTAAACTGATCTTCACGGGTAGTATTGGTGCCGCCAAAATTGAATGTGTTCCATAAAATTCTTTTTGCCTGCCACACCTGAACATATTTGAGCTGTTCAGGAAACCGAAGCGGATCTGCAGCAGCGTCAAATGCTTCATTGGCTAATATCCCGGAGGCCGTATGGTGGCCATGACCTCCTTCACCGGTCACCGGAAAACGGTTGATCACAATATCAGGCTGAAAGTTCCTGATCACCCAAACCACATCGCTAAGTATTTTTTCTTTATCCCACTTTGTAAATGTTTCAGTAGCATTTTTTGAATATCCGAAATCATAAGCCCTGGTAAAAAATTGTTCCCCACCGTCGGTGCGCCGGGCTGCCAGCAATTCCTGCGTTCTGATTAACCCCAGTTCTATTCCTTGCCCGTCCCCGATCAGGTTTTGACCGCCGTCGCCCCTGGTCAGTGATAAATAGCCGGTCCGATACAGTTTTTCTTTTGACAGGTAGGTGAGTAATCTTGTGTTTTCATCATCCGGATGTGCGGCGATGTACAAGACTGATCCGAAAACATTCAACCGCTGTAACGACTGGTAAATTTCTGCTGCCGACAGATTTTGCGGAGCCTGCGGCATTACGGACCCGAAAAAAAATAATGCGATGAAAGCTGATATTATTTTTTTTGTCATTTCAATTATCATTTTGAGAATCAGATAAACAGTTATTCGCCAGATTTGTTCTTACAAAAAGAGGGAAAGAGTTTCCGGTTAAGCCTCAGCAGAAATTGGTGTCAGAAATATGCATCTCCTCATTTGCATCCATTATTAAATTTTCCGGTTCTTCCTTATTCTGGCTTTTCCCTGACAAACCACCATTTTTATTAATGATAGTTGAAAAAAATTGCATTGCAAAAGAGTAATTTTCCGCTCTCCCAAAAATTACGGAACAGGACATCATCCGTAAAACAGATCACCGATCCGTTGCCGTATTGTTGTACGCCCAACAGCAATCCATCCCTGAGTTTTTCTTTCAGGCGGGAACCTACAAAACCGGCTACCTGGTTATCCTTCTTAACGATTCCCACATTCCACCCGTTTTCTGTGAAAAATTCATATATCCTATCATCTTGTTTCAAAGTATAATAGTAATCGGGGCAGCCAAATCCCAGTGGGTTGCTATGATCCAGTTGCAGCTTGTAAATTGATCCGGCTGTGAATCCGGATAATGCATCCCGCTCCCTGTCTTCAAATTTCCTAAGTGCCTCATAGCCTGTTTTGTTTTCATTCGGCTTCGCCGCTTCCTCTGTTTTTTTTGGTTTTAACCCTATTTCTACATTAGCCAGTTGGGCCACAGCATTTTCCAGTGCGATGACCTTCCCGCCTTTTCGGATCCAGGCCTTAAAGTTCTCCAGCAAATCCTTATCGTTCAGAAACCGGTAATTTCCATCGGGCATGATCAGAATATCCACTTTGCTCCAGTTCAGCCGTTGAATATCATTTGTGCTGACCTGTGTGAGGGGATATTCCAGTTCCTGTTCAAAAAAACTCCATACTCCTCCTGCTGCTGTTGTACTGATTGCATCGCCGGTAATCATCACAACCGATGGTGGTTTTACCGCTTGTACCATATCGCTGCCAAAGTCGTAACCTTTATCCACCATTCCGCTGCTGACCGGGTATAACTGCACCTGGTTTGCATCGGCAATTTGCCTGACTGTTGACCACAAAAGATTTCCAAACTCCTGGTTTGATGTTTTGAGGATAATGACTGCTCCCCTTTCAAAACGGTTTCCGTTCAACTCAAAATCTGCTTCCGCATACCGGAGCATGATTTTTTTTCTGAGCATTTCCCCGGCTGCTTTCATGGATCTGATGCCATGCCAGGGCATCACGTAGCCATATGATGTTTCTGGATTCACAATTTCCTTGCGCACAACAGAATTAGTTGCGGCCAGCTTTTCTTTGCTGGCATAAGCCCGAAGGTTATAAGCATATGGCAAGGACCAGGCTGTGATGTCATATGTAATGGAATCAGAAAAACGGGAGGCAGGCTCAAACAATACCTTCACCATGGCCGACCTGGGCTGATATGCGCTGATCAGGATATCACTCTTTTGCACAGTAAAAGTTTCTTCTTTCCCGGTATGGTAGTTATACCCCCTGGCAGTGCCGCTGCTATGTGAATATTGTATTCCGTTTTTATCCAGTAAGTCCAGCAGCTTATCTAACCGTTGTGCATCTTTTGTATCATACCGGATGACATAAGATTTGTATTCTCCAACCCCGTTATTGATTGCTGCAGCGAAGTAATTATGGAATTCTTTCACCAGTTTATCTGCATGACGGGAAGCTGTTTCCACAGTACTGAGGCTGGTGGTAAAATGATGCTGCACTCTGTCGGTCAATGTCAGGGTATCGCCCTCATCATTCACAACGGCGAGGCCGCCGGATATCCCCCCCTGCTCATAGGTCATGCCTATTGAACCATTATAAACGGGATACGTATCACCATAGGATGGATAAAAGAGATCAAAACGTATCCGTGAAAAATAAAGCCAGCCATTGGCATCAAAGTACCGGGCATGGTTTTTCCCAATGGTATACTGAAATTCCTTTTGCCAGTTCGTAATCACTTCATGCAGGGGCTCGGCTGCCGGCGCAAAATAATAGGGTTCATTAATTCCCTGCTCATGATAATCCACATGCACATGCGGCATCCATTGCAGGTATTTTTTGATCCGATGCCTGCTTTCTGCTTGTGTTTGCCACGCCCAGTCGCGGTTTAGGTCAAAGTTATAATGATTGGTTCTGCCCTGGGGCCATGGCTCCCTGTGTTCTCTCGCCAGCGGTTCAGGATTGGAGTGTTTTCCTACGGCTGAGTTGAACCAGTTCACGTACCTGTCTCTCCCATCCGGGTTTAGGCAAGGATCAATGATCAGAACTGTATTTTTCAGCCACTCTTTTGTTTTGCTGTCATCCGGATTTGTAAACGCATACAGTGTCAGTAAAGCAGCTTCTGATGATGACGGTTCATTTCCATGTACGTTATAGCTCAGCCATACAATAGCCGGTGCATTTTCAGGTCTTGATGGTTGATTATCTTCACCAAGCCCTGCCATCCTCAGGTGGTTTTGCCTGAGCAATTCAAGATTTTTGATATTTTCTTCTGAGGAAATATATGCCAGAAGCAGTGGCCTGCCCTCATTCGTTTCCCCGTATTGTTCCAGTTTCATCGAACCTGGCGACTGCATTGCTGTATGTTTAAAATAACTGACGATTTTCCAGTGTGGTGTCAGCCGGGTGCCAATTGTATAGCCCATAAATGCAGCAGGCGTTTGCACCTGTGCAACAACACTGATGCCCACAAATATGAGCAGCAACTGAGCAAATATCTTTTTATGCATAGCTGGGTATTTTAATGCCGAAAGATACCAAAGAGCCGCTGAATTACCGTTCCTTTTTGGCAGGGCGGCAAATCACTTTTTTCAGTAGTTTTAGGGCATATAGCAGCATCATCATATGAATAAAATAGTTCAGAAAATTTTGTTGGGCCTATACCCTGTTTTACTGCTGGGGGCCTGCCATTCTGCCAAGAAATCCACCGTTCAGGCGCTTGGTTTTAGCCCGTATGAGTACACGGTCAACAAACGGGTTCTGGCCGAAAACGGTGCAGTAGTATCTGCCCACCCCCTAGCAAGTAAAGCAGGAGTGCAAATACTGAAACAAGGAGGTAACGCAATAGATGCTGCCATTGCCACACAACTGGCACTGGCCGTAGTTTATCCCAATGCGGGAAATCTGGGCGGAGGCGGTTTTACAGTTGCCCGGCTGAACGATGGCAAATTACTTGCCATTGATTACCGTGAGATGGCTCCTGCTGCTGCCCACAGGGATATGTATGTTGATACTGACGGTACAGCCCGTACGGACAAAAGCCAGGATGGTCACCTTTCTTCTGGCGTTCCCGGCGCTATTGCCGGTATGTTTGCCATGCACCCGTATGCAAAGCTGCCGTTTGATCAATTGATTGAGCCTGCCATACTTTTAGCTGAACATGGATTTGTCATCACTGAACGGGAAGCAAGAAGTCTGAATGCACTTCAGACCGATTTAAAAAAATACAACACAGTACCTCCTGTTTTTATCAGGGAAAAATGGAAGGCAGGCGATACCCTGGTTCAAAAGGACCTGGCCCGCACACTTAAAAGGATCAAAGAAAAAGGACAGGCCGGCTTTTATGAAGGAGAAACCGCCCGGCTTATTGTGGAAGAAATGAAAAGGGGAAAAGGCATTATTACCTATGATGACCTGAAAAATTACAAAGCCATTTTCAGAACACCTCACTCCTTTAGTTATAAAGGCAATCAAATCACCGGCATGCCCATGCCAAGCAGCGGAGGGCTGTTGCTGAACCAGATGATGAAAATGGTGGAAGATCGCAATATTGCTTCTATGGGTTTTCATTCCGCAGAGGCCGTACAACTGATGACCGAAGTTCAAAGAAGGGCTTTTGCAGACAGGGCAGAATATATGGGTGACGCTGATTATTACAAAGTTCCCGTCGCCATGCTGAGTAATGAAAAATACTTGCAGGAGCGGATGAAGGATTACAATCCCCTCAAAGCTACTCCCAGCACAAATATCAAACCGGGCAATATGAAAAGACCGGAGAGCGAAGAAACCACTCACTTTAGTGTGATTGATAAGAATGGGAATGCAGTTTCGATCACCACCACTCTTAATAATTCATATGGCAGCAGGACTGTGGTGGGAGGGGCTGGTTTCTTTTTGAATGATGAAATGGACGATTTCAGTATCAAACCAGGAGTACCTAATATGTTTGGTGCGATTGGCGGAGAAGCAAACGCCATTTCTCCTGGCAAACGTATGCTGAGTTCTATGACTCCTACTATTGTTTTGAAAGACAACAAGCCCTTTATCGTACTTGGAACTCCCGGCGGAACCACCATACCAACACAGGTTTTTCAAACACTGATCAACATGCTTGAATTCAATATGAGTGCGGAAGATGCCGTATATAAACCAAAATTTCACCACCAATGGCTTCCTGATGAACTCATTTTAGAAAAAGGGTTTCCGGTAAAAGTCAAAGAAGTATTACAATCAATGGGCTACAGTATTGGCAGGGAGCGGAGCGGGATCGGACGTACAGAGCTCATAAAAGTTTTACCCGACGGAAAATTCGAAGCTATTGCTGACAATCGGGGTGATGATGCCGCAGAAGGTTTCTGAAAACCGGCACACCAAATCATAATCAGCCGGCATCCGGCAGCGGTGTACCGGAAATTTCTTTCGTAATTAAATTCGTTTTAAGCTGCAGATTTATTATTTTTAGAGCTTATGCATACATTCCTCTATCCGGAATACTGCATATCCCTGTTTACTAGTAAAGAACAGCATGCAGAAGTATTGATCCTGAAAACAGGAAGAAATAATAATTAAACCAGCAAATGCTTATGAAATATTGGTTTCCGGTTCTTTTAATTTTCATCAGTGCTGAAGAAGGATACAGCCAGGCTGAATTTGGCTTTTTTGCAGGACCGCAAGCTACCACTGCCCGCTATTATACTCCGGAATTTAATGTGCAAAGAAAGAAACAGGAAACTGAGTTTAAATTTGGCTTTCAGGCCGGGGCAATGATGAAGATGCAATTCGAGAATGGGCTATTCTTTTCCCCCGCAGTTTTTTACAGCCTGAAGGGGTACAGGGTTACTCTGACCAGCCCTTCCATACCGCCCGATTCGGCAGCAATTGACAATGATGTATCAGTTCATACAATTGAATTTGCCCCGATGCTGCAGTATAATTTCAATAATAACCCCAGACATTTTTATGTAAAAACCGGCCCCTCCATTGACCTTCAGTTTTCCGGAAAAGAAAAATTCAATAAACAAGGTGGCGGCTCGGAAAGCCGTAACATGAAATTTGGGTTCGGCGATTACGGTTATATTGGTGCCAACCTGATTTTTCAGCTGGGTTATGAAACTGATAAAGGCCTGATCGTTTTTGGCCAATTTAGCTATGGAGTAGGCAGTATTGTGAACACAGACGAAGGTGCAAGGATCCTGCACCAGGCTGCAGGTATATCAATAGGAAAATACCTCAGCCGAAAGAAAATTGTACTGGATACACGCAACAAGCAATAAAAAACAACATCCTCAGATGCCGGACAGGTACTGGCTGTTTATGAATTTAGCAACGTCTGCCAGGTTTTTGTTTTTTTCAAATGCAGCAAGTTGCCGGTCAGCTCCGGTTCCATTATCCAGTATTTTGCTCACATAGGCAATTCGGTGGCGGCTCCCCAAATGATCCAGTACCGGGTCGAGGAAATCGAGCAATTCATAAAGCAATGCCCTCGTATTCACTTCTTCTTCCTTACCAAAATCAATCAGGTAGCCATCTACGCCATACCGGCTGGCACGCCATTTATTTTCATTCAGCAATGCTCTTGAGTACTGTATAAAATTCAGGTTTTTAGACCGGAGCATATAAATACGGGCACATACTGCCTGGAAAAGGGCTGCCAATGAAATCGTTTCATTTACAGTAAGTGGGATATCGCAAATGCGAAACTCCACGGTATTGAAGAAAGGATGTACCCGCAGATCCCACCATATTTTTTTTGCATTATCAATACAGTTTGTTTTGATGAGCAGCTTTACATAATTATCATATGCCTCAATACTCTCAAATGCATCCGGTATGCCGGTCCGGGGAAATTTATCAAATACTTTTGTCCGAAAAGACTTATATCCGGTCATCCGGCCTTCCCAAAACGGAGAGTTCGTACTCAGGGCAAAAATATGCGGCAAAAAATAACGGGTACTGTTGGCAATATGATTGGCCATCTCCCGGCTTTCCATACCAACATGCACATGAAGTCCGAAAATGAGATTGCTACGGGCAGCTTCCTGCAATTCTTTTACAATTTCATTGTAGCGGATATGATCTGTAATTAACTGGCTTTCCCAATGGCTGAAAGGATGTGTGCCAGATGCCCCCATCGCAAATCCAAGGCTGCCGGCAATGTCACTGATGGTTTTGCGCAAAGTGGCAACATCTTCCCATGCTTCATCCACATCGGCACAAATATCTGTTCCAACCTCCACTACAGCCTGGTGCATTTCGGCTTTCACTTTATCCTTTATTGCTTTTTGCCCTTCCTGAACTATTTTCTGTTCATGGCTTTTCAGCTCAAATGTTACCGGGTCCAGCACCATATACTCTTCTTCCACGCCAAGAGTAAAAGTTTTGTAGTTAAGTGTCATAGATAATATTGACAGGTTAGGTCATGAATAATGAGCTTGTTTGCCTTTTCTAAATAAATCCAATTATACCAGAGGCACTTTATTTGCGCCCCGCTTCACATAGTCACCCCAGGTCAGGTTATCAGCGCCCTCTGCATTGTTTAATGCTCTTTCAATTGCATACGTAGCCGCCGTTTCCACTACCCATTCAAAATTTTCATCGCCCACACTGTTTCGGTCAGCATCCGGGGCGGGATTGCAGAAATCAATGGCATACGGAACACCGTCCCGCACCGCTAGTTCAACAGTATTGAAATCGTACCCAAGAAATTTATTGATCCTGAGTACTAACTCCGTCATAAAGCGCAGCCGCTCGGGTGAAGGGTTCCAGTCGGCCACATAGCGCATGTGATGAGGATTTCTTGGCTCATACGACATGATGCGTACATATTTTCCCCCAATGCAATAACAGCGGTAATATTCTGTAAATACAATCTCTTCCTGCAACAGCATCACCAGTTGGCCCGTCTCATTGTGCTTTGCAAAAAAATCATCTGCATCCTTTATTTTATACACATGTTTCCAGCCTCCGCCTGCAAAAGGTTTCATATAAGCAGGAAACCCTACATAATTGAAAATGGATTCCCAGTCGAGCGGGTAGGCTAAATTGCTGAACGATTCATTGGATGTATCATCAGGCAAATCACGGGAAGGCAGTATGGCTGTTTTTGGTACCGGGACTCCCGCTTTCGTCATCAGACAATTATTAAAATACTTATCGTCCGCACTCCACCAAAAGGGATTATTGATCACCGCAGTGCCGGTTAGTGCAGCATTTTTCAGCCAGGTTCTGTAAAAAGGAACATCCTGCGAAATACGGTCTATGATTACCGCATACCCACTGTGCTCTCCCTGCATTGCTTTATCAATCCGAACAGGTTCGGCCACCACAGCAGGTACATTTTTACTGTTGACCCGTGCGACAAACGCTTCAGGAAACGATCGTTCCTTTCCATGCAAAATGCCAATTTTCTTCATACTTAAGTTTTTAGATTAATTTGTTTCAGTAAGTTTTATTTTTTTTTCTGTATTTATCAAATATATTTTTTGCCTTCCAAACCCGCAAATTACATTTCGATCATTTCTGCCCCGAACCTTGTTCTATTTCCGGCTGCGATTTTCATATTTTTGAAAAATGCAAACATCGCAATGGCCCTGTGTAAAATCCGAAGCACTCAGTTTTCTTTCACCCATCCTAGACCGGATCATTACGGCAACGATACTGTGGCCCCCTCACCCGCTCCCCCCCGGAAGCGAAAACCTTCTGCTAATCAACGACGGGCAGGATGTTTTAAAAATGAACCTGCAAAAGATACTGGATCATCTGTACGCAGCATCTGAAATTAAACCACTCCTGTGCGTAGCTATTCATGCAGGTCCAGACCGAAAAATGGAGTATGGTGTGGCCGGCATGCCCGATTTTAAAGGCAGAGGTGCAAAAGCAGATCTGTACGCTCAGTTTATAATCGGGGAACTAATCCCCAATTTAAATAAATTATGCAGGATTCATTCTTTTGCAGAGATGGCCATTGCCGGTTTTTCACTGGGAGGCTTATCTGCAATGGATATTGCATTAAGTTACCCTGATTTATTCCGGAAAACGGGAGTTTTCTCCGGTTCGCTATGGTGGCGGAATGTAGATCAAACTGATTCCAGCTATGATGACAACCAGCACCGGATTATTCATCTGAAAGCAAGGTACAGTAGAAGGCACAGTGGCAATCAGTTCTTTTTTCAATGCGGCAGACTGGATGAGGAAAAAGACAGGAACAAAAACGGCATTATTGACTCTATTGATGACACACTGGATCTGATTCAAGAGCTGCAGGCTGCAGGGTACAACAGGGATTCCGATATTTTTTACCTGGAACTGACCAATGGCCGCCACGATATTGCAACCTGGGCCACAGCGATGCCCGAATTTCTGAAATGGGGCTGGGGCGCCTGACAAAACATCTATTTCCAATTTAAACAAAAATCCCTTCTCGCAATGCACAAGAAGGGATTTTTTATCGTTCTGCCGAAACGAAAAATCAATTGTTGAAAATATACCGAAGCCCCAACTGAATCTGATAGGTTGATGCAGTACTAACCACATCCCTGAATGTACGTGTAATGATCTGACCACGATCTGTTGCCAGTCTGAATTCAGGAACTACAGCTCCGCCTGGTACCAGTGAACTTACGTTTGTCGGAATCAGGATAGAAGTTGCATTGGTCGCTTTTCTTTCACCCCACTTGGAGTAAAACAGGTTTCCGGCATTGAAAATATCTACAGTAAACTGAAGCGTATTGCGGTACTTCCCGGCTTTCACAAATAAGTCCTGCATCAGTTTAATATCTAACTGGCCTCTCCAGGGTGCCATTGCACCATTACGCTCTGCATACTGGCCGCGATGGGTACGCATGTATTTATCCTGCTGGATATATGATTCAAACAGGTTTCTCTGGGCCGTTTGGTCAAATGCCACCCCGTTCACTGTTTGTGAAGCAAACCTCATTGCCTGAACTTCAGGTGCAGTAGGGATGTAAATCAGGTCGTTCCCGTTTACACCATCCCGGTTGAAATCCGCTCCATATACATAAGAGAAGCGATAATCAATGGAGCCAGAATAAAACAGGGCTATGGATGTAGCAAAATGTTTCAGATATTCTTTCCTGTAAGAAACAGAAGCTATTACCCTGTCGGGCACAACATAAGCTGCATGTGATAAGTTTGGTGTATTCAGATTTCTGACCTGTGGTGTGTTTTCAAAAGTACCAAGTGGCTGATCACCGCTGCCATCGTGCAGGTTGGCTGAAATAGATTTGGTATATGCTACGAATGCACCAAAACCTTTGGTAAGGGGTTTTTCAAAGCGAACAGTCATAGCAGCATAGTACCCTCTCTTGCCGTTATCAATCAGTACCGGGTTAAATGCGGATGAGCCACCATTTACAAAAACGCCACCACTAAGAGTGTTTTGCAAGCGGGTTGCAACTGTTGCTCCAAAAATGGGCCTGTTATCAGGATAACCAGCTACATTCAGTGCCTGAGGGGCAATATAATTTGGGTTGCGGAAGAATGCAGTATTCAGGTCTTTATTAAAAATACCTTCCAATGAACCGATGATTCCCCACATCAGTTTAGCATCCAGGGCTATGCTCGTCTTCCATGTTTGAGGATTCTTGAATCCTTCTACAAGTGCAGTTACGGAACTTGGTACCACAGTTCCGGCAGCAGGTACTGAACCGGGGCGATATGCTGTAAGGTTTGGATTGAAAGGACCGGGTGTATTGGCCTGACCCAGGAAGGATTGGGTAATTTGAATCATTCCATTATCACCCGACTGGCTTACAATCCATACAAAAGGAATCTGTCCGGTGAAAATACCGGTACCTCCACGTATTTGCAGACTTCTGTCGCCATAAAGATCCCAGTTGAAACCTACCCGGGGCGACCACAACAGTGTGTTCTTCGGCAGGTTTCCGGTATTCACTTTTTCACCATTGAAAGTCTGTGCTAACACCAGTGGATGAGTTTTGATTTGTGGAACGCTGGGATATGTTGGTAAATCAATTCTTAAACCAGCGGTCAGGCGGAAACTTTTTGAAAGAGCAATTTCATCCTGGCCATAAACAGAGTATTGGGCAAATTTGAAACTTGAAAAGGCTTGTGCAAAATCTTTAGACAAGGAATAAGTGATTACAAAATATTGGGGTTTTACCCTCAGTGCCGGATTGGGGTTCAGGGCACTGGCAAAATCGGCCCAGCTATTGAATACATAATAACTGGCTCCAAACCGCTGGAATCCGTTGATTGTTTCACTGAGGTCAAACTGACCGCCTACGGTCCAGTTGTGCTTGTTCTTTGTCCAACTGAAGTTATCCACAAGTGAGTACACTTTCACTTTTCTCAGGTTTCCAAATGAAAAAGGCTCATATCCGAAACTTGTGTATGGAACCGGTTGTGAGTAGCCGGTTGAACTCAGGATATCAACAAACGGGAAGTTGGTGCTTTCGGTAGAACGGCTGTCGTTCTGGTATGTATAAGTGCCTCTGAAAACATTGGAAACTTTTCCCCAGTTCGAGTTCAGTTCCATGGCAAAGGAATAAAAGTTGGCTCCCTGGAAGTAATTTGTGTTTTTGAACCAGAGTGCATTGTTATTGGTTCTGCCGGTACCACTGGGAAAATTAAACCCTGCACCTCCTGTAGAACTGCTCATAGAATTGGGCTCACCGCCTTCTACCTGGCTATAGCGCAATACGAGGCGGTGCTGGTTGGAAATATTCCAGTCCAGACGGCCCATATATTTTGTCCGCTCCACATTTGGTGTGTAATTATCAAAAGGACCAGTAATGTACCCATAGTTTGTAAGCAAGTAGCTACTAATATAGTTCAATGAATCAGCAGTAGGCCTTGCAATGTTTGGAGAACTACCAAAAGGTGCGGATGCAGTGGCCGCAAACAAAGTTTGAATGGGTTTGGGCGATTCTTCTTTTTCATAATTAATAAAGAAGAATAGTTTATTGCGGATGATAGGGCCGCCAAAACGGAAGCCAAGTTGTTCAAACTCTTCAGCCGGCCTCACAAATTTTGTCTGATCTACCTTGTCACCACGATATTTTTCATTTCTGAAATAGCGGTATGCAGATCCGGAAAATTCATTTGTTCCGGAACGTGTTACTGCATTGATGGCGCTGCCAATAAAACCGGACTGGCGTATATCAAAAGGTGTGATATTTACGGAAATTTCACCAATGGCATCAATGGAAATGGGAGTACCACCTGCAGGCAGGTTTGATCCAATTCCGAAGCTGTTATTAAAATATGAACCATCAATGGTAAAGTTGTTCTGCCTGTAGTTTCCACCAGCAACAGAAGCTCCGTTTGATTCCGGGGTAAGCCTGGTAAAATCATTCAGGCTCCGGTTGATTGTTGGCAGCTGCGTAATCTGCCGCAGGCCTACGTTGGTTACATTGCCTGTTCTGTTTTTATTCAGAATCAGGCTACGGCCGGAAGTTGTGAGTACCACAGTTTCCAGGGTTTTATCTGTTTTTTTTAATTGGCTGGTCAGGATGAAAGATTCAGCCAGTTGTAAATAAATATCATCATAGGTTTCCTTATCATGGCCAACATAGGTTATTTCAATTCGGTATGGTCCGCCTGGCTGCAGATTCTCCATACGAATGGCACCTCCCGCCCTTGAAACGGCAGTATATTTTGTTCCGGTTGGTATATGGGTGGCCAGCACAGTGGCGCCCACAAGAGGTTCATCATTGGTACCTTTTACAGTTCCTGTAATGGTAGATGTTGTAATCTGTGCAAACAGGAAAGGACCTGCGACAAAGGCCAAAGCAGTCAAAAAGAGTAGTCTCTTAAGCATATAGATTGGTTTTCGGATGCAAAGAAAGGGAATATTTCCCAATTAAATATCGCCAAATATTAACAAATCTGGGTTGAAAGATAAGGGTTTAAGATCAAAATTTAACAGTCCTGCCGGCTCTGTTTAAAATGTTCTGTTTCAGTACCTGTCACTTTGGTCTATTTTTGCGGAAAATTTGATATGCTCGATACCGTTGAAAACGCAATAAAAGACATCCAGGCCGGAAAAATTGTAATTGTGGTGGATGATGAAGACCGGGAAAATGAGGGTGATTTTGTCACTGCTGCCGCAAATGCCAGCCCGGAGGTCATCAACTTTATGAGCCGCCACGGCAGAGGGCTGATTTGTGTAGCCCTCCCTGAAGAAAGATGCAATGATCTTGGTCTGGAGCTAATGGTCAATAATAATACAGCATTACATGAAACAGCTTTTACCGTTTCGGTTGATTTACTTGGGCATGGCTGTACTACCGGCATTTCTGCCCAAGACAGGTCCAGAACCATAAAAGCACTGCTAAATCCCGAAACAAAGACCTCCGATCTGGGTAAACCTGGCCATATATTTCCCCTCCGGGCCAAAAAAGGAGGTGTTTTAAGGAGGGCTGGCCATACAGAAGCTGCCGTGGACCTGGCCAGGCTGGCAGGTTTTCCACAACCCCATGGGGGCGTATTAGTCGAAATCATGAATGAGGATGGCAGCATGGCACGCCTCCCCGAACTCAAAGAAATTGCAAGCAGATTTGGATTCCGGCTGATCTCCATCAAAGACCTGATTGAATACCGGGTAAAAACGGATTCCCTGGTTGATGAAGTGGTACGGGTGCATATGCCCACCTGTTTTGGTGATTTCACTCTTATAGCTTTTACAGAAAAATTATCATCAAACGAACACCTGGCACTTGTAAAGGGCACATGGGATAAAGATGAACCTGTGCTGGTTCGGGTTCACTCCTCCTGCTTTACCGGTGACATCCTAGGCTCCCTTCGCTGCGATTGCGGCGACCAGTTGCATGCCGCTATGAAAATGGTGGAGGCCGAAGGCAAAGGAGCCATCCTGTATATGAACCAGGAAGGAAGAGGTATAGGCCTGCTGAATAAACTAAAAGCCTACCAGCTCCAGGAACAGGGCATGGATACTGTAGATGCCAACCTGCATCTGGGTTTCCAGATGGACCAGCGGGATTATGGCCTGGGAGCACAAATTTTACGTCATTTGGGAATCAGCAAACTGAGGCTGATGACGAATAATCCTAAAAAACGTGTAGGACTGATGGGCTATGGGCTGGAAATAGTAGAAAATATCGCCATCCTGATAGATCCAAACCCGCACAACGAAAAATATCTAAGAGTAAAAAGGGACAAACTTGGGCATGAAATAATGGATGGGAAATAAATCTTTCATTCTTCCTTCGCCGGTTCAATGTCAGGAGTTGCAGTGGCATCTTGTCTTTTCTTTTTGCGCCGGAACAGATCTCCCAGCCGGTCAAAGTCTTTCCGGTAAGATAAACTTGTGCCGATACGCCTTGCCCGGCCAGGTCCTCCCGAATTGCCGGTAGCCAGATAATCCGTATTCTCTTTGTAAAAAAATGAAGCCCGGATACTTCCGCTTTGATTGATCAGCCATTCAAGAGTTACATCAGGCAGCACCTGCTGAGAAAATGCCTGCTGTGTTCCTGATTGTTGAAGCGGCGCTTCAAAACCCAGGCCTGTAGAAATGATAAACCTGTTATTAAAAAAAGACCGGCCGATCGAAAAATTAATATTACTGCCCAGTTGCAACCGGGTTTTGTCGTTCTGGTCAATAATATTCCTGTTATAGATAGAGGTGTTGAGGCTGATATTATATTTATCACTCTTGAGCAGATTGCCCAGTATTTTATTAATCTGATCACTGATTACATGCAGCAAAATACCAGAAATAGTAGATAAGGCATCAAACTCCTGAAGGTCGGCAGGGCCCGAAGCCAGTTCGCCAGGGGCAAAGCTGTTGAATACGATCAGATAAGTAACCTGCCTGTTTAACTCATTGGGATTTTTTTGCAGTTGCTGCAATACAAGGGCCATTTCCGGGTCAGAAACCGCAACACTGCCAGGCGGAAAATCCAGGGAAAAACTGATGGCAGGTTTGAACAACTGATCCGTCAAAGTTGCCACCACATACACATCTCCCCGTGCATTAGAAGAGGCAGAATTGAATTTCAGCAAATCGGCCAGAGGTGCAAAGTTTACTTTTTCTGCTTTGTACAATGCCTCGAACCGTATGTTGGCCTCATAGGGATCACCCGTCCATTCAATAAAATTTTGCCCGTTTTTCCTCAGCTCAAACGGCTTCTTAAAGAATGATTGAAATGTGAACACATAATTTCCCTCTTCAATATCAAATCGGCCCCGCATGGACATTGGCTCCGTTGTACCGGAGCGGATATTCAAAGAGCCGCTTCCTTTCGCTTTGATTTCATCGCCGGTCAGCTCATCCAGGATGATACGAACACCCACCCTGGGTATGGATGTTTTGTTGACCGTAATATCCACATCATAAACAATATTTGTGGCGTTTGCCTTTATATCCTGTTCAGTCATTTCACGGCCATATTTTCTTTCCACCAGAAAATCGGCAAACCCTGATTCCCTTGTTGATGCAGGCGGTAATGTGATAAAACTACTGTCCTCATCTGACGCAATCACATCCAGTTTCATGTACATGTCAGACTGCGGCCCAAGCAGCGAAAGTGACCCGGTACCTTTGGCATCACCATAAAAAACTTTATTATCCTTAATGGTTGTTCGGAGCATCTGAACCGGCTTATTGAATCCCGGTCCGCTGGTTCCGGGCTTACGGGTTGACACATCCAGGTTGAAAAACATTTTTTGAAATGCCTGGTGCTCGATTCCACCGGTAATATAAAGCGGATTGCCTGTCACAGTATCGATCAGCACAAGCCCGTTCAGATTAATAGATGAAGGCGTCAGTGATATATCTGTATCAGGAATTTTATAATAACACTGGGTAAAATTTACTTTCAGCCCTGCATCCTTCAGCCTGCCTTTGCCCGATACTGTCAGCTCCCTGAATGCACCACTCAGGTTTACATCTCCTGTCAGATTTCCCTGTATGTCTGAAAAAATTGTTCCCAAAAATCTTTCCAGCACTCCAATACTGAATTCTTTTGCCTTCAAAGCAATCAGGTTGTTCTTTGCTTCTTCTGCAGCACCAAAATACATGTTGCCGTCAAACCCAAGATAATGTTCCTGGTTTATGGTATTGCCGTTCAGTTTCAGGTGGCGGAGTGTATGGTCGTATAAAAAACTGGCCTTCACTTCTCCTAGTGAATCATTGTCGAGGCGCAGAAATTTTGTTTCCATATTTCCGGAACTGATTTTTATTTTTCCGGTCGGATCTTCTACCAGAATATTTCCGCTGATTAATCCCTCCAGCCTGTTTTTCGGCAGAAAATAAGGTGATAGGTCACCCAGATTCAGCTTTGTCAGATCAATGGTCAGATTACTTTGCTCTCCTGCTCCTTCGGAAGTTGTCACAACAATTTTCTGATCTGCTTCGCTCAGCAGCAGCTGACCCCTGGCCGGGTTGTTTTTTCGGAATGTCAGTTCACCAGATTCATTAATGGTCCATGTTTTTCCATTAACAGAAAAAGAAGAAGGATCAAATTCAATTTTAAACCCATCCCCGTAGGTGAGCACCAGTGCATTGATATCTGCTTTTTCCACCGCTTTTTTTGCGCCGGTTTGTATGGATACTTTTGAAGAATCATTTCTTGCCCGGATACTGAAAAGTGCTTCGGCAATCTGTAAACTGTCATTGATGCTGATGTTATTTGCCACGCCTGAAATCCAAAGGCTATCAGCCGTGCCATCTGCATGTATTCTCACATTATCAAAATTATAACCACCGGCAATCAACTGCGGCATCTCGGCCTGCAAACGGATCGTTCTATCTCTCATGCTCAGATTTCCGGTATAATGTCCGTTACTGAAACCCTGCACCGGCAATTTTAGAATCCTCAGGTAGTCATCAATACTATATGTGTACAGGTCAAACCGGAATTCGGGTTGTTCAGAAAACTGTTCCGGCCCGGGTATATACGATGGATAATAATGATGCAGAAAATATTGAACGGCGCCGGGCAGATCTTTTATGCGATACCTGCCGGTCATATTTCCTTCAAATTCGTTGGAACTGAACTGAAGCGTTTTCTCGCCTCCGCTGGTACCTGAAACCAGCACCAGTGAATCAAAGGAAATTTGCTTTCCATTGCGGGTTAGTTCAGCCTGGCGCACTTCTGCTCTTCCATTGAAAAAATCGCTGGCTGTACTGTTAAAATCCAGGTTGGCTTTTCCGCGGAAGCTTAGACTGTCACGGGTCAGTTGCAACAGCCTCAAGTCGGCATAGGCAACGTCCGCATCCAGTTTATACCGCACATCGGGGCCATTCAAATCCAGTACGCCATTCAGCAAAAAATCAGCATTAGGGTCACGGACAGATGCCACGCCTTCAAATAAATTTTTATCCAGCCTTCCGTTTACCTGGATGGAGTGATACCGGTACCCATTCATTTCCAGGTAGGCAGCCGATCCTTTCAACAGGAGCAGTCTGTCTTTTTCATTTATTCCCTTTCCCTGGATGCTTGCATCCAATGCCACTGAGCCAAAATTTTTATTTTGTAAAAAACTACCTAACTGAAACCCGGAAGTGGCAATGCGGCCCGAATAAACAGGTTGCTGACCCTGAGGCAATTTTACATTGAGATCTGTAACCAGGCTACCCCACCTGGTATCTAAACGGCCATCAGCTACAAAATCTCTGATAAAGCCTGTGAAATTACCCGTGAATGTTAAGTTGCCCGCATTTGATAAATCGGGTACAGTCACTTTGCGAACGGCTGGCACAATGCTGACCAGGTCATGATAACTGGTTGAAAACTGATTTGCGTTGAGGTCAATGAATACTGATGATACAGATGGAAGCCCGGTTAAAGAAATATCACCGTTCAGCAATGTTCCCGATTCTGAAGCAATAAGCATGCTTCTGCCATTTAAATCGGATACTGTTCCATTGAATTTTCCATTCAGCCTGAATTTCATTTTCCAGGATGCAAGCGCTGGTGCAAAAAAGGCAATGTCGTCTGTATCTACGTATGAGTCTGCAAACACAGCACCCATCCTGACTTTCTGAAGAAAATTTCCCATATCGGAAAAATCATCATACGACATGGAAAAAGAATGTTTCAGCCTGCTTTTGCCGGTCAGGATATCCATTTCCTGAAAATCCATACCTGCAGGTGTCACCCGGAAACGGCTGGTCATTTTTTGTACCCCGAACCCACTGCGCTCACGGGCTGCCAGTTCCATGTTGCCTCCAATGCTGTCGCCTTTCCACTGCACATTTGTGAATAGCCCGTTGATCTCAGAGAAAAGAATGTGCTGGCCATCAAAGCCAGTAAGTGTCTGCCTGCCTGTTTGTTTATCACTTTTAAAGACCCCGTTAGTGATGCGCAACTCAGCAACCTGCACTACCCTGTTACCGGCACCCCAACCCCCGGCAGAATTAATTTCTGGCCCGGCGACTCGTCCGGGTCTCCTTGCGGGATATGAAGAAAGAACCACTTCAGGTTGCTGAATCAGTAATTTGCTGATCTCATAGTTGCCGGACGATAGGTTCATCTGCTTTGCTGTCATACTTAGAGCGCCCAGGTGTACCGTCATGTCCTCGCCCAGCCATGCATCCTTTTTCAAAATTGTGACATTTTTCAAATCAATCCACCGGAGACTGAGTTGCATTCCAGGCTCTTTATCCCGGGAGCGATCCGCTGCAGGGCTGCTGAAGTAATCAGTCAGAAACTGATGCCGCCATACTGAATCAGTTCGTTGCAATTTGATAAGGGCATGTTCAAGGCCTGCATATTTCAAGACAGGTTCTTTTTTCAGAAAAAACCAATCGCTGATCCTCACTTTCAAATCAGCAGCATATAAAACAGTGTCCTCCTGCCGGTCTTCCACCAGCAACCCCTCCAGGTGCATTCGGTTGAACAATGAAAATCTTAACTTTTGAACACTCACTTTAGTCTGCAGTTGTTTCGACAACCGCTTTGTGATTTTTCCGGCCAGCCAGTTCTGAACGACAGCAGTTTGCAGCAACAGGTACACGGTTACCAGCAGGCCCAGCAGAATCAGGCCTGTCCATTTTAATATTTTCTTCGCTCGTGCCAGATTTTTTTACGATTTCTCTGTAAAAGTATGCATTCGGTTTCTACAGGCAAATACAATACCGGCTTGCCCGAAAATTCAAAAATATTCAAACGGCAGATCACTTATATTGCATAAAAAAGATGAAATGAAAAAACTGATCTTCTGCGCTGTATTATTAATTAACATTTCTTTTGCCCAGGAACCTCAAGCGGGACTGCGTGAAAAGTATGTGCTGGTCATTCATGGTGGTGCAGGCACCATTTTAAAAAGCCAGATGACAGCAGAAAGAGAAAAGGCATATACAGATGCGCTGAACCTGGCACTGGATGCTGGTCAGAAAATATTGCAGAAAGGAGGAAGCGCATTGGACGCAGTAGAAGCAGCGGTACGAATGATGGAAGACAACCCGTTGTTCAATGCCGGGAAGGGTGCTGTTTTTACCAATGAAGGCCGCAACGAACTGGATGCAGCCATCATGGATGGAAAAACATTGGCGGCTGGTTCCGTGGCCGGGATGACCACAATAAAAAATCCAATATCGGCTGCAAGGGCTGTTATGGAGAAAAGCCCGCATGTGATGATGATCGGCGCCGGTGCCGAAAAATTTGCAGCGCAAGAGGGACTTGAATTGGTGGATCCCTCCTATTTTTTTACCGAAAGCCGATGGAGGGGGTTGCAAAGAGCCAGAAAGGAAGATTCCCTGAAGCAGCTGAAAGATCATACTGATACATCCCGCTCTGTCAGCAACAACTACAGTGAGTTCATCCTAACGCCTCTGGGTACCATAGGGAAGTATGGTACAGTTGGAGCGGTGGCGCTGGACAGACATGGGAATCTGGCAGCAGCAACCAGCACTGGCGGCATGACCAATAAAAAATTCGGACGGGTTGGTGATGTACCTGTCATCGGTGCAGGAACATACGCCAATAATAAAACCGTGGCCATCAGTTGTACGGGCTGGGGCGAATACTTCATTCGCCTGGTGATGGCAAAAAGCATCAGCGACATGATGGAATTTGGCAAAAAGTCATTGCAAAAAGCCTCATCCGAAATGATTATGCAAAAGCTGCCCGCACTGGGGGGTGATGGTGGCCTCATTGCAGTAGATCATAATGGAAATATAGCCATGCCCTTCTGTACAGAAGGTATGTACAGAGGGCATGTAAACCAATTGGGCGAAAAAGTAGTTCAGATCTACAAACAATAAACCTGAAGCCTGTTTATTTTTTTACCAGGTGAAACACCTGCCCTACGCCATTTTGCATGGTGACAACCAATGTGTCTCCATTAAAATGATAGTCATACATAAACTTTAACTCATTCCCGTCCGCCTGAAAACTGAAAGTATTGTCTGTAATTTCTGTAGAACCAGGATTCAGAAAACCCTCCTTTCCAAAACTGAGGCGGTTCCCTTTAAATTCATATACTGTACCCACATTCAGTTCAGCCATATCCCCTTCTGCCCGCTTGATTTCCCATGCACCATCAAGCCGGCCTGCGGCAGATGAGTTGTTGCCGGGGCCGGTATTTTCTTTCTGGGGAGGAATGCTGTCATTGTTGTTTTCTGTTTTCTTACTGTCATTACTTCCGCAGGATGCCAGCAGGAAGCAAGCCCCCAACGAAATAAAAGTTGCTTTTAATTTGTTCATAAAAAAAATTTTAAGTCTGAAAAATAGTGATAAATCCTGATTTTGAAAATTTGTATGAGGAAGCCACTATCTTAGCAATCGCAAAAGCCTTCCAGGTCATACATATTTGAACAAAAAATATCCTAAAAAATAAATTAAGTTTCATCCAATGAAAAAAATGATCACCCCTGCTTTAGCCCTGTTGCTGTTCTGCTCCTGTGGACAAAACAGTACGAAACAAAAAGGGGGCTTGCTTGTGTACAACGCTACTGTATTTACAATGGACTCCGCATTTTCTGTTGCCGAAGCCATCCTGATCAAAGATGGAAAGATTATGGCCACAGGTGATACCGCAACGTTACTCCGGAATTATCAACCCGAAGAACGTCTTGATGCAGGCGGAAAATTTATTTATCCCGGCTTCATTGATGCTCATGCACATTTTGCAGGTTATGGAAACAGCCTGCAGGTTGTTGACCTCACCGGCACTAGGAACTGGGAAGAAGTATTGCAGAAATGCAGCATTTTTTTTAAAGATAAAACAGGAAACGGTGAATGGATTCGGGGACGGGGATGGGATCAAAATGATTGGGACAATAAAGAATTTCCGACTAAAGACCAGCTCGATCTGCTGTTTCCTGATCAACCAGTTTTACTAACCCGTGTGGACGGCCATGCAGCCATTGCCAATCAAAAAGCGCTGGATCTGGCAGGCATTCACCCAGGCGATACCATTAGTGGTGGCGAAATTGAAGAAATGGAAGGCAGCCTTTCAGGGATCCTGATTGACAATGCCATCGGGCTGGTATCTTCAAAAATTCCTGCACCCTCTGAAGCAGAACAGATGAAAGCGCTGAAAGATGCAGAAAAAAATTGTTTTGCTGCCGGACTTACTACTGTTGACGACTGTGGCCTCAGTTACAAACAAGTTGAATTAATTAAAAAAATGCAGGAGAATGCTGCATTGAAAATGCGTTTGTATATCATGCTGAGCGATGACGAAGAAAATTATGAATACGCAGCTCAGAATGGTATCATCAAAACAGACCGACTGAATGTGCGAAGTTTCAAATTGTATGGAGATGGTGCATTGGGCTCCAGGGGAGCTTGCCTGCTGCAGCCCTACCATGACAAACCGGGACATTCAGGATTTTTACTCAGCCAACCCGGGCATTTTGATTCCGCTGCAAGCTGGATCAGCAGCAAAGGATGGCAAATGTGTACCCATGCCATAGGCGATAGCGGGAACCGTACACTGCTGAGCATTTATGCCAAATACCTGAAAGGAAGAAATGATCTGCGCTGGCGCATCGAACATGCACAGGTGATCAACCAGCAGGACTTTTCTTATTTTGGCGATTATTCAATCATACCATCCGTACAGCCCACTCATGCCACTTCCGATATGTATTGGGCAGGTGCCCGGCTTGGCCCTGAACGGGAAAAGGGAGCATACGCTTACAAGCAATTATTGCAACAAAATGGCTGGATACCCCTTGGTACCGATTTTCCTGTTGAGGATATTTCTCCCCTGAAAACTTTTTTTGCAGCCGTATTCCGGAAAGATGCCAGCGGCTATCCGAATGGCGGCTACCAGATGGAAAACGCATTGAGCCGGCAGGAGGCACTACGGGGGATGACCATATGGGCCGCAAGGGCCAATTTTGAAGAAAACGAAAAAGGCAGCATCGAAAAAGGGAAAGCAGCAGATTTTGTAATTCTTGATACCAACCTGATGGAAGCTGATGCTACAGCCGTGCTGAAAGCTACTGTTTTGATGACTTTCCTGGGTGGTGAAAAGGTCTATGAGAAAAAATCCTGATCCCGAAAATAAAAGAATCCACAGTTGTGCGTAATTCCGGGTTGACAAATCATATTGGTTACTTCAGGAAATCCTTATGTTTGGCCGATGAACTGGACTGATAAAAGGACGGTGAAAGTAGCCATCCTTGATCTTTATGAAGGCATGACAAACCAGGGCATGCGTTGCATCCGCACTCTTGTACACAATTGGGCCAGGGAAAACGACATTGACCTGGTGCTGAAAGAATTTGATGTGCGGCAACGCAAGGAAATTCCGGAAACAGCATTTGATATTTATATCTCAACCGGGGGCCCGGGTAGTCCGCTCTCTACCAGGTTTGACGACTGGGATATTGCCTGGTGCCGATGGCTCGATTCCATCATTCGCTGGAACCAAAATCCTTCCACCACACAAAAAAAACATGTCCTGTTTATTTGCCACTCTTTTCAGCTGGCATGCAGGTATTTTAATGCAGGTATTGTTTGCAAAAGAAAATCAACAGCATTTGGTGTGTTCCCCGTGCACATGCTGGACGCCGGATATTCAGAGCCTGTGCTGGATGGCCTGAAAGATCCATTTTATGCAGTGGACAGCCGAGATTACCAGGTCATACAACCGAACCACAACCTGCTGACGGAAATGGGTGCAACTATTCTTTGTATCGAAAAATACCGGCCCCATGTTCCCTTTGAACGGGCTGTAATGGCTATTCGGTTCAATGACTATATGATCGGAACCCAATTTCATCCTGAAGCAGATGCAGACGGAATGCTGTTGTACCTCAATACTGATGAGAAGCGAAAAACAGTGATTGAAAATCATGGTGAAGCCAAACTGAACAGTATGATTGAACACCTGAAAGACCCTGATAAAATATTATGGACGCATGCGCATGTCATCCCCAATTTCCTGAACCAGTTAATTGAACAGTTTGAGGAACAATTAATCTGACAGAATATAAGGCACAAGTATTCATTTTGTATCTTCCCGTGCAAACAGCAAGTGTATGATACCCCTGATCAGAAAATCATTTAACAGCCAGTTTTCCAAAGAGCAATATGATACATTTCTAAATAGCCTGAACGCAGCTTTTCCCGGCCAGTTAGATTTCAGGGTGGCGGAAACACCGGTTTTTATTCCGAAAGATTTCAAAAAAAAAATACTGGACGCCTGTGAAAGCATTGTAGATATCATCGCAGAACCAGGATTCAGTGAGCTTACAAAAGCCGCTATCCCGCCGCAACTGATGGTTCCCGGCAATGAAGGACAACCTGATTTTATTGCTTTTGACTTTGGCATTTGCAGCAATGCCTCTGGAGAAATGGAACCGCAGCTGATCGAAATGCAGGGATTCCCTTCCCTTTTTGCATATGAAGTGATGCTGGACGATATTTGCCGTACTCATTTTAATATACCGGAACAATTTGACTGCTACCTGGGAGGGCATAGCAGAGATAGTTACCTGCAACTGTTGAAAAAAATAATACTAGCGGGCCATGAACCGCAACACGTCATTTTACTGGAAATATTTCCACGCAAACAAAAAACAAGAATTGATTTCTTCTGTACGGAAGCATATCTTGGAATCAAAATGGTTTGCCTGACAGAACTGCAGCAGGAAGGGAAAAAACTTTTTTACAACCTGAACGGGAAGAAAACAGAAGTAAAAAGAATTTACAACCGTGTCATTTTTGATGAACTGAAACAGCAACCTCCTGAAGTGCAGGAAAAGGGAAAGCTTTTTTTTGAAGAGCTGGAAACAGACTGGTGTCCCCATCCCAACTGGTTTTACAAGATCAGTAAATATACACTGCCGATGCTGCGGCACCGCTATATTCCCGATACCTGGTATCTTAATGAAATAAAGCAAATTCCGGACGACCTGGAAAATTATGTACTCAAGCCGCTGTTTTCTTTTGCCGGGCAGGGCGTAGTCATTGATGTGACAGCGAATGATATTCACAAAATTGATGACCCCGAAAACTGGATCCTGCAGCGCAAAGTAAAATATACCGACATAATTGAAACGCCTGATGTACCGGCCCGTGCAGAAATCAGGATTTTTTATTTTTGGGAAAAAGCTGCTGCACGACCTGTGCCAGTCAATAACCTGGCCCGCCTGAGCAAAGGAAAAATGATCGGGGTGCGTTACAATAAGGATAAGGAATGGGTGGGGGGCAGTCTTTGTTATTTTGAAAAATAAACAACCTGTTGTAATATCAAAAGATCGTACTGTGTTTCTGAAGGATTATTGGTAACTGATCATGTCAGTAATCAATGCAATGCCATTGAAAAGAACCATTTTCCCACATTCAGTTCACGGTTGACAGTTGAGACTCCGTCAGGTCCTAAATTTAATTATGAAATCAACTTCACTTTTTGTTTTATTGCTGGGCTTACAGGTTAGCCTGAAAGCACAGCTACCTGCCGTACCCTCATCGTATTCCAATATACACTACGATGAATCTGGCAGGCTTTATTTTGCGAAAGACAGATTGCGTTATTATGCAGATACTGCAGCTCCTCAATACAGTATTCCGGGTTTGCTTGGCAAACCGACAGGCACAGAGGATGGCATTGCACTTGATTTTGGTTCATTTAAGGGAAGTATAACCTACGGCATGATACCCTACGGTAAAGCCCCCCACCCTTTACCCGTATTTCGCTTCACAGTTCCGCTTAAAGACGGCAAAGCATCCATCAATATTAAAAATGATTTTAAGAGTGTTTATGATTTTGTAGGCTGGGCCAAAAACAAACAATTTGTACTTGGTTACCGGTTGATCAGCGAAAAAGGAATACTAGTCTTTGATGGCAGTGTGGCAGCAGAAGGGGTCGGACCATTTGAAGTGGTTCCTTCTATATACGAAGGACCATTTGTCAGCCATATCACAGAAACAGAAGCCGTGATTTGGTTCTCTGTTACGCAACCCTGCACATCTGTGATTGAAGTAAAAGGCAACCGTATATACCGCCAGGCAATTCCGGCATCCCGCCATGAAATAAAACTGACAGGTCTGCTACCCGGCCGCAAATATCCTTACACAGTACGTGCAGGTAATTTCACTCAGCAGTATTATTTTGAAACTGCTCCTAAAAAAGGAAGCCGCAAACCTTTTGTGTTCGCTTATGCCAGTGACAGCCGCAGCGCCACTGGCGGCGGTGAAAGAAATATTTATGGCAGCAATGCCTATATCATGAAAAAACTGGCTGCTCTTGCCTTTCAGCAAAAGGCAGCGTTCGTTCAATTTACTGGCGATATGATCAACGGATACCTATCCAACCCGGAAGAATTAGCAGTTCAATACAGCAATTGGAAAAATGCAGTGGGGCCATTCTGGCATTATATCCCCTTTTACACAGGTCAGGGCAACCATGAGGCGCTGGGGCATATTTTCCGTGATTCATCCGGAAAACAGGTCGCATTCGTAGATAAATTTCCTTTTGAAACATATTCGGCCGAAAAGGCTTTCAGCGATGCATTTGTAAATCCAGAAAACGGGCCTCCCGGTGAAGACGGCAGCAACTATGATTTCAGCCCCGAAACAACCGATTTTCCATCATACAGAGAGAATGTATATTATTATTCCTACGATAATGTAGCGATGATTGTCCTCAACAGCAATTACTGGTATGCACCCTCCGTCAGCCGCGATAGCAGCACCGGAGGCGGGTTGCACGGGTATATCATGGATAACCAACTTGCCTGGCTCAAACGCACCATTCAAAAACTGGAAACTGATCCTGCCATTGACCATATTTTCGTGACTCAGCACACACCGGTTTTCCCGAATGGCGGACACAGTGCTGATGATATGTGGTATAGCGGCAACAACAAAAAAAGGAGTTTTGTAGCAGGCAAACCTGTGGAGAAAGGAATCATAGAAAGAAGAGATGAATACCTTGATATACTGATTAACCGTAGCAAAAAGGTACTGGCCGTGCTCACCGGCGATGAACACAATTACAACCGAATGAAACTGACAAGGGATGTGGTCATCTACCCGGAAAATTATCCCTTTAAAAAAGTGAACGTATCAAGACCACTATACCAGATCAACAATGGAGCAGCTGGTGCTCCTTACTATGGACAGGAAAAACTTCCCTGGAGTGAACATACAAAGGCCTTTAGTGTGGAAAATGCAATTTGCCTCTTTTATGTACAGGGTAAATCTGTGCGGCTGAAAGTGCTGAACCCTGATACACTGAACCAGATTGATGAAGTTATACTACGCTAACAGCCGCTCATCCAAGGGCCTGTTGCCCTTTCCAAAAAAATCAGAAAAAGCCCGGATTGCAATGTATTCCATAATAACACAGGGCTCAGTAAGGACAAACGTCCAAACTAAGCCCTGAAAGAAATTTCTTCTAGTTTTACGGTTCACTTTACCCTGTATCGTATGCCCGCATAAATGAGCCGCCCGTTTACCGGCCCCCAAATCATGGAAGCATCAAAATTTGCCCCGAATGGCGTATCCGGGCTGATGATCATATCGTGCTGCATAAAATTGGTCAGGTTTTCTCCACCTGCATACACATCAATTGCTTTTTTCTTGCCGAGTGTTTTCGTGACCTGAGCATTCATCTGGAAATAAGCCTCAGAGTATGAACTGTTGAATTCATGGCTCATACTGTCTTCCAGCAAGGGAATCCGTTTGGGGCCAATGTAATTTACCGTATAATCCAACTTCCAGCCCCGGTATTCGTAGGCAAAATTGGCAAATGCCCTATGCTTTGCAGTAAAAGGTTTCTCCATCAAATGACCCCGGTAGGCAGACTGTACATCAAAAAAACGCCACGCAATGCGAACATCCAGTTTGCGGACTGGTTCCATTGAAAGCTCCGCCTGCACACTATTCGAAAAAGATTTTCCGGTCAGGTTATAAAAATAAATTTTATGCGCATCTTCCACATCTGTAATCACTTGCTGGCGAAAATCGTTCCGGAAATATTCCAGGCTGAAAAGGGCATTCCGGTTAAAAAGGCGGAGTTTCTGGTCTATACTGATTCCTTTATTCCAGGCTACTTCCGGGCTTAACCCATAAGCCTTGCCGAAATAGGATGAAACAACCTGCACCTGTCTTCCACTGACGAACACAGCATTGTTTTCTGCAAAAATATTTGCAGTTCGCTGTCCCCTTCCTGCGCTGATGCGGATTGTTGTTCCTTTCACGGGTTCGTACCGGAGATGCATGCGTGCTGTGGCAAACCAGCTATAAAGATTATTGTAATCAATCCGAACACCTGCCACGGCATTGAAATTGGGGACCGGACTGTATGTATATTCAAAAAATGTTCCAGGTACATTTTCTGTGCGCCTGTACCTGTCTGTTTTAAATAATTCGTTGTATGAATCGGAATTGAAACTGATCCCGGTACGGAACTTATGTGTGGTAGTGCCGATCAGCGACTGGTAAATCAGGTTAACATATAGATTCTTCTGCCTGCCATCGTACACCGTTGTTCCAAAATACGAATCCTGCAAGTGGCTGTATGCCGATACCTGCAGCCCGATGCTTTTATATCTTTTCTCCGGAAAGACATATCCAATTTTGCCAAACACTTCATAACGACTTGTCTTCATTCCCACCCCGTAGAAAACAGTCCCTAACCTGTGCTTTTCAGGCTCAAATTCTGTTTCACCGGCAATCTGGTTACTTTCCAGCACTTTGATCCCGGCCTGTGCCTCCCAGTTTTTACCATCACTATACTTCCAACGATTGATAACACTGAAGAGGTTGCCGGCAGGCATATCACGAAACCCATCTTTGTTAAAATCCACATTGCTTCTGGTCATGAAATTATCGTGAAGCAACAATGCTGTGCTCCAGCGTTTTCCCAGTTTACGGGCCATTACAACATTCAAATCAGATTTTGCAGCGCTGTTGATATAAAAGTTAAAAAAGAACGGATCCGCTTGTTCCGGTTTCTTCAGCTCCACATTGATCTGTCCTGCGATGCTTTCAAATCCATTGACAACAGAACCCACACCTTTATTCAACTGGATGGATTCCACCCAGGGTCCCGCAATAAAATTTAATCCCTGTGCGGTGGCCAGCCCTCGTGGCCCTGGCATACTTTCTACAGATAACTGAGTATAATTACCACTCAAACCCAGCAATTGAATCTGTTTCGATCCGGTAATGGCATCATTATACGATACATCAACAGACGGATTGGTTTCAAAGCTTTCACTCAGGTTGCAACAAGCCGCTTTAAAAAGTTCTTTTTCTGTCATCACCTGTGTACGCACTGCCCCCAACGAGGATACATAAGACGTTTTCTGACGGGCATACACAGTAACGTCGCCCAGTTTGACACCCGGAGCCAGTAAAATGATCATATCGCCTGTTGGATCGGCTGTCAAGGTATCTGGTGCATACCCGGCATAACTAACCGTCAGTTTGCCACCGCCTTTCATGCGGTTCAGAACAAATACACCGTTGGAATCAGTAGTCGTTCCGTATTGTGTGCCGAGCCAAACCACTGAGGCCCCGCGCAGGGGTGCAAAATTTCCTTTCTTATCTTCTTCCATAACCACACCAGTAATTTTTCCTGTGCCGGTTGTATCATCCGGGCTGGTCAGTGTTTTTTCCGGGTGAACGATCTGATCGTCATCCTTGATGTCCCTATAAAGACAGCAAGCAGGCAGTGCAGCATATATATCATTATCGGCTTTGAGAGGCCATGCATCATGGCCCGCCTCCACAACCCTTTTCCTGATTTTATCAATAGTGACCGATCCCGGATTAAAAACTACTGTCAGTACTTTCTTATTCATATCCCAAACTGCAAGACGTACACCCCGGCCTTTGGCTGCACCTTCAATCCGGTCTTTGCACATCTGGCATACACCAGATACCGGAATGCTCACTGTACTATCCCCGGTGTGTTGCGTTTGCCCCTGCGCCGACAGTTGTGGCAATGCGCACAACATTGACAACACGGCTAGCGCAAAATATATTTTCTTCATTTTTTTTTGTTTTGATCATGATACCTGCCATAAAACGTGCAGGCAAGAGAAGATAGCCCGGCATAAATTTTATAGTAGATATCACGTAATCTTTTGAAATCAAAAAGTCAATACTCATCATCATCCAGCAACTTTTCCAGCGCTTTTTCCAGTGGCTTACCTGCCAGGTCCATGGCAAGCAACCTGCCATCACGGTCAATAAGGTAAGAAGTGGGGATGGCATCCACGCTCCAATTGATAGCTGTGGGCGCATTCCATCCACCCGGGTCATTTACCTGCAACCAGGTAATTTTATCTTTTTGAATAGCCCGCAACCATTTTTCTTTATCTGTATCAAGGGAAACGCCCAAAATTTCAAACCCTTTTTTCCTGAACCTGGAGTAAATTTTCACCAGCCCCTTATTGGATATACGGCAGGGTGCACACCAGGATGCCCAGAAATCGAGCAACACCACTTTGCCCCTTAAGGTTGATAAACGAATGCTGTCGCCTGTAGCATTGGGCAATGCAATTTCTTTTGCAAACGATCCCTGTACCGGCTGTGCCGTCACATCAGGTTCTATGCCGAAACAGCATAGCAGCATACAAAGAATGGTCTTATTTATCATGCGCTGTATTTTTCTGAAGTGCAGATCCTGCAACCTTTGAATATCTGCAATAATGTATGTGGCGGGCTTGCTGCCAAAGAGAAAAAAACGAACCAGGAAACGCAATGCTGCATGCAAAAAATGCAGCAGCATTGCGGCCTTTATTGCAGAAAATCCGGTTCAGGAATTCCCGCACCCAGGAAAAAATCAGGATTTCTTACAGCAACCAGAGCTTTTACCTTCTTTGCTGCAATTTGCTTTTTCAGTATCACTACAGCAGCTCTTTCCTTTCTTTGCTTTCTTGCCTTTTGCATCTTTGCACTGATCATCGCCTTTGCAGCTTTTGCCATCCTTTTCGCAGGCTTTCTTCTCAGATACTCCGGCAGCATCAGACTCCCTTTCATATTTGCAGCAGGGCGGCAGGTTGTTGTACACATCATTGGCGGCAACAAGCCCATTATTATCATGTCCTACTTCTGCAATTTTTTGCTGAATTTTTGCAGCAGTAGTAGTACTGCTTTCGTATGTAACAGTCAACATTTTATTTTCTGCCTGCCAGCTGGCCTCAGTAGCGCCGGCATCTTTAGCAGCTTTTTCAATGCGGGTCTTACACATACCGCAATTGCCGGCAACTTTGAAACTTTCAGTTTTTGACTGAGCGGAAACTATTCCTGATAAAAGGAGAAAAAAAGAAACGATTGACGCAAATTTTATTGTTTTCATTTTATTAAAGATTTGAATTGAGAAAATATTCATTTGTAACCTGCGCATCCGGGCGCAGTTATGCAGCCTGTTCTGGCTGTTTCTCAAATTCTGAAGACACGATTCTGAAGATACAGATCCGGGGGTCCGGATAAAGGAGGTGGATAAAAATAAGAACCGGATACAAATTCTATCTCTTGCATCAGGAGTTGTAACACAGAAGTGCTGGGGCTGTTTATAAACTTAGCCGGGTTGAGGTCAAACTGTGCAACCGGACCATTTACCTGGTCCTGCACCAGTTTTACCACCAGTGACTCATTATGGCAGCAACCATTATCACTGCCATGCAGGTCCATGCCGCAAAGGCTGCATTCTTCGGCCTGCCTTTCCATGAAATTAATTTCAACAGATACCAGCCGCTTCATGCAGTAATGGGAATTGATGACAAGACCGCATGTGGCAGTAACATAAAAAAACAATGATATGGCAGCAATAGCCTTTTTCATCCGCTTACAAAGATAAATATCCATAGCGAAAAAAAAAACAGGGACGGCTTTTTGTGTTTTTTTTAAAATCAGTTCACAAAACTCCAATAGACCCCCAGTTTAATTTGCAAACCGGGCATGGCATAACCTGTAGTAACCAGGTTGTTATTCGTAAACCCGAAGCCCTGGCCTGGTAACTTGCGCCAGGTATTCAGATTTTCTGCCCGGATAAAGGCCTTAAAAGGCCGGATGCGAAAATGAACATAGGCTGAAATATCCGGAACCCTGTTGCGGATGGTATGGCTGTCCTGCAAAAAGAATCTGCCATGTACAGGTGAATAATAATCTGCTTTATAGGGTGGCCTGTAGCGGATTTCAGCCCCCATGGCTATGTCCAGGTTTTTGAAGCCCAGGTTGCCTTCATACGCAATCCGGTTTCTTGTGTAAAACCATGGCATATGAACAGGGGCATTCCCAACCTGCTGCTGCAAAAAAATTTCTGAATGCCAGTTCCAGTGTTTTGCCAGCCTGAATGTTTTTTGTACTGTAACCCGCAATACATTAAATAAAGCAGGCTCCTGTTTTATCATATAATAATCCTGCAGATACAGGTAGTTTGTGAGCAGAAAATAATCACCGGACAAACGCAGCCGCAATCCAGGAACAAAATAGCTGGTAAACAAATGTGTACTGTTTTCTTTCTTCAGGCTCACGGACGGCTGACTGAAATAAAAACTGCTGCGACTGTCAAATAAAAAGGCCGGCATCCGGTTACTGTTTTCAAAACCCAGTTTCAGATACCCTGCTTTCTTTCCCAGCATTCGTTGCAAACTGATAAAGGCATCAAAGTCTCCTTTATTGTACCCCGTAAAAAATAACTGTCCTTTTGCTTCCATCTCCCAGACCTTGTTGCGGGTCAGGTTTCTGTATTCTGCATGGCCGGCCGTATTCAGAAATGCATGGGAGCCTCCTCCAAACCTGCCATGATAGTACTGCAGCGACAGCCCGGCTTTTAAAAACTGGTGCTGGTTCATGGCATCCGGAAATGTGTACACAGAAAAATCATTACTGATCAGTTGCCATCTGTCAATTAGTAACAGGGAATCTTTGTAGCGGCTCAATGTTGTGTCATAGCGAAGCTGGTAATACATAGAATCTGCAGCATTATCCAGGAATGTATAATCCAGTTTATCGTAACGAATTGTGTGCTCCAGCCTGACTTGCGGATAAAACAATGGCGTTATGGTGGAGTCGGTTACAATTGAATCTTTGCGCCCAAAATCATACTGCTGGCGCAGAAGTATGGAAAATTCATTGTATTTATTTCCCGTATTCATCCGGGTACTGAAAAAATTGGAAGAGAAAGGATTGACCCCGCCCAGGTAAGTTGTAATGTTGTACCGCTCCTTGTACACAGGATCATCCAGAATACCGGTGGTATCAATGATGCCCCCGTTTTCTGCCGCCTGCAGTTTGTTTCCGAGTAATACGAAATAATTAGTGTAGCGCTGGGTTCTTGACTGGTAACGGGAAGTAATTAAATAATTATTGTGGTTGGTTTGCTGGTTTTGGAAAAAACCAGGTGAATTAATCAGCCGGTACCGGAATGATACATTCCAGGCAGGCCGTATATTTTGTGTATGCATCACCTCAATAATCTGCTCCACCCTGCTGCCAAGCAGGTAATTAATTTCAGAATAGGGCCTGGTTGTCTGAAAAAACCGGACCTGCTCCATGTTCCATTTATATACATCAAATGCATGTAAGCCCGGATCGAAGCCAGACTGACGTGCAGGCTGAAAAAGAATTGACCTGCTGGCAAGCCCGGTATTTCCCAGATACACATGTGTAGCAGGTACAGGATACCTGTTACAAAAATCAGTGACTGATGAATCCAAAAGGTACATTCCCGTGGAGTCAGCATAGCGAAAATAAATGCTGATCGAATCTTCATGCTTGTCTCTGCGCCGAAGGCTGTCAGCTGTACCGGATGATCCCACATTTCTCCGCAGGCCCCCCACCCGCTGCTGAATGCGGTTGCCAATATTCCGAACTTCTGTTTCCTGTGCGCTGCAGGTTATGACCAGAACCAGGAACAGTCCTGTAAGCATGTATGATTTTTTCAGGTTCAGGCAAACAGAATTTTTCGATTAAGCGGGCTGGCAAAAAAAGCGATGGTCTGCGAGGCAAAGGTATCTTGCTGCATTCAAATACTGCGTTAAATAGCTGCAACCAGTTCTTTGAAAAGAAGCGCCATCCTGGGTTCGGCCTCCCGTGCAGCAGCCAGCACTTCATCATGTGTGATGACGTTTTCTTCTTCCCGTATTCCCATATCTGTAACCACGCTCATGGCAAACACATCCATGCCGGCATGGTTGGCAGCAATGACTTCCTGCACAGTACTCATCCCAACCACATCTCCACCGGCAATTTGTACCAGTTTGTATTCAGCCCTTGTTTCAAATGTAGGGCCGGTGACCCCAACATACACTCCCTCCTTCACATCAAAATTGTGCAATGCTGCAATGGCCTTTGCTTTTTCAATCAGGTGCTTCCGGTACGGTTCGCTCATATCCGGAAACCGTGGCCCCAGCCCGGATTTATTTTTCCCGACCAGCGGATTGGGCATAAAAAAACTGATATGATCACGGATGATCATCAGGTCGCCCACCTGGTGCGATGGATTGACACTGCCTGCCGCATTGGAAAGCAACAGCGTGTGCACACCCAGCAATTTCATCACCCGTATAGGAAATACAACATCCTGGGGTTTGTACCCTTCATAATAATGAAACCGGCCCGCCATCACTACAACAGTTTTGCCGCTCAGCTTACCAAACAATAATTTTCCGCTATGCCCCTCTACCGTAGAGACCGGGAAATTCGGAATGTCTTCATACGCAACTTCTTTTTCCACACTCAACGATTCTGTAAAATTTCCCAGGCCACTGCCCAGCACAATACCCACAACAGGAATTTCACTATATTGATTTTTCAGATATGCTACGGTTTCTTCAAATGCTTTAAGTCCTTTTTTTCCCATGAATTTGTGTTTTATTTGAATTGCTTCACTAAATGGCAAACCTAACAAAAAATTAGGACAAGATACTCAGGCCGCTGCCTCATACAATTGATTTGTGAACAGATGGAGATCAATCATGCAAATACTGTATACCCGGTCAACCTGTCTTTGCCCCCATGCATCAGAATGCGACCGGGTACCTGAAAAAATCACAATACTCCTCATCGCACAGCAATTTATAATAAACCGGATGCTTCAATATTTCGGTATAATCCATCCACCGGCCCTGCACTTTTATTTTCCGGTACACCAGTCGTATGCCATGACTGTAATCCACATACCAGTTTACATGCCCGGTGTACAAGGGCTGTATGGGCTTACCGTCACTCCGGTGCCAGCCGTAAATAGCCACCCGGTTTGGTTTGGTATCCCGGCTTACAAGTCCGCTGAGTACCACATCTTTTTTGATTCCGGCTACCAGGCCACTTCGGCTCTTTCGCTGTCCTTCAATGATGAGATGATGCTGCCACATGACTGGCGTACTGTCCCTGAATGCAAACAGGGGTACAGGCTCCAGCTTGATTGACGCTGCCCGGTAAATTTCATCAACCATTTTTCGGGTCGGTAAAAAACAATGCAGGCTGTCTGCAATAATTTGAGCTGCCATCGGGCTCATGCAAATGCGGGCCCAGTCTTCATCGGTACCTACTGACAGGTAATCAGGCGAAACATAATAAGTGGCATGAATTTGTTTTCCTGATCCCGCATCAGTAAGGCTGGTTTGAACAGGTACCAGGCTCGTAAAAAAAGAGGGGACATTTCCACGCAGCACTTCCTGCACAGCAAAGGAATCCCGTTCCGCACGGGCCATTGCAGATGCCTGTTTGTAAAAGGCTGATCCGCCAAGACTGGAATGCCGCTCCGGTACATTGATTTTTTGTACCGGACTGCAGCAAATCAAATACAAAACCGGGAGCAGTAACAGGCGAAACATGACACAAGGTAAAAAAACATGTAATCAGTACCCGGAAACTAACCGCTAAGATTTATCTTCGCCGCAAAATTTTTCAGGATGAACCTGCACGAATACCAGGCAAAAGAATTATTAAAGAAGTACAATGTACCGGTACAGGAAGGAATTGCCTGTACCACAGTCAGTGAAGCCGAAGAAGCCTACCGGCAGATCAAAACACAATTTGCAAGCCCCTTTGCCGTCATCAAAGCACAGATTCACGCAGGCGGCCGGGGCAAAGGCACGGTAAAAGAAACCGGAATGAATGGTGTGAAGGTAGCCAGAAACCTGGATGAAGTCAGTGAGATCTCCCGCAACATATTGGGCGGCACACTGGTGACACTGCAAACCGGGCCTGCCGGTAAAATTGTAAATAAAGTGCTGGTCGCTCAGGATATGTATTACGACGGCCCCTCGGAACGAAAAGAATTTTATTTGTCTGTTCTGCTCGATCGCAGCAAAGGTCAGAATGTGATTATGTATAGTACAGAAGGTGGTATGAACATTGAAGAGGTCGCTCATCATACCCCCGAAAAAATTTTTAAAGAATGGGTGCATCCCGGCGGCGTACTGCAGCCGTTTCAGGCACGAAAAATAGCCTTCAACCTGGGCCTCAGCGGCGAGGCCTTTAAGAACTGCGTTAAATTTGTAACCCAGCTGTACAATGCCTATGTGGGGCTCGACTGCTCTATGCTGGAAATTAACCCGCTGTTCAAAGCGGCTGACGACCGGGTGGTGGCCGTTGACTGCAAAATGAATCTGGACGAAAATGCTTTGATGCGGCACCCGGAACTTGCCTCGCTGAGAGATGTATCGGAAGAAGATCCAACTGAAGTAGAAGCAGGCAAGTACAACCTGAATTTTGTAAAACTGGATGGCAACGTAGGCTGCATGGTCAATGGCGCCGGACTGGCAATGGCCACGATGGACATGATCAAGTTAAGCGGAGGCGAACCGGCTAACTTTCTTGATGTGGGAGGTACGGCCAATGCACAAACCGTAGAAGCAGGATTCAAAATCATTTTAAAAGACACGGCGGTAAAAGCCATCCTCATCAATATTTTTGGAGGTATCGTTCGCTGCGACCGGGTAGCCCAGGGTGTCATTGATGCCTATAATAATATGGGCAATATTCAGGTACCCATTATTGTGCGTCTGCAGGGAACCAATGCCGAAGAAGCCAAGAAACTGATTGATGAAAGCGGACTGAAAGTGCAGTCTGCAATCTTACTCAGCGAAGCAGCAGAGCTGGTGAAGCAGGCTGTGGCATAATGCATAACTCATTTACATTGTTGCCTGAAACGAATTCCCGGTCACTGACCGGGTTTTTTAGTATGTAACCAGTTGCAGGGCTACCCTGCGTGCTTCCTGCAGGTAAATAGACAGGTTAAGATGAACAAAGATCGCCCAGGTAAGGCGAATAAGTTGGTAGAAGAATTACGTACATATAATGGCTTCGCTCCGTAGGAGCGATCTAGATTGATAATGCGATCAGGGATTATAGTTCGTGAAGACACGAACCATGGCTTTGATTATTTTATTTATTCGTTTCATTCACATGTCGCTCCTGCCCCTAAAATCAACTATCCCAATAATCTTCCCCAATCCGGGTTCAGACAAGCACCCTGCCCTTCTAAGTTTTATCTTTGCAGCATGAACCCCCTCATACGCCCCATTCAGCCATCCGACAACCCTGCCCTTGCCCGCATTGTCCGTGATACACTGAAAGAATTTGGTGCTAACCATCCCGGCACGGTATATTACGACCACACTACAGATTCACTCTTTGAACTGTTTCAGCAGGGTCGTTCCTGGTATTTTGTGGTAGAAACAAACGGTACGATTACCGGCGGAGCGGGTATATATCCCACACCCGGATTACCGGATGATACCTGCGAACTGGTAAAAATGTACCTGCTTCCCGAAACAAGGGGCCTTGGGCTTGGCCGCACTCTCATTGAAAATTGTATGGAAAAAGCAGCCTCATTCGGCTACCAGAAAATCTATATTGAAACCATGCCTGAACTCAAGCAGGCCCTGAATCTATATGCCAAATTCGGCTTTGAGTATCTCAGTGGCCCGATGGGCAACAGCGGGCATACCGGTTGCAGCCTGTGGATGCTGAAAAAACTGTAAGCTCCCTGCCCGAATGAGATCAGTGCGTGGAAAACGGTAATACTTCACACAGGGCGCTGAATAAATACAATTTCCCGGTTTTATGTTCAGTACATTTATAGCGCTTGCGCAGCTTTTCTCCTTTCTGAAAAATTCTGCCATCCCGGAAGGTGAAAAAAGCACCCTCCGGCAGTTCTTCCACAAGAACCTGCCCGCCGGCTTTGTCGTCATATTTTTTCAGCACCCGCATTAGGTCTTCTTCGGCACAGGCAGCAGCTCCCGGTTTGTTGAGTGTCCGGGAAAGTTCTGCTTCCACATCGGGCGGAAAAATTTGCTGCTGCAAAAACTGCTTCAGCAATCCGGCATACAATTGTTGCCACTCCCTGCCATGTGGCGGCACAGACCGGGCATGCTGTTCATAACAAACCAGGTGTGCCAGTTCGTGCAGCAGGGTAATCAGAAATGAAAAAGCGTTCAGGTTTCCGTTAATACTGATCTGATGTATGCCATGCCTGGGCAAATGCCGGTACATACCCAGCACAGATCTGCGCTCCCTGGTAATCCGCAAATGCACACGATATTGCTGCAATAAGGTTACAACCCGCTCGGTTGTGCCGCCGGGAAGATAATACCTCAAATGATTCACGGAAACTTCTTTAACAGGCATGTTTTTTTGACTTCAGCAGCCGAACCAGCAAAGTAGTTTCAGCCAAGATATACAACAGGTACAATCCGGCGCTGATGAACAGCCCTGGTTTGTTTATATTTTTTTTCTGTATCATGATATACACAAAAGCTGCAATGGCTACCAGGAAAAACCGAAACATGAAACCGGCCATCATGGCACGGACAAAGGCACGGGGGTTTTCCTGCTGCAAGGATTTGCTCAGCAGCAGAAAAGAACCGCCATGCACCATAAAAAACAAAAGATTGGCGCATAGAACCAAAATGGCATCAATGCCCTGCGACTGCAGCCACACACGGCCGGCAATGCAAATAAGCGTAATGGTTGTAAAAAGAAAAAAGAGGATGCGGAGCGGCCGCAGTGCGTTAGTTTTCATTGTCATTTCTGCTTGTATCCCTGTAGAGTTTAACAAATATTCCTGCAAGTACCAGCAAAGGTAACAATGCAGCCAGCAACGGGGAAGTATGGAGCCATGCATCAGCTTTCAAACCTCCAAAAACAGAAAGCCCAATGGCCACCAGCATCTGTGTTCCCAGTGCGGCATAGCGCATAAAAAAACGTTGATTATTACCGGTATCTTTTTTGTTACCGGGCTGCTGCCTGCTGTTCATTATTGTTCATCTCCACAATATTGGCACCCATATGGCATTGCCCGTTGAAGGTGGCAGAAGGTTCCACCTGCAGCCTGCCTGCAAAAATATTTCCATGAATCACTGATTCGCCCCGGAGTTGTACCAGTTCTCTGACACGGATATTGCCCTCAATTTTTCCCATAATATCTGCATGGAGCCCAATCATATCTCCTTCAACAATACCCGATGCCCCGATCACAATTTTTGCAGCACAATGAATATTCCCCTTAATTGTTCCGTCAATGCGCAGGTCACTATCGCTTTTAACATCACCTGTCACTACCGTACCGGCACTGATCAGTGTGGCGCTTCCTGATGCAGGTGCAGCTGAAAACTCTGATTTTGGTTTTGCGGAAAACATACGCTTGTTTTTTATTCATTAATTTTTTCTGCAGGCGGAATGTTCAGGCGTACTGTATCTGGAACCAGCACTCCCCCGCTGCCAGCTAATGCCTTTTTAATACCGTCAATATACTGAATATTATTTTTGTTTTGCTTCTCCATCTCATCTACCTTGTATTTCAGCTCCTTCAGCTCCATTACTGTTTTATAATTGGTTCCTGTACCGGGTATGTAATATTTGAGCGGAGTAAAGACAATAAGGGCCACAGTGAGCCCCACGAGTACCACAAAAATGGTGCTGAGCATGATATAAACACTCAGCCGGGAGAGTTTAAATGTTACCACTTCTTCATACGTATCATCATTCATTACCACCAGCCGGTAGCGGTTACGCAGCCGTTTCAATGTGTTGCCTGCATCCAGTTTCATCATGTCGCTATTATTTAGAAGATTAAAGGTACGGGTTGGCTCCTGTTTCCGGAACCAGGGGCCGGTGAAAATGGTTAGAAAAAATGGCGTAATTTTATACTAAAAGATTTGAATTTCAGTTATTAAGGATTTAGATTGCGCCGGAAAATGCGATTCACCCGAAATATTGTTGTCAGCAGTTTTTGCCTTGCCTTATTCCTGTTCAGCCAGGTATTGCCGGCTCAGCTGGGTTTTTCCCTTAATCTCAAAAAACCAAAAGAATATGATGAAAGGGTCCTTCGCTCCGAAAAGTCGGATCAGGGACGGTTTACCCTTCCGAAACGTTTCTTGCAAAACACATTTACCCACTTCAATTACTATTACAATGCGGGAAATAAGCTGAACGAAGTCATGCAACGGGCTAAAGAAGCTTATACGGATGATTATTCCCAACTGCTTCCTTTTTACAATTACTCCCTGGATAGAACTGCTGCCGATTCTGTACAACTGGACTCCATCACCTACAAAGCATCTACCGGTATTGCCCTGCACGACCTGCGCAACGACTGGACAGACAACTTGTACCTGCTCTGGGGCGTTTCGTTTTACCTGCAAAAAAAATTTGATTCTGCATACCTGATGTTTCAATTTATCAATTATGCCTATGCCCCGAAAGAAAAGGACGGCTATTACCTGACCATCGGCAGTGCAAGGGATGGTAACTCTGCACTGAGTATTGCAACAAAAGAAAAAAGAAGCCTGCCGAAAAAAATTTTTTCCGAGCCCCCTAGCCGGAATGATGCGTTTATCTGGCAGATCAGAACCTTTCTGGCCCAGGACCAACTGGCTGAGGCTGCCAGTCTCATCATCACCCTGCGCAATGACCCGGCTTTTCCCAAACGACTGCAAAACGACCTGGAAGAAGTACAGGCATTCTGGTATTATAAACAAAATATGTGGGACAGTGCAGCCCTGCACCTGACCCGTGCACTGAGCAATGCTGCCAGCCTGCAGGAAAAAGCAAGATGGGAGTACCTGGCAGGCCAGCTTTTTGAACAGACCGGAAACAACAAGGAAGCAGAAAAGAATTACCAAAAGGTAATTGCACACAGCACTGACCTGGTACTGGAGATCTATGCCAGGCTTGCAACCATTCGAACTAATAAAGACAAGGGGGAAGCCAGTATTGAAAAAAATGTGGCCCAACTGCTGAAAATGGCACGGCAGGATAAATATGAGGAATACCAGGATATCATTTATTATATGGCAGCACAAATGCAGCTGGAAGGAAATCAGACTGATGATGCCATCCGGCTGCTGCAAAAAAGTACTTCCGTCTCTGTCAACAATCCGGCACAACGGAATAAAGCATTTCGCCAGCTTGCCGAACTGCACTATGAACGAAGACTGTACCGCCAGGCACATAGTTATTATGACAGCATGAACCTCAATGACCCTTCGCTCAAAGATGCAGAGGCAATCATGGTAAAGAAAAAATCGCTGACAGCCATTGCTGCTTCCTATGAAATTATGTACCGGCAGGACAGCTTGCAGCGTATTGCTGCACTGCCTGAAGCTGAAAGAAAAGATTTTGTAAAAAAACTGGTGAAAGAATTACGAAAGCAACAGGGCCTCAAAGATGAAGCCCCGGCCACATCCCCTTTTGCATCTGTTTCGGCCCCGGACAATCTGTTTTCCACTGCAGCACAAAAAGGAGAATGGTATTTTTACAACGCAGCTTCCAAAAACAGGGGGCTGGCTGAATTCCGGAGCCGCTGGGGCAACAGGCCAAACGCAGACAGCTGGAGGCGCAGCGCTGCACTCACCGGGCTGATACCCGGGGGAAGGAATCAACCCGGCATCAATACTCAGGGGGATGAAAAAAAATCCGCCCCCACCGAACTTACTTTTGATGCGTTGTATGCCGGGCTTCCACTGACTGAAGAACAGATGAAAACATCAAACGATTCATTGCAGGAAGCGCTATATACACTGGGGAAAGCATATATCCAGGAAGTGGAGGACTGCGGGGCAGGGATCGAAACACTGGAAAGGCTGTACCATAATTTTCCAGGATTTTCAAAAATGGAGGATGTACTGTTCAGCCTGTATTATTGCTGTCAGAAAACCGGCAACACTGCAAAAGCAGAAGCGTACAAAAAAATCATGTCAGAAAAATTTACTTCCGGTAAACTGACTGCCATTGTCGCCACCGGCAAAAACCCTGAACTGTCAGAAAAAGAATCGGCCACAAAAAAGTATGAACAGATTTACGACCTGTTTATTGAAGGAAAATTTTCCGAAGCCCTGGAACAGAAAAAAGATGCGGACGAAAAATACGGCACGCACTACTGGACTCCGCAACTGCTGTACATTGAAGCCATCTACCACATCCGGCAGCGAAATGACAGTATTGCCCTGCAGGTGTTGAACCAGATTACAGGTAGTTTTGCCTCCTCTCCCCTTGCCCCAAAAGCGGCACTGCTTGCTGAAGTACTGGGGCGCAGGGCGCAAATTGAAGAAGAGCTCAGAAATATGGTTGTGCAGCGTGCCACTGATTCTACAGCCGGGAAAACTTTCGTACCCGAGGAAGTAAAACTCGCCCCTGATACGGTTTCTCTTCAGCCCAACCAGATTCCGGAAAAGCCTGCTGTAGATTCTGGTGGTACAAAAAAAGACCCCCCTGTGCTTTCACCCTATAGCTTCAAACCGGATGCAGCCCATTACGTTTTATTGGTATTACATAAGGTAGATCCTGTTTTTGTCAATGAAACAAAAAATGCCTTTTCCAGGTATCACAAAGACACATACTATAATAAAAACTTCAGTACGGACCTGTACCAGCTCAACGATGAATACAGGGTACTGCTCATTGCAGCATTTGCCACTGCAGATGCTGCCTTAAGCTACGTGAACGAAACCAGGCCCCGAACGGCAACTGAAATTATTCCCTGGCTCAAAGGGGGTAAATACAGTTTCCTGATTGCTACTGATGCAAACTTTAACCTGCTCAAAGAAAAACAGGATGTGGAGGCATACCGTATTTTTCTGGATCAGTACTGGCCCGGAAAGTTTTGACCAGACTGCCCGGCTTGTTTTGGCAAAAAATTAATGCCGTTCCGGTTTCTACCCCCACCGATTTTTGTATTTTCGAATGCACATTGATAAACCAGTTTGTTGCAGATTATGATCAGGAACCCGTGAGCATGCACCAGAATGATACATTATCAAATAACGGATTACTGCAGGTGTTTCGCTTGCTGCTTCAGGCCGGAAGGCTGCAACGAAAAGATTCTTCTCCCGGGGAGGGCCAGGCTATAAAGAACAAACAGAACTGATTTTTATTTGAGGCTACTCCCCTTAAACCGGAAATGCTTAATTGAAAGATGAAAAAACCACACATGAAAAAAGGAGTCAGGATTTTCTGGATCATATTTTTTGGAGGCTTTTTATCATTTGCACTGCTGGTTTTAATGGCCGCACTGGGCACTTTTGGAAAGATGCCTTCCCTGTCAGAACTGGAAAATCCCTCACTGCTGCAGGCATCGGAAGTGTATGCAGATGACGGCACACTGATGGGCAAATATTACACAGAAAGAGGAAACCGCAGTAATATAAAGTCCCGGGATATTTCTCCGCACCTCATTAATGCCCTGGTGGCAACAGAAGATGAACGCTTTTACAAACACAGTGGTATTGACTTTAAATCCACACTGAGAGCCGTGCTTACGCTTGGTATGAAGGGAGGCGGAAGCACTATTACCCAGCAGCTGGCAAAAACCCTACTCGACCAGGGTAGCCGCAACAAAGCATGGCGGGTTATTGAAAAGCTGAAAGAATGGATCATTGCGATCAGGCTCGAAAAAAATTTCACGAAAGAAGAAATCATCACACTATACCTCAATGCGGTGCCGTTCGGAAATAATATTTATGGAATCCGGAATGCCTCCCGCAGTTTTTTTCAAAAAGAACCCGACAGGCTGAAGGTGGAAGAAGCGGCCTTGCTGATTGGTATGCTGAAAGGAAACAGTATTTATAATCCGGTTCGGAACCCGAAGGCCGCACTAGAACGCCGCAACGTGGTGTTGAGCCAGATGGAAGCCAATAAAAAAATCAGCCCTGAGGAAGCCAAACGGTTAAAAGCAGAGCCAATTAAACTCAACTACAAACGCCTGGACGAAAACACCGGCTATGCACCCTATTTCAGGGAAGTGCTGAAAACAGAAATTAAGGAAGCGCTGAAAGACCTCACAAAATCTAACGGGAAACCCTATAATATCTACGACGATGCCCTGCGGATTTATACAACCATAAATATTCCAATGCAGCAATATGCTGAAGAGGGACTTGCCCAGCATATGACACAGTTGCAAAAATACATCAATGCCCGGCAGGATATGAAGACCGGCAGAATATGGAACCGCCATGAGGCAATCCTGGAAAAAGCAATCAAAGAATCTGAACGCTGGAAAAACCTGGAAGAAGACGGGCTGAGCGATAAGGAAATCAGAGCCAGCTTTGACATTAAAGTACCGATGAAAGTATTTGCCTGGAATGTAAAAAGAGAGAAAGATACATCCATGACTCCGCTCGACTCTATTAAGTATCATTTACAAATGGAACAGGCAGGTTTTATGGCAATGGACCCCGTAACCGGCGAAATAAAAGCATGGGTGGGCGGTCTGCATTTTAAAACCTATAAAAATGACCACGTCAACCTGAAAACAAAGCGGCAGGTGGGCTCCACTATCAAACCCCTGCTGTACACCCAGGCAATGGAAGAAAGGGGATTTACACCGGACACTGATTGCGAAAATACAGCCCAGTTCTTTCCCGGATCAGGCTGGGTGCCTGCCAGTAAACGATGCCCGGGTGGTACAATTAGTATGGCCAATGCCCTTGCTTATTCAAAAAACTGCGCCACAGCATATATTATGAAAATGGTGGGGCCCGCACAGTTTGTAGATTTTTTGCGCAGGTTAAACATTCCTACCGAAGTAAAGCCTTTCCCGTCTATCGCACTCGGGTCCTGTGAGCTTTCTCTTTATGAGATGCTTTGGGGATATACAATCTTTGGAGGAAGGGGATTTTCCACCCGTCCTGTTGCCATCAGCCGCATTGAAGACAGGAACGGAAACGTAATCAAACGCTATGATTACAGCGCCAATCGCAAGGAAGCAGTGAGTGAGGTTACGGCATATATTATGGCACGCATGATGCAGGGAACCGTAGATAAAGGTACTGCCCGCGGGATGAGAACAAGGGTGGGTGCTTCTGAAATGGGTGGCAAAACAGGAACGACCAATGACAACGCCGATGCCTGGTTTATTGGATACACGCCAGAGTTACTGGCAGGCTCATGGGTGGGTTTTGAATATACTTTTATGCGAAACACCAGCGATGGAAATTCCATTGCCCGTCCAATTGCGGAATATTTTTTCCGGAAAACTTTAGCCGATAAAAAACTGGGATACGAAAAGGGCGCAAAATTTGTACGACCGGATGAAATAGAAATTGAAATGAACAGTGCCGATATAATGATCAGTGATATGGATCCTAACCCCGCTGCTGAAGGTGACGATCAGGGTACCGGTACGGAGCAGGACTTTTTTGAATACGAACCCGGAGATTCGCTTGGGCCTGAATCTCGTCCCCTGGAAGACGAACCAAAAAAACCCCGAAAGGACAGCAGTAACCAAAGAGTAGCAGCGATCCCGCTTCAAAAGGAAAACAAGCCTGTACGTCTGCTCCGTTAACTCCCGTCTGCTGGCTCTTTTCCCTGCTTTTTCAGGAATGCTTTTCTGCCCCATCCCGCTCATGCATAAAGGAAGAAAGCTTTCTGTAATTTAGAGCCTGTATCTGCAACGGGCTGCCGTACCGGTGCATTGATGTTTTCAGAAAAAAATCTCTATGGATTATATTGCTTTGGCCATTGCACCGGGATTAGCGATCTCCCTTTTTATCTTTCACCGCGATGCCTATAACCGGGAACCTAAAATTACGCTGATCGTCAGTTTCCTGCTGGGTGTGGTCAGCATCATTCCTGCTTTCTTTATTGAAAAAGCTTTATCTGCCAATATGGGCATCAGTATGGCAGAACAGGCTGTCAAAGCAATTTTGATCGTAGCCCTTACTGAAGAATGCTGCAAGTTTGCCGTGTTACGCTTCTACGCCTATACCCGCAAAAGTTTTGATGAACCTTTTGACGGAATAGTGTACAGCGTGATGGCCAGCATGGGTTTCGCCACGCTGGAAAATATATTATATGTCATGAGTTCGGCAGAAGCAGGAAACGGGTACCAGGTTGCTTTTCTCAGGATGTTCCTGTCTGTTCCGGCGCATGCCAGCTTTGCAGTGCTGATGGGATACCATGCCGGTCAAGCAAAATTCAACCGGAACAAAGAAGTCTGGTTGTTGCTGCTTGGTATATTTTGGGCTGTACTATTTCATGGAGCCTATGATCTTTTTTTATTCTGGCAGCAATCACCGGAAATCAAACCTTTTGTATCGGATATGGCCTTGTTTCTGGGTGCGGTGGTATCCTTTATTGTTGCCCTTCGGCTCAGTTTTAAGCATATTGCAAAACACCGGCAGTTGTCACAACGTACGTTTATGCCTGGGGCAAAACTCACCCTGCGCCCGGCCATGAAATCAGATATACCGCTTATTACGCAACTGAGCCACAAAATCTGGCCTGCTACTTATGCCAGCATTCTGTCCAACGACCAGATTGAGTATATGCTGGAACTAATGTACAGTGAACATTCGCTGCTGGAACAGATGCACCAGAGGCATGAATTCATCATTGTGAACGATGGCCCCGATCCAGTTGGATATGCTTCATTCAGCCTGCACGATCAGGGAGTTTTTAAATTGCACAAACTGTACTTGCTGCCCGGTATGCAAAAGAAAGGTGTGGGCCGCTTTGTATTGAATCAACTGGAAAATGCCATTGCAAGGAAAGGAGGCAGATCGCTTCAATTAAATGTAAACCGGGAAAACCCCGCACGGGAATTTTATGAAAAACTGGGTTTTCAAATCCTTCGCCAGGAAGATATCGAAATTGGCAGGGGATATTACATGAATGATTATGTCATGGAAAAAATAATTAGCCCGGGACCCGCCTAATGTTTTTTCAGAATATTTTTACAGTCCAGGTGCGGAACGGGATCCACAGGTGTTTCAAACTCATACATGCTGAGTTCTACTCTTTCGCCGGGTGCAATGATGCCAAGAGGTTGACCCGCTTTTACATTTTCATTTCTTTTAACGAGTAATTTTTTCATACCTGTGTACCAGAAATAATATTCCTTCCCCTCTATTTTGGAATACAGAACCACCCCATATCCTGTTTCTTCCGTTTGCTCCGTATTGGTAATTCTTCCGCTGCTTACTGATTTTACAACAGAATCAGGCTTACTGACCAGCACGATACAAAGATCAGGCTCATCATACTTGATCGCATTTGCAGGCGGGGGCACAATAGTTGCCTCATTCAGGGGGCAGGTTAATTTGAACACAGGAGTTTGAGCCGCTGAAATAAGTGGCACAATAAAAAGGCATAACAGTAAATTCTTTCTCATTGCTGATGATAAAGGTAGTTCTGCATTTGCAATTAAAAAAAGGATAATTCTAACTTTTTTTAACCGAAAGCTTCTGTGCCATTTCTGCGCTGAACCCTCCAGCAGTAACCCCATAACCTGTCACCAGTATTCCCTTCCCTCCCCTTTCTGATGCAATTGCATATACAACAGCCTCATCGGCGGGATCCGTATTCGCTTCAAACCGGTGTATTTCCACTACTTCAAACTCATCCATGCTAAACTTTTCCTGCCTGCATATCAGGCAGTTTTCCTGCAGGTTAAAATCAATATTATAACCTCTGCTTCGCAAGTCACTGATGGCTTCCGTAAGAGTTTCATAAACCGGTACCCTTTCCCTGTTTGTCATAAATCAGTCTGAATTTAGTTCCAGGTTTTCACTAACAGTTTTCAAAATAAAAAGTTAACAACTGCGAAGTAAAAAACATGTTTTTTCCTTCCTGCCGAAACAGTACCTTTGCGCCGAAATAATAAACTTATGCCCACATCTGTAAAATCAATTGACTTTAATTTGCCGCACAAGGTTGCGGATATCAGCCTTGCTTCTTGGGGCCGTAAAGAAATCAGGCTTGCCGAAGCAGAAATGCCCGGTTTAATGGCATTACGTGCTGAGTATGGCCCATTGCAGCCACTGAAAGGCGCAAGGATTTCCGGTTGCCTGCACATGACCATTCAAACCGCAGTACTCATTGAAACCCTGGTTGCTTTGGGTGCCGAAGTGAAATGGAGTTCCTGCAATATTTTTTCCACGCAGGATCATGCTGCTGCTGCCATTGCTGAGGCAGGAATCGGGGTTTTTGCCTGGAAAGGACAAACCATAGAAGAAGCTGACTGGTGCATTGAACAAACCCTGTTTTTTGGAAGTGCGGACCGCCCGCTGAATATGATACTGGATGATGGTGGCGACCTCACAAATATAGTATTGGACAAATACCCTGAACTGGTTCAACATGTAAGAGGGATCAGCGAAGAAACCACAACTGGTGTACATCGCCTGTACGAACGTGTGGCAAAAGGAACTTTGCCTGTTCCGGCCATCAATGTGAACGACTCCGTTACCAAATCTAAATTTGATAATAAGTATGGCTGTAAAGAATCGCTGGTGGATGCCATTCGCCGCGCCACTGATGTTATGCTGGCCGGAAAAGTAGCTGTTGTGGGCGGATATGGTGATGTGGGTAAAGGCTCAGCCGCATCTCTTTCAGGAGCAGGTTGCCGTGTGATCGTCACAGAAATTGACCCGATCTGTGCACTGCAGGCTGCAATGGACGGGTACGAAGTGAAAAAAATGGCAGACGCCGTTAAAGAAGCAGATATCATTGTGACCGCATCAGGTTGCCGCGACCTGATCACAGAAAGACACTTCCGGCTGATGAAGGATAAAGCCATCCTTTGCAACATCGGGCACTTTGATATTGAAATTGATGTGGCCTGGCTCAATCAAAATTACGGCCACACAAGAGATACCATCAAACCACAGGTAGATCTTTACAATATTGAAGGAAAAGAAATCATTTTGCTTGCCGAAGGCCGACTGGTCAACCTGGGCTGCGCCACGGGTCACCCTAGTTTTGTAATGAGCAATTCATTTACCAACCAGACACTGGCACAGATTGAGTTATGGAATAATTATAAAAACTACGAGAATAAAGTGTATGTACTGCCCAAACATCTGGACGAAAAAGTAGCCCGGCTGCATCTGTCAAAAATAGGAGTAGAACTGGATGAACTGACAAATGAACAAGCCGATTATCTTGGTATACCACAAAGCGGACCCTTCAAGGCAGACCATTACAGGTATTAATCCACAAAGTTTAATAAACTTCAAACCGGCGGGAATGCCGGTTTTTTTTATGCCGCCTTTTCGCCAGGAAAAGACAGTACAATGCTGGCTTCACGCTGGCGGGGGTTGATCAGTTGCAGCCATGCTCCTGCCCTGTTTGCATGTACCGCAATGGATCCCATGCTGAACGAGAGGCCATAGCCGTTAAAGTTGTTACGATCGGTTACTCGGAGTTCAAGCCTGTTTTGAGTAAATTCAGAGGAAATATATATTTCCCCGTTTCGGGAATTGGAGATCACCTTGTGGATGATCATTTCAATAAGATCGCACTTTTGTGCATCAAGACCCTGAAGAATAACTCCCTCGTCCACAACATTGGAAACAGTGGTCATGTTTTCCTCTGCTGCCCCAAGTGAGTTATTCAACAGGTCAGTGACAAACTGCCGGAGACTGATTGGGACGGCCATGCCGGTGTTTAGTTGTTCTTTCACAGATTTGGATTTTTAATCTCACAGGGCGGAGGAAAACCTGGTCGTTCAAAGGATGGTGGCCGGCTTTCAATATTTTAAAAACGGACTACAAATAAAGTACAAACAGCAACTCCAAAAAATAGTATCGGAAGGATTTGTGATGTAGAACATTCACCACAGAACCTTAAGTTTTCTGCTATGGCGGCTAAGGGTTTGTTTTTATTCTTACAGTTTTATTTCGGTAGCAGTAACTTTTTTGAATCAGAACAGATGCAGGAAATGATTTGCATCAATTTTTCCTGTGTATCGGGAGGGATATTAATGACAGCGAGGTTGACTGCTTCATTGCTAAAAATGATTTGGGTCAATTTCTTCGTGCCCAGGCGCTGCAACAAAGTCACTGGGGTGTTTTGTGAATTTTTGAAAACCAACTGGAATAACCCGTTGCAATTCATGGTGCCTGCATTTCGTGCCTGCGTTTTTGATTTAAGTCCTTCAAAATAAAATTCAGCAACTGTATTTTGATCCAGACAAATGTTTTCCTGTTCAATCGTAAATAAAAAAACAAGTTCTTTACTGTCGGCATCCACCGTAAGGGATCCGCCTTTCAGGCTGATAAAGCCAGTGGAAATCTTTTCTTCATGCGTGAATAAATCTTTTTCGTACCGCAGCACACAAGCAGCCGTGGAATCCTGTGCAGATAGATAAAATGGGAAAAACAGCGCAAGCAGAACAATCAGTTTCATAAAGCCATCACTTATGGTTTATTTTCTTTTTTAAAATTGATTTATCTTTCATTCTGGCGGAAGCGGGTCCTTATTACCGAAAGTTCGGATTCGCCCATCCTGGTGGTTTTCTGCAGTATATTGATAAAGAAATCCACTTCAGGAGCAGTGGCGGGACAACCGATATTTTGCTCTTGCCCGGGCAGGTCACCGGGTTTCAGCATCCTGGAATCAGCAAGTAATTTTTGGTCTTTGTCGAAAATGAGCCAGTAAGGAATTCCCTGTCCCTCCCCCTTGTATTTTTTCCTGAACTCCGCAGCTCCGGGTGTTTCCTGGTCTTTCAGAGCGGCTGTTTCATCCACCACGAGATGGCAGACAATAAAATTCTGGTCGAAATATTTCTTACATGCAGAATCGTTTATGCTGTTGTCCATCCGGTGACACCAGACACACCAGGACGCATGAAAGAGCACAAACACATTTCTTTCACTGATTGATGCTTCCTTGCAAGCCTGCGCAAGTACATCATTTGCAGTCCGAATGTTTTGGGCTGTTGTATGTGTATAGCAACACACGAATAACAGCACGGATAATAATAGTCTTTTCATGTGTTTCAAGATGATCGTTTCCATTTGAGATCCGTTTGAGAAGTGCTTCGTCAATCCCAAACATATTTTGAATTCAGCATAGAGCCTGAGCCTCTGTTACAGTCTTACCGCGGTACCTGTTGCAATCACCATAAGCATGCTTCCACCGCTACCGATGGTTTCAAAATCCAGGTCAACACCTAATATGCCGTTTGCACCCAGGGCTTGTGCCTTTGCTGATAGTTCCCGAAGGGCATCTTCTTTTGCCTGTTCCAGCACTTTTTCGTAGGTCTTGCTTCTGCCACCAAAAACATCACGAAGGCCGGCGAAAATATCCTTGAAGATATTTGCACCAATAATACTTTGTGCATTGATGACACCCATGTACTCCTGAACCGGTCTGCCGTCCACGGCACTTGTTGTAGTGATTAACATAATCTGTATTTTATTTTAATTGTTCATAAATTGATTGCAAAACTTTGTTTTCCTCCATAACCGCCCCTGCAGATGCTGCCCGAATATACAGGATTCGTTTTTCCAGGTCGGGATGGCTGGCTAAAAATTCAGGCATTTGCATCCCTTCAGCTGATTCTTCGAGGTGCCTGAATAAACGGGTAAACCCGCCGGGATCAATTTTTCTTTGCAACAAAATCCGAAGCCCTTCCACATCAGCCTCTTTCTCCAAACTGCGTGAGTAGGTCAGCGATTTGATGTGATCTGCCTGCCGCACCAGTACAGAACTAACCGCTCCAAACTTGCCAAAAAGCAATCCTAGAAATACCCGGGATCCAAGACTCCGGAATATCCTCTTTGTGGCATGCTTATTATTTACATGCATGAACTCATGGCATAGCAATGCGGCCAGTTCCGGGTAGGAATCCATTTTTTGCAGCAGAGGTTTATAGAGCACTATGCGGCCACCAGGCAAGGCAAAAGCATTTACCACCTGTTCGTTCACTACTGCAATACGAATATCATAGACAGTGGGTATGTCCATGCTCTGAAAAAACTCATTAACCAGCTTTGAAGCAGCAGTATCTTCTGACGCATGCATGCCCATAGCATCATAAACTGCATCGCCCAGCCTTTGCTCAGTACGTGCTGAAACTTTTGACGCCATTTTTTCCGATAACCAGGGAACAATGAGTAAGTAGAGCAGGAAAAGAAATGACAGAATTCCGATCAGCAACAGACCATTGCGGATCCATTCCTTTCCGCTGCTTTTTTGGTACCATGGTTTTTTTTGTTCGGCCAGCAGCCACAGATAATGATCAGAGGCATCCTTACCATGAACATGCAGTTCTCCCGGCATACGGTTATTTCGAAACCTCGATGTCTGGCTACTCAATTCATACTGGCATTCCACATCACGTATCAACCAGTTTATGGTCGTGTTGACCGATTCCGGATTCGTATACCCAATGCTCATGTTCTTATCAAACACCAGTACCGTACAGTCGGCCGGCGGATCGGAAGCCTGATGAAATACACCAAAATAACTTTTCATAATTGCAGAACCCTGTAAATTTAGTTGAACTTTAATTTAAATTGCGGGTACCGGTTCAACTCAACTGGGTTTATTTTGTTAAATCCTGTGAAAATAAAAATCTTTGTGACCGGACTATGGTACAAGCATACAACTTCCTTGCCTCCTGGCAATTATTTCCTGAAAAATGCAGGTATGAATCCGGCGAACGGCCCAAAAGCGGTACATACAGGGTTGATATTACCGGCGATCCCGGCCAATTGGCCATTACCCAGCACAGGCTCACCCTTGAAAATGAAGCGCTTTCATCTCATTATCTGCTGAAGACCAACGGGCAGTTAAACCGCTTTGAAATCACTGAAATGGCTGATGAAGTGAAAGCAGGTTTCACTGATCAAAAGTTTTTTGAAATTCAGTTTTACAAAAACTCAGAAAGAGTATTATGGATCACTCATGAAATAATGCCAGATGGCTACCTGAAACTGATCCAGCATGGTTTCCGGATAGACGGTACGCCATATACAAACACAGAATATTATCACAAACAATTACATGTGCTACCTTATGCATCATCGGTTTCAGGAGCAGTAATACGCCCCATTAAGGAAGGAGTGATCAAACATAAGGCACTGATGGCAATGGAAGAGCAAACTCAGATGCAACTGGATCAAATACGAGAGCAAATTGAATTGCTTGCATCACAGGCTCAAAAAATTCAGCAACGTAAGGAACTCTCTTTAAAAATACTTGAAGCCAAAATATCCTTTCGGCCAAGAATCGGACAGACATACCACCTCTACCAGCACAAAGACAACAGCTACCAGTTGTTGCTGCTATCCCCTGCAGAATGGGACTATTCTTCCCATTTCAGCCAATTCATCGCTACTGTCAAATTGCTGGCTGATCATACCTGGCAACCCTGCAGTTGATTCATTTTTCACATTGGATAAAGGTTGAATTTACTTGTATTTCAAGCAATTAATCTGGTTTAGATGACCGGAAATAAAAATAATCTTACTCTGAAATACTAAGTACTTTCTCTTAGCGTTTTTAAGGGTATCATCCAATATCCTGGTTATGCGTAGAATTGTACTCATAGCAGGTAGTTACCTGCTTTTTTATTGTGATTATGCCGTAGCCCAACCTCAATTAAACTGGGGTTCATCTTTCACCCCACCCTGGCCAAATGGTGGATTAACCGGCACAGCCACCAATATCAATGGCTATACAGTGAATTGCACAACTTCAGTTGTAATGACTGGCAGCGGCATTTTTATGCCGGTGATGGGAGGATCAGGCGCACAATCGCCGTCGGTAAGCGGCGCAATATTTACCGTGCCCGGAGCTACAAATAAAATCCAGGTTACTCCCAATTTTCACAACAATTCCAGTTACGTAACAATTACGCTGAATTTTTCGAGCCTGATTACGAATGTCAGCTTCAGAATTGCAGATATTGACAAAGCAGATGCAACCAGCACAACCTATTTTGACAAGGTGGCTGTAACAGGCTCTGACGGAAGCAATACATTCTTTCCTGGCATTTCAAAATACGACAGCATCACTGATCCTGGGTTTCTGATTATAAGCGGCCATACGGCACAGGTGAACACGGTAAGCGGCAGCGCCGGAAATACAGCCTCAGATGCCACAGATCAAAGGGGTACGGTATTAGTAAGTTTTGGGTCTGCTGCAATCAACAGTATCAGTATACGGTATGATAATGCCCCCGGAGCCAATAATAATCCTGCGTCACAATCCATTGCAATCGGGAATATCGGTTTCTCACAATACACATTACCAGCCAGAATTGTTTCGCTGAACGGTATTTGGCAGCAGGATGATGTGCTGCTGAACTGGACGACAAGCCAGGAGTGGCTCTCCTCTCATTTTGAAGTGGAAAGATCCACAGGCAATAGTTCCTGGGAAAGAATTGGGTTAGTGACTGCAGCCGGGCAAAGTAATACAGACAGGCATTACCAGTACAGAGACATGAATCCATCCGGAATTACATTCCTTTACAGGCTGAAGCAAGTGGATCAGAATGAACAATTTTATTATTCACCCATCCTAAAAATGGGAAGAACGGCAACACAGGAACATCTCCGGACATTTCCGAACCCCGTATCCGGGCAATTGAACCTGTCTTTCGAAAGTAAAACCGGAGGGCTGGTTACTTTAGTATTAACAGATCTCATCGGCAGAAAAATGAGAACAGAAACCCGAAGCACCCATACAGGCAGCAACACAATAAGCATGTACTCTTTGGAAAATTTCCCGAAAGGTTTGTACCAGTTGAACCTGATTACACCCGACGGTAAACTAGCCGGTAGTTGCAGCATCATAAAAAATTAGCGTTGGTTCATACTCATGGTTACGGTACCCTGTTTCGTCCGGAACAGGGTTTTTTTATTATCAAACTCCCAATGGTTGGGTTGCTGGCTTTAAAAAAATCGTATCCTGCGCTTCATCTACCTTTGGCAAAAAATCTGAATGACGAAACTCTCGGTCAACCTGAACAAATTTGCCACATTGAGAAATTCAAGGGGGGGCAATAATCCTGATGTACTCAAAGCGGCTGTAGATGCGCAGCATTTTGGTGCCGATGGAATCACTGTGCACCCCCGCCCCGATGAACGGCATATCCGTTTCAATGATGTTCGGCAATTGAAACCTCTCATTTACACAGAATTTAATATTGAAGGAAACTGCAGAGACCCGCATTTTACAGAACTTGTGCTTGAAGTGCGTCCACAGCAGGTTACCCTGGTACCCGATACCACAGGACAACTCACCAGCGATCACGGTTGGGATACAATTCAGTACAAAGACTATCTGATAGAAATGATTTCACTGTTTAAGAAAGCCGGTATTCGTACTTCCATTTTCTGCGACCCGGATATTCAAATGGTGGAAGGTGCTGCAGCAACCGGTACCGACCGGATTGAATTATATACCGAACAGTATGCTGCACTTTTTGCCGCCGGCGAAAAAGAAAGGGCCATTGAACCCTATCTGACGGCAGCACACAGGGCGCAGGAACTCGGACTGGAACTGAACGCCGGGCATGATCTGGACAGGTTCAACCTTAACTATTTTATTCGAATAATACCGTGGATCAAAGAAGTCAGCATTGGTCATGCACTTGTATGTGATGCTCTGTATCTTGGGCTTGAAAATTGTATCCAGATTTATAAACGCCAGATTACAGAACCTGGTTGAATTCCTGATATCAACATGAACTGCAGCCGCTACCTGGAAAGAATCGGTTACGCCGGACCTGTCAGACCTTCCACAGATGTATTGAAGGCGTTGCAACGTCATCATCTTTTTCATGTTCCGTTTGAAAACCTTGATATCATACATCAAATTCCATTGCACCCGGAAGACAGCTATGAAAAAATTGTTGTGCAAAAAAGAGGTGGATTTTGTTACGAACTAAACGGCCTTTTTGCAGATTTGCTTCAATCCATTGGCTTTGACGTCACAATCATTTCTGCAAGAGTCTATACAGATGCCGGAGGGTATAGCCCCGAATTTGACCATATGGCATTGCTGGTAAAACAGCAAGAAGGCACTTTCCTTGCAGATGCCGGTTTTGGGGATTTTGCCCATGAACCTTTGCCCCTCATAACGGACAAAGACCTGATGGATCCCTCCGGAATTTATAAAATGATCCAGGCAGATGATGCAGGCTATATTGTACAACGTAAGAATGAAGCAGGTATGTACAAGCCTGAATACCGGTTTACGGAAACAAAAAGGCAGGCTGCTGATTTTTTGGAACGATGCCTCTATCATCAGATCAGCCCTGCATCAGCTTTTACACAAAAAAGACTGGCAACCTTACCAGTACCCGGGGGGAGGATTACACTGACCGGTAATACTTTAAAAAAAACCCTCCATGGAAAAATCAACACAGAAGAGTTGCCAGATGAAGCGGCGGTGCACAACGCTTTGCAGCATTATTTCGGTATCCTGATTTCTTAACAAACTGTGACGGCTCCGCACCATAAAGAGACCGCTCCACAGTCTGGCACGAAATATTGCCGCTTATACAAATCAGAGCGCAATCCAATTTTGGGATTTTTTAATTTTGACCATTCGTTCAATTTTAAAAAATGCCGAGAACCAAAAAACAACTTGCACTTCTCAGGGCAGGGAACCGGGCAAAGATTGCAGCTGTTGCACTAGGGCTTTTTTCCCGAAAAGGTTTTCACAACACTGCAGTCAGTGAAATTGCGGCTACAGCCGGTATCTCCAAGGGATTTTTATATACCTATTATAAAAGCAAAGATCACCTGCTCGAGTCTTTATTGAAGGAGGGCTTTGACCGCATAGTCGCCAGTCTGAAACCTGCAGATGAAATAACTGACCCTTACCTCCAGCTGGAATTTTTACTGCGAACCAATATCAGTATGATGAAAAAGGATATTCCTTTTTGGAAATTATTTCTGATCTTGTCTTTGCAATTGGAAAAGAAATCACGGTGTTTCGTTTTACTGAATCAATTTTGGAGCAGCTTATTTGATAATGCGGCCCGTATATTCCGCAACATGGGCTATCAGAATTACAAAGAGGAAGCGCTTCAATACGGAGCATTGGTTGATGGTATGGTACTCCATTACATCATGCTCAATGCCGGAGTTTACCCATTGGACACAAATATCAACATGCTTTTAAAGAAATACAAATCAATAATATAATCAAATCAAAAATCAATTCATCAACTTAAAACAATCACTATGAGCTCTGATTTTATTCCTTATCTCAGGCTGATTCATATTTTTTCAGCCACATTCTGGGCAGGCGCTGCCATGTTTATGGTCTTCTTTCTTTATCCAACCGTAAAAGTTTCAGGCGATACCGGAAAAAATTTTCTGAAATCAATGGTGCAGACGAGCAACTTGCCCATGTGGATGTCAGTTTCTTCTCTGCTGGCAATACTGAGCGGTCTTGCATTGTTTGATATTATGTCCGGAGGATTCTCATCTGCATTTTTTAAAACAAACTATGGCATCACCCTTGCAGCAGGCAGCACACTAGCTATTGTTGCTTTCCTCCACGGATTTATCAAAATACGCCCCTGCGGCAATAGAATGGGCGCTATCGGAAAAGGTCTTGCTATGGGTACCATCAGCATGTCTGACGAAATCATGAATGAAATGAAAATGCTGTATGAAAAAATTGTAAAAGGTGCCAACCTCAGCCTGTGGATGATCCTTGCTTCACTCGCATGCATGATTGTTGCCCGCTATGTGTAACAGGAGTCCAGGTTCATCCGTTTGACAGTAAATACAGCCATGAACAAATTATTTTTCATTCTGTTCATCACCTTTTTTCAAAGTGCATTTGCTCAGTCAACGGAGAAAAAAGCAGTTCCCCCGACGGACAGCAGCCGCCAGCATATACAGCAATTGGCTGCTTCTATTACAAATGGCACAACAGGCAATTTAAATAAAGCAAAGATCCTGCTTCAATGGGTGAGCGATTCCCTGCAATGGCTGCCCACTGATTACCAGCTCAGGTCTGTGCCGCAGATTTTAGCAAGGGGCGGTGGCAATTGTTTTGAACTGGCCCGTGTGTACATAAATCTGATCCAGGCAGCGGATATACAATACAGGCCGGTGGCAGAAATAAACCTGCATACCAGCAGCGAAACCCGGCAGGCATCCGCTGAAAAGAAGGTAGTGGAACAAGGGAACCGCCTCTCTGTTTTCGGGAAACAACATAACGATCACCGCTGGCTCGAAATTTATGATTCTGCCAGCAGTACATGGATACCAGCCGATCCGTCCATGAATGTATTGGGTACAGAGCAATGGCTAAAAGCAAGAGCCTGGTTTGGAGAACGGGTGACCACCGATACCAGCGTGACCCGTAATATGATTGTACCCTTTGCCATTTTTGTGACAGGACAGGGAAAACAACCGTTGAAGGAAAGCCGTACCTTACATTATCTTACTCACGAACTGGACCGGTTGTATGGTCACAGGCTTTCAAATCTATTTGCATGGAATAAATGGCTGCGACAATTGACCCTGCTCGATGAAAAGTCACGACAAGCATTTGAAGGGATACTAAACCTGCATGATTATTCTGCCGAAATCAGTGAACTGGCGCAAATTTACACTGAGCTGGGAAGAGAATATCTTGCATTAGAAAAAGAGAAAAACTAATTTCATGCCCGTTCCGGTACTACACACTGACAGGTTATTATTGAAAGAAATCGAACTGCCCGATGCTGCTATCCTGTACCAGATCAGGTCGGAAGAGCAGGTCAACCGGTTTATTGAACGGGCCATTCCTGCCACAATAGAAGACACAGAAAATTTTATCTGCAAGATCAGAAATGACATCCGGAAGGGAGACTGTTTTTACTGGGGAATTTTCATAAAGCCCGTTATACAACTGGCTGGTACAGTATGTCTCTGGAATTTTTCTTCCTGTAAAACAACCGCCGAAATTGGGTATGAATTAGCTCCCTTCAGCCAGCGCAAAGGCCTGATGTCAGAATGCCTGACTGAAATCATACGATTCGTTTTTTTACATACAACTGTCGTTTACCTGGAAGCCTGGACACATCGGGAAAACCAGGCTTCTATCCGTCTTCTGGAAAAACACAGATTTCTGCTAAGCAATAGAAAAGATCCCGACCACCCCCATCTCCTGATTTTTGTTTTGCAAAAAAACCGGACACAGGATTCTCAGTAATTTCGTGCCGGATCAACTTTTTAAACAATGGCAGAATCTTTTCAAATCACGTCAGGTACAAAGGATGCACAATACCAGGCATTGCTGCCTCAGTTAAAAGAGCTGGTTCCGGTGAAACAGACCTGATAGCCAATATGGCCAATATCTGCGCAGCACTGAAGGAGCAATTTGGCTGGCTATGGGTCGGTTTTTATATCGTACGTGGCAACGAACTGGTTTTGGGCCCATTTCAGGGCCCCATTGCCTGCACAAGGATCAGAAAAGGTAAAGGAGTATGTGGCAGTGCCTGGCAGAGGTGCAGCACACTGATTGTACCTGAAGTGGAAAAATTTCCGGGTCATATTGCATGCAGCAGTGTATCGAAATCTGAAATTGTCATTCCGGTATTGTGTAATAATGAAGTGTTGGCTGTGCTGGATGCCGATAGTGAACATTTCAGCCATTTTGATACCACAGACCAACTGTACCTGGAGCAGGTTGTGCGCCTGCTAAAATTCTGAATGATGCGCCAGACAGTATCCATAATCATATCTGGACGTGTGCAGGGTGTGTATTACCGGCAAAGTACCCGGAGAGAAGCAATCAGTATAGGGATTTCTGGCTTTGTAAAAAATTTACCCGACGGAACTGTACAGGTACTGGCCACCGGCACTGCAGACCAGCTGGAAATATTCATAGCATGGTGCCGCCAGGGTCCGCCGCTGGCAGAAGTTACTCAACTGGAGATCACTTCAATTGAAACGCAGGAATCTGAAGGTTTCATTATTTGTCGATGACCAGTTACCAGTCTTTATTTTTTCCCTGAAAGATTTGCAAGCATATCATTTGTCATGGCAGCAAGGCCAAATTCCTCCTTCCAACCCCAGTCAATTCTTGCCACACTGTCATCAATACTTTGAGGCCATCCTTCCGCAATTTTTTGACGGTAATCAGGCTCATAGGTTGTGATAAACCCAGGCATATGCTTTTCAATTTCTGAGGCAATTTCTCTTGGGGAAAAGCTCATGGAAGAAACATTATAGGATGTACGAACAGAAATTTTTTCTGCCGGTGCTTCCATCAGTTCTATGGTGGCCCGGATGGCATCGGGCATGTACATCATCGGCAGGTAAGTATCCTGATGTAAAAAACATTTGTATTTTTTTTCTTCCAATGCCTCATGAAAAATTTCAACAGCATAATCGGTTGTTCCCCCGCCCGGTGGCGATTTATATGAGATCAGTCCGGGATAGCGCAAACTCCGCACATCTACAGCATACCGCTGATGAAAGTAGTTGCACCAGAATTCGCCTGCAAATTTGCTGATTCCATAAACTGTTGCCGGTTCAATAATCGTATGCTGCGGGCAATTGACCTTTGGAGAAGTAGGCCCAAAAACTGCGATTGATGAAGGCCAGTACACCTTATGCAGTTTTTCCTCCCTGGCAATATCCAGCACATGCAGCAAGCCCTGCATATTCAGGTTCCAGGCAAGATGCGGATTTTTTTCCCCGGTTGCAGACAGGATAGCTGCCAGGTGATATATCTGGGTAATTCCCTGCCTGATAACCTGTACATGCAGCATTTCCTTATTCATTACGTCCAAACTTACATAAGGCCCGCTGTTTTTTAGCAGGGGGCTCTGCTCCCGTAAGTCAGAGGCGACAACCTGCTCATCACCGTATATATTCCGAAGCGCAAGGGTTAGTTCCACTCCGATCTGACCCGAAGCACCAATCACCAGTATCTTTTCTTTAGCCATAACGTGAATTTAAAAAACAAATGTCACGCTACAAATTGCAAATTCCAAATTACAAATCATCCCGTACAGGCCTACCTTTGTATTTATGCAACAATACCTGAACGATCTATTTACCGGGCAGCAATACAATGAAAAAAATTTTTTCCTGATGGCGGGCCCATGTGTAGTGGAGCAAGGAGAATTACTGGCCGAAGTGGCTGGAACTGTCTCGGCCATTTGCAGGAAGCTGGGCATACCTTATATTTTTAAATCATCGTACCGGAAAGCCAATCGTACCAGCAGCACCTCATTTACCGGCATCGGCGATGAAAAAGCATTGCAGTTGTTGAAAGGGGTTTCCGAAAAATTTTCTATTCCGGTGGTTACGGATATTCATGCCCCCGGGGAAGCAGTTATGGCTGCAGAATATGCAGATGTGCTGCAGATACCCGCATTTCTGTGCAGGCAAACTGATTTACTGACAGCAGCAGCAAAAACCGGGAAAGTGATCAATGTAAAAAAAGGCCAGTTTGTAAGTGGTGAAGCTATGAAGTTTGCTGTTGAAAAAATCAGGAATGCCGGCAATGAAAAAGTGATGCTGACTGAACGGGGCAATACATTTGGGTACCATGACCTTGTTGTTGATTTCCGGAATATTCCAGCCATGCAGGAACACAATGTACCAGTAGTAATGGACGTAACCCATGCCCTGCAACAGCCTAACCTCACTGCAGGAGTTACTGGCGGCCAGCCTGAATATATTGGTACTTTAGCGAAGGCTGCAGTTGCAGCAGGAGCCGATGGTATATTTATTGAAACACATCCCAATCCCTCCAGTGCACTGAGTGACGGTGCCAACATGCTACCGCTTGCAGAAACAGAATCCCTGCTTTCTTCTCTTGTTGCAATCAGGAAGACTGTAGCGGGATTTACCCAGGGCAAAATTTAAAGCCCTGATTATGAAAGCTTACCTTGCCGTCAATTATCAAAAAAAATGCCTGCTGGAAAAAGAGCTGAATACAATCAGTTCCCTGCTGGAAAGGCTGGGAATGGAGACCATCGTTTTTGCATCCAGGTTCAGCTTTGAACCTGAAAAAGAACAGGAAATGATGAATGGGGTAATGAATGTGATTAATGAATGTAGTTTATTACTGGCTGAAACATCCTTTAAAGGCATAGGGATTGGCATTGAAGCCGGTTATGCCAAAGCCAAAGGAATTCCAGTTGTTTACCTGCGCAAAGGTGATGCAGAACACTCTTCTACCCTTTCAGGTCTATGTGATTACAAGGTTATCTATTCTACTCCTGCAGAACTGGAACAAAAACTGGAAACAGTATTAAAAGAGATACATCTCAGGCAGGTGACTGCATAAATTTCAGCCTGCAATTTTTTTCAAACGAAAGTTGAGAAATACGGGAAGATAAATCGTATTGGTTACCGAAGGTCTATCTCTTCTACACCCGGATATTTCTTCTTATCAAATGTAAACAGCAGGTCTGACATCGGGCTGTTTGTTTTCATATTTGTGACTGTGTATGAGTAACGGTTGCCGGCATTTTCCAGCACTTTTGTGCTGTAAATCGTACGGGCTGTTTTATCTACCTGCAGGTACACTTTGTGGAAAGGTTTGCTTTTATCAACAGGCGTCATTTCAATTTCCTGCAATACTTTACCAGCAGATTTTTTTTCTCCATTCAGCAAGTAGAGGAAATCTTTGTCATAAAAATTTGTAAACAGCTTTTGTGGTGTGATCATGCCTGATGAAGCATCCAGATTACTGATAGTTACTTCGTTTGCAGATTTATCATAGTTCCAGATTGTAACTCCGTTGCAAAATATATCCTGCCCGCCGAAGTTGACCCGGTATTTTGTTCCTTTCATTTTTACGGAGCCTGTTTTGCTGGAAAGCACTTTGCCTGCCGCATTTTCAACTTTGTAAGAGAATCCTGCCTCTACCGTGGTAAAAGTCTTGAATTTTGCGCTTACGGCGTCAAGTACCGCTTTTGCAGCAGGGTCATTTTTAGTTTGCGCCTGAAGCAAGGATGTTGAAGCGAAAAAAAAGACAAATAGGTATAGATATTTCATTATTCCGGGTTTGGTGTGTGCTTGTCGAAACGGTGCAAAGATAACCGAATTCAGCCATTAGGACAGGCAATTGCCAGACCGGGTTGTACCGGTGCTGATTTCTTAACATCCTGATAACGAGGTTTCATACCCTACTTTAAAGCTTCAAGAAGCTGCATCAGTTCCATTTCGGATTTGATGAGTACATCCCTGGCCTTGCTGCCCTGGTTGGGGCCCACGATACCGGCAGATTCCAGTTGATCCATCAGTCGCCCTGCCCTGTTGTAACCCAGTTTCATCCGGCGCTGCAAAAGTGAAGTAGAACCGATCTGGTTTTGAACGATCAGCCGGGCGGCATCTTCAAAAAGTGCATCTCTGTCGGCCAGATCCAAATCCTTTCCTTCCAGTTCTTTTTCGTCCACATATTCAGGTAGCATAAATGCCATTGGGTAGCCCTGCTGCCGGCTGATAAATTCAACGACTTGCTCTACTTCTGGTGTGTCAACAAATGCACACTGCAAGCGGGTAATTTCACCATTATGAGCAATCAGCATATCACCTTTGCCGATGAGCTGCTCAGCCCCACCCGTATCCATAATCGTTCTGGAATCTATTTTTGATGAAACTTTAAATGCAATACGGGTTGGGAAGTTTGCTTTTATTGTTCCGGTGATGATGTTGACGGAGGGTCGTTGTGTGGCAATAATAAGATGAAGTCCTACGGCACGGGCAAGCTGTGCCAGCCTGGAAATAGGCAATTCGATTTCCTTACCTGCCGTCATGATCAGGTCGGCAAATTCATCTATAACCAGCACAATAAAAGGCAGATACTGGTGGCCTTTGTTTGGGTTCAGCTTCCGGCGGATGAATTTATCGTTATATTCCCTGATATTTCTGGCTCCTGCTTCTTTTAGCAGATCATACCGGTTGTCCATTTCAATACACAGCGCATTTAAAGTATGCACCACTTTACGGGTATCCGTAATGATGGCATCTTCTTCGCCGGGAAGTTTTGCCAGGAAATGCCGCTCAATATTCCGGTAAATACTCAGCTCAACTTTTTTGGGATCAATCAGCACTAATTTTAGCTGTGAGGGGTGTTTTTTATACAGCAACGACACGAGTATCGCATTCAATCCAACTGATTTTCCCTGCCCGGTTGCACCCGCCATCAGCAAATGTGGCATGGTCGTAAGATCTACAATGAAATTTTCATTGTCAATCCGTTTCCCGATCGCAATAGGAAGGCTGTAGTTGTTGTGTTGAAATTTTTCTGAAGACAAGAGGGTCTTCATGCTTACAACAGTTTTGCGCACATTTGGCACTTCAATACCAATTGTACCTTTACCGGGAATGGGGGCAATGATGCGTATGCCCAGTGCTGCAAGACTCAGGGCAATATCATCTTCCAGGTTTTTAATTTTTGAAATGCGTATTCCGGGGGCTGGCACAATTTCATAAAGGGTCACAGTGGGCCCTACGGTTGCACTGATTTTTGTGATTTCGATAGAGTAATTGCGCAGCGTAGCAATGATCTGGGTTTTATTGTTTTCTAGTTCATTTGCATCTTGAATAATTTTTTCGCTGCCATGCTGCTCCAGCAGGTTCAGCGTTGGATATTTATATTGGCTCAGATCCAGTGTTGGTTCATAAAGCGGCAGATTTTCAGACACTGGTTCTTCAACTGCGGCCTCCGATGTGCTTTTTATTTCAAGCTCCAGGTTTTCTGTCCCGGCCTGCGTTTTTTCTAAGGCCGGTACCGGCTCTGTTTCAAGATTGACGGTTTCATTGTTCTGATCAGACGCATCTTCATCATCTTCACGGCTGTGCAGAATATCCTTCAATATCTCAGTTTCAGATGGCTGCAGGGATACTATTTCATCTTCTTTTTCAACCACTGTCAGTCCAGAATCTTCTGGCTCGCCGGGAAACTGGATCTGAACAGGAGCTCCCAGGCTCAGTTTGTTTGATTTTTTTTCGTTGTACAGATCATTAATAGTGGCACCTGATGTAGCAGCAGTTTCAGATTCGAATTCCGTTTGCACTACATCATCCGGCAGTGGATCTGCATATTGTTTCTTCGGCCAGTTGAACGATGGGTTGAACTGCCAGATCAGATAGGCACCTGCCAGCAGTAAAAGAATTGCTGCTGTTCCAATAGTTCCCATCGCACCTGTCAGCTTTGCAGATATCATTTCACCTACGGCCCCGCCGAATGAAAACTGGCTGCGGCTGAAAAGAAAAGCAAGTGTAACGGATAATACAAGTAATCCCGCAGTGACATACTTCAGGTTGCGGCCAATTGAAAAAACTTTACGGCTGAATAACCAGTTGATCCCGGTCACAAAAAAGAATGTGCATATCAGAAAAGAGGCGATGCCAAAACCAAGATGAATGAGATAATGAGACACAAGGGCCCCCATCCTGCCCAGCAGGTTGGATGCAGAAAGTTTTTGATCCAGCAATGCTGAAAAACCACGGGCGGCTATATCCTGGTCATCCTCCCATGTAAATAAATAAGAAATAAATGAAATGAATAGAAATACAGCTATGAGCACGAAGGCACTCCCGATAATTTTCCAGGTGCGTTCATCCTTCACCAGCTCTTTCCAGTCAACTTTTTCTTCTTTTTCAGGTAAAAAAGTTTTTGATGGGATTGGGCTGTTTTTTTTTGCAGATTTATGTTTTTTTTTCAGCCTAGCAGCCATGGCAACAAAGATAAACAGTTTAACGTTGAATCATTAACTCAACGTAGCATGTATCTGCAGTAAATTTCGTTGTACCCGATTTCTCATCCGGTTTTCTTTGCCCTTGAGGATCCTGTTTGTATTTTTCTGCCTGAATAAGTTCAGCCCTCCCGGGGTCGTATAGTTTAAAGCTGGCTCAGGCCTGGAATATTTCTTTCAATAGTGCAGAATCATCCGGCTCTGCTTCATCGGTTTTAATCAGGGCCTGCTCATAATATATTTTCCTACCCGCCAGTTTCCGGATGATAAAGCTTTCCAGTTCTTCATCCGACAATCGATTGATTAGTGGCCTTTTCTTTTTTTCCCGCAGCAGACGGGGCAGCAAAATATGAAAAGGAGGATTCAACCACACCGTGATCCCAGCCTCGTTCATGAAGTCAATATTATTGTAAAAACAGGGGGTGCCTCCCCCGCAAGCCATTACAAATCCGGCATGACTTTCGGTAATGAGATGCAGCACATCTTTCTCCATCAGGCGAAACTGCTCTTCCCCGTCTTCTGCAAATATTTTTTCGATTGTTTTTCCTGCATGGTTGCTCACTTGTTCATCCAGGTCAAAAAAAGGAAGCCCGGAAAGCTGGCTGATCCTGCGCCCGTGAAAAGATTTGCCCGAACCCATAAAACCGACTAAAAAAACTTTCATGTGCGACCTCCTTTGACCGGCCTGCTGTTCCTGTACATCCCTTAAAGGCTGTTCGAGCAGCCGAACCGGTGTTTCACGAAATATTCCATCACTGAAATTGCAGGTTTATTTGAAAGCATTAAATCCAGTCAGATCCAGTCCGGTGATGAGTAAGTGTATATCATGTGTTCCTTCGTACGTAATTACACTTTCCAGGTTCATCATGTGGCGCATCACCGGGTATTCTCCTGTAATTCCCATGCCCCCCAGCATTTGCCGGGCATCCCTGCAAATCTGAGTAGCAACTTCACAAGAATTGCGTTTGGCCATACTCACCTGCTGCGGCGTGGCTTTACCTTCATTCATCAAAACAGCAAGACGCCAGTTTAATAATTGCGCTTTTGTGATTTCGGTCAGCATTTCTGCCAGTTTTTTTTGCTGCAATTGAAAACTTCCGATTGGCTTACCAAATTGCATCCTCTCTTTTGAATAACGTAATGCGATATCAAAACAATCCATTGCAGCTCCGATGGCCCCCCAGGCAATGCCAAACCTGGCTTTTGTAAGGCAGCCCAAAGGGCCTTTCAGTCCTTTCACGCCAGGCAGAATATTTTCTTTCGGAACTTTTACGTTATCAAATACAAGTTCGCCGGTAGCCGATGCCCTCAGGCTCCATTTACCATGGGTAACTGGTGTGCTGAAACCCTCCATCCCTCTTTCCAGAATCATTCCTTGAATATCCCCAGCTTCGCTTTTTGCCCACACAACGGCAATATGTGCAAAGGGTGCATTGCTGATCCACATTTTGGCTCCATTCAGCAGCACATGATTGCCGGCATCTTTGATGGTACTCAGCATGCCTGAAGGATCGCTGCCATGGTTAGGTTCGGTTAACCCAAAACATCCAAGCCATTCACCACTGGCCAGCCTGGGCAGGTATTTTTTTCGCTGTTCTTCGCTGCCATACTGATATATTGGAAACATAACCAGCGAGCCCTGCACAGATGCAGTGGAACGAACACCGCTGTCGCCTCTTTCCAGTTCCTGCATCATCAATCCGTATGAAATATAGTCCAGCCCACCGCCGCCATATTGTTCGGGAATGGTGGGCCCAAAACAACCCAGTTCGCCAAGCTGCCGGACAATATGCTGTGGAAACTCCGCTCTTTGGGCATACTCTTCTATGATTGGAGAAATTTCTTTTTTAACGTAATTCCGGACAGATTCACGAATCAGTTTATGTTCTTCTGTCAGTAAATCATCTATCCCATAATAATCCGGGCTGATAAACAAGTCTGAACGGGTGGCCATAAATAGTGTATTTTTCCTGATAATTTGGGACAAAGGTAAGTGAAACGAAAAAGGATCTGCCCTCGTCCTTAATTTTGTATGAACTCCGTTTTCAGTTTTTTTTGAACTTTAAACTTTTTTATGCGTAAGATTCCTGTTTTATTGATGCTTGCAATTTTATGCCAGCACACCCATGCCCAGATTGGGGGCACAGAAAACTGGCAGGTATTTACTGATACCGCAGGGCATTTTATTGCCCGGTATCCCGCCGACTGGACCAATAAAATAAAGGAAGGCAACCGGGTTTTTTTCACCTCGCCGTCCGAAAATGCAGCAGATAATTTTTTTGAAAATGTAAATATCAGTGTTACATCAAATCCTGCATATGGCACTACTGTAAAAATAAAGGATCTGTTTCCGGCCGTAATCGAACAAATAAAACCCTCTTTTAAAGATTTCACCCTGGAATCGCAACGTTTTTTTACATGGAACAATGCAGAAGCCTGTGAAATTACCTACACGGGAATAGTTGGAAGCGCCGTATCAAAACTCAGATTTAACCAGTGGTTTAGCTTTCACAATCGAAAACTGTTCACGGTAACTTATACATCCCGGATCACTGATAAAACCTGGTCCGCCACTGCCCGGAAAATAATGAGCAGCATCTCATTTCGCTGATCAGAATCCTTTTTTTACCTGCTGGCTGCCTCCTGCATGAATCACCGAGGATCCATACACTTTGATTGTTGACTTGATGAAGTCGCTCTCCTCTGCCTCATAAATATTATCTACATATTTCTGTGGATTCCTGTCAATATATGGAAACCAGGTACTATGAATCTGGATCATAATACGGTGCCCCTTTTTAAAAGTATGCAACACATCCTGCAGGTTTATGTTGACATCAGCCGGATCTCCGGGAATAAAGGGTTCGGGCTTTTCAAAACTATTGCGAAACCTGCCCCTGAATACTTCGCTGCGCACCAGTTGCTGGTATCCGCCCATGATCACATTGTTAGGGTTATGTTCATATGCCGGATGATGATCGGGATACACGTCCACCAGTTTGACGATAAAATCTGCATCGGAACCTGACATGGCTACCTTTAGTTTTGCCAGAATTTCACCTGCGATGGTAATATCTTCAGTCAGAATTTCCGATTCAAAGCTAAGCACATCAGGCCGGCGGGAAGCTTCACGCTGATCATCACTCATAAAATTTCGCGGAGTAAATGTAAGCCCTTCTGTTTGTGATGTGTAGGGCACAGGCCGTGCCGGGTCGCTGATATATTCAAATACTGCGTCCTGTTTTGCAGGCTGGTTGATCAGCAGTTTACCAGCTTCTGCAAACTGTAAAGAATAAGAAGGCGTTTGTACAGGTGGCCAAACATCAAATTTTTCCCATTGTTTTTTACCTGTATTATAGAGATAGGCCTCCGGAAATGATCCTGGCCCTTCATCTTTCAGGTAATGTGCAAAAAAGGGACGTTCAATTTCTTTCATGTAGAAGGTGGAAATACTATCGCCGAAATAAATGTGATTATGAATGCTCTTTCCCTTTTCGGATGCCCAGTCGCCATGCCCCCAGGGGCCCATCACCAGTGTGTTTTTGGCACCGGGGGTGGTTTTTTCAATCGTCTTGTAGATATTCAGAGGACCATACAAATCTTCTGCATCAAACCATCCACCCACGGTCAGTACAGCGGGCTTTATATTTTTCAGGTGTGGCAGCAGGTTTCTTTTTTGCCAGAAGCTATCATAGTTGGGGTGTGTAACCATCTGCTTCCAAAAGAAATTATCATAGTGCAGGTTTTTCGTAATATTTTTCAGGGGTCCTTTCCTCAAATGGTACTGATACCCGTCTTTGGCAGGATTGGCATAGAAGCGCAGAATTTCTGGAATATACCAGTCATTTCTGGTGGTATCCTTTTTCTGATACCCAAACACCGCAAAGGCTGCAGTATAACTTTGAAGAAAAGCACCATTATGATGAAAATCGTCAAAAAAGAAATCTGAAATCGGGGCTTGCGGTGATACTGCTTTCAGCGCAGGATGAGCATCCGGCAAAGAAGCAGCAGAATAAAAACCCGGATAAGAAATACCGAAAATGCCAGCTCTGCCATTATTGCCAGCAATGTTTTTGACCAGCCAGTCAATGCTGTCATAAGTATCAGAACTTTCATCTATGGCTGTTTTATTTTTGAGATCGTTGCCCGGGATATTGGGAGTCATATTGTTAAATACTCCATCGCTCATATACCTGCCCCGTACATCCTGAAATACGAAAATATACCCATCCTGCACCAGGTACTTTGAAGGATGGCCATGCGTTTTGAAATCACCATAAGCCGAAGCATTATAGCATGTCCGGTTCAGTAAGAAAGGGTGTTTCTTCGATTGATCCTTTGGAGCATAAACAATGGTGAACAGGTGAGCCCCGTCACGCATGGGTATACGGTATTCAAACTTGCTATAGTGCTCCCGCATATACAGGGAATCGGGATCAGGGTTTTGCGCACTAATGCACAGGGGCAGGGCCAGCAGCAGGAGGAATAAAAAATTTTGTTTCATGTGTTACCGGTTTGACGAATGGCAAAGCTATGCCGTTACCGGATATCAACCCTCCCGCCTGTCCATTTTCTGAACCGATAGCCAGTCAAAAAAAATTAAAAAATTTACTTAAAGCCGGTCCATTTTCTTGTTTCTATATTAAACAACCAAAACATTCCGTTGCAATAGGCAAAGTTGAAGCTATTGTATACCGCAGTGCCTTCCGGCAACTTATAACGCCGGGTCAGCAAGCCATTGGCCCTGTTATAGAGTTCTATTTCAGATGTGCTGTACTTCAGTACACCCAGTTCAGCGCCTTTGATGCCCGTAAATACAATTGTTGTGTTATTATAATCTTCATTGGCAAGCACCTCAAACTCATCCTCATCCTCCTCTTCATCCAGGCTGTCTATTTCTGTTCGGCCCCAGTGCAAGGGGAAAAATCCGGTTTCTTTTTGTTCGGTAAATGAATAGATCACCACATCATTATCTTTCAGAAAAAAAACTTCTTTCTGGGCACTGTTGAATGCGCCAACGCACTGGTCTGTGGGCTGTGTCATCTCATCAGTAATAAACTGAATTTCTTTTACCTGACCTGTTTTGGTTAGGTCGTAGCTGAACCAGCCACCGCCAGCATAGCTGTTTCCCTGGATCGTCTTTTTTTCAGGGTTGTACCACAGACCCCTCACATCAGCTTCGCAAGTGCTGCTGTCGGTTGACAACCTCTTCCCCCTAGCATCAAAAATACCCATAGGAAAACCTGGGTTTCCCGCCATGGCAGCGTAGTATTTTTTTTGCAGTGGGTGCCAGGCAACGGAGGCGCCTCTTGTACCTGCCATTTCATCACCCTGAAATTTGGGCATAGTGAGTGTCAGCACTTTTCGCAGTGGGCGGGCTGTCATGGTTGTAGTCTGTGCATGCAGTAATACAGCGCTACTTATGGCTATTACTGTACTAATAAATTTCATAATTTTCACTTTGATATTTTTAAGTTTATTAAATCTGATTTACGACCCCCGATTGAAAATTTTCATGTGACAGGTGCAATGATAAAAATCAGCTAAGAGGGTATAAAAATACGCTGCGTTATTGCTGCCTGGATACCCTTTGGCGGGTATTCATTCCTTGAAACCCATGAATTGCACCTATCAATTGAAGTACGTCTTTATTTAATGTAAAAATCTGCTTTGGCTTTGTAATATGTTACGGTCCGGTCCGATAAACTGGTGATCATCCCGTCAACTTTCAAATGCCACATTTTCTTTTCCTTGTCGTAGGCCGATACGATGGTGCCATTGGAAACATTAATAAATGCCGCCTGGTCACCTGATTTGAAAGAATAGGCTGCCTCAACCTCGCCCCTGCTGCGGGATCCAGGACGGATATCATAGGTCGTATTCCGAAGTCTTTTTTCATGAAAGAATAATGAAAAAAACTGATCTTTCTGCTCAAAAACAATGGTCAGGTCACCCTTCACCCGATAAACCTTCAGGGTAACCGGGCGGGCTACAATGAAAAAATTATTGACGCTGACCGTGTCAGTAATGAACACAGGGCAGCGGTTCAGCACCGTGTCGCCTGAAGTCTGTGAAAAAGCACTCATCGGGCTCAGACAAATAAGTAGAACCAGAAAACGAAACATAGGAATTAATTAATCCGAAAAAATACAACTATTTACCGAATTGAAAATATATTGCGGACCCAGTTATTTTTTCTCCCGTTCGCCAAACAACAGGCTGCCAATCCGAACCATTGTGCTTCCTTCCTGAACGGCAATTTTAAAATCACTACTCATACCCATTGAAAGAATGTGAAATGAAGGAGACAGCTCTGCTTTTTTTTTCACTGCGCTGAATTCACTGCGTATCTGCGCTTCATTGCTTGTAAAACTGGCCATCCCCATCAAGCCACAAATCCTAACATGGCAAAAATTAGTTTTTTCAAACTCTTCCAGTATACGCCGCAGTTCCACTTCATCCAGTCCGAACTTTGTATCTTCTGCCGCAATGTGTACCTGGAGTAAACAATCCACCACCCGGTTCACTTTTGCTGCTTCTTTTTCTATTTCCTTCAGCAGTTTCAGACTGTCGACCCCATGTATAAGTTGCACAAAAGGAACAATTAACTTTACCTTGTTGGTCTGAAGGTGACCAATAAAATGCCAGCGGATATCTTTTGGAAGTTTTTCGGCTTTTTCAACCAGTTCTTGTACATAATTTTCACCAAAATCACGGTGGCCGATCCGGTATAGCTCCAGAATTTCACCTATAGACCTGGTTTTCGAAACTGCAACAATGACAACTGCACTTGGCTGCAGTTCCTCTATAATAAGTTTGTATGCTTCTTTGTTTACCGGCATTGATCAAAAACCACTGTTCAGCCGTTAAGGCGTGTACAATTTAGATAATACAGCATTCATTATTTCAGTATGCTTCTGCTGATTACAATCCGCTGTACTTCGCTGGTACCTTCGTAGATCTGGGTAATTTTGGCATCCCGCATCAGCCGCTCCACATGATACTCTTTTACGTACCCGTACCCGCCATGCACCTGCACTGCTTCAATAGTGGTCCACATGGCAGTTTCAGATGAGAAAAGTTTTGCCATGGATGAGCTGATATCATAATTCAGGCCCTGATCTTTTTCCCAGGCTGCTTTCAGGCACAGCAAGCGGGAAGCCTCAATCCGGGTAGCCATATCGGCCAGTTTAAATGCTATGGCCTGGTGGTTCATAATTTCTGTTCCGAATGCCTTCCTGGTTTTTGAGTAGTCTCTGGCCCGTTCAAATGCACCGCTGGCAATGCCTAGTGCCTGGGCGGCAATGCCAATTCGTCCGCCGGCAAGAGTTTTCATTGCAAACTTAAACCCGAATCCGTCTGGTCCGACCCGGTTTTCTTTTGGCACTTTTACATCAGTAAACATGACGGTATGCGTATCGCTGCCCCTGATACCCAGTTTGTTTTCTTTGGCCGCCACCACTACCCCCGACCAGTTTTTTTCTACAATAAGGCAATTGATTCCTCTGGAACCTTTTGAAGGATCTGTTTGTGCTATTACGAGATAAACCGATGCATTACCAGCATTCGTAATCCAGTTCTTTGTGCCGTTGAGTAAATAATAATCTCCTTTATCTTCGGCTGTGGTTCGCTGAGATGTGGCATCGCTGCCGGCCTCAGGCTCGCTGAGCATAAATGCTCCAATATATAATGTGCCATTTTTTTTACCCTGTGCCAGCGGCGACAGGTATTTCACCTTTTGCTCCTCCGTGCCGAATTCCTGTAATCCGTAACACACAAGACTGTTATTGACACTCATGCAAACACTGACGCTGGCATCTATCTTACTGATTTCTTCCATAGCCAGTACATAGCTCACTGTATCCATACCAGCCCCTCCATACTCGGGCTTAACCATCATCCCTAAAAACCCCAGGTCGGCCAGTTTGCCGATCTGCTCCACAGGAAACTGCTGCTTCTCATCCCTTTCGATGACACCCGGAAGACATTCATTTTGCGCAAAATCACGGGCGGCCTGCTGAATCATTAATTGTTCTTCTGTAAATTGAAAATGCATAGTGTTTCATTTAAAAAATCTCCTGTTCTCTCCTTGGCATTCGGAGCCGCAAATATAAGGGCAAAGCTGCTTGATTCACGATTGAAAGGAGAGAATCACGATTCAGGTTCCGTTCAACAAAGCTTTCCTGCGCATTTTTTTTAGCCTAATTTTGCACTTTGAATGAAACCTCAATTTCAATCTAAGGTTTCCTGATATTTTCGGGGGTGGCAAATCTTGCTGAATCTGGCCGTATCAAGCAAAAACGGCAGAGAAACCGGCAGAGTGATGAAAATTTTAAAATGAATAACCCCGCTCAATGCGGTGGCAATGAACAATTAATATACAGAAATGAAAAAACTGCATATCGCATTGCTGGTGATGGTGGCCGGAGCTATTGCTGTATTGTTGTCCTTCCTGAAATCGTCCAGTACTTACGACACAATTGAAACTGCAATGAGCAAACCAGGCCGTTACGTGCACCTGATGGCAAAGCTGGATAAATCCCAACCCATAGTATACGATCCGGTTAAAGATCCAAACTTCCTTGTATTTACTGCATTGGACAGTACAGGAAGATCAGTGCGGGTGATTTACCGGAATGCAAAACCCGAAAACCTGGAAATCAGCGAAAAACTGGTGCTGAAAGGTAAGTACAATGATGATTATTTTCACTGCACCGAGATACAAACCAAATGCCCGTCGAAGTATAAAGAAGATGTGGCATCGGGAAGTAGTAACAACAATCAGCATTCGGATCATATACCATTGTCCGGAAAAAAATCCTCAGTAACCAAATAAATTTCCAGATGGATTACATGGGCGAACATCTGTTACCTGGCCGCCTCGGTCATTTCTTTATCGTGCTTGCCCTGGTCTCTTCACTTTTTGCCACATTCTCTTATTTCCAATCGGCCAGAGGCTCCATACATTATGAATCAGCCTCAGGCTGGAAAAAACTGGCTCGTTGGTTTTTCCTTGTGCAAACTATATCTGTGTTTGCCGTTTTTATCATTTTGTTCTATATCATACACAACCATCTTTTCGAATACAAATATGCCTGGCAGCACAGTAGCCGCAGCCTGGAATTAAAATACCTGCTTGCCAGCTTTTGGGAAGGCCAGGAAGGCAGTTTTCTATTGTGGAGTATCTGGAACAGTATTTTGGGAGTGATCTTAATCCGTACTGCCGGTAAATGGGAATCACCGGTTATGACGATCATGAGCCTGGCTCAGTTTTGCCTTGCGACCATGGTTTCCGGACTCTATTTTTTCGATTGGAAACTAGGCTCTAATCCCTTTTTGCTCCTGCGGGATTCTGGTATCCTTGACAATACTTCAGCACTTCATATCAATTTTGATGTAACGCAGCCGCTGCGACCCGATTACATGAGTTCCATCACTGATGGAAATGATCTGAACCCGTTGTTGCAAAATAAATGGATGGTCATACATCCGCCCGTCTTATTCCTGGGTTTTGCCTCCACCATTGTGCCCTTTGCGTTTGCATTGTCCAGTCTTTGGAAAAAAGATTACAGTAACTGGGTGAAACCGGTTTTGCCCTGGGCCTTGCTCTCCGCTGCCACTTTAGGAGCAGGCATCATGCTGGGTGCCTGGTGGGCTTATGAATCACTGACCTTCGGTGGTTATTGGGCATGGGATCCGGTGGAGAATGCGTCCCTGGTACCGTGGCTGATACTAATTGCCGGTATTCACACACTTCTGATTTTTAAGAAAACTGGGTATTCATTGCGCAGCGCATACCTGTTTTTGATACTCACATTTATATTTATCTTGTACTCCACATTTCTGACCCGCACCGGTGTGCTGGGCGAAAGTTCTGTTCATGCTTTTACCGGCGAAGGACAAAACCTCATCTACCACATGCTTGTGTTTCTTGCATTATTTATTATTCCTGCGTTTGTCCTTTTCTTCCGGCGTTACCGGGAAACTGCAGCCAGGAAGGATGAAGAAAAAACATCTTCCCGTGAATTCTGGATGTTTATCGGATCACTGGTTCTGTTTCTTTCCGCTATGGTCATCATTGGTAAAACATCTCTGCCTGTTATCAACCTGATTCTAGGCACCAACCTGGCACCCCCCGAAGATGCAGAGTTTGCCTACAATAATATTCAGGTTTATGTAGCCATTATTGTGGCTCTGCTGTCAGCAGGAACACAGTACCTGAAATATAAAGACACTGGGATTAATTTTTTCAGCAAAAAATTACTCCTTCCATTTCTGGTTGCCGTTGCAGCATCCTGGCTCATGTTTGCAATAGCCTATATAAATTATACCAAAAAAGGTCCGGTATTTCAGGCTTCAATTCAGATCGCAGCTGCCTGCAGCCTTTTTGCCATCATTGCAAATGCCGGATATATCTGGATCGGATTAAAAGGGAAGTTGAAATTTTCTGGCGGCTCTGTTGCACATGCTGGTTTTGGAATGGTTTTACTGGGCATCCTCATTTCTTCATCGGGGAAGCAGGTGCTTTCCAATAACCTGAATGGCATTCCCGCCCCACTGGCAGAAGGAGAAAATCCAATGGAAAATCTTACTCTAGTGCAGGGTCTGACTGTGGATATGGGCAATTACTCGCTCACCTATGAAGGAGATTCGGCCCATCCCCGCAAGGAAATGTGGTATTATAAAGTTCGCTTCCGGAGTAAGGACGGGAAAGAAGAATTTGTGCTGAAACCCAATGCATTTGTTAACTACAAAGGGAATGAGGGCTTGCTGGCAAACCCTGCATCCAAACATTATTGGGATCATGATGTGTTCACCTATATCACCTCACTCCCCAACCCAGACCAGGCTCAGGATACCGCATCTTTTAAAACCCATAGCATAACGCCAGGCGATACTGTATTTTATTCCGGTGGTTATCTCATATACCAGGATACAAAATTGAGAGATAGCCTGCCCGAAGAACTGTTTGGAAAAGAGGGTAAACTGTTCGAAGCCCAGGTAAAAGTATTTTCTAAAACCGGCTCTGTGTATTCCACTGCCCCAAAACTGGCATTTGCAAAAGGGGAATTCCTCTCTGTACCGGATACGGTCACAGCCGAAAGCCTGGTTCTGCAATTGCAAAAGGTTCAGGAAGGAAACCGCATAGAATTTGGCGTAAAAGAGTCCGGAGCTGTCATGAAATACATCACACTCAAAGCTTTTAAATTTCCCTTCATCAACCTGCTGTGGGCAGGTGTCTTCATTACAACAATGGGGATCCTCCTCAGTATGCTCCAAAGAATGGGCAGGCTGAAAAAGCTGGAGCTTCAAAAAGATCAATCTTAGCATTTCTGCAACATCCCTTTTTCTAACTTGCAAACAGGCAGGAACAAAAGTTGTTGTGTAATTTTATACCTGATGTGTAACACAGGTTTTTATAGAAAGAACGGATGGATGTTGTGCATTGGTTTATTTTGCCTGCAGGGCAGCACAGCAGCACAGGTTACCTTGCCGGAACCTGTCGTAGATTCGTCTGAATATGCACTCCGTTTCATGCCTGAGCAGCGCAAAAAATGGGGCCCGAATGATACTATTCTAATACCTGCAGTCTGGTACCACGGAGAAATTCTGGGGTACCGGGATCTACCCATGGTCTGGATCAGTAAATTATCTCCCGACAAGCTATCAAAATATATACAGGAATGGAACCGGTTAAGAAATGCCGTGTATGTCACTTATCCTTATGCAAGAATAGCAGGCACTACCATTAATGAAATCAATAAAAATCTGGAGGGCGTCAAAGCTAAGAAAAAACGAAAAGAAATCATCAAAAGCAGGGAAAAGGAACTCAGGGCACAATTTTCAGACCCTCTCAGCAATCTTTCCGTGTACCAGGGTAAAATACTGATGAAACTCATCAACCGGCAAACCGGCAACAACTGCTATGAAATAATAAAAGAATTCAAAGGAGGCTTTAATGCCAGAGTCTATCAGACTGTTGCATGGTTTTTTGGCGGCAACTTGAAACAAGACTGGGATTTGAGAGCCAATACAATGGACCGCCAAATCGAAAATTTTGTAAAAGAAATTGACGGTAACTGGTATAATAATCCGTACCGGGTAAACTAACATGGATACATCCGATGAAGCAATCGGGCTTTCTCCGTTGCGCCACTTATGCTTTACATATCACCTAAGATAAATGGCTATAGAATAATTGCCAGAGGCATCAATAAAACGAATTAATATGCTCCTGCAAAAACAACTGTGCTTCCTTATTTTTTCTGCAGGAAATTCATCTATCTGTTTAGCTTTGTTTGTTTCAATTTTTCATTCGGAAATTATATGAACGTAAACCCCTTTTATGAAATTAGATATCCTGGCCATAGGTGTACATCCGGACGATGTGGAACTGGGCTGCTCCGGTACACTGATCAATGAAATAAAAAACGGGAAAAAGGCCGGCATTATCGACCTGACCGAAGGAGAACTGGGCACCCGGGGCAGCGCTGAAAGCAGGTATAGGGAAGCCGCACATGCAGCAGCAATCATGGGTGTGCAGTTTCGTGAAAACCTGAAGATGAAAGATGGTTTTTTTGAGAATGATGAAGTCAATAAATTAAAATTGATTTCAGCCATCCGGAAATACCGGCCCGCTGTCGTACTTGGCAATATTCTTAACGACCGGCACCCGGACCATGGCAGGGCTGGAAAACTGATTTCCGATTGCTGCTTTCTGTCCGGGTTGAAAAAAATTACCACAAAAGATGAACAGGGAAACGATCAGGACAGGTGGCGCCCAGCATATCTGCTGCATTACCTGCAGGACCGTTATCATGAACCGGATCTGCTGGTCGACATCAGCGATGTATTTGAAACAAGGATGCAGGCAATTCGGGCATATGAAACACAGTTTCATTCAGTGCAGGCTGATACTACGGAACCAGAAACTTATATTTCCACGCCGGAATTTCTGGAAAGCGTTGTGGCAAGAGCCAGGATGCTGGGCAAAAGGATTGGAGTACGGTATGCGGAAGGGTTTATCAGTGAAAAAGATATTGGTATCCGTAATCTGGATGCACTTATAAAAATTGAAACATAACCAGGTACCCTGAACCAGCATTGTTTTGTTTCTAACTGAAAGCCCAGTAACTTGCACAGCTTTTTAACCAGCGTGTTATGAATGATCTTTCATGCTACGACCCGAATATGGTGGGCAACCCTGATAATAACATCTTCGGCCTTCCTACCACTGAAGACGATTCCCGCCTGATTATTTTACCGGTTCCCTGGGAAGTAACAGTAAGCTATGGTGCCGGCACAGCCCGTGCCCCTGAAGCAATCCTGAAAGCCAGCTTCCAGGTTGATCTTTTTGACCCGGATATGCCCGATGCATGGAAACAGGGATTTTTTATGCGCCACTGCGATAAAAAAATCCTGATGAAAAGTGATTATCTCCGAAAAGAAGCTGAACTATACATTGACTACATTTCCCGCGGCGAAGATGTGGCTGCCAACCATTTCATGTCCAAAACCCTGAAAGAAGTTAATGAAGGAAGCGTACTGATGAACAACTGGGTGTATGAACAAACCCGCAGTCTGCTGGACAAGGGAAAACTGGTGGGCTTGTTGGGCGGAGACCATAGTACCCCTTTCGGTTTTCTAAAAGCGCTGTCCGAAAAACATAACGAATTCGGTATTTTGCAAATTGATGCGCACTGCGATCTGAGGGAGGCTTACGAGGGTTTCATATACTCCCATGCCAGTATAATGTATAATGTTTTGAGTGAACTTCCCGCAGTGAAAAGACTGGTGCAGGCCGGCATCAGGGATTACAGCCAGAGTGAATGGAAATACATACGCAACAGCGAGTTTAAGGTGATCACCTACTTTGACAGAGACTTACGCAGCAGGCAATACGAAGGACAGACCTGGCGGCAAATAACTGATGACATAATAGACAAACTGCCCCAAAAAGTATATTTCAGTTTCGATGTGGACGGCCTGGACAGAAAATTATGTCCCTTTACCGGTACCCCGGTACCCGGTGGTTTTGAACTGGAACAGGTATTTTACCTGCTGACCAGGGTTTGGCAGAGCGGCAGGCAAATCATCGGTTTCGATTTAAATGAAGTAGGCATTGGTGGCGATACTGACTGGGATGCAAACGTGGGCGCACGGTGTCTGTTCAAACTCTGCAACCTGCTGATGTCAAGCAATTCCTGAAATGACTTGTTACCACATCATTCTGAAAAACGAAAAAAAAGAAATGTACCAGCAACTCAGCTGGCTCTTCCTCATTCTTCTCAGTTTTTTTCAGGCATACCTGTGCTTTCTTTCACCGGTAGGAACAAACTCTGCTGCTGCCTTAAGCCTTTTTGCGGTAACCTTACTGTTGTTATTGCTTCCCCTGTTGTATCGTAATTTTTTCCGCACCAATTACTGGCCCACCCTTGTTTATGCTGTAATGGCAGCAGCATTTCTGATACAGTCCCAATACCTGGTAGCAGCCATAACCATACTGCTTTATGTTCTCTTTAAACCGGTAATGAAGAAAAAGGTAGTTCGCATCAGCGATACGGGTATCATTTACCCTTCCTTTCCTGAAAAAAAAATTAGCTGGCAGCAAATCAGCAATCTGCTGCTCAAAGACGGTCTGCTGACGATTGATTTAAAAAGCAATAAATTAATTCAGCAGTATACAGAAGAAACCGGCACAGATGAAAAAATATTTAACGAATTTTGCAGGCAGCAATTAAATCAATGAACATCGCTGTGTCCCCATACATTTTATTTTCTGACGGAAAGGGGAATATTTTTGAAGATACCTCGTTGTATGCTACCGGCAGAAGCGGATGGGATGCCCTGCTGGTTCCTGCGGAGGACTGGATGAAACTGCCTGAGGGCGGATCACTTTATGAATTGCCTGGCCGCAGGGGAATAGGCATAGATGTGCATTCTGGTGAAATGAGGCTTTGTGAAAAAGGCTGGGCAGTTGCTGCCTTTATCCCACCTGCTCACACTGGTTTGTACCTTTCTGCCTACGAAACATTGCCTGGCGCCCCAACCCTGCCCTTATTTTGCTACACCGCAACCGGTTGGTTGAATGACACATTTGTTGTTCCTGCAGTCCGCATTGAAGAAGACATACGGCAGGAGTGCTCCGGCTTCAATCAGCAAAAGATCAATGAAGGCGCCATGAACCTGCTGCGTCATTATCCCCACAACAGGCTGGTGCAACACCTGATGCAAAACTGTGCATTAAGATACCACTGCCCGGCAGCAAGAAATCTTTCATTGGGGCGGTGGGAATGCCCTGTACCAGTATCATCCGGCTGCAATGCCAATTGCCTCGGCTGTATTTCATTTCAGCCAGATGAAGAAAGTATCGTTTCTAATCAGGATCGCCTTGATTTCATTCCCACGCCGGAAGAAATAGCTGAATTTACAGTACCACACCTGGAAACCGCTCCCTACCCTATTATCAGTTTTGGACAGGGATGCGAAGGGGAACCTCTGCTGGTGTGGGAAGTGATCAGGGATGCAATTATTGAAATAAGAAAACACAGCAACAAAGGTAGTATCAACATCAACAGCAACGGATCAAAGCCTGGAGCAGTAGAAGAACTTTGCAAGGCCGGCTTAAATTCCATTCGCGTCAGCTGCAATTCTGCAAGAAAAGAAATTTATACTGCTTACTACCGCCCTAATAATTACCAGTTTGCAGATATCATTGAAAGCCTGAAGACTGTGCACAGGTATGGCGGATGGACATCCCTAAACTATTTTGTTTTCCCAGGAATGACAGATACTGTGGAAGAATATGAGGCGCTAAGAAAACTGATTGCAGAAACCGGATTACATATGATTCAATGGCGTAATTTCAATATTGACCCCGACTGGTATCTTGGAAAAATTAACATTACAGAACCCGGAGATTGTCTTGGAATAAAATCCCTGATGAAATTACTGCATGAAGAATTCCCACAACTGAAATTTGGTTATTTCAACCCTCCTATAGAGCGCATAACGGGGTTGTTTGAGACTGATTTTGCACATTAGTAATACAACCTAATTACTCCATTTTTTTCTTTACACTATCAATCATTAATTGAAGATATTCGGGCGGCTCTGCTTCACCCCCCTGTTGCCTGTAATACTCTGCCATCGCTTTCTTGTATGATTCAAGCGCCTCATGGTATTGTTTGGTAAGGAGATGTCCATCGCCCTTCAATGAAAGCCCATCCACTGAAGCAGGGTTCTTCGCCAGTATCTTGCCTGCATACTCGACTACTTTGTCTCCATTTTCAACATGCTGGTAATAACGACCCATTCGCAATAAAATAGTCTCACTGTTTGCTACAGCATCATTCATCGCACCGCTTTTGACCATTAACTTTACCGGGTTGGAAAGAAACCCATTTATACTGCATTCTAATAAATAAGTACCCGGCGTTACTAATTTAAGATCTCCTGGTGCTATAACAAAACTCAAAATATAATAACCATCAGCATCAAGAATAATATTATTTTTGATAAGAGGCCATGATGGCGGTATAAATATATGATCGGGTAAGGCGTTCGCTCCAAGAGGACCACTGGCTTTCCAGACAATAGCTTCTATTTTGCCGTCTTTTTGAGTCAGCTCAATCTCAATACTTGAGGGTGTACGCCTTTTATTCTGTATGCCATCTTTCTCCTTGTCATATTCTTCCTGTGTAATCTTTCCCTGCTTTAATAATTCGTTTAGCTCCCCTATTCTTTCTTCGCCTGCCATATTCCAGCGGCGGTCTGCCTGTGCTTTCTTATTGTAAATAGCCAGATCCAAAAGGATGGGCTCATCCTGGAATACAACAGCTACTTCCCCTTCATTGATACTCAAATTCATGTTTATTCGCTGTGCCTGTGATTGAAATGTGATTACAAAAAGCAGTGATAAAGAAAAATATTTTGATAATAACTTTTTCATAATTCAATTTTAATTATTACGATTAACGGTTACCACATGATTTTGGAGTAGGCCCCTTTCCAGAAACTCTTATCTGCCCCCTGCAATTACCTCTTTTGGCCGCAGCATCCATAAAGGCTCTTCCATTTGCATTGTATCCGGTTCCTGCCGGGCTGCTGCATAGATCTGAACCTATTGCCTCAGGATTATAGCCCGGAATAAACCCACCTACATTATCATAACGCATCACACAACTCACATTGCCACTTCGCAGACCATGTTCCAGGTTAAATGATTTTTCCACAGAAGGATCCTGTTCGCCATGATGACAAACATTATTACCGTGCAACAGCTCATGTGCAACCACCGAGGCCATTTTGCTTGCAAAATCAATTTTTTTGTCTTTGCAGGCTGCTGCAATTTTTTTGGAAAATACTTTTATTTCAATTTCCCTGTTTGGAACAGTTGGCTGGCCTGTTTCTGATTCTGCGATACCTAGCAATGAGCCGCTCTCTTTTCTGTCGACCAGCCGCAAGCCCCGCTGGTCAACGATATGGGTGGTTGTATTATAATTTTTGTTTACGACTCTTAATCCGTCATCTACATATTGTTTATCATTGATTTCATGTACTTGCATTCCGCTTACTCTTTGGTAAACTGAGAGGTCAAGGCCGCTCTCATTTTTCACGAAAATGTCCTTTTTAAGATAACTGGTTCGGGTGTGAGCGATATCATCCCCGTCCATCACTTTAAAGCCGCGGTATTCCTCATAGGAAGAAAGTCCATCGCCTTTGAACCCATCGCCTGAAGGCTCATCATCATCATCTTCATTATTTTTAGCAGGATCTGGCACCATGCCACCTCCCGTAACCATCCATCCTCCGTCCGCAATCCGGTTTTCATCAATGTCATAAGGTATGGTAACCCTGTTATCCGGGTATTCCGTTTTTTTCTGCCTTCCTCCGGGATGCACCACATCTGCTTTCTTCACTGGTATGGAAACATAAACAGGTTTTCCCTCCACACTGGTCTTCTTGTTTACGTTGGCAAAACTTCGCAGAAATCCATAAGATCCAAAATCTCTTGAATAGACTGTAATGGAGTATTCTTTTTCCGATCTTTTTGTTCTGGCCTGCTGGTTGAGATCTTTGAGATTACATTTTTTGCTGCTGCTTGTCTTTTCGCCATCCCAGGCTTCATGGTCCGCTTCCTTTTTTAAATAGAGATCCCGGCAATCGTCCGCATCTTTGGGTACCGGGCCATTCAGGCAAACTCCTTTTTCCAGGGACACATTCATCAATTCAAAAAAATGGATGCGGCACATATGCGACAAAGCCGGCAACCAATTACCCCCCTCTTTATACATCAGCTCCGTTTTCAGTGTGAGACTGTTGTCTTCTTCCGGCAGCCAGGAAAGTTCAGGATGGCTGAGCCTGACTCCGGGCTGATATATTTTAAGAATAAATTCTTTAGATGTTTTGTCGGGATCTTTTCTGTCGCCGCCCGGGTTCATCACCTTTACTTTTATTTTTACCTCAATCACTTCTTTCCCTCTTGGCATTTCCATTGGCGCTTCATAAACAACATACTGGCCATTGGGGGATAGAATAAACTTTCCGCCACCTGAAACAATTGACCACTGCCATGAAATTTGATCCGGGTACGATCTGTCAGCACCTGAACTTGTACAGCTGGCAGAGTTGCAATTGAAACTTATGGCATCAGGATCCGTTTGATCCTGCGTTGCTAAAACAATCCACTGACCCAACACCATTTTTTCCGCGTCGGCCACACCCGGCAATGAAATTACTGGTTCAGTAAGATTGTCAGCAGGTTTCCATACGGGTCCTACCAGTTTGCAGGAACCATCCGCAGACGGAAGTGCAGGCACACCGGGTTTATCAGGTATGCCTCCGGTGATATCAATTGTATACCTGTCGGCAAAGCTTTTCTTACGGGTTGTTTTTACTGTGATGATTTTCGAAACTGTTTCATCAATGACCGGAGAACCGTCATCTATAATCAGTAACGTAATAGTAGTAATGAAGGTTGTATCTGCATTTTTGACCGGCAACGGTACGTATGGTGGTTCAAAAATTACATGTTCACCTTTATCAGCTTTTTCATCTTCTGCGCCACAGCCAAGTTTTACAAATCTTCCTTCGCCACCCGTTATTGCCCACTCAAATCTGACTTTGCCGGACACCGGTATTGTTTTTTCACTTTTGGTATCCGGGCAGGGGCTTTGCGGATTACACATAAATTTTACAAGATCCACATCTGATCCGGTTGCTTCCAGAACAATAAAGTCATCCCGGAAGATCACATTAGACGATCCGGTTCCGGTTTGTTTACCTTTTAACCCGCCAACCATCTTCGGGTTTTTATCTTCCTGAACAGCGGGCAGACAAATCTTTTCATTTGTGGTTGGTATGTATGGGACCTCGGCATTGCATGAATATTCACAGATTGTCCCGTCCGTGCAGGTTACTGTTCCGCTTAGATACAGATTATATGGCCCTTCTTTTTTTCTTTTTACGTTTACGGTGGCCCCGTCTGCTTTACCATCAATTTCAGCCACCTCTTTTCCGCTGGCACCAATGCTCCAATTGTAAGTAATTTTTGAAACAGCGCATAAAACTCTCGTTTCACCCGTCCCGGAAGTTCCGGTGCAAGCGGCCTTCACCGTACCCGTAAATCCTGTAACTAATCCGGTTGTAGCTCCTTCTGCTATTGTACAACTGGCTGAACAACCACATTTGCTTCTGGGTGGCGGTGGCACTGTCTCGCCTGATTCGGTGACACAATCCGTAGCCGTACACACAGTCCCGTCAATACAAGTAACAGTTACTGTGACACAAACTGTAAACCCCTGCTTGTTCTTTTTGCGAATTGATATTTCAGGTGAATCCAGTTTTCCTGTCAGTTCCACATTACCCTGACCATCCTTTACAAACCAGGAATACGTAACAGATTTAACCACACATACCGGGAAAGTATTGATACCAACCCCCCACACACCTTTGCATGCAGGTTTCGCCTCAGCTTTAAGGGCATTACCATTTCTGCTTACTTTAACAGATGCTCCGCACTCACATGATTTTTTTGTGTATCCCGGCGGACATTCAGTTGCCGGTGTTATTTGATCTCCGGGTTGTGGAAGATCAAGGTTTATGTTGACCTGGAAATTACCTGTTGTAATCCCTGTGGCAGGACAATGCACAGAAACTGTACCTGCGGCACTATCAGCAGGCGGCCAAACCGGGATTACCTGCACATTTCCATTCGTCATTGTAACAACGTTGGGAGTAACATTAGTGATTGTAAGAGTGGCTTTATCAGGTAAATTTTGTAAATGCAAAAGCTTGACATTAATAAATGTGCTTTGCCCTTTCCTCAGATTCAAATCCCCGGTGGTAACCTGCATATCCACACCCGACGTTTGTCTTGAACATTTCTCCTGCCCGTTTTCACTCACCTGAAATGTTTGCAGGCCCTGTCCGTTAGCAGGGTATTGCACCTGGCTTTGCCGGGGCGATTCCGCCAATACCTGCATCGGCTGATTGTTTAACGAGCATTTTGTGTTGGAGGCATCGCCGTCAAAACTCCCGGTTATTTTGCAGGGAGCATTGGTTAAGGCATGTGTTGGCACTATACATTCCCTAAACTGAGTTTGATCCTCATTAGCACTTGCTTGCCAAATAAGAAAGTCCCGACCATCTGAGTCTCCATCTGCATTTTTAGCAGAGCCCTTAACAATGTCCAGTTTTGATGGTGTTTTTTGTCCGCTTACATGCAGCAATTCCAATGGGAATGAACGTTGCCTGTCCTGGGTCACTATCCATTTGAATAGAGCTGGTTTCTCAGACACTGCATATTTGTTACCATCTATACTAACACTGTACTTTAGTAGTTCAGCCAGATTTTTTTCAGTTTGTCTTGTATTATTGCCTTTGGGTTCTGCAACGACAGTTCCCGAAATGACATCGCCTGACCGGACATCGTCGGGCAAATAAACTTTTACATCGCCATACTGTGTCGTGAAGATGGCGGTGGTTAATCCTTTTTGTGATGTAACTGTTTGGGAATGGGCTGTGAATGAAGATTTCATCATCACCACAGAAAGCATTAAAAATAAATATTTTTTCATCGATAGTATATTTTATTACAAACAAGAAAAGTTATGAATGTTTATTGTTTCCTTCAACCGTGTACAATTCGCATCCAGGTAAATGTGTTTAATAAATGTGACTACATATACTTCAATACAAAAATCTGTCCCTTTCCGGCAGGTTCCGTTCGGAAGTGAAACAGATTTTTCAAAATACGCTGTAGATACATCCGCAATTTTTCCGTCTTTTACCATCCAGTCTTTATATGGAACACAGGAATATTCTTTTTTTTCACCAAAAGTGTTCTTATCACACTTTGCATCTTTATAAAAAATATACCAGGTCCCTGCCGTATCGCGGTGTGTAGAAATTACTTTCCCGAAGATGGTGTCTTTTTCTTTTCTGCCACTAATCAGATATTCAGCCCACCAGTCTCCCTCATACCTGACAGGTGCAAGTAAATTCATCAAACTGATATTATATGAGACATGCATACCTGTCGAAGAAATAGCAGCAACCTGATATCGGTCTCCACCAAGAGAAACTCCGTTGAGCGATACCAGTACCTCATCCTCGATCTCCGGACTTATTGTTAATGTTCTATTTTCCGGATCAAGATACCCAACCATACTTTGTACCGGATCAATGCCATCACGGGTTTTTTTATTCAGGCAATAACTGTCATACATCAGCGTTTTTAAATTCCATATCTCATTGACCGGCCTATTATCCAGTTTTTCTTCCGCCTTTTTAGTTAATGATTGTAAAGATTGTATTAATTGCAGTCTCATTTCTTCTGATGGAGCAGCCTCCTGACATTGATTAGTAAGCAGTCTTGCACTCTCACAGTCTTTAATCAGCTCAGGGTCATTCACCCGGTAAGCCAGTCTTTGCACAAAAGTCAGCCCGTTGAGTATTGTATGAACAGAGGGTGCAGGGATAACTGCCGGCCCGGTTGATAAATCGGCGGTTATAGCAGTTTTAAATGCTTCAAAGCTGCTGAGCCAGCTGATGGCAGCTCCAACCGGTACATTCAAAGGTTGAAGCAATGAAAATGCAAAGTTTAAATTTTCCTCCAGCATATCGTAATTACCAGCAGAGCATATTGGCATATTGTGAATTGCCCTTTGTATATTTTTTTTAATAGCCTGGCCGGTTTCTCCGGTTCTATGCAAGGATGAAAAAAAATCAAGATCCTGTTTTAAAGCAGTGACCCAGGTATTAAAGGCATCCGGAGTCCTCAAAACATTTAATTGCGGGCGGAAGGGATCGTTGCAGGTGCCATAATCCTGATGCAACGTTGCGCTTATTGAAAATACTCCGGGCGTCGATCCTGTTATAGATCTCCTAGCCTGCCAGCAGATCAATGCAGCCTCATTTGTACTTACAGTAAATGAGCTAGCCCGAAGTCTTTGACGGTTTCCGCCCTGCATTGTTACCGTATTTGGATTCAGGTTTTGAAGATCAATACTCAGCAAACGATCTGCCCGGGAATCATTTGAAATTTCTTCTTTGGGTTTGCCGGCAAATACCATAACCAGCACTTCAGAAATTTCTCCCGGTCTCAGATTTGTTTTCGGGCTGCTGATGTCAATATCTATTATTTCAGTCTTTGCTTTGACTACATTATACTTAGTCATCGGTTGATTCCAGACTTCTTCGGTAACTGTCAATTCCCCTGGAACAATATTCTCAGGAAGTTGCAGAACAGCCTGCTGTGCAGACAGACACTTTGGTTTCAGTGTAAAAATCTGACCTCCCGCATCGGTTACCACAAATTTTTCACCGGGTAAAAATGTATGATCGGTATAAACATTCAGCAAATCTCCTTTTACTATTACTGTGGATGGCACAGAAAGTGTTGGCTCGGATGCAGGATTCACTATTTGCGGTGTAATAATAACCGGAGGCAATGTCAGTTCTCCTAATTTTTCTTTTGCTGCATTAAAGATGCAGACAGGTGTCCGCTGGCTTGAAGAAGCAGGATTGGGTTTCCAGTCAAACAAAAAAGGAATTTCAGACAAAGGGATGGTCTGATCCCCTATGGAAACTGTTATTTTTAGCAGCTCTTTCAAATTGCGGTTCTTTTCCTTTTGATTTTTGCCTTCAGGTGTTGCAGTTACCGTTCCCTGAATAACTGACCCGGATAATGATTGTGGCAACTCCATTCTTACCTGGCCATTCGGAGTCGTAAAGGTTGTTGCGGAAATACCTGATTCGTACCGGACCGTTCCGGTTGTAGTTTTGGCTACTTGCGCACGGGTTATTGATGCGGGTACAAGCAGGAATAATACGAGCACGATGCCGAAGAAATGAATCTTTCTCATCGCTGTGCTTTGTCTAAATTTACAACCATAATTTATATATCTCCAAAAAAAAAATATTATATAGATGGACAGGAAAATCATTATCGTGGGGGCCACATCCGGAATAGGGAGAAGATTGGCAGAACTTTATGCAGAAAAATGCTGCAAAACCGGCGTCACCGGCAGAAGGCAGGAATTATTACAGGACTTTAAAAATAGTTACCCCGAACACGCAGAATACGAATGCTTTGATGTTACCGGTACGGAAAATATCCGGCACCTGGAAGCGCTTGCCGGCAGGCTTGGAGGTATGGATGTTCTGATCATCAGCGCCGGTACAGGCGAACCCTCAAAAGAGCTGATATGGGAGATCGATAAGATAACGATAGACACTAATGTTGCAGGGTTTACTGAAATAGCAAACTGGGCCTTTAATTATTTTTGCAGCCGAAACAGCGGCCAACTGGTGACTATCTCTTCCGTTGCCGCAAACCGTGGGGGCAGTTGGGCTCCTGCCTATAACGCATCCAAAGCATTTCAAAGCAACTATTTTGAAGGGCTTGCATTCAAAGCTGCAAAAATGAAAAAGCCAGTTACCGTTACATGTATTGAGCCTGGTTTTGTGGCTACAAAAATGGCAAAATCACACAAACTTTTCTGGATTGTTCCGGTGGATAAAGCAGCAAGGCAAATTTTTACTGCTATTGAAAAAAGAAGAAGAAAAGCATACATCAGTAAAAGATGGCGGCTGATAGCCTGGCTGCTGAAATGGATTCCTCACTGGCTGTACAGGAAAGCAGCCTGACCGATAGATGTGTTTTAGTAAATCTTAACATTTTTTATCGCTTCTGCACAACAAATTGCATGGTGTTTGTCCGTTACTAACAGGTGTGAAAAACAACAATCTGCGCCACTGATCACCAGAAACTAAATTTGTATGAACAACAGGTATTACATGTCTGCAACCCTTGAAGCCAGATATCGCCAGCAGGCCGCATTGATCACCGCTGGTTTTGCCGGATTTCTCTTACTGCTTATGTTCCTCTGGAAATGGAACATGCCGGTATTTGAAAAGCTGGTTCAGGATCCAGGTATTGAAGTTGAGCTGAACCTTCCCGAAATTCCGGAACCTGAAACCCTGGCTGATGGCGGTGGTGGCGGAGGCAACCCTGTGCAGGCTTCCGGAGAAAAAGGAATTGCAGCTTACGCTCCTCCTCCTCCAGGAGAAAACCAGGATTCAAAAGATATTGACGAAGACAATTCCAATGAACGGGTAGCAGTTACTAAACCGATTGTGTCAAAACCAAAAGCTACTACCATTACCACAACATCCGTTGCAAAAACAGAGCCCCGGCCTGTGATTGAAACGCCTGCACCCCGTACACCCAAAGCAGTTTTAGGAAAAACCACGACTGGCACAGGAAAAGGAGGTGGAACAATGGAAGACTATGACAGACCCGGCGGATCCGGAAACGGTTATGGTGTAGGAAATGGAAATGGCAGTGGTGGCGGATCGGGTAATGGAACCGGGGGCGGTAATGGCACAGGCAGTGGAAGCGGAACCGGGCCTAAAATAACCCGTGGCGACAGGAAAATCATTCGTTACTATTCTTTTGAAGGAGATCTGGAAAAGGCGGTGATTTATGCCAATGTACTGGTTTCGCCAGAAGGTGTTGGAAAGTTTGCCAGTATTGCAAAAGGTTCATCTAACAGCAGCAACGCTTATAAGGAAGCAATCATTCAGTATCTGCAAAATATCAAATTTGATAAAGCAGATCATGAATCCATGCTTACCGTTCAATTTAACTTCCGGATCAATTAATAATGGCCCCGACGAATACACGATGCCATGGCAATTGCCGTGGCATCACTTTGTTATATTTTTGACCTGTGAACTATCAGGAAACAATTCACTACCTTTTTTCACGGTTGCCCATGTTTAGCCGCATCGGGCCATCTGCATTTAAAAAAGACCTGACCAATATTTGGGCCCTGTGCCGTTTTCTGGGAAATCCACAACAACGAATCCGGACGATTCATATTGCAGGCACAAATGGTAAGGGATCCGTAAGCCACATGCTTGCGGCAATTTTGCAAACAGCAGGGTACAAAACGGGCCTCTATACATCGCCACACCTGAAAGATTTCCGGGAACGGATCAAGATAAACGGACAAATGGTTCCGCAGCAATTTGTTATTGACTTTACCCGGCAAATAATCCCTGAAATAAACAGGTACAATCCAAGTTTTTTTGAAATCACGGTTGCAATGGCCTTCGCTTACTTTCAAAGGGAAGCTACGGATATTACGATTATAGAAACCGGGCTGGGTGGCAGACTGGACAGCACCAATATCATTACCCCCGAACTTTCTATCATTACCAATATTGACTGGGACCACATGGATATGCTGGGCGATAGCCTGGAAAAGATTGCATTTGAAAAAGCCGGAATTATAAAGCAGCAGGTACCAGTTGTAATTGGGGAATCCCTTCCTGAAACAAGGCCGGTATTTGAAAAAGTCGCAACACAGCAAAATGCACCCCTTTCCTTTGCCAGTGAAGAATGGCAAGTGCATACCAGACGCTGGGAGGATAATGAATTTGAGCTGGAAGTATCTTCAGCACGGAACCAGCATCGCCAGGTATTTCGGCTGGACCTTCCAGGTGCATACCAGGAAGCCAATCTGCTGGCGGTTTTGCAGGCCTGCGTGTCTCTGAAACAGTTAGGCTACTGCATTTCCAATGACCATATGTATACAGCACTAAGGCAGGTAAAACAATTAACCAGGCTGCACGGACGCTGGGAAATAATAAGGCAAGAACCGTTGGTAATTCTGGATGTTGCACACAATGCAGGCGGGATCAGCCAGGTGCTGCAACAACTGAAGAAGACAGCTCATAAAAAACTTCATATCATCATTGGCCTTGTGAAAGACAAGGACCCCGGCCGGGTGCTGAAACTGCTGCCCAGGGATGCACTTTATTATTTTACCCGTGCTGCAATTCCACGGGCAATGGATGAAGTTTTGCTGCAAAAAGAAGCACTTCAATACGGGTTGAAAGGAGCCACATTCTCCAGAGTGAACACCGCCTTACACCACGCATCCCTGCATGCAGCAAAAGATGACCTTATTCTCGTATGTGGCAGCATTTTCCTGGTTGGAGAAGTCAGCCTTCCTGCAGTTAATGAGATCTGGAGCACAAAACATCCTGATGGATTTTGGAACGGGATATTCGAAACCATTGAATCCATCCATTAACAGGTCGGCTCATTCATTTTTTCCAGGGCATAATGCAGGCAGGCAACATGCAGGGCCTGGATTATTTTTTTATCACGCAACAATTGCTTTAATTCATCCATGGTTACTGACAGTACTTCAATTTCTTCATTGGCATCCAGTTGCTGTTCGGCAACTTTCATTCCGCCCCTTGCCAGAAACATATGAAGCATATTACTGTTTGTAGAAGGATTAGGTGCAATTTTTCCCAGATAGTCATAAGATGAAAATACATAGCCTGTTTCTTCTCTCAATTCTCTGGAAATGGCAGATTGAAAATCAGGATCCATGTCGTCCACACAACCGCCAGGGATTTCAAGGCATATTTCACCAATGGCATGCCTGTACTGACGCACCAGCAGAATCTTGCCGTCAGCAGTAACCGGTACGGCCGCAACCCATGTAGGTAAATCATAAATATAATAGGGATCAATAATTTTCCCGTCAGGGGCTTCGCAGGTTTCCTGCCGCACGGAAAACCAACGGTCGCTAAAAAGAACAGTTGAAGAAAGCGTTTTCCATTTCATGATTCGTTCATTGTTAAAGCTCATGAATCAGACAAATAAATTTCCATAATTCAACATGAGCCATTTTCCCTGAACTATGAACAATAATGCCTACCATTTCATCCTTTCTCTCAAAGAAGTAATATGCGCCACATGATGCCTGCCATGCCAGGCATACAACCCGAGCAGGTACCATAAACGCATTGTTTTTTTCTGCTCCGGATGATACACTGTCCTGTTATTCCAGCTGTCATCTTTTACATATTTCAGCGCTTCAATCAGCCTGGCATGTACAGCATACAGCAATGTGATGGAAATATTCACCGGAAGTTTTTTCACATCATGCAACAGGATCCATTCATTTTCGTCGTATGGTTTTATCACCGGGTTGTCTTCCGTAAGGCCCAGTTTAAACCTGCAATAGGCGTTGATATGACTGTCTGCAATATGGTGCACGACCTGGTGTATCGTCCACCCACCATCCCGATACTCAGTATGCAACTGAGCTTCATCCAAATTTTCGATAGCCTGCTCTACCTGAAAAGGAAGAAATTTTAAATCCGCAAGCCATTCCACCTTCTGGTTGATGGAAAATGGTTTCGGCTCATATGGCCCGATAGGATACCGGAGGTCTGTGCTGCTGTAATTGTTCATAGTAATTTACATTTTTTAATCATCCCTGAGTGAATGCCCCGTCAGGTGAATAAACACATCTTCCAGGTTGGCCCCTTTTAATTCTTTTGGCCTTTCAAAGCCAGAATCTACCAATTGATCAATCATCTGATCGGGGCTATCCATGGCAATAATTTTTCCTTCATCAATGATTGCAACCCTGTCGCACAAATATTCTGCCTCTTCCATATAATGAGTAGTCATTACCACTGTAGTGCCTTTGGCTCTGATATTTTTGATCAATTCCCAAAGGCTGCGCCTCGCCTGAGGATCAAGCCCGGTGGTGGGTTCATCTAAAAAAATAATCCGGGGTTGGTTGATCAAAGTGGTGGCGACAGAAAACCGTTGCTTTTGACCTCCACTAAGCTGCTTGACCTGCGCCTTTGCCTTTTCTTTCAAATTCACCCATTCCAGTAACTCCAATGGCTGCACGGGTTGGTTATATAATCCTGCGAAAAGTTCAATCAGTTGCAGCAGGTTTAACCCCGGGAAAAACCCACTTGCCTGCAACTGAACCCCAATAATTTTCTTAATCTCATCGGGATTTTTATCCAGGTCAAAACCCTGAACCATGATCGTTCCGCTTGTTTTAGGCCTCAGCGTTTCAATGATTTCCAGCGTGGTAGATTTACCGGCGCCATTAGGCCCTAGCAATCCAAAAATTTCTCCTTCCTGAACATCGAAGCTAATGCCTTTCACTGCACGAAATGATCCATACTCTTTCACCAGGTCTTTTACTGAAATGATTATCTCTTTCATAAGAGTCATTTTGGCGAATCTGGAAGCATCTTCTCTTCTGCTTTATTAAAATAATGATTACACAACTTTATCTTTCCGGCTTCTGTAAGCAGTACTCTTTTTCAGTATCAGTTCATAAATGATTCCAGTTCCTCCATCATCAACCTGCTGCCAGCAAAGAAAGGGGTGCGCTGATGAAGTTCCGCAGGAGGGATGTCTAGGATCTGCATTATGCCATCTGTGGCTTTTCCGCCTGCAACTGTCAGAATATATGCAAACGGATTGCACTCATAAAGCAATCTCAATTTTCCCTTTGGCTTATCGATGGTGCCGGGATACATAAAGATGCCTCCTTTGACCAGATTCCGGTGCATATCCGATACCATACTGCCAATGTATCGCTGTGTATAGGGTCCCCCGGTTGCTTTATCTTTCCTCTGGCATTGTTCAATATAATTTTGCACCTTTTCATGGTACTGGAAAAAATTACCATGATTTACGGAATAAATTTTTCCTTTCCCGGGGCATCGCATATCCGGATGGCTGAGTGTCCACTCACCAATGGACGGGTCAAGCGTAAACCCATTCACACCCCTCCTGGTTGCATAGACCAGCATTGTGGACGATCCATATACAATATAACCGGCTGCCACCTGCTGGTTTCCGGGCTGTAAAAAATCTTCTAAGCAGGCAACAGTGCCGAGTGGAGACACCCTGCGATACACAGAAAATATCGTACCGATGGACACATTGACATCAATATTACTGCTACCATCCAGCGGATCAAACAAGCAAACATATTTTGATTGTACACTTTTGGCATCATCAAAAGCAACAAAATCATCCAGCTCTTCACTGGCAATACCTGCGCAGGCTATACCGTGGCGTAATACACCAGTAAACTGATCATTGGCGAAAACATCTAGTTTTTTCACTTCCTCACCCTGCACATTTACGGTTCCCGCATCGCCTAAAATATCAACCAGTCCGGCTTTATTTACTTCCACATGCACTCTTTTTCCTGCCAGGCCAATATTGCGCAGCAGATGAGAAAGCTCGCCTGTTGCCTGGGGAAAATCTCTTAGCTGCTGAATGGTAAATTCATCAAGCGTCTGAACTTTTCTGTTCACAATCATAATCAAATTTTTCAGATAACAAATGTAAGGGATTCGGGATTTGCAGGAATACATTGAAAACAGAATACCGACATTTGCAGTTCCTAAGCCGGTCAGCCGGATCAAATGATTGTTGAAATGAAAGTTTTCAAATTTGGCGGCGCTTCCGTCAGTACAACCGACCGGATAGAGGCTGTGGCCCGAATCCTGCAACAGAATACCGGAGAAAAAATAATGCTGGTTGTTTCTGCTATGGGTAAAACCACCAATGCTCTGGAAGAAGTAACCGGTGCCTATTACGCAGGCAATCAGGAGGAAGCTTTGCTGTTATTTCAACAGGTCAAAGAAACACACCTCAGTATGGCAAGTCAACTGCTGCATAAGCAGCTCTCTTTCTGCGAAGAACAACTAAATGATTTTTTTACTGAAGCGGAATGGTTGTTGCACGGTAAACCGGAACGTGACTACGATTATTACTACGACCAGATCGTCAGCACGGGTGAATTATTTTCATCCGCACTTGTCAGTTCTTTTTTGAACGAAAAAGGCATTGCATGTACCTGGATCGATGTGCGGGATATATTGCACACAAACAATGATTTCAGAAACGCATCTATAGATTATGAATGGTCCGAAAGGAACATCACAAAAGTGATTCTCCCCTTGTTCAATGAATTTGACTTTGTACTGACCCAGGGATTTATTGGCGCCACACATCAAAACGAAAGCACCACACTGGGCCGGGAAGGCAGCGATTACTCCGCGGCAATATTCGCCCATATGCTCGATGCAGAATGTCTCACAATTTGGAAAGACGTGCCTTGTGTGATGAATGCAGATCCCAGACAGTTTGCAGATGCAGTGCCAATGCCTGAGCTAAACTATGATGAAGTAATTGAGATGGCCTATTACGGGGCACAGATTATCCACCCCAACACCATCAAACCCCTGCAGAACAAGGGAATCCCGCTGTATGTAAAAAGCTTTCTGAATTCCTCTCTCCCCGGAACAGTGATCCATGAACAGCCGGTCCGTTTGCTCCCTCCTGTAATTGTGCTGAAGGAGAAGCAGGTCATGCTGGAAATGAGCTCCCGTGATTTTTCGTTTATCGGTGAACATCATGTAGGACACCTGTACCAGTTGTTCGAAAAACTGCATATCAAACCAAACCTGACTCAAAACGGCGCCATCCATTTTGTAGCTGTGCTGGACGACTGGCCTGAAAAAATCAATAAACTGGCACAGGTAGCCTCCTCATTTCTGGACGTGCAGATCACAAAAAACCTATCCCTGCTTACCATCCGCCATTACAATATGCAAATTTTCGAACATCTCAGCAGCGGCAGAACGATTCTGCTGCGCCAGCAAACAGCAGAAACAATCCAGGCACTTATGACGAGTGCCTGATATTTTTTTTCCATTGGTTGATTGGAATACCCACTATTCGTTCATGCGATGATTGTAATGCAGGTTCCCCTTTCTGGTAATGGGAGGAAAATGAAAATGGCCCTAAATTATTCTACAGGTTCAATGTGGATGGTCTGTACCATTTTTTTGGCAACGGGTTTGTCGTGCAGTAATGCAGGTTTCCATTTTTCCATCTTTTCCATCATCGTGACCGCTTCTTCATGCAACTCATTTCCGTTCTTCAAACCCTTCACAATTTTGAAGTTTACGGGAGTTCCATCGGCATCAATAATAAATTCTACCTGCAGGAAAGCCTTTTTTGTTCCTTTGGGTAAGTACGGCACAAGCGCCTTCCCGGTTCCGGCAAGAAATTCCATGAAAGCATTCCCTCCGCCGGGATATTGTGGCCACTGATGTACAGCTTCAGCCTGCTGCTGTATGTTCCTGGTGCGGCGCAGCGGCACTGGTTTCGTTACTGGTTTTTCTTCTTCCACTGCAGCCACTTTTTTTGGAGGAACATTATTTATGTGATACTCGCCCTTCGCTCCGATCAGTACAACCGGTAACTGGTGATTTTTTTCAAAATAATCAAACGCATCTTCCATCCGATGTGAAAATTTTTTCAACCCGGGATCATCTTTTGTTAATCCTTCCAGGTATTTCACACTTTTCTCCTTATCAAACCTGACCGGAAAAATATGTACAGGAATATAGTCGTGCCCCTGATCTTTTGCAAAGGCAGCAAGAATATATAATTCATCAATCTGCTGATCCGTAATGGGGATGCACCCAACTGTCACGCAACTGCCATGGATGTAAATAGCGCTGCCTGGTTTTAGTGAATCACTCAGTATTCTGTCGGAAGCATTCGGGTAATTTATTCCCAGAGAAAGGTAGTAGCTGCTTTTGGGGTTAAATTCATTGATGTAATAAAATCCTTCCGGAACCTGGTAATCACCCTCCATCCTTTTGGGCCCCAGCGTACCTGCAAGTGCACAAACTTTGTATGTCTTAAACAGTCTGAATTTTTCCTGAATTTCATTTTTTACCCACACCTCCAGCTGGCTGTCGTATTTGAACGACCGGATATAGATATACTTTGCCGGCCAGGTCAGATTCCGGGCTTCAAATTGCTTTTGCAGGGTATCATTTTTCCGTACCAGTGCCTCATTGGGTCGCTGAAATGTTCTCTGGTAATCAATGAATGAAAAGGCATTTGTTCCGCCTGCGAAAGGGGATGGCTGGGCAAGGACAAGAATCCCGGAAAAACAAATGCAGGCTGTGGAAAGAAGAAATTGCTTCATCGATCGGAGTTAATAATTGGAACGGCGGGTAACGGCATTTATTATGTTTGCCCCGGCAAACTATTGATAAAGATACAAAGGTTTTCCCACAGAAACAGCGCATGTATTATTGACACATAGGTACAGTCACAAATTTCCACGGGCTGCCTGTTCCCTTTCCAGTGCTTCAAACAAGGCTTTAAAATTTCCTTTGCCAAAACTTTTGGCGCCTTTTCGCTGAATGATCTCAAAAAATAATGTGGGCCGGTCCTGCACCGGTTTTGTAAATAATTGCAGCAAATATCCTTCGTCATCCCTGTCCACCAGTATACCGAGCTCTTGTAAAGGCTCCAGGTCTTCATCTATAACGCCAATTCTTTCAGGCAGGTTGTCGTAATAGGAGGAAGGTACTTGTAGGAATTCCACGCCTCTGTTTCTTAATTCCCGTACCGTATGTACAATATCATGAGTAGCCATCGCCACATGCTGACAACCTTCGCCATCATAAAAATCCAGGTACTCCTCCACCTGGCTTTTCTTTTTGCCTTCTGCTGGTTCGTTGATCGGAAATTTTACATACCCGTTTCCATTACTCATCACTTTGCTCATCAATGCAGAGTATTCAGTAGAGATATCGTTATCATCAAAACTCAGAATATTTCGAAAGCCCATAACATCCTCATAAAATGTCACCCATGTGTTCATCCTGTTCCAGCCTACATTTCCTACGCAATGATCCACATACAGTAACCCCGTATCGGGTGGATTGTACCCGCTTTTCCACTCTCTGAAACCGGGCATAAAGGCGCCATTGTAGTTTTTTCTTTCAACAAAAAGATGCACCGTATCTCCATATGTATGTATACCGCTCAGCACTACCTCACCCTGTTCATCAGTGAGTACGCAGGGTTCCAGAAAAGCTTTGCCCCCTCTTTTCGTTGTTTCTTCAAATGACTGCCGTGCGTCATCCACCCGCAACGCAAGCGTTTTTACCCCATCTCCATGTTTATAAATATGGTCTGCAACAGGACTTTCGCTCCGTAACGGCGTGGTCAGCACCAGAGTTAGTTTGTTTTGTGTGACCACATAACTGGCCCGTTCCTTATGACCTGTTTCCGGACCAGAATACGCCAGACTCTGAAAGCCAAATGCCGTTTTGTAATAATGGGCTGCCTGCATTGCATTACCTACATATAATTCCACATAGTCGGTACCCAGCAGCGGAAGAAAATCTTTATGGGCATTTGCATTGGACTGAATAGCGGATGAAGTTTTCATATGCAATTTGATAAACTCAAAAAGAAGAAAATAGTTCAGAACATAGCCATATTGTTTAACTGCCGGGACAGGACAAAGCCGGTTTTTCTTCAACAGAAAAAAGATGTCGTATATCCTCAAGAAAATAGCAGTTATGACGGGAAGCAATGTAAAACCTAATTAGGCAAGAGAAAAGACAATTCTCTGCACCTGCCTGCCTACATTTGCATTATGCTAAAAACCGGAATACTCGGGGGCGGCCAGTTGGGCAAAATGCTTCTACAGGCAGCCGCCAACTACCCAGTGGAAACTTATGTTCTTGAAAATGATGCCTTATGCCCTGCCGCACATCTTTGCCATCACTTTCAGACAGGGGATATCAATGACTATGAAACAGTATACCAGTTTGGGAAAAACCTGGATGCACTAACCATAGAAATAGAAAATGTAAATGTGGAGGCGCTGGAACGCCTGGAAAAAGAAGGAAAAAAAATTTATCCCAGACCGGCAGTTTTACGGCTCATAAAAAGTAAAATTCTTCAAAAAAAATTTTACAGGCAATATAAAATACCAACTGCAGACTTTGCCATCACCGGCAGTATGGAGGACATATGCCGTAATGAAGATTTTTTACCGGCTGTACACAAGGCAGATGTAGGAGGTTACGATGGCCGCGGTGTACAGATCATCCGCAACATAGATGATGCCGGAAAAGGTTTTTCTGAACCAGCCGTTCTTGAAAAAATGATTGAAATAAAAAAAGAAATTGCGGTAGTTGTTGCCATCACCGAACAAGGGGAAGCAGCGGTTTACCCGCCTGTTGAAATGCATTTCGACCCAGTGCTGAATTTACTCGATTACCAGATTTGTCCATCTTCTCTGGATGCCGGCATCCAGCAGAAAGCAGAAACGATAGCCCTTTCTGCGGCCCGCTATTTTAGCTCGCCGGGGCTTTTTGCAATTGAAATGTTTGTTGATATAAACGGGAATATACTGGTAAATGAAACGGCTCCCCGGGTACACAACAGCGGCCATCATACCATTGAAGCACATTTTTCATCACAGTTTGATATGCTGTGGCGCATTATTCTGGGATATCCTGCTGGAAATACTAAAGCTATTCTTCCCTCTGTGATGGTCAACATCATTGGTGCAGAAGGTTATTCGGGAGATGTACAATATGAGGGCCTTGATGAAGTGCTGAAAATAAAGCAGGCTTTCGTACATATCTATGGGAAAAAACAATCCCGTCCCGGACGAAAGATGGGGCATGTAACCATCCTGGGCCACGATTCAAAGGAATTATTGCAGCTGCAGGAAAAAGTAAAACAGACTCTGACTGCAAAATCAGCCAGCCATTTATCCGCATAGGGAACCGTTGAAACCTGACCCGAAACGGTTCCCCAAACCAGCCAAAACCAGCCCGGTTTACTGGCACAAAACAGTATCTTTACCAAGGAACCAATCTTGTTTCAGCCACACATAAATTACGATGAGGAAAGTTCTGATTATCATTGCTTGTGCATTGTTGCTTATTGCATGCGGCAGCAAGGAAAAGAAAAATGCTGCACCAGATTCAAAAGGTCAGGGAGCCGGCAAGCCTCCCCCTATGAAAGTTGACGCCTGGATTGTCAAAAAAGAGATTTTTCAGGAAACTTTGGAAGTACCCGGTTCGCTGGTAGCCAATGAAGTAGCCGAGATACACCCAGAGGTATCCGGCAGGATTGTGCAACTGAATATTACAGAAGGAAAATATGTAAGCAAAGGATCCGTACTGGCCCGTTTGTATGATGGAGATCTGCAGGCACAATTACGAAAAGTGATGGTACAACTGGAATTGGCTCAAAAAACAGAAGAAAGGCAGGCCCAATTACTCAAAATTCAGGGAATCAGCCAGCAGGATTATGATATCAGTTTATTGCAGGTAAACAACCTGAGGGCCGATATTGGTATTCTGCAAACCAGCATTGCAAAAACTGTGGTACGTGCCCCCTTCAGCGGTAAAATAGGGTTGAATAAAATAAGCCCCGGATCCTATGTGACCTCATCAACTGTCATTGCCAGCATCAGCCAGACCGACCAGTTGAAGCTCGACTTCTCCATCCCGGAAAAATATACAAGTAAAATTATCCCGGGGCAGGAAGTAATTTTTAGCATTGAAGGAAACAGTAAATCCATGACTGCAGTTGTGGCTGCCACTGAATCAAACATCACAGAAAATACCCGCACACTCACGGTCAGGGCCTCGGTAAAGGGAGCGGATAAAACCTTGCTGCCCGGAGCTTTTGCAAAAGTTAAGGTTCGTTTCCAACCCGACTCCGGCACACTTCGAATCCCATCGGAAGCCGTTGTACCGCAGGCAAGAGGCAAAAAAGCGATCCTGTACAAAGGAGGTACTGCATTTTTTGCCGATATCGTAACGGGCCCCAGAGACTCAGCAAGAATACAGGTAATCCAGGGCCTGGCCGAAGGCGATACCGTTGTGGTCACCGGATTAATGAGCATCAGGCCTGAAGCTAAAATTCAACTGGGAAAAATTTTGAACAGTGAATAATCAGGTACGCCCAATCAAAATGCAGTCAGGATTTTCACTTCATTTTATTTTTACCATACAGTAATAAACAATGAATATTTCGGAACTCAGTTTAAGAAGACCGGTGCTTGCGATCGTGATGAATATCATCATTGTGGTTTTTGGTGTCATCGGTTTTAAATTTCTCGGCGTACGGGATTATCCTGCTATTGATCCGCCCAATATCAGTGTACGGACGTCTTATCCCGGAGCCAATGCAGACATTATAGAAACTCAGATCACCGAACCGCTCGAAAAAGCTGTAAACGGTATTGCAGGAATTAAAAATATTACTTCCAGCAGCAGCAATGGAACCAGCAATATCAATGTGGAGTTTGAGCTGGGATTTGACCTGGAAGCAGCTGCAAATGATGTACGGGACAAAGTATCACAAGCGCAGCGTTCTCTTCCTGCCGACCTCGATGCACCGCCTGTCGTTTCCAAAGCTGACGCCAGTTCAGATGCCATTCTTTCCATGACTGTGCAAAGTGCAACAAGAAATTCATTGCAAATGACCGAATATGCAAATAACGTACTGGTAGAACGCTTGCAGACAATTCCCGGTGTCAGCGGGATTCAAATCTGGGGAGAAAAAAGATATGCCATGCGTATCTGGCTCTTTCCTGAAAAACTGGCAGCCAGGCGCATCACAGCTAACGATGTGCAATCAGCCCTGCTCCGCGAAAATGTAGAACTCCCCTCGGGAAAAATATCAGGCAACACCACAGAACTCATAGTCCGGACATTTGGCCGGCTGAATACGGAAGATGAATTCAACAACCTAATTATAAAAAATATAGAAGGCGCCGATATCAAACTGGCAGATGTGGGAGACGCCGTACTGGGACCCGAAAATGAAGAAAGTATTTTAAGAGGCGATGGAATCCCGATGATTGCACTGGCAATCATTCCCCAACCGGGATCAAATTACGTATCTATCTCAAATGAATTTTACAAAAGACTGGAGCAGATCAAAAAAGATGTGCCCCCGGACGTTAGGCTGAATATTGCACTGGACCAAACCCGCTTCATAAAAAAATCTATCCTGGAAGTAGAAGAAACCCTGATGATTTCTTTCCTGCTTGTCGTGATGATCATTTACGGTTTCTTCCGTGAGTGGATCATCGCAATCCGCCCGCTGATTGATATACCGGTATCACTGATAGGTGCTTTCTTCATTATGTACCTGATGGGCTTTACCATCAACGTTCTTTCGCTGCTTGCAATTGTACTGGCCACCGGCCTTGTAGTTGACGATGGAATTGTTGTTACAGAAAATATCTACAAAAAGATGGAACGTGGTATGAACAAATGGCAAGCTGCTGTTGAAGGATCCAAAGAAATATATTTTGCGGTCATTGCCACATCTATTACCCTGGCTGTGGTTTTTCTGCCCATCATTTTCCTGGAAGGATTTGTAGGCCGGTTATTCAGGGAGTTCGGCATTGTTGTGGCCGGAGCGGTTTTAATTTCAGCATTTGTTTCGCTGACACTCACCCCGGTGCTGAATGTAAAACTAACCCGGAAAAATGTGCACCAGCATTCCTGGTTTTACAGAAAAACGGAACCTTTTTTCCAGTGGCTGGAGCAATGGTACCAGAACTTGCTTCGCCGTTTTATGCAGATCCGCTGGGTTGCGCTGATATTAGTTGCAATATGCGGGGCCATCATTTTCCTGATTGGCGGCGGGCTGAAATCAGAACTGGCGCCCATGGAAGACAGGAGCCAGTTCCGGCTATCACTTTCTGCTCCGGAAGGTACTTCCTTCGATGCAATGGACCGTTATGTAAACAGGCTTACTAATTTTATTCTTGACTCAGTTCCTGAAAAAAATCTGGTATTGAGTGTAACATCTCCGGGATTTACCGGATCTGGAAATGCCAATACAGGTTTTGTCCGCGTCACACTCTCAGAGCCCAAAGAAAGAAAACGTTCCCAGAAAGAAATTGTAGCAATGGTGAATAGAAACCTTCCCCGCTTCACTGAAGGAAGAGCATTTGCGATAGAAGAACAAACCATTTCTCAAAACAGGAGGGGCGGACAACCCGTAGCTTTTGTGATTCAGAATAATAATTTCGGAAAGCTAACCTCCATGCTGCCAAAAATTCTGGAAGAGGCCCGGCAAAGTAAGGTGCTTCAAAACCCGGATGTGGATCTGAAATTCAATAAACCTGAACTGCGGGTCGAAATTGACCGCCTGAAAGCATCGCAACTGGGAGTCAGCATCAGCGATATCTCCCAGACACTACAGCTGGCTTACAGCAACAGGCGGCTGGGATATTTTACCAAAGACGGAAAACAATACCAGGTGATTGGCCAGGTGGAGCGCATCAACAGGGATGATCCTGACGATCTGAAGTCGCTCTTTGTGCGCAATACAAGAGGAGAATTGATTGCGATTGACAATCTGGTTTCCATATCTGAATCAAACACTCCTCCTACTATTTATCATTTCAACCGGTATAAATCGGCCACAATCTCCGCAGGTCTGCAGCCGGGATATACAATCAGCGATGGGATCGTTGAAATGGAAAAAATTACCAGGAAAATACTTGATGAAAGCTTCACCACTTCCCTGACAGGTTCTTCCCGTGATTTCAAAGAAAGCAGCAGCAATACCAGCTTTGCTTTCCTGCTGGCCCTTGGGCTTATTTTCCTGATCCTGGCCGCCCAGTTTGAAAGCTTTATTGATCCTTTAATTATCATGTTTACAGTACCACTCGCAATTGCAGGTGCGGTGCTTTCTCTTTGGCTATTTGGCCATACGCTGAATATTTTTTCTCAAATTGGTATGATCATGCTGATCGGGCTTGTCACCAAAAATGGCATCCTGATTGTTGAATTCGCCAACCAGACGCAACGTAAAGGAATCAAGAAAAAAGAAGCCGTAATATTTGCGGCAACGCAACGGCTGAGGCCGATCCTGATGACGAGCATGGCCATGTCGCTGGGTGCCTTGCCACTGGCACTTTCGCTGGGCGCTGCTGCCACCAGTCGAATTCCCCTTGGAGTGGTGATCGTTGGAGGAATCCTGTTTTCCCTGGTGCTTACCCTGTTTGTAATCCCAGCCATGTATGCATACCTTTCCACAAAAAAGAAAATAAGCGAACTAGACAAACTGATACATCCTGAAATGCCAGCCTCTTCAGAAAGTGGCATCCAGGTGCAAACAGCCTGATACGATTATGAGAACAATTTTCCTGATTCTGATGCTCCCTTTATCCTCAGCCGCCTTTTCACAGCAACTGCTGAGTCTGGAAGAAGCTATTGCTTCTGCCCTGATGAACAATTACGACATCCGGCTATCCAAAAATGACTCCATCGTAGCTGCACTGGATGATTCATACAAAAATGCGGCATTTTATCCCCGGTTGAATGCCAACACAGGAATTACGTTTAATGATAACAACCAGTTTCAGAAATTCAGCGATGGCACGGTGCGTAAGAGAAATGACATTACATCCAACAACCTCACCGCATCTATGGCATTGAACTGGACATTGTTTGATGGCCTGCACATGTTTGCCACCCGTGATAAACTGGCTGAGTTTGTGAAGCTGGGCGAATTAACGATCAAAAACCAGGTGACCAACACTGTGGCCGAAGTCATCAACACCTATTACAATATTGTGCGCCAAAAGCAGCAATTACGGGCAGTTGAAGAACAGATATCTATCAGCAGAGAACGGGTTAAGCTGGCACAATATAAACTGGATATCGGAGTGGGGGCCAAACCGGATGTGCTGCAAAGTAAAGTGGATCTGAATGCACAACTGGCTGCCCAAATGCAGCAGCAAAATCTCATTGCAAGCCTGAAAGACCAGCTGAGCCAGTTGATGAACAGCACAGCTACTCGCTTCGATGTGGCAGATTCTATCCCTATCAACTATTCCATCACATTGGCCGAAATTCAATCTGAGCTCGAAAAAACAAATCCTGGCTTATTGATCAGTCTTAAAAATATTGACATTGCGAAACTGGTACTTAAAGAAAGAAAAGCAGAACGATTTCCGACCATTTCTTTTTCCGGCAACTATAATTTTTCCCGGCTCGACAACAAAGCTGTGGTCAATCCATTTCAACCTTTGTTCAGCCGCAACAGTGGTTTTAATTACGGGTTCACTGCCTCCATTCCTATTTTCAATAATTATACTGCCAAAAGACAGATCCGGCAGGCCCAAACGGGAATTTCGTACCAAAAACTCATGTTCGAAAAACAAAAGTCACTGGTCAGTCTTTCCGTGCTGAATGCATGGCAAAATTATGAATGGCAAAAGAGGGCATTGGTGCTGGAAGAAGAAAATATCCTGCTGGCTAAAGAAAATGTGGACATCGTGTTCCAGGTTTATAAATTAAATTCTACCACACTGATTCAGCTCAAAGAAGCCCAAAAAAGCCTGCAGGACGCACAAACCCGGCTGATCAACACAAGGTATAATACAAAACTGGCAGAAACTGAATTGATACGCCTGAAAGGGAAACTGATAAGGTAAAAAGGTTTGTGTTTGTGACTGGGACTGAATGCGGGAAATTTGTCTTTTCTTTGTTCCCTAATTTTAAAGCAATGAATCCACTGATTGGCATCATAATGGGAAGCGACTCAGACATGGTGGTCATGGAGGCCGCTGCAGAAATCTTAAAACAGTTTGAGATCCCGTTTGAAGTTACCGTGGTTTCCGCACACCGTACCCCGCACCGTATGATCGAGTATGCGCAAAAAGCAAAAGAAAGGGGACTCAGAGTGATCATTGCAGGGGCCGGCGGTGCAGCACATCTGCCTGGCATGGTGGCATCTGTAACCACACTGCCGGTCATTGGTGTACCAGTTAAATCATCCAATTCTATTGATGGATGGGATTCTGTGCTGTCTATCTTACAAATGCCTTCAGGAGTGCCCGTTGCCACTGTCGCACTAAATGCTGCAAAAAATGCTGGGATCCTTGCCGCCCAGATTCTCGGTTCAAGCGATGAAAGCATCTCTGCCCGCATCGCAGAATATAAAAAAAGCCTGAATACAGAAGTGATTGAGAAAGTAGAAAAAATGAAAAGTGCAGGATGGCAAAACAAATTTGACTGACACACATTACCGATCCCATGAAACCGGTCATGCGGAAACAAGCCATACCAGAATTGCTCACACTTCTTGCCATTTTCTGCCTTGTGAGTTGCCGCACTCAACCATTCCGTCTGGTTCAGGTAAGGGAACTGCCCTCCTACCCTTCAGCTTCCGGTATTGAATACAGCGGTAATCATGTTTATGTAATAGGCGATGACGCCGTAAGTTTACTGATACTTGACAGTGCCCTGCGGGTGACTGATTCTATTATGCTGGTTCAATCAGAGCAGAACAGAATTCCAAAATCTATAAAACCAGACCTGGAAGGTATCTGCAGACTGCCTGGAAACAGGCTGCTGCTAACTGGCTCCGGTTCACTGTCACCGCACCGCAATGTTGCGTGGATCATTTCCCCCTTACAAAGGAAGAAAGACAGCATTCGCATGGACACAATATACAGCCGCCTGCCACTCTATGGCATCAAGGAAATAAACATAGAAGGAATTACGGAGTTGCACAGTGGTATATTGATGGGAAACCGGGGCAATCTGGGCTATCCAAAAAATCATTTCATTTTTCTGCCAGGCAATTTTATGCTGCAACAGCAGGAATCGGATATCCGGACCATACTGGCCGGAACAAATTCCGATTCCTCATCTTTTGCCGGTGTTTCCGGGTTGGCCTATGCCCCAAAAAATGACTTGTTGCTCGTAACTGCCTCAACAGAAAATACAGTAAATAGCATGGACGATGGCGCAATCGGAAAAAGTTACCTCTGGATCATCAAAAATATTTCCCGGAAACTGAAATGGAAAGCAATCAACCCGGATATCATCATTGACCTGGAAGAAACAGATGACCGCTTCAAAGGGCAGAAAATAGAATCCGTCTGTATTTTAAATGAAACCGGGAATGAATTGCACCTGCTGCTTTCTGCTGATAACGACAATGGCAGAAGCCGTATTTTCAGCATGATTCTTGCAAGAAAATAAACTGCAACCAAATCAAAAATATTTGTAATTTTCTGAATGCTAACCCAAACAACTGTATTTTATATGAAAAAAAGCATCCTTCTGGTTTGCCTGGTCACCCTCATGCATGCTGCAGGAAACACTCAGACGCCCCTGCAATTCCGTGATACAACCGTAAAAGGTCCGCAAACTTTTGCAATGGTGATGGGCATATCGAAATATAAATATGTGCGACCCCTTACCTATGCAGATAAAGATGCAGAGCTATTCCGTAGCTTCCTGCAATCACCCGGAGGGGGCAACGTAAAAGAAGATAACATTTTTACACTGCTGAATGATAAGGCGGTGGCTGCCAATTTTTGGATCAAGGGCTTTCAATGGCTCAGAGCAAAGAACCTGCAAAAAGGCGACCGGCTGTTTATTTACCTTGCAGGCCATGGCGATGCTATTGATGAAGACCAGTATTTTTTTCTGGGTCACGACTGTAACCCGGGAGGCGATAAAAACAATTATCTGGTGGCCGGCACCATACAATTGTATAACCTGAAGAAAAAAATTGCTTCTGAAACTGCCAAGGGAGTAGATGTTTTTTTTGTCATGGATGCCTGCCGCACCAACGAATTGCCCGGAGGCCAGGAAGGTCTCAATTTTCTGAACACCGCCATCTCAGAAAAAAAGGTAGGTGAAATAATGATGCTGGCAACCGGTGCCGGTCAGGAATCACTGGAAGATGCCTCCATTGGAAACGGGCATGGCCTTTTTACCTGGTATCTTGTAGATGGGTTGAGCGGCATAGCAGATCCGGAACAAACTGCCGACAATAAAATTTCATTCACAGAGATAAAAGCGTATGTAGAAAAAAATGTACCGGCAGTTGCTCAACAGCGCTTTCAGCGAACGCAGGAACCATGGTTTTGCTGCAATGAGTATGGAACTAAAGTAGTGACGCAGGTAGACTCTGCATATTTAAAAAAATGGTTGAACGAAAAAAACAGGCGAAGTAGAGGTGGCAATTCTTTTGATGGCAATATCCCTGGTTTCAACCTACCCGATACGGCCCTGACAACACTCTACGACCTTTTTTCCAAAGCCGTTAAAAAAGGAAACCTGACCGGCGCATCTTCTGCCGAGTACCTTTACAACCAAATGGAAAATAAGTTTCCCAATACAGCCTATACCCTGGATGCCAAAACGACTTTGGCTACTGAGTTTGTCAATTTTGCCCAGAATAAAGTACACGAATATCTCAGTTGCGGGTTGCCGAATTCCTCACAGAAGCGAATCAAAAATGCCGAAGCAGGCAACCTGCTTGAAAAAGCCATGCTGCTGATCTCAAAAGATGAACCTGAATTTGCCGCTGCACTTCAAGGGCGAATGCTACTGCTGAAGGCTGCCGGTCAGTATGGGTCAGCTTCAGAGGCATTCCAGTATGCACATGCAGCCCGTGCCATAGATCCGAACGGGGCTTACATCCTCAACTGGCTTTCGCAATTACATGCCGAACAAAAAAACCAGGACAGTGCAGTGTATTATGCAGAACGGGCAGTAAAAGCGGCACCTAAATGGCCGTGCGCATTAACGACCCTGAATTTGGCAAGAAAAAATAAAGCTAACTCCCCCACTGATCCGAATCGTGTAAAACCTTTAAAGAAAATCGGCTTTGGTTTTACTGCGGGTGGAGGAATCATACAATCAAACCCAACCTTTTCCGGCAACAGGCAAACAGGCTTTGAGGGAACGGACGCCGTAAGCACCGCTTCGGGCAATGCTGGTGTACTTTGCTATATCAACCTGGGCAACAGCACCGGTATCCGCCCCACTGTCTCTGTTCAGTTTGGCAATACGGAAGTTGAATTTCAGCGCAGTACAACCGAACCGGAAATGGCGGCTATCAAAGGTGCAGAGCTGAATATTTCTATCCCGCTACTGATCAGGTTATCCTCAAAAAAAGTGACTCCGTACCTGGTGGCAGGCCCTTCCCTCAGTTATTTGTTGCAGCAGGATGCAGGAACCGGAAACTATCTTGCAGTGAAAAAAACTTTTATACTGGGAAGTGCAGGTTTTGGCGTTGATTTCGGGCTGGCTCAATCAGGCTTTGTACTGTCGCCGGAACTGAAATTTAATGCAGGATTTACAGATATGAATGATGAACCGGCAACTTCCCCATTTGGTGTAGCGCTGAAATCACTGAAGAAAAACTCATTTACCCTGAATCTATATATCAGGAAGCGATGATGATTTGTGCAGGCCGCAGGATGCAGATCATCAATAAAAAATTTCGGTTCCGTTTTCATTAGTCAGGATGAGTTTTTTTTCTCCTGCGTCCAACCTGCCAATAATGCGGGCATCTATCTGAAACCGGCGGGCTGTACGGATCACAATTTCAGCATCTTTTTCTGTGCAGTACACTTCCAGCCTGGTACCCATATTAAAAACCTGATACATTTCCCGGTTATCAGCACGGCTTGCTTTTTGAATGAGCTGAAAAACTTCAGGAGCGGGGAATAGTTGATCCTTGATCACTGTTATCCCATCCGGAATATATTTCAGGCACTTTGTTTGTCCGCCCCCGCTGCAATGCACCAGCCCATGCACGATATCCAGGTAGCCTTCCAGCAGTTCTTTGAGTACTGGGGCAAAAGTTCTGGTCGGGCTCAGAAGCAAAGCACCGGCTTCCATTGAAATTTCAGTTCCCGGCTTCACCTGCACAGGCACCCTGTCGGTCAGGTGGAGCAAGCCCGTGTATACAACACTTTCATCCAGTGTATTGTCAAATGATTCTGGAAACCTTGCCGCATAAGTTTTTTGAAGTACATCATGCCGGGCTGAAGTAAGGCCGTTACTGGCAATGCCACTGTTATAATTCTCTTCATAAACTGACTGGCCATATCCAGCAAGACCCACAATGACATCGCCAGGCTGTATCCTTTCATTGGTAACTAGTTTTGCTTTTGGCCACCGGGCTGTTAGTGTTCCATTTACCGCAATGGTACGTACTACATCTCCCACATCGGCAGTTTCTCCTCCCATATAAGTGATCTGTATGCCCCATTTCTGAATTTTTTCAAAAAAATCCTGGCTGCCCTCAATCACTGCACGGAGCACATCACCCGGAATCAGGTTTTTATTCCTGTCTATGGTAGAAGAAAAAAGCAGGTTGCCGGTAATACCCACGCAAAGCAGATCATCCAGGTTCATTACAATGGCATCCTGTGCAATGCCCTTCCATACGGACAGGTCGCCGGTTTCTTTCCAGTATAGATAGGCCAGAATACTTTTAGTTCCAGCTCCATCTGCATGCATCACATTCACCCACTCCTCATCGCCGCACAATACATCGGGAAATATTTTACAAAAGGCTTTTGGAAAAAGACCCTGGGGCAACTTCCGGGTAGCAGCATGCACCTCTTCTTTTTGTGCAGAAACGCCCCGCTTACTATAAAGGCTCATAATACCGGCAAATCTAACATGCATTTTCCAAAGCCCGGTTATCAATTATCAGTTAGTTTTGCAACCCTTATGATGCAGGTACACAACAATATTGATACATTACCGGTTTTTCGCAATGCAGTGATTACCATCGGCACATTTGACGGGGTGCATATGGGCCACCGGAAGGTTATTGCCGGCCTTACAGAAGAAGCCCGGTCTGTGAGTGGGGAGTCGGTCATCATCACTTTTCATCCACACCCCAGGAAAATAGTTTCTTCAGCAATTTTAGGCGTACGCCTCATTAACACCCACGAAGAAAAACTTGGATTAGTGAGCCAACTGGGCATTGATCACCTGGTCGTTGTTCCTTTTACAGAAGCCTTTGCCAATCAGCCTGCGGCGAATTACCTGGAAGAATTTCTGATCGGAAAATTTCATCCGCACACCATCATTATCGGATATGACCACCATTTCGGACGGGACAGGCTGGGCGATTACAGGCTGCTTGAAAAAAACGCAGACCGCTTCGGGTACAAATTGAAAGAAATTCCAAAGCATGTGCTTCAGAATATCTCCATCAGTTCTACCAATATCCGGGAAGCCATTTTACACAGCGACATAGATACAGCCAACCATTTACTGGGCTATGATTTTTTTTTCTCAGGCCTTGTGGTACACGGTGATAAACTGGGTAGAAAATTAGGTTATCCGACAGCCAATCTGGGCATCCTCAATGATGAAAAAATAATTCCAGGCAATGGAATTTATGCCGTTTATATTCAGATGTCAGGCGGCCCGCTGTTAAAAGGAATGATGAGTATTGGATTTCGCCCAACTGTGGACGGGAAAAAAAGAGTAGTGGAAGTGAATATCTTCGATTTTGATAAAGAAATTTATGGCCAAACCCTTACGGTGTTTGTCAAAAAATACCTGAGAGAAGAGAAAAAATTTGAAAGCTTGGAAAGTCTGGTCCGGCAAATTGACCAGGATAAAGTAAACAGCCTTGCCCTGCTGTAGCAGAGATCCTCATACGTTTATTCAGAACTTTATTTTGAACTCCGGTTTTTCAGGGTTTTTCATCAAATCGTCCAGGCTGATTTTGAAATTGACAGTCATTTTATCTTCTGAGAGGGATACATGATCACCTTCCTTTATTTTAGCAGGATGGGGCAGATGAATAATCCATGTTGATGTGGGAGCCATTCCCATACTGGATAGCTCATCCATACTTTTCAGAAACTGATCACTTTCCAGTGCCGCATATTTTTCCTTATCCAGCTTATATTCCATGCTATGCTCTGAAATGCTGAGTTGGTAATAATCATCAAGAGCAGAATATGCTGGGGCGTCTTCTCCCATCCCTGGTAGTGACTGGTTATTGAGTTGTTGCTGATAAGAATGGGCATTTATTTTTCGGATGAGCTGGTTGATTGTCCCAAAATTGTTCGTTCCGGAAAACGGAAAATGCAACCCGGTTTGCATCAGCCCTTCCTTTAAATTCATTTTTACATTCATGGTGCCGGTTTTGACCAGTAGTTTTTCCTGTTCGGTGAGTCCTGCAATACTATCTGCCTGGGATGCCATGCTGAATGTGGTGTCCATATTCTTTTCGCTTGCTGCATCCAATTCATTGTTTGTATCCATCATTTTTGCGAAATCAAGCAAATTGCCCATTCCAGATATATAGGAAATCTTTCCGCTTCCTTCATCCTGCAAAGTAATTTCATGAGTTGTTTCCAGGCAGCCGGCCAGCAAAAGCATGGACAACGAACAACCAATAAAGAGTTTTTTCATTTTTTCTTTTTTTTTCTACGGTCGCATTAATTTTTATAAAAAAAGTTGCTTTCAGCGAATCATTTTTACAATCAGCTCTTTAAGCAAAGATCCATTATTCATACCTGCCGCACCCACACCGATCCGTTTCAGGTTGTACTGGTGCAGCAGCAGGAGCACATTTTCAGTACCCTGAAATCCATACAGTTTTGCGGCCTTTATATGCTGCTTCACATAATAGGGATGAATGCCGGTTGCCGCAGCAATTGTTTTCTCATCGCTGGTATCCATGCCAAAGATCATATAAACCTTACTAAAAAAACTATACAATGATGGCAAAACCAGCTCTGCAGGGCCTGCCTTTGGATTGGCCTCAAAAAAACGAAGGATGCGAATGCTTTTTGTCATGTCTTTTTCAGCCAGAGCAGATTGTAATTCGTACACATTGTAATCTCTGCTAACTCCAATGTACTTTTCCACATCATCTTCCCGGATTGCAGTGCGGGAACCAAGGTTCAGCATCAGTTTGTCCAATTCATTCTCGATCCGGCTCAGGTCATTTCCAATATGCTCCACCACCATTGCAAGAGCACGAGCCGAAATGCTGAATTTTTTATGCTGCACCAGTCTTTGTGTCCACTCATGCAATTCTTTTTCATACAGCTTCCTGGTAGTAACCAGTACACCCTTTTCTTTAATAAGTTTTGTGAATTTTCTTCGTGCATCGAGCTTTTTTTCTTTGTACGAAACAACAAATACTGTAGAAGAAAGCGGATTTTCCAGGTATGATTCCAGTTTATCCAGGTCTTTCATCTGCTGGGCTTCTTTCAGGAGCACGACCTGCCTGTCTGAAAACATCGGATACCTGCGGCAACTGTTGATCACATCGGACCAGACCGCATCTTTTCCATAAAAAACAGTCAGGTTAAAAGAAGTCTGTTCAGGGGGCAGTATCTGCTTTTCTGCATATGAGATAGCTCTGTCAATAAAAAAATCTTCCTCCCCTTCAAACCAGTTCACCGGCTTAAAAAGGCCACTTTTCCAATCGTTGATGACAGATTCAACACTCATAAAATGCTAAGATACAGGCTTTGATAATAGGCTCTATATACGACCTCCAAACATTTTTTATAACAGACAATATTCTGGCATGGTTTTAGAAATTTTTGTTCTGGTTTTTAACAAGAAAACAACGAAGTACATCCTTGCTGACATAGCTTCGTATTGTACTATTGCTTTTTTGTGCATTTTCTTCATTCTAAATATCTTTTTTATGTCTGAAACCAATTTTGCATCTACAGCTCCGCTTCAACAGCCCGAAAATAAACACAAAGGCAATGGCAGAAAAAACATCGTCATTGGCATACTGGCTGCTGCACTGCTGGGTACCTGGGGTTACCTGCTGTACGATAAAAACAAATCGGGTGAAAAAATTACAGATCAACAAACACAAATCAGCACCCTTGATTCAGCAAAAACAGCCGTACAGATGGAGTTTGACAATGCCCTGGCCCGTCTTGATTCCATCACGGGTTCCAATAACAACCTGCATGGGTTACTGACAGAAAAACAGGAGGAGATAGAAACAAAGAAGTCAGAAATCAGAAAAATACTAAATGAGAAAAAAGCATCTGAAAGCCAGCTTGCCAAGGCCCGGTCGATGATAGCAGATTTGAATGATAAGATTACAGGCCTTGAAGCAGAGGTTGTGCGCCTTACCGGGGAAAACAGGGAACTGAATTCAGCCAATACAGTGCTGAAGGAAGAAAAATCAACCCTGGAAAAAAACCTGCAAACCAGTGCAAAAGAAAAAGAAGAACTGTCGAAAACTCTGGATGTGGGCTCCACTTTCACTGCTTCAAATATTCAGGTTGTCTCGGTTAATGAAAAGAAAAGCGGTAAGGAAAAAAGCACCAGTTCAGCCAATAAAGTGGACAAATTGCTGGTTTCTTTTGATGTGGAAAACAGGATTGCCAACTCCGGTCCGGCCGATCTGTATCTGATTGTAACCAGTCCTCAGGGAAAAGTAATCACGGAAGAAGGTTCAGGTACTTTAAACACCCGAAACGATGGCGATAGGGCATTCACAACAAAAATTTCAACAGAATACACCCAGGGTGAGCGCAAAAACATTCAGTTCCCCATCCGGAATAATGAATTTATAACCGGGAATTACCGTGTCGAAATTTATCACAACGGATTTAAAATCGGTGAAGCAATCCGCAATCTGAAAAAAGGAGGATTGTTCAGCTAACATCTTTTCTTTCCGAAAAACAAGAGGCTGTATCAAAAAATTATATTGGTTCGGCCTTTTTCCCAAAACCATAGAATATTGGGCATAGAGAATAAAGATTGTTCAAAAATTATTTTTTATTGAAGCTTCAGTAATTTATGTAGCCCTCTGTCAGTAACACTGCCTATTCTCAGGAAATAAATGCCGCTTTTCAGCTTACTGGTTTTATCAAATTGTAAATGATTCATACCAGCATGACACGTATAAGTTCGGGTGTATACCGTTTTTCCGGAAATATCGGTTAATACTAATTCCAGATTTTGTGCATGATCACTGAATATTTGAATGTTGAAGTCATTCAAAAATGGGTTAGGAAAACAATTCTGGATAACCAACCCCTTCATTTTCTTTTGTAATAAAACAGCTGAGCTATAACTAATTTGGTTATCCCTGTCAATCATTTTCAGCCTGTAAATAGTACGACCAATAGCAGGGAACGAATCTATAAATGAATAACTGGCTGAGCTTCCAATGGCATATACTGTTCCAATTTTGTTAAACTCATTGCTGTTATTACTCTTTTCTATTTCATAACCGTAACTGTTTATCTCCTGTACTGTTTCCCAGTTGATTTTTACTTTATCATTTACCCAAACGGCGCTTAGTGAAACTAACGAAACTGGCAGCGTAGCTGAAACATTCACGGTATTCTGAGCCGATCCAACTTCAGTGCTTCCGACATAGTCCCTGGCGGTAGTAACAAGATTTAGAGCAGTTGAAGGGCTGCTGGTCGTATTATATTTCAAAATAAGAGTACCCCCTGCTGGTATATAATAAGAAGTATTGCCCGAGGATGAAACCCCTCCTTCAAAAGTGATTAAACCTGTAGCTCCATTTGCAGGTGTACTGGTGGAATTCGTTGTCGTAATCTGGCTGGTTGCATGCATGGATTGAAAAGTAAAGCCGGAAGGCAATTCATCAGTTATTTTATCTATTGTAATGCCATATGCCCCGGGATTTGTAATCGTAATGGTAAAAATGGCTGGAGCATTTATCGTATACCATAATTGGTCAGAGGTCTTAGAAATAGTTAGTGGATTTGCACCCGATGATACTGTAATAGGTGTTCCGGACCCCAATGCCGTATTTAGTGCGTATTTATAATTTGTTGCCCCACTGGTGGCACCGGCGCATGGTAAAAGATATGTAGTAAAGTTAGTGGCTGCAATCCTGAATGTCCAGCGAATAGTGATTGTTGCCCCATTTGAACCGTTACCTGTGATGAAATATAATGAATCGGTGGCTCCGACAGGAATTCCAGGTACAGAACTGGCCGTTACTGCCGTGCTAAGCAGACTGATTTTAGTTGGGTCAAATTGAGAAGATACCGCTACCTGGAAATCATTTTCATCACCGTTCTGAACATTACCAACTACATATGTCACATCATCGTACACTAATCCTCCAATCAGATCCTGGTTTGTAAAAGTTTGTGTTGCGGTGCCTCCAGCATTGGCACTGATGGAGGATCGGTTGTATATCACAAAACTTTGCGTCTTGTTACTGGCAGTATGATCACTCAACTGCACATTGAAAGTTGCCTGTGCTGTGCTATGTGCCGGATAGGAAATGTAGTAGTAGCATACCTTTGTTTCACCCGGTGCCAGAGTGCCCGCATTAATAATCCCGCTGACAGGTGAAATCAAAGAATAATCTTGCCCGGTAACTGAGGTATTTATGGAAGTGATTGTAAATTTCAGGTTGCTGTATGTAGTATTGCTATTACTGTTATTTTTTACTTCAAAGCCAACATAAGCCTTTGTAACGGCAGATGGCTGATTTCCATCCACAATAAAGTATGGAGCACTAATCCTGGTTAAAGTAAAATGATTGGGATCTATTGCAAATGCTGTTGAATAAAAGCCAAGGCAAAGGATGATTATCAATCTTTTCATAACAGGGGTTGTGGGCTGGATATTTGAATTTTATTATGAAATACAGAAAGGACTCTTAAAGAAGAGATAAAAGTAATATTGGCGAGCTGCTATACCTGCTTTACTTGGCTGAAATACCAGAAAATCGGGGACATATACGTCTTATATTTTGGTAGATTCCCCATTATCTAAGAGTAACCAATTATTTTTTAAAATACATTTCATTCTCTTTTTCCTCTTTTCTTTCCATCCGGAATCCATGGAGGGTCTTTGTAGGATGCTGAATTACATTTTCACAATTGCATCGAGGCAGCGTAAGAAAAGCCAACAAGACACCGAGAGGAAAAAAGTTATCAATGCAGCCTGAAAAAAGAAAGCCTCCCTGGCCGGGAGGCTTTGTACTTTAAACCCACGTTATTCGGTTAAAAGAGGTTATACCCATAACTCATGTAATAGAGACCACCAACATGGGGGCTTCCAAAACCGGTACGGGCATAGAAATTTCCCAGATTGAGGGCGCCCAGCCTGAACACACTCTTTGTCCCTTTTGGCCTGTAGGAAACCTGGGCATCCCACCATCCGAAATAAGGAAGCGTGCCGGATACAAATGTTCCTTCGTAATAATTATTGTCCTGCCATTTAAACACGACATTAAATCCAAGCCCTTTGTACATATCATCATTACGCAAACCGATATTGTAACGGTATTTGGGTGCATTGAAGTAGGTAACAGTACCGGAAGGAACATCCTTCAGATTATCTGAGAACACATTACCATAAAACAGGAAATTTTTGAAGAACCGATATTCCATACCAATACCCCATCCGTACGACTTCACAGTCTGATTAGAATTCTGCTGGTACGAAATACTATTGGATGTGAACGAGGAGTACAGAGGCAGTTTACCTCCCACATCACTCTGAGATTGTGCTACAGCCACACTAAGCAGAAAATCCTGGTAGCGGCTGTAATAAAGATAAGCATCCAGCATCAGTTTCTTAGCGATGATACCCTTATAACCTAACTCGTAGGAACGCACAGTTTCTGGCTTCACTGTATTATAAGATGCCAGAACCAGCCTGCTGGAATCGGCAGGAGTACCAGCTCTGTAATAAAGCACACTGGAGGCAGTATAGCCAGGCCTTGTAGAATTAAGTTTGTAGTAGTTCTGGAATTCAGGCAAACAACCGATGAGGTAGCTGCTGCCACCACCCAGGCGGAGGCTGATATACTGATTTTGATTGGTAGGGAACCGATAGGCTGTCTGGTAGGACATGCGGATGTTGTTGTCCTTTGCAACTTTGATTACTGCAGTGACACGGGGCGTAAACTTACCATCAAAGTTTGTTTGCTTGTCATAACGGCCAGAAGCTGTCAGAATAATTTTGTCATCGAGCAAACTCTTTTTTAACTGCACGAAGCCACCATATTCATTAATTCGGATGGCATTCAAAGTATCGGCAAAAAGAGTACCCTGAGAAATCAGCACCCACTGTTTCCAGTTGATACCGGCGAACACTTCTACAACCTTTGAAAATTTCAGGAGCTCAGAGATATTGCCGTTGGCCTCCATTGCATAGAGGTCTGATTTATCCAGGAATTTTGCACCGCCTGCCTTGTTAACAGGAGTTTTTCTGATAAGGGCTGCGGCATTATTAAAAGCAGAAGTGCCTGGCAGAAAACGGCCTGCATCAGCATAGTTTCTTGCGGCCTGGTGCAGCTGAATATCGCTGGCGGCACCATTTGACTGGCGGCGTCCTTCTGAGAATGTAAGAATATATTGCGGAAACCATGATCCGGCAATAGTAGTAAGGCTTGATGTATTTACACTGGGTTTCGAGGCCTCGTTGATATATGCTCCTAACGCATCCCCAATATATGAATCACCGGCATTTTCCTGTACAGTATAAGCCCTGTACATCCAGTTTTTGCCTTTTACTTCAAATTTATGTTGCCCCATTTTGAAATTGCGTAAAGAATAACGGTTTGCGCCTGTGTACACAGTAGTTCCTGTTCCAAGATAAGAGTTTACAGAAGCCTCAATGTTATCCGTTATTTTGTAATGGGCACCAATGTTAATTTTCGCATTCAATGAATTGTAATCTACCAGCTGATCTTCATTATATCCTGTGCGGGTTACATTGGCCTGGTTGCCAAAATAATTCCTTGTAAGACCCAGGTACATAGGCAGGTAGAGCTGAGCAGCCGGCTGAACTTGTGCGGGAAAAAGACCGATAAAGCCGCTGATCTGTGCATTTGTCGGGTACAGCGGATTTCCCAGCATTCCAAAGTAGGCATTGGCGCTGTTTTGCAGGTTTATCAGTCCGCCTGATTGTGCCAGTACGGATGAATTTACGCCGCTTGCAAGTACAGCAGCCAGTTGGGCAATGTTTACACTGGTTTCATCTCCATATACATTCACCCCATTGTAATTAGGATCATTTTCACGGTTGCCGCCCACCACTTTACTTAAGATCCCGATTTGTTGTTTATTTCTGTAATCTTCAGCTTCCCAATCAGACCCACGGATAATTTCTCCTGAAATCCTGAAAGCGAATTTATTCCAGAACACTTTAGCCCATCTCATCGCCACATTGAAATAGGGAGCCGGAGTGGCCCTTTGACGTTTGTCCGCATGCATAATGCCCTGCTTTACATTATAGCTAAAACCCTGGTATTTAAAGGGGCTCTTGCTGGTCATCAGCAGCGTACCATTCATACCACCGGAGCCATACAATGCAGAAGAAGCGCCGGACAATAACTCTATATTATCAACATCAAGATCTGTAAGACCAATTACACTGCTCACAGCAAAGTTCAAACCGGGAGCCTGGTTATCCATCCCATCCACCAGTTGGTTCAGGCGGGTATTTCCACTGCTTACAAAACCACGGGTGGTAATGGTCCGGAATGTAAGACTTGCAGTATGAACATCCACTCCTTTCATGTTTGAAATACCTTCATAAAAAGTGGGGGCTGCTACATTTTTCAGCGCAGCGCTGCTCATTCTTTCTACGGTAACCGGCGACTCAAGGATACGCTGGGGAGTGCGGGTAGCAGCCACAACCACCTCTTGACCAAGAGAAGTATTAATTTTAAAATCAACTGTCAGAGGCTGGGCAGCATCAGTTACGTTTACTTCCTGTGTTTCAAATCCGATCGAAGAAAACACCAGCACAACCGGCAGTTTCGAAATTTTCAGGCTGAATACGCCATCCTGGTTGGTATATGTACCTTTGCTGGTTCCTTTTACAACCACCGAAACTGCAGGAACTATTTCCTGATTCGAACTGTTCTTAACTGTTCCTGTGATGGTAACGGATTGAGCATAAGATGAAAACGAAAAAAAACATACCATCATCAGGGCAACTAAAAAGCTGTAGCTTTTTCTCATAAAATGGGAGTTTTAGTTTTGGAATTTGGTGGAAAAATAAGCATTGTATAGTTTTTCTAAAAATTTAATTTTTAAGGTAAAAGGTCATTTCCTGACCGGCAGAATTTATACACAAAATTGAGCTGTTTTTGAACAAAATGTTGAAATCTGAACCCTCTTCCAGTTGGCAGTGTTCAGAACCGGCCTTACTTTCGGAAAATGAGCCAATTTACTCTGCCAGGCCAAACCAGCTTTTACAGGGGAAAGGTACGGGACGTTTATAGTATCCGGGATCAATGGCTGGTGATGGTTGCCAGCGACAGGATCTCCGCTTTTGATGTCATTTTACCCAGAACAATCCCTTTCAAAGGGCAGGTTCTCAACCAAATCGCAGCCTTTATGCTACAGGCTACAAAGAATATTTGCCACAATTGGCTGCTGGATGTGCCTGCCCCAAACGTTTCGGTCGGATATCAATGTGTTCCGTTTAAAATTGAAATGGTTGTCCGGGGCAACCTTACAGGCCATGCCTGGAGAACCTATAACGGCGGCTCAAGGAATTTGTGTGGTGCGACGATGCCTGACGGGATGAAAGAAAATGATTTTTTCTCCTCCCCAATCATTACTCCAAGTACCAAAGCTGCCAAAGGACACGATGAAGATATTGCACCTGATGAAATCATTGCATCCGGACTTGCAAGTACAGCCGACTGGGAAACCTTAAGCCGATTCTCCCTGGAGTTATTTGCAAGAGGCCGGGAAATTGCCCAAAGCCGGGGGCTGATACTGGCAGACAGCAAATATGAATTTGGAAAACTGAACGGCCAGATTGTTCTGATGGATGAAATCCATACTCCGGATTCGTCAAGATATTTTTATGCCGATGGCTTCCACGAAAGGCAAACCCTTGGGGAAAGGCAAAAGCAACTCAGCAAAGAATTTGTCAGAGAATGGCTGATGGCCAATCAGTTTATGGGAAAAGAAGGCCAAACAATGCCTGAAATGACTGATGAATGGGTACAAAATATCTCCAGCCGCTATATTGAACTATACGAGATTGTTGTAGGAAAAAAATTTGAACCAGTGACTTTAACGGATGCAGAAACTGAATTTCGGATTCTTCAGGCCCTCTATGATCTGAACATCACAAAATAGAACCGCCGGCCAATTACCGGCGGTTCAGGTTGCTTATTTAGCTTCCGTCCGTATGGTTGATTTTTTAAATTCCCGCTGGCTTCCTTTACCTCCAATGATAGGGCAATAATAATCTAATGCATCCTGTGCTTCATTATAGGTCAGCCAGTAGTCGGTAACAGATCCTGTAAACACATATCCTGTACTCCTGTTATACATGTCACGGGTACCGCGGCTGCTGAAATTTCCATATACCATGGCGCCTTCATAAGGTTTGTAACCACCGTAGGCCTGTATGACGGTAAAGCCATAATAAGTTTCAACTACATAATAACTGCAGTAGGGATCGCTGTACACCACCTCGCCCCTTTCTTTCGCCAACCAGTAGCTTTCGTCAAAGCCCACATATACACGACTCTTGACACAAGCCGAAAAAAGCATGGCAGTTGCCAGTGCAATGAAGCTGAGAGTAGTTATTTTTTTCATAGTACAATCATTTACGGATGAATAATATTAGTTTACAAATCAGGTACTGATAAGACTGTGCCAGAACTGAAACAGAGTTTGTTAAAATCATTGTAAACCCGGAAATTCACTTCAAAACCAGGCCGATGAAATTTCTTCCGAATCTTTTATTCCTGTTTCTGGCTGTTCCCTGCAGTGCCCAGCAATTTTATTTGCTTACTGGTTCGTATGATTCGCCCGACAGCAATGGAATCCATGTTTATCTTTTTAAAAGCAAAGACGGCAGCAGCACACCAGTGAGCCACAGGCCTGCCAGCAACACCTCCTACCTTGCTGTATCGCCGGATGAAAAATTTGTATATGCTGTGCATGAAACCGGAGACAAGAATGCCTTTACAGGAGCCGTTTCCGCATTCCTGTTCGATCAAAAGAAAGGAACTCTACAGTTTCTGAACAAACAGCCGGTACAAGGCAATAATCCTTGTTATATTTCCACCGATCAAACCGGGCGATGGGTATTTGCAGCCAATTACAGCAGCGGCAACCTGGTTCTTTTCCCGGTTCAAGCCAATGGATTTCTGGGATCAGTAAAATTGAATCATCAATACACAGGTTCCGGCCCGGTAAAAGAGCGGCAGGCATCCTCACATATTCATTACGTTTCGGTAGCCGGAAATAATAAAGATTTATGGGTGACCGACCTGGGAAGTGACCGGGTTTTTATTGAACACTTTCACGAAAAAACCGGCTACCTGTTCGATACCCAATACCTCCCCATCGTTCTGGAACCAGGCGCTGGTCCCAGGCACCTGGAAATTGATCCGCAAAGAAGCGTAGTATATATTCTGGAAGAACTCAGCGGCACAGTAGCTGTTTATAGTTATCCGGGCAGGCATGCATCCCGGTTATTGCAACGAATACACAGCACTCCCGGCCACTATACGGGAAAGCCTGCCTCTGCAGACATTCACCTGTCGCCCGATGGCCGTTTTTTATACAGCAGCAACAGGGGCGAATCAAACAGTATCGCCATTTTTGAAACAGACCGAAAAACAGGCACACTGACCCTGTTGGGTCATCAGTCTTCGCTGGGCATATCTCCACGCAATTTTAGCATTGATCCTTCCGGTAATTTTTTGCTGGTAGCCAACCAGCACAGCAATGAAATTGTAATTTTTAAACGAAACAAGAGAACCGGGTTACTTATTGATACCGGAAACAGGATTTCCGTTCCCAGACCGGTTTGCCTGAAATGGATTTCTGTAAAATAAACATTCTGCTTCGGCTACCGCCGTCAGAACAATCTAAAATTTATTGGGGATTGGTGCAATTACATATTCATCCGGTCTGCATGAAATTCGGGGTTGCACCGCAAATCGGATTTCTAGGAATGCCCGGGTGATGCCCTCAGAAAACTTCCGGTAAGTGCTGCCATACCACCTGCCAACCCGCCAACTACCGCTGTAACAACTATCAATAACGCTGAGCTTCCGCCCAAAGGCAATATCTGTGCAATCCGGGCTGAAAGGATACCCTGATTTTTGATATCAATCCAAAGGGCGATGCCACCCCACAGTAATGCGACACCAAGAAAACCAGACAGAAACGCTTTCCATGCCTTTTGATGAATGATCACTGCAATAAACAATGCTGCAATGGCAATGCCCCACCAGGGCAGAAATAAACTGCTGACAAAAGAAAGAAGGCCGGTCAAAATAACTGCAGTCGGAAATTTCATAATATTTTTTTTTGAACCTGAAAAAATTGGAGCTACTGAGGAGTGCTGAAACTCAACCTGCATTCAGCTTCATCACCCATTTTACCTTTTGATCTGTTTTATCGGCATCATGCATCAGCCAAAGGGGAAAATATTTTCCTTCTGCCCACCTATTAATGTAATTGTCATAAAACTTACTGCCGGGATTTCCGCTTTGTCCGCCGGGATATACACCATAAGCCTCTGTAACATTTTGCAAGTGAACGATCATTCGCCAACTGGGGCCATGGCTGTGCGTGACTGCATTAATTATATTCCCGTTCCCACCCACCGGTAAACCAGTTCGGGCAAACCCCTTCAGATCCTTGATCAAATGATACACAGCAGGATTTTTAAACTTGCTCCATTCCAGTTTTCCTTCCGCTTCCTTTTTCACCAGGTCGGCCGTGGCTTTTTGTAAGGCAAGGGTCACCACATCAAATAAAGTTTCCCGCTCCGGTGTGTTCCTGTTGTCAATAAATTTCAGCGCAGAATCTCTTTTAAGTAATTCCATAGTTGTCTGTTCTTCGGGCCAGGGCGCCTGCGGATTGATGCGTGTCAGGTCATCCTTCCATATTTCTGCTTCCAGGCTATCCCACCAGCATTGATAAATTGTTTGGCCTCTGGAATCAGGTGCGGCATGCAGATCCCATGCACGGAAAAGTTCAAGGTATTTTTTTGACCGGGCATCCAGTTCAGATTCTTTCACATAACCAAGCAGAATGTTCCGGGCATCTTCAGCCAGTGTATTAAAATAATCAAAATGCAATGTCATCATATCAGCAACGGTAATGCCTGACATCACTGATAGTTTGTTTTCAATAGTAATGCCCCTGGGTGTAATATAGCTGCCCGGAATAAAATAAGGGTATGTGGAATCGGCCGGTCGCTGGTTGGCGCTTTCCAGGAAACCTCTTTCCGGGTTTTTTGCATGTGGGTTTTCTGCTTGTGGAATAAAGCCCTGCCACATATAACTGCTGTCTTCCCCCGGCATCACATACAGTCCCTGCCCTTTCCAGCGGGCCGGAAATTTTCCTTGTTGCCAGATTGCAATATCACCGCTTTTTGATGCAAACACAAAATTCTGCCCCGGGCAGCTGAATGTTCTGATGGCATCTTCGTACTCATTGTAATTTCGGGCACGGTTCAATTTGTAAAAAGTGAGCCCTTCATTACCGGGGTCATGTGCCACCCAGCGAACGGCGAGGTTACGGCTGGCTGATAAATGATTTGAAAAGCCTGCATCATACATCACAGGTCCAAACACCGTATAGGCAACGGTATCGTACACGGTTTTACCGCCTTTTACCCTGATTTCTTCAATGCGCTGTGTTGCGGGCTGCCAGTTGCCGTTGAACCAGTATTCTTTTTTGCTTTGGTCCCTGAATTTTATTTCATAATAATCTTTTACATCCCGCTGAGAATTAGTAACACCCCATGCAATGCTGTCATTGAACCCGATAATGATAAAAGGAGAGCCGGGTAATGATACCCCATACGAATTAGTGGAAGGGGATACCATCTGCATTTCGTACCAGATGGACGGCAGCGACATTTCCAGATGCGGGTCATTGCATAAGATCGGTGCCCCGCTTTTTGTCTTAGTGCCAGCAAGCACCCAGTTATTGCTGCCATTATTTTTATCCGGAGCCGAAATTTCTCTGGCCGCAATGGTATCTTTCTTCCCAAAGTAGAGTGAGTCTGCACTTGCAGGTTGCACAGGTATGATTCCTGGTTTCTCAAAAGCAGTGCCTTTGGGTACAATAGGTACCAGCGAGTCATGAACCTGCGGATACAGCAGTTTTAATTCATCAGGCAGAAAAATTGTTTTTGCATTGCTGTTCGCCAGGTCAGTTTCCGATCCGGATGAAAGCATTTTGGCCATCATTTTTAATAATAATGATGTACGCAGATTACTCCATTTGCCGGGTTTAATGTTCAGCAATTTGTATTCAACCGGCAGCTCTGCTTCGGTAAGCGAACTGATGTATGCATTGATCCCGTTGGTATATGCATCAAAAATTGCTTTTTGTACTGGATTTGCTTCAATTTCACGAAGGGCATTTTCTGCTGCAAAAACCATTCCCAGCCGGCGCTGCTCCCTGTCATAGTCCACCGCTTTTTTCCCCGCAATTTCGCTGGCCCTTCCGGCTGCAGCCATTGTTTGCAGGTCAATCTGAAACAGGCGGAAGCGGGCATGCAGATAGCCCTGGATGAAATAGAGATCTTCATCATTTTCAGCAAACACATGCGGAACAAGACGTTCATCAAAATAAACCTCGGCTTTCCCCTTTAATCCCCCAAGTTCCAGCTCTGCATTAAAACTTTTATTTACCGGTTCGGCATTTTGCCAGAAACCATGTTGCGGGCTTAAAAATGTGCCCATTGGCGGCACAGTGCCCCATTGTTTGCTGAGCGCAACAACCAGGCCTGCTGTTACAATTGCTGAAATAGAAAATGGAATCAGTCGCATAAATTAATGAATGATCGGGAAAGATAGGAAGGAATTGCGAAAATGAAAATGTTCTTTGAGACTGATATTTTGTTTAATTTCATTTTCTAAAAACTTTTATTATGGCACTATGGATTGTTCTGGGCATCCTTCTGGTACTGGTGTTCTGGGTTGTGAGCCTTTACAACGGCCTGGTAAGGCTGCGCAACAGAAGACAAAATGCTTTTGCTGATATTGATGTACAGCTGCGCCAGCGGCATGACCTCGTTCCTCAGTTGGTTGAAACTGTGAAAGGATATGCGGCCCATGAAAAAGAATTATTGATGAAAATCACGGAAGCACGGAGTGCTGCCATGTCTGCCACTTCCATTGACGGTAAAATTGCAGCTGAACAGCAGCTCAGCTCAGCACTGGCAGGCCTGAAAGTACAGGTAGAAAATTACCCGGACCTCAAGGCCAATCAGAATTTTCTGCAGTTGCAGGAAGAACTCAGCGACATAGAAAATAAACTGGCCGCTGCACGTCGTTTCTTCAACGGGGCCACCACCGAATACAATACGGCCACTGAAGCATTTCCCGGAAACCTGATTGCCCGGAATTTCGGATTCAAGAGAGAGATTATGTTTGATCTTGGTGAGGAAACCCGAAAGAATATGGACGAGCCGCCAAAAATTCAATTCTAGCATTCAGATCACTAATTTTCGATTGGTCCGCCATCCGGAAATTGCCAACACCGCTTTGCCATGCAGTATGTGGGTTTAGACAAGCAGATACGCAAAAACAACTTTAATTCACTGCTCTTGCTGATTGCCTTTCCGGTATTGTTACTGGCATTGTTCTATGGCATCTTTTATTTCACCGGCAGCGAACACCACGAAGACCCCAACCAGCTATTCCTTCAGGTCATGCCCTTTGTCTTACTGGCAGTAGGACTCTGGTTCCTCATTGCATGGGCAGGGCATTCGGCTTTCATCCGCCTTGCAACAGGAAGCAAACCACTGGAACGGAAAGAAAATAAACGGGTTTATAATCTCACAGAAAACCTGTGCATCACTCAGGGAATGCGGATGCCCAGGCTGTATATCATTGAAGACGATTCTTTGAATGCATTTGCCAGCGGAATCAATCAACGAACCTATTCTATTTCTCTTTCCAGGGGTATGATCAACAAACTGGATGATGATGAACTGGAGGGAGTCATTGCGCATGAACTCAGCCATATCCGAAACAGGGATGTGCGGTTGCTTGTGGTGTCCATCATCTTTGTAGGAATTTTTGCCTTTTTAGCCGAAATGGCATTCAGAAGCCTGCGTCATATCGGGAGCGGCAGAAAAAGCAACAAAGACAGTAAAGGCAGCGGAGCCATCATTCTGATTATTATTGCATTTACTGCGGTTGCCTATCTTATTTCTATTCTTCTCCGCTTTGGCATCAGCCGCAAAAGGGAATTTATGGCCGATGCCGGAAGTGCCGAAATGACAAAAAAACCCTATGCACTGGCAAACGCTTTACGAAAAGTTTCATCTGACCCGATGATTGAAGCTGTTGAGCGAAGAGATGTAGCTCAGATGTTTATCGAAAACCCCAAACCTGCAGCCTCCAAAAAAGGCTCCGGTTTTAATTTGTTTGCGACGCACCCACCTATCGAAAAAAGAATCGAGTTACTGGAACAGTTTGTATGAGAAACGTTTCATGAAGCCCTTAGTTATTTTTTTTCTCTACCATCAAGGCTTCTATTGCATACAGTTATGATTTGAACCCCAGTCAAATTTCACCTGAGCCATCCTGCCTTGAATCCTATGCTTTCAACCTTTAACATTCTCTTCCGCCCAGCATCGGCACAAAGGAAAACCGGTCAAAGACTTCTTCTTTCAACGCTCCACTTTCCAGTTTTGTAATCCGTTTCATTTGCTGCACATCACCCGAACCAAGCGGTAGCACCATCATTCCTCCGGGTTTTAGCTGGCTCAGCAATTTGGGAGGTACTTCGGGAGCGGCCGCAGTGATGAGCACCCTATCGAAAGGAGCGAAAGTGGGAAGGCCCTCATAGCCATCACCATAAAAAAATTTTATAGAAGGATATTTCTTCAGAAATGGAAACTTTTTGTTGGCATCAAAAAGCTTTTTCTGCCGTTCGATTGAGCACACCTGTGCGCCCATTTCTGCCAGCACCACTGCCTGGTAGGCGCTGCCTGTGCCAATCTCCAGTACTTTCATAAACGGTTTTATTTCCAGCAACTGGCTCTGGTATGCTACGGTATAAGGCTGCGAAATTGTTTGTCCTTCCCCAATAGGAAATGCCCGGTCTTCATACGCCACTTCATCAAAAGCAGAGTCGAGAAAGAAATGACGGGGTACTTCCAAAATGGCATCCAGTACTCTTTCATCTGTTATTCCTTTGCCCTGTATGCCCTGCACTAATTTCTTGCGAAGGCCTTTGTGGCGATACGTATCTTCTGTTGGTCTCATTTTCAAAATCAAAACTTAAAATCTGCCAGTAATTTCATTTACGCCTGTTCTTCGATTGCAGCACTTCATAATTTCAGTTCTGCAATCATCCTCTTTACCCGTTCATCCATTTCCGTATTGACCTGATCAAAATCGGAGGCATCTTTTAATTTTGTATTCACACTGAAGTAGAATTTTATTTTAGGCTCTGTGCCACTGGGTCTGGCAGAAATACTACTGCCATCTTCTAATATAAACTGCAACACATTTGATTTGGGCAAATCTATAACCCACTCCTTTCCGGTCTGCAAATTGATTCCTTTTCTCAGTTCATAATCCAGCAATTTGACCACCGGTGAACCATTGATGGTTTCAGGAGGGTATGTGCGGTAACTTTCCATCATTGCTGCAATCTGCTGCTGACCGTCCATCCCCTTTTTGGTTATTGAAATCAGCTGTTCTTTGTAAAAACCATACTGCACATAAAGGTCAATCATTTTTTCATAGAGGCTGCGTCCCTTTTCTTTTTCATAAGCCGCCATCTCGCATAACAAAGCGACTGCACTGACACCGTCTTTATCCCTGATCTTATTTCCGATCATCAGGCCAAAGCTTTCCTCGCCGCCGATGATATAATCTTCCTTACTTTCCTTCTGCCTGATCATTTCTGCAATCCATTTAAATCCGGTAAGTACACGGTAACAACTCACTCCATTACCTGCAGCAATGGCATCAATCATCGGTGTAGTCACAATAGTGGTAATCACCATGTCATTGGGTTTTGCAATCCCTTTTTTCCTCCGGGCTTCCATCAGGTAATTAAAAGCCAGCACGGCCGTCTGGTTCCCATTCATTAAAACCCATTTACCATAATTGTTCTTTACCCCAATCGCAATACGGTCCGCATCCGGGTCTGTTCCGCAAAGAATATCTGCGTTGAGTTCCTCTGCCAGCTTTAAACCGAAACTCATTGCCTCGCTTTCTTCAGGATTAGGATACACAACTGTTGGGAAGTTTCCATCTGGTACTGCCTGTTCTTTTACGATATGCACATTGTGAAACCCAAATTTTTCCAAAACAGGCGGCACTAATTTAATACCGGTACCGTGTATCGGCGTGTAAACGATCTTCAGGTCACTGTGTTTGGCAATCACTTCCGGGAATACACTTAGCCCTTTTACCATCTCCAGATACTTTTCATCTATTTCTTTACCAATAATGCTGATATTCTCTTCACCACCCTGCCATTTCACATCGTCAACAGAAGAGATCTGATCCACCTCCTTAATTACATTTTTATCATGCGGTGGTACCAATTGAGAACCATCATCCCAATAGGCCTTGTACCCGTTATACTCTTTAGGATTATGTGATGCGGTACAAACGACGCCACCCTGGCAACCCAGTTCCCGGATGGCAAATGACAATTCAGGCGTAGGCCGCATCTCCTCAAACAAATACACCCTGATACCATTTGCTGCAAACACACTGGCTGTTGTTTCAGCAAAAAAGCGGCTATTGTTCCGGCTATCATATGCAATGGCCACTTTCACACCTTCTGGAAAATATTGTTTCAGGTAATTGGCATAGCCCTGCGTGGCCATACCCACAGTGTACTTATTCATCCGGTTGGTACCTACGCCCATCAGCCCCCGGAGACCACCGGTTCCAAATTCCAGGTTTTTGTAAAATGCATCTGCGAGTTCAACCGGGTTTTCTGCTTGTAATTTTTTGATCTCACTCTTTGTTGCTTCATCTACGTTACCACTCAGCCATACTGCAACTTTTTGCGCAATTATTTCAGTCATACATTTTTTAAATTGAGCCCTAAGTTATCAAATTTCATTTTTTCAACCCTCATCAGATTTGTGAACGTAATTTTGTTGATCATGATGCCCGCTGCCTTCATACAATCAGTGTTCCCTGCAATACATGTCTGCCCTATGACATGCCGTAGAATACTCCGTACTGTGTTCTGTGTGTGGCACGGAACTTTGCTGGCCGTTATTCTTTTTTCCGGCTGTCTTTATGCGCAGCATATACCGGATCGCCCCACAACAGAAGCAACAGATACCGTAAAAACAACAGATAGCACTCATTACATTTTAATCAATAACATTAAATTAAAAGGGAATACAATTGGCATCCATGATCGTAAAATCCGACAACAGAAAACCCGAACCTGGATTGCGACTGGCATAAACATTGCCGGTTATGGTGGCGTGATGACGGCTCTAGCTTCTGCCTGGTATAAAGACTATGAAAAAACCAGGCTGCATTCCTTCAACGATAGCAGGGAATGGCTGCAGATGGACAAGGTGGGTCACTTTTATGGCACCTGGATCGAAAGCCGCACCAATCATGAGTTGTGGAAGTGGACCGGGATGGAACGCAAGAAACGGATCTGGATCAGCGGGCTCAGCTCTTTTGCCTTTCAAACCACAATTGAATACCTGGACGGCCGCAGCGCCGACTGGGGCTGGAGCTGGTCCGACTTCAGCGCAAACATACTGGGAAGCGGAGCGTTTGTTGCACAGGAACTGGCCTGGGATGAACAACGCATTTTATTCAAATGGTCGTTCCACCGGAAAAATTATTCTGAAGCTTCCCTGAACCAGCGTAGTAATGAACTATTTGGCAACAGCAATGCGGAGCGCTGGCTGAAAGATTACAATGGCCAGGCGTACTGGGCCAGCTTCAGCCTTCAGCGCCTGTTACCCAAGGCGAAATTGCCCGACTGGCTCTCAATGTCTGTTGGCTATGGTGCCGATGGAATGTTTGGCGGCATTGAAAATATAGACAGAGATGAAAACGGAGCGATTCTCTTCGACCGCAGAGATATCAAACGCCACAGGCAATGGTACCTATCGCCGGATATTGACTGGAGTAAAATTAAAACCAATAAAAAAATTCTCAGGTTGCTTTTTATGGCGCTGAATGCGTTTAAATGCCCGGCCCCGGCTCTTGAGTTATCAAAGGGAAAACTCAGGGGACATGTATTATATTTTTGAACCCCTTGTGCTGAAAAAGAGACTACTTTCCCTCTCCTGCTGATGTTTCGGACAAAACAGGCACTCTTTGAAGCATGGTACAGAGACTATCTGTAAATTAGCGCAGTAATTTTTTTTATGCAGGTCATCCCACAGGTTTTATTCATTCTGCTCTCTGCTGCAGCCATCTGGCTATTTGTAAAAAATGTAAGGCAAATCATCCGGAATATCAGGCTTGGCCGTGAAGAAGAGATCAGCGACAACAAATCACAACGCTGGAAAAATGTGTTGCTGCTCGCTTTTGGTCAAAAGAAAATGTTTCGAAACCCGCTGGTGGCTGTGCTCCATTTTTTTGTGTATGCAGGTTTTCTGATTGTGAATATTGAATTGCTGGAAATTATTCTCGACGGTATCACAGGAAAGCACAGAATTTTTGCAGCAACAGGAAAATGGTACTCGTACCTGATCAATGCATTTGAAGTGCTTGCCTTAGTTGTACTTGTGGCATGTGTGATATTCCTAGTGCGCAGAAACCTGATCAAACTCAAAAGATTCATCAGCCGCGATCTGGACGGATGGCCTCGCAGCGATGCCAATTACATTCTGATCACGGAGATTGTCCTGATGTCTTTGTTCCTGTTTATGAATGCCGGCGATACCCTTTTGCAGGCAAGAGCTGTGGAACACTATGCCGGGCATCCAACAGGAAATTTTATCATTTCTCAAAACCTGCATCCCCTGCTCAGCAATATGGGCAATGAAGCGCTGATAGGCATGGAAAGAGGATGCTGGTGGCTTCATATTGCCGGGATTTTTGCCTTTATGAATTATTTGCCTTATTCCAAACACTTGCATATTATACTGGCTTTTCCCAACACTTATTATGCCAGGCTGAAGCCAATGGGCGAAATGGACAATATGCCATCTGTACAAAATGAAGTACTATATGCCATGCAGCCGGATCTGGCCCCTGCCGGTACTCCGCCACCTGTACGGTTTGGGGCAAAAGACATCATGGATCTGAGCTGGAAAAACCTAATGGATGCCTATAGTTGCACCGAGTGTGGACGATGCTCTGCCGCCTGCCCCGCCAACATGACCGGCAAAAAACTTTCTCCCAGGAAAATCATGATGGACACCCGCGACAGAATGGAAGAGGTAAGCAGGAACATCAACAAGAATAAGGAATTTAAAGATGACGGCAAATCATTGCTGCATGAATACATTTCAACAGAAGAACTCCGTGCCTGCACCACCTGCAATGCCTGTGTGCAGGAATGCCCCGTCAGTATCAGTCCGCTGGATATCATTATGCAACTTCGCCGTTATCTTGTTATGGAAGAGAGCAATGCGCCGCAGGAGTGGGCAGTCATGTTCAGTAATGTGGAAAATAATTTTGCCCCCTGGAAATTCAGCCCTGATGAACGGGATAACTGGACAAGGGAACTGAGGGATTAAGAAAGCAAGACTTATTTTTTTCTGTCAAGAATCTTTTTTTCAAATTCCGGAACAATTTCTTCTGGATTGTCCATCTGCTTCACCGGGTCCTTCTTACTGAATATACGCACCAGTTGTATGATTGCTGTCAGGGCAAAAATGCCCCCAATGATCCAGTTCAGCAGACTTTGATTGGCATTAATTTTTTTAGCGATCAGCAAGCCTCCGAAAATAAATACACAATTGCCGGCAAACGTACCCAAACCGATGCCTATAATGTATGAATTATAATGAGACTCTTTGGGCAGCAGTATTTTTTTGCTGAACAGCACTGTACTCCAGCCAAACCAGAATGGAATCTGAACCGGGTTCACAGCACACATCAGCATCCCCAGCAGGAATTTTGGCAAGGTGCTTTCCAGTACAATATTTTTTTCAACCCTTGGGTGTAATGCTGCATAAAAACTGAATGCCGCCAGAGCAACTACAATCAGGAGGGTAACCCACTCCAGTGCCCGCAGGATACGCTCCTGCCTGCGGATCCAGTCCATTGCCACCAGGGAGATGCGGACGTAAATAATTTCAACCAGCAGTGACCCTGCAGAAAAAAGCATGGCTGATGTCACACCACTTGTGATGGAAATCTGCATCGCCGCAATGTTCAGCGTACCTAGTGGCAATGACCCGATAAAACTGACGATCATTCCCGTGAAAAAAATCCTGACAATGGGCGACATAAAACGAAAATAAGAAAGGGCAGGCAAAACCGGAAACTAATCGTAGGCTTCCAGTAAGCGAAAATGTTTTTTGGCCTCTTTTAAAAATTTCCATCCTTTCCGGAATGGCCAGTAAGGAGTACCGTTTTTATGATTATAGCGGCTGATTTGATACAAGACTTTCCAGTGTTTCAAAATCTCCCCGTAAGCCCGGAACAGACCCATGCCGCAATCATAGATGTGGTTGGGCTCGGCTCCACAACCATTAAATTCCAGGATTTGAAAATTTTGTCCTTTTTTCAGTTCGTCAATAGAACTGGTTTTGATATCATAACGGCCGTAAAAAAAATTTCCGTTGTAATGACTGAGTTTGTCAAACAGCTCCAATAGCTTTCCGTCAATTTCACGGTATAGGTTGGTGAAGTGTGCGCCCCGGTTGTGGTTTCCGGCATAGGACAGGAAAAAGATTTCTCCGGCAGGGATCACCCGCCCAAAACGGTGCCCATGTTTGTGTTGCATTTCTTCCAGGCGGAAGTGGGCACGGGGATGATTTTTCACAAGTTCTTCAAGAGTACAAACGCCATCCCCCTTTACATGCAGCAATTCTTTTTCAATAAACCCTGATACCACACCTTTTTTTTTCCAGGGTAAGCGATAATAAAACACACTGACTTCTACAGGTAGCTCCACCATATCCTGAACGATATACTCCACCGGCATTTTCTGATGGTATTTTCTCAGTTGCTCTTCGTTATCAATTCTGCGAAACAGCAGACCCTTCATTCCTACATCGGGCTTCACAATAAAGGGATAGCGGAAACCAGCCCTGTTTATTTTTTCCAGTACTTCTTCAACTGGCCAGTCGTGCATGATGTAAATGGTACGTGGCACAAATTCCTGGGGCAACTGGTCATACATTTCCTTTTTACCTTCGCCTTCAAAACCGCCAAAAGTGATGGTGGGATTGGAAGAGCTGAAATACCAAAACGACCCGCTGCGTATGCAATACCACAGCCAAACCGGCCCCAGCGGAAAGTAGAGTACATAAAAATTCCAGAGTTCCCAATTCAACAGTTTCCTGAAAAAATTTCTCATCATAATTTACGGCAAAATAAAGGAAGAAACTGAATTGCGAATAAAAGATGTTTGGATTAGTTTTGAAAAAAATAAGCGAATGAAGATCCCTACAATGGCTGCCCTGCAGGCAGAAGGTACATCGCCGGAAATCCTATTTTGGGTTGGCTGTGCCGGAAGTTTTGATCAGCGGGCCCGGAAAATAACTCAGGCATTTGCCCTGATCCTGGAAAAAGCCGGCCTGCAGTTTGCAATTCTTGGAACCGAAGAAATGTGTACCGGCGATCCGGCACGCAGGGCCGGCAATGAGTTTATTTTCCAGATGATGGCTTACCAGAATATCCAGGTGCTGAACGGCTATGGCATCAAAAAAATTGTAACCGCCTGCCCCCATTGTTTTAATATTCTGAAAAATGAATACCCTGTTTTGGGCGGGCAGTATGAAGTAATACACCACAGTACCTTGCTGCAACAATTAATTGAGGATGGTAAGATCCGGCTGAAAGATGATGGAAATTACAAGGGAAAAAAAGTGACTTGCCACGACAGTTGTTACCTGGGCCGGGCCAACGACATTTATGAAGCCCCCCGCCAGGTGCTGAATGCTCTTGAAACAGAACTGGCTGAAATGACACGCTGCCGCAGCAATGGCCTTTGTTGCGGTGCTGGTGGTGCACAAATGTTCAAAGAAGAAGAGAAAGGAACGTCACGCATCAACATCAAACGAAGCGAAGAAGCCATCGCAACCGGGGCTTCTGTCATTGTATCAGCTTGCCCATTCTGCAATACCATGCTGACTGACGGCGTGAAGCTGGCCGAAAAAGAAGATTCCGTGCAGGTGCTGGATGTGGCAGAACTGGTGGCCGCCTCTTTAGCCGGCTGATCCGCTTTCGAGCAATAACCAGTCCTGGCATTCAAACGCTTCTTTCAATTTTCCTTTTGGAACAGGTATGGTGATTTGCATTTTGCGGCAATGTTGTTCATACCATATCTCCATGATGTGTAAGTTGCCTGCCTGCCTTACGCTGACATCCAGAAATTGGCGGGTGCTGTTCTGAAAAAATATTTGATCCTGATTGATCCACACCTGCATGCCCCCGATCTGCACTAATGGTGCTTGCCGAAAGGAAAAAAAATTAATGCGGTGCAGCAAAAAGTAAAACCATCCCCTCCTTTTTTGTTTCCAACGCATGAAAGAGTTCCATTCCTGGCTTGTGTATGTCCAGCATATAGGTTGCACAAGGCTCATAAATTGAATGTAAATTTGCGGAATGAATCAATCTTACACATACCTGCAAGACGGTAATTTTCATCCTACTTCAAGAGTGTGGGTGTACCAGGCCATCCGCCCATTTAGCGAGACGGAATTGCCCTGGATCGGGCAAACACTTCAAAATTTTATAGCCGGATGGCAAAGCCATGATGAGCCGGTCAGGGGATTTGCACAGATACTATTCAGCCAGTTTATTATCCTCATGGCTGACGAAACAGTTACCAAAATGGGAGGTTGCAGTACCGATGAATCAATCCGGATGATCAAACATATTGAAAAGGAGTCCGGAAATTCCCTGTTCGACAGGCAGCAACTCGCATTTTTAATAAATGACCGGGTCACTGTGCTCCCTCTTGCCGGGTTGCAGGCGGAGGCAGAAATGGGAAGGATTCTGCCCGGCACACTATATTTCAATAATCTTGTGCTCACAAAAGAAGAGTTGGAACGTAACTGGATCATACCGGTTGAAAAAAGCTGGCTGGCAAAGAAAATTTTGTTTCCCGGCAAGGTTTCTTAATTTAGGCCATCAACCGGAAGCTAACTGTAATTTAGTGAAACAAGCGGAAGTAGCTCACCTGGTAGAGCGACAGCTTCCCAAGCTGTAGGTAGCGGGTTCGAGTCCCGTCTTCCGCTCAGTTTTTCTTCTTCTTTGCTGCTTTCTTTTGCGTTTTTGAAATATTGTATGCCACACTGATCCTGTAATTTCTTGTTTGTGTAGTATTGTAGCTCTCCAGGCTGAAATTGGTTCCGTACGTATAGCTTCTATTTTTCTGCACTACAAAAGGGTCAATCGCATTCACAGTAATCACAAGCTTTTTTTCCAGAAATTTTTTCTGAACCCCAAAATTCATACTGGTGGACCACCTGGCATAGCCCTGCGGATTGGCAAACCGGTTCAGATTGAACCTTCCGGTGATATTCCACAAATCATTGGGAGAGTAATGATAGTTTAAATTAGATGTAAATGATCCGCCGTTCCTGAACCGGCGCACTGTTTTGTCGAAATTGCTGTAGGTACTGTACACATAACTCATGCTCAGGTTTACCTTGAGCTTCCGGGTCAGTGTAATTCCATTCCATGTACTGATCTCATATTCTTTCCTGCTGCTGATATTTTCCCATGTAATTTGCGTTTTCCCGTCGGGTAAAAGAGTTCTGACCTGGCTGAAAATATCTTCCACAATATTGTACCCGAGCCCCAGGTTTAAGAAATATTTTGGCTTAGAGCGTCCGGCCACAAAATCAAAATTATGGGCAGTGGAAGCTTCCAGTTTTTCATTGCCAAACCGGGTATTATATGGATCCGAAAAATCAACCGTTGGGTTCAATTCCCGGATTCCCGGCCTGCGGATGCTGCGACGGTATGCAAAACTCAGGTTCAGTTTCTCACGCCATGTTTTATTGATGTTGGCAAAGGGTAGCCATGTCCAGTAATGATTTCTCACGTCACGGGCTTCTTTGATCAGCTCAAAATGAATATCTGTCCTTTCTGCAGAAGTGCCAGCTACAATACTGAAATCTTCGCCCAGCACATGCTTGACGGAGCCCCGCAGGTTTGTAACCGTTTGATGAAACCAAAAATCATTACTCAATACATCCAACGGCTCCATATTACCTTCTGGTTTTTTCAGGTAACTGGCCTGAACCATCAGGTGATTGTTGTACCGGTTATTTGCCGACCCGGCTGAAATGAATGTTTTCTTATTATTCAGCATTTTGTCATAACTCACCCGCAGGTGATGCCCGTTATTTTTGCTGTCGCTGAGTTGCTGTTGTGTTGTGTCCTCCCCAGTTGCGCTGTAATCCGGGTTCAGGTATTGCTGATAAAAATCCCTGTCGCTGCTACCATTACTGCTATTGTACCCCGAAAAGACTTTGAATGTTTCACCAGGCTTCCCTTTCCACGTATAATTCAGGCTGAACCCGGACGAAGAGCTGTTGCCCTTTATAAGGATATCCCTTGTACTGAGTTTCCATAATTCGCCCAGGTGGCCGATGTTCTGAAATTCTGTGCTGCTGCTGTTGTCATACCAGTTTTGGTTTCCGGTCAGTACAATATTAATCAGGTTATTTTTGTTCAAATCATAGTCCGCATTCAACCGGAATGAAGGCCGTTGATTTTTATTAATAAAACTACTGGTCGTATTGAACTTGTTGGTTGAGTCTATGTAATTGTTCGTACGTTCCGATCCCCCGTCACCTTCCATCCTGCTGGTACCAGCACTGGCATTGATGCTGAGTGCAAAACCCTGCTTCCTGTAATTGAAACTGGCATTGATGCTGGCCTCACCCCTTGTGCCGGCTGAAATACCAATACGTCCGCTTTTCCCAACCTTTCCTTTTTTGGTTACAATGTTAATGACCCCGCCCTGCTCATTGGCGTATTGGGGCGGAGGGTTAGTCATGACTTCGATTTTCTCAATAGAGCTACCGGGCAAAGATTCGAGCAGGTCCTGCAATTGCTGCAGGTTCAGCTCTACCGGTTTATCATCAATCAGGATCTTTGGTTCCTTGCCCCTCACTGTTATTTTGCCATCCGGGTCTTTGTTGACCAGCGGCACACTGTTCAGCAGTTCCCCTGCATTGCTGCCGGCAGCAAGCGCCGATTCGCCTGCATTGAAAGTAATATTTCCGTCTTTGGATTCTATCAATGGCTTTTCAGCATACACAATCACTTCGTCCAATTGCTGGCTGAGGGAAGGCTTTAATACCAGTTCATTCAGGTTAAAATCAAAACGATCCTCACGGAAATGTATGCTGTCCAAGACCATGTTCTGCATACCGACATACGACAACCTGAGCCGGTAATATCCCATTGCAATACCTTCAATGGAAAATGCCCCGTCTTTATCTGTTTTAACCACATGCCTGTTCATGCTGTCCTTTAATGAAAAAAGCAGCACTGTGGCGCCCTCCAGCGATTTCTTGTTTTCCTGCAGTACAATACCGGTTACAATTCCTGGATTGGGCACCTGCAGGAATGCTTTTACAGGTAAAAAAAAGATGAATATGATACTGATTATTCTTTTCAAAATTGATAACCGGTTGATAAAAGTAGGTCGCAATAACTACAAAGGTAATCACGAACCTGGTGAACGATTTTTTTAAAATTAACCGGTTTCCCGGAATGAATGACCCTAAGCATAATTGTCAAAAATAACAAGAATTAAGTGTTATTTTTCCTGCCGGTTACGGGAAATTACTTATTTTGAAACCGTATTTTTTACATTGTATGCCACCTGAAAAAAAATTTGTTTTGTAGCTTAAACCGTGCCTATGACTTTGCTGATGTACATTGAAAACGAATTAATCGATATGGTTCCGCTGCAGGACGAAAGAATTTCTATCCCCGGTTATCTGGGTGAGTTTAAAAGGCAGTTGAAGCAGAAACACCAGGAACTGATTCTACAAAATAGTTCACCCCCTCAGTTTTTTGTATCCGGGCATCTTAACCCGATGCAGGTCAAAAAGGAAACGTCGCTCAGCAACAGCCTGTAATCTGCGGCATCCTATTGATGCCGGTTTCCCGTACAATGTGCATCAATCATCCTGCAATGGGCTAGCTGAAACTTTGTTAAAATCGGTAAAAGGAACCCGCAACTTAGTATTTTCGTGAGCAATATCTTTTTACATGAGAAGCTTGTTGCTCCTGATATCCCTGGCTCTATTCACAAAACCCGGCAACAGTCAGTACCACTGGCAACTGGAGAACGAAAAAAATGGAATCCGTGTGTACCTCTCTGATATAAATGGGTCATCTTTCAAAGCTGCAAAGGTTGAATGTACCTTCGCTGGCACCTATGCAAAACTTATTTCAGTTCTCACAAATATTTCCCGTTTTCCAAAATGGATTTACCACAATAAAACGAGCACACTGATTAAAAAGAATTCGGCCTACGATTATCTTTATTACTCAGAAACATCAATGCCTTTCCCGCTCTCTAACCGGGACCTTGTCATCCGTTTGCGGATCAGAACAGATAGTCTGCCCCGCTTTCTGTCCATTTCGGGTGTTAATGATCCCGACGAGTTGCCCACCATACCTGGCAGGGTGCGTATTCCTCATTACCGGGCCAATTGGAAGGTAACCATGCCGACGCCTAAAACGATCAGCATTACCTACATTATTGAAGTAGATCCCGGTGGCAGCCTCCCTGCATGGGCTGCAAATCCCTACGCCGATAAAGGTCCGCTTGAAACTTTTCTGAACCTGGCTGAAGAATTGAAAAAATAATACATTCCCGCATTTACAGCACCCTGAAAAAAAAGCTCCCGGATGCCTGCATGCGCAGTTCCGGGAGCCTTTAAAAAATGTGAATCTCTTATTTGTTCCGGAGCATCAGGATATATTTCACGGCTGCTTTTGCATCATCCACAGAAATAACCGCATTGGGTGGCATAGGAACTTCGCCCCAAACACCAGTTCCGCCTTTGACCACTTTGTCAGCAAGCGTATTTATGTTTTCCTCTGTGTTTTCATATTTATTGGCTACGTCCCGATAAGCAGGGCCCACAAGTTTTTCGTCAATTTTATGACAACTCAGGCACAGATTTTTCTGATCTGCAACGATCGCTTCTCCTTTCTGGAAATCGGGGTTGTTGCTGGCCACAGAAGTTGTGTCTTTTGTTTCTGTTTGCTCGGTTTTTACTTCGGGTGTTTCCGTTGTTTCCTTTTTATCTTTATCGCCTCCGCCGCAGGCAGCAATAAACGATAAGGCAGCAAGGGAAAAAATAATTTTTTTCATATCAGTATTTTATGGTTTAAAAATGAGTTGTAAAGATATACGGTTTTGGCTGATTTCATAATTTCACAAGAAATTTTTGCACCCGGCCGGTTCTGACCACTCTTCTACTATGAGGGTCTTTTGCCATTTGTAAAAAAATAGCCGGGCCGAAACCCCTGGTATAGTTATTTTGTATGGTTTTTGGGGAAACCTGGATCACATCCAGATCAGATAACCATAAATAAACCGGCAAATGAAACTTAAGCATCCTGCAGCCATTTTCATCTTGTTCACCTGTTTATCTTCATGCAGCCCTTTGAAAAACATGAGCAGGGACCGGGTGATCAATGAAGTCGTTCAGGCCGAAAAAGATTTTTCAGCAATGGCTGCTCAAAAAAGCATTGCAGAAGCTTTCTGGTTTTTTGCAGACTCCTCGGCTGTCATTAAGCGGGGAAACAACGATTCCCTGATTCGGGGAAAAGATGCCATACGTCAATTTTATTCCGGTCAAAAAACAAAAGCCACCGTTCAATGGGCGCCCGACTTTGTGGATGTCTCTGCCTCCAGCGATCTGGCCTATACCTACGGTACATATACCTGGCAACTTACAGACAGCAACGGGAATCAAAGAAAAATAACCGGAATCTTTCATACTGTCTGGAAAAAACAAAAAGATGGAAGCTGGAAATACGTTTGGGACTAACCACTTTTAATGTAACATCCTAAAAAGATGCATGGCACAGCCCCCACAGATAAAAGAAGAACAAAAAATAACCTGGAACCGGGTTTCTGCCTCCTGGCTGAAATGGAACGATATTCTGATGCGTTTTCTGCAGCCGGTCACTGATGAATTTATTCAGGCCCTTTCTCCTGCCACAAATGCCCGTATCCTTGATGTGGCATCAGGAACCGGCGAACCCGCCTTTTCCATCGCTCAAAAAATACCTGAAGGCCTGGTACTGCTTTCAGACCTTTCAGAAGAAATGCTTGCGATCTGCAACAGCCGGGCATCAGCAAAAAATATCAGCAATATTGAAACCGCAGCCGGAGATCTCTGTGATCTTCGGTTTGAACCTGATTTGTTTGATGCCATCAGCTGCCGGTTTGGCTTTATGTTTTTTCCGGATCTGAATAAAGCCGCTGCTGAAATGCACCGGATCCTGAAACAGGGAGGCTGCATTGCTGTTTCTGTATGGGATATCCCTGAAAATAATTTTTGGGTCACAGCCATGATGGGCACCATTCAAAAAATACTGCAGTTGCAACCGCCGCCATCCGGCATACCGGGTATATTCCGTTGTTGCAAACCGGGTATGATGCAGGAAATACTGGAACAGGCCGGTTTCAAAAACTACCATGAAAAAAAATTGCAGCTTGAATTGCAGTGCAGTTCGGCCGATGAATACTGGAACCTGATGACAGAAACCGGTGCATCTGTAGCGGAAGCACTGCAGCTTGCCAGTCCGGGTAAGATTCAGGAAATAAAAAACCAGGTAAGGGCATTGGTACAGTCGCAGTGCCCCGGCAAGTCCCTATACTTACCTGCAAGCTGTATCGTGATCAAGGCAGAAAAATGAGGTACATTGCACATCACTCTGCAATACTGAATAATGAACCATTTGCCCCGGATATTTTTAAAAAAAGAATTCACTGCATTCCTGTTCTTTTTCTGCATATCAGGTATTACCAAAGCACAAATTTTCCCCGGCCTCTCAAGGCCGGATGTCAAAAGCAAACTTCAGTCCTCAGGCTACCGAAATGATATGAACAGAGTATGGGCCGAAACGGACAGCACAATTGTATTCAACTGGCAGGAAAATGACAGTAGCAAGGTGACAATGTTCCTGGGGTTCGATAAAATAACGGCTAACTGTGTACTTCAAAAAATAATTTCTTTGTGCGCCACATGTCTCGAAAAAGAATTAATGAATGTCCTTTCTATTTCGGATATGGGTTGGAGAAAAATCAACGAATCCCAATACATTTCGTCATTTGAAAAACAGGTGTTGCTGGAACTGCCCGACAAAGAACACAGAACTTATTTCAGCCTGCTCAAAACACAATGGACCCCTGCATTATATAACCTGCTGACAGAAAATCAGCCTGCAAAAAAATGAATTCCCATCTTCCTCTGGCTCAGCCGTGCAATATCCATTGTAATACTTCTGCATTAGGTAAGCCTGCCATAGCCTGAAAAAATTATCTTTGACACATTTCATGATCGGAAGCACCATACAAGCATACCGGAACGCCTACTCAGGGCTTTCAAAAGAGATCTGGATTTTATCCATCATCATGCTGGTAAACAGAAGCGGTACCATGGTTGTGCCGTTTATGACACTCTATCTTACCACCGAATTGGGGTTCAGTGTGGGAGAGGCGGGCCTCGTTTTCGGGCTGTTTGGCATAGGCTCATTCAGCGGGGCATGGATCGGCGGGAAGCTAACTGATAAAATTGGATTTTTTCCCATTCAGCTCTTTACGCTCACAGGCGGTGCCCTTTTATTTGTGCTGCTGGGGCAAATGAAGACCTACCCGCTCATTTCTCTGTTTACATTTCTGCTCAGTTTTGTTAATGAGTCTTTCCGTCCTGCCAATTCCACCGCCATTGCGTTTTACAGTAAAGAAGATAACCGCACAAGGTCTTATGCCCTGAACCGGCTGGCCATTAACCTGGGCTGGGCAATCGGCAGTGCGATTGGTGGCATTCTGGCACATATCAATTACGAATTGCTTTTTTGGGTGGATGGCTGCACCAACTTCTCTGCTGCGCTGTTGCTTTGGCTATTCATGAAGCCGGAAAAAATTATCACCCGCACACCCAACCATAGACACAATACATCCCTTTCACCATACCGGGATAAACAATACATGCTTTTCATTGCAGCCACTGCATTATTTGCATCCTGCTTTTTTCAGTTATTTACCAATTTACCTGTCTTTTTTAAAAAAAATGTACTGCTGTCAGAGCTATCCATTGGATTTATCATGGCTGCAAATGGTATCCTGATTGCGCTGTTTGAAATGGTAACGATTTATAAGTTAGAAGGCAGGCGAAAGAATACCACTTACATTACTGCAGGAGTGATTCTGGCGGCATGTGCGTTTATGACGCTGAACCTGCCCGCCATTGGCCCGGTCTTGTCTTTCCTCATGATTTGCCTGATGACCTGGGGCGAAATCTTATGTATCCCATTTATGAACAGCTACTGGATTTCCCGTTCGCAACCATCGAATACAGGACAGTATGCAGCTCTTTATACCATGGCATGGGCTGCAGCCCAATCGCTGGGTCCTGCTGGTGGTGCATGGCTGGCACAACAAACCAGCTTTTCCATATTATGGTGGGCAACCGCAGCCACCTGCCTGCTTGCCGCATTTTTTTTCAGCAGGTTAAAAAATAAACCCCGGGGCTGATCTGAATCATCATAACCAGCACCACATGAAAGTAGTACATTTGCGCCTGCTGATTTTTGACACAGATTCTTTTCATTACAGATGGCAGAAAGGAATAGAAATAAAATAAATTACCCTGATTGTATGTATCAGAACAAAGATGCAGCAAACAAACCCTTCTCAAAAAAATATAGTGATGAAAAATATTTTTCTGCTGACATGTTTTTGTATTTCTCTCTCCCTTACTGTACCTGCACAAGTACCTCTTTCCAGGCCCAAACTGGTTGTTGGTCTTGTATTGGACCAGATGCGCTGGGATTTTTTGTACCGCTACTATGATCGTTATCAATCAGACGGAATTTTCAAAAAAATGCTGACCCATGGATTTAGCTGCGAAAATACCAGCATCAATTATACGCCTGCTGTAACCGCATCCGGCCATTCAGCTATATATTCCGGTGCTGTGCCTGCGGTAAGCGGCATTACCGGAAACTACTGGTGGGATCGCAGGCAGATGAAAACTGTGTACTGTACAGAAGACCCAACGGTAAGCCCTGTTGGCACGGTAGCTAAAAACGGGAAGCAAAGCCCCCGAAATATGCAGGTCACCACGATTTGTGATGAGCTGAGACTTGCCACTAACTTCAAAAGCAAAGTCATAGGTGTAGCCATCAAAGACCGGGGCGGGATTCTTGCAGCCGGCCACAGTGCCAATGCAGCCTATTGGTATGATCATACAACCGGTAATTGGATTACCTCAACTTACTATATGAATTTTTTGCCAGCCTGGGTCAATGATTTTAATGCTGCAAAAAAAGCAGACAGTATGTATCAAAAGGGCTGGCAATTATTATACGATCCCGGCACGTATCTGCAAAGTACTGCTATAGAAAAAGGGAAACCTGTCACAACTCTGGGTAAAGGGTTTCCGTATGATCTTAGTGCATTCCAGGGCAAAGACTATGCAAAAATCTCTATGACCCCTATGGGCAATTCACTTACAACAGCTTTTGCCAAAGCAGCCATTCTGAATGAAACACTGGGCAAAGATGAGCATACTGATTTTTTAACCATCAGCTACTCCTCACCAGATTATATCGGGCACACATTTGGGCCCAATTCTGCAGAAGCCGAAGACGACATGCTGCGTTTGGACAAGGAACTGGGTGAACTGCTGAACTTTCTTGACAGGCAGGTTGGGAAAAATCAATATACTGTTTTCCTGACAACTGATCACGGGGTGGCCCATGTTCCCGAATTTCTGACCGATCATAAAATCCCTGCAGGCAGAGTTTTTATAGCTGATGTCACAAAGCGCCTGAACCTGATGTTGCTGGAAAAATTCAGCGTTCAGAACTCAGTTTTCAGCGATGAAAACTACCAGGTTCACTTCAACCATATGGCATTGGATAGTGCCGGTGTCCATAAATCAGAAATTTATCGCAGAACAATTGACTTCCTGCTTTCCGAACCAGGTATAGATAAAGCCTTTGCAATGGAAGATCTGAATTCAGTGCCCCTGCCAGGCCACATTAGGGAAATGATGAACAACGGATATCACAAGGAAAGAAATGGTGATATACAGATATTGCTGAAGCCAGGCTACATTGATGCGTCAGGAAGCACCGGCACCACACATGGACTCTGGAATCCCTATGATACTCATATTCCGTTATTATGGTATGGCAGGGGTATTGAAAAGGGAAAATTATACAGGGAAACGCATATTGTTGATATTGCTCCTACCCTTGCCGCCCTGCTAAAAATTCAGGCTCCCAACGGTTGTACCGGCAAAGCAATCACGGAACTGATTCAACAGGAAAAATAAGTTCTGAAGGAATAGTTGTATTTTTCATACTCGCCTGCAACTCCTGAAAAAAATATGCAGTCTGTCCATTGCCAAACATCAAACGTAATTACAATGAAACAGTACAATCGGCCAGCACTCCTGCTCTTAAGTTGCCTGCTGTCAGCTGCCACCCTTTTTGCCCAACCGGTTGACAGCATCCGGTTTTTTACGGACGAGCAGCCCATCCAAATGACCCTCACTACCGACATCCGGGCATTACAAACCCAAAAAGGAGAAGATGTGTTTCAAAATGCCCAGGTGAATATGAAATTTCCAGACAGCACAGAGATTGAAGAAACGATAGGTGTAAGTGCCAGGGGTGTATTTCGTAGGGGGAACTGCCGCATACCACCCATGTTGCTGAATTTCAGAAACAGCAGTTCACCGCAACTGGCTCCGCTTGGAAAATTAAAACTTGTTCTTGGCTGTAGTACCGGCAGCGATGATGAAGAACTTGTTTTAAAAGAGTTTGTCGCTTACAAACTTTACAACCTGCTGGAGAGTAAAAGTTTCCGGGTGCGTTTGCTGAGGATTCATTATCTGGATAGCAGGAAAAAGAATAAACCTTTCACTCAGTATTCTTTTCTGATTGAAGATGACAGCGACCTGGCCCGGCGCAACGGATGCAAGAAGAAAACTCATGGGCAGTACCTCACAGAAGCTACTGACCGTAAAACAATGACCATGGTGGCCATTTTCCAGTACATGATCGGCAATACAGACTGGTCAGTTCCCAATGAGCACAATATAAAATTGATCTTCAGCAGGGAAAATGACAAGCTGCCGCCATTTGTGCTGCCCTACGATTTTGATTTTTGCGGCCTGGTCAATGCTTCCTATGCGGTTCCGAATGAAATTATTGGAACCGAAAAAGTAACGGAACGGGTGTACCGGGGTTTCCCAAGAACAATGGAGGAGCTCCAGGAGACACTGGGCATTTACCGAAATAAGAAATCTGAGATCATCAGTTTTGTACAAAATTTTTTGTACCTGCCGGAACGCACAAGAAAAGGAATGACCAGCTATCTTGATGAATTTTTTATCATGATTGAAAATCAGAACAAAGTAAAATCCGCTTTTATTGATCAAGCCAGAAAAAATTAACAACATGTCAGATCTTGTAGCTCAATTTGAGCAGGCCGCTGCAGATAGCAAAACGCTATCCGAAAAACCAGACAATGAAACATTACTCAGGCTCTATTCCCTTTACAAACAAGGAAGTACGGGTGATGTACAATCGGATCCTCCTTCCAATCCGTTCGATTTTGTAGGAAAAGCTAAGTATGAAGCATGGGCTGCTTTGAAAGGAAAATCAAAAGAAGCAGCCATGCAGGAATATATTGCCCTTGTGACTCAATTAAAAGGTTAAGAACTTTTAAAACTATTCCTTCTGTTCTTTCAGATTCTGGTACACCTGTTGATGCAGGATACCTATCGCCTCAAAACTGAACCGGGCAGCCGCCCATTTTGCAATAGCCGGACGGTCAAAGTTGGAATAGTTATCCATTATTGATTGCATAGCCTGTACAAGGCCCGGCTCATCGCCGGGTTCTATAAGCAAAGAGTTTGATTCGTCTACCAGTTCAGGTATTCCCCCGACTCGTGTCGCAATAACAGGTAATCCGCAGCACAAAGCCTCTCCAATCACGCAAGGCGAGTTTTCCATCTGGCTGAATAATAAAAGGCAATGCGCCTGCTGCATTTCAATGGCAACCTGCTCATACGAAATTTCCCCCCGGAATGTTATTGCCCCGGGCGGCAATGAAAGCACAGCGGCCTCATTGGGAATCAAAGGATCAGTATCACCTGCCATCACTAATTCTGACCCGGGATTCGAAATGTGAAATGATGCAAAGGCTCTCAGTAAACCAGGAATATTTTTCACATTCGCCATTGTAGAAACATGAATAAACCTGAATTTGTTATTGCTATTCCTGGTAAAATGAAAGCACCTGGTATCCGTAGTGTTGGGAATAATGATAAAAGGTTTTAGTATGCCCAGTCTGTTGATTCCCTCTGCAAGAGAACGGCTGGCACTGATACATGCAGATGCATTTTTGAAGATCTTCTTTGTGAGTTGCCGGAACAACCTGTTTCGATGCTCAAATCGGTCGGTTACCACCTGGTTGTAGATACCCCAGTGCTCTGTGACAACAAAGGGCAGGCCGTATTTTCTTTTCAGCCATAATGCAGCGAGGCCCGCCTTGTATGGAATTTGAACATGAACGATATCGGGAAGGCCATTGCGATTGATATACCTTTTTATCATTTTCCGGAAAAGCACCCACCACCGGTAAGGCGCCAGCCATGAATTTCCCTGTGGATATACTGTAATTTGTTCCCGGAGACCACCCTCCAGCATTTCGTCCTGCTCATCCACACATAGCTCATTTTTGCCGGCAATAACATGAATCACATGAATGTCATCATACAGCGATGCTGCTTGCGCATGCCGGCGGATAAAATCACCATTGAACGGGGAAACCCGACTGGGATACCAGCTGCACAACCATAAAATTTTTTTTCGGGACATGGGTTTATAAAAATACTTTCCGTTTGATTGCAAAAAAAATCAGGTTCCTGCAACCTGGTTCATGACTTCAGGGGCACAAGTCTGAAAAAATCTTCCCTGTTCAGGTAATAAAAAGCCAGCAAGTACACAAGAGGGAAAAAACTCAACACCTTAAATACCAAATGCCCCGTCCACATTCCTGCAGTGAACAACAACAAGGTACACCCGATGCTCAACATCAGTTGCCAGTTCTGCACCCCGCACGATAACCTGAATGCACATGCATTGCCATTCTTAAAATGAACTTTTGCCGGTCTGGTAAAATGAAACCCGTCGGTAATGACAATTCCCGGATTATTTTGTTCCACAAAAATGACCAAAGGGGTGCGGGCATTCAAAAAATAAATATCACGGCCATTGACAATAGCCCTCAGTTTCAGAAAACGCAACAACCAGTGGTTTTCTGTATGCAGAAAAATATGAAACTGTGTACCGATACCCTGCATTTTTTTTGATCAAACACCACTTTCGCACTCTGCTATTTCAGTGCTTTGATAATTGAAGCAAAGTCTGATGCTACCAGGGAGGCGCCACCCACAAGCCCGCCATCCACATCTGAGCCACTGAAAATTTCCTTTGCGTTATCAGCCTTTACACTGCCCCCGTACAAAATGGGCACCTGGCCGGCAGTTTCTGCGCCATACTTTGCAGCAAGCACCGAGCGGATATGGCTGTGCATTTCCTGAGCCTGGGCAGCCGTGGCAGTTTTACCTGTACCAATGGCCCAGATCGGCTCATAGGCAATAATGAGGCCTGCCACCTGTTCAGCTGAAAGATGAAACAGGGATTCCTTCAGCTGCTCTTCCACAAATTCATTTTGTCGTCCCTCTTCTCTGACCGGTAACGATTCTCCGCAGCAAAACAATGGGGTAATGCGGTATTCCAGACAAAGATTTATTTTTTCAGAAAGCATCACATTGGTTTCTGCATTGTATTCTCGTCTTTCACTATGCCCGATGATGCAATAGCGGATATTCATTGAATGCAGCATCGGCGCAGAAACCTCTCCTGTAAACGCCCCGGTTTTCTTGTGATGACAGTTTTGAGCCGCTACCGCAAAATTTTTTTCTTCGTCCACCTCACTCCTTGTCAGCAGCAGGTATGGAAAGGGCACTGCAAAAATACTGTACTGGTGCTCCTGCATGGATATCCCGCTATCGAGAATTTCGTCCAGAAGTTTTTCAGCTTGCTGGTACGTCAGGTTCATTTTCCAGTTGGCGGCGGCAATTTGCTTTCTCATTTCCTGTTCTTTATTTGTTTTATTGTGCATTTTTTTTCACGACAAGTACAACTGCTTCCGATCAGTCCGTTTTAAAAGCGGTCATACACATACCTGAGAATCTTCTCCTCTTCTCCGGTCAGTAACTGGCCTTTCAGTTTTTTCCAATTGGAAATATCCCGCATGGCCTTTTCAAACTCATAGCGCTGCACTCCATCGCTGCCCCAGCTGAAACTGGGAATATATTTTGGCGTAAGTCCCGCACCAAATACATTGCAGCAGGCGCCAATCACGGTTCCAGTATTCACAGAAGTATTGACAGCCGTTTTGCAGTAGTCGCCCATCATCATGCCGCATTTTAGTCCGGCGCTCTGTTCGCCTCCTGGTGTCCATACCCGCACTTCAGCTGCATTATTCTTTAAGTTGCTGCATGATGTTCCTGCTCCCAGGTTGCACCACTCTCCTACCACCGAGTCGCCCAAATACCCATCATGTGCCTTGTTACTATATCCAAAAAATACAGAATTTTTTATTTCGCCACCTGCCACACAGGCCGGCCCCAGTGTGGTAGCTCCGTAGATTCTTGCGCCCATTTTCAGGCAGGCAGCTTCGCCCATAGCCACTGGTCCGCGGATGAGGCATCCTTCCATGATCATGGCATTTTTTCCAATATACACCGGCCCGGCAGATGCGTTGATGATAGCATGCTCCACAATGGCTCCCTTTTCTGCAAATATGGCAGAAGGTCTGATCAGCTTGTTTGATTTTGGCAATGCTTGCGACTTGCGTTTCCTGGTGATCCATGAAAAATCCTGCCGGATGGCCCAGTCGTTTAACTGTACAATATCCCAGGGACTCCTGACCTGCATCACAGGCTGTTCAAATGGTACTGCCTGTCCTACCCTGATCTTAAATTTTTCGATGATGTCCTTCCTAGTAATACGGAACGCAATGCCTGCTCCGTCTTTGGCAGCAAGGAATTGGCCATCTTTCAGACGTAATATTGCCTTTACCATCCCGGGGGTGGGCAATACATTACTATGAATTATATAGCAAATGTCGTCGCCAATTACTTCATCCACATTTACAGCTAGCCGGGGGTCTTTGTAGTCTTCTTCTTTTTTATCAAATGATGGCATATCCATCATCTTTTCCCATTTTTCACGGATGCTGAAAATCCCTATCCGGATATCCTGTATTTGCCGGGTAAGCGTAAATGGCTGAAGATTTTCGGGCTGACAAAATTCGCCGGTAAAAATAATTTTATTCATGCAGCTGATCTGGCTGTAAATATACTCAACCTGCCGCAACAGTGAAATACACAGGTATTTCAATCCAAATTATGAAATATTGGTAGAGAAAATAGAACGCATTTTTGTGAAATGATCCGGCTGCTAATCTACCAGCGGAATATGTATCGTAAGGCGGCATCCTTTTCCGGTTGCAGATACGATTTCTGCCGTGCCGTTGTAAAATTTTGCACGGTCCCTGATGCTATCGAGCCCCACTCCCTTTTTTACTTTGGTTGTGTCAAACCCGATGCCATTGTCACTAATATCCATCTGTACAGAATTATTTTTGCAACACAACAGTATGTCCACATGGGTAGCCTTGCTGTATTTGGCAATATTTTTCAATTGTTCCTGTGCAATGCGGTACAGGCTGATTTTTTTTCCGGGACTCAGTAAATTGTTTTCTGCATCATGTGTGCATTTTACAGAAATTCCGGATGACAGTTCAAAATCAGTAACCATATCCTGAATTTGCTCTACCAGGCTCTTGCCATCCAGTTGAGGTGAAACCATTTCCCTGGAGAGCTTCCTGATTTCCTCAATGGCCATCAGGGTGTAGTCCACCGCTTTTTTCTTGATTTCCGTTTCCTGGGAGCCGGATGGTTTGAGTAACTCAATGAACATTTTTACCGTTGACAACAACTGGTTTACATTATCATGCATTTCTCGGCCCAGCCTTGTTCGTTCCTGCTCCTGTATGCGTATGGCTGTTTCGGATACAACCCGGTACTGCCTCATTTTTTCTTCTGACAGAAGGTGTTCCATCAACTTTTGCTCGGTCATATCATTCAGGCAGCCGATCATCTTCACGGGAAGGTTGTTCTCATACAGAACAAATCCACGGTCATGCATATGCTTGTATTCCCCGTCTGCACATAGAAACCTGTAATTGGTTTGCCAAGATTTTCGCCCTTCCTCTGTCACCTTTTTCAATAACTGCATCAGTTGTTCCCTGTCTTCCGGATGAGTGCGGCCCAGCCACCATGATAGGCCTTTCATTTCTTCGTCTTCATACCCTACCAGTTCCTGAAGTCGTTCATTGCGGTACATTGTTCCGGTAAGCATATCCCATTCCCATATTGCATCAAAGGTTACATTACTGATATGCTCTACCCTGGATTGTAATTCGGCAATTTCTTTTTGGGACTTCCGGCTTTCTTCCAGCGAGCTTGCAACTATCCCTGTTACACATTCGCCATCATGCAGAACAGTTGGGAAAAATCCAATTCGGAATAATTTTTTTTCTGTATCCGCATGTTCCAGTTCCAGTTCACAGACCAGCGGCCGGCCGAACTGTTCTGCCTGGCGAACATTTTGCAGAATGATACCTGCGGTTTGTGGAGGTAGTATATCAAACAGTTTCGTTTTGCGGCAATTGCTGTCCAGCCCAAAAAAATGCAAAAAAGCCGGGTTGGCCAGTATCAAGCTTTCATTCTGATCAACGCTAAAAGCAAGATCGGGGGAAAATTGATAAAATAATGGTGCGACGGCTTTTACAATCTCCATTTCAGTTCGCTCGGTTTGATTACCCAGGCTTCCGGACACTGCCCGGCACAAAAAAGACCGCACATTTCCCGGAGAAAAGGGAAGTGCAGAAACTTCCAAAACCAGGAGCTTCTTTTTTGACAGATTGTCTGAAAAAGTGATTTGTGATGGCATATGGTCTTGCTCTACTTTCAGGAATGCCGCTTCCAGTTTTTCAATATTTTCATTGCTGAGAAATGAAAATAAATTTGCTTTTTGACGTGGATTAATGTCAATTCCCAATTCCTGTAGCATAGCTGCAGATGCGGATATGATCGTTCCGTTGCAGGCAACAACTGCCTGTATGATGCTGTTTCCGGATTCAGCAGCACTATTAGCAGGTGCAATTTGAATTTTAAGCTGGTTTGACATTCAAAAATTTGCTTTTCACAGAAGTATTTGTTTCTTCAACGGCATCAGGCACAAAGTTTTTCCACAAGTTCTGTAACAAGTCCAAATTCCCTGGTTTTATCCAGGAAGTAATCAGCGCCTTCCATCAGGCATATTTTCCTGTAGCTTTCCTGAGAATGATTGGAGACAACAATAACCCGGCTAGACCATCCCTGATCTTTAATAAAGCGTAGTACCTCAATGCCGCTTTTTCCAGGCATATTGATATCCAGCAGCACCACCTGTGGTGTTTCACGTGCTATCAGATGTATCGCTTCGTCGTAATTATGTGCAGAACGAATGCTTCCGGCACATTGCACATCATGAAGCAGTTCCTGCAGCCGGTTTACGTAAAGAAGGTTGTCATCTACGATCAGTACCATACTTTTTTTTTAGCGGACGTGCAAAATACAGGTAGATTCCCCAAGAAAAAATAGCAATTGCAGCAAATATAAAGTCGTGTAAAAGCTAAGTGCAGTAGAAGAGTTACGACAACCCGGGCAAGAAATTAAGTGGAAATTTATATCAGATTTGCTTCCAATGCATATTTCACAAGGTCGGCATTGGATTTCATTTTCAGTTTCTCCAGTACACGGGTGCGATAGGTACTGACCGTAGTGATACTAATGGAGAGTTTTTTAGCTATCTCAGAAGATGGCTTGCCTGTTGCCAGCAATACCAGTACTTCAAATTCCCGGTTCGAAAGGCTTTCATGGGGCAATTTTTTTCGTTCTTCATTCAGAATATTCGCCATTTCTTCAGCTACTCCGGGAGTAATAAACTTCTTTCCGGCAAGTACTTTTTCTACTGCCGTAATCAGATTGCTGTGAATGGTTTCTTTCCCAAGATACCCGGAAGCTCCGGCTTTGAAAGCCCGCAGGGCATATTGATCTTCCGGGTACATGCTCATAATCAGGACGGGCATATCCGGAATGCTTTTTTTAATCTGCTGCAGAGCATCAATACCACTGCGGCCCGGCATATTGATATCACAAATCACAATATCCCACTCCCTCTTTAATACCTCAGCCAGTAATTCTTCGGCATTGTTTACCTCACCAAAACCAGCATGCGGATAATTTTCCAGCAATAACTGAATTAATCCCTTCCGAACAATTGCATGATCATCTGCAATCAGTATTCTTGGTTTCATAAGCCAAATTTATCCTTTTTTAAGCATGCCCCTTTAAAGGAATTTCTACTTCAATCGTAGTACCCATCCCGGATTTACCCGTTATTGTATAGCTACCGTTCATTGCAGCTGCCCTTTCTTTCATGCCCAATACTCCAAGCGTTTTCTTTGAAGCGGCCAGTTCTTCATCAAAACCCACTCCATCATCATTAATGATCAGCAAGATATGGCTTGCCGAAGCCTTTAGTTTTACCGATACAGCCTTCGCACGGGAATGTCTTGCAACATTCGTAAGCGACTCCTGGAAAATCCGGTACAAGCCGTTCTTCACAGCATCGGACATCAACGGCTCGGTGGCGGGAAACTGCTGATTCGTTTTGATTCCCGAACGCTTGCCAAAATCCTTCAGGTGCACTTCCATTGCTGCCAGCAGCCCCAGGTCGTCAAGCACACTGGGGCGCAGCTCTGTAGATATGCGGCGTACAGATTTCACCATGCCATCCAGCAGGCTGATCAGTTCCTGTAGTTTTTTGCTGACTACCGTATTTTCAGCCCCGATTTTCCTGCTGATCCAGGATACATCCATCATCATTACTGTAAGCTGCTGGCCCAGTTCATCATGTATTTCCCGGGCAATATGCGCCCTTTCTTCTTCCCGGATGTTTTGTAGGTGATCGGTAAGCTCCCGGATAGCCCGGTACGACTCTTCCAGTTCTTTTTCTGCTTTTTTTCTGCTGCTGATATCACGAATGGCTGCCGAAAGCAACAACCCTTCTTCTGTAATCAGTGGGGAAAGGCTGATTTCTGCAGGAAACATTTGCCCTTCCTTGTTCCGGGCTGATATTTCCAGTATGCTGATTGCCTGATTCCGGCCCCGGCCTTTTGGCCTTTTATGACCAGGAATAACAGTGGCGCTTCCCAGGCCTTCCGGTACAATAAGCTGAACCGGTTTTCCGGTAATTTCATCTTTTTTATACCCAAACAAACTAATTGCCTGCTTATTCAGCATCACAATTTTTCCATTTTCATCAGCAATGATCATGGCATCGGGGGTGGAATCGAGCAGATCACGGAATTTTTTCTCACTGGTCTTCAGAAGTTCATCTGCTTTGACCCGGCTCGTGATATCCAGCAGCACGCCTTCAATGAGCTCAGCTCCGGTAACCGGGTCTCTTTTAATCATTGAGTTCTCCAGGCAATACACAGCCGACCCGTTTTTATGTTTCAATTTTATCTGGGCATTATTCAATTCTTTGTTTGCAAAAAGAAGCTGGACAAATTCTTCCCGGTCATCATTGGAAAAATAAAATTCTTTGGCCGAATGATTGAGCAGTTTAGCAGCATCCTCGTATCCTAAAATTTTTGCAAATGCTTCATTGCAACTGATAATTTTTCCATCCGGGGTTGTTTGGTAAATGCCAGCCGGGTTTCGCTCCACCATATACCTGTACCTGTTTTCACTTTCTTCCACCTTTTGTGAAGCTTCAATGGTATCAGTAATATTCATGAAACTTCCGGTCCGGACGATGGATCCACCTTCAATTCTTTTGGCAATAGTATCGCTTCGTACCCACATATAACCTCCGGATACATTCTGCACACGAAATATCATTGTGAGTGGTGCTGTATCTTTGTTGGCTGCAGCCAGTGATGCAAAACAATATTCAATATCTTCGGGATGCACACCCAGCCACAATCTGCTGCCATCGCTATAAATTTCTTCGGGTGTGATCCCCAGGAAATCTTTGACACCATCACTGATAAACGTAACACTCCATGTTCCGTTGGCATGAAAAACTGATTCATACAGTACACCAGAAAGTGAAGCAGTGATCTCCCGCAGTTTTTTATCGCTTTGCCTTAAAAGTGCCTCGGCTTTTTTCCGTTCTGTTACATCCCTGGTTATAGCCAGCATGTAAATAATTTTTCCCTCACTGTTTTTCATAGGAACTGCCCGGCTCTCGGCACTGCGATGTCCGCCTTTCAGACCTTTAAACTCAAACTCGAATGATACGGATTCCCCGTTGAATACTCCAAGCAACATTTTTCTGGCCCCTTCCCGGTAGGCGGGAAGCAGCAATTCGGAAAATTTCTTTCCCCGTATATCGGCTATGCTGTCGGCTTCCAGCATAGCCAAACCAGCAGGATTCATATCCATTATTTCTCCGGATGGGCTCACCAGTTTCACACATTCCGGTTCAGAATTAAAAATAGTTCGCAGTTTTTCCTCACTTTCGGCCAGCGCTTTTTGAGCCCGAAGGCTTTCGGTTATATCCCTTGCAAAACCGAGGTAATTTCCATTGGGAAGCATTTTGGAATTCAGCTCTATCATAAAAGTAGTGCCGTCTTTTCGCAACGCAGTGCGGTGAGAAACGATCTGCTTGCCTTCTCTCAATTCCTTAAAGCGTAAAGGAGGTTCGTTTCCTGTTAGCAGGATTACATCCGAAATTCCCTTTTGCAAAAATTCTTCACGGCTGTAACCAAACATTCGAGTAGCGGCTTCGTTTGCCTCAAAAAATCTGCCATCGGGGCCTCCGACCACAATACCATCACTTGCCTGCTCTACCAGAGTACGGAATCTTTCCTCACTTTCCCGGATCAGTAGTTCCGCCTTTTTAGCATCCGTAACATCCCGGAAGAAGCCCTGGGTGCCCACTACATTATCCCCGCTGTATTCAGGAGCAATGTTTCCTTGCACATATATTCTGTTGCCGGTTTTTGATAAAAAAACAGTTTCAATATCCTGAATCACATCTCCCTGCAGCACCTTGCCAAATATCTGGTAGCAATGGTCTCGCTGGTCTTCTGACAACAAATCGGCGAGTGATAGACCAGCAACCTCATCCGGGCTGTATTCAAGTGTACGGTACCATGCCGGGTTCGCAAACTTAATTTTACCATCAGCCGATATAGACTGGATCAGTTCATTACTCTGGTTTATCAGGTTACGGTACCGCTCTTCTCTGCTGGCAAGTTTCTTTTCTGCATTCGACCTTTCCGTAATATCCCTTGCCAGCCCTCGAACAATGGGAGTTTGCACTCCATCAGTTTTCAGCGTATTGTAGTACTCCCAGACCCGCACATCGCCTGATACTGAATGTACATACATGATGCCTCTGGCAGATCCATTCATCTCTACTTCGCGGATGTAATGCCGAAACAGGTGCCTGAAATTTGGTGTTAACAAATCCCGAACATTCATGGCAACCAGTTGTTCTTCCGAAAAGCCAAGCATCTTAGTGGCTGCGTGATTCACCGATAAAATTTTCCCTTTCAGGTCGTGGGTACATACCATGTCCTGTATGTTTTCTACCAGGTCACGGTATTTTGCTTCACTTTGGGCCAGTTGCCTTTCTGCTTTTAGTTTTTCGGTAACATTCCTCACGGCCACCATACGGCATTGCCGATCCATGTAATCAATCCAGTGTGCATCTATTTCAACATCCATTAGTGTTCCGTCTTTTTTTCTATGTTTCCAAACACCTGTGTGGCGGAAAGATTTATCCATAAATCGTTCCCTGGCTGTTTTCAGGAAATTTTGTTTTTCTTCTTCCGGCCTCAGATCAAGAACGGAAAGGGCCAGGAACTCATCCCGGCTGTACCCGTAGGTTGCAAGAGCCGCTTCATTTACATCCAGGATATGCAAAGTTTCTATCTCAAATATCCACATGGGCAGAGGACTGCTATGAAAAAGTTTGCGATAATTGATTTCGCTTTTTTGCAATGCCTGTTCGGCGAGCTTTCGTGCAGTGATATCATTAACGATAGACAAAGTGGTTTGAAATTTGCCGTTAGTGCCCGGAAGAATAGAATTGTACCAGCGACACCAGATCAACCTCCCGTCTTTGGTCACATTTCTGTTTTCCATTGCATTCCCGGTTACCTGCCCGGATTTTAGTTCCTGCACTGATTCGGTTACTTTCTCCAGGTCGTGACTGTACACCAGTTGCTGCTGCAGGGGTTTGCCAAGAGCCTCCAGGGCCGTCCATCCAAATATTTCTTCAGCCCGTTTGTTCCATTGAGAAATGCAATCATTTTCATCCCATTCAATAATGGCAAGCGGTGTATTGTTAATGTGATAATACAGTTTATTATATGCCTTATTCAGTAGAAGTTCTGCCTGTTTTCTTGTGCTGATGTTCCTGATAAAACAGGTTACTCCTTCAACCTTACCATTGTTCCGGATCGGGTGCAGGTTCACATCATAATAGCGGGTGAATCCTTCAGCCGCAAATTCCTGTTCGAAGGAAACTGCAGCACCCAAAAATGCTTCGTCTGCCTTTTTACGCCAGAATGCCCCTGTTGTGTCACCCAGGCCCTGGTACGGAATCATCCCGATCCGGGGAAGCATGCCGGTAATCAGTTTATACTCCCTTCCGAATTTTTTATTGAAAAACAGGATTCTGTGCCCGATGTCCACCGAACATACCAGTTCAGATGTATTGTTCATTACCTGCTGCAGGTTCATTTCGCTTTGCTCTACCAGTTGTGAGGCCAGCACAATTTTTGTAATATCGGTATGAGAAACGACCATGAATTCTGTATCATTCCTGAGTTTTACAACCCTCATCTGAAACCACCGTTGTTTGTCGGGTGCATGGCAGGGATACTGTAATTCGAAATTTTCTTTCTCATTCCGGATCACCGCACGAATTCCCTCCCATGCCGCAGCAGCATACGAATCACCCCGTTGCATGGCATAGTGGCACACTTCAAGATAGTTGCTTTCCTGGCCTATTTTATTAAGATCTGAAATTCCGTTGTCCAGTGCAAAATTTTTCCAGTGCTGGTTTACTGTTACGATAGCGCCCCGTTTATCAATCACTGCTATTGATGAATCGAGTGAAGAAAGTACTCCTTGTACAAAAGCTTCATTATCACGGCTGGCTTTGTACAACCGCTCCTGCAGCAACTCGGACTGGTTAAGCCGTTTGAGAAGATTTTTTCCTGCAAAAAAGAACAGAACCGAGCTTAGAATAATCATGATACTCAAAGAAAATTGAGAATCCCATAATCCGGTTTTTTCTCCCCGCAGTGTCAGCCAGCCAAGAGCCAGGGAAATAAATACCACGAAAAAAAAATTCCGGCTTCCTGCAGTAGATGCAAAAGTATGTGCATCAAACGGAGCCGCAATTCCCTCAGCGGGATTATAAAGAATTACGGCAAGCGATAAGGTGAGCAACACAATAGTGGTAGGCAATGAAAGAGTGGAAAAAAGAAGGACGTTATTCAGCAAGTGGGCGTTAAATAAATACCCGATTAGAGAAATATACGCAAAGAGAAATACCAGTAAAGCAGGAATTTCCCTGACTAGAAAATGAATTTTTTTTACTCGTCGTAAAATGATGGACAAACCCAGAAATGTAAACGAGAAACTGGCAATCACGGAAAGCTGACCCCGGGCTTCTGCTTTTTGTGTAAAATGATCTTCTACAACCAGTTCATTCAGCCCAGAATGAAACCCGATCAGGTATTCAAACAACGAGACTCCCCCAATGGCAACTGCAATAATTGCAAAAACCAGTTGCAGCAATTTTTCTTTTCCGCGAGCAGCAAGCAGAAGTGAAATAGAAACAAAAAGTGCGGCAAGTGCGGCATTCATCTTGATGGTTTGGCCACCAGGTATATAACTCAGCAAAGGCAATTTTTGAAATAGCCACCCTGCAACAGCCAGGACAGCCACGAGTGCTGCACAAAGAGTCAGCACCAGGGAAATACGGGTATTTTGAAATCCGGGATATCGTTTAAATGGCATCTTTTATTGAATTAACATGATTGACCAGCCTTTAGACCAATACCAGGATAATGATTTATGATCGGTTTATCTTCCTCGCCATAGCAGGAGATTGCATCAAAACAGCCCAGGCACATTTTCCAATCTTGAAAATTACAATAATTGAGATGTGATTCTGTAAATTCAATTATGATTCATTTGTAGAATATCTATTACGTTAACATGCCTGAATACCAGGAAATTAGTAATCATGATAGTTAGTCTTTACACATAAATCATAGGGGAGTGCCCAAAAAATACCCCCCGGTGAACCGGAGGGTCTAGAAGTATAGCCATGAAAAACGATCCTTCAGCACTGGTTCCTTTCAGAGAAGGGAATGCATGAAGAATCGCCACATTATAATGTTATTATGCTTTTTTTGCGTATTTCTTTTTGAACTTATCAATACGGCCTGCCGTGTCCACCAGCATATTCTTGCCGGTAAAAAACGGGTGAGATGTATTGGAAATTTCCAGTTTTACCAACGGGTATTCATTTCCATCTTCCCATTTAATTTTTTCCTTTGAAGAAGCCGTGGAGCGGCTCAGGAAGGTATGGCCATTGCTCATATCTTTAAACACAATGAGGCGATAACTTTCCGGATGTAACCCTTTTTTCATAATTGTCTGATTTTTAATAAAACCCAGAAAGAAAAAATGCATTTTTCCCAAATCCTGGTTTTATTGAAAGGCTGCAAATATAAGACGGGAAAAATAGTGTGCCAAAACAAATCTGGGGCAACAGAGGTCCAAAAATGATGAAAGCGCCAAGTTCGCATCCTTCCGGCTTTCGCCTTCCGTTTACTTCCCTGACGCTTTCGGGAGTTACTTCCGCCTTTTCAGGGGCTTCGTTCTCCCCGGTTGCACTTCCACCTTTTGAGGGGCTTCCGTGTTTCCGGCACTTCATTTTATTGCTAAAACTCCGTGCAGTTGTAACTCAAATATAAGATCACGAAATACCCATTTCCAAATTTTGGAGGACATTGATATACACTGGTTTTGCACAGGATTATGCACATAAAACATGAGCTTATTCAGATAAGTTTTTCAATTAGCTGCGCATATTCACATATTGCAAAGGAATTCCAGGATTTGAATGCTGGCAGAGTTGAATCGCAGCCTGCAGATCATCAATTTTTTTACCGCTGACCCGCACCAGGTCTTCATGAATGGCTGGTTGCAGCTTTAACCCGGAATCCTTTAACAACTTTACAATCTTTTTGGCGTCTTCCTGAGTCAGGCCGTTGCGTACCCGGATTGTTTTTTTCCAGGTCTTACCGCTTTGGGCGCCCTCTTTCGACAGGTCGAATGCTTCAGGCGCTATACCCTGCTTATGCGCTCTGCTCATAAGAACATCTACCAGTTGTCGCATCTTCATATCGTCTTCTGTTTCCACATGCAGCAGGAATTCTTTTTTGTCCAGGTTGATCTGTACGTGGCTTCCTTTAAAATCAAACCGGTTGGTTATTTCTTTTGTGGTAACATTCACGGCATTATCCAGTGCCTGTATGTCTACCTTGCTGACAATGTCAAATGATGGCATAATCTCTTTTTCGGACAAAATTATCAAAAAGAAACCGCCTGATCAGGCGGCTCCTTTGTTTTTCATGATGATTCTTCGAATATTAATTGTCTCCCGTTTTTACCCGTTTCATCTCTTCCTCCGCACTGCCAGTTTTTCTCTTTTGTATTCCGTTCATTTTCCCTTTACTGAAGCGGTATGTAAACCCGAATGCGATCTGCCTGGAATCCTGTTGCTGCTGAAATGCTGCATCAATTGTTCCATATTTAACGGTTCCTGAAACTTTTTGCGTCCATAATATATCTCTGAAATTCAAGCGCAGACTGCCTTTGCCTTTAAAAATCTGCTTTGACAGGGCTACATTCATCATTCCAAGCCCGTTTATGTTAAATACCCCCTCCATTCCTTTTGATCTGTAAAAGCCACCCAACTCAGCCGACCAGCTTTTACCAAATTTGAACTGGTTACCGGCATTCAGCAGCACAGAAGTTCCTGCAAAATCAATGTTCTCTCCATTCACAACACCTTCATACCGGTTACGGTACAGGTTGGCATACAAGTTAGCTGTCCACCATTTTTTTAACTGCCCCCCGGCGCTAACTGCAATGCCAAACTGCTGCTGCCGGGAAATATTTGACTTCTTGATTTTTGCTTCATTTTTATCCGGATCCTGTTCTATAATCTGGTCAATAATATCCGTCGTACGGGTATAATTCAATGTAGTATTCAGAAATCCTTTATACGTATGGGTAAGCTCAATATTATGTGAAAACTGAGGTTTCAGATCCGGATTACCCTGCTCAGATGTGTACTTATCAAGAAAAATAATAAAGGGATTAAGGTCTGCATAATCAGGGCGTTCCAGCCTGCGTCCATAATTCAGCACAAAAGAGTGTTTTTCATTTGCTTTATATTGAACATAAGCAGTAGGAAACAACTGTGTATAGTTTCTCTTGAACTGCTGCCCGGTCGTCAGTTGCTTTCCTTCAGCATTTGTATTTTCCATACGTAAACCAAGTTGCCCACTGAATTTTTTTCCGAAAGACTGACTGTAGTTTGCATATACCGCATTTACATTTTCTTCGTAAATGAAATGATTGGTACGGCCAATATCCGGCACTCTCACTCCATAATTCAGGCTGTCGTAAATGGCATTGTTATCCGTCTTGACCCAACTGGTTTTTGCACCGGCTTCAAATTTTGCCTGGTTTTTCAAAGGGTGTGTATAGTCCAGTTTGGCCGAAAAAATATCAATATCCTGTGGCAAAAAGCCCAGCAGTGTATCTGCTTTAGTAGTTGGCAGCCCGTTGGGGGTATAATACGCATTTACCAGGTCCTGGTTGTTTCTGCTCCTGTACAAAATGTAATCTGCATCAGCAGTCATTTCTTTGCCCGTTGAATCGAATACATGCCTGAAATTTAGATTGGCTGCCCCATGTTTCCATTTATTTTCATTGCTGGTTTTGGCTACCGTAAGGCTTTGCTGCACATGCAGGGGGTTGTAGATTCTTATATAACTGGTATTGCTGAATGACTGGGGAGCAATAAACCCATTGACCACAAAACCCATTGTAGTTTTTTTGGAAGGCGAAAAATCCAGCCCCGCTTTTGCATTATAGGACTCACCACCGTGACGGATGTCTGACTCCTGTTCAAATAAGGACTTGATTTCCTTGGTTGATTCTTCCATAAACTTGCGTTGGATGTCAAGGTCCTGCATATTGCGCCTGTAACTCTGGCTCAGGTTGGCAAATACATTCACTTTATTTTTCCTGTAATTGAAGTTGAATGTGTTGGAGATTTTAGGCAATTGTCCCTGGCTGTAGGTTGACGAAAAACTGCCGCTGTACCCAAATTGTTTTGTCTTTTTTGTTTTGATGTTGATGATGCCGCTGTTTCCCACTGCCTCATACTTTGCAGGTGGGTTTGTCATAATCTCGATCTGGTCCAGCTGACTACTGTTCATGTTTCCCAGCAGGCTTGCAAGGTCGGCTCCAGAGAGGTAGGAAGGCCTGCCGTCAATATAAACCTGCACTCCCTGTTTACCCTTCAGACTTATGTTTCCATCTTTATCAACAGTAATACCGGGTGATTTTTCGAGTACTTCGAGTGCTGTGGCACCCACATTTGTTGCCGAAGCTTCCACATTTACTACAGTCCGGTCAATTTTCTGTTCTATTAAAGGACGCCTCGAGGTTACAGTAACCCCTCCCAGGCTTTTAGCTGCCGGCACCAACTCAATGGGGCCAACTGAAACCTGGCTTTTTCCATCTGCCAATTCAATTGTGCTGGAGTATCCTTTGTTGTGTCCAACTGCCGAGATCATCACCAGGTATTTACCATATTTGATGCCCTCAAAAGAAAAATTACCTGATTTATCGGCTACAGAAATTTTGACAACCGATGAGTCCTCTGCCTTCAATAGGGCAATTGTAGAAGATTCAATAGTTCTGGCATTGCCGTCAATAACCGAACCCTTGATCTGTCCGGCACTATTTTGTGCTTGACTATCAATAAGTAAGGCGAAAAATGCGAAACTCATAAGAAGAAAAATCTTTTTCATGGCTCTATTTTTTTGTACTTGTTTTTGTTTATTACAGGTCAAAATTCAGTACTTTGTATAACATAGATCATTGTTTTGTAGTGAACGGTTCTATTTACTGATGACCGGTATTTTATTTTTTTAATGTGACGCTCCGGCTTAAGCCCGGTTACCCAAACAGGCTTTTTTAGTACAAGTGGTTTATTTGCGGGTTTGAATGGGATAAGCACTCTGCCGTAATTTTACAAGCGGCCATTCCGGGATATTAGCCTACACCGGTGGCAAGTAGTAAATTGCAGCAAAAAAGTAACTCGAATGCTAATTGATTTTCGTTCTGACACAGTGACCCGCCCCAGCCCTCTCATGCGTGAAGCCATGCTTGCCGCTCCATTGGGCGACGATGTATTTGGTGAAGACCCATCGGTGAACCTGCTGCAAGAAACAGTGGCCGGTATGTTTGGGATGGAAGCGGCGCTCTTTTGTCCTTCGGGTACCATGACCAACCAGGTTGCCATAAAATGCCATACACAGCCGGGCGATGAAGTGATTTGCGATGAGAACTCACATATTTACCAGTATGAGGGCGGGGGAATCGCATTTCATTCTGGCGCCTCGGTAAAACTTCTCCCCGGCCACTTGGGAAGAATCACCGCCATACAGGTAATGGATGCCATACAGCCTGATGATCCGCACCGCCCGCACAGCAGCCTGGTATCTTTAGAAAATACGAGCAACCGTGGCGGAGGCAGTTGTTATGACCTTGAGGAAATCAGGAATATTAGAAACGTTTGTACACAAAATAATCTTGCACTGCACCTGGACGGAGCCAGGCTATGGAATGCTCTCATTGCCAAAAATGAGAATGCAAAAGATTACGGAGTTTTGTTCAACAGCATCTCTGTATGTCTGAGTAAAAGCCTGGGTTGTCCTGCTGGAAGCCTGCTGCTGGGATCAAAAGAATTCATTTTCAGGGCTAAGCGGGTACGTAAAGTATTTGGAGGCGGGATGAGGCAGGCTGGGATCCTGGCTGCAGCGGGGCTCTTTGCACTGACTCATAATATAGAAAGATTGCAGGCAGATCATCAGCATGCAAGGCTCCTGGCCGATGCACTTCAGCAAAAGCCTTATGTGTCATTTATTTTGCCGGTGGACACAAATATTATCATTTTTGAACTGACCAAAGACATGCCTGCGAAAACATTTGTGGCCAGGCTAAAAGAATATGATATTCTTGGGTATGCAATTGCAGCAAACCGGGTGCGGCTGGTATTGCACATGGATATTTCACCCGCTATGGTTGAAAGAACAATTGATCTCATTCACAAACTCTGACTATGCTACCTGAAATAAACCCCGTCAGCACCCGTTCATGGCCGTTATTACTGCAACATGCGGAAGAAATGAAGCAGGTACATATGCGGACCCTCTTTGAGCAAAAACCGGATCGGTTCCAAAAATTTTCCATTCGTCAGCCTGATTTCCTCTTTGACTATTCTAAAAATATCATCAGCGAAAAAACAATACACTTATTGCTGCAACTTGCCGAAGAATGCAAACTTGCACAGGGTATCCGCTCTTTAGTCAATGGCGAAAAAATTAACCGGACAGAAAACAGGGCAGTGCTGCATACTGCCCTCCGCAATTTTTCAGGTCAGCCGGTGTACCACGATGGAGAAGATGTCATGCCCGAAATACAACTGGTGCGCCGGAAAATGAAAAAATTTTGTGCTGCAATTCATTCCGGGAAAAAAAGAGGCTATTCAGGAAAAAAAATCCGTACGGTTGTCAATATTGGTATTGGTGGCAGTGATCTTGGGCCCTCTATGGTTACGGAAGCACTGCGCCCTTTTCAACTCGAAGGAATAGAAAGTTTTTTTGTTTCCAATGTGGATGCTGCGCAGATCAGGGAAACACTGGCAAAAGTGGATCCGGAACAAACTCTTTTTCTTGTGGCTTCAAAAACATTTACCACACAGGAAACCATGGCAAATGCCCATACTGCCTGTGACTGGTTTTTGAAGAAAGCAAGACACAAAAAACATATTGCCCTTCATTTTGCAGCGCTGAGCAGCAATGAAAAGGAAGCACTCCGGTTCGGGATTGATCAGGCAAGTATTTTTTCCTTTCATGACTGGGTAGGAGGCCGCTTTTCCCTTTGGGGGCCCATCGGTTTGTCTATTGCCCTGCACAGCGGCTTCAGGAATTTCGAAAAGATGTTGCAAGGTGCCTGGGAAATGGATCAGCATTTTACTCAAACAAACTTTGAAAAAAACATCCCGGTACTGATGGCATTACTTAGTATCTGGAATATTAATTTCCTGGGCGCAGCTTCGGAAGCCATCCTCCCTTACGACCAGCATTTGCACCGCTTTCCTGCCTACTTGCAGCAACTCTGCATGGAAAGTAATGGGAAAAACTGCAGTCGTAGCGGTGAAGCAATCGAATACCATACCAGCCCTGTCATCTGGGGCGAGCCCGGCACCAATGGGCAGCATGCTTTTTACCAGCAATTGCACCAGGGTACTTATTTAATACCATGCGATTTTATTTGCAGCGCCAACAGCTATGCAGAAACCGGGGATCATCACAGCATTTTGTTGAGCCATTTCCTGTCGCAGTCCGAAGCGCTGATGAAAGGAAAAACAGAGGTTGAAGCAGAACAGGAAATGGAAAAAGCAGGCCTGAATAATGAACAAATAGCCCGATTGCTTCCCTTCCGTGTATTTGCAGGTAATAAACCCAGCAATTCGTTCCTCTTTCAAAAAATGAGTCCTGCCGCTCTGGGTAAACTCATTGCTCTCTATGAACACAAAGTATTTGTACAAGGCATTCTCTGGAACATCTTCAGCTTCGATCAATGGGGAGTAGAATTAGGCAAAAAACTGGCAAACAAAATTCTTTCTGAGCTTTCGGACCCTGCGCCTGCAACTGGCCATGACGCCAGCACCAATAGTTTGCTTAATGCTGTGAAGCAAATGCGAAAGCCTGATTAAGTTCGGCGGGCACTTTCTCCCAGAATCATCATCATTTTCCTTGATTAACAAAAATACAAAACCCCCTTTTTGAGGGGGTTTTGCGTATGCTGTCAATAAACTGATTGGCTTATTGAGACTGCTTGATGACAAGTCCGGAAGTCGCTTTCTTCGATGATTGCTCAATCACTTTCACCACATAAGTACCTGCAGGTTGCATGCTGAGATCAACATCCATTCTGAGATAGTGATGAGTCATGTTTGACAGTGTCATTTCTCTGCTCATTACTTCCTGTCCATTTGAGTTATAAATCACCAGTTTTCTTCTTTCTGTGAATACGCCCGGATGATATAAACGCACCTGGAACTGGCCGCTGGTCGGGTTCGGGTAAATCCACAACCTGTCAGAAGCTTCTGTTTCAACCAGCAGGCTGTTTGAAGTATTGGTACAACCGTTTACATCAGTAACGGTGGCACGGTACACACCCAGCTGATCAATATTGGCTGAAACCGTATTTGTGTTTCCTGGAATAGCCGAACCATTCAGAGTCCAGGACCAGCTTGTTGCATTCAACGGAGCCGGACTGCTGGTACCACTGATATTTGAAACCTGCCCTGGTGTAAGCGCCAGGTCTGAAGCAGTAATTGTTACTGCAGGCAGTGCCAGTACTGTCAGTAATGCCTCATTTGATGTTACCGTACCTGCACAAGGAGGAGCGCCAATAATGCAACGGTACTTGTAATTATTCATATCCGATCCTGCAGAGCGGGTTACTCCTGTCAGTGTAAGGGTATTGGTATTGGCTCCGGAATAAACGCCGCCGTTAGCAACGTTGTTCCAGGTAATGCCATTGTTTCTTGTTTCCTGCCACTGGTATGTAAACGGACCATCATAAGGAGAGCCGGAAGCAGATCTTACAATCACACCGAAGGCTGTGGTGCCACCCACGCAAACGGTTTTGTTTGTCGGGTGCACCAGTGTCGCGTACGGTTGTGTTACATTAACAGGTATCACAACTGGTGCGCTGGTACAGGAAGGTGAAGAAGTGCTGGCCACTACAGTATAGCTTGTATTGGACAACGGCCTTACATAAATATTCGCTCTTGGTGTACCGGTATAGGCAACAGTGGCTCCGGCATCAGTAAACATGCTGTTTGGTGCTGCCGGGCTTTGTGTCCAGATACCTGTTACAGGTGCACCAAACGAAATTGTAATACACCAATCCTGCAATACACCAAGGTCACCCGGACCAAGGTCGCACATGGCAAGGGTCCAGTTTCCGTTTATTGTGGCGGCACTCTGCAAAGGTGCCCAAACAGTTGTTGTAGTCGGTGCTATGGTTGGTACAGTTGCAACCCAACGGTCGGCACGGAATGTTCCTGTTCTTGGAGCCGGAGCACCACTCATTGCAGGGAAACTGTTATCTGAAGTGACTACTGTATTCACAAAATTGGCCGTTCCATTGGAACCGGTACCATTATTCAATAATCCGAACAGATTAATGGTTTGGCCATTGGGAGCTTTCAGGTTCATCACCATATCGCCCACCCAGGTATGAGTCATATTAAACTGCACCTTTATTTCAGTAATGGTAGCCGAGGTAGGAATACCAGATACATTAATTACGGAACTGATCCCTGTGTCATCATAATCCGGAACAGCCACATTCACAGTACCTGAGCAGAACGTAGCCTGCGGGCTCTGCAGTTTCAGTTCGATAATATCTCCGCGGCAAATTGTTGCAGAGGTGGGTGTCACCCTTGCAACCAGCGGACCCACATGCAATGTGGTAGGCGGTGAAGTAAAGTCTGGAGCAGAGCAGGGGTTTGTTACAATTGCCCTGAACTGGTATCCATCAAGAGAAGTCGGTACATTGATCAGAACAAGCGATCCGGTTGTAGCACCGGTAACTACACCACCAAGGCCACCATCTGTTGCAAAAAACCAGGGTGAAGCACTGTTAACACGGTACTCCCACTGATAGGATGCAAAGTTGGAACCGCCTACGTTTACCGGAATGGCGGCAATACCGGAACATTCTGCATTTACATCAGAAGGTGCAGACACTCCGTTTAACTGAACACAGGGTTCAATATTCACCAGGTAATCTTCTACTTCACCCCATGAAAAGGCGCTGCAGGGTGTTACAGAGGCCATATTACTTGTTTCTACATTTTTCACTCTCATACCTGTAATACCAGTGAGAGCAGATGCGGGAATTACTGCAATACCTGATGTGGTATGAGGACCTGATTGTGGGCTAGACATATACACTCTTTCAGCCGGATGGTCAAACACACCATTATGATCTATATCAATCCAAACAGCAACTCCATTGGTATAATTACCGCCGCAGGTTCCCAGTTGTATGGAAATAGGCATATTACCTGTAGTGATTGTACCATTGGCTACAGCCGGTGGCCCAACGTTCTTATAATTTGAATATCTTCTGTTTACACTACCCGGGCCCGGCGCTGTAGTGGAGCAATCAGATGTTTGGTTCAATGTACCGATGGTAACATTAAAGATATCTTCATCCGCATTGCTGCTGGCAGAGTTGGCACAGTAACAGTTATAGAAAGGATTCTGATCCACAAATACTGGTGTTGAAGTTCCGGAATTTCCGCTGCAGGTAACGATACACCTGTACCAGGTAGGACTTGTTTGAGTAGCTGCCCATGAAGAAGAGTTGGGGCCGGCATTGGTCCACGGACCTGAACTGGAAGCAGCTGTTTGCCACTGATAGGAAACACCTGAACCCGGAGTTAAATTCTGTAATGTTAGGTTTACAGGAGATGTAGGACAAGCCAATGTTGTAGAAGCCTGTGTATTGCCCGGGTTTGGTGTGCCGGAACAAGGAGCACCTGTGCAAAGTGGCGCATCAACAGTAATTGAATAGTTAGCAGTTTGCCCGGAAGATACATTCGTAACATGAAATATTACAGTGGCATTACCGGGTACATTGATCTGGAAATCAATAGGAGATCCACCGCCCAGTACACTGGAGCCCGGGTCTCCCAGCCAGTTCAAACAAAGATTGGATACGTTTACTGATCCATTATGAGCTGTTACAAAACTCATATTGCTCCCACTTGGATTTGCAAAACTTACCGTCACACATTGTGTAGAAGATACAGGGTTTGTCCAGCTATGCTGCACGTAATGATACGATCCTGACAGACCTGATGTGCATGAGCCAGGGTTACCACAAGGAGTGGATGGAGAACCATCTCGATACGCTCTCAGACTGGTTGCAGTATTGGCTGGACCTACACTTCCCGTAAAAGTAGTACAAATAGCTTGCGGGTTTTCAGTCTGGTAAGGAACGATTGTTTTATTGGGCAGTCCGGCATCGTTATCCGAAACAGCCGCAGGTATTGCACCGGGCCTTTCCTGGGCCGTTGCAAACTGGCTGGTGGCTGCCATTATCAGCATCATAGCGATAAATACAGCACACAGGGAACCTAAACTTCTCAGCGTAAATTTTGGTTGCATAATGTGATTTTTAAATGATTGATTGTGATCGGCTCAGCAGTCAGCAGCCGAAATCGGGATGTAAGATAATTTTTTTTGGGATATCCAGAAAAAAAATAACTGTCACCATTTATCCACGTCTTCCTGCCCACCCGCCCCTGATGCCGGCTGGCTGCTTTCTTGTGGCGTCATTGCCTCCTGGAAAACCTGTTCCTGCATGGCTGGGGCACCATTTCCGCGACCGTTTTCTTCCTGGCCATTAGCTTCTTCGGCCACTTCATCGTGGTTAAAGGCATCAAAGTCGAAATCAGGCATCAGTTCCGTTTTTACATAGTCCGCAGTTTCACCCAATGCCCTGATAAATTTATTGAAATCTTCCTTGTACAGGAATATTTTATGCCGGTCGTACCCATTGTCATCAAAGCGTTTGCGGCTTTCTGTGATGGTCAGGTAATAGTCATTGCCACGGGTGGTTCTCACATCAAAAAAATAGGTTCTTCTTTTTCCGGCACGGATGCGTTTACTGTAAATGCTATCCGCTTTTTTGTCATTGTTCTCGTAAGCCACTGTTGTAGTTTTTGCAGTTTTAGGAATCGTTTTGGTTACACAAGCCACAAATATATAGATGTTTTTGATTCAGCCAAAAGCAGTTATGTCCTGTTTTAGAGCCTTCCGGTTGGCCCGATGCAGGGCTGGTTTCAGGCATCTCCCTTAATTTCTGACTGCTGCTCTTTGAACAGGCCGGCATAATAGCCCCCCGCCTGCAACAATTGCTGATGGGTTCCGGTTTCCGTTACAACACCGTCTTCAAGTACCACTATCTTGTCGAACCGGATTAAGGTAAAAATCCGGTGGGTGATGATGATGGCAGTTTTGCCAGCCAAATGTTGTTGTAGCCCTGCCAGTATTTCTTTTTCAGTATGGGCATCCACAGCACTCAGGCAATCATCTAGGATCAGCAAACGGGAATTTTTTGCCAAAGCACGGGCAATGGAAATCCGTTGTTTTTGTCCCCCGCTCAGCATGACGCCCCTCTCCCCCACTCTGGTCTGGTACTGCTCCCTGAACTGGCTGATCTCTGCATCCACATGAGCAAAGACGGCAAATTTTCTGATTTGTTCTTCCTCCATTTGCCCGGAAGAAAACCCTATATTATGAAGTACCGTGTCACTGAACAGAAAAACATCCTGCGGCACATAGCTCACCTGGCTGCGCAGAGATTTGAGACTAAAATTGCGTATATCGGTTTGTTCCAGTTCTATTTTGCCGCTGCTTGCATCATACAGCCGGAGCAGCAATTGGGCAATAGTGGATTTGCCACTTCCTGTACGGCCCACAATGGCTATTTTTTCGCCTGCCTTTATCTCCAGTGAAAAATTCTTCAATGCCCGGATGCCTGTATCGGGGTATGTAAAATAAACATGGCTGAAACGGATATTGCCCGCTATTTCTGCTTCCACTGGTTTATCTGCTTCCTGTATTTCTGGTTCTGTATCCAGAAATTCATTGATTCTTTTTTGGGATGCAGCGGCCCGCTGTATCATACTAGCTGTAAGGCCGATCGCACTCACAGGAAAAGTCAGCATATTGATATACATCACGAACTCCACCAGGGTATGAATACCAATATTGTGGCCGCCACGGATGTAATACAGGCCGCCCATCATAATAGTTAGCAATGTGCTGAGCCCGATCAGCAAAGTAATAGAAGGAAAATATAGCGCTTCCACTCGGGCCAGGCCTATAGCATTTTTCCGGTATTCTTCACTGTTTTTTGTAAAGAAGCCAAGCATGGCTTTTTCCTGCACAAAAGATTTAATCACCCGAATGCCGGAATAAGATTCTTGTGCGTTGGAGGTAAGTTGTGACAGTGACTGCTGGATCTTTTCACTTTTGCGGTGGATGGTATGATTGACCAGGTAAATTGTGATAGCAAGAATGGGAAGAGGGGCAAGCACATACAAAGTAAGTTCAGCATCCCTGCGAACCATAAAATAGACACTGAGGCTGATAATGGCCAGCAAATTGGCCAGGTACATGATAGCAGGGCCGGTGAAAATACGTACCCTTGCCACATCTTCGGTAATGCGGTTCATCAGATCGCCGGTGCTGTTTCTTTTGTAAAACGCCAAATCCAGTTTCTGGTAATGGCGGAAAATTTCATTTTTCTGATCATATTCTATATGGCGGCTCATCACAATAATTGTTTGCCGCATCAGAAATAGAAAGAATCCACGTAACAATGCCAGAAATAATATGCTGATCCCGCTGATGGCTACAACGGTACCAGAACTATAACTGCTGCTTCTTATTCGCCGGATGAATGCCATCACCAGATTTTCATATTCCGGCATTGAACTTTGAGGCTTATACCCGGGCAACTGGTATGCCTGCTGCACAAAATCAATCAGAAAGCCGGTAACCTGAGGTGCCAGCACATTAAAATAGTTGGAAATGAAAATAAACAACAGGCCGAGGCCAAACCGGCTGCGGTATTTCCAGAAATACTTACTAAGTTTTTTCAGGTGCCTCAAAAAATTTTTTACGAAGGTAGCGGATGCTGTCTTTACCAGATCGCTGCAATTGCATTTCCTGTTGATCAATACTCCTGATATTTCTTTGCAGAATCTGCAATTTTCTTTTCAAAAAGGTTGAACGTTGCGGATAATTTATGATGATTATTTTTTTGCTTGAGCTCTGTCAATTATTTTTGCGCCGGAGAGATGGCAGAGCGGTCGATTGCGGCGGTCTTGAAAACCGTTGACCCAAAAGGTCCGGGGGTTCGAATCCCTCTCTCTCCGCATTTGTAATTTTCAGCACAAACAGGAACTAACCGTTGTAGCAGTAATACCTTAGGTCTGAATCACCCTCTTCCCAAAAAATCCTGAAGCCGGAATTGCTTTTGATCTTCATACATCACATTATTTTTTTTCCCAACTATCTGCGGTAAGGATGACCAGCCTCAGCACTCTGGTCACAATTTTTTCTGCCGTTTCCGTCAAACTAAATAGTTTTGCCCGGTACGGAGAGATGCCGGAGTGGTCGATCGGGGCGGTCTCGAAAACCGTTGTCCCGCTTGCGGGACCCAGGGTTCGAATCCCTGTCTCTCCGCAATAACTGATTTTCATCAGTGCTCATGGCCTGACCTGTTCTTTACAACATCTTACACACACAACCTACACTGCTTCTCGTCAGAATTTGTTCAATAGATAGCCAATTCCTGCACATATCTGAATGAATTTAATTTGGGACAAACAAATTGTTTTAGTACATTTCCATTGAAATTCGTGAACATGGTAACTGTAGCAACGGTACTGGCCCGAAAAAACAGGGCGCCTGTAAGCATTCAACCCGGCGCATTTGTGCTGAACGCACTTCGCCTGATGGCAGAAAAAGATATTGGTTCGCTGGTGGTGATGAACGGAACGGAATATCTTGGTATGATTACAGAACGGGATTATTCCAGAAAAGTAGTGCTGAAAGGAAAAAATTCAACGGAGACAACTGTTGCAGCTATTATGTCCACAGATTTACCGGTTGTAGGGCCGCATGACACAATTGATCACTGCATGGAACTGATGAGCAATGAAAATATCCGCTACCTTCCTGTGTTTGATAAAAATCAACTGACCGGTATCATTTCCATGACTGATGTGGTGAAAGAAACAATTCTGCAGCAAAAAGAAACGATACTTCAATTGCAGAATTATATCAGCAGCTGACTTACATACTCGTTAAATACAAGCGGAGCCCCGTAAGGCTCCGCTCTTTTATTTCCTTTTATCCCAGTTCCGTGCCTGCCGGCAATTCCATAACCGTGTCAGGATTCTGGTCCGTCCTGTATGCCGCAGAACATTTATCCAGATCTGCTGTTATCATACATGGATTGTTCAGAACAGGAAACAGTTTATCGTTAATCCATTTTTGCATTGTATATGGTTACAATTGAAAATATTTTTACAACCTTATCCCTGGCCGGATTTCTTACATTTTATTCCTGTGCCGGAGATTCCTCAAAAACTGAAACAATACCCGAACGTATGAAACCCGGTATCAGTTCTCTCCCCCTTGAACCTGCCGCTACCGACACTGCCACTTTTGCAAATGGTTGCTTTTGGTGTACGGAGGCAATTTTTGAACAGCTCAACGGAGTTTTCAGTGCCACTTCCGGTTATTCGGGAGGACAAACAGTAAACCCCACTTATGAAGAAGTGAGCAGTGGTGAAACAGGCCACGCAGAGTGCCTGCAAATTATTTTTGACCCTTTCGTCATTAGTTATACAGAACTGCTGGAAGTATTCTGGCAAACTCATGATCCCACAACCCTTAACAGGCAAGGAGCCGACATAGGAACCCAATACCGCAGCGCCATCTTTTTTCATAATAAAGAACAGCAGGAACTTGCCGAAAAGTTTAAAGAAGCATTAAATAAAAGCGGCGCCTACAATCGTCCTGTTGTAACGGAGATCACCGCATTCCGTACATTTTTTCCGGCTGAAGCCTATCACCAGCAGTATTATGAAAACAACAAGAATAAAAATTCATACTGCAGGATTGTAATTCAGCCAAAGTTGGAAAAATTCAGAGCGGTATTCCGGAACAAACTAAAACAATAACCGGATGAACGCTGCACCGGGTGGTTTGCCCCGTTTACTGTAACCGGGTTTTCCTTAGTTCCAGTAAATTCAGGGGATTTGGTTTAAAGCTCTGTACTTCTGGCTGCACCAGTTGTACCGCAAGATCATACCACAGCGGGACTACCGGAGCATCATTGATCAGCAACTGATCGGCCTGTTGATAAAGTTTAAAACGCAGTGAGTCGTTTGTTTCCCGGATTGCCTGTTCAAAAAGCTCATCAAACTCTGGGTTTTTGTAGCGGGTGTAATTGGGAGGAGCCGGATTTTTTGAATAAAATACAGATAAATAATTTTCGGCGTCCGGATAATCAGCAATCCAGCTGCCCCTGAAAAAAGGAGCTTTGGAAGATGCTGTCAGAGTCAGTAATAAAGATTTTTGCACCACTTCCACCTGTACGGGTATGCCCGAGTCTTCCAGTTGCCTGGCGATAAAGCTTGCCATCTCGGCATAAATTGGGATGGTCAGTAATTTGATAACCGGCAAACCCTTTCCATTGGGAAAACCAGCTTTAGCGAGCAGTTGCCTTGTAAGCACCGGATCATACTTATATCCCTTCACAACAGCAGAATCAAAAGAGGGCAAACCGGGCGGAATAAATCCTGCACTGGCTGGCGTGCCCAACGAATTTCGGAGGTATAGGATCATTTTCTTTCTGTCGAACCCGTAGTTCATTGCTTGCCTGATTTCACGGAACCGCAATGGAGAATTGCGCAGCAGTTCATTTGTGGTATCCACCAGGATGCCCAGGTATTCAATATTGAGATACGGACTGGTCATCAGCCGTATTTTTCCCTCCCATTCTTTCCGGAGTGTTCCCTTTTTTGTCAATATTTCATCTTTAAAAGATGCTTCAATATCATTGATAAATTCCAGTTGTTTTTGACGGAATAAAAGAAATTCGGTGGCTTTGCTGTCATAAAAAGAAATATACAACCCGTCAAGATAGGGAAGCCGGTTGCCTGCGCTGTCTTTTTCAAAATAGCGTTCATTCTTTTTCATGATCAGTGCCTGTCCCTCTTCCCATGCAACAAACCGGAACGGGCCACTGCCAACCGGATGTCGCCGGAAAGCGGTTCCATATTTTTCCACTGCCTCCTGTGGCACGATGGAACAATATTGCATAGAAATGATGCCAAGAATGGGGTGATAGGGCTTCAGTAATTTCAGCCGGAATGTAGAATCGTCGGGTGCAGTAAAGGGCTGTATCGTATCTGTCTTTCCGTTAAAGATCCATGCCCCGGGGCTTGCCACAGCCGGATCCAGCAAGCGGGAAAAACTATACACGACATCACCGGCATTCAATTTTCTGCCTTTCCCTCCGGAAAATGCAGCGTCATCATGAAAAAAAACATCTGTTCTCAGGTGAAAGGTAAGCTCTGTACGGTCGGCAGAAACAGTCCAGCTCTTTGCCAGTGAGGGAACGATGCGAAGACTGTCATCTATTTCCACCAGGGTATTGAACAACTGGTGTGCGGCCCACATGGTTGACTGGCTCTTGGCAAAAGCCGGATCCAATGTGGCAATGCCGCTCACTTCATTGTAACGGAATAAGTGAGCTTTGCTGCTTTTCCTGTTGTAACAGGCCAGCAGCGAAAAACAAATCAGTACAATTATTGTATTGATTGGCGCATGTGTTTTATCTTTCACATTCTGAATCACGGATTAAATTTACAGGATCAAAATTTATTGCCTTGAATAACAATTCCCGCTTTTTCATTTTTTTGCACAGCCCTGTTCTGCTCGCCTTTTTTTTGCTTCCTGGCTCAAGCTGCAGCCAGCCCTTGCAGCAAAAAAAATCTTTTACCCGGCAGGACAGTTTACGAGGCAGCATCGGCCCTGAAAGAGCCTGGTGGAACGTTGTGCGATACCGTCTCCGGTTCACCCCCGATTTTTCTGCACGTACCATCACCGGCCAAAATATCATTGAATTTGATGTGAACACCGATGGGGCTGATAAGGTGATGCAGCTAGACCTGCAGAAGCCTATGGAAATTGACAGTGTGCTTTTTAAAGGAAAAAGGATTTCCGGGTTGCGGAGGGAAGGAAATGTCTATTGGATCAACTTTGGTGCAAATCATTTTATTTCTGCAAAAACTGCATTAAATCGGCATATACCGGTTACGCTGTACCAGTTGACTGTTTTTTTTCACGGCAAACCAAGGGCTGCTGTAAATCCTCCCTGGGACGGAGGCTGGATCTGGTCAGAAGATCAGGAAGGCCGTCCATGGATGTCAGTAGCATGCCAGGGCCTGGGTGCCAGTGTATGGTATCCATGCAAAGACCATCAAAGCGATGAACCCGACCAGGGTGCACTAATACAGGTAACGGTGCCTGAACAACTGGTTGCTGTTTCAAATGGCAGACTCACGACAAAGGAAATGCTGCCTGGCGGCAAAGTTTCGTATAACTGGCAGGTGCAAAGCCCCATCAATAATTACAATATTGTTCCTTATATAGGTCATTACACCCATTTTAATGACGCCTTTAAAAGTGAATCAGGCGATACAGTTTCATTGGATTACTGGGTACTAGATTACAACAGGGAGAAAGCAGAGAAACAATTTGGTCGTGACGTAAAACCAATGATGAAGGCTTTTGAATACTGGTTTGGGCCCTACCCTTTCCCGGACGACGGGTATAAACTGGTAGAGTCGCCCCACCTTGGAATGGAGCACCAAAGCGCCACAGCCTACGGCAATCACTATATGGATGGATACCTGGGCAGCGATCTTTCCGGAAGCGGATGGGGGCTGAAGTGGGATTATATCATCATACACGAATCCGGACATGAATGGTTTGCAAATAACATCACGACAAACGACATTGCCGACATGTGGGTGCACGAAGGATTTACCATGTACTCCGAAGCATTGTTTATCGAATACCACTGGGGGAAAAAAGCCGCCGACGAATATGTGCAGGGAATCCGCATGAATATTGAAAACGACAGACCTCTGATCGGAACTTATGGGGTGAACCAGGAAGGCAGCGGCGATATGTACAATAAAGGAGCCAACATGCTGCATACCATCCGTCAGGTGATTGATGACGATACCCTGTTCCGGCAAATACTCAGGAGGCTCAACAAAGATTTTTATCACAAGTGCATTGATACCCGGGATATAGAAAATTATTTTTCGACCATATCTGGTAAAGATCTTTCCCGGATTTTTGATCAATACCTGCGCAGCACCCGTATTCCGGTTTTGGAGTACAAGATTCAGGGTGATGTGTTGAAGTACCGGTGGAACAACTGCGTGGCAGCATTTAACATGCCTGTAAAACTGGAAGTTGGTCATGGATGGTTGCACCCCGGAACCGAATGGAAATCAACCAGCATGACAGCATCGTTAATGGAAACAGGCATCCGGCCCGACCCCAATTTTTATATTACAATTAAGAAGGTGAATTAATCACTCTTGCGGCTATTTTTTCTCAGCTTATCTTTAATGCATGAGCGGCATTCGCAGGCAAAGTATTGTTTCTTCCCTGGTGATCTACACGGGTTTTGCCATTGGTCTTGTCAATACATATTTTTTTACAAAAGAAGGATTCTTTGAACCGGCAGAATATGGGCTGACAACCGTTTTCATTGCGATTGCTGTTTTCATGAACAGCCTTTCCAATCTTGGCATGCCCGCATATATTTACAAATTTTTTCCATACTACGAAGATCACCTGCCCCCCCATCAAAATGATATGCTAACCCGGGCATTGCTTACCGGAATGGCAGGTTTTGTTCTGGTGATGCTGGCAGGAATTGGGTTAAAGCACCTGGTGATCCAGAAATTTGGAACCAACTCACCGCTATTGATTGTTTATTATTACTGGATTTTTCCGTTTGGCTTCGGACTTACAATTTATTCCATCCTGGAAGCTTATACCTGGAGTATGCGCAAACCGGTTGTGGCCAATTATTTCCGGGAGGTGCAATGGCGGTTATTCACAACCGTACTGATCGTTCTGTTTGCAATGAACATCATCAGGGATTTTGAACTCTTTATCAAACTATTTGCATTCACCTACCCGGGCATTGCAGTAGGATTGCTGCTGTACCTGATACTAAAAGGAAAAATTCATTTCACTTTAAAAACAAGCAAACTCACAAGAAGATTTGGCCGAAAAATTCTGCTGCTCTGTTCCTTCTTTTATGCAGCAACATTTCTGCAGGCGCTATCGAAGGTTTTTGATTCATTTGTGATTGCGGCAGTATTGCCAGATGGACTAGATCAGGCAGGCATTTTTGCACTGGCTACCGTGGCTTCCAGCATTATTCAGGCTCCGCAACGGGGCATCATTTCAGCATCAATGCCCCATTTGTCCCGTGCCTGGAAAGAAAAAAATCATGGCCTTCTGCAGAAGCTGTACCAACGGTCGTCCATCAATCAACTTTTATTTTCCTGTGGAATCTTCTTACTGATCTGGCTCAATTTTACAGACGGTGTGACATTCTTAGGACTTAAAAACCAGTACCGGGATGCCGCACCTGCTTTTTTCTTACTTGGGATTTCTGTCATTGTGGATATGGGTACCGGGCTCAATGCACAAATTATCGCCACTTCTGTTTTCTGGCGATTTGAACTGGTCAGTGGTATTGTACTCGTAGTATTGATGCTGCCGCTTACGTACCTGCTGACCAAAACATACGGCCTTGCCGGCCCAGCCTGGGCCACATTGATCTCCGTAATCGTTTATAACACCATCCGCATTGCATTTCTTTGGAAAAAATTCAAACTGTTTCCCCTCACAGTACAATCTGCCATCACAGTGTTGCTTGCTGCAGGCAGCTACATGGCAGCCTGGTTCCTGTTTCGGGATATGCATGGTTTTCCCAAAATGCTTGTACAGAGCCTGTTTTTTCTTATTGTTTATGGAACAGCAGTATTGTACCTGAAATTATCACCAGACTTTCAACCTGTATTGGCAGCATTATCATTAAGGCGGAGACACCGAAGGTAATTAATGGGTGGCGACTTCCTGTTTTTCTTCTATGCGCCCTGCACCGATCAGGCGACGAACATAATAGTTTTCAAAAATACTGTTCACCATTACTCCTTTGGAAACAGAGGCATGGATGAACCGGCTGTTTCCGAGGTACACAGCCACATGTGATACACCCCTTCCGGTTGTATTAAAAAAGAGCAGGTCGCCTTCTTCGAGTTCTGTGAGAGAAATTTTTTGACTAACCCTGTATTGTTCACGGGATACCCTTGGAATCGTAATGCCATATACGGCTGCATATACTGCAGATGTAAATCCGGAACAATCCACACCGGTTTTTGTATTTCCACCGCGGCGGTAGCGCACCCCATACCATTCATCTACTGTTTCAAGTAAGGATTTACTGGGTAACGATTCTACCTCAGTATCCAGCAGTAACGCATACTTGAGCTGTACCGGTGATGCCATTTCAACTTTACTGGCCGGTTTTTCCAGTAATAAATTCAGCATTTCTGTTTCCTTCACTCCGTCATTAATTCCGGTCAGTTCTGTTGATTCCGGGTGGTACAGGGTGGCAGGTTTGTCAGCATTCAAAGCAGTATGATCAACTGTAGATTGAGGCGTGACAACTATCTGTTCAATAAATTTTGCTTTGGGAACTGATGGTGCTGCTAGCGAAGGAGCCAATTGCTTATTACCGGCAAGCCCGAATTGCTTCAGTGCCGTACAACTGCCCAATAAAAAAATCAGCGAGATGGCTGGTATAATTTTTCTGACCATTACGTCTTTCATTTGGATGATTTCATGGGGTTCACACAGTCCTGCCGTTCAAAACCAGCTTAAAATCAACATTCTGCTTTTCTTT
>CAYYMK010000001.1:414799-416358 GCA_964473035.1 uncultured Chitinophaga sp.
GGCCCTCCAAATCTTGATACGATAACCCCGCCACCTGCACTAAAGCCCTATTCTCAACTGGAATATTTGAAAAAAGAATCCGTTTCTGCAGCGCCCGGCACCAAGTCTGTATTGTTTAATTCTGCAGGCAGCAAACTATATGCAATGAACCTGGAAGGGATGAGTGTTTATGAATTTGATCAGCCCTCCAGAAAAGTGGCCAAAGAGTTCAGATTTACTCCTACAAAAGGCACCGGATGGGATTATGCCCGCAGCCGCCCAATTGCTTCTTTCCAGGAAAAGCCTGTGGAAGCCTGCCTGAGCCATGATGATGAAATTTTGTGGGTATCGCTGCACAATGCAGATGGCATCGTGCCCATATGGGTCAACGATTTTTCAAAAAACAGCGGCCCCGCTACTGCCGGGCAGAAAACCAAACCTGTAACTGTTTTGTATCCCGGACTTGTAAAAAAGGATTCGTTCCGTGTTCCGTTGATTGAAACTGGAAAGACGCCGAAAGTTATTTCAAAAACTGCCGACAGCAAATACCTGCTGGTCAGCAACTGGCACAGTCGCAATAACAGTGTGCTGGAACTGAACAAAGACGTTTATCCCTATGGAAAAATCATCAGCACCATACCCGTTACGGCAATTCCCAGGGGCATTGCAGTGGATGATAAAAACAACAAATCATATATTGCCATCATGGGGGGTGCCAGTATTGTCAGGGTAGATCATAACACCTGGAAAGAAGACAGCATCCTGCATGTATGGAGCAGTCCCCGCCACGTGGTTATGGACAGCAGCGGCCATTTGTTTGTATCCTATAACAGCCTGGCCAGCATCGCATGTATTGAAGCCAGTACCGGAAAAACATTATTTACGGCCAAAACCCATGCCCAGCCACGCACCATTGTGCTCTCCAAAAATCATAAATTTATTTTCGTAACCTGCTACAGCAGCGACTATGTGGAGGTTTATAAAATCAATTCCGACCATTTCGAAAAACTTGCATCTTTGCCTTGCGGCGGGCACCCTGTGGGAGTAGACGTATTTGAAAACGATGAAGTGCTGGAGGCCTGGGTGTGCAGCTACAGCAACGGAGCAATTACAATTTACAGTTTTATCAAGAAATAAAAAAGGACCGTGAGCATGAAGTTTTCTCATTTGCATGTCCATACCCAGTTTTCCCTGCTTGACGGGGCTGCCTCCATACAAAATCTTTATAAAAAAGCAATTGCTGATCACATGCCTGCGATTGCTATCAGCGATCATGGAAATATGTTTGGGGTTTTTGAATTCGTGGCTGAAGCGTACAAACACAAAGATGACCAGGGCCGGGTTAAGGTAAAACCCATCGTAGGCTGCGAATTTTATATGACTGCTGACAGGCATCAAAAAACTTTTACAAAGGAACAAAAAGACCCGCGGCATCACCAGATACTGCTTGCAAAAAATGATGAGGGGTACAGGAATCTGATCAAACTGACTTCACTGGGTTTTATTGAAGGCATGTACAGCAAGTATCCCCGTATTGATAAAGAACTGATTTTGCGGCACCACAAAGGCCTTATTGCCAC
>CAYYMK010000001.1:416458-422443 GCA_964473035.1 uncultured Chitinophaga sp.
CAGTTTTATTTCAAAACAACGAAGGAAATGGGCCAAACCTTTCAGGATCTGCCTGAAGCCATTGACAACACAAATGAAATTGCAGATAAAATTGAACTGCTCAACCTGACCCGTGACATCCTGCTGCCGAATTTTCCCGTTGATAAAAAATTCCAGATACACACAAAAGAAGAAGTGTCCGGAAAAAATCTGATCAGCCCTGAATCGCTCAACCAGTGGGAATACCTCAAACATATTACCTATGAAGGGGCAAGGCAGCGCTATACAAATTTGACTCAGGAAATAGAGGAAAGAATTGACTTCGAATTGTTCACAATCAAGACTATGGGTTTTGCCGGTTATTTCCTGATCGTAAGCGATTTTATCAGAGCCGGAAGAAGTAAAGGTGTTTATATTGGCCCCGGCCGCGGTTCCGCCGCAGGTAGCGTGGTGGCCTACTGCATCGGCATTACCAATATTGATCCCATTAAATACAACTTGCTGTTTGAAAGATTTCTCAATCCGGACCGTAAGTCAATGCCCGATATAGATACAGATTTTGATGACGAAGGAAGACAAAAAGTGATTGACTATGTAGTAGAGAAATACGGGAAAAACCAGGTAGCGCAAATAGTCACTTATGGCACAATGGCTGCCAAAATGAGTATCAAAGATGTGGCACGGGTAATGGATCTGCCATTGCCGGAATCCAACGCACTGACCAAACTGGTACCGGAACGTCCGGGCATTGAGCTGAAGAGGGTATTGCATGCCCCGATGAAAACAAAAGATGGTGAAAAATCGCTAGAAGAAAATGATGGTTTAGGCAATGACGAACTGGAAAATGTAAAGAAGCTGAGAGAAATATACCAGCAGGACGACACACTTGCTGGCAAAGTGCTGCACGAAGCAGAACGACTGGAAGGATCGGTTCGCAACACTGGCATTCATGCGGCAGGCATCATCATTGCGCCCAGAGACCTGACCGATCTGATCCCCGTTGCAATCGCAAAAGATTCTTCACTTTGGATTACACAAATAGAGGGAAACGACATTGAGAGTGCCGGGATCATCAAAATGGATTTCCTGGGCCTGAAAACACTTACAGTGATCAAAAATGCCCTGGCACTGATCAAACAAAATCACCAGACAGAGATAGATATTGAGCAAATTCCGCTCGATGACCCAAAAACTTTTGAACTGTATCAGCGCAACGCTACAATCGGCACATTCCAGTTTGAAAGCAGTGGCATGCAGAAATACCTGAAAGACCTGAAACCCGACAAATTAGGAGACCTGATTGCAATGAATGCCCTGTATCGGCCGGGGCCGCTGGCTTATATCTCCAAATACATTGACCGGAAACATGGCAGGGAGCCCATCACCTATGATTTGCCTGAAACAAAGGAGTACCTTGAAGAAACCTACGGTATTACCGTGTATCAGGAGCAGGTGATGTTGCTGGCGCAGAAACTGGCCGGCTTCAGCAAAGGGGATGCTGACTTGCTGCGCAAGGCTATGGGGAAGAAACAGAGGTCGGTGCTTGATAAAATGAAGGCACAGTTCATAAAAGGGGCATCAGATAAATCGTACCCAACAGAAACCCTGGAAAAAATATGGACCGACTGGGAATCATTTGCCCAATATGCTTTTAATAAATCTCATTCCACCTGCTATGCCCTTGTGGCCTACCAAACCGCATACCTGAAAGCCCACTACCCTGCTGAATTTATGGCTGCAGTGCTGAACAACGCCGGCAGCATTGAAAAGATTACCTTCTATATGGAAGAATGTAAGCGGATAGGCATCAGGGTGCTTGGTCCCGACATCAACGAATCGCTGCAGGGCTTTTCAGTGAACCAGAAGGGAGAAATCCGCTTTGGGCTGGGCGGACTGAAAGGTGTGGGTGAAGCAGCAGTTGAAAGCATAATCAGCGAACGACAGAAAAAAGGCTTTTTCAGCAATATTTTTGAATTTATAAAACGCATCAACCAACGCACCGTCAACAAAAAAACGCTTGAAAGCCTGGTGTATGCAGGAGCTTTTGACTGTTTTTCAGAGTTGCACCGTGCACAATATTTCCATGTCATACCGGGTGAGCCTACCAACAGTATGGAAAAAATCATGCGGTTTGGGCAAATGAACGCTGCGCAGCAAGCCAGTTCTGCAAATACATTGTTTGGAGATTTGCCTGCCAGCATGGAAATACCGCCGCCCAGGATTCCCGAATGTGAGCCCTGGCCTCTCACGATACAACTGGATCATGAAAAAGATGTAACAGGCATGTTCATTAGCGGCCACCCACTCGATCATTATTTATTTGAAATGCGGTACTTTGGCATCACTGCCCTGGCAGAATTAAATGAATTCAGGGATGGCATTAAACTACAGGCCAATCCAGGTCGCATGTTCCGCATTTTAGGACTGGTGGCACAGGCACAACATAAAACAGCACGAAACGGGAATAAGTACGGAAGCTTTGTGATTGAAGACTATTCCGGCAAACTGGAACTACTGCTCTTTACGGAAGATTACCTGAAGTTCTCTCCTTTCCTGCAGCAGGGCAGCACGGTTTGTATGACCGGAAATTTTCGTCAGCGGTACAACCGTGATGAAACAGAATTTAAAATTACCAGTATTATACTGGCTGAAACCATGAAGAAAAACCTGCCGAAGCAGATCATCATAGAAACCGACCCCAAATACATTACCAGTGAACTCATCCATTTTTTTGAAAAAAGCCTCACTAAAAAACCAGGAAAAACATTACTGAAGTTTATTTTGAATGATCCCCAAAGTAAAATAAAAATCAATCTGGTATCGCTGAACCGCGGGATCGAAATGACACAGGATATGATTCAGTTACTGCAAAACAGTTCAGAACTGGAAGTACATATCAAAACTGCATAGAACAACGGACTTTTTTTCAGCAATTTGATGCCTCTAATGGGGAAAAGTCCTGGTTTTTCACAAACTTTCTGACATCAGGACATGTTATATGGTTTGGGCTTAAATTTGCACTCCCTGCAAAAAACTTTCAAATAAAAACAAAAGAAAAAATGGCAAGAGAATTTAATGATGCAAATTTCAAATCTGAAGTGCTTACATCAGACAAACTGACATTGATTGATTTCTGGGCAGAATGGTGCGGGCCATGCCGTGCAATAGGTCCGGTGATTGAAGAACTCAGCAAAGAGTACGACGGGCGGGTCAATGTCGGGAAGCTGAACGTGGATCACAATCCCGAAGTATCCATGAACTATGGCATCACTTCCATCCCTACAATTCTTTTTATTAAAGACGGGCAGGTTGTGGATAAATTATTAGGCGCACAACCAAAAGCGATTGTTATCAAGAAAATAGAATCGCATATTTAACATCAGGTCCCGAACATAATTTTAAAATCCCGGAGGCTTTAATACTCCCGGGTTTTTTTTTTTTGAATACCGCTTTTTTTTAGTGATTTATTTTTTCTACTGCAACAGGATTGTGTTTGTGCCGGAATAACAGCATAAACAGTACAGCCACTGCCAGCGCATAGGCTGCAAAAGCAAGCCATATATTCTGCCAGTCTTTACTGTCTCCATTGATGGTAAAGTATCTATCAATCACATAACCACTCACTTTACTGCCCAGGAAGGCTCCCACCCCATTTGTCATCATCATAAACATACCCTGGGCGCTGGAACGTATAGAGGCATCGGTAGATGTTTCAACAAACAAGGATCCGGAAATATTAAAGAAGTCGAATGCCATTCCGTACACAATGCATGAAAGGATGATCATCCATAAGCCATCGGCGGGGTTTCCATAGGCAAAAAGCCCAAACCGAAGCACCCACGCCAGCATGGAAAATAGCATTACTTTTTTGATCCCAAATTTTTTCAGAAAAAACGGGATGGTCAATATGAACACGGTTTCAGAAATCTGGGAAACAGACATGATAATCGTAGAGTATGTCACCACAAAAGTATCAGGACCATATTCCGGAACTTTTTTGAAATCATCCAGGAAGGTGTCGCCATACATATTGGTCAGTTGTAATGCCGCCCCCAAAAACATGGAGAATATAAAAAACAAAGCCATTTTGTATTTCGCAAAAAGTTTGAATGCATTTAAGCCCAGTTGTTCAAAGATGGAAGCACCCTTCGATATGACCCGCTGCGGCGGGCATTTTGGCAATGAAAATGCATACACACCCAGCAAAATAGCAGCCACCCCGGCAATGACAAACTGGTTGGTGTTCGCCTTGCTTCCAGACAGGTTGGTAGCCCACATGGCAACAATAAATCCAATGGTTCCCCATACCCTGATCGGGGGAAACACTTTTACTACATCATACTGATTTTTTTTAAGAATTGTATAAGAAATGGAGTTAGACAATGAAATGGTAGGCATATAAAACAACATAGCCACCAGGATCACATAATAAAGTGTACCTGCATCTGAAACACGGGGCACAACCAGCAGTACGGCTCCATAAAGGATATGCAGGATACCGTACAACCTCTCAGCGTTGATCCATTTATCGGCTATAATACCGGTCAGGGGCGGCATGACTAATGAAGCAATAGCCAGTGTGGAAAAAATGGCGCCAAACTGCGCCCCTGTGCCCATATTGTTCGTAAAAAAATACGTAGCAATAGTAATCAGCCACGCACCCCATACAAAAAACTGGAAAAAACTGAGAATGGTTAACCTTAACTTTAAATTCATGCGTACTGAATTGATGTCCGGAAAAATAAAAAAGGAAGATAAGGATTTTTGCAGATGCCCACATTTTTTAAAAATCACAACATTTGCGGCAGTACCTTTGCTTGCAGAATCAATCCGGAATGAAATCACTGCTGCATAATTCCCCCGCCCTGTATGCCATCACGGAAAAAGTATTTTCAGGCCAGCGCATCAGCGATGAAGAGTGCCTGCTGCTTTTTGAGCAGGGAAGCCCGGGCTTTGTGGGTAGTTTAGCTAATTTTATCAAGGAAAAAAAGGTTGGCCAAAAGGTTTACTTCAACCGCAATTTTCATTTAGAACCTACCAATGTCTGTGTGTTCAGTTGTAATTTTTGCAGTTACAGCAGGCTTTATGCAAAAAAAGATGAAGGCTGGGAACTGAGCATTGACCAGATGCTGCACCTGGTAAAGCAATACGATGGCAAGCCGGTCACTGAAGTGCACATTGTAGGGGGAGTACACCCGAAAATGGATTTGCAATTTTTTGCAACACTGCTCAAAGCCATTAAAGCACATCGGCCGAATTTGCATATCAAAGCGTTTACAGCTGTGGAATATGACTATATGTTTCGAAAGGCAAAAATGAGCAATAAAGAAGGATTAACATTCCTGATCAGTGCAGGCCTGGATTCCATCCCGGGCGGCGGTGCCGAAATTTTTCACCCGGAAATCCGCCGGCAAATCTGTGCAGATAAAGTGGATGCTGATGGCTGGCTGCAGATTCATGAAACGGCCCATCGGCTGGGTCTGCATTCCAATGCCACGATGCTATATGGACATATAGAAAAATATGAGCACCGGATTGACCATATGCGCCGGCTGCGTGAGTTGCAGGACCGTACAAAAGGATTCAAGACTTTTATACCATTGAAATTTCGTAACAAGGATAATAATATGAGCCAGGTGCCGGAAAGTTCATCTTTGGAAGATATGCGGATGTATGCCATTGCCCGTATCTATCTCGATAATTTTCCGCACCTGAAAGCCTACTGGCCCATGCTGGGTCGGCAAAACGCACAGCTCTCACTTTCTTTTGGTGTGGATGATATTGACGGAACCATTGATGATACTACAAAAATTTACAGCATGGCAGGCGCGGAAGAAACCAGGCCCACCCTGACTACGGAGGAACTGGTTTCACTGATCAGGCAGGCAAACAGGATTCCGGTAGAGAGGGATACTTTATACAACGAACTGAAAACATACCCGGCCGGCAATCTGCCGCATGTTTTACATTCCTGAAAAAAAATATTTTACCCGGTTTTTATTTTTT
>CAYYMK010000002.1:0-227262 GCA_964473035.1 uncultured Chitinophaga sp.
GGGACTTAACCCAACACCTCACGGCACGAGCTGACGACAGCCATGCAGCACCTTATCCCGTGTATATTGCTATAAGGGTAGCTTTCACCACCTGTCACGGGACATTCTAGCCCAGGTAAGGTTCCTCGCGTATCATCGAATTAAACCACATGCTCCACCGCTTGTGCGGACCCCCGCCAATTCCTTTGAGTTTCAACCTTGCGGTCGTACTTCCCAGGTGGGATACTTAATGCTTTCGCTCAGACACTTGCTGTGTATCGCAAATGTCGAGTATCCATCGTTTAGGGCGTGGACTACCAGGGTATCTAATCCTGTTTGATCCCCACGCTTTCGTGCCTCAGTGTCAATATATGTGTAGCCAGCTGCCTTCGCAATTGGTGTTCTATGTCATATCTAAGCATTTCACCGCTACATGACATATTCCGCTGACCTCCACGGTATTCAAGACTGATAGTATCAATGGCAGTTCCCAAGTTAAGCTCGGGGATTTCACCACTGACTTACCAACCCACCTACGCACCCTTTAAACCCAGTGAATCCGGATAACGCTTGCACCCTCCGTATTACCGCGGCTGCTGGCACGGAGTTAGCCGGTGCTTATTCATATGGTACCGTCAGACGACCTGGAAAGGCCTTTTTTCGTCCCATATAAAAGAAGTTTACAATCCAGAGGACCTTCATCCTCCACGCGGCATGGCTGGTTCAGACTTGCGTCCATTGACCAATATTCCTTACTGCTGCCTCCCGTAGGAGTCGGGCCCGTGTCTCAGTGCCCGTGTGACTGGTCGTGCTCTCACACCAGTTACTGATCGCAGGCTTGGTGGGCCGTTACCCCGCCAACTACCTAATCAGCCGCACAGCCATCTTCAAGTGATAAATCTTTAATAATAAAGAGATGCCTCCTCATTATACTATGGGGTATTAATCCAAATTTCTCTGGGCTATTCCCCGCTCGAAGGAAGGTTCTGTACGTGTTCCGCACCCGTTTGCCGGTCGCCAGCCTCTGTATTGCTACAAAGCTGCTGCCCCTCGACTTGCATGTATTAAGCCTGCCGCTAGCGTTCATCCTGAGCCAGGATCAAACTCTCCATTGTAAATGTTGTTTGATACTGACATGTAAAATTCTCAAGAGAAAATTAACGTGTCAATTACGAAATGTATTTCGCTTGACTTACCTTTTGTTAACCTGCCCAAAGGCAGATTAAGTGCTATTGTTTTCCAACTTTCAAAGAACTCAGACCTGCGTCTGCTCCCCGTTTTTTTAACGGGAGTGCAAAGGTAGGGTCTTAATTATTTCTACCAAATTTTTCAGCGTTTATTTTCAAAAAAAAATCGCTGATCCGTTTTGAAAATCAACAGTTTTTGTGAAGAACTTCTGCTCTTTTTTAGAGCGGATTGCAAAGGTAACGCTTTCACTTATATCAGCCAATAATAATTACGGGATTTCTTCACAGTTGATGCACATAATCTTTACCTAAAAATGATAACCTTGCAAAATTCGTATGTGTTAATCTTTTCTCTCATTATCGCTTCGCTCAAAATATAAACTACTGATTCTAACTATCTTGAACAAATATCTGAGGGTCAAAGTTTACTTTTTTTAAGTACAACCCCTGCGCCGGGACTGAAAAAACCGCTTTTGTACAATCCTTTGATTCTATGATATCACGGAATTGCGGAACCGTTATTTTTCCCCTGCCGGCTCTGAGCATTGTAGCCACAAGTCCCCTGACCATTCCTCTTAAAAACCTGTTGGCCTCTACCCGATAAAATAATCTGCTATCACACTGCAGCCACCGGCTGGTCTGAATACTGCAAAGGAAATTTTTTACCTGGGTATTCCTTTTTGAAAAAGAAGTAAAATCCTGATAATTCATTACTAATGAAGCAGTCTCATTTAGAATTTCTGTATGAAGCTTGTATGGAAAATAATAGGACCGGTCTTTCAAAAAAGGGTCAGGATGCCTGTGAATCTGGTAGTAATAAAGCCTCGATTTTGCATCGAACCTGCAATGCGCCGTAAGGGGAACCTGTATGATCTGCCGAACCGATATATCGCCCGGCAGTAATGCATTCAGCTTGTATTCAAGCTTCTTCAGACTGCCTGCCCGTTCACTTTGCTGTAGTGGGGTTATGGTATCAAGATGGAAAAAATTCTGAACCGCATGTACGCCGGCATCTGTTCTGGATGAACCTGTCAGTCCTATCCTTTCGCCCAGAATAACTAACAGCGCTGCTTCTATTTCTGCCTGAATTGTATTGGCATTTTGCTGCACCTGAAATCCGCTATACCGGGTACCGAGATATGAAACTTCTATAAAATACCGATGCATATCGTATGTATTTCAGAAAACTCCCGGTTAACGCAGCATGGCCCTGAACCTGTTCTTATAATATGCATCCTGCAATTCAGCTTCCAATGCAGGAAAATGTACAGGATCAGCAGTACCCGAATAGGCTACATCAAAAAACCTGTATTTATGTTCATCCTTATTGAACAACATAGCTAATTGCCTCAGAGCCGCAACTGTCACACACTTCATTTTGAAAAATTTCCTTGCTTCAGAAATCCTGTCTTCTTCATCGGTAATCAGCAGTAGTTTTTCTTTCAGAAGATTAATTTCATTTTCTTCTGCCAGTACCGGGCATGGAGAAAGAGAAGATTTTTCAACAACAGGCTGTTCTTTTTGGAGTTCCTCGACCACAGAAATATGCAAGGAATCTCCGTTCAAAAAAACCGGAACTTTTCCGGTAGAATTTTCATTTGAATCGACTTCAGCAGCAGCAGGCCAACGTGCCGGATTTGGAATTAAGATTCGAATTGTGTCATACTTTCCGGCATCAACCTCATCTGTAAATACAAGCCCAAAGCCCTCAGTTGTAGAACTTTCTGATTTTTTCTGAACATGAAACCCCGGGAATGTTTCTTGTTTTTCATGGTTCTGCTGCTGCACATTAGTGGCTGGTGCAACAGTTTGTGCAATGCTGTCTTTCTTCATTTCCTGCTTGGCTGCAGCCACATCCTGAACAGGATTTTCTTTCACCTGAAGAGTATTAAAATTATTCTGATTCCTGGTTGTTGTAATGGCAGATTCACTCACGACTTTTTCCGGCACAGGTTCTTTTTTCTTTTCTTCCATTTTTACAATTTCCTCTTCCCCGGGCATTCCAGAATACGCTAACAACGAAGGATCATTAGAAACCTGTGACAGGATTTTCGTAAATACGGACACTTGCTGCTTGCCTGAATTTTCACCTGCTGTAGTAGCCGGTTTTACTGCACCTGCAGCATGTATGACAGATAATGTTTGCAGATCGAAGAGGCCCCAGCCTTTATCTCCGAAATTTTTTAATAAAAAGCCCCGGTCTCTTCTTCCCATCGTTATTGTAAAATGCTGCACCGGCCATTCACCGGAAGGAAATGAGACTGAAAGCTGATAGGTCGTATCCTGCAATTTTGAAAGGATGAGATATCCAGCAGGTGATGACAAGTATTGCTTTTCATTTATACGGACAGCGAAGGCTTTTTCTGTTTCGGCCTGGATATAGGTAAAATAAATTTTTTGTGCTCCAGCCTTTTGCAGACAAAAAATCAATGCCATTGACCATAAAATCCTTTTCATAATTCCGGTTTGGTATTTTCAAAATTAGTTAAAAGCTCAGGTTTTAGATAAAGTATCCATCCACAGCTGTTTATTTCTTTACGGGAAAACCTGATTGCCGATCTGTGCAAGACGAACAGAACTATTATTGCCTTATCAAAAAAGATTCAAGATTACCTGGCAGCAATTGTTTATGCAGTGACTTATGAATTTTACCAGCTGCCACTTGCGCCGCCGCCGCCGCCGCTACCACCGCCAAAGCCGCCAAAATCTCCTCCACCTCCACCTCCTGACCAACCACCACCGCCGGACCAGCCGCCACCTAACCACCCACGGGTTCCACCCCTGCTCATAGATGTACCTGCTCCAGAACCGCCACCTATTGATGCCAGAATGATAAGCATTACGATTGCAATAGTCAGCCAATTCGGCATTTTCCTCTTTTTCTTCCCATAATTTGCCGGGGCTTTGTATTCCCCAGCTGCCGCTTTGATGATTGCAGCAACACCCTGGCTTATCCCTTTATAATAATTGCCTTCTTTAAAGGCTGGAGTTATGTCATTCTCAATGATACTTTTTGCAGTGATATCGGGAATTGCACCTTCCAGTCCATATCCAACTTCGATTCTTAGTTTCCGGTCGTTTTTGGCAATCAGGAGTACTACTCCATTGTTCTTGTCCTTGTTTCCCACGCCCCATGTTCTGATTATTTCCAGCGCAACTTCTTCCACTGTATAAATTCCGGTGCCGGGAATGATCACAACAGCAATTTGGTTTGAGGTGCTGTCGTCATACGCTACAAGGCGTGATTCCAAATCCTGTATTTCTGTGGCAGATAATGTGCCGGTAAAATCATTCACCAGCCTGGGTGGCGAAGGGCGGGAAGGCACCACTTTGCTGATCTGAGCAGTGGCTGCCAGTGTAAGCAGCAGAAAAAAGGGAAGTAAGATTTTTTTCATTCCATTTCAGCCTCCGAAAATAACAGTATCAGAAAGTTCATTTTTATCTGTGTCTTTGTTATAGGGAAAATGCTCTTTGAGGGCTTCACCAATTTGCAGCACACATTCAGCGATGCCTGTTGCATAATCAGTTTTACTAAATCGTTGTAAAATCCCGTTCACTCGCTCATTCCACCAGGCAGTGCCTACCTTTTCATGGATACCTTCATCGCCGTAAACTGCCAGTTTATGGTCTTTCATCGCAATATAAAGCAACACGGCATTTTTTTCTTTTGTAGCCTGCATTTGAAAACGGTAAAATAGCCTGATTGCCCTGTTCAGCGCATCTGCTTCTTTGCATTTTCCCTCAATATAAACCCGTATTTCGCCACTGGTATTTTTTTCAGCCTGTTGAATTGCCTGTACCACGATATCAGCTTCTTTACTGCTGAGATATTTTTTCCGGAACCATGAAAACATCAGGCAATCCTGTTTTACTGAATGTTAAAGTTTACATCGGGGGCTTTTTCAGTACCCGGGTCTGCTTTGTAAAAAGCCTTTTCTTTGAACCCGAAGATGCCGGCCAGCATATTGTTGGGAAATTTTTTCACCCTCAGGTTATAGCTTTCCACCGCCTTATTATAATCCTGGCGTGCCACATTGATCCGGTTTTCGGTGCCTTCTATTTGAGTCTGGAAATCCTGAAAGGCTTTTGTGGTTTTGAGATCGGGGTAATTTTCCACTACGGCCAGCAGCCGTCCGAATGCGCTTCTTAATTCTCCCTGTGCCTGCTGGTATTTTTCAAGAGTAGCAGGATCGTTGATATCTACGTTTACGGCTGTAGCTTTTGCCCGTGCATCCAGCACTTCACGCAATGTGGACTTTTCAAAATTGGCAGAGGCCTCAATGGTTTTGATCACACTATTATATAAATCTGTTCTGCGCTGGTAATTTGTTTCTACGTTGCCCCAAACTTTTTTTACATTCTGGTCGCCACTGATCAGCTTATTGTATCCGCTACAGCCCCAAACAAAAAGAATGAGTACCAGTGCAGCTACGCCGATTAATTTAATATTTTTTATTCCTTTCATACCTGTAGTTTTTTTGAATGATAAAATTAGCGATTTTAAGAGTCCGGCAGGGTAAAATTTCGGTAAAGTCCGGCAGAATGCCGGTGACAGAAATCAAAAGAAGCAGGGTTGCCCGGCGCTTACCTTATGTTACGCAGCGCTTATTCAACCTTGCGGATGCATATAAAATGATAACTGTCTGTCTTTTGTAAACTATAAAATGCGCCGGTGTACCAATACCGTGTTACAGCCAAAGTGCCAGCTGCCTCAGTGGAGGTCCAGATTGTACCACGTTCTTCTACTGCAAACTTTTCTTTGAAAGCGTACAGTGCATCTGTTTCCTCTTTTGAAGGGAGATACCAGTCATCTTTACCGGACACTACTGCCTCACTGCACAGTTTAGCTGCATAGGGTTTTCCTTCCAGGCTGTTTGCGGTATTATCAGCAACCGCAGCTACAATGGCCGCCGTGTTTGAGGCACCGTCTGATTCGCTTTTTGCAGCTTTTGCCGGTATTTCTTCCATACTTCCACCCCACATTACCTTCCCTTTCGGGACCATATCCAGTGCCTCATATTTTTTCCCGTTGTATTCAACAGGAATGATCTTTTGTGCTGCCATCTGCTGAACGCAGATACCTGCTGCAATGATGAGGAGAATTGAATGTTTCATATCGATCTTTTTATGGGTTGCAATGTTCTCTTTTTAAGTCGCATGAATTTCAAAAATGAATTCCTTCGTTTGCCTGTACCGCTGATGAAAGTAATAGCAAGCGAGCCGTATATTTTCTGCCGGCGCAGTACCTGGATTCACTCATGCTTTCACTGCTGCAATTCCAGGCAACTCTTTACCCTCAAAATATTCCAGCATGGCGCCTCCGCCTGTAGAAATGTAGCTCACTTTTTCTGAAAAGCCAAATTGATTGACAGCTGCAACAGAATCGCCACCGCCTACAAGTGAATAAGCACCATTTCCGGTGGCAAGGGCCACTGCCTCAGCAATAGCTTTTGTGCCCTGCTGAAAAGGCGGCATTTCAAAAACCCCCATGGGCCCGTTCCATAAAATTGTTTTGGAGCGGCTGATCACCTGTGCAAATTCAGTGCATGCCTTCGGCCCGATATCGAGCCCCATCCATCCGGCTGATATGTTGTTGCTTGCTTCCACGGCGGTATGGGCGGCCGCATCAAATTTATCCGCAACGACGGAATCGGGTGGTAAATGAATCTGCACTCCTCTTTCGCTGGCTTTCTTCAAAATGTCCTTTGCCAGTTCCAGCCGGTCCGTTTCGCACAATGAGTTGCCGGTTTGTCCACCCATCGCTTTCCAGAACGTGTAGGCCATACCTCCGCCTATGATGAGATCAGTTGCTTTATGAAGCAGGTTTTCAAGAATCAGAATTTTGTCGCTTACTTTGGCTCCGCCAATCACTGCAGTAAATGGCTTTTCTGCATGATGCAGCACTTTTTCCGCTGCTGCCACTTCTGCTTCCATCAGTAGCCCGAAAAATTTTTTTCCGGGTTCAAAAAATTTTGCAATAACGGCGGTGGAAGCATGCGCCCTGTGGGCTGTACCAAACGCATCATTGACCCATACATCTGCAAGGCCTGCCAGTTCCCTGGCAAATTCCTCATCGCCCTTTTCTTCTTCTTTGTGAAAGCGTAGATTTTCCAAGAGTAATACTTCGCCCGGGCCCATCATAGTGGCGGCAAGTACTGTTTTCTCTCCTATACAATTTTCTGCAAAAAATATTTTAACTCCTCCCAGCAGATTATTCAGATGCGATACCAGGTGCTTCAGTGAATATTTTTCGGATGGCCCACCTTTTGGCCTGCCCAGATGGCTCATCAAAATGACAATGCCCCCATCTGCAAGTATTTTTTTGATTGTAGGCACAGCTGCCCGCATGCGGGTGTCATCAGTAATGGCAAATGAATCATTGAGAGGTACATTAAAGTCAACACGAACCAGGGCCTTTTGATTTGCAAAATTATGTTCAGAAAATGCTGACATTGTATAATTTTTTTTCTGCAATTTATCTATTCAGAAAAATGCCCTGTACACAGTGGCCTGCTAGTGGACCGGAGTACAGGGCACCTGTTGAGTAATGGCTTATTTACTGATGAGGCCGGCAAAATAATGAACTGTTCTTACCAACTGGCTCACATAGCTCATCTCGTTATCATACCAGCTCACGGTTTTTACCAACTGGGCGTCGCCCACTGCCATCACCTTTGTTTGTGTGGCATCAAAAAGTGACCCATAACGAATACCAATGATATCTGAGCTGACAATTTCATCTTCGGTGTAGCCAAAGCTTTCGTTGCTGGCAGCTTTCATTGCGGCATTAATTTCTTCGGCTGTTGTTTTTTTAGAAAGAATTGAAGTCAGCTCAGTCAGGGAACCGGTAATGGTGGGTACTCTTTGGGCGCCTCCGTCCAGTTTACCTTTCAGTTCGGGAAGCACCAGCCCTATTGCTTTTGCAGCGCCGGTACTATTGGGAACAATGTTGGCAGCGGCAGCCCTGGCCCGGCGCAGGTCGCCTTTAGGATGCGGTGCATCCAAAGTATTCTGATCATTGGTATAGGCGTGAATAGTGGTCATAATGCCGGTTAAAATCCCATACTGATCATTCAGCACTTTTGCCATCGGCGCCAGGCAGTTGGTGGTGCAGGAAGCGCAGGATATCACCGTTTCGCTGCCATCGAGTATATGATGGTTTACGTTGAACACTACGGTTTTCAGGTCGCCGGTAGCAGGTGCAGATATCACCACTCTTTTTGCCCCAGCAGCAATGTGTGCTTCCGCTTTTGTTTTATCAGTGAAAAAGCCCGTACACTCCAGTACCACATCCACGCCATGATCCTTCCAGGGAATCAGGGCGGGATCTTTTTGGGCATACACCCGCACATCATCTCCATTTACAACAATGGAGTTTTCTGTGGCTTGTACGTTTTCGCTGAAGCGACCCTGTGCGCTGTCATACTTTAGCAAATGTGCCAGTACTTTGGGACTGGTGAGGTCGTTGATGGCTACTACATCAATGCCTTCCATGTTGTAAATCTGGCGGTAAACAAGGCGGCCGATGCGGCCAAATCCATTAATGGCAACCCGGAATGTACTCATGATCTGATGATTTTATTTTTTGATTAGCGGGGCAAAGGTAGGAAAACGTTAAAAGCCTAACTGTATCAGTTTTTGCAAAAAAAGGCAGTTCAGCAAAAAAAATTTGTGTGGTGTATTGAGCAGAAACGGCTGAAAAACATTTGGCTAAATTTCACCGTACAACTATCTTTGCGCCCCGTTCTGCCACTCAAACAGAATGGCCCGTTCGTCTAAGGGCTAGGACACCACCCTTTCACGGTGGTGATACGGGTTCGAATCCCGTACGGGCTACCAATCTCTCAGGCTTTGTCATTGTACAAAGTTTTTTTTTGAAGTTATTTCTAGGTCAAACGCCCATCAACCGATTGACCCGAATAATATGTACACTTACTGCCATGCTCCGGGTCTAACTAAATCGGCGGCATTTGTCACACGATGAGGGCACCGTGTGCTGGTTTGTGGGTAAAATGAAAAAATCATTTTACTACCTTGCAGCTATGGTAGTATTGCAAAACCTGCTGCTGCTCTTTATCAGCCTGCTGCTGGGCGCCTGCCCGGTTCCTTCAAGAAATATACAAGACAGCGTAAGTGGCCGGGTGATTGCGGTAAAAGATGGCGATACCATTGACATTCTGTATCATGGCCGAAAACTAACCATCCGCTTTGCGCATATTGATTGCCCTGAAAAAGGGCAGCCTTTTGGCCAGGTTGCAAAAAAATTTGTTTCGGATCATTGTTTTAACCAGGTGGTTACCGTACTGCATCAAAATGATTACGACCGGAGCAAACGGCTGATCGGGGAAGTGATACTTACTGATGGTTCAAACCTGAACCAGGAACTGGTAAAAGCCGGGCTTGCCTGGCATTTTAAAAAATACTCATTGGACCGTCAGTATGCACTGCTGGAAAATGAAGCCAGAAAAAAAAGGGCTGGACTCTGGAGCCAAAACAATGCATTGCCCCCCTGGGAATGGAGGAAGAAGTGAGGAATTGAAAAATGAGCGTGATGGTTACCCCCCTGCCTCTTCATTTCCTCCGGAAACCAGGTGCGGAGTAGCTGATCCCATTCGGGGCTGGTTCGCAAAAAATCAAAATCAGCATCATTCATGATCTGGAAAAAACCGGGGTAGCCCAGCTTCAGCGATTTCTCCAGGCTTTGCAGCGCAGCATTCTTATCTTTTTTCAACGAGAGATAGCTGGCATGATGATACCAGGTTTGCGCTTCGTGAGGTTTGTACAAAAAAAGCAAATCAAATAGGTAATTGATATGATGAGTACTGTCAATCAGCCCCGGGATGCGGATGTATGTGTACAACATGCAGAGGTATGAAACATACTGCATATTGTAGTTATATACCTTTTTCATGAGTTGCCTGAAGCCCGGCTGATCTTTGTGGTGGTAGGTTTTTCCAAAATACAAAGGCAGGTTGGTGACAAACCCTTCCAGCATGCCATTGGCATACTGAACAGCCGACATAAAACTGCGAAACGCATCTTCCGCTTTTCCTTCCTGCCCGCTGATCACTCCCAGGTTGAAATGTGCATAGGTATTTGTGCTGTCTTCTTTCAAAATCTGCAGAAAATATTTGCGGGCCGAATCGTTTTGCCCGGTTACAAAATACATGTGGCCGATATTATTATCACAAAAACTGCAATACATATCTCCTGATAGTTTTTTGACTTCATTGTAATAATAAATAGCACTGTCGGACATCTGCTGGCGGGAGTAGTAAACTCCTTTTAAAAAATAGGCGTCCTGTTTTTCCAGCTCATTTTGTTGCATGCTGTCCATCAGCATCATCGCTTTCTCCGGCTGGTTATTATTCCAGTACAGATCAACCAACTGAAGTTTAATATAAGAATTTGATGGGGTTTTCTGCAGCTGGTTGCGCAACAGCACTTCGGCTTTGTCGTGCTGCCCCAGCCTTGTGTACATGATGGCGAGGGCATTCTTTGCATATTCATCATACGGGCGCAGCTCCAGATATTTTTCAAAAGCCTGGTTGGCTTTTTGATAATCATACAGGTAATAATAATGCTGCCCCAGCGCCATATGGGTGTAGGATGCATTGGGTTCCAGCAGTGCCGATAGTTCCAGCAACCTTAACGCTTCTTTTACCGATGGCTGCCATCCCGAGGTATAATCAGTTTCTCTGAGCCCCCATGTATAGGACATGGCTTCCATGTACAGCTTTCTTGCTTTCAGGTTGCTGTACATATAATGCTGCTCGCCCAGCAGGTGCAGGCAGCTGTCCAGTTCCGTTGCTGCATAATAACATTCATCACGGGTGGAGTAGCTGGTTTGTCCCCGCAGCAGCGGGGCCACAATTGAATCGAACCTTGCATTGAGTGCAGCAGCCAGGTTTCGCCGCATGGAAGATACAAGAGGGTTTTCCGGGAACTGTTGCCGAAAAAGTTTAAAATCATACAATGCATTACTGTCGGCCGGCCATACCAGTTTTTTTTCGTTGATGTTTTTTGTGAACGACACAAAGAGTTTTTTCCCTGCAGAAGGCAGTGAGTCGAGGTATTTGTCTTCACTGCCTTTAAACCCGGCGCTTGCAAGATGAGGATAGCTCTGCTCTTTTTCTTTTTTCAATGCTGCAAGAGTGGCCGGGTTTACTTTAAAAAAAGACTTACTAAGGTCACCGGTAATGAAGGGTATCTGTTTGTATTCGCTGTATTTTGCCACATTGGCCTGTATGTATCCCTGCAGTTCAAACATGGTAATCTTTCCGTTTCCATCGGAATCGGCCAGCCCCTTTACAGCTTCTTCCAGCTGCAAAGAGAATAATCCGCGGCCCCCGCCCCATTCTGCGCTTTCCAGAGAAAGCTGATTGGGCTGGCAGGAAAGGATTTTATATTCTCTTCCCCAGGAAGATGCCAGTGCAGTTGCAGTTTGCTGCACGCCCTGCACGCCGCCATTCAGGTTGCCTGAATGACAGGCATCTACAATAAAAATCATCTCTACGCCCCGCTGAGATAAGGGCGAGAGATATCTTTTGAGATCAATTATTTCCAGCACATCATCATTCATACCGAAATAATTGCCATGCGGACTATTGTGCAGCAGCAGCAATCCGTTCTCTATTTGAGTCAGATCTTCCATATCGCCATGGCCGGCAAAGAAAAACCAGACTCTGTCGCCCGATTTTGCCTTGCGGGCTATCACAGAAATTGCATCGCCTACATTATTTCGGGTAGCAGATTCGTTGACGAATGTTTCAATATTTTCCCGCGGCACACTGCCGCCTGCTTCGCTTATTAAAAAATCTTCGAATGAGCGGGCATCCCGGTGTGCAAATTGCAGATCGGGCACCAGTTTGTAATCGCTGATGCCAATGATAATTGCATACGTATTGCCTCCGGTACCGGCAGTATCGGCTTTGCCGTGCATGCCCCTTTCGCCTGGCTGGGCCTGAACCAGTACGCAACAAAGCAACGGGAAGAACACAAAAATAAACCTGCGGAGCATGAGCAATATCAAAATTTATCTGTAAAGATAGTTGCTCCCGGCAAATGGTTGCTACCAGCCGAAGGGTATTCTTTTTTGCTTGTAATAAAATAAAGTACCTGCATCAGGATAAGAATTGCTGACAGAATTCGTTATACTGGGAAAACCCGGCATAAAATCTGCCATAAATAGAAGCATTCTCAAAAGTCAGTTTTTTATAGTAGTATAACCACAGCGGCCACGGCGATTCACTATGTATTTATGCTGTGTCACTTTGTGTTCGCTGTGGTTTAAGTACTTTTGAGATGGCTTGTAGTTTTTTTTACCAACTTTAGTAATGAAAAAAATTTTCCTGGTTATACTGGCTGCATGCTGTTTCACTTCGTGCAGAAAAGAGGGGAGTCCTCCTCCCCCACCGCCAGATCCACCACTGACTGCAGCAACGGAATTGAATGTAGCCTATGGTAACCATGCATCCCAGAAGATGGATGTGTACCTGCCACAAGGAAGAACCACCGCTGCCACAAAAGTGCTTATCATGATACATGGCGGCGGATGGACTCAGGGTGACAAGGCAGATTTTAATGCCTATGTGGATACGCTGAAACGAAGACTTCCCGGCTATGCCATATTTAATATCAATTACAGGCTGGCCACGGGAAGTGCCCATTTTTTCCCGACACAGGAAGAAGATGTAAAGTCAGCCATCGAATTCATTTACGCAAAAAGGGATGAGTACAAGATATCGGGCAAATTTGTATTGCTGGGCGCCAGTGCAGGCGGTCATTTATCGTTGTTACATGCCTATAAATACAGCACACCCGTACCCATTCAGGCAGTAGTGGATTTTTTTGGGCCTACAGAACTTGTATCATTATATAATAACCCGCCCAACCCCCTTATACCCCTGCTGCTGATACAGGTAACCGGGGGTATTCCTACCACTCACCTCACTTTGTACCAGCAGTCGGGTCCCCTGAATTTTGTAAATGCCCAAAGTCCCCCTACAATTATTCTCCAGGGCGGTGCAGATATTGTGGTACCCCCGTTTCAGTCAACCCTGCTGCGTGATAAGCTGCAAACCTTTGGCGTTGCTCACCAGTTTGTGTATTATGCCACAGAAAATCATGGATGGAGCGGCGCCAACCTGGTAGATTCATTTGATAAGATTCAGGCATTTCTGGCCGCCCATGTACCATAAAAAGGACGGCATCCCGGTAAAATAGTTTTCATTACTTTGGACTATGTCCGTTACATCAACACCGCTGGCAGAACGCATGAGGCCTCTATCGCCGGATGGCCTGCTGGGGCAGCCACATTTATTCAATAAAGGAAGTGTGCTGCGCAAGGCCATTGAATCCGGAAAAATTCCTTCTATGATTTTATGGGGTCCGCCCGGCAGCGGCAAAACGACCATTGCTCATATTATATCACATAGCCTGCATCTGCCATTTTATCAACTCAGTGCCATCAGTTCCGGGGTGAAAGAAGTGAGGGAAGTCATTGAGCAGGCAAAATCCAGGCAGGGTGCTATTTTATTTATTGACGAAATACACCGTTTCAATAAAGGTCAGCAGGATGCATTGCTGGGTGCTGTAGAAAAAGGGACCGTGACACTGATTGGCGCCAGCACGGAAAATCCATCTTTTGAAGTCAATGCTGCATTGCTGAGCCGGTGCCAGGTGTACCTGTTGCAGCCCTTGCAAAAAAATGATCTGCTGGCCTTGCTGCAAAACGCACTGAGCAATGATGAAGTACTGAAGCAGAAAAACATTGATCTGCAGGAAACGGAAGCCCTGATACGGCTGTCAGGCGGGGATGCCCGTAAACTGCTGAACCTGCTTGAACTTGTTGCCGGTGCTGATTCCGAAAAAATTGTCGTCACAGATGAGTTTGTACTTAAAACAGCCCAGCAACGCATTGCCCTGTATGATAAAAGCGGGGAACAGCATTATGACATTATTTCAGCATTTATTAAATCCATTCGAGGCAGTGATCCCAATGCAGCAGTGTACTGGCTGGCCCGAATGGTGGAGGGAGGCGAAGATGTGACATTCATTGCAAGGCGCATGCTGATACTGGCCAGTGAAGATATTGGCAATGCCAACCCCACTGCCCTGGTGATGGCGCAGGCCAGCTTTGATGCGGTGCATAAAATAGGATACCCTGAATCAAGAATTATTCTATCTCAATGTGCCATTTACCTTGCATCATCGCCAAAAAGCAATGCATCCTGTTCGGCTATTGACGAGGCACAGGCATTGGTGCGCAGAACGGGCGATCTGCCTGTGCCGCTGCACCTGCGCAACGCACCAACCAATCTGATGAAAGAATGGGGTTATAGCAAGGGCTACGAATATTCGCACAGCTATGAAAATAATTTTTCACCGCAGGAATACCTGCCCGATTCACTGAGCGGTAAAAAACTGTACGAACCCGGCATGAATGCAAGAGAGGAAGAACTCAGAAAATATTTAAAAAAGTTGTGGAAAGACAAATACGGGTATTGAATCTGCCTCTTGAATTTTTCCTCAATTGTCATTATTAACTTCGCATCTCATGCAATGGATATGTAAAAAATTCGACGACCTCATCCCCCTGGAATTATACCGGATACTGCAACTGCGCAATGAAGTGTTTGTGGTAGAGCAGCAATGCATCTACCAGGATCTGGACAATAAGGATTTGCTTTCCTGGCACCTTATGGGCCGGGATTCTGAAAAGCTGCTTGCATACACAAGGCTGATTCCTCCGGGCATTGCATACCAGGAGCCCTCCATTGGCAGAGTTGTCACTTCTCCCCAGGTACGGGGAACCGGAGCAGGTAAAGAACTGATGCAAAAATCAATTTCAGAAATTTATAACTTGTTTGGCCGGCAGTCTATTCGCATTGGCGCACAATACTATCTTCTGAAATTTTACAGATCTCTTGGATTCCTGGACACCGGAGATCTATACCTTGAAGATGGCATCCGGCACATTGAAATGGTGAAACCCTGAGCCTCTCCTCGTAGAACCCCTAAGTAGAACAACTTTTAAAAAAGTTTTTTGTATAGAAAGTTGAATCTCTCCCTTTTACTTCGGGCTTTCTTTTTCTACTTTAGTTCCGAAATCCAATAGTAGAAAAACCAGAAATCTAATACCAATGAGAACAAGTGTACCCTTTGTACGACTGTTTGTTCTGTGCATTCTTTTCCTGCTGAACCTGGAAAGATCTTCTGCGCAGTCCATCAGTTTTGCAAACGGAAAAATCGAAGCCGGGCTGGCCATCGGCCCGTCATTCTTCCTGGGCGACCTGGGAGGAAGTGAAGGAGTAGGCACTTCATTTATTAAAGACGTTGATCTTCCCCTAACCAAACTGTGCAAAGGCATTTTTGTGAACCTGTATCCGGCCGAGTGGCTGGGGTTCCGGCTAGCCGGAAATATAGGATATCTTGAAGGGGATGATGCTCTTGCGCCAAACAAAGGAGGTGCCGAACGCTTCCGGCAGTATCGCAACCTGAAGTTTCGGTCCCAGCTAAAAGAAGCATACGCAGCCCTTGAATTTTATCCTACAGTTTTCCTGGAAAAGTATGATGGTTTGTTGCACAAAATCAGGCCTTATGGTTTAATCGGGGCAGGGTTCTTTCATTTTAAGCCAGAAGGAGAATACCAGGCCACAAACGGCAGTACTCAATGGGTGGAACTAAAACCATTGCGACTGGAAGGACAGGGCATGGCAGAGTACCCGGAAAGGAGTGAATACCCGCTCACACAATTATTCATCCCGATGGGTGGGGGCATTAAGTATTATATCCGGGAAAACATGTATGTAGGTATTGAGATCCTGCACCGGAAAACATTTACAGATTACATTGATGATGTGAGCACCAATTATATTGATCCCCGGTTTTTTGATATGTATTTAAGTCCGGAACAGGCCGCTTGGGCCCGTCAGCTTTCGTACAGGGAAAATTTGTATAACCCAGGGGTGAGCAGGCGTTATATCAATACACAGCGGGGCGATCCAAAGGATAACGATGCTTATTTTTCAGGAATGCTGCGATTTGGGTTCCGGCTGAACGGTGATGCAGAAAGCAGCCGCATCAAGAAACAACTGAAATGCCCCGTATTTTATTAATGAAATTAAATCCGCACCATATGAAACAACAATTAGCTACCACACTGAAAACATCATTCCTGCTGCTGATGGCCGGACTGCTGATCGTACAAACTGCATCAGCCGGCCCGGGCGATGGTGATAAACCAGCCAAAAAGAGCAAGATGAAAAACAAAGCATTTTCATCGCTCAACAATGCTGCCGTAAAAATTTATCCCGATGCCATCAGACGTGAAATGCATGTCATTGCCAAAGAAAATGGCAGCAGCCCGGTTGATCTGTTCGTATTTGATGTTGAAGGCACTCTTGTACAAAACCACAAAATGCAGTCCGGCGACCACGTAAAAATATCCGGGCTGAACAGGGGCATGTACATTTACCGTGTATTCAACGGAGATACGGAGGCTGCCAGCGGGAAATTTGAAATACGATAAAAATCCGGCAAGCGGCAGGGAGCTTAATAAAATCTGATACCTGGTTGAAAAAACCTGATCCGTTCTCTATTGGTACTCTCATTTGTATTCCTGTATTATTATTTTATTAAACACTCCTTGCCCAGCTACCGGGTGCCAAATGCCTGCCACAGTAGCAAGTGGCTGAATGCAGAGTTCTTTCAATCGCCATAACTAAGAACCCTAAGGCCTGCCCAAACCCTATGAATTGCGGCAGATTTGTCAGGAAGAGTGAATGATCGCCTGTCCGATGAAAAACCAGCGTACCTGGCCATCGAAGATTTTTCAACTCCTTCCTGACATGCCTTCGGGTCATTCTCCCCCTTTATTTTACCGATTTTTTCTTCTTTAACTTATTGTGACTAACTCGTTTAAAAATATTTTCTGCCTCAACTGCTCATTTTTAAAAAACTGTCTTATATTAGTTTCGAAAATCATTAGGGTAGACCTGAACCCAAAACAGGGGCGAATGCCGAAAAGCCAAACGAGTAGGCCCAACCAAAATCAACCAAGCTTTTATGGAACAAATGAATTTTCACAAACAAAAATTGTATTCACTTATTGCAGCCGGCGTAGCTCTTATTTCTTTATTCCTTCCGTGGGCAACTGTTTCAATTGGCGGATATGGCGGGGGTTCTGTTAATGGATTACATGGCGAAGGCTTCATCACACTCCTTGGTGTGGGTGGCGTTGCTGCTGCTTCCTTTATGGGCGACAAATCAAAAGCGTTTGAAGGCAATTTCAAAAACATTGCTTTAGGAGGTTTTGCTGCCATTATTGCCGGCGCCCTGATTGCTTTTCTGAATGTCAGCGGTAAAGGGAGAGGTATTGTAAAACCCGGTTTTGGGATCTGGCTTGCGATTCTTGTAGGTGTGGCTGGTTTGCTCTTTTTATTGGGAGTGATTAAAGTTCCCGATAATAAAAAACCACCCACTGCATAAAAAACTATTTCCAGAAAAATCCCGGTCAACTGCCGGGATTTTTTTTGCCTTTTTAATTCAGAAGCAAGGAACTGCGCTGTATAGCTCTCTTTATTCTTCACCAATTCTTCAGGAGTTCCCTCAAATAAAATCCCTGTTTTCGCATTAACTGGTAACAGCGTCAGAAGGATAGCTGATTCCTTTATTTTTCATCCTTGTAAATTTAAATTTTTACTTTAAATTTACAAGGATGGCCTTATCTTTACAAAATGATAAAAAGAACCTTGCAGCCGGAAATTGAAAAACTAATAAAGGCTTTTCCCTCCATTGTAATATTAGGACCAAGACAGGTGGGTAAAACCACCCTGATAAAACAGGTGGCCAAAACCATCAAATCCAAAAGCATTTATCTTGATCTGGAAAAAACAAGCGATGCCGGCAAACTGGAACGGGATGCCGAGCAGTACCTGCTCAGCTATACCAATGAATGTGTGCTGATAGATGAAGTACAGCGTATGCCGCAGCTATTTCCTCTACTGCGTGCAGTGATAGATGAAAAAAGAAAGCCCGGTCGCTTTTTGGTTACAGGCTCCGCTTCGCCCGATTTATTAAAAGGGGCTTCTGAAAGCCTGGCCGGAAGAGTGGCCTACCTGCACCTTCACCCGGTTGGCCTGCATGAACTGCCTTCCACTATTTCTGTAAAGAACCACTGGTTCCGCGGCGGATTTCCCACAGCGCTTACCATCCGCAACTCGCATTTGCGGCATGCATGGCTTGGTTCTTTTATTACCACCTATATTGAAAAAGATTTGCCGATGCTGTTTGATATCAGATTTTCGCCATCTACTATGCGTAAGCTTTGGGGCATGCTTGCCCATTTGCAGGGCGGGATTTTAAACTCAGAAAAACTGGGTAGTTCGTTGGATATTACTGGTGTAACTGTAAAGAAATACCTGGACTACCTGGAAGGCGCTTTTATAATAACAAAATTGCAACCCTTTTTTGTAAATCTTGGTAAACGTCTTGTAAAAGCTCCGAAAGTTTATATTAATGATACAGGCATTCTTCATCATTTGCTCCGGCTGGATAATGAAAAGGAATTGTTTGGCCATCCCGGCGCAGGCTCATCCTGGGAGGGTTATGTCGTCAGCCAGGTAATGTATGCCCGCAAAGAAAGGCTGGATTTGCATTATTACAGAACTCAGGCTGGTGCCGAATGCGACCTGGTACTTGTAAGGGGGCATGTGGTAAAAGCCTGCATTGAAATAAAACTAAGTTATGCCCCTGTGCCGACAAAAGGCTTCCACCAGTCGGTAAAAGATTTAAAATGCAAAAACAATTTTATCGTTTGTCCTGCCGATATTGACTACAAAATCAAAGAAGGCATCCGAATTGTGGGCATTGAGAAATTTATAAAAAATTATTTGCCGCTAATATAATGAGTCTGGTATATCAGGCAAGTAGTCATGTTAACTCTGGCTTCAGGAACTGCGCTGTATAACTTTCGTTATTCTTCACCAGTTCTTCAGGAGTTCCTTCAAACAATATCCTTCCTCCCCCATCACCCCCTTCGGGGCCCAGGTCAATGATGTGATCAGCGACTTTGATTACATCCAGGTTATGTTCAACGACCAATACAGTGTTGCCCCTGTCCACAAGCTTGTTCAGCACATCGAGCAAATGCTGAATATCCTCAAAATGCAATCCGGTGGTAGGCTCATCAAAGATGTAAAAAGTTTTTCCCGTATCTCTTTTTGAAAGTTCAGTGGAGAGCTTTACCCGCTGCGCCTCGCCTCCACTTAAAGTTACGGCCGACTGACCCAATGTGATATAGCCCAGCCCCACTTCCTCCAGCACTTTTATTTTGCGATATAAATATGGTACAGGCTGAAAGAATTCAACTGCTTCTTCTACCGTCATTTCCAGCACATCGGCAATTGATTTCCCTTTGTAGCGTATTTCCAGTGTTTCCCTGTTGTACCTTTTACCATTGCATTTTTCGCAATGCACATATACATCCGGCAGAAAATTCATTTCGATCACCCTCATGCCACCCCCCTCACACACATCACAGCGGCCGCTTTTTACATTGAATGAAAATCGTCCTGCATTGTACCCTCTGATTTTGGCTTCCGGAAGCGAGGCAAACAGAGTGCGGATGTCTGTAAAAAATCCACAGTAGGTTGCAGGGTTGCTGCGGGGCGTTCGGCCAATGGGCGACTGATCTATTTCAATCACCTTATCTATATGCTCCAGTCCTTTCACCAGCATAAATTCTTTTGGAACTTGTTTTGATCCGAATGCATGCCGGGACAAAACGGGATACAGGGTATCATTGATCAGCGTTGACTTGCCGCTGCCACTGACGCCGGTGACACAAATGAATTTCCCCAGCGGAAAAACAGCATCTACATTTTGCAGGTTATTTCCTTTAGCCCCTTTCAAAAGCAGGAATTTTCCATTACCCTTTCTTCTTTCGGGTGGTACGGTAATCCGGTGTGATCCGCTCAGGTAGCATGCAGTCAGCGTTGTTAATTTTTTAAATATTGCAGGATTGCCTTCGGCTACAATTTTACCGCCATGGAAGCCAGCTTTTGGCCCCATGTCAATCAAATGGTCGGCAGATAGCATTATTTCCTTGTCGTGCTCCACCACCAGCACCGTGTTTCCCAAATCACGCAGGTTTTTTAATGCTTCAATCAGCCGCTGGTTGTCCCGCTGGTGCAATCCAATAGAAGGTTCATCTAGAATATAGGTGATGCCCTGCAACTGTGAGCCAATTTGTGTTGCCAGCCTGATCCGTTGCGATTCACCACCGCTCAGCGTTCTGGTTGGGCGGTTCAGCGTAAGATAGGAAAGACCCACATTCAATAAAAACTGCAGCCGTTCTCTGATTTCTTTCAATACATCTTTTGCGATGGTTTTCTGTTTGTTTTCCAGCATCAATTCAATACCGTCAAACCATGCCGCCAGATTGTCCAGGTTCATATTGCTGAGCTCTGAAATATTTCTTCCATTCACCCGAAACCAGAGACTTTCTTTTTTCAGCCTTGTGCCGTTGCAATACCCGCAATCTGCCAGCTCCAAATATTTTTCCACCCACTCCCTGAGAAAATCGGTGCTGCCCGGTGCAATGAACCACCGCTTCAGCATGGGAATGATTCCTTCGTAACTGCCGGTATATTCTAATGGAATTGGTTCGTCATTCTCTACTGTTAAAGACGGGCTGATACCTTTGTCTCCAAACAGCAACAGATCAAGATGTGCTTTTGATAAATCTTTGACTGGTTTACCAAGGTTTATCTTATTTTTTTTTGCAAACGCAATCACCTGTTGAAAAACGCTGGCTTCTCTTTCTTCTCCCAGGGGTGCAATACCACCCTCATTCACTGACAGTTCTTTATCTGGCATTACCAGGTCCATATTGATTGTGTACACATTTCCCAGGCCCTTACAAACCGGACAGGCACCATATGGTGAGTTGAAAGAAAAAGCATTGGGCGATGGTTCTTCGTAACTGATGCCGGTATCTTCGCACATCAGAAGTTTGGAATACAAGGCACCCCCGCCCTTTGAAGGGGGGATCTCCGATGAATCTGTTTCATCAAAAAGACTTTTCTTATTTGAAGATTTTCCGGAAGCCCCTCCTTGACGGGGGTTTGAGGAGGTTTTCTTTTCAGGGGCCACAAACATCAAATCTTTTCCAATTTTAAGCGTCTGCTGAACACTTTGGCAGAGCCTTGCTTTCAGATCATCGGTAACCTGCAACCGGTCCACCACCAGTTCAATATCATGAATCACATACCGGTCCACCTGCATTTTAGGATTCAGGTCATTTATTTCTCCATCAATCCTTACTTTCAGAAAACCTTTTTTCCGCATTTCTTCAAATAGTTCCCGGTAATGTCCCTTTCTGCCCCTGACCAGCGGAGCCAGTAACACTATTTTTTGATGCTTATATTTTGTAAAAACATCCTCTACAATTTCTTCTTCACTCCATTTAGCCATCCGTTTTCCGGTGTTGTAAGAATACGCTTCGCCAATCCTGGCAAAAAGCAAACGAAGAAAATCATAGATCTCCGTTACCGTTCCGATTGTGGACCGGGGATTTTTATTGGTGGTTTTTTGTTCAATAGAAATAACCGGCGAAAGTCCTGTGATCTTATCCACATCGGGGCGTTCCATATCACCGATAAACTGCCGGGCATATGCGCCAAATGTTTCCATATACCTGCGCTGTCCTTCTGCATAGATGGTGTCAAAAGCCAGTGACGACTTACCGCTTCCGCTAACTCCGGTAATGACGACCAGCCTGTTTTTGGGAATGGAAATATCAATATTCTTCAGGTTGTGCACACGGGCGCCATAAACATCCAAATACTCCTGATCGCTGCGTTGCGTTTCCTGATCATTTTTATTCCTGCTTGCCATACAATATGTGAGCGAAGATACTACTTCGGCCCTTGTATTTTTTTTGACTCTTCTTGCCGCAAAAACTTATTTCATTTTCATTTATTGCCTCACCTCCTGTCAACTGCGGGGCCAAAATGTGAACTAACCGAAGCTTCAATCACTGACCCCGGAGTGAATTGCGTTATGATTTCCCCGACTGAATAAAGTGCCTGGTTGAAGGAATACAGCGGGAAAAAATTGCATCGGAATAACAGGTTTTACTGCAAAGAGAAGAAGAGTAGTTACTTTTAGCTGAGGCGGGTTACTGCTTATGTTTATTTTTTCCCGCAGGACACATAATCCAGAAAAAAAATCATTCAAATCATGCAGCACAGAACTGAAGGTGACGAAATTTTCAGAACAACTGATGATCCGCAATGCACAAAACAAAGTGACTCTTTCCTTTTTGGTTTGCACCAGGAAGTTACAGTTTGAAAAAAAATTATGAACTCTGAACCCATTGCTGGCAAAGGGTTTCAGAACATATCCAAACAACTGTTTGCCATTTTTTTTACCCCGATTTGGAAATCCGGAATTTCATTCTCTATCTTTGCGGCAGTTCTTTACGGATACTTATCAAGAAAGGCTGAGGGTAATGGCCCGAAGAAGCCTTGACAACCTCCCCGACTAACCTGCCGGGGAAAGGTGCCAATTCCAGCCCGATTATCATCGGGAAAGATAAGTCAGATACAAGGCTTCAACATGATTTCCACAACATATTGAAAGCTCATCTGAATTATCGGGTGAGCTTTTTTTGTGCGCTGCCCGGTCATCTTTTTTGATAAGTGATGTAAACCTGTTTAACCAATTTTCATCATGTCTAAAATTAAAAAAAGATGAGCAACAAATTTCATTTCGACACATTGCAGCTGCATGCCGGCCAGCAAATGGACCCCACCACCAAATCAAGGGCAGTTCCGGTTTATCAAACCACTTCTTATGGCTTTGACAATACAGCTCATGCTGCCAGCCTTTTTGGCTTAAAACAATTTGGCAACATTTACACCCGAATCATGAACCCGACCACTGATGTTTTTGAACAGCGAATTGCAGCACTCGAGGGGGGGGTGGCTGCAGTGGCCACTGGTTCGGGGCAGGCAGCCCAGTTTCTTGCATTGAACAATATTCTGCAGGCAGGTGACAATTTCATTACTTCTTCTTACTTATACGGCGGTACTTACAACCAGTTTAAAGTCGCATTCAAACGACTGGGTATTGAAGCAAAGTTTGCAGACAGTGACGATGCAGAAAGTTTCGTGCCGCATATTGACCAAAACACTAAAGCCATTTACCTGGAAACCATCGGTAATCCACGATTGAATATCCCTGATTTCAAAAAATTTGCAGATCTCGCCGGGGAATTTGACCTGCCACTGATTGTGGACAATACCTTTGGAGCCGGAGGTTATTTATTCCGTCCGCTGGAACATGGTGCCCATGTTGTAGTTGCATCGGCTACCAAATGGATTGGCGGGCATGGCACAACCATTGGTGGTGTATTGGTTGACGGAGGAAATTACAACTGGGGCAATGGTAAGTTTACCCAGTTCACCCAACCATCTGAAGGCTATCATGGCCTGAAATTCTGGGATGTATTCGGTGAGGGCAATCCGCTGCAGCTTCCCAATATTGCTTTTGCCATTCGGGCAAGAGTGGAAGGTTTGAGGGATTTTGGTGCTTCTCAAAGCCCGTTCAATTCATTCCTGCTGCTGCAGGGCCTTGAAACATTAAGCCTTCGGGTACAACGCCATGTTGATAATGCACTTGCATTAGCACAATGGCTGGAGCAACATCCTGCAGTTGCATTTGTGCAATATCCCGGACTGGAAAGCAGCCCTTATCATGATCTGGCAAAAAAATACCTTGTAAACGGGTTTGGAGGCGTTGTCAATTTTGGAGTTAAAGGTAATCGGGAAAATACCAGCAAATTTATTGATGCATTGAAACTGGTGAGCCACCTGGCTAATGTAGGCGATGCCAAAACACTTGCCATACATCCTGCTTCTACCACCCATGAGCAGCTGAGTGATGCGGAACAGGCAGCCTCCGGAGTATTGCCCAACCAGGTGCGCATCAGCGTGGGCATTGAACATATTGACGATATCAAAGCAGATTTTGAACAAGCTTTTGAAAAAGTATTTGCAACGGAACCAGTACGCTGATTTGTGATAAGCCTGTTTCAATACAACCATCCATTTTTGCTGGAGTCTGGCGCTATACTTCCGGGTTTACACCTGGCCTACAGTACTTATGGACAACTGAATGCAGCAAAGGATAATGTGGTGTGGATTTTTCATGCACTTACTGCAAACAGCAATCCGGAAGAATGGTGGCCCGGCCTTGTGGGTGATGGGAAATATTTTGATCCTTCTAAATATTTTATCATCTGTGTCAATAAGCCGGGAAGCCCGTACGGAAGTATTTCACCTCTGAGCCAAAACCCGTGTACCAATCAGCCATATTACCGACAGTTTCCTGTTTTTACAATCAGGGACATCATACATTGTTACCGGTTGCTCAAAGAATCTCTGGGCATCAGTAGGATATTCATTGGTATTGGAGGCAGCACAGGAGGCATGCAACTTTTGGAGTGGGCCATACAGGAGCCACCATTGTTTGAGTACATCATCCCAATTGCCACAAATGCTGTATTATCTCCATGGGCTATTGCACTCAATACTTCTCAGCGCATGTCAATTGAAGCAGATGGAACCTGGCAGGAGAACCGCCCTGATGCAGGACAGAAAGGAATGGCTGCGGCACGGTCTGTCGCATTGCTTTCATACCGGCATTACAGCAGTTATGCGATGACCCAGGCAAGAGAGAAGATATTTGAGTCACAGTGCGGAGAAACAAAATTTGCTGCGGACAATTACCAGCGGTACCAGGGATTAAAACTTGCGAAACGTTTCAATGCTATTTGCTACTACCGGCTGACACAAAGTATGGACAGCCATGATGTAGGCAGAAACCGTGGCGGAATTGCCATTGCATTGCAGCAGATCAAAGCAAAAACGCTGGTGATCGGCATCAGTTCAGATGTACTCTTTCCTGTTACGGAACAGGAATTTCTGCATCATAGCATACCCGGAAGCGAATTCTTAAGTATTGACAGTGACTATGGCCACGACGGGTTTTTGCTGGAATATGAAAAAACAGAAGCAGCCCTGAGGCATTTTATAGTCACAACAAATAATTCACCTGAATATTCTGGACGAATCAAATGGAACCGTATCAACAATTAACCATTGGGCTATTTGGCTTTGGAGTAGCAGGGGAAGGCCTGTATAAAGTTTTACAACAAACTCCTTCCCTCCATGCTGTGATCAAAAAAATATGTATTAAAAATCCAGACAAGGTGAGGAATGCCCCTGCATCCCTATTTACCACAGACCCGGATGAACTGCTGAACGACGGAGATATCAACGTCATTTTAGAAGTAATTGATGACGCAGCAGCTGCATTTGTCGTTGTGTCTGCTGCGCTCCGAAAAGGAAAAGATGTGGTAAGTGCCAGCAAGAAAATGATTGCAGAAAATTTTCCTGCCCTGCTGGAGCTTCAGCAACAAACCGGCCGTTCCTTTTTGTATGAATCAGCTGCCTGCGCTTCCATTCCGGTGATAAGGAACCTGGAGGAATACTATGACAATGACCTGCTTTGGTCTATGAAGGCAATTGTAAACGGGTCAACCAATTTTGTTTTAACAAGGATGTTTGAGGACGGGCTCAGCTTCAAACAGGCCCTTGTGCTGGCTCAGCAGCTGGGATTTGCTGAAAGCAATCCCGTGCTTGATGTGGAGGGAGTTGATGCGGTACACAAGTGGACGTTTCTGCTGACGCATGCCTTCGGGATCGTTGAACCATGCGGACAAATTCTATTTCATGGCATACAGAATATTCATGCCGCTGATGCTGTAGCGGCCAGGTCAAAAAATCAGGTGATCAAACTGGTCGCACATGCCAGGAAACTGGACGATCATCGTGTGGCGGCATTTGTATTACCACAATTTGTTCCCTGCGATGATCAGCTTGCATTTGTCAGAGATGAGTATAACGGGGTAGTGATCGAAAGCAGCTTTGCCGACAAGCAATTTTTTTATGGAAAAGGTGCCGGAAGCTTTCCCACAGCTTCTGCGCTATTGAGTGATGTAGCTGCGCTAAGGTATCATTATAAGTATGGGTACAGAAAACTGTATGCGCATACGCCCCATCGTTTATGCACAGATGTTTATCTCAGGGTTTATGCAGGCTTTGATCACATATCGCAGATACCTCTTGATGATTTTGAATGGATTGAAGAATGGTATTCGCATGAATCCAGGAAATATATTGTTGGCGTGATTGCCCTAACCCGGCTCAGGGGTTCTGTATGGTGGAAGGAACATAACTGCTCGCTTATTTTAACTCCCGATCCTATGGTATTGGATGTAGATTCAATGAACCTGAAACAGAAAAGCCTGCAATTGGCCGGTTTGGAAGCGATATGACCTGTGCCGTTATTTTTTAGAATTGTGTACGATATCTGTTATTTTCTGCGAAATAATAACAGGAAGCTGCTATATTTGCACCCCGTTGGATATAGGTAAGCGGGAGGTAGTTCAGCCCGGTAGAATACGTGGTTTGGGACCACGGGGTCGCAGGTTCGAATCCTGTCCTCCCGACTTTTTTAAAATGCTTGAGCCCGATCCATAATATCGCTTCAGGCGATCGGTTATTTTGGTTCGAAAGATTTTGCTCAAAATTGATGAACCAAGAGTATTTTTAAAGAGTTGAATCTAAAAAGATTCCATTGCAATTTTTCTTACGGTGAAACTCAGGCTTCACATCATTTCTGCTATTCTGATCGTTTGTATTTTTCTTTCATGATTTCAAGGTAAAGAATTCCAAAGCGCTGATACCAGTCACGCATTCCAAATCTGCCTTCACACTGATTGATTCCGTTCAGTGCCACTTGCATGGAGGCAATCAGATCCGCATATTTACGGTCATAGGTTTGCTCAAAATTGCGTAAGCTTTGTTCGATACCCCTTCTTTGAGATTGCCAGGCCAGCCCCATGGCACCATGAATGCCCGATACATTGTCGCCAAAGGATATAGCAGCATCGCTGAAGCGTTTGGTGTTATTGTAAATACACTTCATTCTTCCCAGGCTCTTTCGTACCACATTCAGCCTCTGTACATGCTGGTCATAACAACCTGCACATTCGGGATTGGCTCTGCAACCACCGGGCATCATTGCTTCTGCAGGTACTGTGAAATCAGGAATACATTCGTTATTATCCAATGCCTGCATGCTGTTGTACAATTCTACTCCTGAATGAACCCGCTCCATCCAGTCGCGGAATTGTTCGAAAGCAGGAGCAACCCCATCTTCAAAACCTTCTGCATCGCCCAACAGGTTTTCCAGGGCCTGCATCGTTTGCTCAAGAGCTTCTTCAATCTGATTGTATCCCTGCGCCTGTATCATAACCGGCCGGATAAAAAAACATAAAGCAAGCACAAGTGTGAAAATGTTCCGTTTCATGAGTATAGCTTTATTGCGAATAATGAACTTCAAAATAGGATTGATTTCGAACCGCATCTTCCCATTGGAAAGTCACGGATTTTTCTTCTTCATCTTAAATAACAGAAACCCGACTGCAACTGCCAGCCCGCCTATAATGACGTATAATACAGTTTTACCTGAACCTGATTTCTTTGTTTGGCCCGGTTCTGATACTGTTTCTTTTTCTGCACCGGTTTCTTCGCTGAATAAGGAGGGTAATTCAATTTTGGCTTCTTCGCCTGCCCAAACAAGAATGCTGTACCGTGCCGGCTTTGTTTCGGGTATGACCATAATCCCAAAATCATTTTCCGTTTTGAACTGGTCGCTCCATTTGCCATTATGATCGGTTGAGCCGCTGCGGTTGGCATTTTCCCAGTTCATTTTATGCAGCTGCACTTTGATTTTGTTTGCCGGGTCAAGCGAAGTGACCCCTGTATAAACAGGCGAAAAGATACTGACCCCCCGTACAAAATAATACATGGTATCTTTCACCTGCGTAACCCGCAAAATGTTCATCTTCCCCTTTTGCAGGGCAGAATCCTTTCCCTTTGGCGAAAAGGCCCTGAGTTTAATTTCTACCGGGTTGATGGATGTATCAAGATTGAAAGGCTGTGACATTACGGAAACAGAACCGATCAGCAGGAGCAGAATAAACAAGCATTTTTTTTGCATCATTCTTCTTTGTTTGAACTCTTAAATGTACAGAATCAATCCGGGCAAAAAAAAAATTATACCCGAATGCAAGGACAGATTCCCGGTAAAAAATGCCAGTGTTAAATAGTTAGTACATCATTAATTTCATTATTACATCCCTGGCCCGATGCCGGATGATGCGGCACAGGTAAGTTCCTTTTGCCAAAATACCTGCCGGAATCCGGGTGCTGACCTGATCCAGGCGAACTTCCCATAGTTTTTGTCCCAGCAGGTTCAGGATTTGCAAAAGGGCAGGCTCTCCCTGATTGTCCGATAGTATGGTGACCGGTTGTCCTTGCGCTGCCGGGTTAGGATACAAAATAAATTCAGCGCCGCTGAAATAATACACCGTTTCTACGTAGGAATATATCAGCCTGCCATCTGAGAGTTCAATGCGAACCCGGTACGAGTTTAATCCTTTTTTCAGTTGTGTATCGGTGTAGCTGATATGCAGTGATGCCGGGTTGTGGTTAACCTGGATTGGTACAAATGAACTTCCGTTGAATTTTTCCCAAACCAGCCTGTTTACTTGATACAAAGTGCCGAGTGTGAGTCTCAGTTCTGCTTCTGCACCATTGAGGTAAATGAGAAAGGACCGGATATAGCAGTCTACTCCCTGTGTCGTATAATTGAATGTATAGCTTTTAACCAGTTCATTTCCCTGCAGCACCGGTGCTACTGCATAATGAAGGGCCTGAAAATCATTTTTTCCTGCAAGCCAAAAGCTGTCGGAAACAGTCATCACAGGTTCCAGGATGCGGTTGCCCAGCCGGTATATTCTGTACGCTGAGGCGGCTGGAATTTTTTCCCAGTATAATAAAAAAGAATCCGGACAATTGAACCCAACTCCAGTTCTGATCCGGGGGCCAATCATAAATGTATCACTGATGAAAGTTTGTGTACCTGCCGTCATCCTGAGTAAAGCGGCACCGGTAAATGCCGGCACATTCCAGCTTGCAAAACCATCTGAGAGTGCAATCGGTTGTTGTATCAATTGCCATGTACGACCCGAGTCTAAACTAAATTCTGCATGACCGGCGGAAGAAGAGAGTGAAGAGTACCATCGTATGGTTTGTGACTGTGCAGGAAAAACAAAATCGTTGCGGAGCGGAAACTGCCATTCAAACAGGCCGGCCGAATCCAGTTGCCAGGCAATATGAAATTGTTGGATCCCCGTATGCAGGGAATAACCCTTTATTTTGACCATGTACATACCCGGAGCAGGATCACGGAGGGTAATTTGTTCTGTAGTGTTGAGGCTGTCTTTTTTTCTTGTTGCCGGCCGCATCAGTGAGTCGGGATGCGGAACAGCTGATAACACCCACGGCTGCCATACTTGTGCAGTTGACTGTTCTTCCAGTTGCAGGTCGAGGTCATTCACAATAGCTTTTGCGGCGTTGGGAGCTGCAGGCGGGTCATTCCAGACTAGGGTTATTTTTATCTTTTTTATCCCGGGAGGAACGGATATCGGAAAAATTTGCTCAGCACCCTGTGCGACTGACCCGGCGAAAAAACGGCCTGAACGAAGCGTATGTACCGCATGAGCAGCATTCAGGCTTCCAAAACCATTGATATAGTCCACCTCTGCCGGGCCTGCATCATCCGCACTGTTGATCAATAAGGCACGAACCAGGCTATTGGGGGGCAAAGATCCGTAAGCAAGCTTATATGCATGCTGCAATAAAAGAGAGGTACCCGATACCAGGGCTGCGGCGCCGGAACTGCCGTCTTCACCAAAAGCAACCAGTTCTGGTTTTATCCTGCCATCGTGGGCCGGTCCTCTTGAGCTTAGCAATGCCACCTGCTGAAATGAATCGGTGGCCCCTACCGTCAGAATATTTTTCGCCATTTTAAAACTACCCGTCAGGTTGGCAAAACCGGTAAGTCCGGCATAGAGTCCGTTGCCGGGAGAGGATGTACCAGAATTTCCTGCAGAAAAAATATGCAGCAGTAAAGGCTGGTCAATGGCTGTTGCATCGTATGCGGCCGCATCGGCGCCATAATAATTTTCAACTCCCACCCCATAGCTGTGGTTTTGTACACTAATATTATATTGCTGGTACGCACTACCAGGGTCCGGTAATAATAGTGTATTTCCGGACGAACTGATGGTACTGCCCCATGCCGCTCCCCTGCTCAGGTGCCAACTGTTGCCTCCGCCGGCAATCATGGTACTCATAATCGTTGCATGTGTGCTGACGATTTGCGATGAAAGTTCTGTACTTAAATAACGGCTTTTGAAATCAATATCTGTTGTGTCTGGTTTATTTTCTTTTATAGAGACAACGGCACCCTCGCCCGTTATTTCAGGATAAAACCGGTGTACCATATTAATCTTATTCACAGAAAGATCCAGATTGCTGATCAGCAATTCTTCCACCGGCAGCCGGCCGGCAGGTTCAACAAACAAAACAGATTTCATTGGCAAAATTTCAGAAACCAGCTGGCTGGCATCGGCCCGGATATCAATAAAAGCAAGATTGCCGGCATTAGCTTTTTTTATGGCCTGATACATTGGGTTCCAGATGCCGGCGGGAATGCTATCCTTTGTGATTGCAAGCCTGAACCACAATGGCCCCTGCCCTTTCAAAGATTCGATTTCATTCAGAATATTTGGCGACATTTTCTGAGCCAGCCCGGGCTGCTGGGCCCCTACGGCCATTGCTTGCCAAAGAAAGGGCGCACAGTATAAGTAAAAAAAAAGCAGGAGTGGCCTGCCAGCCCTGAAGTCAACTTTCATGTTCTAAAAATATTGATTAATCCCCCAAAAAACAGGTCTGGTTCCTGAACTGTTGAAAAAAAAAGGCACCCAGATTGTTATGGCATATAAAAAAAAATTACCTTTTCGTTCAGAGACTTTACACCCGAGAAGGGAATGGGTATTTTATCACACAAAAAAATTATCAAAATGAAAAAATTATTGATGCCATTTGCACTGCTTCTGACAGCGGGCATTGCCTTTACTTCCTGCTCGAAAGAAGTAAAAAATCCTGAATCAAATGAAATTTCTGAAGATGTTCTGACAAAAATCCAGCAACATGGATTTGGCATTTCCAATGTACAGAAGCATGAAGACGGTTACCTTGTAGAAGGAGACATTATTCTTGATGACGAATATCTGAACACAGCACCTGGTGGTCATTACCTGCGTATTGCCAATAACGAACAGTACCGCACCACCAGCCTGGTTACCGGAACACCAAGGACTATAATGGTTGCCACCAGCGGATCGGTCAGTACCAATGTATCAAACGCTGTTGATGCAGCCATTGCCCGCTACAATGCTGAAAATCTCGGGCTTATCTTTCAGCGGGTTTCCAGCGGTGCACATATTACCATCAAAGTAGTGAATGGGGGATCTTATATTGCCTCTGCCGGCTTCCCCACGAGCAGCGGAGCCCCTTACAACCAGATAAAATTCAACAAGAAGTATCAAACCTGGCAACTGAATACCCTTACCTCTGTATTTGCGCATGAAATGGGACATTGCATTGGTTTCCGCCATACAGATTATATGGACCGGAGTTTTAGCTGCGGAGGTTCACCTACAAACGAAGGAGCATCAACAGTTGGAGCCGTACATATTCCCGGCACACCTACAGGTGCAGACAGCGGTAGCTGGATGCTGGCATGCATTGGCAATGGCACAAACCGCCCCTTTAATAACAATGATAAAACAGCATTGAATTATTTATATTGATACCCGAAACTGCTGAGATCAGAAAAAGCGTTCTGCATAAATAGAACGCTTTTTTTTATGCCGCAACAAACTATTAATAATTGGCCATACTCAATCATTCCATAGCTTCTGAGCAATGACACAATTTTGTTGGTCGCATTACTTGCTTTGTCAAAGAACAAAAAAATCTTATTCATTTCAGTATCGCAGGAATCTTATACCTCCATATTGCCTGTCCCGGAATTTTTCATTGATACAATATTTTTATCAGCTTTTTATTACTTTTTTTTCATTTTACTCTTGTCTTTTTTCATTTCGTGAATTTTCTTCAATGAGTATCATATACTTAGAACCGTAATTAACATCTATTAACAAAATTGACAAGGGTAATTGAGTAATGTAAATTACCTTTGCGCAGATTTTAATTACAACAACGCCCCACTTTTTGAGACAAACCGTATCCCATTCAGCGCTGGAACATCCGTGACCCCCGGATTGTATGGTAGTCATAAACATTAATGAATCTAAAATCCTGTTCCTGATTGGCATTGTGTGTATCAAACGAAAAAATGAATAATCATAAATTATATAAAGCATGGTTTGTAGCCGGAAGCCTCATCTTTGTTGCGGCTGCGTCCGGAATGATCGCTGTTGCAAAACGGGTGGTACCGGTTTCTGCAGTTTCTCATAAGAATATACTGCACCAGTTTGATTCCAATGGCCTCTGCACCTGCATTCCAACTACCGGAAATAGTGGCCTTGAAAATGCACCAAGGCTGGAACTCAACGAATCCATCTCTCCTTATGTACAAAAATATAACAACCGAAACGGCTTTTTCCTGGACAAGGCCAAAGAAAAAACCAAGACTCATTTTGCTACCCTTGACTCTGTGCTCAGGCACTGCGGAGTTCCGGCAGAATTAAAATATCTTGCGTTTATTGAATCAGGCATGAAAAAAAATCCCGTCACAAGAACCGGGGCTATCGGTCCATGGGCATTAATGCCTAAAGCTGCCAGGGATTATGGACTGAAAACGGGTCGCAATGATGAACGCCTGAACTACATCAAAAGTACCGTAGCTGCAGCAGCATTGCTGAAAGACTCATACCAGGAATATGGTGACTGGTTGCTGGCAGTTGCCTCATACAACTGCGGACCCGCCTGGATGAAAAAGGCCATAAAACGAGCAGGCAGTAGTGATTACTGGTTGATGCAAAAATATTTACCGGAAGAAACAAGAAGCCATGTCAAAAAATTTATTGCCGTTCATTACCATTTTGAAGGACACGGCAGTATTGTAACCATGACAAAAGCTGAATTGAGCCGGCATATTGAAGATGTAACTGCCTATACAGAAAAATTGCAGCAACAACCCGTTGATTCTTCTGCAATCACCAAATTAAAATAACGAGAGCTGACCGGTGTGGTCAATGAACAGAGACCAGGTTCTGAATGGAAAGGCCACAATGCAGGAGCCTGGATCATTGGCAAAACCATGTTATCAATGAACCACTCCCAATCAACTCAATTTAGCACAGGAGAAATCCTTAGCACAACACTATTGATTTTTACAATTCCGGAAAAAACTATCAGGCATCAGCCTAAACTCTGATCTCTTCATATTGACAGATTCGCCACTCAGAGATTGTATATGCCCGCAGTCTATCCAATCGTTTCTTCTAATTAGCTGCGACAACAGATAGAGATGAGGAATTTTTTTCTGATACAAGTAAATTATCTAACTTTCTGTTCCGGATTTGACTGACTCTGTCTTTCCCGGATTTTTTTAACCAGTTTTGAATAAACACATTATCAGCAGGATAGTTTTTCCATACAAAAACATTAAAAATGAGATTATGAATACACAAAACAACAAACGAATCAGGCATTTCCCGGTGCTTTTCATGTCAATTGGCTTCCTTTGCTTTTTTTCAGCGACAGAATCAAATGCACAGAAAACAGGCGAAAAAAGTGAAAAACATATTGTATTAAAAAAAGATGCCCGTAAAAACGGGTATAAAATTATTATACAGGACGGAACATATTATTTTGAAGCGAACAAAGTAACTGATTCGGTGAGTAAAAAACTTATTGAAGGAGTACACCGGCTTCTCTACCGATGCAATGAGAATGGGCAGGAATTACCTTTACCTGCAACTTTTATTAGAGGAAATTCAAACAGGATTCAGGTTGCCTGCCTTATTCTGATACAGCCAAGAATTCTTTTGCTTGATGAAAATGACTGAGCGTAATAAAATGCTGCGGGTATAACCATCTTCATTTAAGGCCAGCGGTCATCCGCCATATTATTTTACTTTTTGGGGTGTTTCATTTACGCAGCTGCTGCTGTTGCACCTGGTTTTGTGTGTTGGGCTTCACCAGCAGCAGGATATAGTCCACTCAATTCGTGTCGTTGCTGTCTTGCATTGCTGCTTTGCCAACACACAACACCTAACGACGGCGTGAAGTTGTTCTTTGACACTGGCAAATGCGAAAAAAAGCCCCCTCTACTGCAGGGGCCGGCCTTGCTCCATGGTACGAATGCTGATTTAAGTCATCTCACAGCAATGACTTCCAGCTTTTCTTCAATACGGTAATGAATGTTAAATGACTGGTTAAGTGAAAATGCACCCCCGCTTACCTTAAAAGTAACCTGAGTCATATCGTTCCGTACGATCTTGTACCGGCAGTAATGATTTGCTGAAAAAATCCATTCCTCAAAAATGTTATTACCATCTTCATCAAGAATGCTAAGCATGATTGGCTTTGCAGGAAGGCTGCCCAGCTGCACATCAAATATCAGCATGTCATTTTCAGCCCTCACAAATTTGATCCTGTTTTTCGTTTCTGTGGCAGCAAATGCAGGCTGCCTCTGTGCAAACAGGGAACCGGCTGTACTGAAGAAGAGAACGGCTCCAATAATTGCTTTCATAATAACTGTTTTTACTGATTTCATAATGTAGGTTTAAATGGTTAATGATTTTTGTCGCCGCAAAGCTCAGTCACAATTGTTATGGGAATATGACGGGTTGATTAATAGCAGATGACTACTTCATTCTTTTATCATTAAATCTCTTTGCTTTTGATTTTTGTAACAGAAAATACCAGTGGCGCAAAGTGAGTTGACGAAAACAGCAAATTCATTGTAAATATATTTCCAGGGTTAAAGCCCGGGAAGATGCTGCTACAATTAACCCCGGCTTTTGCCATAGGCATCCTTTCGGGAGAGGCCCGCGTTAATGTATACACTGACGAAGGACTTTAGTCCTGAAGAAGTCCTAAGTCCTGTGGTTGGCGGATGATACTTCGGCAAACTCAGTATACCAACCACGGCGTGAATCTATTTAAAACTCAGGAGGAAGAAAATATTGATCGTAAGACGATCGCTTAATTATTTTACTTGGGAAATCATAAGCAAAATGGCCAGGTAAGGCGGATAATAGACCATTTTCTACATTGTCTGGATTCTTGTCTTAGACATAAATTTTTTCAAGATCTATCCCCATTTTAGAAAGCATTCGCCTATCTATCTCACGATTAAAAAAAGGAAAGCTATATCCTACTATGACAAGAACTTGTGTTCCAATAACAGATCGTTCAGCATTATCTAAGAATTCTACTGTATCCTTTGACCCATTCTTTTCCCAAGCAAAAGACAAGTTTGGCAAACAATTGGCACTGGCACCTGCGCCAAACAGATAAGTCACTTTTTTAAGGCATATATTTTTATTATCAATTTAAAGTAAAAGTTGCTTTAAAATATGTAAGCCCCAACTTTCGTCGGGGCTTCAAATTTACTTCTTCTTTCCAGTTTTCTCCAATTCCACTGCCTCATTCCTAAAAACAACAGCCTCGCCAAACACATCCACCAGTACCGGCTTACTCTTATCAATAACTCCCGCCAAAATTTGTTTTGAAAGCTGGTTGACAATTTCTTTTTGTATTAACCTTTTCAAAGGCCGGGCACCAAACTGCGGGTCAAAACCCTGCTCGGATAAATAATCAAGGGCATAATCACTGAACTGTAACTGTATGCCGCTTTCGGCAACGAGTTTCTTCAGACTGTTCAACTGTATCTGCACAATGCCTTTTATCTCTTTCATCATCAATGGGCGGAACATGATGATCTCATCCACCCGGTTCAAAAATTCGGGCCGTATGGTTTGCCGCAGTAAGGCCATCACTTCTACCTTGGCTTTGTCCGTTACTTCTTCTACATTCTTCTCTGTCACTTTCTCAAATGCGTCCTGTATGATATGACTGCCGATATTGCTGGTCATAATGATAATTGTGTTCTTAAAATTCACCACCCGGCCTTTGTTATCGGTCAATCTTCCATCATCCAATACCTGCAACAATACATTCCATACATCCGGGTGTGCTTTTTCAATTTCATCGAGTAAAATAACACTGTACGGCTTTCTTCTCACCGCTTCGGTCAGTTGCCCGCCTTCATCATAGCCCACATAGCCGGGAGGTGCACCTACAAGGCGGCTCACCGTATGTTTTTCCTGGTACTCACTCATATCTATTCTTGTCATCATGCTTTCATCATCAAACAAATATTCGGCAAGGGCTTTCGCCAGTTCTGTTTTACCAACCCCAGTTGTACCGAGAAAAATAAAAGAGCCGATAGGTTTCCTGGGGTCCTGCAATCCCGCACGGCTTCTTCTTATGGCATCTGCCACGGCAGTGATGGCTTCATCCTGCCCCACCACCCTTTCATGCAGGTGTTCTTCCAGCTTCAATAATTTTTCTTTATCGCTCTGCAGCATCTTGGTCACAGGAATACCTGTTGACTTAGCAACGCTTTCGGCAATGTCTTCGGCGTCAACTTCTTCCTTTAACAACCGTTTCTCGTTGCTGATTGCCAGTTGCTGATTAAGGGCTTCAATTATTTCTTCCTGTTCCTTTATTTTACCATAGCGTATCTCGGCTACTTTTCCGTAATCCCCTTCCCTTTCGAGGCGTTCGGCCAGTTGCTTAAGATTTTCGATCTCCGCTTTTGCATTCTGTATTTTTTCAACAACTTCCTTTTCCTGTTTCCATTTTGCTTTATAGGTGTCCCGTTCTACAGAAAGATTGGCGATCTCTGTATTCAACTCATGCAGCTTGGCTTCATCATTCTCCCGTTTGATCGCTTCCCGTTCTATTTCCAGTTGCCGTATTTGTCTTTCGAGTGTATCAAGTTCCTCTGGCATGCTGTTCATCTCCAGGCGGAGCTTCGCTGCACTTTCATCTATCAGGTCAATGGCTTTGTCGGGTAAAAAACGGTCGGTGATGTATCGGCTGGATAATTCTACCGCAGCAATAATGGCCTCGTCCCTGATGCGGACATGGTGGTGCGTTTCGTAACGATCTTTCAATCCACGCAGAATGGAAATGGCATCTTCCACATTCGGTTCATCGATCATTACTTTCTGAAAACGTCTTTCAAGGGCTTTGTCTTTTTCAAAAAATTTCTGATATTCATTAAGCGTTGTTGCACCCACTGCCCTCAGATCGCCTTTGGCCAATGCAGGTTTCAAAATATTGGCAGCATCCATGGCGCCTTCGCCGCCCCCTGCACCTACGAGGGTGTGTATCTCATCAATGAAAAGAATTATCTCCCCTTCGCTGGTACTTACTTCTTTTACCACGGCTTTTAATCTTTCTTCAAACTCACCTTTATATTTTGCACCTGCAATGAGTAATCCCATATCCAGTGCATAGATAATTTTTGATTTCAGGTTTTCCGGCACATCGCCGTTTACAATACGATGCGCAATACCTTCGGCAATGGCAGTCTTACCAACTCCGGGTTCACCAACGAGAATAGGGTTGTTCTTTGTTCTTCTGGAAAGTATATGCAGTGTCCTTCTGATCTCATCATCTCTTCCGATCACCGGGTCAAGTTTTCCCTGTCTTGCCAGTTCGTTCAGGTTTTTGGCATATTTATTCAGCGCATTGATTTCCTGCGACTGTGTTTGTGAAGTGACGGTCTCTCCTTTCCGCAATTCTTTGATGGCAGTTACCAAACCTTTTTCTGACAGTCCTGAGTTCTTTAATAATTTACCGGCTGCATCATTTCCCTGAACGACTGCCAGCAGCAAATGTTCGGGTGTTACAAACTCGTCATTAAACTGTTTGAGTGCAGCGCCTGCCCTTAAAACCACATTGTTGGCATCACGGCCAATCTGCTGTGCCGCCTCACCGGATGTTTTAGGGAGTTTACGGATGAGTTCATCAAGCTTACTGACAACCAGGTGCACGGTCACATTATTTTTCTTCAATAAATACTCGACAGGAGAATCCTGCTGATCGAGCAGGGCTTTTAACAGATGCTCCACCTCAATATTCGGGCTTTGCGCATTAAAGGCAATCTGCTGTGCCTGCTGTATCGCCTCAGCGGCCTTTATAGTAAAATTTCCAAGATTCATAGCTCCCTCCTATGCCCATATTCAGGGCCCTTTTTTAGTTAAAAGATTCTTTTCACATTCAATGCGCCCTGTTTCCAGGAACGTTTTACTTGCTGCAAAAATCATTCATTAATCCGTCTGGGGGGCCGGGTGTGTTACTCTGTCATATAATTTTAAACTTACCTGCACGAAAGTCATAAAGAGCAAAATAATCCTGAAATTATTTCAGGTGGGGGCGTGATAAATATTGCTGGATTTTGCTGACAAACTGGTTTATTTTAAACGATATAAGGAACATCGCTTTCTATATCAGAGAATTCATGAGAAATTCAACCGGCTTTACAACAGATTACTGGTTTTGAACCAGCACCACCCTGTTCCGGTCTGCTTTGTACACCGATTCAAAAAACTGTGCCATCGCCGGGTACTGAGATGCCGGATACCGGCCATTTGCCCGTACCATTTTCCTGAAGTAAAACAACCGGTTTTCTTTCAGCACAATCCTGCTTTCATAACTCCCAAATTCTGTTTGTAGCAATACATCTTTTGGCACAGATTCGGGCAGATAGCCTCCCGGTATTAGAATCTCCACGGAATCAATATCTCTGTATGCAACATCAAATTGAAGTTCCAGTTTTCTGGCTGAATCCACCGGCAGTTTTTGCGACAAACGGGTCATTATATTGGGTACAATAAAAAGCCTCTTGCCAGTGATTGTCGCATAATTCCTGGCAATGATTTCCAGTTTTTCTTCGATGACCGGCAAGGCAGATTTCTGTTCTGTGTATGCGAAATCATTAATCTCGTAAGTCGCAAATCCAAGATGTCTTTCAAGTGTTTCCTTTATTTTGTCTTTGGGCTGGTAATGAATCAGATCATGGTACTCTTCCTGCTGCAGGGCTCCATAGCTGCTTATCGCTGAGATATGCAGTGTAGCTTCGTCATCAAGTGTGGCCTTTATCCTGCGCAATTCCAGGTTTTCTTTCACTCCGTAGGATGGTGTTCGCACCAGCCTGCCCCCTTCCTCGGTAATCATGAGAGCATACCGATTGTCAGTGTGGCTGCCCAGGTAGCCGGCAGGTAAAGTCTGGCTGGTACATTCCAGCCACAACGTATCTTCCTGAAGAGGCACTGCAAGTATAACATGGTTAAACTGCTGCGCCGGAAAATCGGCGATGACCGGAGGAGCTCTTCGGCCTGCCCGTACCAGTGTATAGACCGAATAGATTCCTGCTTCTTTCAGGAGACTGTACATGTAGTTCGTAAGCGCTTTACAATCGCCGTATGCTTTGCCTGCCACAAAAGCTGCATCAAATGGCTGCCATCCGCCAATTCCCAATTGGATGCTGATGTAACGGGTATTCTTTTGCAGGTATTCATACAGCCGGGTAATTTTTTCTTTAGGATCATTAGTGCCCGAAACGATTTTCTGCACCGCCTGGCGCACCTGTTCCGGAAGTTTGTCCCTTCCTTTTTTTAATTCATACACAAACTTTCCGAATTCCTGCCAGGTTTCCATATTTCCTTTATACTTCTCCATCTCGAATTCTGAAGGGGCGGTAAAAAGCACCGGGTTGAAGCTGAACCAATGCGGCGCTGCATATTCATTAGAAAGTGCAGGTAAAGATCTGATCTCCCAAATCAGCGATTTTTTCCCGTTTCCGGGCGCCGCTTCAGCAGGCAGGGATGAAAGCTGAAATGCTTTATACCGGAGTTTGTAATACACAGGGGCAGTCAGGGTGAAGCGACTTTGCTGTACAGACAACAGTTCCTCATCACGGGGCACCCATACAGGGAAAAACAAGGTTCCATTGTAAATAATTTCCACTTCATACTCTACTGTATATGGCCACTTTTTATAATAAAAATGATGCGCCTTGCGACGCTGATCATCTGCGAGTGTGCCATCATCGGTGCCGCTGAAATCAAGAACCTGTTTGTTTTTCAGCCGCTTCAGTTCATTGCCGGAGGCATCGTAAAGTGCGCCTTCAATATTCTTTATTTCATGCAGGTGATCGTAGTGTTCAGAAAAGGAAGCCAGCTCATCACCAGCAGCATTGAGTATGGTGATTGCAAATTTTTTTTTCAGTACTGCTTCTCCTGAATTCAAAATTTCAAAATATATCTGCTCTGTCCGCTTCACCGCATTGGCATTGCGTAGCAGATCAGGGGGTATGTGTGCCACGTCATATTCTCCTCCACCGGCCCGCAATGGTTGCCCGCAGGCAGCAAAAAACAAGAGCAGAAAAAGGAATCGTAACAACATCAGCCTTTCTTTTTAAACACGACCTGTTCGGATTGTTTATTCACAATCAGATTAAAAAATTCTCTCAACGTTTCATATTCATCGGGCATAAAATGAGCCCGTTTGAACTGGATTCTGCACCGGAGTGAAATGACATTGTCTGACTGGCTGATACGGTATTCAAACATGGCATCGTCCTGCTCATTCAGTTTCAGGATCATTGATTTTGGCAGTTCATCTGCCACATAGCCTGCCGGCACTTCCAGGTACAGCACATAAGTTTCATCCATTGCATAAGGCATTTCCACCGGGTACAGGCGTCTTGCAGACTTAAAAGGGTTGTCTTTATATCCTTCACCCATCATGGGGTTCAGGTAGATGATATCTTCTTTGTCTCCTTTCAGTTCCAGTTCATACCGGATAACCACTGGTTGTTCCCATCTTGCAGCCGAATCAATATTGAAGTTGCTGATGACCGCATCAGCGCCATACTGTTCCTGCACTTCTTTCAGAAGTTTTTCTTTCCCGGATTCCTCTACCTTTTGCCGGATGGAGAACGACTCATAATATCCGGGGGTTTGTGTCACATTGCCCGCCAGTTTGCCCTGCTCATCATTCACAATAAATACACTGCTGTGTTTGATTTCTTTGAGATGGTCTGCGTTCAGATCAATGGCCTCTGCAGCTTTATTGATTACCCGGGCAGCGCCATTAAAACAGCGAAGTGGCAATTTTCCAAACCCTAACGATGGCTCCGATGCATCCAGGTACAGATCTTTGCCAGATATATTAATCCTGCAAACAACATAGTTATACTGGCTCATTAGTGGGTACAATGAATAGGTTTTCCCGTGTAGCCTGGTGCTCAGAATCACAGGATCAGCAGGCACCCCTGCAGCCTGCAGCATGGCAGTCAGTAGCAGGTTGATCTCAGCCACTGATCCTTTTCGGGTCTTTTGAATGCTTTTCAGGTTCTGATCTATTGTGTACCGGCTGTGGTTGGTACAGGTATAGTGGTTGCGGACATAATAAAACATTCTTCGGGCCAGTTCTTCTTTATCCTTCACTCCTGCGGTTTCAGCAGCCAGTGCATCCAGAAGCCAGTCGTTTTTGCTTTTGAGGTGTTTCCCGAAATTTTCCGATTCCAGCATGGATTCAACCACTTTTGGCCAGCTTTCAATAACCTTTGTTTCCACAAGAGGTTTTCTAAGTTCGCTCAGCTGAAATTCTATTTTACTGGTATGATTGGACAGGGCTGAGGTAAAACTCTCTTCCTTCAAGGCAGGAACATTTTTCATCACCCAATGAAAATCAGTTACCGTGGCGCTGAAATTATACTGTTCTGATGCTCCACTGCTTCGAGTGTCCATAATATTAAAGGATTCATAGCGGTCTTTACGGTTTTGTATGTCGTAGGTTTTGAAGCCCTGGGTCAGAAACACATAACCGAGAAATTCAGGTAACGAAAGTTTGTATTCACTCCATAGCCTGGGGTAGGCGCCCTGGAATTCCCATGGCTGCAGGTTCTGTAAAAAATCTGATTTGATGACATATTCATACTCGATAATTGAACCTTCTTTTACATTGGGTAATGTAAACTTTCGGGCCGTCCAGTTTTTATCCAGGTTTTCCCTGAATACTCCGGATTTGATGTCGAGCTTTGTTGCTGTTACTTTTCCATTTTCCAGATTATAGGTTACCGCTTTTAATTTATCAAGCACTTCCTCCTCATCTTTGTCTGCGTATAGACGGATTGTGACATCGGCAAGATCGTACCCCCCTTTGTTCAGGATGTGGATACGGCGGTAATGCTTGTAGTACAAGGAAAACCAGCCTTTGAGGTTACCCTGAATATCACTGGACCCGATATCGGCGATAACAAATGCCTGCGCATTGCTGTCCACAGAATAAACCGTGGTCGAAAAATCTTTTGCAGTAATTTCCCCAAACTTAATTTTACTGAAGTCTTGTGCGGTTGAAACAAGAGTAAGGAAAATCAAAAGGATGCAGGATAAGGTTTTCTTTTGCATGTATCTTATTTTATTATTTCACCAGGTTATTTTTTTCAGCAGTGCCAGGTAGGAATTTTATCCGAAAAAACGATTTATTGTTATGAAATTAACTAAAATATCAAAATAATAAAATATAGACAGGAAATGATGCCATTTCTGCCCAAAAAAACAATATACGCTGCAGCCCGGGAGGCCGGTTTTGATACCTGCGGCATTGCAAAAGCAGAACTTCTGGAAGCAGATGCGATCCGGCTTGAAAAATGGCTGCACCAGGGAATGCATGGAACGATGCAGTATATGGAAAATTTCTTTGACCTGAGAATTGATCCCCGCAAGCTGGTACCGGGAGCAAAATCTGTCATCACCCTGTTGAAAAATTATTTTCCACCGGTACATCAGGAAGCAGATCAACCTTCTGTGGCAACCTATGCCTATGGCCGGGATTATCATCAGATCATCAGGAACATGTTGAAACAATTGTTGCAACGGATAAAAGATCAGGCAGGCCCTGTTGAAGGCAGGGGTTTTGTGGACAGTGCACCGGTACTGGAACGAGCCTGGGCCGTACAAAGCGGCTTGGGCTGGGTTGGCAAAAATGGCAATCTGATCACTAAACAAGCCGGTTCTTTTTTCTTCATTGCCACCCTGATTACCGATTTGGAAACCGAATATGATGACCCTTTTGCTCCGGACTATTGCGGCACATGCACCCGCTGCATTGACGCATGCCCTACCGGCGCAATACTGCCCGGCAAAGTAGTGAACGGCAGCAGCTGTATTTCGTATTTCACAATAGAGTGGAAGGAAATGCTGATTCCGGAGGACATGAAAAACCGGTTCGAAAACTGGATTTTCGGATGTGATACATGCCAGGATGTGTGCCCATGGAACCGTTTCAGCCGTCCGCACCACGAACCTGCTTTTACTGCCCTTCCTGCTATTTTAAATTTTACCAGTAACGAATGGCAAGAGATGACAGAGGCACAATTTCGTGAATTCTTTAAAGGGTCTCCGCTGCAGCGTGCAAAATTCAGCGGTATTCAGCGCAACCTGAAATTTATTTATGGCAGCTGACCGCCACCCGACAGTTGCATTTTCAATTGCTCCAGTCCTTTTTCCATAGTTGGTGCATATCTTTTTTCCATTAACAATCCCGAAAATTTTTCCCATGGGTACCAACGCAGTTGAATTTCCATAAACCACTGAACAGTAAAAATATTGCTGTCGGGTGTTGCAAAAATATTCCAGCCCATGGTACTTCTTCTGCCACCCAACAGGTTTCGTGAAACCAGTATACTGCTGTCTGATTTTTCTGAAATTTCAGGCAACGTCGTTGCTGTATCAGCCCCGGGAAACCAGTTGCGCCAGGCGGCGGTATCAGCCAGTTGTGCCAGTAATGCTGCACGGCTGCTATATATATCAGAGGCCCTGGATATCCTCACCCTGCCTGGAAACAGGAATGACAACAGTGTAACCAAAACAAACAAGACGACTGCGCTGATAATGCCTAGTTTTAATATTTTCATGTATGATGTATCATTAGTACAAGAGATCCTCCCGCTCAGGAGAATGCTTGTCGGAAAAAATTAGTACCGTTTTGACTCATTCATTCCCATTTCATCACCCGGAATAAGATGGCATAGGCCGCTATCATCCACACTGCAAGAATGCCCAGCTCCTTACCACATGCAAAGATCGTTTGGCCTTCAAAGGAAATTTTCCGGGCTGCCTCGTTGTACTGGGTGAGCGGTAGTACACGACATGCAGCCTGAAGCCATTTTGGGAAAACCTCGATGGGAAAGAATGTTCCGGATAAAAGCATTTGTGGAAATCCAAACAGATTGATCATGAGTGGAATGGATGTGTCGGAGCGGGCAAGGCTGCTGAAAATTAAACCCACTGCCAGCAGGAAAAAAAGCATCAATACTGTCAGCCCTATTATTTGCAGAAAAGTCAGCAATCCATTTTGAAGAGTAAAATGCAAAACAAGGTGGCCAAACAAAAGCAGCACCACTACGCTTAGGAGCTGAAAAAACAGCCGGCTGATGCCAATGCCAACCAGGATATTAATTTTTTTGACCGGTGTAACATAAAACCGTTTCAGCACCAATTGTTCTCGTAGGGTATAAAAGGTGAATGCAATTCCGAATAACGTGGAAAAAAGAATGGAAAATCCAAGTTGTCCCGGCAGAATAAAATCAATCTGCCGGTATTTTCTGACCTGTTCCACCTGTGGCGGCTCTATGACCACAATCTGCTGCCGGGAAGCTGATACTGCTGATTCAAACTGAAGCCTTGAGTAATCGAGCACCTGCATCAATGCACCCAATGTATTCATACTGGCTGTGGTAGAACGGATATAGAGTTTATAGAAAATTTGCCGGAGTGAGTCCTTTGCCTCTTCAACATAAAGGACACCGGTCAGGGTTCCCTTGAGCAGATCCTTGCGTTGTACAGCCGAATCCTGATAAGAAACAATCCGTATGGCTTCATTATTCTTCAGGTATTGAAAAAAAACATTTGCGGTATCTGATCCGGGGGACAGGGCCACCCGAAAACGCACCTGGGAACCGGTGCCAAAAGCGCCAAAGATGAGTACAAAAATGACCGGAAATAATATACTGAAAAAAATAGCGCCGGGGTGTACCAGTATTCCTTTGAAACTGGCTTTGATGATTGCCCATAAAGCGGCCATCTGATTGTACCTGTTTGTATGCTGGTTCATACCGGGTGGCAAAAGTATCTAAATAAGTTCAGCAGTCTGAAAATTCCCTTTTCCCTGTTACCGGTGAAATGAAGATATTTGGGCAATATGGTAAAAGCCTGTTTATTACTGGGATCGAATCTGGGAAACCGGGAAGAAAACCTTTCCGCTGCCCGAGGTTTGATAGCCCTGAACAGTGGTTGCATCAGCAAGGCATCGTCTCTCTATGAAACAGCGCCATGGGGTAATTCACAGCAGCCTCCGTTTCTGAACCAGGCCCTTGTGGTAGAAACAGAATTAAATGCCCGACAGTTGCTGCGCCGGGTGCTGCGAATTGAAAAATTAATGGGTCGGGTACGTAAAGAAAAATTCGGTCCCCGCATTATTGATATCGACATTCTGCTCTTTGGCGAAGAAGTGCATCAATATCCTCTTTTACAAATACCTCACCCGGAATTGCCCAACCGCAGATTTGCTCTCGAACCTCTTGCCGAAATTGCGCCGGACATCATGCACCCGCTGGCACATCAATCCATCGTGCAGCTCCTTCACGAATGCCAGGACCATTTGCCAGTAAAAAAGGTTTCCTGATTTTTTCCACAATTTTTCAGTGTGCAGTACCGGGCCCTTTCATTTAAAGTATTTTGCACTCCTGCACATGAACTATCATTTTATTACCATTGAAGGAAATATCGGGGCGGGCAAAACAACCCTGGCACATTTGCTGAGTAAGCACTATAATGCCCGCCTGATCCTGGAAGAGTTTGCCGACAACCCTTTTCTGCCTAAATTTTATGAAAACCCCAGGCAATATGCATTTCCTGTTGAGTTGTTTTTTATGGCCGAACGGTATAAACAACTCAAAGAACTGGTTCAGCAAAAAGATCTGTTTCAGAGCATCACTATTTCTGATTACCTGTTTACCAAATGCCTTTTGTTTTCAAAAGTTACCCTGCCCGAAGATGAATTCAGGCTATACCAGCGTTTGTTTGAAATTATTCATCAGCAACTGATACAGCCTGATATCCTGATCTATCTGCATGCCCCTGTATCTAAACTGCAATCCAATATTAAGAACAGAAACAGGTCTTATGAACAAAATATCCCGGATGATTACTTGTTTAGCCTCCAGGAAACCTATACACATTATATCCGGCAGCACAACATCAAAACATTATTTGTGGATGTCAGCCATGCAGATTTCCTGGCCAATGAAAAACATGTACAGACTATTACTGATGCACTGGAAATGGAGTATGATGAAGGGCAGCATTACCTGACATTACCCTGAAACAACACAGGGCTCACAATTTCATCATCCGGGTTTTGAGACAAACAAAATAACAAGAATTTACAGACAACCTGCATGCAAATACCCGGAAATATCCGCTCCGTATTCATCAATAAAGAATTTACCTGGTTTATCATTGCCCGTATCCTTTTTATTTCCGGCCTTCGGATGACACCCGTACTGCTGGGATGGCGGCTATATGAATTAACCGGAAGCAAACTGGCTTTAGGCATTTTGGGTCTTGCCGAAGTTATTCCTGCTATTGCGCTTGCGTTGCCTGCCGGGGTTCAGGTAGACAAAAGCAACAAGCACCGGCTACTCAGTATCTGCATACTGCTTTATTTTTTCCTGATGCTTGGTTTATTGTTTGTCACATCGGACCGCATGCAGGAACATTTCAACAGGCCGGCGATTGAGTGGAGCATCTACCTGCTCGTTGCCTGTACAGGAGCCCTGAGAGCTTTTGCCGGAGCCGCCTTCCATGCGTTTCTTGCCCAACTGGTACCGATTGAAAACCTGGTTAAAGCGGTTTCGATAAATAGTATGGTGTGGCTATTGGCTGCAGTTACGGGGCCGGCCCTGGCGGGAATACTGATGGGTTTCACCAATATCAGCACCGCTTTTATCATCGTGTGTGCCAGCACTGGCATTGCATTCATTTTGTTTCAGAAAATAAAACCGAAACCAGTTAGCTGGCGCGGCAGCAGCAAGACGTGGGATGGTGTAAAAGAAGGACTACGTTTTGTATGGAACAAAAAAGCATTGCTGGGCGCTATGAGCCTGGATATGTTTGCTGTACTTTTTGGCGGAGCAGTAGCCCTCTTGCCTGCCTTTGCAACCGATATCTTACAAGCAGGCCCGCAGGCGCTGGGCTGGCTGGTTGCAGCCACCTACATGGGCAATTTTATCGCTATTGCCTGGCTTACTGCACATCCCCTAAGAGGAGGCCAGGGAAAAAAACTGCTTGTTTCAGTAGCTGGATTTGGATTGTGCATTCTCCTGTTTGCATTATCCCAAAATTTTTGGCTTAGTTTTTTGGCACTCTTTGTCAGCGGAATATTTGACGGAGTGAGTGTGATTATACGGGGTACTATTGTGCAATTGTTTGTTCCCGATGAAATGAGGGGCAGGGTTTCTTCTGTTAATTCAATCTTCATCAATTCTTCAAACGAACTGGGCCAGTTTGAAAGTGGCCTGGCTGCCAGCTTGATGGGACTGGTGCCCAGTGTCATCTTTGGCGGCTCCATGACTCTCCTTGTGGTGCTGGTAACATGGTTCAAAGCCCCGGGATTACGTAAATTCGGGTATTGAACTGCTGCAGCAATACCGAAACAGGGACCTGCATCATCCTTTTTTTCAGTATAATAAAAACCTGATTATATGAACCGCCGCTCATTTCTTCAAAACTCAATGCTCACTGCGGGAGCCTTCGCAGCAGGCAGAAACCAGTTATTCGCTGCCTTACAGCAGGAACCCTGGAAAATAACCATGCTTACAGATCAGCTTGGAATTTTTTCTGAACGGGGCGGAACTATCGCATTTTTACTGCAGCAAAAAGAAATTGTGGTGGTGGATGCCCAATTTCCGGAACAAAGCCAGCACCTTATTGAGGAATTGAAAAAGAGAGTACCTGAAGCATGGCAAACCAATGCCCCGCCGGTACGGCTGCTGATCAATACTCACCATCATGGAGATCATACCGCTGGAAACATTTCATTCAAAGGAATTGCAGCTCATGTGGTAGCCCATACCAACAGCAGGATCAATCAGGAAAATGTAGCTCGCCAAAACAAAACAGAAACGAAACAACTGTTTCCCGATCAGGAATATAATTATATCTGGAGACAGAAAATCGGGAAGGAGAACATCGGTCTTTATTATTTTGGGCCTGCACATACTAATGGCGATAGCTATGTACATTTCGAAAACCAGAAAATCGTTCACTGTGGCGACCTGGTATTCAACCGCCGCCACCCGTATGTGGACCGCCCGGCTGGCGCCCATTTAAGAAACTGGATGCAAGTACTTGAGAAAGGCATTGACAAATTCGGATCCACAACAAAATATATATTCGGACATGCCGGAACCGGATATGAGGTAACCGGTACTGCAGATGATCTTAAAGCATTTCGGGCTTACCTGGGACAGGTGCTGGACTTTGTTCAAAAACAAATCAAAGAAGGAAAAACAAAGGATGAAGTTCTGAAAGCGACAAGCATACCCGGCGCAGATCAATGGAAAGGCGATGGCATCCAACGCCCCTTAACCGCCGCATGGGAAGAATTGACAAATGCATCATAGCCCTGAAACTGTTACTTCCAGTATAGTCAGTATGTTATGGTCTAAGATTTCATTTTTCAAAACCAATGCACGGCTCAGAGTATGAATAGGATTCTTTTTGAGAACCAGGCATTCCCTTGAGCCAGTTATTTCATTTTTTGCATCAAACCCTCCAGAACGAAATAGGTAATGGGGCAAAACTCAGAATTTTTCATCGTCAGCGTTTGTCTGCGGAAAATAACATCTTCATCTGTATAGGGAAACCTGCTGCAGTCTGATGGGCGTTGGCCATAAATAGCACATGTGTGATCCACACGAAGAAACGGGCAGGGAAGTGAATTCACAACGAAATCTCCATCTTCATCTACCAGCAGGTATGTATCAATAAATGCACTTTCCTTCATATTCAGATGCCTGCTGATGCGTTTGATATCGGGAGTTTTAAACCGGGGTGAATAGTTTTTGCAGCAGTTGGCACACTGCAAACAATCAATCCTGGAAAATGCTTCCTGGTGCAGCACCGGCAAATGCTTCAGGATATCATTCTTTTTGGCCCGTCGCAAAAAATGCCTGTATATTTTCTGCCTTTCAGCCGATTTCTTCTGCCAGTTGGTCAGAATTTTCGAATCCATACAGCAAAGGTAAATATCTGCATCTTCCCTCCCTGAAACAAAGTAGGCACAGGTAATTATTATTTTCCACCGGTAAAAACACGGCGAGAATGAATACACTGCAGACCGTACCTTTGCGCCACAAAAAAAGCCCGGCTTCCGGGCTGCATAGCCACTTCTGAAAAAATAAAAAATACATCCGAGATGATCAAGAGAGGACAACAAGAAAATGAATTTGCCACCCGGCATATCGGACCCCACGCTGAGGCCAGCAGGGAAATGCTTCATACAATTGGAGCAGGTAGTCTGGAAGAGTTGATTGACCGGACCGTTCCCTCATCGATCCGCATGCAGGAGCCACTTTCCACACCAGCTGCCATGACTGAATTTGAATATCTGAAACACATCAAAGAAGTCGCTGCGCAAAATAAAATGTATAAGACCTATATCGGCCAGGGATATTATGGCACTATTACCCCTTCTGTTATTTTAAGAAACGTTTTTGAAAACCCGGGCTGGTACACGCAATACACACCCTACCAGGCAGAAATTTCGCAAGGCAGGCTCGAGAGCCTTCTTAACTTTCAAACAATGGTCAGTGACCTGACATCATTGCCCATTGCCAATGCATCGTTACTTGACGAAGCAACAGCCGCTGCCGAAGCCATGACCATGTTTTTTAATTCCCTGAATAAGCAGGATCACATTGACCGGCCGAAATTTTTTGTAGACACAGAAATCTTTCCGCAAACGAAAGAAGTGTTGTACACCCGTGCTGCACCACTTGGTATTGAAATTGTGGAAGGAGCATATAACTCAGCAACGCCGGATAAGACTTATTTCGGTGCCATTGTTCAATATCCTAACGACAAAGGATCTGTAGAAGATTATAGAAATTTCATCAGCCTGGTACAGCAGGCCGGAGGTTATGTGGTGATGGCAACAGACCTGCTGGCATTAACCTTATTAACCCCACCCGGCGAACTGGGCGCCGATGCAGCGGTTGGCTCTGCACAGCGTTTTGGGGTACCCATGGGATTTGGCGGCCCGCATGCCGCTTTTTTTGCTGCCAAAGAAGAATTTAAGAGAAGTATTCCTGGACGCATCATCGGGGTGAGCATTGATGCAAAAGGAAACCGTGCCCTGAGAATGGCCCTGCAAACAAGAGAACAGCATATCAAACGAGAAAAAGCCACATCCAATATCTGCACCGCTCAGGCATTACTGGCCAATATGGCGGCTATGTATGCCGTGTTTCATGGTCCCCGCCGGATTCAGAACATTGCCAGGAACATTGCATTACTGGCACAAACCGTTGCTGATGCACTCCGTGAAAGAGGTTTTGAACTTCTTTCTCAAAACTTTTTTGACAGTATCACTGTACAGGTATCGGATGCAGATCTGATACATCAGAAAGCAGAACGGCAACAGATCAACCTGCGGAATATTAGTAAACACCTTATAGGCATCTCCCTGGATGAAACAACCCGGCCGGAAGATCTTTGTGACCTGATCAATTGTTTCGAAAATGACACAGACCCTGTTTCTTTTCACATTGCACAAGATGCAGACCTGCTGTGTCTGCCTGCTTCTTTGCGGCGGAGTTCTTCTTTTCTGACACACCCTGTTTTCAACACACACCATAGCGAAAGCCAGATGATGAGGTATATAAAATACCTGGAGAATAAAGATCTATCTCTCAACACATCCATGATTTCGCTGGGAAGTTGTACCATGAAATTGAATGCTGCTACAGAAATGATGCCCGTCAGCTGGAACGAATGGGCCTCCATACACCCTTTTGCACCTTCCCCGCAGACGCAGGGATACAGATATATCATAGATGAACTCAGCAAGTATCTCTGTAATATTACTGCACTGGATGCGTGCAGCATGCAACCCAACAGTGGCGCACAGGGAGAATACGCAGGCTTGCTGACCATCCGCAACTATCATAAAGCCAACGGGCAACAGCAGAGAAATGTAATGCTGATTCCCATTTCAGCACATGGCACAAATCCTGCTTCTGCCGTGATGGCCGGGATGAAGGTAGTCGTTATCAAGGCGATGGAAAATGGGTATATTGATGTAGCAGATCTCAAAGAAAAAGCTGCCAGCCATAGCCAGGAGCTGGCCGGCATCATGATCACCTATCCCAGCACTTATGGCATTTTTGAGGAAACAGTTAAAGAAATTACGGACATCATTCACCAGCATGGTGGCCAGGTGTATATGGACGGTGCCAATATGAATGCTCAGGTTGGATTGACTGCACCGGGGCTAATTGGCGCCGATGTATGCCACTTGAACCTGCATAAAACTTTCGCCATTCCGCATGGAGGGGGCGGACCCGGTGTGGGGCCTATTTGTGTAAAAGCACACCTGGCTCCTCACCTGCCAGGGCATTCGGCCAGCGAAACCCGTGGCGCAGTGTCGGCTGCTCCTTTTGGTTCTGCTTCCATTTTACTCATTAGTTATGCATATATACGCATGATGGGATCGGATGGGTTAAAAGCAGCAACAGAGTATGCCATTTTAAATGCAAACTATATGCGTGCAAAATTGCAGGGTGCATTTGACATACTTTACCTGGGCAGCCAGGGTACCTGTGCTCATGAATTCATTGCCGATTTGCGGCCATTCAAAAAAACAGCCGAAATTGAAGCAGAAGATGTGGCTAAAAGGCTGATGGATTACGGCTTTCATGCGCCTACTATGAGTTTCCCGGTACCAGGCACCATCATGATTGAACCAACTGAAAGCGAGGATAAGGCAGAGTTGGACAGATTTTGTGATGCCCTCCTGGCGATTCGGGAAGAAATCAGAGATATTGAAGAAGGACGATCTGATAAAAAAGATAATCCACTTAAGAATGCGCCGCATACGCAGTTAACAGTAACTGCAGATGACTGGGCTCATGTGTATAGCCGTCAAACAGCTGCCTTCCCGCTCCAGTATGTCGTGCAGAATAAATTCTGGCCTGCTGTGGCCCGGATCAATAATACGTATGGGGACAGAAACCTGGTTTGCACCTGTGAGGCAGTTGAAAGTTATCTGGAGCGGGTATAGCAGATTTGATTCTTAAATCATAGAACTGCAAACATTTCAGAACTGGCTACCGGTATAGCAATGTATAATATTCATGTGCCATCCGGTTGCTGTCGAAACGATGCCGCACATCCTGCATGCCATTTTTCATAATCTGCCGCCAGGTTGTATGATTGTCGTAATAAAGCGGCAGAATCTCTGATTCCAGAATTTCATATAATTTACCGAGATCGTACTCATCCTGTTCATGCACCGCCATACCCGCATAGGCGGTTTTCGGAATCGCAAATCCATTGTGTCCGTGATTGATAAACTCCGGAATCCATCCATCGTCTGTAGAAAAATTGACTGCCCCGTTCATTGCTGCAGTCATACCACTGGTTCCGGAAGCTTCTCTTGGCACCCGTGGATTGTTCAGCCACAAATCAGCGGCCTGTTTCATTCTTTTTGAAAGGGCAAGTTCGTAACCGGTCAAAACCGCCATGTTGGTGAACCTCTTGCTTAAATGTACAAGTTGGTTAAATTCACTGATGGCAGGATGATCCACCGGATAGGGCTTTCCGGCCCAGATGATCTGCACGGGGTATGTATGCTCATTCATCAGCCGGTTAAATCTTTCTTCATCCGAAGTTATAAGCATAGCCCTCTTATACCCGGCAAAGCGCCTGGCCCATACGATGGTGAAAATTTCCGGATTAAAAAGTTTCCCGGTTTGATCTGCCACAATTTCGAAAGCTCTTTTTTTCAGGTACCATTTTCTATCATCAAATCCATACTCATCGCCGGCTTCAGAAAACTTATATAATTGTTTATCGGCCCAGTAGCGCCAGTTTTGTGCATTGGTGATGGAAATTACCGGGCAAATGTTTTCATATTTTCCCCACATCGCCCTTGCTACATGGCCGTGCAGTTGCGACACGCCATTGGCAATCCTGGCAAACCGCAATGCGGCAAGAGAATGATTAAACAAATCGCTTTCGTGGCCGTATAATTTTTTAACCTCCTCCACCGTAAGTCCGCAGAAGTAACTCATTTTATGACATAAATAAATATCGTGTGTCTCATTGCCTGCTTCCTCCGGCGTGTGTGTGGTAAACACCAGTTTCTTCCTGACCTCTTCGATATTATTTCCATGCCTTTGATAGAGGTAAAATGCTGCAGACACTGCATGTGCTTCATTGAGGTGATAACAGTCCGGTTCGAAACCGGTTAGTTCGAGCAGCCGTGCTCCGCCCACACCCAATAAAATGAATTGAGCAATTTTTGTGGCGACATTCGCATCATACAACCGATGTGTAATTGTCTGCGATACATAATCATTCTCCGGCAGGTCAGTCGACAATAAAAATAAAGGCGCCGTCTTAAATATTTCCGGATCCAGATACCAGGCTTTTACCCACACCGGGTGTTCGTGAATAGTAACCTGGAATTTTATTCCGGTATCCTTCAGAAAGTAATAATTCTTTTCATTCCATGCGACTTCCAGCGTCTGGTCCTGGTTTCGTTCCTGATCATAATAACCGTATTTCCATAAAATCCCGACCCCAACCAGATTCTGACGCAATTCATATGCACTGCGCAGGTGTGACCCGGCCAGGAAGCCCAGCCCGCCACTATAGATCTTCAGAGGCTGATGAATGGCAAATTCCATCGAGAAATATGCCAGCTTCTTGCTGTATTGACTTTCCACAGGATAAGGAATCTGAAAGGATGTAAAACTCATAATGTGTTTTTTTTACACAAAGTGCAAAATACGGTATCTGCAGTAATTCTAATGGTTCAATTATTCCGGAAAGATTTGGTCTGTGGGTAAAAAATGAACAACTCCTGTTGGCTGATATGTCATTGGCGGATCTGCATTATTTTTTTGCATGTGTCTGTACTGTTTTCCCTGTCATACAGTTTAAAAAGAAATATTAATTTGCCTGGATGCGGCTTGGGTCAGATACCGTTTTTCCGGGTCGCAGTTTTCTTATTCCTTTTCTTTGGAAATAACCCGTCAAAGGAACATGCATGAGGCCTGTATGATCCGCAGCCCTCTATTTCTTTTAGCTGCACAGAGGATGCATTAAAAATAAACCTGAGTTTGCAGGGATCGCCTCCTTCATTATATTCTGCAACAGTGGAAGACCGAATGCTGGCCTCACCCTTCAGTTCACCCCTGCATTTATTTCCTTTATCAAAATGGATAAAAAACCGTAATCGGCCCAGCCGGCGCCCATCACGAATTGATACAAGATTAAATGTGCCTCTGCTGTAATCACCCGACCACTTATGCAGTGCAGGAAGTGTATCAATCGGGTTCACCAGAGTCTGAGGCTTGTCCTCCAGCGCATCGGTCATGATGAGAATGAACTGGCCTTTTTCACTATCAAGTGCGTAGACATCTTTACCCTCGCTATAGCTTCCATCTTTATTCTTTCTCTGCAGCACCCGGGTGATCGTAAACTTCCTGTCCATTAAACAATGCTGGCGGGTAACTACAAGGTCATCCGGAAACAAAACCGGCATCGCTGCGATCAACTGGTGCTTTTTACTAAATGCTCCCAGTAAAAGTGCCTTTTTATTTCCACGCACAGCCTTGATCAAAACGTATGTTTCAGAACCGGGTGCTTCCGCTTTTCCAACGGCATAGAGTTCTATCCTGGCCTTTTTTCCAAACAAGACTTCCAGTACCGTATCGGGAAAAAAACTTAAAAATATTTTTTGGCTGATGCGCAGTGAATTTTTTTCTCCTGCTTTTTTTAGCAGAGTTGTATCTGAAACCTGATACGGAAGTTTCAGTTGGGTAAAGAAATCTATGAAATCACTGGCTGAAACGGGATCTTCTCCGGAAAGGGAAACCGGCCCTGGGGCATGCCTGCAACCAGCCAGAATGGCTGCCGCTATTGCCAGCAGCAATACATTTCGAACCAGAGACTGTGGATTCATGTAGCAGCAAAATACAGCATTCCGGGAAATTGGCCAGATTCAGGAAAATATTTTAGATTTGTCTAAATATTTTTTTAGACATGTTGAATTTTTCAGTCAGTGAAGAGAATTATATCAAGTCGGTGTACCGCCTGCAGACCCGGAACCGTACTGTAAGCACCAGCCAACTGGCCCGTGAGTTGAACACAACACCCGCCTCTGTTACAGACATGATGAAAAAATTAAAAGGCAAGAAGCTGATGCATTACCAGCCATACAAAGGGTTTCGGTTGACTCAGGATGGTACAAGAGTAGCGCTGGGCATTGTGCGCCGGCATCGGCTTTGGGAGTATTTCCTGTCAGAAAAATTAAAATTTGACTGGTCAGAAGTACATGCCCTTGCAGAAGACCTGGAACATATTTGCGATAAAAAGCTGATTGACAAACTGGATGAATTTTTGGGATATCCTAAAGCAGATCCGCATGGCGACCCCATTCCTGATGCAACAGGTAAACTCGATGCAGCAAGCTGTTTTCCTTTGTCCGGTCTGCAGCTTCATACTACTGCTAGAGTTTGCTATGTACAGGATCAGTCCGGTGAAATGCTGGAACTCCTCCGGAATAAAAATATTGGCATTGGTTCCAGGCTGGAAGTGAAAAAAAAATATGCCTATGATGGTTCTTTAGAACTCAAAACAGGCAGGTATGCATCCAGCACCATCAGCAACCAGGCTGCTTCTAATATTTACGTTCAATTAACCGGTAATGGAACTACTTGAAAAATTTTTTCAGGAAACAGGGCCTGTTGGGGCCGCACTTATTGCAACCACATTTACCTGGCTGGTCACAGCGCTGGGTGCTTCCACCGTTTTTTTCTTTAAAACCCTGGGCCGCGGCATTTTGGACCCTATGCTTGGTTTCACGGGAGGTGTCATGGTGGCCGCCAGTTTCTGGTCGTTATTGAACCCGGCTATTGAAATGTCGGAAAAAATGTATCCCGGGTGGAGTTGGGTTCCGGCTGCATCAGGTTTTTTGCTGGGTGCACTATTCATTTATGTTTTGGACAAGTATACCCCTCACCTGCACATTAATTTTGGCGTGGAAGAAACCGAAGGTGTGAAAACAAAATTGCATAAAACAACGCTGCTCATCCTTGCCATTACGCTGCATAATATTCCGGAAGGTCTTGCTGTGGGTGTGCTGTTTGGGGCTGCAGCGGCAGGCATGGAAGATGCCAGTATCAGCAGCGCTATTATTCTTGCTATTGGTATTGGCATTCAAAATTTTCCAGAAGGAATTGCTGTGTCAATGCCCCTTCGAAGGCATGGAGTCAGCAGGCTTAAATGTTTTTGGTATGGTCAGCTTTCGGCCATTGTTGAACCTGTGGCCGGAGTCATCGGAGCTTTGGCTGTATTGTATATGCAGCCTGTGCTGCCTTTCGCACTTTCTTTTGCTGCAGGCGCCATGATTTTTGTGGTGGTTGAAGAGGTGATACCGGAAACCCAAAGAGACAAATTCACCGACAGGTCTGTGCTTGGGTTCATTGGTGGTTTCCTGGTGATGATGATCCTGGATGTAGCCCTTGGCTGATCAGATTTCTTCGCCCCTTACCCGGCCTGGACGCAGCAGATGTTTGAACCGGCTAAAAGTTTCCGGCTTGATCCGTAAATAACTGGCGAGATATTTTTGAGGTACCCGCTGCAGTAATTGCGGATATTTTTCCACAAACTGAATAAACCGTTCCCTCGGCGTATGCTTGATGATTTGCATCTGCCATCGGTCCTTCAGTACCATGGTATGTGTAATGATCAGGCGTCCCAGGTGCTCCATCTTCCGGGATCCTGCAAAAATTTTTTCCAGGTTTTCAAAAGTGATCGAAATCACCCGGCTCGACTCGATTGCTTCGACGGTATATTCTGACGGACGCCGGCTGTGAAATGACTCCTGGCAATGAATGATATGCCCCTCATAAGAGATCTGGGTATTTATTTCCTCTTTGCCTTTACTGTAAAATTTCCTGATGAGGCCGTTGATGATAAAGTTAAAATAGTTTTCAACTTCGCCTGCTCTTGTAAGTATTTCCCTTTTTTCACAATGGCGTATCTCAATGAAGGGCAATATTTCTTTTTGAAATTCCTCCTCAGAAATTTCGATGAACTTTGACAGGTACCCTAAAAAGCCACCCGTGAGATCCATAACCAAAAATTGGAACTGTAAAGTACGAAACAATTGATTCAAATCAAGCAAACGTTTCTTTTTATTTTCTCGCTTTTGGGCTGCCGCGCAAGACTTTTTAAAGACTGCGACTTATCCCTTAGTTTTGTGCCGCATTTTTTACATTATTCACTGAAATTTAATCTATTAAGGTGATGTCAAAAAAAATTCACGTTGCGAATCCTGTTGTTGAGTTGGATGGTGATGAAATGACCCGTATCATCTGGAAATTTATTAAAGAAAAACTCATTCTCCCCTATCTCGACATAGATATTAAGTACTTCGACCTGGGCGTTGAATACCGTGACGAGACAAACGACCAGGTAACCATTGATGCCGCTCATGCCATAAAACAATATGGGGTGGGTATTAAATGCGCCACCATCACACCCGATGAAGCCAGGGTAGAAGAGTTCCGGCTGAAGCAAATGTGGAAAAGCCCGAATGGTACCATCCGTAACATCCTGGACGGAACCGTTTTCCGTGAACCTATTGTAATTCAAAATATTCCAAGACTGGTAACCACATGGGACCGGCCTATCATTGTAGGCCGGCATGCATTTGGAGATCAGTACAGGGCTACTGATTTTGTGGTGCCGGGCAGCGGCAAGCTGACTGTAAAGTTTGAAGGCGAAGACGGAAATACAATCGAACATGAAGTGTACCAGTACAAAGGCGGAGGCGTGGCTCTTACCATGTACAATACAGATGAAAGCATAAGGGGGTTTGCCCGCAGTTGTATGAATATGGCCCTGCAAAAAAAATGGCCACTCTACATGAGCACAAAAAATACAATCCTGAAAAAATATGATGGCCGCTTTAAAGATTTATTCCAGGAAATATTCGATACAGAATTCAAACTACAATTTGATGCAGCCGGCATCAGCTATGAACACCGTTTGATTGATGATATGGTTGCAAGCGCCATGAAATGGAATGGTGGATTTGTATGGGCCTGTAAGAATTATGACGGAGATGTACAAAGCGACTCTATCGCTCAGGGATTTGGATCACTGGGACTGATGACCTCCGTACTGGTCACACCCGACGGAAAAATCATGGAGGCAGAAGCAGCACATGGCACAGTAACCCGTCATTACCGTGAACACCAAAAAGGAAAACCCACCTCAACAAACCCCATTGCATCGATCTTTGCATGGACCAGGGGGCTGGCATTCCGCGGAAAACTTGATGACAATGATGCATTAATCCGTTTTGCGGAAACACTGGAGGCTGTATGCATTGAAACAGTTGAAAGCGGCAAGATGACCAAAGACCTTGCCATCTGTATTTATGGAAATAAGGTGGCACATGGAGAACATTATTTGTACACTGAAGAATTCCTGGATATACTTGACAGAAACCTGCAGAAAAAATTAATCTGATACATGCAGATCTGATTTCTGAAAGCTGTCCCTTAAGAGACAGCTTTTTTTTGCACACTCCCTGCTGCCAGGTGCATACTCCTGCAGATCATTTTCGTAGCACTTTTTGTTGTACTTTCAATTCACACACATCATAAAATGAAAACAACACAAGCCCTGGTTTTGCTTCTCTGTTTCTTCATGTTACAGTCTTTCATTCATACAAGCCCCCGGAAAAAAATTGTGGTAGTGTGGCAGCCTTCACATCAAACAGATACGGGGAAAGATTTCAGTGAAGCTGAAGTGTGTAATGCAATTGCCGGGGCTGCCATGCATCAAAAAGGATATTCCAGGCTGAAAGAATTTAAAGTTTGGAGCCTGGGAAAAACAGAATACCACCACCACGACAGGGGTAGCAATACAAAAATTGAGCACACCAGTGCAATAATTGACGGAAAGCGTTCCGGTTATGCCCAGGAATTACAGCAATCGAACCAACTCAACCCCGACATCTTCATTTCTATTCATAATAATGGCGGCACCAACAGGCATGCAGTATGGGGATTTATTCACTATGGCGATGCGTATGAATCAGACAACCGTGAACTGGCAGCAGTCCTGGTTCAGGCCATCAGCAATGCAAGTGGGCTGGAAAACCGGGGTGTGCTGATGGATTCTTCAACCGGGCGCAATGATTACCGTTGTGCTGCTACCGGCAAACTGGCCTTTTATAGCCTGGATGAACAGATCAACAAAGCACCGTATCGTGTATTGCTGGAAATCGGAGATAATGCTGTGAGCCGCGACCTGTTGCTTCATCCGGCCTCCAGGGAAAAGATTGGTATTGCAATCAAAAAGGCACTGATCAAATGGATCAGGAAAAAAAATTTCCGATCATCATATTCACTGCAATGAATAAAGTTGGCCTGCTCTTCGTTCAAGTACTCATTTTTTTTCGAAGCAAAAAATTGCCGGTGCGTGGATGAAACCCGGCTTTTTTTAGATTTTTCTACTTGCAAAATTCAAAATCTTATCCTGCTCGTACGGAGAAAACCATTCAATGTCTTTGTCTTTTTTAAACCAGGTTAGCTGGCGCTTTGCATATTGTTTTGTATTCTTCCTGATTTCTGAAATAGCATCATCGAGGGTTATGGAGCCATCAACCCAGGCAAACAGTTCTTTGTACCCAACCGTTTGCAATGCCTTAACCGAACGAAATGGCAACAGACCTCTTACTTCATCCGGCAGGCCTTCACGAATCATGGCAATTACACGCTGGTCAATCGCCTGACACAATTCTTCCCTGGGTAGTGAAAGCCCGATTTTGATAATTGAAAAATTTCTTTCTGCCTTTTTCTTCGTTCTGAATGAAAGAACAGATCTGCCGGTTGCCTCCCACACTTCCAGTGCCCGCAATAGTCTATGTGGGTTTTGAACCTCCCCTGTTTCAAAATAGAGCGGATCTTTTAATTTGATTTGCTCCTGCAACCATGCTATTCCCCTTTGCGCATATTCTTCCACAATTGTTTTCCGGATTAAATCCGGCACATCCGGTATCTCATCCAGCCCTTCACAAAATGCTTTTATGTAAAGACCGGTGCCGCCGGCCATCACTACGACCTGGTGGCTTTGAAAAAGTTCCTCCGACTTGCGAAGGGCAAATTGTTCAAATACAGCGGCGTTGACAATTTCCCTTACAGAATAAGATGCAATAAAATGATGGGGAACCTGCGTCAATTGCTGTTCGGTGGGCCTGGCAACACCGACTTTCAGTTCTTTATAGCACTGGCGGCTGTCTGCCGAAATAATTTCAGTTTTAAAATAGCGGGCCAGCGAAATGGCTGTCGCTGTTTTCCCTGAGGCAGTAGGCCCGCAAACCAATACCACTAATTTATTATCGGAAACATTCATGAATCAAATCCTGTTGGGAATTGCAATGCTTTGCCGGATTTTATTGCACAATATCTTGTTTGCCTGGTTTATAACTCCTCCTCCTCTGCTCCTTCTGCTTCTGCTGAAAAATCCTCTCCCTCTTCATCCTTTTCTGCAAACCCTTCTGTAGCAGCGGTGAGATCATATTTCTCTTCCACGTCAGCAAATTTTTCGCCCAGCAATCCTTTTGTACCATACTGGCTGGGCGCAATTCCTTCCGTTCGTGCAACAGAAGGGTAGGTGATTTTGGGATTCTCCTCCTTTGATACATTGATCAGTTCAACGAGAAATGTCCAGTTTTTATTGAAATCATACTGGTAAATAAACCGCTGGTTTGGTTCTTTAATTTCAGCCCCAATTACAGTGTCACCCATCAATAAAGGGGGTGCTTTATATTCTTTGTCATAGAGTTCCAGGCTGATCTCCCTGCCCCTTTGCCAATGATCATTACTCCGGTAAAAAGTGGCTTTATGCTTTTGGTCAAATTCGTAAGCTTTCAGGATGACTTCATGCAGTTGCAAAAACTTTTGTGTATGTCGGACGACCACATCGCGGTACACACTTTCATCTTCTTCGAGGTAAATTCTGAATTTCAAAATGGCCATAGGCAAATTTACTATTATTATTTTAAGAAAAGTGCTACAGAGGATTCAGACCTATTTCCTTCCCTTTTTGGAGCATAAAAGCAAATGCCGCTTCCGTTGTATTGGGAATGATCCCGTCAAGGATTGCATCTTTCAGGGCATCTTTAATAATTCCTACAGGCTTCGACGGAGGCAGTCCAAAAGTTTGCATGATCAGCTCGCCGGATACAGGCGGTTGCCAGTTCCGGATATGATCTTTTTCCTCCACTTCCCTGCTGCGTTGCCTGACCATCTGAAAATTGTCCAGAAACTTTTTTACTTTTTGTTTATTCTTTGATGTAATATCTGCTTCGCATAATATCATCAGTGGTTCAAAATCATCGCCCGCATCAAACAGTAACCTGCGAATCGCACTGTCTGTAATATTTTCATGTGTCAGGCTGATAGGGCGCAGGTGCAGTTCCACCAGTTTTTTGACAAATCGCATTTTTTCATTTTGCGGTAGCTTCATACGGGCAAAAATCTTTGGCACCATGCGACCACCTATTACCTCATGCCCGTGAAAGGTCCAGCCATGTTTGTCTTCAAACCGTTTAGTAGCGGGTTTGCCTATGTCATGCAATAATGCTGCCCATCGCAGCCACAGGTCGTCTGTTTTTTTTGCCACATTATCCAGCACCTGAAGAGTATGGTAAAAATTATCCTTGTGACCCATGCCGTCTATATATTCTGTGCCGGACAGTTCAGTCAGTGCCGGAAATATCTGCTGCAGCAATCCGCTTTTATAGAGCAAGTCGAATCCAATTGATGGCTTTTCTGCCAACAGAATTTTATTCAACTCATCCGAAATTCTTTCCTGAGAAACAATGTGTATCCGATCTGCATTAAGCCTGATACCGTGCCAGGTTTTATCTTCTATGGCAAAACCGAGTTGTGTGGCAAAGCGAATGGCCCGCATCATGCGCAAAGGGTCATCGCTGAAGGTGCGTGACGGGCTGTTGGGGGTTCGTATGATTTGTTGCTGCAAATCACTGACTCCACCAAACGGATCGGACAGGCGTCCGAAATTTTCCTGATTCAGTCCGATGGCAAGGCTGTTGATCGTAAAATCACGCCGGAGCTGATCATCTAACAAGGTGCCAGGTTCTACTGCTGGTTTGCGGGAACCTGATTCGTAACTTTCTTTTCTTGCTCCCACAAATTCTATGTCGAAGTCGGGGTCCAGCCTGATTTGAGCGGTACCAAAATTTTTAAAATATTTTACTTTGGGTGTATGCTTTAGTTTGCGGGACACTGCCTGTGCCAGAGTAATACCATCTCCCACACACACAAAATCTGCATCTTTCGATGGCCGGTTCAGTAATTTGTCCCGCACAAACCCGCCCACCAGGTATGTTTCAAACTGTAATTCCTGTGCAGCTGCTGCCACTATCTTCAGCAACTGAAACTCTTTTTCTGTGCATGTTATATCCATCTGGTGCAAATGTAAGACAGGGCGGGCTATTGTCTTTCAGTTGGCAACAGGGGTAAAGCCTCCAGCAGTTGTTCATCCTGAATCCGCAAGGCACAATGAAAATGTGACATGGGGCATTTTTTGCGCCCATGCAATCCGCAAGGCCTGCATTTCAATTCTTCCTGTACTTCTACCACAAATGAAATTTCGGACAAGGGGCCAAATCCAAAGGCGGGCAGGGTGGAACAATACACTGCTGTTACCGGGGCATTGGTTGCTGAAGCAAAATGAAGCGGCGCTGAATCATTAACATAATTCATCAATGCATCACGCATCAGGGCCGCGGAAGCCAGAAATGAAAGTTTGCCGCATAGGTTTGTGCAGCAGGGATGTTGTGTTTTTGCGATAATACTTTCAGCCATTGCCGTATCAGATGCAGCGCCCAGCAGATATACATTGAGTTCCGGTGGCACATGATCAAGGAAAGAAACCCACCGCACTGACGGATATTGCTTTGTAAACCACACCGAAGCCGGAGAGAGCGTAATGTATGGAGTGTGTTTCAATTGAAGAACAGACAACTCCTCACCCGGTCCGGGATACAACCTGGGTTTTGCATGCTCATGTGTCAGATGCGAAATCAAAGCAGCATTCCGTTCTGTTTCGTGCAGTGCATTTGTGCTGCTGCTAATCTGATGGCTGACCCGCCTTGTAAAAAATAAACTGAAAGGGTTTTTGCGAAAACCAATTCGCTCCGGCGCTTTGGAAAAAGCGGTGAGCAGGCCGGATGAAAAAAATCTGTTTACGTTTACTACACAGTCGTATTTTGTGCGGCGAATTCGTTGCAATGAGCGAAGCAGGTTTTTGAACTTTGATTTTTTTTTATCCCAGATAAGGACCTGGTGCAAAAAGGGGTGACCGGAGAACAGTTGTTCATTTCCTTTCCTGAGCAGGAAATCAATGGAAGCAGCAGGATAGCGGTTGTGCAACGCTTCTGCTACGCCGGTTGCCAGAACTACATCACCAATGAAAGCAGTTTGTATGATTAATATCCGGTTCATTGTTTAGGAACGAATGACAGTAATTCCATCAGGGGTCCACCGGACTACAGATGAAGGTTGGTTTTCGGAATGATCATCCTGCCGGTATTGCACAACATAGTCCACTGATTTTTTTATTTCATCCTCAATTGATGCAAAATTTCCAGGAGCCGGTTTACCTGAAAAGTTTGCGGAAGTTGAAACAATAGGTCTGCCAAATTGCATCAGCAAGCTGTAACAAAAAGGCTCCTTACATATCCGAAATGCGACAGAACCGCCTGGACCCATCAGATTTTTGGCCAGTCCTTTTGCGCCGTCGTAAACTACTGATGTTGGTTTGCTGCATTGCAGCAGGTAATCCAGCAAACCGGCAACTGGCCGCTCCACATAATGTTCAAGTTCCCGGAGTTCGGGTAGTAAAATAATCATCGCTTTGTGATCATTCCTTTTTTTCAGTTTGTATATTTTTTCTACTGCACTTTCATTCGTGGCATCGCACCCGATGCCCCATACTGTATCCGTAGGATAAAGGATAAGGCCTCCCCTGTTTAAAACCTGCAGGCAACGACTGATATCGTTTGAAAAAATCATTTTCGCAATAAAATCGATCACAAATTCAGGCAAAATTCCGGATTGTGGAACCAATACTCAAAAAAAGCATGAACAGCCCCAGGCCCGGTATAAAATCCACCTGGTATGGAGATGGGAAAAATTGGAACTTTTGATTTTACCATATGTAGCAGATGTTGCATCAACAAATGCACTGGCTGCTCCCAGACCCTGAAGCAGCCATTTGAAATCACCGCATTTTAACGAATTGTGCCAGTAGCAATTCCGAAACAGTTACAGTTGATAATTTTAATACATAAGCCCCTGAAGCCAGATTTCTGATATCCAGTGTTGTCTTGCTTAAGCCAGAAAGTACTGTTTGCGAAAATTGTTTCACCAATCCTCCCCTGGTATCATAAATGGTAAATGTAACAGGTGTATCTGCGTTAAGATCAAGTACCACATTAATTTCAGATTTGGCAGGGTTGGGATAAACTCCTGTTTTCGGTCTTGGTAAAGGTTCTGTTCGCACGGCAAATGCTGAAAAAGCTGTTACAGCAGTTAATGTTTGTGTATAAGGATTATTTCCGCCTGCGCCTGTTGCAGGCCCATTAACCCATGTACTGCCATTGTGCCTCATGATTTGCGACCTGTTTCTCTGGAATCCTGAAAGTTCTTCGCTACCGATCCATTGCAGGGTGATATCAACATTGCTTCCGCCTGGAGTAGCCTCGGAGATGGTCCATGTTCTGTCCACCACATCAGTAGTAAATAAACTTCCTGATCCTCCGTTTACATACACTCCCGCTGCTACAGACACACTGAAATGATCCGTACTGTGGTTTGCTCCGGCAGCCAGCACAACAGGATTGTAGGTTGCTGCATTGAACCCAGCAGGTATTGTCCGGGATGAAGAAGCAACGAGTGAGGTCACATTAATTTTCCCGGTACCGTTTGTAATGACGTGGGAGGCCACTGACCCTGAAGCACTGTTTGCAAGTGTAAGCTGGTGACTGCCCAGAGTTATATGGCCGTTCGTCAAGGTGAGGGTACCAGTCACGGAAGCATTTCCATTTAATAAAATTCCTGCACCGTTCACCCCGGCATGGATGCTGGTAAAGGAAGGAATAGATTGAACAACACTTCCCTTGAACAAAAGATGACCAGTGGCAGCATTCCAGACCCCATTATTCAGTACATCGCCATAAATTTCCAGGGTGGCGCCGCCACTTACAGTGAGTGAAGATCCCGCCATAATGCTGATACTTCTTGCTGTACCTGTTCCGCTGCTCAGATTTGGCATATTGGGTGCAGATGCAGGAATGAAAATATCAGTGACGGCAGTAGGAATACCACCGCACCAGTTGCTGGCCGTATTCCAGTCAGAGCTTGTAATACCTATCCATGTACCGTTTGCAGTTACAGATAGCAGGGCCGTTTGTGAAGTAACCTGGCCGCAGGTTCCAGTAATAAGAACATCATAATTTCCTGCATCGGATGCTGCGACATTATTGAGATTGTATGAGGATGATGTGGCCCCGGAAATATTGGTTCCGTTTTTCCTCCACTGATACGTGAGTGATATGCCTGTGGCTGTTACTGAAAAAGTAACCGATGCACCGGCACAAACGAACTGGCTTGGAGGTTGTACTGTAATTGCAGTAGTTGCATTTACTATCAACACAGCCTGGCTTGACGTAACAGAACCGCAGGAGCCGGTCACCGTTACATCATAACTGCCGGCATCGGCGGAGGCTACAACTGGAATAGAATACGTGGCTGCCGTTGCACCACTGATAGCAGACCCGTTCTTTCTCCACTGATACGTAAGGTTGCTACCCGCTGCCGTCACAGAAAATGATACTGCAGCACCAATGCATACTGTTTGCGACAAAGGATGCACGGAAATTGACACCGGAATATGAACCACGATGACAGCAATTGTGGAATAGGCAAGCGGACCTGCGACACAAGTTACCTTCAGACGATAGTATGTTGTTGCCGTAATGGTACCGGTAACAGCACTTGCCGGGTTGGATTGCCCGGAAAGGTCATGAATGTCTGTATTAAAATTATCTGATGAATATTGCCATTGATAAGAGATTCCTGTACCGGTTGAATATCCTGTTGCAGTAATGGTACCTGAACCAGACGAACAGAATGGACCGGAACTGGTATTGGCCGTGCCGCCATTGGCAGCCGAACAAACCGGAACAAATTCATATGCCCCGGGGTCGGGATTCGCACTGCGGACAACATCCAGGATATCATCGGCGACCCCCACAGATGCAGTTCCCATGGAACTACCATCTACTGACCCATGTGTAGGCTGATAATTTCCGGCTGCAGGGTTCGAAAATACCGGATCAGAGAAAACGGAGTTCAGGTCTTTCCCTGCCAGAGTTTGCCAGTCCGAAAATGTTGTGTAGATGTTACTGCCGATTTTACCAACCATCTGAGTGCCTCCGGGTGCATTCAGATACATGGCATTGGTATTAGAAGTAAAACTGGTAGATGCATCATCAACATTAAAAATTCTTTTATTCCCGCTTCCACCTCTTGTGACATAAAAAATATTATTCCGGATATCACATCCTGTTTGTGTGCTGAAGTTGGACAAATGAATGGCATTGGTATTTGATGTGCTGGCACTTGTCGCATTATTCAGCACAATGGTATTATGATAAATATTCACCGGCCCGTTCACGGAATTATTTTGGATGCCGTATTGAGCCCCGTCATTGTTCATACCATAAATCAGGTTGTTTTGAATCGTACCGGATGTGGGAGCAATACCGGTACCGCTCATATAAATTCCCCTGCTGATGGTAGAGCTCTGTGGCATGCTGACATGCAAATCATAAATTTTGTTCTTTTCCAGCAAGAAACCCAGCGAACCAGCCGGCACAGTAATGCCTGCAGGAGTTACCGCATCGCTTCCTGAATTGGTTCTTGTTGGGCGGCGAATCATATTTTTTGAAACGAATGCATTATTCGTATAAGAAAGATAAATGCCGTAACCGTACCAGTCCAGTACTGAATTACCAGTCACTATCATCTTTGTAAGAGGTTGCGTCCAGTGTTCTCCCGATAGCTGAATACCCGAATAACCACCCGTTACAGTGTTATTGGAAATCACCACACTATCCGAAAGAGAGCCATCAAGCAGCCAGTTTTCACCAGAAACGATGATCCCGAATGCAGATGAAGTGCTGTTGGTTGTTGACACCTGAACGGTATTATTGCTGATCACAAGTTTTGAAGCATTATTAGTAATGTGAATACCTCTGCCCTGCGTTGGATGCAGGCTGGCAACTGTCAGGTTTTGTACAATCATATAATTCACTCCATTGAGTTGCAGAATATGATCCTCGTCCGGGTCTGAGGGATTAAAATTGAGTATCTGGCTATTTCCGTTCAGGGTTACTGTATTCACCGCACTTGTTCCGGGTATGGAATGAAAGACTACCTGCTGGTTGTATGGGCCATTTAACACTGTAATCGTTACCGGTGTGCAAACCCCGTATTGCGACAATTCATTCGCAATAGCCTGGAAACTCTGGTAATTAGTTGAAGAAGCGGGGGCAGCAACATTTATGGTAAATGAACCTTCCATTCCCCTCCGGAATCCATTGAATGTATAACTGTCGTTGGCAGGGTTAGCATCGGGTCCGCCATTCGGATTAGAGGCTGTAGCAGAAAAATTATAGGTATTGGTTCCCGTTACAGTCACCGTTCCAAGTGTCACAGTAGTTGATTGCCCTGAAGCCAGTGGAGGACCGGACCAGTTTACAACAGGTTGCGGCACACCATTGGCTGTCCAGTTAATGGTAACAGTATTCAGCGTGTTTCCCCCGGCATTGGTCAGCACAAATTGCACCACTAATGTAGTAGCACAATGTGGAATTGCCGGCATAACGAAATTTGTGATGGCTGCATCATCGCCCGGAGGTGAAAATTCGTAGGCTCCTGGATCTGGGGGATTGGAACGGGCTGCCCCGGTAATATCAGTAGTGATGCCCGCAACTGCAATCCCAGCACCATTGATAACCCCGCTTTGCGGTATGGCGGTACCTGGCTGGAATAAGGGATTTGTTTGCAGGCTGTTTGGATCCTGGGTACTTGCAGCCTGCCAATTAGGCAATGTTGAATAGGTGGCATTAGGCGGATCTGTACTCAACACCCCTTTTTTAACTGCAACATGTGCACCGCCTGCTGTAAAAAAAACATTGTAATTGGAATTCACCGCAGAAGTGACATTACTGGAACCTGCGAGGGCCAGCGCCGCCCCATAATTTGTTGAATTCCTGGTGATGTAAAAAATATTATTGCGAAGCAATGAACCGAGATTGGATAAATCTTCTTCGAAGCCCATCGTTCTTCCTCCCGACGAGGCTGAAGCATCTAGCACCACGCTGTTAAAATAAAATTCTGCACCAGTTGTCCGGTTGGTGATGCCGGAAATCGTCGCAAGCGGGGCGTTCATATTCCGGATAACATTATTCACAATTTTATTCGGGCTCCCGGGATTGCTGCCAAATACATAGATGCCCCTGAGGGTGCTGGTGCTGCTGGCATTGTTGCAGCTGATAAAGTTTTTTTCCACCAGAGTATTGATATTTCCGGATCCTGCAACCTGTATTCCGTTTCCGGAAGTAAAGTTCACTGTGTTGCTCCGGATGATCAGTCCGCCATTCTGCTGTACATAGATTCCATTGGAACTGGAACCATTAAATGTATTATTGTTGATAATATTGTTGATGCTGGTACCATTCGACAATCCGTAACAAACGACACCATAGCCGCCCGCAGTGGTTGTATTACCGGTTATAGATAGATTACTGAAGGTGCCGCCGCTGAGCAAACTGGATTGACTGCCGGTGGCTGCAATGCCGCCCAGAAGAGTGGAAGTTCCGGTTCCCATATTCACCACACAATTGCTGATCGTGATATTGCTGCCGGTACTGTAAATATGGATTCCCATAAAACCAGTGGATCCCGGAAACATATCAACATGCAGGCTGTTGATATTGAAATATTGCAGGTTGATCAGCCGGATAATATGACGATTTGGGTTTGACCCGGTCTGATTAATGGCAGTGTCAGAAGTAATGGTTTCACCGTTTCCCTGAATGGTTACACTGGCAGCCGCACCGATGCCGGGAATGTTTTCAAAAATCACCTGTTCTTCATAAGGACCTGTACCTGCTGCCACTGTAGCCGTCACATGCCCGCCCACACCACAGGCGGTCAGCGAATCTGCAAAATCATTAAAGCTGTGAAAATTGGTGCCGCCAGAAGGAAGTGCTTGATTGATAGTATAAGAACCAGATAAAGGGGCACACACATCAGTCCGGAATTGGCCGTTTGTGTTTTTTTTATTTTTTTTCCCCGGTCCGTCAGCCGCAGCAGCCTGAAATAGAACTGAGGCCATGAACAGGGCGATCACCTGTTTCAGATTAAACTTATTGAAATGAAACTTTTGTGTATACAAGGTCGAAGCCTTTTTCATAAATGCAGGTTGTCAGTTTGTAAAAGCGAAAATTAATGCTTTCCTATTAATAAAAAGCGACATTTTTGTGTTGATTCAAATCATTTTTCATTCAACAACTTATCAATAAAATATCAGAAGAAACTTTGAGCTTCCGGACTCTCCTTCCGGCTCATTCTGCAAGCCTTTGAACTTTCGTATATTTGCAGGGCTCCTGCCAAAGCATCTGCATAGGCGGGGCTTTTAATTTTACAAAGAATATGAGCAGAAAAGGGAAAGTGCTGGTTGCCATGAGTGGAGGTATTGACAGTACCATCACGGCATTGCTATTGCATGACCTGGGCTATGAGGTAGTAGGCATCACGATGAAAACATGGGACTATGCGGCCAGCGGAGGATCCAAAAAAGAAACGGGTTGCTGCAACCTTGATTCATTCAATGATGCAAGACAGGCTGCTGTCGAGCATGGTTTTCCTCATTACATCCTCGACATCAGAGAAGAATTCGGCGATTTTGTCATTGAAAATTTTGTAGAAGAATACCTTGCAGGCCGCACACCCAATCCTTGTGTGCTTTGCAATACTCACATCAAATGGCGGGCTTTACTAAAAAGGGCTGATGCCCTGAATTGCGACTTTATTGCAACAGGACATTATGCCAAAATAAGGCAATTCGAAAATGAAAGGTATGTGATCAGCAAAGGAACAGACCTGACAAAAGACCAGAGTTATGTACTATGGGGGTTGCAGCAGGATTTGCTGAGCCGAACACTGCTGCCACTTGGGCCCTACCGGAAAACAGAAATAAGACAAATGGCACTGGAGTACGGATACCCGGAACTGGCAAGGAAACATGAGAGTTATGAAATTTGCTTCGTACCGGACAATGATTACAGAAATTTTCTCAAAAGAAAAGTTGACGGCCTTGAAGAAAGGGTGAAAGGAGGAAATTTTATTAGCAAAGACGGAAAGATACTTGGCCAGCACAAAGGATATCCTTTTTATACAATCGGACAGCGAAAAGGTCTGGATATTGCATTAGGTCACCCGGTATTTGTAACTCAAATTGACCCGGTCCAAAATACGGTGATGCTGGGCAGTGAAGAGGATCTGGAAAAAACAGTCATGATGGTAAGACAGGTGAACATGATCAAATACGAATCCATTTCACCCGGCATGGAATCAGTTACTAAAATAAGATATAAGGACCCAGGTACCGCATCCCGCCTTTATCCTGAAGCCAACAAGGTAATGGTCGAATTTCAACATTCAGCAAAGGGTATTGCCCCGGGACAAAGCGCTGTTTTTTACGAAGAAGATGATGTCATAGGAGGAGGTATTATTCATCCTTAATGACAGCAGGATGATTACTTTTGACCCTGATTTTCAGGCAATAATTACCCGAAATCAGCGTTTAAGGGACTGGTGTTTTGATTCAGATTTTTTGTTTGTAGTTTTACTGAAACTCAGAATGTTCCTAAACCAAAAAGTCTGTATCCGGCCAACATCATTTATCGTACGAAAAATTCATCCGTGAAAGCAGCAAAACCATTATCCAGGCTCCAGTGTATTGTACCTGTTTTATTTTTTATCGCAGGTCTTTCATTGCTTTCTTCCTGCGACAAGAAAGAAGAATTTGTAACAGATGCTCTCAGCGAATGGGTACCCCTGGCTCCCGGAAAGTATATTACTTACCGGGTTGATTCGCTGGTGTTCACCAATTTTGGCCGTGCTACGGAAACACATCGCTATCAGGTCAAACACCTGGTAGATGCTCAAATCACGGATAATCTGGGGCGGCCGGCATACCGGATTTTCCGTTTTATCCGCGACAGTTCAGGTACGGAAGCCTGGCAGGCCAGCGGCACTTACATCATCACGACACTGGAAGACCAACTGGAAGTGACAGACGATAATCTGCGGGTCATTCAGTTACACCAGCCTCTGAAGAGCGGTTTCAGCTGGAAAGGAAATCGGCACTTACCTGACAACCCATTTGGACCAATCTATAACTTCAGCAATGATGATAACATGGCCGACTGGGATTTTTATTATGACGGTGAACCCGGTTCATTCAGTTACAACAACAAGAATTATTCAAACGTAATGACCGTTGAACAGGTTGATGAAGCGTTTAATGTACCCATTGCAAACCCATCTTCATATGCGGCACGATCCAGGGCAGTATGCCGCTATTCCAAAGAAATCGGGCTGGTGTACCGGGAGTTTGAAATGTGGGAATATCAGCCCAATCCCGGAGGAGCAGGCGGCCCGTATAAAACAGGGTTTGGCATCACCCTCTGGATGATCGAACATAACTGATCGTTTCCTGCATTTGATTGTATAAATTCTGTAGCCAACCGGAATAAGAGTATCAGGTTGAATGTTTAATTTAGTAGCCCTGATTGCAACCCTGAAGCGTTGTTTTTTTAAAATAATAAAATGAAAAAAAGTTTACTCCTTTTACTGTTCATTATTTCAGGAATCGTTCTGCATGCACAGTTTACCCGATATGTGGTACAGCTAAAGAATAAAGGAAATAGCCCGTATTCACTTTCCAGCCCAAATGCCTATCTATCACAAAAGGCGATAGACCGGCGTACACAATATGGCATTGCGCTCGACAGTACAGATCTTCCGGTGACTCCCACTTACATTGCGCAAATCAGTGCGGTACCCAATGTTTCTCTGCTGAATGTTTCCAAATGGCTCAATTCGGTGACCCTCCAGACATCTGATGCCAATGCCATCAGCACAATTTCTGCATTTCCCTTTGTGCTTCAGGTTGCAGGAGTTGCTGCAAGAACAACAGGCAAAACACATACCGATAAGTTTGAGCCTGTTACTGAAATGATTCCATCTTCAGAAAGACCTGGCGATATTAATGCCGACTATTACAATTACGGAACATCTTCCTATAACGAAATACATTTGCATAAGGGTGAATTTCTGCACAACATAGGATTAAGAGGACAGGGCATGACTGTCACACTGCTGGATGCCGGTTTTTATAATTATACTAATTTAAGATCTTTTGACAGCGCAAGGCTGAACGGGCAGATCAAGACCACCTGGGATTTTGTGGCACGCCACGCCAGTGTAACGGAAGATCATGCACATGGTATGCAGTGCCTTTCCACGATTGCAGCCAATATTCCCGGGCAGTTTATCGGAAAAGCGCCAAAAGCAAATTTTCATCTTTTTCGTACTGAAGATGCTGCTACGGAATATCCAATTGAAGAACACAACTGGGTTTGCGGGGCCGAAAGAGCCGACAGCATAGGTACACAGGTTATTTCATCTTCACTTGGCTACAGCACTTTTAATGATGCATCCTTTAACTATACTTATTCTGATATGAACGGAAATACTACAATGTCTGCCAGAGGGGCCGACCTTGCAGCAAAAAAAGGAATACTTGTATTCAATGCTGCGGGCAATGAAGGTACCGGCAGCTGGCATTACCTGATAACTCCCTCCGATGGGGACAGCATCCTTGCCGTTGGCGCTGTAAGTGCTGCAGGCAATGTGGGTTCATTTTCCAGTTACGGCCCATCGGGCGATGGACAGGTAAAACCAGATGTAGCATCAATTGGCGTGTCGGCTCTGATACAAACCAGCAGCAATACTGTTGGCACTTCCAATGGTACTTCTTTTGCCTGCCCGAACATGGCCGGCCTGGGTACCATATTGTGGCAGGCATTTCCTGAATTCAACAATATGAAAATCGCCAATGCGCTGCGCCTGGCAGGACATAAAGCCAGCAACCCTGATGACCGGGTAGGCTATGGTATTCCAGATATGAAACTGGCATTTTCTAACTTGCTTACTGAATATGCAACTTCATCATGCACACAAACCGGGTGCCGGCTAACAATAAGCTGGAACAGTAAAGATGTAAGCGCCATGAAATATGAGATAGAACGGAAAGCACCCAGCGATGGATCTTATATCAAAATAGCAGAATTGACCGCACAGGCCGGAGATAGCCTTGCTGTTAGAAATTATCAATACCACAACGATCTTACCAGTGGATCTGTTGGAGTCTATTCGTACCGGATCCGCCAGATTATTGACACATCAGCCGCAGGCTTTACCGCTGTATATATTGATACGGCATCCATAACGTTATCATCGCCCTGCATTGTAACCGGCACGACTGATCCCGGTCAGACTAACCGGATGGTATCTGTACAACCAAACCCGTCCCACGGCAGCCAGGCAGTACTAACTGTTGAAACGCCCCAGGCCATCAATAATATGACGATAATGGTAGTTGATACAAAAGGCAGACTGATGGTACAGTTGCGCAGTTCAAAAACAAGCGGGAAAAAGAATATAACGCTTCCGGTTGCTGGATGGTCATCCGGGAATTATTTTATCCGGGTTTATGATGGTCAGTCTCTGATTGGTGTTGCTACCATGGTTCGTCTATAACTTCATTCTGAAAAGTGCAGCAAACATTGTATCTGCCTTTATGGAATATCCTTCGATCAGCTCCATATGCAAAAGATCAAGGGCAAACTGCTGCCGGATAAAACTGACCATTTCTTCATTTTCTCCGCTGAATACGGAACATGTGCTGTAGAGCAGGAAACCTCCATTTTGCAAATGGGGTATTACATTTATTACAATCCTTCTTTGTAAGGAAACAAATTTAGCGATGTCATTTTCCCGGAAAAAATGAAAGTGTTCGGGGTTGCGGCTCCAGGTGCCACTACCCGTGCAAGGCACATCAGCAAGTATCAGGTTAAATTTTTCTGTTACAGTTTTTGTGCTGCTTGCCACATCGGCAGTAACGCTTTTATACTGATGAATGCCAGCTTCAGCAAATCTTTTTGCCAGGTTCTTCAGGATACTGTCGCGGATGTCACTGACCGTTAGCTGCATTTCTCCCAAAACGTCTTTTGCCAGTATGGATTTACCTCCGCTAGCGGCACAACAGTCCCACACGGCAGGCACGACAGGCATGCCGGTAACAGGAATTTTTTTCATTAATTCTCCAATACGCTGCGAGCTGAAATCCTGGACAACGGCCTCTTGGTTCAGCCGGATATGTGAATCTAGTTTTGTTGCATTGGGTATGGACACACAGGTATCTGAATGCAGGGTAAAAGAAATCCCAGCGGAGGCCAGTTTATTCTGAACCAGTTGCTGATATCCGGGGCGGATGCGTATAAATAAATCAGGTTGATGCAGAAATGAAAGGGCAAAAGCATCCGGGTTGATTCCTTTGCTCAACCGGGCAGACCAGGGAAAAATATCAGATGGCTCTTTGCCCGCTGCAATCTTTTTCAATTTCTCTTCTGCGGGTAATGCAGTGTCCTGTAGCCAGGACGGACGATGCTGTTGTATCATTTCTGCCGGTTCACGGGACCATAGAAACACAGCTTTCAAAATTTTTTCTTCAACCGGTTCATCCGGAAAAAGATGTGCAGTACGGAAATATGAGTAGCAGCACTGCAAAATTATTTTCCTGTCGGTGGATCCTGCTTTTTTATGGTTTTTGAAATATGATTTTGCAAATACCGGAAACGGTACAGAATGATCATACCCCCCCAACAGGGCAGAAGCATGTTTCAGGTATGATACAAATCTGCTCACCGGCACAAATGTAATTCACTGATCAAATACAAACCCTTTTATTGTACCGGGCACGCTATACCCTGGCATGCTTACTGATAAAAATATTTCGCTTTTGTAGTATCCGCGCCGGGAGTCCTGATGCCATACGATGAATCAGGCATTTGATTGGCGTTGTAGGTATAGGTATAATTCATCGTGAAATTCAGAGATGGATCCAGTGTGTTTGTCACGGTAATTTTCGTGTTATTATTTGCATTGTACAGGTTGACACGGGCCAGCACAATGGCTTCACTTTGAATTTTCAGAGAATTGACTTTTGTATCATAGAGTATCGCCTGATCCGCTACAGGAGAAAGAGGCCCACCCGGTGCAGATGCAGCTTCCTGTTGAATTCCGGTAATATTCAAACCTGAAGCAGAATAGATAAAATTATTTTGCAATCCAAGTACCGGCGGAAGCGGGATCCCACTCATCTTAAAATAGTGTGCATCGGAAGTAATTTTTCCTTCTGCATCATAGATAAATACAGCACTGTCGAGTAGCGTAAAGCCAGGAACCGGCATGGTAAAAACGGCAGCTTTGTAACGGGCAGCTATGGAATCATAATAATAATCCGTAACCAGACTATCAATACCAAGGGTGGCCAGCTGATCCGATTTCTGAACAGTTTTAAACACAACGCCTGAACTTTTCCGGTGAATGATCAATTCACTGTTTGCACTGACGCCACCGGAAACAGCAGTGGTTTTTTCTCCAGTAAGTTTTCCGGCAGCATCATAAAAGTATTCAATGAGGCTGCTGTCGGGCCCGGTTCTTGATTTGATCTTCACCAGTCGTTTGCCAGGATTGCTGCCAGTACCAGAGCCCCAGTCTATCTCTTTCTGGCAAGCCATTAAAAATACAAGGAAAATAAAGAGTACAGACCGTGAGTTCATATTTTTTTAAAGTGGTTATAATTCAAGCAGGGTTTTAAAAGGGTCTTTGCCTAACAGTAATTGATCGGGGTTCTCCAGCAGTTCTTTTACCCGTACCAGGAAACTTACTGATTCCCTTCCGTCAACGATTCTGTGATCATAGCTGAGTGCCACGTACATCATTGGCCTTGCAACAATCTGACCGTTGATGACAACCGGCCGGTCCTGAATCTTGTGCATACCCAGTATAGCACTCTGCGGAATGTTGATAATCGGTGTGCTCATGAGAGAACCGAAAACCCCTCCATTAGTAATCGTAAATGTGCCCCCCGTTAAATCTTCTGTAGTTAATTTGCTGTCCCTTGCTTTCGTTGCCAGTTCCAGCACCTTTTTTTCGATTTCTGCCATGCTGAGGCTTTCCACACTCCGGATTACAGGAACGGTTAACCCTCGTGGGGTACTCACTGCAATACTGATATCTGCATAATCGTGGTAGTGAATCATTTCGCCATCAATAAATGCATTGACCGATGGCCATTCAGACAATGCGATGGCGCATGCCTTTGCAAAAAAACTCATAAATCCCAAACCCACCCCATGTTTTTCTTTGAATACTTCTTTAAATTTTGACCGGATATCCATAATACGGCCCATGTCCACTTCATTGAAGGTCGTCAGCATCGCCGTAGTATTTTTTGCATCTACCAACCGGCGGGAAATGGTCTTTCGCAAGTTGCTCATTTTCTCATTCCGGATTGTGCGGCTGTAAAGAGCTGTTCCTTTGAATGGGAGTTTGCCCGGATTTGTGAGTGCAGCCAGCACATCCTCTTTCAAGATTTTTCCATCGGGACCAGAAGCAGATATATCTTTTGGGTTTACTTTTTTATCGGCAATGATTGCCGCTGCAACGGGTGTGGCATGGACATGCGCTTGTTGCTGCCCTCCGGTTTCCGGTTTGTTCACGGTGGCAGAGCTGTTCTCATGTATACCAGCTGTGCCGGCCTGTATTTTTTCAGTTTTACCCGTGCCTGTTGCCTTCTTGAGCTGAGTTGTTACAGCTGGTTTTTGAGCAGCCTCATCTATCGTGGCCAGCAGATCACCGATTTTGAGTGAATCGCCTTCCTGCACGGAAGCCAGCTGAATGATTCCAGCCTGCTCTGCATTGACTTCAAATGTGGCTTTTTCACTTTCCAGTTCTGCGATGACCTCATCCCTTTCCACATATTCACCGTTTTTTTTCGCCCACTTCAGCAATGTGACTTCGCTGATGGACTCTCCTACTGCCGGAACTTTTATTTCAATCATACATTGATCAATTAAATACTAAATGCGGTTTCAATCAGCTCGGACTGCTCCTGTACATGCACCTTATGAAAGCCGGTGGCGGGTGAAGCAGATGCCTGGCGGCTGATCACCCCAAAACTGAAACTTTTCAGGCAGGTAAGCAAAAATGATGCAGCACCCATATTCAGCGGTTCTTCCTGAACCCAAAACCAGGTGGCCCTGCCATATTTTTGACGCATTGCTTCCAACTGGCTGAATGGTAAAGGATACAACTGCTCCAGTCTTAAGAGGGCAATATCCCGCCTGCCGGATGTTGTTTTTTTTGCCAGCAGATCATAATAAATTTTTCCGCTGCACAGGAGTACTTTTGTTGTTTTGGATGCATCGGGTTGTTCATCGTCTATCAGTTCCCGGAAATGTCCATTGTAAAATTCACCGGCATACGAATAGGAACCTGCATGACGCAGGTTGGCTTTGGGTGAAAAGTTGATTAAAGGCTTTCTGAAAGGCCATGCCAGCTGCCTGCGCAGGGCATGAAATAAATTTGCTGCTGTGGTAATATTTGTCAGCACCATATTCAGTTCTGCGCAGGATTGAAGAAAGCGTTCCATCCTGGCACTACTGTGCTCCGGTCCCTGTCCTTCGTAACCGTGGGGTAACAGCAATACGATCCCATTCATCCGGTTCCATTTTTGTTCTCCCGATGCAATGAACTGGTCAATGATGACCTGTGCCCCGTTGACAAAATCACCAAACTGTGCTTCCCATAGTACCAATGCGTTTGGGTTGGCCATAGCATACCCATATTCAAATCCAAGAACACCCACTTCGCTGAGCAGTGAATTATAGATCCTGAATTTACCAGTGGCACCAGTGATGGCAGAGAGTCTGTTGTAGGGCTTATCCGTCTGCTCATCCCACAACACTGCATGCCTGTGCGAGAAAGTTCCCCTGCGTACATCCTGCCCGCTCATCCGCACATCATGTCCATTTTGCAGCAGGCTGGCATAGGCCAGCAATTCGGCTGTGGCCCAGTCAACCTTCTGTTCTGTTTCAAATAATTTTCTTTTGTCCAGTAGTATTTTTTCCACTTTGCGCAGGGGTTTGAAACCCTCGGGCCATTTCATCAATGCAGAAAATAAGTGGTTCAAATCATCCCGGCTGATGGCGGTATCCGGCGAAGATTCAAAATCGCTGACTGTGGCTCTGCGCAGTTTTTTCCATTCCAGTTCTGGTACCTGATAATGATACGGCAGGGGGTTTTGTTTTATTTCATCCAGTCGTTCCTGCAGGCCCCTCCAAAATTCTTTTTCCATGTCCCGGGCCAGTTGCTGGGCATCAGGCTCTCCGTTTTCCAATAAATACTGCACATAAACCTCCCGCGGATTCGGGTGCTTATCAATCAGTGCATACAGATGTGGTTGGGTAAATTTTGGGTCATCGCCTTCATTGTGTCCATGGCGGCGGTAGCACACCATGTCAATAAATACATCTGAATTAAATTCCTGCCGGAAGCGGGTGGCAATTTCGGCGCATTTAATCACTGCTTCAGGGTCATCGCCGTTCACATGAAATACGGGGGCCTGAATGGCAGCAGCCAGAGATGTGCAATAATCTGAACTGCGGGCATCATCAAAATCGGTCGTGAATCCAATCTGGTTATTGATCACAAAATGAATAGTGCCTCCGGTATAGTATCCTTTTAGCAAACTCATCTGCAGCACTTCGTACACGATACCCTGCCCGGCTACGGAGGCATCACCATGAATGAGAATGGGCAGAATTCTGTCAAAATCGCTTTGATACATCACATCAGCTTTGGCCCTCGAAAAACCCACCACTACCGGGTTGACAGCCTCCAGATGCGAGGGGTTGGGCATCAGTTTCAGGCTGATTACTTTATCGGAAAAAGTTTTCACCTCACTACCATAGCCCATATGATACTTTACATCACCGCTGCCCATAGTCTGATCTACCCTTGCATTCGTTTCAAATTCGCTGAATATCTGTGCATAGGTTTTTCCCATGATATTTGCAAGGATGTTCAGCCGGCCCCGGTGTGCCATGCCAATCACTACTTCCTGTACGTCATTCTCTGCAGCCGAACTGATGATGGCATCAATGGCCGGAATGGTGGTTTCGCCTCCCTCCAGCGAAAAGCGCTTTTGCCCCACATATTTGGTGTGCAGAAATTTTTCCAGGATCACACCCTGGTTCAGTTTTTCCAGGATTCGTTTTCTTTTTTCAAGCGGCAATGGCTGCTGCATGGTTTGCTCAATGGCCATCGTTAGCCAGTCTATCTTTTTCTGATCGCTGATATATTTAAACTCAAATCCTGCGTGGTGGGCGTAGCATTGCTCCAGCTGAGTGATGATGCTGCGCAAAGTGGTTTTTCCCAGTCCCAGAATGTATCCGGCATGGTATTCTTTCTCAAGATCGCCTTCTGATAGCCCGAAAAATTCAAGGTGCAGGTTGGCTCCCCTGTCTTTTCTTGGACGGATGGGGTTTGTTTTCGCCAGCAAATGACCTTTATTGCGATACCCCAGTATCAAACGGTACACCTTTAACTCTTCGGCCCAGTCCTCCTGACCAATTGGCACGGTAGCTTTTTGCAGTGCTACCGGAACAGCAGCTCCGGCTTTGCCCTCAGAAGCAGGAACGGAAAAATTCATTGCAAAGTCGAAACCCTCAAAAAACTTTCTCAACCCGGGGTCAACCGATTCGGGATCTTTCAAAAAATGCCGGTACTGGTTTTCGATAAATTCGGGAGAAGAATGTGTGATATAGGAAAAATCCTTCATGAAATTAATGTTTGAGAAATGCCGGGATCCTAGCAAATATCGTAGAAAACCTGCGAAAAGTGGGCTTCATTTTGAACCTATTACGCATCAAAAACAACATTAGGCCACTGGTTTTGTTTGGCACAGCTTTCGGGATTCTTTATTTAAAGACCTGTAAATTTGGTGATTAATCTGTCTGGTGCTACCTTTGCCGCCCTGCCGGAAATTTATAAAAGCAGGTTCTAAAAGTAATCAAAATGGCCAATCACAAAGCAACAAAGAAAGATGCCCGCCAGGCAGCAACTCGCCGGGAACGAAACAGGTATTACGGTAAAACAACCCGCAATGCCATCCGTGACCTCAAAAGCCTGCAAGGAAAAGAAATGAATGAAAAATTTCCTGAAGTAGCGGGTATGATCGATAAACTGGCAAAACGTGGTGTGATACACAAAAACAAGGCAGCCAACCTGAAGAGCAAACTGGCTAAAAAGGCTCAATCTACCGCAAAATAATCTGCAATAAATTATTTAAATGGGCATCCCGGTTTGGGATGCCTTTTTTATTTTGTGCCTGCCACAAAACCGGCCCAAAGGAAATACGGGTCATGATTTTCCGGCATTGAGTCATGATGAAAATTTTTGATGATCACTTCGATTTTCGGGGTAACCACCTCAACAATAAAAAAAATCAGATGAAGAAAATTTTCCTTTGCATGCTCCTCACCGCACCACTTCTTGCGGTAACGCAGGTCCTGCTTACAAAATTTGAAATCAGCAAAGGCACTCAAACTCCTGCCTACCATGAAATCATCAGCTGGTGGAAAAAACTGGATGCCCAATCAGGTAAAGTAAAAATGCGGCCAATGGGAATGACCGATGCTGGCTTTCCCCTGCACCTGGTTGTGGTTTCTGCAACAGGGGATGCAGATTTTGAAACCCACCGGAAACGAAACAGGCGTATCATTCTTATTAATAACGGGATTCATCCCGGCGAGCCTGATGGCATTGATGCCAGCATGCTGCTGGCAAGAGATATTGCAGCCGGGCGGCTGTCATTACCTGCCAATGTTGTGCTGGCCATCATCCCGGTATATAATATCGGAGGTTGCCTGAACCGCAGCAGCAATTACCGGGTAGACCAGGATGGGCCGGAAGAATTTGGGTTTCGGGGCAATTCTCAAAACCTTGACCTGAACCGAGACTTCATCAAGTGCGACTCCAGGGATGCAAGGGCCTTCACAGAAATATTTCACCTGCTGGATCCTGATGTATTTATTGACAACCACGTTAGTAATGGGGCCGACTATCAGCATGTAATGACTTTATTAACGACCCAGTATTGCAGAATGGGAGGCGAGGCAGGCAACTTTCTGAACCAGGTATTTGAACCAGGCATCTATTCCCTGATGAAAACAAAAGGATACGATTTGATTCCCTATGTAAATGTTTGGGGCGAAAATCCGGAAAACGGATGGCCTGCATTCTGGGACAGCCCCCGTTACGGAAGCGGATATGCATCCCTCTGGCACACTTTTTCATTTGTACCCGAATCGCATATGCTGAAGCCCTATCCGCAAAGGGTGCAGGCCAGTGTAGCCCTGATGCAGTCATTTATTGAATTCACATCACGGCACAGCGATGCCATCCGTACGGTGCGTTCTAAAGCCAAAGCTGCAGCCAGCCAGTCTGTATCGTATCCGCTGAGATGGACCTCCAACAGATCAGTTTTCATGGAGTTTTTGTATAAAGGGTACCAGTCCGGCAGAAAACCCAGTGAAGTATCGGGGCTGCCAAGATTGTTTTACGACCGTTCGAAACCATATGAGAAAACAATCAAGTTGTTCAATATGTATCAGCCAGCAGAGATGCAGACAACCCCCCGGGCCTACATCATACCACAGGGATGGTGGAAGGTGATTGACCTGCTGAAATTGAATAAGGTACAGATGGGGCAGTTTAGCAAAGACAGTACGATTGAAGTGGAAGTGTACAAAATAGAAGATTATAAAACATCGGCACGCCAATACGAAATGCACCACACGAACAGCGATGTGAAAATCAGTAAACGCATACAATCCATCCGGTTCAGAAAAGGCGACTGGTGGATTCCCATGAACCAGCCGGCGAGCCGTTTCTTATTTGAAACACTTGAACCACAGGCAGAAGATTCTTATTTCGCATGGAATTTTTTTGATGCCATCCTGGGCCAAAAAGAAGGATACAGCGCTTATGCATTTGAGGATATTGCCGCTGATTATCTGAAGAAGAACCCGGAGTTGCAATCCAAACTGGAGCAAAGAAGAAGGACGGATTCTGTTTTTGCGAAAAACGGGAGGGCGCAGCTTAATTGGGTATTTGAAAACTCTCCCTGGTTTGAACCTGACTACCTGCGCTACCCGGTCTTCCGGGTAAGATAAAAAGGATGATGTGCAGCGGGGTTGAAGTTGGCTCAGCAAACAAGCTGGCTTTCCATCAGCAAGGTGCGGATGATATGCCTGCCATCGGTATTACCCAAAATTTCAGAACAAGCCCTTTCAGGGTGCGGCATCATACCAAACACATTGCGGCGGGCATTGCAGATACCGGCAATATTTCTTTCAGCGCCATTTGGATTGGCTTCTTTAGATCGGTTGCCATTTTCATCGCAATAATAAAAAATAACCTGTCCGCCTGCTTCCAGTTCATCCAGTGTTTCTTTATCTGCATAATAACGGCCTTCCCCATGCGCCACAGGAATTTTAAACACAAGTCGCTCCGGGTTTTGAATCCAAACATTTTTGCATACAAATTGCTGGTGGCTGTTTCGCAATAGGGCGCCTGGCAGCAGATGTGATTCACATAAAATCTGGAATCCGTTACAGACTCCAAATACTTTTCCACCGGCCTCTGCAAACTCAATCACACTTTGCATCATGGGGCTAAACCTGGCTATTGCCCCGCAACGCAGGTAATCACCAAAGGAGAAGCCACCCGGAAGAATGATACAATCTTCTTTATTGAACCGGCTCAGGTTTTTATCTTTATGCCAAAGCATAAGAACTTCCTGCCCCATGTCATCCTGCAATGCATCGGCCATATCCCGATCGCAATTAGACCCCGGAAATACAAGGATTCCGAATTTCATACGGTTCAGTGTTTGGTTAGCAGGGCAAAGATATGAACAATACAAGACCGGTTATAAAAACCAACCTGTCCGGTAATAAAACTGATAGCCAATAATGAATGCAGCGCTGAGCCAGAACAGCAACAGGGGATACATACGAAAGGGCGAATACATATAAGTACAGGCATGAAAGGCAGCCAATGGAACTGCCAGCAACACCCAGTTTTTCAAATCTCCTGTGGCATTTACAAAAGGCACCAGAAGGGCCAGCAGCAGGAACAGCAATAAAATACTCCATCCTTTTCGCACCTGGATCAGCATTTTCCGAAGATTATCCTGCACATGATAACCACCAGTGAGCAAAGGCACCAGCAGTAAAAATGCACTTCCGGCCAGCCAGATCGTATGGCTGATGGAAGGAAAACCTGCAGAGTGAAATGGAAGAAAATGTTGCACACTCAAACGATCCGTAAAGATGAGATACACCGCATAAAAGTAAAACGGGGTCAGAAGGCCAGCAATGCAAAGCAGCCACTCCCTGAGGCTAAAGGGGCGCATAATAGCCAGGGCCAGCAGCAGCCAGGTAAAAAACAGCAATACGGATGGATAAAAAAAAGAGGCCACCCCCAGCCACAAGCCCATATTAAAAATCCGGCTCGCCGCCTTTGGTTTATTATAAACGGAAAATACCTGAATCAGGATGATGAGTAAAAACATGCCGGCTATCATGGCGCCTGATAACTGGCTCCACCCCGGATACAAAGATGTAATCATCAGGAAGGCCATACCAGGAAAAAAATTGGCCTGGCCCATCATGCGGCGAGAATTGATAAAATGACTGAGCAATACAGCCTGGACAAATAGAATCGTAAAACTGAGAATAGGGAAAATAAGCGGTATTGTGTCTGCACAACTGGCAAGCTGATCCGTTAACATTATAAATAAAATACCCTCCTGCCCGTCAGGCATCACTGCAACCGGCTCAAAAAAAAGGGGCAGTTTCAGCAAGATACCCAGCAATAAAAGCAGAAAAAATATGGCTGGATTTTTTTGTTTAAAGATTCCTGTCACTGGTACCGGGTAGTTAAATCATTTTTGGCTGTAATCTATTTTTGCAAAGCAAATAAAATTCCGGTACAAACAGGGTATAATCATCTTTTTTGAACTAACCTGTTTGGCATATTTGGGCATAAACTCATGTCCTCTGTCGAGGTTTTTCAGCGTAGGATTACGGGACAGATCGCCTGCGGGCGAAAGAGACACATCGGTCAGCAGGTTGTTACGCCTCTCCTGCTGGTTAAAGAGAAAATGCAGGCTTCCGCCGGTATTCATAAGCTGAAAAGAAATCACGTCGTCTGACTCATCACTGAACTGGCTTTTCCCAATTACGCTGTTCCATTCTGCGGATCCTGTACTGCTGAAAGAGAAGACAGCAAGGTTATCTGCATGGTAGCGAACAGACTGGCTGTTGCCATACCGGGAGTTCCAGTAGGCATTATTATAGTACGGGGAATAATACACATCATTATATAATGGAGAATAGAAGGGAGATCCGTAGAGGTAGTTCCAACGGTTCCAGGTGCTGTTGCGGGATGTAGTATAATAGGATTCGCTGCTGACGATAAAGCCGCCATCCTTACGCATGATGATATGGCGGATAAAAAAATCATTAAAGGCCATTTTCATGCTGGCTTCACCACGGGCCTCCCTGCGATGATCATCTGTAAACGGAAATACCGTCTGCAATGATTCTTTGTTCCGGGCAGCATCCCAGATAAAAAAATAGAACCCGTCAATATTGCCTTTTTTTTCCTTATAGTAAAAAGAAGTGAGCAAATACCTTTTATTGACATTGTCTGTCTTGACATGGATTTCATCCAGCAATGTTTTTTCAATTGCCAGCGCCTGGGAACGGATGCTATCGACCCCAGCGGGTTTGATCATCATCCATGCTTTACTAATGATATCATTATTGTTCCGGTAAAATTTGCAGAATACAAGGTTACCTTCATTATCAAGTGTAAAATCCCCCAGATTGTCATTTCGTTCTTCCATGGGTACTTCCAGTCGGCTTTTCTTTTGCAGGTTCAGCCGGTCATCAAACAACATCGTGGTCATCACATACAATTTCCTGTTTTTGCTGTTGATTTTGAACACAGCCAGTTTGCTCTTGTCTTCGCTGGCGACTACTGAATAGATCCGGTTGCTGGCTGAAAACCCGATATGTGAAGTGTCCAGTTGCTGCACCTCGCCCTGCAGTTTGCCATTACCGTCAATTTTGGCTGCCATGCAGTAGACTGCGTTTTTTTTCTGGTACTGGAAAATGAGGTAAGAAAAATCCTGATATGCAAAAACATCTGTGTTGATGAGGCGTTCGTTGTTGGGAATATAGGTCTGCTCCTCTTTTGCTACTTCCTGCATTTCATCATTATACAAAACAATCCAGTTTTTGTTCCGGCTGTTTTTATAAACCTGATAATGACCTCCCACTTTCCCTACCACTTCAAATTTCATACGGCGGTTTTCATCCCTGTCATAGTCGGAGTACACAATTTTTTGAGCATGAAGCGATGAACCGGCCCAAAGTGCCACCGCAAGAATCATCCAAAGCCTGAGTGTCATACAAGTTTTTTTTCTGTTCATAAAGTTACAGTTTGCCGTTTAAAAAAAAGCAGGCTGTAAAAGGATGCGGCCGGCCTGATGATTACACGTATTCACCCGGGAATCTTGTTCTTCCGGGCAAAGCAGGTATTGAAATCTGAATGAGCTGTTGGTGATAACAAATTTTTGCATATACCTTTGCTTCCGGTGGATCCGGGAAAAGGTATCTGTACCCTCCGGGTGATCTGGTTGCCTGCCAAAACCCCACCGTTAACCACACAAAGTGAAAGTACCGACCAATAAAGTTACAGCTGCAGGATTAGTTATTGCACTTGGAATCATATATGGGGATATCGGTACATCCCCTCTTTACGTATTCAACTCCATCATTGGCGACCGGGTGGTCAGCGATGAACTGATCCTCGGCACCCTGTCCTGCATTATCTGGACCCTGACGATACAAACCACGCTGAAATATGTCATCCTCGTTTTAAAGGCTGATAACCGTGGAGAAGGCGGCACATTTGCCCTGTATGCACTTGTCCGAAGAAGAAAAAAATGGCTGGTTCTGCCCGCTATGATTGGCGGAGCGTCGTTGCTGGCTGATGGCATTATTACACCGCCAATATCCATTACCAGTGCCGTGGAAGGACTCAAGGAACTGCCTGCCCTTGGTATTGAAGCCGGCAGTAATACCGTGGTCATTATTGTGATCAGCATACTGGTTGTATTCTTTTTTATGCAGCAGTTTGGTACAGCCTCTATCGGAAGCCTGTTTGGTCCGGTCATGTTTATCTGGTTTACCATGCTGCTGGTGCTGGGGGCCGTTCATGTCTTTGATGACCTGTCTATTTTTAAAGCCCTCAATCCCTATTATGCAGTACATTTCCTGAAAAATTATCCGGAAGGTTTCTGGATTTTAGGAGCCGTTTTTCTGTGTACTACCGGTGCCGAAGCCTTGTACAGTGACCTGGGACATTGTGGCCGCAGCAACATTCGCACTTCATGGATTTATGTAAAAACCTGCCTGCTGGTAAACTATGTTGGACAGGGAGCATACCTTTTGTCGCACCGGAATGGGATGGAGATCACGGATGAAATCAAAACGTCACTCAGTGTAAATGCCTTTTTTGACCTAATGCCACATTGGTTTATCATACCCGGGGTCATCATAGCCACATCGGCAGCCATCATTGCAAGCCAGGCAATGGTATCCGGTGCGTACACACTGGTAAGCGAAGCCATGCGCCTGAACCTGTGGCCAAAACTCCGTATCCGTTACCCCTCTGAGGCAAAGGGGCAACTGTTTATCCCTGCTATCAATTTTATCATGTTTTTAGGCTGCACAGGGGTTGTTTTGTTTTTCAGGGAATCATCCAACATGGAGGCTGCATATGGCCTGGCCATTATCATCACCATGCTCATGACCACCATTCTGTTTGCAAACTACCTGGTGCTGCACCGGGTGAAATCGGTATTCATTTACCTGTTTCTTGCGGTATATCTAACCGTGGAAATTGTTTATCTGATTGCATTAATGGAAAAATTTACGCATGGCGGTTACATTACATTAATCATCGGATCGCTGATGTTTATGGTCATGTATGTGTGGCTGAGGGCAAGGCGTATTAAAAACAGGTATGTTGAGTTTGTTCGGCTGGAACATTATATTCCCAAAATACAGGAGCTCAGCAATGACAAATCTGTTCCGAAGTATGCCACACACCTGGTGTACCTGACCAGCGCCAACAATCCCAAGGAAATTGAACATAAAATCATTTATTCCATTCTGAATAAAAAACCGAAGCGCTCCGACATTTATTGGTTTGTGCATGTGGAAACAAAAGATGATCCTTATACATGTGAGTACAGCGTTGAACACATTATCCCCAACGATATCATCCGTGTTGATTTCAGGCTTGGTTTCCGGATGGAGCCCCGCATCAACCTTATGTTTCGCAAAGTAGTAGAAGACCTGGTTGCTAATAAAGAAGTGAACATTCTGAGCCGCTATGAAAGTCTTGCCAGCTCCGGCACAGTAGGCGATTTCCAGTTTATGGTCATGGAAAAATACCTCAGCCAGGATAATGAACTTCCATTCTTTGAACGGGTCATCATGAAGTTCCACTTCTGGCTCAAGGAATACAGCCTGTCTGAAGAAAAAGGATTTGGCCTGGATGCTGCCAATGTGACCATTGAAAAGTTTCCGCTGATTGTAGCGCCGGTCACCAACCTCAAACTCAAACGGGTGAATGAAAAACCAGATGAAAGCTGACAACGGTAAATCAATTAACTTCCCTATGAAAATCGGGAATACATGAACCATCTGCCGGCTGCTATAGTGCCAAATTTTGTTTTATATCTGGTCGCCGGCATCGCAGTCTTATCTGTTCTGGCCTATTTTCTCCAGGAAAAATTTATTTTCAAACCTGAAAAACTGCAGCAGGAATTTGAATTCAGGTATGACATCCCATTCCGGGAATATTTTTTTGATATCGAACCCGGGGTGCGCATCAACGGCCTGCATTTTTACCGGGATCAGCCAAAAGGACTCATCCTCTATTTTCATGGAAACACAAGAAGCATCAAAGGTTGGGCACGGTATGCCCGTGATTTTTACCGCTTCGATTATGATGTGGTGCTGGTGGACTACCGCGGCTTTGGAAAAAGTACCGGCAAGCGAAACGAAAAAGAAATGCTGCAGGACATGCAGTTCGTCTATGACAGGCTGAAAGAAAAAAGCAGCGAGCAGCACCTGATCCTGTATGGCCGCAGTATGGGCAGCGGCTTTGCTACCAAACTGGCTTGCGACAACCGGCCCAGATACCTGATCCTGGATGCCCCTTATTATAGCTTCAGAAAAGTGGTAGAGCGTTTTCTCCCTTTTCTACCTGTGCGTTTTGTATTACGCTTTCATCTGCGCACCGATAAATGGATCAGAAAAGTAAACTGTCATACATACATCATTCACGGCACCCGGGACCGGCTGATTCCCATCCGGCACAGTGAGGCGTTGCAAAAAATAAACCCCGGGAAAATTACACTCATCCGTATTCACAATGGCGGACATAACAACATGCCACGCTTTGATGAATACCATAATTTTGTCCGGGACATCCTGAAATATTGATCATGAAAAAAAAGACGGTCAAAAAAATTCTGAAATGGTCAACCACAACCGTCATTGTATATTTCGCCGTTGGTGCTGCTTTATTTTTTTTGCAGGACTATATCCTTTTTCATCCGGTATCACTGAAAAGAAGCCACAAGTATGCTTTTCCAAAACCGCACCGGGATATCAGCATTCCAATCAACACGAGAGACACCCTGAACCTGGTTGATTTTTTTTCTGATGACACAGTGAAAAAAGGCGTTGTAATCTATTTTCACGGCAATAAAAAAAACATCGGCTGGTACGAAAAGTATATGCCCCATTTTACCCGAAACGGGTATGATGTGCTGATGATTGACTATCCCGGTTTTGGCAAAAGCACCGGGAAACTTACCGAAAAAAAATTATATCAATGGGCTCTGCAGGTGTACAAACTGGCTCTGAACAGGTTTCCTGCCGACAGTATCATCATTTATGGGAAAAGTATGGGAACCGGCATTGCCGCACAGCTTGCATCGGTCCGTGATTGCCGCAGGCTCATCCTGGAAACACCGTATTACGATTTTCCCTCGGTAGTGCAGCACTACCTCCCGGTGTACCCGGTACGATGGATGCTGCACTATGAGCTGCCCACCTGGCGATACATTCAGCAGGTGCAGGCACCTGTCAGCATCTTTCATGGCACAGCCGACAAAGTGGTCGTTTATAAAAATTCCCGCAAACTTGCAGCGTACTTCAAACAGGGTGATGAATTAATAACCATTCGGGGCGGCAGTCACAACAATCTTTTTGATGACCCCCTCACCATCCGAAAACTGGATTCGTTGTTATTGCTGCCCTGACGCTGCACAATCAGTTTCGTTTCTGCTCTTTCAGCACAGTTCCTTTGTCAGAAACCTGTAGCCGGTGCCGAACTCCTGTTTTTAAAGCATAATTACGATCAGTATGACTGACCGGAAATCCGAAACTGACAGGATATTCATATTCCTGAATATGCTCCTGAATTATTTCGTATGCCTGTTTTCCAAACGGGCGGTCTGTATCCTTCGTATCAGTAAAACCGCCTACCAGTAAGCCGGCCAGCCGCTCCAGTTTGCCGCTACGTCTGAGCTGTAACATCATTCTGTCAATATTGTAAAGATATTCTCCTACATCTTCAATAAACAAAATGCGGTTTTTGGTTTTGACGTCGCTTCCGGTGCCTGTAAGGTGGGCAAGTAGTGCAAGGTTTCCGCCCAACAGTTCGCCTGATGCCGTTCCGGTTCTGTTCAGTTCATGTGCATCACTGTAGTAGCAGGCCTTCATCCCCTCCAGTGCATTTTTAAGAGAAAGAACAAATTCATTCTCATGACCGCCGTCATTAAATGCGGCAGCCATTGGTGCATGCAGGGATGAGATACCCAGCACTGAATACAAATGACAATGCAGCACAGTAATATCGCTATATCCAATCACCCATTTTGGATGTTTGCAAAATTTTTTAAACTGCAATCGCTCAATTATCCGACCGGTGCCATAGCCACCCCTGGCACACAGCACAGCCTGTACATGATCATCATCCAACATTTGCTGAAGGTCTGTAAGGCGCTCCTCATCGGTACCTGAAAAATAGGTGGCAGAGGAGCCGCCAATTGTCTGGCCTGTTTTGACCCGGTAACCCCATTGCTGTAATGTATCGATGCACACCTGTACCTTTTCTGCTTCCATGTAGCCGGCCGGGCATACCAGCCCGATGCAATCTCCTTGTTTGAGGTATGGAGGTATCTGAATCTTGCTCATTGTTTCTGTGTTATTGCTGCTTCCTTTTTTTCTCTTCGGCAGTAATCAGCTGCAACAATTCTTTTGTTACAAAATATTCCGGAATTGATTCTGCCTTCAGCGCCGGGTCGGGCAGGTACCAGATATATTTTGAAAATGTTTTTTTCAAGGTTTCATCTTTAAATTCAAATCCCATGCGGGCATAATTCAGGTTCCGGTACAGGCGTAGTTCCTCGTCCGAAAGTTTGGCCAGCAACTCTGGCACATCATCGCCCCACAAGTAATCCATGATGGCAGAAAAATCATTTTTCTGCGAGGCCTCATTCCAGAAATGAACATCATTGTGCAGTTGCCATACCTGGATTGTAAGATCCAGCGATGGTTTGAAATTTGCCGTACGCAACTGCAATTTTCCCTTGCGCAGGTATATCATTCTTAATTTCCTGTTGCTTTCAGGATCGTAAGGCAGTGAAAAATTTGTTTTACTCATTCTGCCGATACCTGCAACCAGCCATGAAGCAGTTGTTGTGCCAAAGGAAGCAGGCACGGAAAAATAACTGTCGTCGCCCATATCAATATTGAGTTCAAAATCATCAATACCACTGTTGGCCCATGCTGTACCGGTAGTAAGCCGGTAATCAAAATCATGCTTTGCCTCTACGGAACTGCCGCCCCTGTATAGGTAACTATGACGGATCACCGTAATTCCTTTTGCAAAACGCACCTGGAAATAATAAACAAAATCAAAACCCTGGGCTATCCGGGAATCAGTTTTAAACCCTGTTTCTTTCATGCGGGCAATCTTGTACGACAGTATTTTATCAGCAGCCAGCACACTAAAATCTTTGATGAACGGGTGTTGCTCCTCCTCTTCTGCAATGTCACCAAAAGCCGGTGGCGTTACAAACCCCACAGTGAGTTCCTTTTCCGGGCCGGGGTTGTAAAATTCAAAATAGATATCCACCTGCATCCAGTCATTTTTCCGGGTCAGGTTCAATATTTCTTTCTTCAGTCTGATGGTTGTTTCCTTTAGCGGGACCAGAGTATTCCCACTGGAATAAAACACACCATCGTTGCCGGCCGCTATCAGCACCTGCAAGAGGCAGCACATTGTAAATAGTTTTTTCATAGCTGGCTGTTTTTTCAAACTTTAAAATTTTTTGACGCTTAAAGATATCCGATTTCGTTCATTTTGGCATTGGCTTTCATTCCGGTACTTTTGCAGGCAGGTATTCCTGCACATTATGACAAACATTCAACGATACCTTGTTACTTCAGCCTTACCGTATGCAAACGGGCTGAAGCATATCGGTCACCTGGCCGGGGCCTATATACCTGCCGATATTTATGTTCGCTACCTGCGTGCCAGGAAAAGGGATGTGGTTTTTGTATGCGGAAGCGATGAACATGGTACCGCCATTCCTATACAGGCTGCCAGGGAAGGTACCAGTCCGCAGGCTATCATTGACAAATACCACCTGGCCATGAAGCAGGATTTTGATGACCTGAGCATCAGCTTTGACATCTATCACCGCACATCGGATCCGCTGCACCACGAAACGGCCCAGGAATTTTTTACATACCTCAATGAACGGGGTGAACTGGAACAAAAAGAAAGCGAACAATATTACGATAAAGAAGCCGGCGCTTTCCTGGCCGACAGGTATATACAGGGAACCTGTCCCAACTGCAACAGCAACCGGGCTTATGGCGATCAGTGCGAAACCTGCGGTCGCACCTTAAGCCCCGATGAACTCCTGAACCCGGTCAGTACACTAAGCGGAAAACCACCGGTAAAAAAAAGAACAACCCACTGGTACCTGCCTCTTGGAAAACATGAAGATTTTTTACGGAAATGGATATTGCAGGAACATAAAGATAACTGGCGTGCCAATGTAACCGGGCAATGCAAGAGCTGGATTGAAGGAGGTCTACAATCAAGGGCTGTAACAAGAGACCTGAACTGGGGTGTTAAAATTCCGGCCCCCTGGGGACTGACCGAGGGAGCCGGAAAAGTTTTATACGTGTGGTTCGATGCCCCGATTGGATACATCAGCGCTACAAAACAATGGGCCAAAGACAACAACCGGGACTGGAAGCCTTACTGGTACGATGAGGAAACACAGCTGGTTCATTTCATCGGAAAAGACAATATCGTTTTTCATTGCATCATCTTTCCTGTGATGCTGAAGCTGCATGGAAATATTTTACCGGCATTTGTTCCTGCCAATGAATTCCTGAATCTGGAAGGAGATAAAATGAGCACCAGCCGTAACTGGAAGCTGGAAATGCGGGATTATATCAATGATTTTGTGAAGAAAGAAAATGGAGGTGGCCAGTGTGTGGACATGCTGCGTTACTACCTGACACAAATTGCACCTGAAACCAAAGACAGCGAATTTACCTGGAAGGGATTTCAGGATGCGGTGAACAGCGAACTGGTAGCCATCTTCGGAAATTTTGTAAACCGCACCTGGGTATTAATGCATAAACTGTGCAACGGAAAAGTACCGCCGTTGCACCAGGAACTGGTGGATGATGAAGACCGCTGGCTGATACAGGCCATACAGGATGCAAAAAAGAATCTGGAAACCTGCATTGAAGCTTTTAGATTCAGAGATGCCTTGTATGAAGTTATAGACCTGGCACGTAAGGGCAACCAGTATATGCAAAAAAAGGCTCCCTGGATAACCGCACGCCAGCTGAGTGAAAATCCTGCTGCACAAAAAAACATTGACAATTGTATGCACCTGTGCCTGCAGCTTACAGCCAACCTTGCCATAATGGCTCACCCGTTTTTGCCCAATACAGCAAAAAAAATGCTGCACATGATGAAGGTAGTGGACCACATTCTGGAGTGGCCCAATGCCGGGAAGGTCAACCTGCTGAAAACAGGATACAGCCTGCGTCCGCCGGAATTATTATTTCGCAAAATAGAAGATGATGAAATACAGGCCCGGATTGAACAATTAAAATCTTCTGCTGCAATGGAACAACCAAAAACCGAACCTGAAAATCAGAAACCCGTTATTCAATATGATGATTTCAGCAAACTCGACCTTCGTGCAGGTACTGTAACGGCCTGTGAGAAAGTAGCAAAAGCTGACAAGCTTTTAAAACTGGAGATTGATTTGGGTACAGAAAAAAGAACCATTGTATCTGGTATTGCCCAACATTATAAACCAGAAGAAATGCTGGGAAAACAGGTCGTTTTAGTGGCCAACCTTGCACCCAGGAAAATGAAAGGAATCGAGAGCCAGGGCATGATCCTGACTGCGCAAAACCATGACGGCAGCCTGCGCCTGCTGCAGCCTGAGGGCCAGGTGGATCCAGGGGCACCCGTCAGCTGAAGCGGCATGAATATGTTCCAAACCTTCCCCTCATAGTAACAAAGAACAGAGAGATCCTGTGCGCCTTTCTTGCACAATGAAACAAAGATTTCATTAATTTCCTGTTTCAAAACAGATCCATGCAAACCTACCGGCTGGTATTTTTCCAAATCATATGCACAGGCCTGTGCATACTGGCCTTATTGACCGGCCCGGCTGCCGGCGCACAAACCCAAAGTGATTTTGAAAATAAGCTAACTGAAATATATTCAAATCTCAGTGATGAAAAAAAGGCAAAGGCGCTTGCCAAAGAACTTTACGATATGGTGGAACAGAAAAAAGAGCTGCAGACCTACACGAATTACTACATGCTGAAAAATATTTTTGAAAATCAGGTGCCGGATAAATCACTTGCACTGGCTTGCCAGGAAAAAGCACAGAAGCTTGCCAACAATATGGTTGGCCTGGTACATGCGATGGTGGTGGATAGCACCACACCGGAAATGGCCTGGGCCACGTACTACCTGCCCCGCCTGTTTACAAATGAAGATCCGGCCCTGCCGGATCAGGCGTATGCATTTTTGAAAAAACACGAACAGCTTCAGACTTTTTCCAATATAAATTTTGCCGCTTACTCTTTTGAACGATCCAATGATTTTAAAAAGGCGAAAGAAAGTTATGAATGGGCACTGCAATTTGTAACCGATGAAAAGAAAGAACATCATTCCTATATGTATTATTGCAATTTTTGCACCAGGCTGGGCGATTACCAGAAAGCGGAAGCACTGATCAGCAAAATGCAACAACTTGCAAACGAGGCCGATGGATTTTTGAAAACAGCCTATCAGTCTGAAGCGATGTCGGCACAGGTTGTATTTTATCTCAATATCGGCGATTACCAGTCGTATGTACAGGCCTCAAACAGAAACTACAACTACTTTGTGGATTTATGGAAAAAAAATCCGACTCCCTGCGATCCCTATACAGGCATCAGGCTGGTTAATGCTGCTTTTGGGAAAGAAATGATGAAAGACTATGATGAAGCAGAAAAACTCTGGAAAAGCCGCGACTCAGCGAACACGGTCTGGGTCAACTGCTACAACAGCACCTATCCCAATGCCCGGTATTACCCGATCTCGATGTACCCTGTATTTTTAATCAAGAGAGGAAAATTCAATGCCCTGCCAAAATCCGCAGCATTTTTTATTAAAGAAACCGAAGATCATTACAACAGTTACAAACAATATGCGGACATCAGTGCCGGGTTTATGAAGGCCACCCAACTGGCATTTTTGGGCAGCCCGGACTATGCTGCCCTGTTCCGGGACATTATGAACACGATAAAAAAAACGCATGATTTCCGGGAGTCAACCATTCCATTTTCTAACTATGCTTATTTCCGGATGCGGGATAAAAATTTTACAGAATCCATCACGACCTACCAGGAACTATTTCGTATGAACGTGGACTGGATCAATGACATCATTTTCACTTTTGGTGAAAAAGCATTTGTAACCTACTTCAATACAAAACTGAAAGAAGGCTATGACAACTTTCACAGCTTTGTAAAAATAGCCACCGTATCAGAACCTAGCCTTTTGGAAGCTGCCGCCTCGCAGGCATTCAATAACCTGCTTTTTACAAAATCCATATCGCTCAAAGGAACACAAAAAAGAAAAGAAGCCTTTTTGAAACTTAACGATGCCCCGGTGCTTCGCCTGTACGAAACCTGGATTGAGAAAAAACAACAACTGATCAGGCAATATATGAAATCAGAAAATCCTGCGCAGCCTGATACCAGCCATCGCATCAGTGAAGCCATACTGAAAGAAATGCAGGACGAGGTGAACCGGCTGGAAAATGAACTGACCGCAAAAGCAAAAGATTTTAAGAAATTGCTGAAAATCATTCCGCCGGAATGGAAAGAAGTTCAAGCCCGGCTGAAAGAAAATGAAGCAGCGGTGGAAATAGTACGGTTTCAATGGCGAAATCAGGTTTATTATTCCGATACAGCTTATTATGCGGCTTACATCATTACCCCAAGAAGCAGGCACCCGGAGGTTGTGTACTTATCAGATGCCGCAACCGAACTGGACAATAAATTTTACAAACTTTATAAAAGTAATATCCGATTTAAAATTGAAGACAAAGATTCGTACAACAGGTACTGGAAAACCATACAGGAAAAAATTCCCGGCGTACAAAAAATCTACTTCTCACCCGATGGCATTTACCACCTGCTGAACATCTCCACATTGAAAAACCCCGCAACCGGAAAATATGTCGTGGATGAAACCGAAATTCATTCAGTGACTTCTACAGGCGATCTTGCGATGGCCACCACCCAAAAATCCCTTTCTTCCACTGCTGTTTTATTTGGAAGGCCCGCCTATAAAACAGATGCACCTCCGGCAGCCCCGGTAGCAGATGAAAACACACGGTCCTTCATCAGTTCCTTCCGAAGCAATGATATCAGCGACCTGCCTGGCACTGAAGAAGAAGTAATGACCATCAAAGATGTGCTGGAAAAAAATACAGTGCGTACCGAATACTATCTGAAAGAAAAAGCAACGGAAGAAAAAATGTATGCATTGCACAGCCCGGGCATCCTGCATATAGCTACCCACGGATACTGGTCGGGTGCAGGAGATCATGCCACAGACGGTTATCGGGTATTCAATGCCATGGTTAATTCCGGTCTGCTGCTGAGCGGTGTAGTCAATTATTATTCTGGAAGCACCTACGCAGATACCTATGACGGGATACTGACCGCCTACGAAGCACAGCAAATTGATCTGCAACATACATCACTGGTTGTGCTTTCCGCCTGCGAAACCACCCTTGGCTACCTGGATGCCGGCGAAGGAGTGTATGGGCTGCAGCGGGCTTTCCGGGCAGCAGGAGCAGGCAGCATCATGACCAGCCTCTGGAAAGTGGATGACAATGCCACCAAAGATTTCATGATCACTTTTTACCAGCAACTGCTTCAGACAAAAGACAAATACAAAGCCTTTGCCGCAGCACAAAAAATAACAAAGGAAAAATACATACACCCCTATTTCTGGGGAGCATTTATTATGGTTGGAGAGTAGAGTAATGTGCCAGCGGAAACATGATCTCGAGGCGGCAGCCATTTCCGGGTGATGACTGTACGGAGAAACTGCCATTGTGTGCTGCCACCCTTGTGTTCATATTGATCATCCCAATTCCTTTTTGTATGCAACCCTGGGAGGGGTCAAATCCCCTTCCATTATCAGTAATGATCAGCGACAGGTACTCAGCATGCTTCTTGATCTCAATCCTGATTTCTGTTGCTTTGGCATGCTTGATGATATTGTTGGTCTGCTCCTGTATGATGCGGTACACGGTCAGCTTTTCAGCATCCTGCAGCAGCCTTTCCAGCAGCGGGTCAAGTTGAATTTCTGTTTTGATGCTCTGAAGTTTTTCCAGTGTTGCGGCTATTTCTGACAGACTCTCCTGCAGGCCTGTGTTGATCACACCCGGTGTACTAAGAGACCTTGACAGTTTTCTGATTTCCTGCATGGCCAGCATCTGGTATTCAATAGTTTTTTGCAGCAAGGACTCTGCCCCATCCGGGTTTTTTAACGCTGTCTCCATATACAATTTCGCACTCATCAGAATCTGGTTCACATTGTCGTGTAGTTCACCGCTGATTCTTTTCTTTTCCTGTTCCTGTGCTTCAATCACAGCAGCAGTTATTTCCAGGTGCTTTTTGTCCTGTGCTTCCTGCAGTTGTTTTTTCAAAAATTTTTCTTCCGTAATATCACGAATAGCCCCGAGAATTCGCACCGGTTTTCCTTCTTTATACAAAATCATTCCAGAGTCATTCAGGATTTTATAAGAACCATCGGCATATTCGAAGCGGTATTCATCTTCCCACCTGTCATTTTTCAATCTTAGCTGCTCATCCAGTTTTTGACGTACCCTATCCCTGTCTTCCGGGTGTATTTTGTCGAACCACCAGTTGAGGTTACTGCCAATTTGCTCCGGCGTGTAACCCGATAGTTTACTGAATGCCTCACTGCGGTAAATTTCATTGGTAGAAAGATCCACATCCCAGATGGCATCAGAGGTTACCCTGCTGACATGGTAAAACCGCTCATTGCTTTTCATCAATTCCTGTTCTGTCGCAATAAACCCGGTGATGTCAGAAAAAGAAACCACTGCTGAATGCGGTTCAAAATCGCCCGGCCGGATCAGTGCCTCAGAATTTATGGACAGCCATTTGCGGATACCCGTAGGCTGCAGGATGCCCATGATCACATTTCTCTGCGGAAACCCGGTTTGCAGTGAAACAATGGCCGGAAAATGAGTCAACGGAAATTCAGTTCCGTCTTCACGAATCGAATTCCAGGCTGTGCTGGCCACAAATTTTCCCAGCAGGTAATCCTCCGTCACTCCAAGAATCTCAGTGCCCCGTTTGTTACAGGCCAGCACCCGTCCATCTTTTCCAATCATCATCACACCATCAGGCAATGAATTGAGCAATGCTTCGAATTTTTTTTCTGCCGCTTCAAGCCGTTCTTCTTTTTTCTTGATATCATTGACTACATGCCCCACCACCATCATAGCAATCGGGTTTTCATGCTCATCAATGATCCGGGTGGCAGTGGTTTGAATAAAATACATTTTCCCGTCAAAGCGCCGGTAAAAGATTTCACCGTTCCAGTATCCTCCTTCTTTCAGTGCAGTACGGAACTCATTTGCAGAACTGCCAATAAATTCAATATCCAGGAGGTCCAGCAGGTTTTTCCCCATGCCACCGGTACGGCCATAAAGTTTCTCGGCCATCATATTCCAGCCTGTAACCTTAAAATGTATGTCTGTTTGAATGACCACATGCTGCCCCGATGTGATTTCGGGCAGGGTTGCCGAAGCCTTGTGTATCACCTTGAGATGATCTGGGTTGCCCGACCGCAACGCATTCTGGTTATTCATTGCTATTGGTTTTGGGTCGAATGTTTCAGGGCGATGGATTAATGGCGTGACTCTCAACGGAAAAAATACAACTATCTTGTTCAAAAGCTAAAAATTAAGGACTGAAATCATGCATCATAAGTAATTTTACCTGACTGCACAGCGAAAAACCACGTTTCCTCAACTGTGAAGCATACAAAAACAAAATATTCTGCACCGCCAACAGTTTGAAGTAGCCATCACCTGCAAGCAATTGTACTCCCTGATTTTATCCTTTGATCCCAGGCATCAAAAACCAGGCAGTTTCCAAAAAAATTGACTTTCCATTCAGGCTCCAGGATGTACTGATTCTGAAAACTCCTATCTTCGAATCTAAATAGTTGTTTAACTAACTAATTTGATCCGCTGGTTTCTGCCCCGGTGGGTGTTGAATAAAGAACCATTATGAAACGTACAATCAGGAAAGTAGCCGTTCTGGGTAGCGGCGTTATGGGATCAAGAATTGCCTGCCATTTTGCAGGCACAGGTATGCAGGTGTTGCTGCTTGATATCGCAGCCCCCCCTCCTGAAGGTAGTTCTGGAAAAGCCCACAATAAAAATAAAATTGTACAGGATGCCCTTTCCACTGCAATAAAAAGTAATCCTTCACCCGTATTTCATAAAAACGTAGTGAAGAAGATCAGCACCGGAAACTTTGAAGACAATATGAAAGAGATTGCCGGCTGCGACTGGGTGATTGAGGTTGTAGTGGAACGGCTGGACATCAAACAAAAAATATTTGAGCAGGTTGAGCAACATCGCACTGCAGGGTCCCTGATTACTTCAAATACATCCGGCATCCCCATTCATAAAATGGCGGAAGGGAGAAGCGATGATTTCAAAAAACATTTTTGTGGTACGCACTTCTTCAACCCGCCCCGCTATCTCCGTCTGCTGGAAATCATTCCTGCACCTTTTACAGATCCGGCTGTCGTGGATTTTTTGATGCAGTATGGTGACCTGTTTCTGGGAAAAACAACCGTGTTGTGTAAAGACACCCCGGCATTCATTGCCAACCGCATTGGTGTATTCGGCATGATGTCCGTAATGAGAGTGAAAGAAAAACTGAAACTAAGCATTGACGAAATAGATGCACTGACCGGCCCCCTGATTGGGCGCCCAAAATCAGCCACGTTCAGAACGGCCGATGTAGTGGGCATTGATACACTGGTAAAAGTGGCAAATGGTGTGGCAGACCATTGCCCCAATGATGAGGCAATAGATCAGTTTGCCATCCCCGCTTGGCTTGAAAAAATGCTGGCCAATAACTGGCTGGGCGATAAAACAGGACAGGGCTTTTTTAAAAAAACAAAAGCAGCCGGCGGTGAAAAAGAAATTCTTACCCTGAACCCCGATACCATGGAATACGGCCCCAGGGTAAAACCAAAGTTTGCCACACTGGAAGCCGCAAAACCGGTAGATGACTTATATACAAGATTAAAAATACTGGTGGCAGGCGCCGATAAGGCAGGTGAGTTTTACCGGCTTTTTCATTATGGGCTTTTTTCTTATATCTCGCACCGCATTCCTGAAATCAGCGATGAACTGTATCGTGTAGATGATGCCATGATGGCCGGCTTCGGCTGGGAAATCGGCGCCTTCGAAAGCTGGGATGTGCTGGGAGTGGCCAAAACCACTGAAGCCATGAAAGCTGCCGGGTACCATATAGCATCATGGGTAGATGAAATGCTGGCAGCTGGCAACAAGTCATTCTATAAAAACGAAAAAGGTAAAAAATTCTGCTACCACCCGGCAGCAAAAACGTACAAACCACTGCCGGGAGGCGATGCATTTATTGTGATGAGCAACTACACAGATAAACAAATCTGGAATAACAGTAGCTGCCGCCTGTACAACCTGGGTGATGATGTGCTGGGTTTGCAATGGTTCACAAAAATGAATAGCATTGGCGGCGATGTACTCAGCGGCATACAAACTGCCATTGATCGTGCTGAAAAAGACTACAAAGGACTGGTAATTGCAAATGAAGGCCCTAATTTTTCTGCCGGGGCCAATGTAGGAATGATTTTTATGCTGGCCATCGACCAGGAATATGATGAACTTGAACTGGCCATACGCCTCTTTCAAAATGCGATGATGAGGGCCCGATATTCATCTGTTCCGGTTGTGCTGGCACCGCATGGCCTTGCCCTGGGCGGCGCCTGCGAACTGAGCCTGCATGCAGACAAATGCTGCCCTGCAGCTGAAACCTATACCGGTCTTGTGGAATTGGGTGTAGGCCTCATCCCGGGCGGAGGCGGCACCAAAGAATTTGTACTGCGTGCTTCTGATGAAATGCATCCTGATGAACCGGAAACCATCACACTCAAAAACCGTTTTCTGACCATTGCAACAGCCAAAGTGGCCACATCTGCCCATGAAGGTTTTGAGCTGGGCGTGTACCGTAAAGGACTGGATGAAATAGTGATGAATACCAACAGAAGGGTTTCTGAAGCAAAAAAATCAGTCATCGAAATTTTCGACAGTGGATATACAGCCCCTGTGCCAAGAAAAGATGTCAAAGTATTGGGCCGCTCTGCGCTGGGTGCACTGGTCGCTGGCATACATGCCATGCAAACCGCTGGCTATGCTACAGAACATGATGCCCTGGTTGCCCGTAAACTTGCCTTTGTGATGTGCGGCGGCGACCTGAGCGAACCCACCCTGGTATCGGAACAATACCTGCTTGACCTGGAACGGGAAATGTTTCTATCACTCTGTGGGGAAAAGAAAACGCTGGAAAGAATACAGGGAGTACTCAAGAGCGGAAAACCAGTGCGGAATTAAACAGCAACCCGGCTTCATCAAATCCTGCATTTCTGTATAAAGCGGCGATCAGAATTTTTTGCATCAAATAATAAGGAGATCCTAAAATCTTCCCATTCGCTCTTAAAAGAATTAAAGACCGGCCAACGCATCGCCGATATGACTATAACGGAACTGAAACCCGGTTCCCAGAATTTTATCCGCACTCACTGTAGCACTTTTAAAGACTTCCGTACTCATTTCGCCCAGTGCTATTTTTAACAGGAAGGCAGGTACCCTTACGGGCAGAAAAAATTTTCTTCTCATCCGGGCAAGGGTCAGCACAAACGTACGATTAGTAACAGGATTTGGTGCCACCGCATTGTAGACCCCTTCCATGCTTTCGTCTTCCAGCGCTTTCAGGTACATTGCTACCATATCCTCCATGTGGATCCAACTGATCACCTGGCGGCCATTGCCAAGTACAGGAGCCAGCCCCATCCGCAGAGGGCCCAAAAACCGCTTCAGCATACCCCCGCTGCGATGCAGTACAATGCCGCTTCGGAAAATAACCAGCCTTTTACCAGTTTTGCGTACAGGCTGAATGCTTTCTTCCCATTGCCTGCAAGAGTCGCCAATAAATCCGGGCGCAGGAGGATCTGTTTCGGAAAACTTTTTTTCAATTCCCTGTACCGCTTTATCGGGCCCGTACCAGCCAATAGCCGCAGCACTGATCACTGCACGAACCTTGTTGGGTACCCTTTCTAATGCAGCTGCAATCAGACTGCCGCCCTGCACCCTGCTTTCTGTAATTTCTTTTTTTCTGCGTACTGTCCATCTTTTTTCTGCAACAGGAGCGCCAGCAAGGTGAATGATATAATCTGCTTCGGACAGGGCAGTTTCATCCAGTGTCCCATTTAAAGGATTCCAGGATGCATAACGGATCGTAGCTGTACCTGCAGCGTATTTTGCAGCCGACCGGGTGAATATCAGCACCCGGTAGCCCTTTTCTTCCAGTGCCTTGCTGAGTTCTTTACCAATAAAACCTGTACCACCTGTTAGTAACACTGTTTTCATAAATTTCTGTTGCATACAAAATAACAACCCTTCATCCTTTAAGTTGGGAAGCAGCGGTTAATTCAGGTATCTTCGGGCCGAAATTATTTTGTATGAGTGTGGTTTTAACTGTTACAAACCTTTCCAAATCGTACCGGTCGGTGCAGGCATTAAGAAATGTAAGTTTTCATGTGCCGCAGGGCGCTGTATTTGGCATTCTGGGGCCAAACGGCAGCGGCAAAACCACATTGCTTTCAGTGCTGATGGATGTGCTGCGCAGCAACAGCGGAAGCTACAGCTGGTTTGGAAAAAGCGGCGGGTCGCCCCACTTGCGGAAAAAAATCGGAACCCTGCTGGAAACACCTAATTTTTATTCGTACCTGTCAGGAACCGATAACCTTAAAATCACACAGGCAATCAGCGGAAGGGGCAATGCAAAAAACATTGACGAGGTGCTGATGAAGGTAAACCTGTACAACTGGCGTTGGGTTCCTTTCAAAGCCTACAGTCTTGGTATGAAACAGCGGCTAGCCATTGCCGCAGCGCTACTGGGAAACCCGGCGGTACTGGTACTGGATGAGCCCACCAATGGCCTCGACCCTGTTGGCATTGCCGAAATCAGAAACCTGATTGTGGAGCTACAGCAAAAAGAGCATACGATTATCATGGCAAGCCACCTGCTTGATGAAGTGGAAAAAGTGTGCAGCCATGTAGCCATCCTGAAAAAAGGCGAACTGCTGACCACCGGTTCAGTAGATGATATCATGGCCGATGAAGATGTGGTGGAGCTGGGCGCAGCCGATGCAGAAGCCCTTGCCTCATTGTTGCATCGGGCCGGGTACCGGGCAGAAACCGAACCTAAAACCCGACTGGTACAGATCAGGCTACCCCGGGGAACAGCAAGACCCGCCGACCTGAATCGCCTGTGTTTTGAAAGTGGCATATTGCTTTCGCACCTGCAGATTAAAAAGAAAAAACTGGAAACAAAATTTTTTGAACTGACCAACAACGAATAAAAACGGGCCGAAGAAAAAAGCAATGACAACACTGATACGAACGGAGTGGATGAAGATGAGAAAATACAATGCCTTTTGGTGGGTCATGGGGCTCACTGCCCTTTCATACCCAGGCATTAACTACATCTTCTACATGATTTATGATTCCATTACCCATAATACTTCCCGCGCCGGCGAGCTGGCAAAAATGGCGCTGGGCAATCCATTCAGTTTTCCCGAAGTATGGCATACGGTGGCATATGCATCTTCTCTTTTTGTGTTTATACCGGCGGTAATGGTCATTATGTTTATTACCAATGAATACAGCTTCAAAACACACCGGCAAAATATCATTGACGGCTGGAGCAGAAAGCAATTTGTTTGGAGCAAGCTGCTGGATGTGCTGCTCATCACCGTGCTGATCACGGTACTATATATGCTGATTGCCTTTATGGCCGGTCAACTGAGCCACGACCGCCTGCTGAAAGATACCTGGGGCCAGTTTTGGTACAGCGGGCTATTTGCCCTGCAAACCTTTTCGCAATTATCGCTGGCTTTCCTGGCCGGGTTCCTGGTCCGAAAAGCTTTTATGGCACTGGGCGTGTTTTTATTTTATTACCTGGTGCTGGAGCCGGTGGCTGTAGGCCTGCTAAGGTTGTATGGCAATGATGCGGGCCGGTTTTTGCCGCTTGAAATTTCTGACCGGCTGATCCCCATTCCTGCATTTCTGGCCAAGCTCGATGAAGCAGGCTACAACAAAGCCCTTGCTGCCATTCCCTTTCATATAGCCTGTACCACTGCGCTCACTCTTGCCGTTTGGGTATTCTGTTTCCGCATCAACCAGAAAAGGGATCTTAACTAGTCAGCAGCTACCACTATGTATCCATTACTAATAAAAGATACACGAATAAACAGGCATTATTAAAGAACTGAATGTATTGCCAGGTGCTATTTATTTACCTGAATTCCTGATCCTTGGAAATATAAACCGCCGATGCCATGAACAGGAACAAAAAAGGAAAGCGGCCTTTGTATGGCAAATCCTTTAACCGGATTATCTGCAAAACAATACAAACTGGTACACAATAAAAGCAGGTCTTCAATATGCTTTTTTGCGCACTATGTTTTTTTAATAATGTCATTAGAAGCCTGAAGCACCGCTTTTCATTCTAATCAGGATTTTCACCCGCCCACCCTGCAATAAACAGTCCGCTGTCCTGAGCCGGGAAAAGTTCGAAAAATTTGGATCTGAACAAACAGCAAAGATGCTAAAAGAAAGTTTAAACCCATTCAGCCTAAATGATTCAGATTTTTTCTATCAGGATGTTTTTCTTATGATCCGGTCACAGTATGTTACCAGCAACAATTAAAATCCCCCGATTGAAATCGGGGGAATACAACTAAAAACACCAGCTTGAATGCTCAGTGCATACCCGCCATTTTTTGCGGGCGGGGTTTCATTGGAACGAACTGCGTTTCTGTTCCCCGGGTTCTGCAAGGCCGGAAAACTCAGTCGGGTTTTTTCCCGTCCAAAAATGTATTGATCGAACTGATCTGGCTCTTGTTTTTATCGTCTGCCTTCACTTCATAATTGCTGTAAAAATCTTCAATCTTCGAAATGCCTGTATGCAGCTCCATGTTGCGGCGGATATATGCCGGCACCGTTTCAAATTCATTATTCGGATCGGAAGCATTGATGTTGAAAGACAGGTTGCGCAGTTTGTTCAGCCGCTCAGCTGCCCTTCGCTGCTGCTCTCCTTCTTCTTCCATCGGTGAAATACCGTTGTTTGCACAGTCGTCTTTTTCCGGAAATAAACCGTTTGCACTACGCACTGTTTCCTTCGGTTCACAGACTGACACATCGTCCCGCTCTATGAGCTGCATTTGCAGATCAATGAGTGCATCGGCCTCTTTGTTTTCATCTGCTGGCAGTTGCTCCTCATTATCTGTCTGCGGCACACTCTCAAGCTCCGGCTCAGTCGCATAAATATGAACCGGCTTTGTGAGGTAGCCGCCGGAATTGCCAGTGGGCAGTTCATGAACAGTTTCTTCCGGTACCTGGTGTTGAACCGGCCTTTCTGTTTCTTCATCCGGTGCTGATTGTGATTCTTCATCAAGCTGCTCTTTCCAGACAACTTTCATTTTGAAATCAGCCTGGGTTTGCGGGTCTATGACTGGCAGTGGCTGATTTTTTTCCGGGGCAGCCTCTTCCCTTTCAAAATACAGCACAGCATCAACCGGTTGCTGCAAATCAGAAAAATCTATGACTGGAGCTGTTTCGGCTGGCCGTTCTGTTTCAAAAACCAGTTGAGGCGCCGGGTAGCCTGTCATCAGTTCCTCCTCCATGACCTGCATTTCCCGCTCTGCAGCTTTGGGATTTTCAGTTTCCTCTTTTGCGGCGGGCTTTACTGCGTCATCCTCCTGCCCCAGTATCATGATGATTTTTTCTTCACGCCTGGGTTCTTCCTTCTTTGGCTTTGCTTCGGCAAACGGGTCTTTTTGTTCAAAGCCGGTGGCAATAAGGGTGATGCCGATTTTATCACCCAGATTGGTATCATAGCCCATACCCAGGATCACATCAGTATTTTCGCCAGCCTGGGTCAGCAGGTAATTCTGGATGATTTCCACTTCATCCATTGTAAATTCATGCTCGCCGCTGGCAGATGTAATGTTGATGAGGATCCATTTGGCACCCCGGATATCGCTGTCATTCAGCAAGGGCGAATTCAGCGCTTCTTCCATTGCTCTTTCTGCCCTGTTTTCACCGCTGGCTTCTGCATGGCCCAGTATGGCTACACCGCCATTGCGCATCACAGTGCATACATCGGCAAAGTCCACATTGATTTGCCCGGTGCTGTTGATGACATCGGTAATGCATTTTGCCGCTGTAGCCAGCACATTATCGGCTTTTGCAAAGGCATCTCTCATTTTCAGGTTACCATACTGGTGGCGCAATTTATCGTTGCTGATCACCAGCAGCGTATCTACATATTTCTCCAGTTTGCGGATACCATCCAGCGCCTGCTGCTGGCGTTTTTTTCCTTCATACGCAAAGGGTGTGGTAACAATCCCCACGGTCAGAATGCCGAGGTCTTTGCAGATATTTGCAATAATGGGTGCCCCCCCGGTGCCGGTACCACCGCCCATACCGGCAGTGATAAACACCATTTTAGTATTTACCTCCAGTATCCTCTTTATTTCTTCCAGCGATTCTTCTGTGGCCTGCCGCCCTATTTCAGGATTGGCACCGGCACCCAGCCCCTGTGTAAGATGAGGACCCAGTTGTATGCGGTTTGGCACACTGCTGCCGGCAAGGGCCTGAGCATCCGTGTTGCAGATGACGAAGTTGACCCCCTCTATCTGCTGGCTGTACATGTAATTGACAGCATTATTGCCACCGCCACCTACGCCAATTACTTTCAGTATGGATGATTTTTCTTTTGGCAAATCAAAATGTATCATAAGCGTTGATTTATGCTTCACGCCCCCGCAGGGAATCCGTAAAGCTGTTTAAATTTTGGGTTCGTAATTTTTCTGTTTTATTTGTTTTATAGTTTCTGCCAATGTGCGCAAACGCCTGGTTGCTGCGAGGCAGCCAATACTTAAAGCTGCTTATCTTCTTCTTCCCTGAATAAATCTATCAACCTATCTTTAAACTTGCCCCAAAAGCCAGTTAGGCTTCTCCGCTTTTTCATTGCAGCCTCACCTACCTGTACTTGCTCTGGTTCTTCCATTTTCGTTTCGGGCTTTTCTATCAGCCCGGATGGCACTTCCACATTCAAAAATCCTTTGTCAAACTGTTTGCGGTTGTGTTCGTAATCAAAATATCCTTTCAGGATCAGTCCGATACAGGTGGAGTATGTAGGTTTGGCCAGCTCTTCAATGTGACCAGCCGCCAGGTGTTCATTGGGAAAACCTATGCGTGCCGGCAGCCCTGTTACATATTCTGTAAGCTGAATCAGGTGCTTCAGTTGCGATCCGCCGCCGGTTAGAATGATGCCGCCATTGAGCATACGGTTATCGAGCCCCACCTGCTTCAGATGGTAGGTTACAAAATCCAGGATCTCACTCATTCTTGCCTGAATGATATTTGCCAGGTTCTTGGCGCTGATTTCTTTGGCAGGCATGCCCCTCAACCCGGGTATGGTGATGTAGGCATTGGCTTTTGCTTCGTTGGCCAAAGCGCTTCCAAACTGAATCTTCATTTGTTCGGCATGTGTTTTCAGCACACCCAGTCCGGTCCGGATGTCAGATGTAATATTTTCGCCGGCAAAGGGAATGACCGCTGTATGTTTCAATATTCCTTCATAAAACACAGCAAGGTCGGTGGTGCCGCCGCCAATGTCCACGATGGCCACACCGGCTTCCAGGTCTTCCTGGCACATCACTGCAGAGGATGAGGCTAGGGGCTGCAGTACCAGGTCCTTTATAGAAAGACCGACACGCTTCACGCTGCGGTTGATATTGCGAATAGCATTTTTATCGCCAGTGATGATGTGAAAATTTGCCCCCACTTTTACACCACCATACCCTATAGGGTTTGGAATATTCTGAAAATTATCTACTGTAAATTCCTGCGGGATGACATCAATAATCTGATCGCCTGCAGGTATGTATGTTTTATACTGGTCACTGATGAGCTGGTCAATTTCGGCCTGCGATATTTCATTATCTGTATCCTGGCGTACAATATCGCCTCTGGTCTGCAAACTTTTTATATGATGCCCTGCCACACCAACATATACTTCGGCCAGGCTTAATGCCGGGTTCGACTGAAGGCAATTGTCCAGCGCAATTTTAATGGCTTTGATTGTTTCATCAATATTTAATACCTGTCCGTGCTTCACGCCATTGGAAGGAGCTTTGCCAAACCCGAGAATTTCCAGTTTGCCAAACTCATTTTTCCGGCCGGCAATGACAGCAATTTTAGTGGTCCCGATGTCGAGCCCTACAATAATGGGTTGTTCGTTGTTCATAGTTGCAGTTTTTAGTTGTTTATATAGAAAAATTTATTTTTTATTTTACCTGTATCCCTGGTTTTCTTCTTCATTTTTTTTTGCTGGCATGACGGCCTTGGGCTTTTGCGGCATTTTCTGCACCTGTTCTTTTGGCTGTGCCGCAGGCTTCCCTGTTTTGATGTTTCCCGTATCTGTCTTATCCTGCCTGTTGTTGTCCGTCATACCGCCTGGCAGTGCAGTAACGGGTCTTGTTGCACCGTGTTGCTGAGGTACAGAATCAACAGATGCTTCTGTTGCCTGGAGCAAAAGTTTTTCCACATTCCGTTTCAGCGTGACAGAATCAATTCTTGCATCGCCCTGGTTACGGGATGCCAGCACCTGCCCTTTATACTGCACATCAATCACACGGTAATAATCAAACCCGGTTTTTTTCATAACCTGCCGGTAGAATACAAACAGTTTTCTGAATTTTTCTTCCAGGTTTTCTGCATCACCCAGTTTTACCACATGCGCCCCAACCAGCGGAACCATTTCCATCTTCCCGGATTCTGTAATATGCACCTGTGCCACCTGTGCTGCCCAAAACGGGTGCGACTGTATGAAACCTGCCGTATATGCAATTTGCCGCAACATTGCGCTGTCTTTCTTTGTCATCGTTTGCTTTGCAGCAAAACCTGTGAATACCGGCACTCGTGCAGTTACCTGTCCGGAAAGAGGCATCCGGTGGCCGGTCTGGTCTATATAAAATGAACTTCCTCCGACACTAAAGACCCTTGCAGCAGGTGTGTTTTGCGAAACGGTGATGTGTAGTACATCGTGGTTGTCGAAATACAGTTCTGCATTACTTACCCATTCATTGGCTTCCAGCATTCGCTCCAGTTCGTGCAGCCGGAAGGCAGCAACCGGGGTACCCCGAATTGCGCCAAGACCGGCAACGTTCAGCATTTCTTCAATATCTTTTTCACGCACAAAATAAGTACTGCTCCCCTGAGCCTTCAATTCAATCTTATAGTTGCGGCACAACCCTTTTTTCTTACTGCTGATAGCTGCCAGCAACAAGGTCAGCATACTACCGCCGATAGCTGCCCAAACAGCTACAAACAGGATCTTTCGTATGGTTGCTTTAGCGTTCATGATAAAGCGGGAATCATTCCGTTTATATTTTTTTTAAAATTTGCCGGACAGGTTCCGTCAGTATATCAATATCACCTGCCCCGGCTGTGATCAATATTTCACCAAACTCCGTATTCAGTGTTTTTGCAAAATCTTTTTCGATCCACTGTAGCAAATCCGCTGCAGATCGCACTGCTTTTTTTTCCAGTTTCATTTTTCCCAGGATCATTTCACTGCTTACAGACTCCAGCGGAAGTTCCCGTGCAGGGTAAATGGGCAATAGCACTACTTCATCCGCATGATCCAGGGCAGCAGCAAATCCATCGGCCAGGTCACGGGTACGGGTGTACAGGTGTGGCTGAAACACCACAGTGCATTTCCGGTTATGATACAGTGTTTTTGCCCCATTGATCAGTGCTTTGAGTTCTTCCGGGTGATGAGCATAGTCATCAATAAAAACCAACCGGTCATTCTGAATGATGGTTTCAAATCTTCTTTTCACGCCCCTGAAACTTTGCACCGCATCGGCAATTTTTTCTCTTTCAATTCCCAATGAAACTGATACAGCAATCGCAGCCACTGTATTTTCCACGTTGTGCATACCTCCCATGTTCAGGGTTAGATTCCCGAGCCTGTCGCCGGGCAATACCACATCAAATATGTAGGTTCCCTGCTGCATCCTGATGCCGGATGCATACACATCGGCACTTTCGTTTTGCAGGCTGTAGGTCAGGCATTGTGGTGCGTTCAGTTCTTTACCCCTTTTGAGGCCATACTGTTTGACCAGCAGGCCGTTTTCTTTTATGTTTCTGCTGAAACTGATAAATGCATCTTCCATTTCAGCAGCAGTGCCGTAAATATCCAGGTGATCCGGGTCCATAGCACTGATGACAGCCACATTGGGAAAAAGTTTCAAAAAGCTCCTGTCGTATTCATCTGCTTCCACCACATACACATTGTTGCTGCTGCTCCAGTAGTTGGTTCCATAATTCACCGCGATGCCACCCAGGAATGCATGACATCCGTAGCCGCTATGCCGGAGTACATGTGCAATCATTGATGTGATGGTGGTTTTGCCATGCGTGCCGGCCACACACACTGTAAAAGAACCTGTGGTAATCTGATGCAGCACTTCGCTTCTTTTCAAAACGGTGAACCCGTAGTTTCTGCAAAAAACAAGCTCTGCATGCCCTTCAGGAATGGCTGGTGTGTACACAACAAGTTCAGCTGTTCGGGGAATCAAATCTGGCATTTCTTCGTAATGAACCGGGATGCCTGCTGCTTCCAGTTCCTTTGTCAGCGCAGTGGGAGTTTTATCATACCCGCTCACTTTTGCACCTGCTTCCTGATAGTATTTTGCAATTGCACTCATCCCGATTCCGCCGATTCCGATCATATAAACTTCTGCGGGTATTTTTATATCTCCACCTGGCCCCCCGGAGGGGGTATTCATAAGGACAGTATTATCACCCCCTGCCTCATGGGAGGCACCGGGTGCGAAATTTTTTATGTGACTTAGTTTGAACAACAGTTATTTTTTTATGTACTGCTTCCGGGCAGCACTTCAAATAGTTTTTAAAATTTCTTCAGCGATCCTGGTATCTGCATCAGTAATTGCCAGCTGTGAAATATTTTTCATCAATTCCTTTCTGCGGGCTTCATCGGCTGCCAGTGTAATGATTGCAGGCAACAGTTTTTCTGCCAATTCATGGTCTCTGATCATCAGCGCTGCATTTTTTTGCACCAGCTGCATGGCATTTGCAGTCTGGTGATCTTCTGCGGCATGCGGGTAAGGAACAAACAAAACAGGCTTTGCTGCCACACAGAGTTCTGCAACCGTCATGGCACCTGCACGGGCTACCACCATATCTGCTGCCGCATACGCATATTCCATCTTCGTGATAAAATCTCCTGCCCAGATTCCTGTAAGGCCTGCGGTTTTATCTTTTGCAGTGTGCAGAAAATCTTTTCCCGTTTGCCAGATCAGCTGAATACCTGCATCAGTCAGTTGCTGCAAACCCCCTGCAATGACATGGTTGACGGACCGTGCACCAAGGCTGCCACCCACAACCAGCAGCGTGCTGCCCCCGTCAGGATGAAGCCCGAAAAATGACAGCCCTTCTTCCCTGCTCACTGCTGCTGCAGTAATGGCGGCACGCACCGGGTTCCCGGTTACCATTATTTTTTCAGCCGGAAAAAATTTTTCCATTCCATCCGATCCGGTAAAAACCTTTGTAGCTTTTTTTGCCCGGATGATATTCACCTTGCCGGCAAATGAATTGGATTCATGAATAAAATTTTTGATCCCCTTTGCCTGGGCCACCTGTAATACAGTGTAACTGGAGTATCCTCCCACACCGATTACTGCATCAGGTTTGAAACGACTGAATATTTTTCTCGTTTTCCACCAGCTTTTCAGCAGCTTCAGCGGCAATCCCGCATTCTTTATCAAAGAACTTCTGTTGAATCCCGCAATGTTCAGCCCTTCAATCCGGTAACCAGCCTGTGGTACTTTTTCCATTTCCATTTTTCCTTTTGCACCGATAAAAAGTATGTCCACCGCCGGTTCTTTTTTTTTCAGTGCATGGGCGATGGCAATAGCCGGAAAAATATGCCCGCCTGTACCACCTCCTGCAATGATGATCCTTTTCCCTTTTTTGGCAACGGTGTTGCCCGTTTCCTTTTTATCGTTCATTTGCACATCCATATCATACAGTTTCTGCACCCTCTTCTTTTATGGCAGGATTGGTTTTTCCTTCCTGCTGTTCAATATTCCTGGCTACACTTAAGATCATTCCGATTGCAAGACATGTAAAGATGAAACTGGTGCCGCCCATACTCACCAGTGGCAGCGTGACGCCGGTTACCGGGAAGAGACCCACCGTCACAGCCATATTTGCCATCGCCTGCAACACCAGCGAAAAGCTGAGCCCCAGTGCAAGGAATGAACCGAATGCATACGGGCATTTTTTAAAAATGCGGATGCACCGGTATAAAAAAACAAGGTAGATGAACACAATGAATGCACCGCCCAGCAATCCATACTCCTCAATGATGATGGCATAAATAAAATCGTTATACGCCTGTGGCAGGTAATCACGGGTGGTGCTGTTACCGGGACCTGCTCCAAAAAATCCACCTCTCGATATCGCAATCTTTGATTGGTTAAGCTGATAATTGTCAGCATCCATTTCTTCTTTGCCGCCGTAGATGTAATTTTCCATCCGGGAGATCCAGGTATCCAGCCTTGCAGTAAGCACGGAAGAAGAACGTACTGCTGTATTTTTTTCCGCAGCATCGGTTTTATTGTGCCGTACCACCGCAGTGATCACCAGCAGGATTAATGGCACACAGATGATCCCAAACGTCAGCAGCAAGTGTCTCATTTTTGCCCTGCCAATAAAAAATAACAACATGCAGCTGAAGAACAGGAGCATTGCGGTAGACAGGTTTGCGGGGGCAATAAATAAACAACTGAGTATGACAGGAACAAGCAGCGGCATGTATCCTTTCCGGAAATTTTTGATGACATCCTGCCTGCGGCTCATGAGGCGGGCCAGGAAAATAAACAGGGCCAGGCGGGCAAAATCGGACGACTGCATGGTGATGCCTGCAAAAGGAATCCTGATCCAGCGAGTGCCTTCATTCATCTTCACACCAAAAAACAGGGTGTACAGCAGCAAGCCCAGCGAAAGCAGGTAGATAAACAGGGAATATTTTGAATAGTGCGTATAATTCAGCAGGTGTGCCAGGTACACAGTCAGTAAACCGGCCATGATGAAAATTCCCTGTTTGATCAGGAAATACTCGGTGTTGCCTCCGTATTTTTTATAGGCCAGCGATCCGGAGGCGCTGTACACAGCCAGTAATGATACAAGGGTCAGCAATACCACCAGCGCCCAGATTACTTTGTCTCCTTTTGTTTGCTTTAAAAGTTTGTCGGTGCTGAAGACATTCCTCCAGTCGTTGCTCCTTATGTCTTTTGCAATATTCATGAACTTATAATTCTCTTACTGCTTTTTTAAACTGATTTCCGCGGTCTTCATAGTTTGAAAACAGATCGAAACTGGCACAGGCCGGACTGAGTAATACCACATCTCCTTTGGCGGCCCTTTGAAATGCACCGTGTACCGCTTCAGGTGCATTGTCGAAACAATCAATGCTGTCCACAAGCCCTGAAAAAGCCTGAATGATTTTTTCATTATTTTTTCCCAGACATACAATTGCTTTTACTTTTTCCTGTACCAGGTCTGTCAGCAGGCTGTAATCGTTGCCTTTGTCAACCCCGCCCAGAATGAGTACCACCGGTTTTGTCATACTCTCCAGCGCATACCAGGTAGAGTTGATATTGGTGGCTTTGCTGTCGTTGATGAACTCTACCCCACGGACAGTTGACACATACTCCATGCGGTGTTCGATCTGCTGAAAATTCATAACTGCTTCACGGATTTTCTCTTTCCGTATATCCAGTGTGGCAGCGGCTACGCAGGCCGCCATCGTGTTGTACTGGTTGTGCTTTCCTTTCAATGCAAAATCAAATACGCTCATCCTGGCAAATTCCTGTCCGGTGCGGACATACATGTCCCCGTCTTTAATAAATGCTCCGTTGGGCAGATCTCTTTTCATACTTATTGGCAGTTGTCTGGCCCGCAAGGAAAAACCTGTAAGGCCAGGGTTGGTTAAAAATTTCATAGTTACGTCATCATCGCAGCAGTAGATGAACACATCATCGTGCTGCTGATTCATTGTGATACGGAATTTGGTCCGTATATAATTTTCAAGACAGTATCCGTAACGGTCCAGGTGATCCCCGGTAATGTTGGTAAGGATTGCAACGTCTGGCCGAAAGCTGATGCAGTCATCCAGCTGAAAACTGCTGACCTCGGCTACATACAGTGGTTTGGGCTGCAAAGCCACCTGTCGTGCAAATGAATTGCCGATATTGCCAACCAACGCACAATCAAGACCGGCCTGCTTGCAGATGTGCCAGGTGAGCGCCGTGGTGGTTGTTTTTCCATTGCTGCCGGTGATAGCGATGATCTTACTGTGACCTTTGTAACGGTACGCCAGTTCAATTTCACTGATAACCGCAATGCCTTTATCTCTGATTTTTCTGATGATTGCTGCTTCCTCAGGGATGCCTGGGCTTTTCACAATCTCATCGGCCAGCAGAATTTCTGCTTCCGAATGTTTTCCTTCCTCCCAGCTGATGCCGGCCTGCTGCAATTCGTTACGGTAGCTGTCTTTCAAAGAACTTCCGTCTGATACAAAAACCCTGTACCCCTGTTTTTGCGCCAGCAGTGCAGCACCCACACCACTTTCGCCTCCCCCCAGTATTACAATTCTTTTACACATAGTGCATTCCGGCATTGAACCTGTCTCATAAGGCTGTGTACGGAATTGGGTTTTTCACAAGTATTGGTTTTGTTACAACTGCACCACAATTCTATTGGACCATGTCCCGGTTTTTCATACCACACTATCCGGTTTCAACGGGTAACAGAATGATGGGTTTTTCAGTAAGCACATTCAGCAGCAGCAACTTTATATTACTTCTACCTGATTTTCAGTGTAACAATACTCAGCACGACCAGCAATACCGTTACAATCCAGAACCTCGTTACAATTTTCACTTCATGATATCCTTTCACCTGGTAATGATGATGCAGCGGTGCTTTCAGAAATATTCTTCTGCCTGCCCCAAATTTTTTCCTTGTATATTTAAAATATCCTACCTGCAGCAGCACACTCACCGATTCCACAAAAAAGATTCCGCAAAAAATCGGGATCAGCAGTTCTTTGTGCACTATGATGGCCAGCGCAGCAATGATGCCGCCGAGTGTGAGGCTTCCGGTATCACCCATAAAAATCTGAGCCGGATGCGAGTTGTACCACAAAAAGCCAATACAGGCACCGATCATGGCCGCAATAAAAATTGCCAGCTCATCCAGCCCGGGGATGTACATGATGTTGAGATAATCTGCAAAAACCAGGTTGCCGCTGGCATAAGCAAATATGCCAAGCAATGACCCGATAATGGCCGATGTGCCGGTAGCAAGACCATCGAGTCCGTCTGTCAGGTTTGCCCCGTTTGATACGGAAACGATTATAAAAATCACAATCAGAATGTACAGGGCCCAGGTATAGCCACGCCAGGATGCCGGTAGTAATTTCGCATAATTGAATTCATGATTTTTTACAAAAGGAATGGTGGTGACAGGCGTTTTGGTTTCTACAAAATATTTGGTATTCCCGTTTACATTTTTCTGAAATACGGTAGAATCAGCTTTGGCTTTTTCAGGTGTGCCTATATACTCCCGCCATATTTTTACATTGCTGTTGAAATACAGCGTGGCTCCTACCAGGATGCCGAGGCCAACCTGTCCCATTATTTTAAAAGCGCCTGCCAGCCCATCCTTGTTTTTCTTCTTATACTCCTCTCCTTTTCCCTTTGCTTCTCTTTTTGCCCTAAGCTTCAGGTAATCATCAATGAACCCTATAATGCCCATCCACACGGTACTGATCAGCACCAGTTGCACATACAACTGAGTCAGGTCGGCCAGCAGCAGAGTGGGAATGAGGATGGCAAGAATAATGATGATGCCTCCCATAGTGGGTGTGTCTTTTTTGCTTTCTTCGCCAGACAACCCTTCTTCTCGGATGCTCTCACTGATCTGACGCTTTTTCAGATACAGAATCAGTTTTTTTCCGTAGTATGTAGTGATGAATAATGAAAGAAGGACGGCCAGCATCACCCGGAAGCTGATAAATTCAAACAGCCTGCTGCCAGGGAAATGAACACCCTGTGTATTCAGCCAGTCAAAAAAATGATACAACATGCTGTTTCGTTTTCTATTTATTCAGTTGTTCAAAAATGTCTTTCACTGTTTCCTTATCATCAAAATGATATTTCACCCCTTGTATTTCCTGATATTGTTCGTGTCCCTTTCCGGCTATCAGGATAATATCGCCCGGTTTTGCCAGGCTGACTGCCGCTTTAATGGCTTCCCTCCTGTCGGGTACTGAGATATACTTTCTTTTATAAGCTGGCGCCAGCCCTGTTTCCATTTCCTGAATAATCTGGCCAGGATCTTCTGACCTTGGATTATCGCTGGTAAAAATGACCCGGTCGCTGTGTGCGCAGGCTGCTGCTGCCATCATTGGCCGCTTGGTTCTGTCACGGTCTCCGCCGCACCCCACAACTGTAATCACATGTTCCGATCCTTTCTTCAACTTCTTTACCGCAGCCAGTACATTCAGCAGGGCATCGGGTGTGTGGGCATAGTCCACAATCGCCATCAGTTGTTCCTGTTTGGAAAGCACTGGTTCAAATCGCCCGGGAGCTCCGGTCAACTCACTGAGCACCGTAAGCACTTCCTGTTTTTTTTCTCCCAGGCAGATGGCAGCACCAAAAACAGCGAGCAGGTTACTGGCATTAAACTTTCCGATGAGCCTGAAGTGTACTTCTGTGTCATTGATGATCATCTGCAATCCGTTCAGTCCGTCATCCAGAATTTTTCCTTTAAAGTCAGTCATGCTTTTCAGGCTGTAGAAAGTTTTTTTGGCGGCTGTGTTCTGCAACATCAGGCTTCCTCTTTTATCATCTGCATTGCTGCATGCAAAGGCGGAAGGGTTCAGGGAATCAAAAAAACTTTTCTTTACCCGTATATACTCATCAAACGTGCCGTGATAATCCAGGTGGTCATGTGTGATGTTGCTGAATATTGCCCCGCTGTATCGCAATCCATCTACCCGGTGCTGGTGCAGTGCATGTGAACTTGTTTCCATAAACACATGTGTGCAGCCTTCATCAGCCATCTGCCTGAGCAGTTGGTTCAGGCTCACTGCCTCAGGAGTGGTATGCGTAGCTGGCTGCACCATTGTGCCAATCCTGTTTTCCACCGTGCTGATCAGTCCGCAGGTATATCCCAGTCTTGTAAAGAGCTTATATAATAAAGTGGCTATTGTTGTTTTCCCATTAGTACCGGTGACGCCTACCAGTTTCAGTTTTTCAGATGGCCTACCGAAAAAATTATGTGCCATCAGGGCTGCAGCTGCTGCGCTGTTTTCCACCTGCACATACACTGTTTTTTCATCTGCTGCTACAGGCATGATTTCGCACACAACTGCCCTTGCACCGTTTTGAATAGCCTGGTCAATGAACTTGTGGCCATCGGCCGCTTTGCCTTTCACTGCAATAAAAACACTGCCGCTTCCAGTTTTACCCGAGTGTATCTGCACATCCGTAATCTCTGCTGAGGTACTTCCCTTTACCCCCCGAATGGCCACTTTATATAAAATTTCCTGCAACAGCACCCGCTCACATTTTTATTTTCAGGAACTCAGTTCCAGTATGACCGTTATTCCATTTGCAAGTGCAACACCTGGCGCCAATGATTGCCGGTTTACTTTGCCCCTGCCTTTCACAAGCACTTTGATGCCTTTGCTTTCCAGCAACCAGAGTGCATCCTTCAATCCCATTCCTCTGAGATCAGGCATCTGGTTTGCCGGTATCTGAACCGGTTTCAGTTCGGGCCTGTTTCCGTTACCCCGATACACATAAGCCCATCCTGCATTTTTTGTGTCCTTGTACAACTCTACCTGCAAGCCTGCATAAACCTGTTGCACATCATCTGCAGCGCCGGCATAATAAAATGCGCTGCTGTCCGTATTTGCAGCAAAATCAGACGGGCTTTTTCGATCTACAAAAAGTGTATAAAGTCTTGATGCAATTTCCCGGAATACGGGAGCCGCCAGTGTTCCTCCGTAATGTGAAACAGCTCCTGGCCTTGTTCGGATCACAACGATACAGGTGAAGCGGGGCTTGTCTGCCGGAAAATATCCCACAAATGATGCCTGGTATACGTTATGTGAATATTTGATTGCACCATCAGACACATGAGCGGTTCCTGTTTTTCCTGCCACAGAAAACGGGAGTCCTTTCATTACTCTTGTGGCGGTTCCATCTGTAACTGTGGCTTCCATCGCCTGTCGTGCCGCACGGATGACAGCAGGCTTTGCGATCTGCTGCTCCAGTACCACCGGTTGAAATTTTCTGGCTAAAATCCCATCCCGGCTGATGCTATTGACGAGGTATGGCTTAACCATTGTTCCGTTATTAGCCACTGCATTGTACAGCATCAGTGTATGCAGCGGGCTCATCTGGATGCCATAACCGAAGCTCATCCACAACAGATTTCCTTCTGAGCTTCCTTTTTCATTTAGCGGTGCCATAGATGGTTTGGGAACATTGGCAAGGTCAACGGGAATTCTTTCGTCCAGCCAGTAACGGTGCAGGTATTCCTTGAATGCATCAGGTTTGCCGGCAAATGCTTTATAGGCCAGTTTGCTCATGCCAATATTGGAGCTGTGCGAAAAACATTCTTTCACCGTCATGATTGCTTTTGGTGCTCTTTCTGCATCAGTCACCATTTTGTTGCCTACCTGCGCCCTTCCTGCAGACCCGATCTCCACGACATCATCAATTGAGCTGCTTCCTTTATCCAGCACAGCAAGCAGGGTAACCAGTTTCATCGTAGAGCCAGGTTCGGTTGTACGCAGGGCATAGTTGTCATCTTCTGCATAGCTACCATCGTTTCTGCGACCCAGGTTGGCGATGGCCTTTATTTTCCCTGTATTTGTTTCCATGACAATAGCAGTGCCATACGGTCCTTCACATTCCTGCATTTTTTTCAACAAGGCCATTTCAGTTATGTCCTGTATGGTCAGGTCAATGGTGGTATAGATATCTTTCCCGTTTTCAGGCTCTACCTGTGTTCCTTCCACCGGCACAGCAGCGCCGCCTGCAATGAAACGTACCAGCCTTCTGCCATCATTGCCGGAAAGCAGGCTGTCATAGCTTTTTTCAATCCCTACGTTTTGTTTTTTGACAGCACCCTGGCTGTTTACATATTCCCTTGAGAGGCCGATGGTGCGGGATGCCAGCATGCCAAACGGCATCAGGCGTTTACTGTTTACTTCTACAATGACACCGCTTTTATTGCGTCCCAGCCGTACCAGCGGAAACTGGCGAAACTGCCGGTAGTCATCAAAACTCAGTTTCTTTTTGAGCGGGTAATAACGCAGCTTCCTGTCATAGGCTTTCTTTAGTTCTTTTTTGTACACAGAAGCTGGCTTGTCGGAGAAGTAAGAAGACATTGCCATACAAAAAGAGTCGATGTGCTCACGAAAGCGCTTTCCATTTTTTTCGCGGATTCCTTCTGCATTAAAATCGAAATAAATATCAAACGTGGGGATGGAGATACTCAGCATCTGCCCGTCTTCAGAGTAAATGGTACCCCGAACAGCCGGCAGCGCCACATATCTGCGGTGCATGCTGTCGCTCATACTGCGCCAGCGTTTTCCTTCGAAGCGCTGGATGTAGGCTGTCCATCCCAGAATCAGCACTGCGAGCAACAGCATGCAGAGAAAGCTAATGTACACCCGTACCAATATTTCTTTTCTTACGTCCACTGGTTTTCTGACTACCTGCAGGCTTGCGACAGATGTCTGCAGGTAATTTGTTTTAGTTGTCGTTCGTTCGGTTCTATTGTTCTCTCTGCCGACGATGAGCCCTTGCGGGTACATAGCGGCAGCAATGTTTATTGAACTACTGTCGTATCATACAATACGACCGGCACTTCATTCAGTTCTCTCAATCCCAGGGGCTCAACTGCTTTTACCAGCTGACTTCGGATGCTGCGCCCGAGCACTTTACTTTTCAGGTTCACATATTCATACTGCAGTTCCTGTACTTCACGGGAGATCTGGTTGATCTGCCGGTTTGTTTTATCGGCATAATGCCCGTTATAGATATACAGTACAGCCAGTAAAGCGAGGAAAAGAATAAAGGGCAGCTGTGTTACGAGCGACTGGTAATTCAGCCATCGCTTCCAGTTGCCTGCCATTTTTTTGTTTTTTATTTCTTCATTTTCTGCCATGCAGATGTGGCTTTTTTATATTCCTGGATTTTTTACCCCTGCATACGTCCCGGTTGTTCCGGGACGAAGCAGGGTTGATTTCAAGGGATATAGATTTCCAGATTTTTGTAAAGGCTCTATTGTTACTGTTATGAGAAAACCTCGTTGTTCATCCCCTTTATTCTTTCTTTTCAGCCACCCTGAGTTTTGCACTTCGGGCACGGGGATTTTGCTGAATTTCCTTCTCAGAAGGCACAACTGGTTTGCGGGTAATTACAAGCAGTTCATGTACGGGCCGCTCCCTTGAAAAAGGGTGTTGCTCCGATTGCCCGATAGTTCCGCTGCGGAAAAAATTTTTAACCAGTCTGTCTTCGAGTGAGTGAAACGTGATGATGGCAACCCTGCCCCCGGGATTCAGCAACGATGATACCTGTGAAAGCATTTCCTGTAATGCGCCTAGTTCATCATTCACCTCAATACGTAAAGCCTGAAATACCTGGGCAAAGTACCTGTTCGGATTTCCTTTCACAATTCCCCGGATGGCGTTTTTAAATCCTGCAACAGTGTTCAGGGGGCTGTTTTTTCTGGTTGCTGTAATGGTTCTGGCCAGTGTTTTAGCGTTGGTAACCTCCCCGTATTGTTCAAACATTTTGTGTAGCTGTTCCTCTGAATAAGTATTCAGAACCGCAGCTGCCGTCAGCGCCTGTCTTTTGTCCATCCGCATATCCAGTTCCGCATCGAAGCGTATAGAAAAACCCCGCTCTGCAGAATCGAACTGGTGACTGCTCACGCCTAGGTCGGCCAGGATACCATCTGCCGCTACGATACCATTAAGTTTCAGAAAACGAGCCAGGTGCCTGAAATTGTGTGAAACAAAAACTAATCTTTCATCCTCAGGCAGGTTGCGGGCTGCCGCAGGATCCTGGTCAAATGCAAACAATTTTCCAGTCGGTCCCAGGTGCTGTAGTATAGCTCGGGAATGTCCGCCGCCACCAAATGTGCAATCCACATAGACACCCCCGGGTTTTATATTCAGCGCTGCAATGGTTTCTTGCAGTAAAACAGGAACATGATAGGAGGCGGCAGAATCAATATTGCGGTGGAGGAAGCTTTCCGGTTCAGGTGTTTTTTTGTGTTTCTTTTTTTTCATCACAAACCTGCTTTTCGGTTTTTGTCAGCTTTCTCCTTTACCACCCAGTACTTCATCGCCCAGGCCGCTCAGCGCATCCGAAGAAATTGAATCAAAGAACTCTTTGTACTTATTACTATCCCAGATTTCCAGTTTATCGCCCGTGGCCAGCAATACCAGGTCTTTCTGTAACCCTGCATAGGCCTTCAGGCTGGGGGGCACCAAAATGCGGCCTGCAGTATCAGGTTCCACATAGGTGGCGCCATTCAGGAATGCCCTCCGGAATTCTCTCTGTTTTGAGTTGAATTCATTCAGACCATTCACTTTTGCAAAGAGCGGCTCCCATGTTTTCATAGGATATAATGAAAGGCATTTCTCAAATCCCCTGTTGATCACAAATAGGCCGGAATCCCCATCTGGCAATTGTCTTTTGAACCCTGCCGGGAGAAGAAAACGCCCCTTTGCGTCCAATGTGGCCTCGAACTCTCCGAGAAATCCTGTCATTATCAGTTATTTGGGTCAATTTTTAATTAATTGACACAAAATAACACTTTTTCCCACTTACTAACCAAATTTTTCCCAATTTCTTTTATCCCCAACAATTTTTTGTCTGAAATCCATTGCTAGCAAGGGTTTCAATGATTTTGGTTACCATTTTTTAAAAATATCGGTGAATTTGTTGTGAATTGATGTGGAAAAGCTGTTGATTTTACTTTTCAGGAGGACCCCGATTTAGATCATCCTCTAGCAGCCTGCTCCTGGTTGCAGTAATGCTCCATTTCTTATTGCAGTTTTATCTAAATAGTTTTTGATGCAATCTTACCAGGCTGCAGTTGATTGAACACTTTAATTCTGATTTGGCAGCTTAAAATTGCAGGTGCAAAAAAAGGGTTCTACTTTTGGGTGTTCTTTCGTGCAACAGTTGGTTGTATATGACTGACCCTTCAAGCTTATCCATACAGGACTATTCATACTTTCTTTCTGAAGAAAGAATTGCCAGATACCCCTTGGCAGAAAGAGAGCAGTCCAAACTCTTAATATACAGAAACGGGCAGATTGCTGACGATTGTTTCAGAAATATCAGCGATCATATTCCCCCCGGGTCTCTGCTCATTTTTAATAATACCAGAGTTGTGGAGGCAAGACTGCTGTTTCAAAAACCTACCGGGGGAATCATTGAAATTTTCTGCCTGGAACCGCATACAAAGTATGCCGGCATCAGCAACGGCATGCGGCAAAAGGGAAAAGTGTGGTGGCACTGCCTTGCTGGCGGAGCTTCCAAATGGAAACGGGGGCAGGTACTGGAAAAAAAAATAAACAGGTCTGGCAAACTGATTAAGCTTGAGGCCAGGTATGTTGAAAAAATGCCTGACTATTTCATCATCGAACTGAGTTGGTCACCGCAGGAATTGAATTTTGCTGAATTATTACAGTATGCCGGAGCCGTACCGCTTCCGCCTTATATCAAAAGGCCGGCAGAAGAATCTGATGCAGAAAGATATCAAACGATCTATGCCCGGCAAAGCGGCTCCGTGGCTGCACCTACCGCAGGATTGCACTTCACAGAAAATGTATTGGCAAGCCTGAAAAAGAAAAATATACAGACAGGCTTTGTCACATTGCATGTGGGCGCCGGAACATTTATGCCTGTAAAAAGCGCAACATTACAGGACCACCGCATGCATGCAGAGTGGATTGAAATCAGCCTGGAGCTTGCAGAAACACTGATAAATTATGAAGGCAGGAATATTGTAGCTGTCGGAACCACCTCACTACGCACTCTTGAAAGCCTGTACTGGCTTGGGGTAAAATACTGCAGTAACTACCAAAGTCAACAAGAGCCGGTGCAGCTTGGACAGTGGGAACCGTATAACATGCAAACTGATCCTGTTTCTTTTCAGGAAGCTTTGCATGCATGCATCAGCCTGATGCGGAAACAAAATACAAACAGGATCCTGGCAAAAACGCAACTCCTGATCGCACCTGGATATGATTGTAAGATTGTAAACGGGTTGATTACAAATTTTCACCAGCCGGGTTCTACCTTATTATTACTGGTGGCTGCTTTGATCGGGCACGACTGGAAGCATGTGTACCAGCATGCACTGGAACATCATTACCGCTTCCTGAGTTATGGCGATGGCAGTTTGCTCTGGCGCAAATGATCTCAGCCTATTGACAATGGCAGCCTGATCGTAAAGATGCTTCCTTTTCCCGGTGTACTTTCTGCTTTAATTTCACCGTGATGGGCTTCCACCATGGTTTTTACATAACTAAGGCCCAGCCCAAACCCCTTTACATTATGTACGTTGCCGGTATGCGCCCGATAAAATTTTTCGAATATTCTTTTCACGGTGTCACGGGTCATGCCGATCCCGTTGTCTTCAATCCGCATAACGAAATGTTTTCCTTCGTTGCGGGTACTGATTCGAATGATGGGCGGTTCTTGTTCTCTTGCATATTTTACAGCATTATCCATCAGATTGTTGACCAGGTTTGAGAGGTGTACTTCATCAGCCAGAATCAGATCCGACTGTGCTTCCTGCAGCACTTCTGCCTTGCCCTGTTTTTCCTGCAACTGCAGGGTAAAATTGTCCACCACATCAGAAATAATTTCATGCGCATGTACCGGCTTCAGGTTCAGATCTACTTCCTGCTTTTCCAGTTGTGAGGCCCTTAATATTGTTTCCACCTGGCGGTTCATCCGCTGATTTTCTTCCTTGATGATCCCGCTGAAATAACCAAGCTTCTCACGGTCCTGCAACACTTTTTCATTCCGCATGGCATCCACTGCAAGGGAAATAGTGGCAATAGGTGTTTTGAACTCATGCGTCATGTTATTGATGAAATCATTTTTTATTTCAGCCAGTTTTTTCTGGCGTAGCATGGTTCGCACGGTGACAAAGAAAGCCACGATAATAATGAAGGTAAATAAGACGGACACAATAATCCTCCACATCAATGAGCGGATAGCCAGCTTTTTAATTCCCGGGATCACCACAAAAAGGATTTCACTGACGCTCAGGTTTTCGCCCAGTGTACCGCTCTTCGCTTCCAGCCCGTAATTGGTGGAATAATTATGAAGGGTGTCTTCAAATGCTGCAGCAAACCCGGGAGTGGCTTTTTCGAATACGGGGTTGCCCATCCTGTCGAAGCTGGCTATCCCGAATTCAAATGTTATTTTTCTGAGGTTGAAATTTTGAAAAGCTTTTTCAAATTTCTTACTGATTTCTTCTACTGTAAAACGGCTGGCAATGGTAACGGGTTTAAACAATTCAAGGGTGAAATCTTCGGGCAGACGCAGCCCTCTTTTATTGATTCCCATCAGGTTGTTGCCTTTTTCAAGCGACAATTCTTCCCCTACAATCCTGATGCTTTGATCCACGATGTGTTCAATCTGCTCCTGCCGCAAGGAGACCATATTGCGCAGGGCTGAGTTCTGGTTGATCATGATACCCACCAGCGACAGCGAGATTAAAATCGTAATTATGGTAAATACCCTCTTCACAGGCTGACAGGGGGCAAATTAAGGTTTACATGAAACATGGCAGCAAAAATACATTTCCGGACCTGTTTATTTACCTGCCTGCTGTTTCCGTTATTTATTTTAACGGCCTTTTATACTGAACCGGGCGTAGGCAAAACTTATATTTTGCAATTTTTCAGAAAATACTAAATTGAATGATGATTCAGCCTGCACCAGGTGTATTGCTCATTGCCGATCCTTTTTTAAAGGATCCTAATTTTCTACGTACCGTCGTCTTTCTCTGCGAGCATAAGGAGGAAGGCAGCTTTGGATTTGTGCTGAACCGGAGTTACCGGGCTACACTAAACGAGTTATTGCCCGAAATGGAAGAACATCAATTGCCGGTTTATTACGGGGGGCCGGTTCAAAAAGACAGCCTTCATTTTTTGCACCAGTTGCCCCATGAAATTCCAGGCAGTATTGAGGTAATGAAAGGCGTATTCTGGGGAGGGGATTTTGATGCCGTCATTCAATTAGTGCACACTGATAAACTGGACAACAACAGGATCAGGTTCTTTGTGGGCTATTCCGGATGGGGCAGCGGGCAGCTAAAAACTGAAATGGACGACAAGACATGGATTACAGCAAAGGCCACCCGGCAACTGGTATTTCACCCGGATGAAAAAGAAACATGGAAAGATGCCCTGAAGCTATTGGGTGGTGAGTATGAAATGATGAAGAATTTTCCGCTGGATCCGCAATTGAATTAATCAATTTCCCTGGCTCCTTCTGCCAGTACCGTTACTTTGTTATTCAGTACCTCCACAAATCCGCCTTTAATTTCGTAATGAAGAAACTGGTTGTTTTTATCTTTCAGCACCTTCAGTTTCCCGGCTTTTAAGGCACTCACCAGCGGGGCATGTTTTTCCAGTACCTCAAATGAGCCGCTGACACCGGGCATCTGAACGCCGTACACTTCGCCGCTGTAGATTTTTTTTTCGGGTGTTAAAATTTCCAGAATCATTGCTGCCTCCAACTATTGCCCTGCCCACGGTTTTGTAACCTGTGAGAGAACGAATATTTTTTTATTGTTGAACAATGAACAGGAAGATGAAGTGTGCGACGCAACGATGTTGATGGGTGATCCTGTTGCCGGCGCCATCATTTTCATCTGCCTGCCAAAAGAACTATTGAACTCATCTAGAGTTTCCGGTCTGCTTTATCCCTGGGCTGCTGCGGCAAGTAACTTTTTGCCTTTTTCAATGGCATCATCAATGCTGCCCACCAGGTTGAATGCCGCTTCCGGATATTCATCTACTTCTCCGTCCATGATCATATTAAATCCGCGGATGGTTTCTTCGATAGGGACCAGTACCCCTTTCAAACCGGTAAAGGCTTCTGCCACATGAAATGGTTGCGACAGGAAGCGCTGCACTCTTCTGGCCCTGCTCACCACCAGTTTGTCTTCATCACTCAGTTCATCCATACCGAGGATGGCAATAATATCCTGCAGTTCTTTGTAGCGCTGCAGCATCGATTTGACACGGTTTGCACATGTATAGTGTGCATCGCCCACAATTTGCGGCGTAAGGATACGGGAGGTTGAATCGAGCGGGTCAACCGCAGGATAAATACCGAGGTCGGCAATTTTTCTGGACAATACGGTAGTTGCATCCAGGTGGGCAAAGGTTGTAGCCGGCGCAGGGTCGGTTAGGTCATCAGCAGGTACATAAACTGCCTGTACAGAAGTAATGGAACCATTTTTTGTTGAGGTGATGCGCTCCTGCATGATCCCCATTTCAGTAGCCAGTGTAGGTTGGTAACCTACGGCTGATGGCATACGACCCAGCAAGGCAGACACTTCTGATCCTGCTTGCGTAAAACGGAAGATATTATCAACGAAAAACAGAATATCACGGCCCTTTCCCTGGCCATCGCCATCACGGTAATATTCTGCTACAGTAAGACCAGACAATGCAACCCGGGCTCTGGCTCCGGGGGGTTCATTCATTTGCCCGAATACAAAGGTTGCTTTTGAATCAGCAAGTTCATTCATATCCACCTTACTCAGGTCCCATCCTCCCTGTTCCATACTTTTTTTAAACTCTTCTCCATATTTCATGATTCCTGCCTCAATCATTTCACGCATCAGGTCATTTCCTTCACGGGTTCTTTCGCCTACACCGGCAAATACGGATAACCCAGAGTAGGCTTTGGCGATATTGTTGATCAGCTCCTGAATCAATACGGTTTTACCTACACCAGCGCCACCAAACAAACCGATCTTTCCGCCTTTTGCATAAGGCTCAATCAGGTCAATGACTTTAATACCGGTAAATAATACTTCGGATTGTGTGCTCAGGTTTTCAAATGTCGGAGGCAGGTTGTGTATTGGGCGGCCATTTTCTTTGCTTACAACGGGAAGTCCGTCAATCGGGTCGCCGGTTACATTGAACAAACGGCCTTTGATGCCCTCGCCGGTGGGCATAGCAATTGCTTTTCCGGTATCCACAACCGGCGTGCCACGTACAATACCTTCGGTGCCATCCATTGCAATGGTACGGACACTGTCTTCTCCCAGGTGTTGCTGCACTTCAAGAACAAGCACATCGCCGTTTTCCCTTTTCAATTCAAGGGCATTATAAATTTCAGGAAGCTTTGAATCAAACTGTACGTCAATTACAGCTCCGATGATTTGTTTTACTTTTCCGGAATTTGCCATATTTCTTGTTTCATTTTTTTAGTTGCTGTTTCCTGGTTGTTCTCAAGCGTAAAGCCGATCACTCTTATCGAAATTCTGACCAGCAGCAAGAGATCCATAACCAGGCTCCTTTTCAGGCCGCAAAGGTAAGGGGGCGGGTGTAATTTGCCAATTGAAAAATAGGCTGCATAAAGGGCAGATATTTCGGTTTTCAGCAGGCTGAAAAAGGATTGCTTTCCGGCAAACTGGACTAACTTAGGATGACAGCTACCCCTGAAGGGAAAAGGATCTGATCTGCTGATTCAAAAAAGCCTTCTCTGGTTTTTTTTCAGAAAAAATTACTACCGTTTTTTTAAAAAACCGGTAACGTCTCTAAACCATCTATTACGAAATATTGTTGCCTGCCCCAACCAGCAGAGCAGGTTCAGAGACCTTGCTCTATGCCATTACATGCCAGGTTCCCTACATTTGCAGGATGCAACTTATTGAAGTCCGCAATCCGCAATCAGCCAAAAAATTTTTGCAGGTCAATAAAGAACTGAATAAGAATAATCCTGCATGGATCTGTCCTCTTGATAAAGATGTGCTGGCTGTTTTTGACTCCCGAAAAAACAAGGCATTCCGGCATGGAGAAATTGCCCGTTGGATTTTAGAAGATGCATCAGGGCGATTGATAGGACGCATTGCGGCTTTTGTCAATAAAAAATATAAAAATAAAGGCGACGAAGTACCTGTGGGCGGAATAGGTTTTTTTGAATGCATCAACAACCAGGCCGCAGCAGATATGCTTTTTGATGTGGCAAAGCACTGGCTGATGCAGCGGGGTATGGAAGCAATGGATGGCCCGATCAATTTCGGCGAGCGGGACCGCTGGTGGGGTCTGGTGGTGAAAGGTGTAGATATTCCGCCCCTGTATTGCATGAACTTTAACCCGTTGTACTATCAGCAGCTTTTTGAAAATTATGGATTTAGAAATTTTTTCAACCAGATTTGTTTTTCGCTGGATGTACGGAAACGTCTGCAGCCGAAATTTTATCAGCGTCATGCCGACTGTGCCAGTGACCCCCTTTTCAGCGCAGATAATATGAAAAAAAACAACCTGGAAAAATATGCAAAAGACTTTACCCAGGTGTATAATAAAGCCTGGGCGGGACATGGGGGCCTGAAACAACTGGATGAACGTACTGTACTGAAAACCCTGAAAACAATGCGGCCGGTTATGGATGAACGGATCAACTGGTTTGTGTATTACAACAACGAGCCGGTAGGTATGTGGATCAACCTGCCTGACCTGAACTTCTGGTTCAAAAAACTGAACGGCAAATTCGGCCTTTGGCAAAAACTAAAATTTTTATGGCTGAAGCGAACTAAAAAAAATCCAAAATTCACCGGCCTGGTATTTGGCGTGGTGCCGGATTGGCAAGGGAAGGGGGTAGACAGCTACATGATTGTGGAAGGGTGCAGGCTTGTTCAGGGAATACATATTGAAAACGGAGAATACAAAATGGGCCATTGTATTTATGTGGACTTAGAAATGCAATGGATTGGAGAATTTAATCCTAAGATGATCAATGTTGCAGAAGCCCTGGGAACCTACCGAAGCCGGATTCTTACCACCTACCGTTACCTGTTCGACAGAACAAGAGAATTTAAACCACACCCGATCCTGCACTGATCGCAATGGCTCAGGTTCCGGAGATTTATACACAAAAACTTTTGTGCTTCCTTTTTCCTGAAAGGGTTCCTTATCTTGCAACTTCCCCGCAAAGGAACCTGACAACCTTTTGGGACTCTGTGTATGGAGCAATTCATCGTATCAGCCAGAAAATACAGACCGCAAACATTTGATACTGTTGTGGGTCAGCAGCACATAACCACTACATTAAAAAATGCAATCAAAAACCAGCAACTGGCCCATGCATTTTTATTTTGCGGACCCAGGGGTGTAGGCAAAACAACCTGTGCAAGGATACTGGCTAAAACCATTAACTGCGAAAATCCTACCGCTGATGGTGAAGCTTGTGACCAGTGCCATAGTTGCACCTCCTTCAACGAAGGAACATCGCTCAACTATTTTGAGCTGGATGCCGCTTCCAATAACTCCGTAGACAATATCCGAGACCTAACGGAACAGATCCGGTTTGTACCACAATACGGAAAATACAAAGTCTATGTCATTGACGAGGTACATATGCTGAGCCAGGCTGCTTTCAATGCATTTCTGAAAACGCTGGAAGAACCACCCTCATATGCCATTTTTATACTGGCCACCACAGAAAAACACAAAATACTGCCCACCATCCTGAGCCGGTGCCAGATTTTTGATTTCAAGCGCATCAGCACTGCAGACACCGTACTTCACCTGGAAGAAATATGCCGTAAAGAAAATACCATGGCAGAAAGACCGGCACTGCAGCTCATTGCACAAAAAAGTGAAGGCTGCCTCCGTGATGCACTCAGCATCATGGATAAAATTGTGAGTTTCACTAATGGCGCTGTGACCTATGCCAATACCCTGGAGCACCTCAACATCCTTGATGAAGATTGCTATTTCAAACTACTGGATCACATGCTGCACCAGAACCTGGCTGCTGCATTACTGCTTTATGATGATATCAACCGGAAAGGATTTGAAGGAGATATGCTCCTGAACGGGTTGGCTGAATTTATCCGGAATCTGCTGGTATGTCAGGATGAACAAACCGCAGCGCTGCTGGATGTTGTAGAAAGTTTCAGCAAGCGCTACCTGGAAACAGCATCCAAAGTTTCGCCGCAGTATCTCATCAGTTGTCTGAATGTGCTGAATGAAGCAGAACTGAATTACAAACAGGCCCGCAATAAAAAATTACACACCGAGCTCTGCCTCATCCGCCTGTGCTACTTGCGCCAGGTATTGGAAATAACAGCTGAAAGTAGCAGCCTGACCAAAAAAAAAATAGCTGATTCCGGTATTGCGTTTCGCCGTGCGCCCATCCGGTTATATGTACCAGCACCTGCTTCTCCCCAGCCAGGCATCGGAAAGCTGCAGCAATCAACGCAGGAAAGAATTACTTCAGGAAAACAGTTGGCAGATGAACCCGCCCCCCCCAAACAGGAAATACTGATTCCGCCAGTAAAGAAAACAGCAAAACCCCTGGAAGGAAACAAACTCATCAACCTGCAACAGTTAAGGAACCAGGTACTCCGGGATGAGGGATCCAAACCAGAAACCGAAAGATGTTTCCTACAGTATGAATTACTGAACACTGCATGGAAAGATTTTGCTGATATCCTGAAGAAAGAAAAAAACCCATCCTATCAGCCCCTGGTGCAAACCAGCATCCGAATCACAAGTGAAACAACATTTGAAGCAATATGCTCCAATAATATTGATCAAAAATTTATTGAGCAAGAAAGAAACCGCTTGTTTGGATTTTTAAAGGAAAAACTTAAAGTACCTGCCCTGCAGTTTACAGTAGTCATTGAAGAAAAAAATACCAGCCCAAAGGAACCGGCTATTTCTGCATTGAGTTCCAGGGAGCAATATGCCCAGATGGTTCAAAAATATCCGCTGACAGCTGAATTGAAGAACCTTCTGAAACTTGACCTCGATTACTGAACAGACGAAACCCCATTCATCAAATTATCTTAATTTCGGCCAAATTTTTCCAGACATGGCCGATGTGATTTTAATGCCTCGCCTAAGCGATACAATGACCGAAGGAGTGATTGCGGCTTGGCATAAAAATGTGGGAGATCCTGTAAAAAAAGGTGATATACTGGCAGAAGTAGAAACCGATAAGGCTACCATGGAGCTGGAGAGTTACAAAGACGGCACCCTTCTGCATATTGGTACTGCAAAGGGAGGAAAATTACAGGTAAACGACTTACTTGCAGTGATTGGTCAGCCTGGCGAAGATATTTCTTCCTATCTCCATGATTCAACCACCGGCACAGCATCCATGGCAGAGAGCAGCAGCCCTGTTGCAACAACTGCAGCAGAGAAGAAAGAAGAAACTACCCCTCAGGTCGAATTGCCCGAAATTCCGGGAGAAGTAGTACTGATGCCGCGGCTCAGCGATACAATGGAAGCCGGGGTGATTGCAGCATGGCATAAAAATGTGGGAGACAAAGTAAAAAAGGGCGATATACTTGCAGAAATTGAAACAGATAAGGCCACGATGGAACTGGAGAGCTACAAAAACGGTACCTTATTATATATCGGGTCAAATAAGGGAGAGAAAATTCCGGTAAACGGGCTACTCTGCATCATCGGTGAAAAAGGAAATCTGGATGTGGAAGCCATTGTAGCCCGTATGAAGAAAGGAACAGCTGCTGTAACAGAAAAAACGGAAAGCGATGCAGCAAAAACTGAAACCAATGAAAAGGCAACCGGCAATGGCAGGATCAAAGCATCGCCACTTGCAAAAAGACTGGCTGAAGAAAAAGGAATTGACCTGAAGATACTTCAGGGTTCAGGCGATGGAGGAAGGATTATCAAAGCAGATATTGACAACTACCAGCTTTCCACACATGCAGCACAGAAACCCGGCCTTCCGCTGAATGCAGCAGGCCCGGCTGCTCCCAATACTGAAGAAGGATATACCGATATACCCAACAGCCAAATGCGGGCAATTATTGCACGTCGCCTGGCCGAAAGCAAATTCAACGCCCCGCACTTCTACCTGAAGATGGAGATCAGGATGGACCAGACCATGCAGGTCAGAACACAACTGAACGAACTGACGGGTGAAAAAACAAGTTTCAATGATATACTGATCAAAGCAGCCGCTTTGGCACTGCGCAGCCACCCGGCAGCCAATGCATCATGGATGGGTGATAAAATCAGGAGATATAAACATATTCATATAGGAATGGCAGTTGCTGTAGAAGATGGGTTGCTGGTTCCGGTTATCCGGTTTGCAGATCAAAAAACATTGCTGCAGATAGCTGCCGAAAGTAAAGAACTGGCAACAAAAGCAAAAAACAAGAAACTGAATCCCGATGAATTCAAGGGCAATACATTTACTATTTCCAACCTTGGCATGATGGATATTGATGAATTTACTGCCATCATCAACCCGCCCGACAGTTGCATAATGGCTGTTGGAAGAATAAAAGAAGTGGTGGTGCGTGAAAATGAACAATTCAGCACAGCTCATTTCATGACTGTAACCCTGAGCTGCGACCACAGGGCTGTTGATGGTGCAACCGGTGCTGCCTTCCTCCAGACTTTTAAGAAGTATCTTGAGAACCCCGTTTCCCTACTTATTCAGACATGAATTACTGAATGATTCTTCTGGTTAAAGATGGATTTTTTTCACTTCAGTCATCCGTAAATTTTAATTGACATGTGCAGCATCCTGTAGTGTATGATTAAAATATTTCCTACAGTTGTGCAACTCATTAGTTGAAAAAACGGATCGCAGTGAAACGTTGCTTCACTCTCGTAAAACTATTGTATCTGTCACGTATTGATACACGAAATATCACGCAAATAACTTTCACTCCATCGCCATTGGCAGGGTTATTGAAGATTAAATACAGGCCTTACCCTTTGCTAAGGGTAAAACAGTAATGTGTCAAAAAAAGCATTGAAAACAATGATGTTAAGACCGTGTTGCCGTTATCTTTCAGAAAAATCCAATTCTTATGGAAGAGAAAGAACTCAATGAATTTTCCTGGAGCACTCTGTTCCTGGTTACCGGCGTTTCACTGATTTTATTCAGTTTTATTCTGAAGTTACTTGACGGGAGTCATTCACGGCTGATGCTGCTTTGCGGTTCTGTTTCACTGGGATTGTTTGCACTTGCCTGCGTCTTCTCAATCCTGCGCAAACCTGACCTGCCGCGGAAAAATAATAAGCTGGCATCCCGTTAAGCATTTAACCGCCGGGCCTGATTTGCAACAGTACAATTTTTCCGTCCATCGTTGCAGCCAGCAGCTTTCCCTTACCCATTACCCGAACGGTATTTACCATAGAGTTATCAATCTTATGTGCCCATACCACCAGCCGGGCAACAGGATTGATGCAATACACAACTCCGTTTCTTGTTCCAAAATACAACAACCCATCTTTTTCAACCAGCATAGAAGGCACATGCTCATATCCAAAACCAACATGCAGTTTCCAGGCCGCTGGGTTTTTTTCCCTCCCTGTGCTGAATGCCACAATTGTATCCTGCATGGTTTTTCCATATACCCATTGCCTGTTCTCAGATATCCCAATTGATTCCCGCACGGCGGCTTCATTGCTTCTCCACAATGTCTTTCCGTTTTCCAAATCAATTGCAGATATATTCCGGTCGGGTGCCACCACGTACACAACTCCCCCTGCTGCCACAGGTGTGCAGGCAGCCGGTGAATAGTTCCTTATCGGCGATCCATTGCTCCATTTCCAGAGCATCGCTCCATTGCTGCTGTTGAGTGCATAGAGATAGCGATCCCATGCGCCAAAGACCAGCCGGCCATCGGCCAGAAGAGGGGTACTGACAACAGGACCTTTTAAACCTTTGAACTGCCAGATTGATTGTCCCGAATTTTTATGCAGAGCAATAAAGGATCCATCGCTCGCACCGATAAACAAGGTATCGCCATGAAGAAGAGGAGAGCCCAGCACGGCTGCTCCCATTTGTTTTTCCCATTTCGTTTTTCCGTTGCGGGTATCTATGCAATAAATTGTGCCTTTGGCAGTGCCAAAAAAAAGGCGGTTGCCCGATACAGCCGGTGAAGAAAAGATGGCACTGCCGGTGTTTTGTTTCCAAAGTAATTTTCCCGTCTGTAATTGCATACAGGTCATGGTTCCGTTTTGGCTTCCGGTGTATATTCTTTTGCCATCCACTGCCGGCGTAGAAATGATATTTGCATCAGACAGATGCTCCCACTGCCGGGCAACAATGCTCCAAGTAGAATTGATGGTATAATCGGGCCGGGCAAATGATGTTCCGCTTTCAAAGTGCTGGCTGCGGGTTTTGATTGATGCCCATTTTTTTTCGTGCCCGGAAACAGGTCGCCGCACCGTAAAAATGATGGAGTCGTTCCGCACGTCCACAATATTATAGCCTCCTTCCTGATCCTTGGCACGCAGGTTTGAACGACCCATCACCCCGGGTATATCTTCAAAATTCATCACCTTGTTTGCATGCCCATGCCCGCAAAGAATTGCTTGCGTATTATACCGGCGGAGCCTGTCTGTAATTTCGTACCAGTTATCGAGACTGTTGTCCACCGGGTAATGGTTCAGAAAAATGACCGGCTGACTGACATCCAGTTTTTTTAATTCCTGGTCCAGCCAATTCACCGCATCACGGGGCACATGTCCATCGCTCATACGCAGGTAAGGCCCCGAAGCACAGGCCAGAAAGCGGATACCATGATGGTCAAAACTGAACCGGTCGTGACCGAATACAGTGGTAAACATCTCTCCGCCGCTTTCACTCCATCCCGTATCATGATTGCCTGGGATTATATACCAGGGAACATTGAGGCTGTCCAGTATTTGTTTTGCTAATTTTAGTTCATCATTAGTTCCCAGTTCGGTGATGTCGCCGGTCAGCACCACAAATGCAATATCATTACGACTGTTGATATCCCGTACAGTACGCCTCAGGTCTTCTTCGGCAGAACCATTGGGTGAACCGATATGGGTATCCGTTACAAACGCAAAACGAAAAGGTTTATCAGCGGCTCTTGTAAGCAAACTGATCCCAATCAAAACCAGAACGAAGAATGATTTTTTCATTCTGCAAGATACTCAATAAAATTGTGCAGCTGGCTGCTGAAAATGCTGTTACTCCACGGGTTTAAGAATATATTTCTGGTCCGAAATCATTCCTTTGAAAACTAGGGTTGTGTCGTCCACTTTCTGGATATCCTTAGTCAGGTTCATAACTGATTGAAAAATGAATTTTGAATCTTTGATATACCATTTTGCTTTTGCCTGATCCTTGTCCATGCAGGCGCCGTCTGCATACAGCAGCAGGTTATTCCACATATCAAACTCCGGTTGTTTAGAAGTAGAAACAAGTTTTTTTCCTGAGAGCCACCTGGTCAGTTCAGCATCATTTCCTGACAGGGGTTGAATTTCTGTTGTAGTTTCTTTTTCTGTTTCCCGTGACCGGTCGCTCTCCCTATCTTTATTTTTCGAAAAATTACAGGAAGTCATGAGTACGGCAAATACCAGAAGAATGGTGTACAATTTCATTTGTGTGGTTTTTTGAAGTTTCATTTAATCATTAAGAAAAGGACGGCAAAGTATAAAATCGGGATGGCCCGGCAAAAAAAACCTGCTTGCATTTCCGGCAATGCAATACACAGCGTAGCTTTATAAAATGAAGCACAAAAAAACACTGATCCTTGGGGCATCCGACAACCCTGCTAGATATAGCTATATGGCCCTGCAAAAACTCCGGAGTCATGGTCACCCTGTAGTTGCCATAGGCAGTAAAAATACCCGGGTAGATGATGTGCTGATCGGTACAGAGCCAGAAAATTTTTCTGGCATTCATACTGTAACTGTATACCTGAATCCCCGGCACCAACAATCTTATTATACTTATATATTATCCCTTCACCCGAAGAGAATCATTTTCAACCCTGGGGCCGAAAATGAAGAATTAGCAAGTCTTGCAAATGAAAAAGGAATTGAAGTCCTGAACGCCTGTACCCTCGTCATGCTGTCCACAAAACAGTTCTGATCGTAAATCAACAGAAGGCCAAAAGGAAAATTTACGATTACCGGGAAGTACTACTCCTCTATTTCCCCATCTTCTTTATCTGGATATTTGGAATTGCGTAAACGGTTCACATACCTTGTGTCACCGTCCCCCCTGAAAACTGCAATCATATAAATTGATTGCTGAACAATATCCTTTTGAATTTTAAAAAATCCGAAATGAAAAACCTACGTACCTATGTACTGTGTGCAGGCTTAGTTCTCACATGCCGGTATGCCGGGGCACAGGAAAAATCAATCCCGGTCAATGAACCGGATTACAACAGACCACGCCTGTTTCAGGCATTACCCGAAAAAATACAGATCCAGGTTCCGGAGTTGAACAGTTTATTGCAACTGTCACCCGGAGATAAAACCAGCATACGGGTATCGGCCGACAGCCGTGAGTCATTTGATGGAGAAATACTTTCTGCAGCCGGTCATGTTCAGCAGCCTTTTCAAACCGTCATCATTCGTTCTTCCAATTTCCCGGGTGCTACTTTAAGCATTACCCGATCAGTGATGCCCGATGGCACATCAGAATTCCGGGGCAGAATCATCAGTTTTAAACATGGCGACCTATATGATTTGGAGAAACAGAATGGAAATTATATTCTGGTAAAAAAGAATTTTTATGACCTGGTGAATGAGTAACAAAAAACTGTACTCCTGTTCACTGACCCGTTTTCAATCCGACCCTGATTCAGCAACCTTGTGAAAATGATAAATCCCCCTTGTATGAAAAACCTGTACAAATCCGTCCTGACACTAATCGTAATGACAGGCATCATCCATGCCCAGGCACAGGTGCCGGCCATGAGCAGTTACCCCACAGCCAGCGCAGTTATTTTTCTTGACTTCGACGGACACACTGTGGAAAATACCTCCTGGAACTATGCAGGCCCTATTTATTGCGGCGCATCGGGAATGACCAATGAGCAAATTACCATGGTATTTAACCGTATAGCAGAAGATTACAGGCCATTTAATATCAATATCACTACCGACTCGGCAAGTTACCATGCGGCCCCTGCCAACAAGCGCATGAGGGTCGTACTGACTGTAACCTCAGAGTGGTATGGATCTGCCGGAGGTGTGGCTTTTGTAAACTCATTTACGTGGGGCGATAATACACCCTGTTTTGTATTTTCAGCGCTCCTGAATTACAACACAAAAAATGTTTCAGAAGCTGCAGCACACGAAGCCGGACACACATTGGGACTTTACCACCAGGCAAAATACGATGCCAACTGTGTCAAACTTTCCGATTACCACACCGGTATTGGTTCGGGTGAAATTGGCTGGGCGCCCATCATGGGTGTTGGCTATTATCAGAACTTTACCCTCTGGAACAACGGGCCCAATCCTTACGGATGTACCAGCTATCAAAACGACCTGAGTGTGATTACAGGGTCCAATGGATTTGGTTTCCGCACAGACGACTATGCCGCAACATTTGCAAGCGCCACCAATGCTCCCTTTGTAAATAACCAGTTTACACTTAGCGGTGTTATTTCACAAAACACCGATCAGGATATGTTCAAGTTTACCCAACCCAGTACAGGCCGTTTTGTGCTGAGTGCAGTTCCTTACAATGTAGGAACAGGGAATGCAGGATCGAATCTTGATCTGCAGGTTACATTATATAACAATTCTCAAACGCAGCTCAATGTCTTTAATCCCGGCACACTGCTCAGTTCAGTCATTGACACCACATTAAACTCCGGAGTCTATTATTTGAAAATAGAAGGCAAGGGAAATGTATATGCTCCGGAATATGCAAGTCTTGGCTCCTATTCTCTGGAAGGAAACTATCTGGCCGGTACTCTTCCGCTTCGCAGGCTGGAATTGCAGGGTACCCTGATCAATGATATTCACCGGCTAAACTGGTTGATTGACGCAGATGAACAGGTGCTGGAACAAGTACTGGAAATGTCATCAAACGGAAGAACATTCAGCCCGGTAACCCAGCCTGATGTGCAGGACAGAATGTTCCAATATGTTCCGGTATTGCAGCAGGCCATCCAGTACAGGGTGCGGGTCCTGTTCGACAATGGACATATTCATTATTCAAATATTGTGACGTTGCGCAATGCCAGCAATGACAGCAGGCCAAAATTGCTTACTAACCTGATACAATATACAATCACCGTAACCAGCCCCGGCGCATATCAGTTCCAGGTGTTCGACATGAACGGGAAACAGCTGCAAAGAGGCACTGTGAACGGTGGAATGAATCAAATTTCAGCTGCACAAATGCCTGCCGGGCTCTATAGTATCCGCTATTCGGATCTGCAGAACCAGTGGACAGAAAAATTTGTGAAGCAGTAACTGTTCCTGTATTGTTGCCGGCCAGCCTCCCTATTCAGGAAAACGGCTAATGGTAACAAGTTGTTAATCCGTTCCCTTTTTGTAGTTAAGAGGTTTTTCTATAACTTAGGAAAACCTCTTTTTTATGATTTGGAGAAAATTCAACGGCGATCCTATTGAGTTACCCATACTGCAAGCGGTAGAAAATGCCATACGCCGCGAAACAGAAAAAGGATACAAGCTCAAAGTCTGTATTGGAACAGATTCACAGGTCAAAGGCAGGGAAACTGAATTTGCCACTGTCATTGTGTTCCTGAGAGAAGGGCACGGCGGTTTTATGTTCATCCATAATGAAAAGACCCGCCAGGTGTTTACCATCAAAGAAAGAATGCTGATGGAAGTGGCAAAAAGCATTGAAATTGCCTATGAACTCTGTAACCTTTTTACGATATACGACGTAGATATGGAAGTGCATGCCGACATCAATACAAACCCCCATTTCAAAAGCAATGATGCACTTAAAGAAGCCATGGGATATATTCTTGGAATGGGCTTTGCCTTTAAAGCCAAGCCCGAAGCATTTGCCAGTAGTTGCTGTGCAAATAAGATGGTTAACTAAACTGCTTCGGCCTCCCGATAGCCCCGGTTTATTTTTTCTGCACTTGCCTTTTTTTCCTGTACTGCCAGCTGAATATCAAAAACGCCAGCATCGAAATTCCGATGATGATCCGGATCACTGCTCCACGGTATTGTCTTTTGCGGGCTTGCTGATTGATCTTAATAATTTCTTCGTAGCCGGAAGAAATTTGAACGGGAAAAACAGCAGTGGATTCCTGCACTGAACGGATTTGCTGCAGACTGTCAACCACTTTCGCAAGCCTCTGCCGGCCGGAATCTGAACTTAGGATTGATCTTAAATTTTTTTTTCCCTGTGCAGCTGCACCCACACAAAAAAAAAGTGCCGTATACAACAATAGCAGCACCATATTTTTTGGTCTCAGCATGAATCTTTGTAAAAGGGTAAACAAAACAGGCACTTCATCTGGCCTGTTCCCCGGAAATGTTCATACCCGGAATTGTGTTGTTTTGCTGCTTCGTTTGCTGCACCAGCGTTTTTTTGGCTGCCTGCAGTTCTTTGCCGGCTCTCATTCCTGGCAATTTCTTTTTGCTGTCCTCCTGTGCTATCGCAAACATAATGAGAACCATTGCAAACAAAAAAACAACCAGGTTCTTTTCGGATAAGATAGGTTTCATATTTCAATGGTAATGGTATGTAATTTAATTACAATTCTGCAACAAATGTAGTTCTTTTTGGCATGCTACCCTAAAGCGTTGTGGCGCATTTGTTTAACTCATCAATATAATCAAGAATTTCCTTTCTTCCGGTCTTTTGAGTGGCCGAACTGGCAAACCAGGGAGGCAATTGAACCCATGATTTTTTCACTTCATTGAGAAACTGTTCCATATTCCTTTTTGCTGCGGCCGGTTTGTTTTTATCTGTTTTTGTAAAAACCAGGGCAAAAGGTATCTGCCATTCTCCCAACTGCGATAAAAAATCGAGGTCAGTCTTTTGAGGTTCATGCCGGCTGTCGATGAGTACAAAAAGACAGACAAGGTTTTCCCTTTTTCGGATATATGATTCAATCATATTGATCCAGTTGTTCCTGGCTTTTTGGGATACCCTTGCATAACCGTAACCAGGCAGATCAACCAGATACCAGTCTGTTTTCTTTTGCTTTCCGGAAATGGAACAGACGGCAAAATGACTGATGAGCTGCGTTTTTCCGGGTGAAGCTGATGTTTTAGCCAGTTTGTGAATCCCTGTAAGCATATTAATCAGGGATGATTTTCCCACATTACTTCTTCCAATAAAAGCATATTCGGGCCGGTCAGGTGGCGGGCATTGCTTCCAGGTGGCACTGCTGATGACGTATGAAGCTGATAAAATTTCCATAAAGACCCAACCATGTTAATAAATGCGAAGTACGCCCTTAAACATTAAACCTCAAACCATAATCCCTGTTATCTTTGCAGGCCATGTCAGACGGTTTGCCCCACGATAAAATCATTCCCTATAAAAATGATTCCGGAAGCAAGAAAAAGCAGGTAGCCCGCATGTTTGATGAAATTTCGGGCGGGTATGACAATCTGAACCGGTTGCTATCAGCCCGGACTGATATTGGCTGGAGAAAAAAGGCAATACGGAAACTAAAATCGGGAAAACCGCAACATATCCTGGATGTGGCAACAGGCACGGCCGACATGGCTCTGCTGGCCTGGCGTATGCTGAATCCCCAATCCATCTCAGGAATTGACATTTCGGAAAGAATGCTTGAAATTGGAAGAAAAAAGATTGAAAAAGAGGGCCTTGTAGACAAAATCCGGCTCATTCAGGGCGATGCAGAAACAATAATTTTTCCTGATCATTCGTTTGATGCTGTGATGGTGGCATTTGGAGTTCGGAACTTTGAAAACCTCGAAAAAGGGCTGGCCGAAATGAAAAGGGTATTGAAACCCGGCGGCAGGCTATTGGTACTGGAATTTTCAAAACCCCGCCGAAAGGCAATCAGGTGGTTCTATAATTTTTATATGGGCATCGTTGCCCCCCGGGTAGCCCGCTGGTTCAAGCAGAATAAGGATGCCTACCTGTACCTGAAAGATTCTGCGAATGCGTTTCCGGATCGCCATTTGTTTACTGATATTTTAAAAAAAGTTGGATATACCGAAGCCGGTTTTCAACCTTTAACCTTAGGAATATGCTGTATGTACACCGGAAGAAAACCGGAATAAGATTCAGTCTCTTTGCAATTGTGGCAATGATGATGCCCGGAGTTTCCGGCGCCCAGTTTTCCAGGGTAGAGATGAACCAGAGTGACCATGATGCCAAGCCCTATTATTTTGGGCTTACGGTTGGGATAAACCTGGCCCGCTTTCACACCCACCTGCATCCCCGTTTTTTGGATGACGACAGTGTCTTTGTAGCCGAACCAAATAATGCCGGAGGATTATCTCTTGGTCTGCTGGCCACTGCCAGATTATCAGACCGCTTCCAGGTGCGATTCAACCCGCAGCTGATGTTTGTAGAACGAAATATTTTTTATAAATTAAAATATCCCGACATCGATAATCAGACCGATGTAGTAAAAAAGGTGGAATCCATCATTATGGCTTTCCCTTTTCACCTGAAATTTCAAAGCGACCGCATCGGTAATTTCAGGGTTTATACTTTGGCAGGTGTGAAAGCTGACATTGATATGGCCAGCAATGCCAGAAAGAAACGGGCAGAAGATCTCGTAAAAATTGAACGCTACGATTGGGGTCCTGAATTTGGCATCGGATTCAATTTCTTTTTTGAAAGCTTTATTTTTTCTCCCGAAATAAAAATCAGCAATGGTATGCGCAACCTGCACGACAGAGATCGTTCACTCATTTACTCCAGTGTATTTGATAAGATCCAGTCCAGGATGATCATCTTCAGCATCCACCTGGAAGGATAACCAAAGTCCTCAATTGCACCAGAAAAGATCAGCTTCTTCAATACTTTTATTGACCTCACTCATTTTTTCAACAATTTTTAAAAATTATCCCCCCCATTGATAATTTTTTGAAAAGATTTATTATTTTGCAGAGTGAACATTCACTCACTAATTTAAATCGCTGATTATGAATGGTAAATACAATATTGCCGCTGGTTTTATTACTATGGGTCTGTTTATGCTGTATGGTTTTTTATTGATTTATCTCCGTGATTTTGCACCTGGCAAAGCAGAATGGGCTGCATCCTATTCGACCGGAAAGCATTTTGAAGCCCGCCTGGCACATGTGCATGGAAATCTTTTTGCATTATTAAATATAGTTATCGGGTATCTGTTGTTGCGCTTTGGAAATAAGTTGTGCTGCAATAAAGCAATTTCGGCTCTTGCGCTTGCAGGTATACTGATGCCGGTAGGTATTCTTGCCGAAGTGTACCTGGGCTTGCCCCCGGTGCTGGTGCTTGCCGGCGCAGTAAGTATGACTGCCTCCGTATTTCTGATGGGCTGGAGCATGATCAAAATGAAAACCATCTAACACAGTTTATTCTTAATGAAAGATAAGATCAGTTTGCGGCAGGAGGAAATTATTGCTGCAGCCGCGCAAATTCTAACCGAATCGGGAGTGCATGGGCTTACCACAAAAAACCTCGCATTCCGGATGAAATTTTCAGAAAGCGCCATTTACCGGCATTTTAAAAGTAAAGAAGAAATTATATGGTTGATGCTGCAACAATTGGGGCAGAGTATGGACAAACGTATCAGTGCGGCAGTTGCAGCAGAACCCTCTGCTGATAAAAAACTGAAATCACTTTTTGAAAGTCAGCTGAACTTTTTTTCCGTTCACAGTCATTTTGTCGTTGCAGTTTTTTCAGAAGGTTTGATGGGCGAAAGCAAAATGATAAACGAGTCAGTAAAAAATATCATGTCCATCAATGCAAAGCATATTACGGCTATTATAGAAGAAGGACAGCAGGCGGGTATTTTCACCCGAAGTATTCCGGCGGGTGACATGGTGCATATCGTCATGGGCAGCTTTCGGCTGCATATGATGAAATGGCGTATGCAAGGCTTTGTACCTGATTTGAAAGAAACGGGCAAAAGGATGTTGCATTCAGTTATTACCCTGATAAAAGATAACAAATGACAAAACTCCTCCTCCCGAGTTTCATTTTTCTGTCATGCAGTGCGTATGCGCAGCAACAATCAAATCCATGGGTTGCACCAGAATCGGCCAGCCGCCAGCAAAACCCGCAGGAGCCCACCGCAAAATCAATCAGCCAGGGCAAGAAAATATTTACAGCCTTCTGCCAGTCGTGCCATGGTTCCGGTGGCGAAGGAAACGGGGTTGCAGCCGCAGCGCTGAAGAAGAAGCCTGCTAATTTCCGCGACAGCATCCTGCACCTGCAGCCGGATGGCATTTTATATTGGAAAATTTCTGAAGGCCGCGGAGATATGGCCCCGTATAAAAACAGCCTGACAGCCGATCAACGCTGGCACCTCGTAAACTATATCCGTTCATTCAAAAAATGAGACATTGAAACAAGAAATATTTCTTTTTTTCGTAATCCTTAACGTGTGCATACCGGCCGCAGGGCAGCTGCAGGAAAAAGAATTCGTAGATCCTGCATTCACACATAACCAACTGATCAACGGGCAAACCACAAAGATCCAGTCACCCGGATCATGGTTTTTTAAACTGCAGCACCGCTTCGGACAAACCGGGCTTGATTCATCTTTTTACCAGCAATTTTTCGGCTTAGATCTTCCATCGGTCATCCGTTTTTCTTTCGGAAAAAGCATCAACGACAGATTGTATATAGAAGCAGGCCGCAGCAATCACCTGAAGACAATTGACCTGGAAGTGAAATACCTGCTAACCCGGCAAACCAAAGATTTTAAAATGCCTGTATCGGCAGCAGCCTATCTGAACATTGGCTGGCGCACGGAAAAATTTCCACCGGTACCGGAGGGAGGTGTTTTCGGAGGAACTAACAGGCCGTTCACCTATAAATCAACTCATCGCTTCAGCTACAATTCACAAATCATTCTTTCTTCAAGACTGAATGACAAATTATCTGTACAGGTGGCTCCTGTATTTGTTTATCAAAACCTGGTTCCTGCCGGGTACGACAACCTGACTGTGACACTTACCGGCGGAGGCCGTTACAAAACCGGGCTTATTTCATCTCTTTTATTTGAATATGCATATGTACTCAACAACCGGTTCGAAAATTTCCATAATCCATTTTCGGCCGGAATAGAATTTGCAACTGCCGGACATATTTTCCAGGTTTTTTTGAGCACAGCTGCTCGCATCAATGAAACGCATATTTACAGCAGCAGCGCCACGGACCTGTCGGATGGAAAATTCCTGATTGGATTTAACCTCCAGAGAAATTTCTGGAAAAAACAAAAATAAACCTATGCTCGTTAAACTGAATTTTTCTGCTGTATGGGCTTTGTTGCTTGCATTCTTTGTGCTATCTGGCTGTGCCAAAGACCAGGGACCGCTGGTACAAAGCACAGGAGGAAATCCGCCCCCGCCCCCCGATTCAACAAGGTATAGCACCGTGATACTGCCTCTATTCAATACATATTGTACGGCATGCCATAACCAGTTTCATGCAAAGTTGAAACTAGTTTCCTGTTGTTCTTATGAGCAACTGACTTCGACCGGATTTAGTGCTCCTTATGTATTTGCGGCCAACCCAGCTGCCAGTAAACTGCTGCAATACCTGCACGGCAACCCGATCATGATGCCGCCCTCCGGGCAATTGCCCCAGTCGGAAATTGACAAAGTTCAACGATGGATACAGGAAGGTGCAAAAAAAAATTGACCCGCACTAAGTGATAAAAATTTCTTTATGAATTTTACCATCCAAAAATGAAAATTGTTTCTGTAAATATCAGCAAGCCGCAGCACATTGAATACAACGGGCGGCAGGAACTGACCGGTTATTTCAAAAATCCGGTTGGCCATCCGGTGCGGCTGACACCCGAAGGAGTAAGCGGTGACCATGTTTCGGACAGGCAGCACCATGGAGGAGCCGACAAAGCATGCTATCTCTATTCAGTTGATCACTACGATTTCTGGAAGCAGCAATATCCTGACCTGCCCTGGAATTTTGGCATGTTTGGTGAAAACCTGAGTGTTGCAGGTCTGGATGAATCAGCAGTTCATATCGGCGATGTGCTGCAGGCAGGTACTGCGTTGCTGCAGGTATCACAACCAAGACAACCTTGCTATAAACTGGGTCTCCGATTTCGGGATGCCGGCATGATAAAAAACTTCAGGAATGCACCGTATCCTGGTATCTATACCAGAGTGTTACAGGAAGGTCAGGTGAAAAAAGGAGACGAGATGGTACAAACAGACCGGGGCAGTGATTTCAGCATAGCGGAAGTCTTTCATCTGCTTTACCATGGTGAAGACAACCCCGGCCGCATCGGGGTGTTGCTGGAAAATATCTGGCTCCCTGAAAAAGTAAAAAATTATCTGAGAAAAAAATACATGACACATGAAGAATAAAACGGTGCGCCAGGTTGCAGCCCTGCTATTGTTTCTGTTTGCAGGGTTGACATTTTTTTTAAGCAGTTCGGTTATCTTTGATCTTTTTGGTATCCGGGAAAAAGAAGGCCAGTATGTTTTGTTTGTGGTATGGGCCAACTGGCTGTGCAGTCTATTATACTTTACAGCCGTGGTTGGGTTTCTGAAAAATAAAAAGTGGACTGCACCGGTATTATTTGTATCGATTCTGCTGCTGGCTGCCGCCCTTGCCGGGCTGCATTTCCATATTGGTTCTGGCGGGCTGTATGAGGCCAAAACAATCAAAGCGCTGATCTTTCGCTCTGCGGTCACATTAATCTTCACAATGGTTGCTTATTTTGCCATCAACAAAAAGAAATGAAATGATCCGTTTCCTGGTACAGCTCATCCTGATGTCGTTTATTGTTGCTGGTTGCAAAATTTCCGTAAAGAAAAAAGAAACAGCAGATTCTGGCAGTCACCAGCACGAATCACCAGGAAAAGACATATCCGGAAAATGGAAAATTGATTCCGTACTGCTGGCCCATGTGGATCAAATTGAATTGGTGTACCGTACCTACCAGTCCGGCGACCCCATCCATCTGGCCCGTCAACTGCAAAAACATTCCAAACAGTTAACCGCTGATTGTGAAATGGCCGGAAGCAATCATGATGCGTTGCATGAATGGCTCGTATCCTTTTCAGCAACTACAACGGCATTAGAAAAATCAAATTCAAAGCAAGCGACTGACAGTTTGCTGAACCAGATAGATTCTGCCCTGCTTTATTTCAGGCAGCATTTTGAATAACCAGCAATCAATTCAGAAAACTTAAATGAATATATGAAGAAACTGATTACAGCAGTATGGCTTATTCTCCCTTTTGCAATGATTCCATCCTGTAAAGTGCAGCAAAAACAACAGAAGAAAGCAGAACAGGCCCGTATCAAAGAAGAGCAGGATAGACGTGCTCTGGCACTTTTGCATTCCACTTGTTTTCCCTGCCATAATCCCGATATGAATATTGAAAAAAGACTGGCTCCGCCAATGTTTAAAGTGCGGGATCATTATTATGACAACAAAATAAAAAGGGACGAATTCATCAACAAGATCACCCGGTTTGTCACAAACCCGGACAAAGAAAAAGCCATTATGTACGGGGCTATCCGGAATTTTGGATTGATGCCCAAAAATGAATTTAACTCCGATGATTTGAAAATCATCATTGGCTATATCTATGATAACGACCTGGGCTCCGATGAGTGGGATGCCCGCTGGGAAAAATTCAAAAAATCTCTTTTGGAAGACTAAAAAAAGGACAGAAGGGATTACAAATTGATAAGCTGTTTTTTTTGAAACCTGGTTAAGGCGATTTTTGCGGCCTGAAAATATATCCCAATTATGGATCCTTCGTTTACCGCTGAAAAAATTTCACGAACAGCTGTAATCCGGTTGCAGGCAGGAATCGAAACAGTATTTCCGCTGTTTGGCGCTTTTGAAGAAAGAAAATGGGTCAATGGCTGGAATCCACAACTGGTTTACCCTGATACAGAAAAAATGGAAGTGCTTACCAGTTTTACCACAAAAGGAAAAACTGACACGGAAGATGAATACCTGTGGCGTGTAATCAGGTATGAACCAGAAAGGCATTTTGTTCAATACCTGATATCTACGGAAAACCGTTATTGGACCATCACGGTTGAATGCCGGCCGGAAACAGAAAATTTCTGTACTGCTGCCGTTACCTATACATTCATCGGGCTGAATCAGATTGGCAATAAATTAAACCAGGCAGCCCTTGATGCAATGTTTGCTCAGAACCTGGAAGACTGGAGCAGAGCCATTCATCATTACCTGGCAACCGGCACTGTGTTATCATGATTTTTCTCAATAACATCTTCTGGGCAGCAGCATGCAGGGCCTTTCTTAAACTTATTTATTACGAGCAATAACCCGGCCCGATCATTGTGCTAAAAGCCCCTTTGTGGCCCATTACGGGGATCTTGTTTTGTTTGCATCGTATATTCCTTTGGTGGCTCGGCACCCAAAAGATTTTTCACAAAATAGTCCCACCGGCGGCGCATCATGTATGGTGAGAAGCTACCAAAGCCATGTGCTGCATTTGGAAATACGACAAGATCATAATCTTTATTGGCACGGGTGAGTGCTTCTACCACCAGCCATGTATTATACGGGGGCACATTATTATCCATCAGTCCATGTGCCAGCATCAATTTGCCTTTCAGATTCTTTGCGTAGGTTTGATTGGCCTGCAGTTCATAATTATCTTTCCCATCTGATCCTTTTGTGAGCAACCCGATATATCGTTCGCCCCAGTCGTCTTCGTAATTCCGGTTATCATGATTTCCCGACTCTGCAATACCTACTTTAAAAAAATCCGGGTATCGAAACATTGCAGCCGCTGTTGCAAAACCTCCTCCTGAATGACCCCAAATTCCAACTTTTGTGCTGTCCATAAAAGGGTAACGGTTGCACAGTTGACGGATGCCTGCCATCTGGTCAGGCAAGGTGTTTTCTGCCATGTTTCCATAACAGCGGTCATGAAAACTTTTTGAACGTAGAGGATTGCAGGTGCCTTCAATGAGCACAACTACAAAACCCAGTTCAGCTACGGCCTGGTGATCGCCCCGGGCCGAAATGAAGCTCCAGTTTCCCACACTTCCTCCCTGAGGTCCGGGATAAATATAATTCACTATGGGATATTTTTTTTGCGGATCAAGGTGAGATGGGGTAAACATCAGCCCGTATATATCAGTGCTGCCGTCAGCTGCTTTTACAGAAAAAGGGATTGGCGGTTTCCACCCTGTAGCAGTGAGACGGGAGATATCTGTTTTTTCCAGTTCTGCGATTTGTTTTCCATGAGTATCCCGCAACACAACAACTGGCGGTACATCAGGCCGGGAATAACTGTCAATAAAATAATTTCCGGAAGGAGAAAAACTGATTTGATGCGTACCTGTTCCAGGAGACAACAATGATAGATTTTTTCCATCAAAACCTATTCTGTACAAACTGGTGTAATATGGATTTTCTGATTGTGTGCCTGCAGCCATAAAATAAAGCTGGCGTTTTTGTTCATCCACTTTCAGTAACCTGGTCAGCAGCCATGGTCCTTTTGTAATCTGGTTTTTTAATTTTCCTGTCGTTGCATCGTAGAGGTACAGATGGCCCCAATCATCCCGTTCAGAAAACCAAATGATCTCTTTCGTTTTTGGAAGGAACCTCCAGTTGATGGCTCCCCAGCCGGATTCATATTGCGTGGGAACTGTTTCTTCAAAAACTTCCCGGATGTCACCGGTTGTTGCGTTGGCAATACGAAACTTTTCTACTTTATGATCTCTTGAAGTGGATACAAAGGCAAGCGCTGAACCATTGCTGTTCCATTCTACGTCATCAAATGTGCCGCTGCTGGAAATGTCATCACTAAGGGTAGCCCGGTGCGGGTCAGGCTCAGTTTTCAAAAAAATAACCCTGGGGGTTTCTGTTTCAATAATACAACGATGAATCATGATAATTTCACGATCGCCGGGTAATGGATATTTCCATGCACGTAAATCCGGGTGTCCGACGTTGGTTGTGGTAAGGTACATTTCCCCTACCCTTCGCTGATCTTGTTTAAAGCTTGCAATTTTTTTTGAATCTGGCGACCAGCGCAACACAGGCCTGTCGCTGTTTTTCCAGCCAGCATTATCTGTTGCGTATCCAAAATCTTTTTCTCCATCTGTGGTGAGTTGTGTCTGCTTGTTAGTTCTTGTATCCCTGATCCACAAATTATACTCTTTAATAAATGCAGCTTTTGTACCATCGGGAGATAATACTTCGTTTCCCCTTCCCTGCCTGCTGCGAACTGCAGCTGTTGCCGACGGTATTTCTTGCCCGGCACTTTTGCTGGTATCGGGCGTACATCGGTATGTCTGCAGATCGCATACCCATTGCTTATTTTCGGCACGAAAAGAAATTGATTGTCCATCGGCAGAATAACTGAATGTCTGAAATGGCAGCATGTTGGGTGTACATTGTTTTCCGGTTGTGGCCGAAATTGCTGTGGCCAGCCTTTCCTGATTGAATGCGGCAACTCTGGTGCCTTTTACAGGGTCAACCAGGTAAAATTCGCTGCCTTGCGGAACCAAGACCCGGTACCAGAATTTTTCACCTGGCAGCCAGTTGGGGCTTACTCCCGAACGGTCAATCAATAATTGCGTATGATACCCAAGCCTGCTTTCTGCCCTTGCATAATCGGCTGATGTAAAAGCTACCGGTTGCTGCGACCATACTTGCAGTGCTGCTGCGGAAAGAAGCAGGAGTAGGGTTGTCCGTTTCATACAGAAAATTTTGTAAGGGAAGATAGGGCAAACCATTCCTCCAGCTCATAAATTTACAGGAACGGTATATTCAATCAGATGTCAATTCTCATGCCTTCAAGATCCTTTACCAACTGCTCTTTTCCGGATAGGCCAAGCTCCCGGTCCACATCTTCAAAAAGAAAATACATTCTTTCAAGTTCTGCCCGGGTAAATAAGTTTTCGGTCATGTGAAACAACTCGTCGTTTTCAATGGCAATATGATCCTGCAGACGTTCAAAGTATTGTTCCAGTAATTGCTGTGCCTGCGGCCAGTTTTTTTGCTCCATTGCCTCACGTATCAAACGAACAGAATCCCGGAATGATTCATGATGATCTTCCAGTTCTTCGATGATATCGGTTAGCATGAATTCAGGATTGTCACGCAATTGCTGAAACAGCACCTGTTCTTCCTTGTAATGGTGGTACTGGTCGCTGTAGCGGACAAAGAAAGAAAGCAATTGATCCAGCTTTTCAGCATAGGTCTCCGGATTGGAACTTGCCAGTGTAGCAAGTGTACGTATCACAGGCCCTGCTTTCAGGATGATATCATGTTCCTGCATCAGCAGTTGCATAGGGTTATGTTCATTCATGTTGTGATCCAATTTTTAATTCTTCAAAACTTTTTTCAATGTAGCATGCAATCATTTTTTTCCGATATTCACGGGAATACACATCATTGTCAACCAGCCTTGATCGCTTCAGTGCCCTCAGGGCCATTTCAGTTTTAGTTTCCAATGGTCCCTTAGCTACGACCGGCATCGGGTCTACTGCGCCCAGTACAATGCAAAGCTGATTTTCATCATTTTTGGATACAACTGACGTCAGCGAACTGAAATCCATTGCTTTCCGGGGCCGCAATTTTTTATATACAGCCCTGAAATTCTTATGCACCGGAATTTCTACGGAAAGAAGCAGTGAATGATTGTTCAGAATCCTCGGGGTCACACCATCACCAGTATAGATCTGTTCCAGGGGCCTGGTGCTGATTTCTGAATGAGCAGACATGCTTAGTACGGTATCATGAGCAATTAATACGATGGCAAGGTCGGATGAAAATTTTGAAAAACACTTTTTTTTGCCTCCGGTAGCTATACAATAGTCACCATCACATTTCAGGCAATACCCGATTGCTTGCCTCCACCATTCGCTCTGATTGTAAAAAGTGCATCGGTTTTCACAAAGCAGATTTCCTCCAAGTGTTGCAGTTTTCCGGATGACAGGAGATGCCACAGAGTAAATGGCTTCGGCCAGTACGGGCATGTGCTGCTGCACCAGCGGATGCATGGCAATTTTTTCCAGTGGAGTCAATGCGCCGATCTTTAAAATTCCCCGCTCATATTCCACTTGCTGCAACTCCGCAAGGCCAGTCAGGTCAACCATGCAACTGGCAAAATCATTGCCCTGTTGTTTGTTCACCATAACATCGGTGCCGCCTGCCAGCAACCGGAAATCATGCTGCAATCCGGCAATAGTTTGCAGCGCCTGGTGCAGCGATTCTGGTTTTATGTATGTGAAATCAGTTTTCATAACCGTGTTTTTTTGCTACTGCAGATTTTTTTTCGGAAAGCTTTTCCAGAATTTCTTCCGGGCAAACCGGCAATCTTGTAATCCGAACACCAATGGCATGATAAATGGCATTGGCGATGGCCGGCAAAACGGGATGCAGGGCGCCTTCGCCACATTCCTTTGCTCCAAAGGGGCCTTCCGGGTCATTCGTTTCTATAATGTTGGTATGAATTTCGGGTGTATCAAGTGTAGTAGGAATTTTATATTCCAGGAAATTATTATTGAGTTGAAGACCGTTGTAATATCGCAATTGTTCTGTCATGGCCTGCCCGATACCCATATGCCATGATCCTTCCAATTGCCCCTCTACAGCCAGCGGATTTATTGCTTTACCACAGTCGTGTGCCCCCCAAACCTGCAACAGGGTGACATGGCCTGTATCTGTATCAACTGCTACTTCTGCAATACATGCTCCGAAACTATAAGAAGGACTGAGCCCGGCGCCGGCTCCTTTAAAATCGCCCCCAAGTTTGGGTGAAATATATTTTCCACTCACTGATACCGCGCCGCGATGTGCAGTCAGGATATCCACCGCTTCACTCCACGACAGGCTGACTTTTTTGTCATGACTGAAAACCCTTTCATTTTCCAGTACCAGTTCTTCCGCTACAATGTCAAATTTGCGGGCTATTGTGTGCAGCATCACCTGTTTCATATTTTCTGCTGCATTCTTCGCGGCATTTCCTGCCATAAAGGTGACCCGGCTTGAATAACTGCCAAGATCTACCGGTGTGAGCAGTGTATCTGCAGCCAGTACAAATATTTTTTCGAGCCCGATTCCCAGCACTTCGGCCACAACCATTGCCAGCATGGTATCGCTGCCTTGTCCAATGTCACTGGCTCCGGAGGTAAGCAACACACGGCCGTCAAAATCAATTTTCAGATGTACTACTGACTGTGGCAGTTCGTTCCAGATGATAGGTAAGGCACTACCGCTGATAAAAAAACCACAGCCAACACCCAGTCCGTGATTGGCCGGCATGTTATTTCTTCGTGCTTTCCATCCTGATTGCTCCATAACCTTCAGCAAAGATTCTCTGCTTCCGTTGGATGTAATACGGTACTGACCAACGGTGATGGTATTTGAATCCAGGAAATTTTTCAGCCTGAATTCACAAGGGTCCATTTCAATTTTTTGCGCCAGTTCGTCAATGATTGACTCAACCGCAAACCGGGAATTCACAGCTCCATGTCCACGCATGGCACCACTCACCGGCTTATTGGTATATACCCTGAAGGTCCGGAAGCCAAAATTGTTTAGTTTATATGGTGCCTGCAGCAGTACTCCATTGTAGTAAGAGGTCACCACTCCAAAACTTCCGAACGCTCCGCCATCAATAACTACATCTGCATCCAGCGCCAGCATGTTTCCTTCAGAAGAAACACCCATTTCCACTGTCATCTTTGAAGGATGGCGGCCATGATTGGTCAGAAAAACTTCTTCCCGTGAAAGCCGCACACGAACCGGTCTGCCTGTTTTTCTTGCCAGGTATGCAATAATAATTTCGTGGGCGAACGGATCACTTTTCCCACCAAAGCCCCCTCCTACATGAGGTTTGATCACCCGTACCCTACCGATAGGCACTTCCAGCACTTTTGCAAGGGCTCGGTGCAGGTAATGCGGCACCTGTGTGGCTGTAATTATTGTCAGGCCATTTTCATCCCAATACGCCGTGGCAGCATGAGGTTCTGTAAATCCATGACTCAGCCCAGCAAAATCAAAATTTAGTTTTGCTACTGCTGCTGATTGCTGAAAAGCCTCCTGCTGATTGCCGAATCGCAGTTCCGCTTTTTTATGCACATTATTGTTGAAGCGCACATGTGCGTGAATTTTTTCTTTGTCGCCCACATCTTGTAAAGATTCATCCATTTCAAAAAAAGGATGCAGGGGCCGGTAGGTCACCCGGATTTTCCGGCATGCTTCTTCTGCCTGTGCTTCCGTTTCTGCCGCAACGGCTGCAACAATTTCACCGGTAAATCTTGTTTTATTGATTGCCATCGCTGTCTGGTCCTGCGAGATGGGGAGTACTCCAAATTTTCCGGGCAATTCGGAGCCTGTTGCAATGTATTTCACACCCTTGCAGTTCAGTGCTTCGATCATCTCTATTTTTTCGATCACTGCATGCGGGTATATGCTTCGCAGAAATCTGCAATGCAACGCATTTGCTGTATCTATATCATCTGCGTAAAGGGCTGTGCCATCCGCTTTTTTTCCGGCTTCCAGATAGGGTTGTGCCCTTCCGATATGCTTGTGGTTCTTTTGTAGCACAGATGTTTCGCTGCGGGCAGTGTCCGCATATTCAGCCACAGCTGCAATAATTTTTTTGTACCCCGTACAGCGGCACAAATTTCCGGAAAGCGCCTCTCTGATTTCCGGAACAGAAGCAGCCGGATTTTTATCAAGAAATGCCACCGTCGTCATCAGCATACCCGGTGTGCAAAAGCCACATTGAATGGCACCCATTTCAACAAATTTTTTCTGCAAGGCATGTAATTCTTCACCCTGCCTCAAACTTTCTATTGTGAGTATTGTGCCGTTCTGATAGCGCATGGCGGGTGTAATGCAGGAAAGCACAGGCACATCATTTGCAATCACCGTACAGCAACCACAACTGCCCTGGTCGCATCCGTTTTTTGTGCCGTGCAAACCCAGCCTGTTCCTGATGACTGAGGCCAGTGTTTCCTGCGCTTCAATCAGCATCTCATGAGTTTGTCCGTTCACCTGTATCGTTAATCGTTCCATAATTTAAAATTTTCAGGTACTGGCACCGATGCTTTTTCCACCATCCACATACAGAACCTGCCCGGTGATGAATTGTGTTTTCTCAGAAGCAAGAAAGGCCACCACATGTGCCACATCTTCCGGATAACCCATAGACCTTGTGGGTTGTGCCTGTATGAGCTTTTCCAAAACTTCGGGCCTGAGTTTTTTTGTCAGCTCTGTATCAATCAATCCAGGCGCCACGGCATTTACTGACACATGAAACTTAGCGAGTTCCAGCGCCAGCACTTTGGTTAATGCCACCACTCCTGCTTTGGATGCTGCATAGTTCGACTGCCCTGCATTGCCCAGCCAGGCCCTGGAACTGATGTTGATAATGCGCCCGGCTTGCTGTTCCTTCATGATTTGTGCAGCTTCTCGGCACATCAGCCATGTTCCTTTCAGGTTTATTTTAATGACCAGGTCAAAATCTTCTTCACTCATATTGGTAATAAAATGATCACGGATGATGCCCGCATTATTGACCAGCACATCCAGCCGATGATATTTTTGAATCACATCACTCATCAGTTGTTTTACAAGGGCTGAATCGGAGATATCGGCTGTGCTAAACAAGCATTCCTGGCTGCTAAACTGTGCAGCAAACTGCCGGCCTGCTTCTTCATCCAGGTCCACTGCAATCGCAAAGAAGCCATCGGCAATTAGTCTTTTAGTGATGGCAGCGCCGATGCCCCGTGCTGCTCCGGTGATTACTGCAACAGGTTTATTCATTTTTTTTAACTTTACTTCGTACGGAAATCAGTTTTGCCAGTATGCTGATGGCAATTTCTTTGGGTCCATCGGCACCAATATCAATGCCAACGGGCATATCTACTTCGGCCATGGACTGAACGGTTGCCGTGCCGGCATCTTTAAATTTTTTCTTCGTCACAAGAATTTTTCTTCTGCTGCCAATCATTCCAAGATATGCATGCGGCTGGTTGATGCAAAAGGCCAGCAGTTCCCGGTCAATATCGTGACGGTATGTCATGATGACGATCGCTGTATTGTTGTCGAACTGCAGCGTCGGCATCAAATCCCGAAAAGGCATGCACATTGTTTTTACCCCGGTAGCTTCCATATTCCGGATGAATTCTTCCCGGTCATCTGCCAGCGTCACTTCAAACTCAAGATCAGCCGCAAATTTTGCAAGCGCCTGACCTGTATGTCCCGAACCAAAAATGTACAGTTTCATCTTTCGCTGTATGGGTTCAATAAAAACATCCATGGTGCCACCGCAGCACATATCATGTTGTTGTAATAATTCATGCCGGAAAATTCCCGGTTTTCCTGTACGGATCACATCGATGGCCTGTTCTGTCACTTTCTTTTCAAACTGTCCGCCGCCAATAGTGCCATAAACCTTTCCGTGTTCCGATATAATCATCCTGGCTCCGGTTTTCCTGGGTGTGCTTCCACTGGTAGATACAACCAGGCACATTGCCAGTTTTTCCGATGTACCCAGCAGTACAGGTACAATGTCTTCAAAGTATCTCACGGTTCCGTTGTTTATCTGCTGCATAATGCATCCACTCATCTTTTGTATTCAGGTTCATTAGAACTGAATCATCAGCCGCAGTCACCTGTACTTTTTTGAAATTTTTTAATTCACCGGACAAAATCCATAATGCATGATCCCGGCTTCGTAAGCGACTAATGATCTCTTTCCCAATTAACACGGGATGGCCTGACTGGCCTCCTGCAACCGGAACTACATAACAGTCCTGCTCTGCAACTGCAGCCATATTCAGCAGCAACTGGTCCGGGTTTATCGGGTTGTCCACATTCTGAATAAAACAGGCACGGGCTTCGGAACATTCTTCAAGGCCCAGCTGAATAGAGTATGACCTTCCCTTTTCAGGATTGTCATTGATGATCACTGATGCCTGCTCCCTGATCCTGTTTAGTATTGTTGCATATGCAACATCTGCCAGTTGATAATGCAATACCACGACCCTGTTCCTGATTCCGGCCTTGCGGTATATATGCAAAAGGTTCTCAATCCATGTGGCATTGCCGAATGAAAGAAATGGTTTTGGTTCTCCCATGCGTGATGAGGCGCCCGCGGCCAGTATGACAACTGCTATATGCGCTGTTTCAGTCATTTTTCCATTCCGGTTTACGCTTTTCTAAAAATGCCGCTATACCTTCATTGGCATCGTGTGAATTCATGAGCCGGGTCAGGTACAGATGCTCCACCTGCGGTATAAAATTATTCAGCACATGGTTTAGTTTCATTCTTGCCGCTCTGCATGCAAGCCGTAATGAACTGGCGCTTTTTGGTAAAATATATTCTTCAATCCAGCGGAGTAATCCCTGCTCAAGGTCTTCTTTGGTTTCAAACAACCTGTTTACAATTCCAAGTGAAAATGCTTCTTCTGCAGTCACAGAACGACCTGTAATCAACAGATCCTCTGCAGCTGATAAACCGATTTTTTCGGGCAGCAGGATGGAGGCAGGCGGTGGAAGCACGCCAAGGTTTATTTCAGGCTGACCCAGTCTGGCTGTTTTATCTGCAAAAATCTGGTGGCATATTAATGCCAGTTCCATTCCCCCGCCGAGGCATTGGCCACTCACTTTTGCAACAACAGGTATGTACAATGTGTGCAGGCTGAGCAGCAGCCGGTGAAAATGCCTGATCATAGATTCGGCAAATTCTTTCTGATGTTCCTCGACACTTGCACCAAATGAAAAATGTTTCCCCGCACCTTCAATAATGATCAGTTTCAGTGCAGGTTTTTTTTCAAACCCCCGGAACAAGGCATATAATTCTTCCATCATAACAGAATCCAGCACATTTCCCTTTCCATCGTTGAGACAAATGCGGACAACTGATTCATCATGCGTATAAGTGACTTCCGTCTTAATCATTTCTTCTTTCATGAGACCTGTTCTTTTTTTATTGTAATGAATTTCATAAATCGAACCTAAGGCTTGCGTTTGCTTCGCAAAGCCGGTGATGCACAGCGCTCAGGTCCCGGCAATTTTATATTGCGGTGAAATTTCTTTTAGCAGTTCCTCACTCCATGCTGTTCCTTCAGCCAGTTTCTGGCGCAAAAGAACAAAATCTACTTCCCTGTCATTTTTAGGACCTTCATTAAATGCCTGGAAGCCTGCTCTTGCTTCGGTCATCATATTCAGTGCCAGCCATTCCCGGCTACCCTCCTTATTCTGATCCCAGTGTTCCAGCTTCTTTTTCCTGACTTCCGTAAGTGTTTTATGCAGGCAGTTAGGAAATGTGTGCAGCAATTTTGTAATAAATTTTTCTACCGTTTCATCCAGCAACGATAAATCGGTTTCGCATTGTGCCAGCAGCCCTTTGGCCTCCTGCAGTGCAGCACCGGATTTCATACTGCCAAAAATAATTTTTCCAAACTCATCAGCGTACCGGTCAGTGATGACCAGCGGGTTTACAATATATGTTCCGTCTTTCTTTAATACAGGCACGATATCTGTAATCAGTCCCACTTGATACGCCTGGTGTGCTGTCCATGGTTCACAGAGAGTGAGAGAGGCCATGGCCCTTTCTACTCCGACAAACAGGTGTAAAAAATCGGTGGCACCTCCAATTGCAGCACTGCCATGCTTTGGGCCAGCCTGACCGAAGCGAGCCAGGTCTGAAGCGATGGTAAAGTCGGTTGCCATCCCAATCTCCTGCCCGCCTCCGATTCGCATACCATTGACCCGGTTGATGACGGGCTTTTCACATTTCAGGATGGCGCTTACCATATCATTGAACAGGCGCATGTATTGCGAGTACTCCTGCGGATTGCCGGCATAGTACTCTGCATATTCCTTTGTATTGCCACCGGTACAAAATGCTTTGTCCCCAGTTGCGGTAAATACTACAGCCACTACACTCCTGTCATTGCTTGCTTCGCCAAATGCCAGTATGATCTCTTTAACCGCTGTTGTGGTGTACGAGTTATACTGGGCAGGATTGTTCAGAATGATCCAGGCAGCATACAGCCCCTTGACTGTTGTGCCATCGCTTTTTTTACAAAGCCGTTTTTCAAAAATAATTTCCTGGTACTGATGAGTGCACAGGTTATGATCTTTTAAAGCCATGAGGATTATTTTTTTATGATGAAAAATCAGGGATCAGTACAATACGTTTTTTATACAGATGCGCCACACTATCCCTGAACACTTCATTAATTTTTGACAAAGGCATTGTGGCTACAAAATCTTTTATATCCAGTTTGCCTTTGTCGATAAGGTCCACCACCTCCGGATAGAGTTCCGGTTTACAACCCCAGGTGCCAATGAGTTTTGCATCAAAAGCCATCAGGTTGCTCAGCCGAACTTCTGTTTTGTCCATCGTAAAACCCACGATACTTAAAGTTGAGGCGAAGGTGATGAGCTGGAATGCCAGCTCCTGCCCGGGCCTGGTACCTGACAGTTCAAAAATCTTCCATGCATATCTGGGGGCGTCCAGGCTTTTTGCGGTTTCTTTTACTCTTGCTTTTAATTCTTTCAGGTCCAGGTTGCGGCTGTTGAGTACCGCATGTATGCCATGCGAGGTTGCCGCCTGAAGCTTTTCATCCCTGATATCAATAGCCAGCACTTTGGCCCCCAATATTTTTGCAATAAGTGCCGCATAGATACCAACTCCTCCTACACCGATGACAATGGCTAAGTCGCCGGGCTGTAGTTCAGATTTTTTTATCACCTGGTACGGTGTGGATATGGCATCGGCAATTACGGACAGTTCTTCCAGCCGGTATCTGCCCAGCAAGGAATCAGGAACCGGGCAGAGAAAGCGGTGTGGTACTTTGATATGAGAAGCAAAGCCTCCATGAAAATCGTTGCCCGGCATCAGTTGGCTTTGGCAAATGTTGCTGCGCCCTGCACGGCACAGTTCACATTCCCCGCAGGGAAGTACAGCAGGAATGATTACATTTTTCCCAATGAGTGCTTCGGGTCCCTGCACCACAGTGCCGCTGATTTCATGCCCGAGTGTAAGCGGAAGTTCTTTGCGGGTTCGCACTCCATCGTACCAAAAACTAATATCTGTATGGCATACCCCGCAGCCCGCAACTTTCACCCATGCTTCATGCGGTTCGGGAGCAGTCATTGCTGATGTTGTCAGCACAAAATCCTGTTTTAATGCGGTCATTTGCCATTGCCTCAAAGTACTCATCTGAATCTGTTTATTGTTCTGTGTTCTCAAATAAGATAGCAGTTCCCTGTCCGCCCCCGATACACGCAGAGGCAATCCCATACTTAATATTTTTATTGCGCATGGCACGAGACAGGGTCAGCGAAAGTCTGATGCCTGTAGCTGCAAGGGGATGACCAATTGCAATAGCACCGCCATGTATATTACAGCGGTTCCTGTCGAGGCCCAGTTCTTTTTCACACCCTATAAACTGCGCCGCAAATGCTTCGTTTATTTCAAACAATCCGATCTCAGTAACCGATAAGCCTGTTACTTCCAGCAAGTATCGAATAGCAGGCACAGGTCCCAGTCCCATCATTTTTGGATCCAGTGCTGAACTGGCAGCCGCCACAACCCTGCTCAAAGCTGCTGTGCCGGATTCTTTTATTGACCGGCCGGATGCAATAACTGCTGCGGCCGCTCCATCTACAATTCCGCTGGAATTGGCAGCTGTCTGCACTCCGTTCTTTTCAAATGAGGGGCTCAACTTTGCAAGTGCTGATAAATCGGACAGGCGCACATTTTCATCCGTAGAAAAATCAGATACGCCCCTGGGCAGGTTCACTTTTCGGGGATTTAATCCTTCGGCTTCAAACACGGCGCTGTTCATTTTAATAATTTCCCCATTGAAGAAACCTTCCTGCTGCGCTGCAATACATCGCTCAGCTGATTGCCCGGCAAAGATATCAGCCTCTTCACGACTGATGCCATGTTTTCTTGCAATGTTTTCAGCAGTGCAGCCCATGGGCACAGCTGCTGTATCATTCAATGCTTCCCAAAGCATATCCACAAAACCGGGCTTGCCCAGCACATAACCCAATCGGTTTCCAAATGCGGCAGTTGGCGACTGCGACATACTTTCTGTACCTGCACATAATACTGCCCCTGCTTTCGAAAGTGTAATTTGTTCCGCAGCGCTGATAATGGTTTCCAGCCCCGATCCGCAGATGCGCTGAACCATCAACGCAGTAATTGTATCGGGCAGGCCGGCATACAGCCCGATATGACGGGGCAAAAAATATGCGTCGGCTGAACTTTGCCCGATGTTGGCGACGATGACCTGATGCAGCTTTTGCGGCGAAATACCTGCATTTCCTATGGCGGCTTTTGATGCATAAATTCCGAGATCCGTTGCTGATATGCGGGCTAGTGTGCCTCCCAGTTTTCCGAATGGGGTGCGGGCACCGTTCACCAGGAAAATATCATCAAAAATGATTGCAGTTCCTTTTTTACTGTCGTGAAATCCTTTCATAATATTTCAAAAATATTATTCATGAACAAATTGTGCCGGAACCTTTGGGCCATTGATTTTGAAATTTTCGAGCCCGATTTTCATATCTTTTGTTTTCAGGCATTCGCCAAACATCCTGGATTCCAGCTGAAGAGCTTCAGGCAAACTTAATTTAATGCCTTCATAAATAGTCTGTACCAGTATTTCATCTATGCGTTTGCTGAGTGTGCCAATTTCCACCTCATCAGGTGCCAGATGATTTTCTGCAGTGAGGCGTGCTACAGGTTGTTTTGGAGAAAATGTACCATTGGCAATATCCAATGCCAGCTGAATGGCTTCGGTTTTCAGGTCATTGGCAGCTACTTGATCGAGAAAGCCAATCTGCATCGCTTCTGCTCCCGATACATTGCGTGCCGTTCTGAGTATTTCTGCTGCTTTCTGAACACCAATCAACCGTGGCAGACGCTGTGTGCCACCGGCTCCCGGAATAAACCCAAGCTTCACTTCAGGCTGTGCAAATGCCACAGGCAATTCGTTCACCGCTATCCTTGCGGTGCAGGCAACAGCCAGCTCGCTGCCGCCGCCAAATGCAAAACCATTCAGGGCGCATACCACAGGTTTGGGGTATGCTGCAATATAATTCAGTACCGACTGAAAGCTTTGGGAATTATTGAACCCGTCACCAGGCGTTTTGAGAGAGGCGATCATTTGCAGATCTGCACCGGAGACAAATGCTTTTTTTCCGAAGCCTGTAATGACTACAGCCCTGGTTGCAGGATCGTTCTCTGCCTGCGCCATGACAGATTTTATCTGCTCAAGTACTTCCAGGTTCAGCGCATTCATCACCTTAGGTCTTCGAATGGTAATCAGCAATGCTTGCTGCCGGTGTTCTAATACGATATCATGTAGCTGCCAGCCTCCCAGCTCCACCGCTTTTTCCAGGGAAGCGGGAAACGGAAATGCAGGATGATCATCGCAGAAATCTTTCACCAACTGGCGCACCCTCTCCATCCCTATTTTATTCATTAGGGTAAACGGGGGCTTTATAACGAGTGCCAGTTCAGTTGCCATATTCAGGTCATCCACAGCAATAATTTTCTTGTCAATGATGAATGACGCAAGGGCAAAATATGCACCCTGAAACAAAGGAACCAATTTCTTCTCTTTCTCTTCAGGCAATTCAACGATTTCCCCCTTTTGTGCTGTATCCCAGCTTTGCTTATCAATCACTTTCCGGTACAGGGAAGAGGGAGTAGAAAACCATCGTAATATGCGGGCTGATAATTCATCCAGCCCATGTGCGGTGATGGGGTTTCCACCTGTTAAATTCAGGGCTGTAAACGGGCCCACACCCAGCCCCAATGCTTTGACTGCAGCGGCATCAATTTCTTTTACGCTACCCATGTTTTGTTCATGGCACATAATGGCCAGCTGGCAAATTCCTTCAAAGATGGGGTCAATGGCAAAACCAAAAGAGCTTTTCACACAGACGGGAATTTTGCCGATATCTTCATAAAAACTCAGCATTGTACGTGTAATTGCTTCATCGGTTTCTGTGCCAGGAACAATTTCCACCACCGGGTTCAGTTCAGCAGGGAAAAAATAATGTGCCACAAGGCAGCGGGTCCGGTTGTTCACATTCCGGAAAATTTCTTCCGGCTGCATGTGCGATGAGTTGGAAAGAAAAATGCAGCCCGCCGCTGTCAGGCTCTCCACTTTTTTAAAGATAGCATCTTTGATGTTTGCATCTTCCGTAGCAGCTTCAATGACAATTTGTGCATCAGACAGGTTGCTGTATTGTAAGGTAAAGCTTAGTGACCGTTCCATCTGAAGGGCATTATCTGCACGAAATACTGCTTTCTCTACTCCTTTACGTATTTTAGCAGTTATTTTTTCTTTGGCCTTTACCAGCGCCTGTTCGTTGATATCCAGTACGACCACCGATACCTCAAAAGGCGATAGTACTTTGGCAAGATGAAGTGCAATGTCGGGCCCGATTTGCCCTGCGCCCACAACGGCAACTTTTTCAATTCTGAGATTTTTATGGGTATATGCCATTTTCAGCTATTTGAAACTTGTGAAGAATGAATTACAGGACCCCGGTTGTGCTTCTCCGACTGCTGTGCCAGCAACGCAGCCCCGAAAGAAACAGCATACTGAGAGTTGTCCACAATGCTGATGTCTTTTTTTAAAAGTTCATTTAAAATTTCTTTCAGATAAGGGTGATAGCTTGCCACGCCGCCAATCATATAGACTGGAATGCCGGGATCGAGGCGCATTTTTGCAATCTTTCCTGCAATAGATAAATAGATACCCCTTGCAATGTCTTCCCGGGTCATTCCCTCAAAAATCCAGTTCATGATTTCGGTTTTGGCAAACACAGTGCAAAAACTATTGAGTGGTTTATCGTACCGGGAGTGTGCAGCCAATGTACTCATTTCATCCACGGCTATATTGGCCCGTTCGGCAATTTCGGAAAGAAATGACCCTGTTCCTGCTGCACATTTATCATTCATATAAAAATGCTCCACACTGTTGTCTTTGCCGCACCGGATAATTTTTATATCCTCGCCCCCGATATCAATGATATTTTTTTCGCCCGGGTAATAAAAAGAAACCGCAGCTGCCGCACAATTGATTTCTGTTTTTACCATGTCGCATGATTCAAAATGTTTGCGCCCATATCCGGTGGCACAGCTTTTTTGAATCCGAAAATGGTTTTGTATGGCTTGCAGCACATTTTTCTGTGCCACGCTATCTGCAGAAAGAGTATGGAGCACATAGCGAAACAACTGCTGACCTGTCTCATCTGTTACGGTGTATTTGGTATACGCAGAGCCCAGGTCAATTCCCAGATAACAATCTTTATTTCCGGCAGCACCGCCTTTTACCAGCAGTCCTTTTTCCAGAATTTTTTTCCCAATCCCTGCTTCCTTGCCCGGTACCCTTGCAATGAGGTTTTTGTTGGTCATCGCCTTAACCACATTGTAAAATGACAGGTTTAAAGAAGTGTGTGTATTGTGTTTGCGGCCATACTCCACTATCTTCCCGTTGAAATAATCAATTTCGGTGGGCCGGTTATGGATCAGATCCAGGGCCAGCGATGGAAAGTGATCACCTCCTTTTTCCAGGTATTTCATGCAATACTGCAAAAAATCATCCGGGAAAATGATTTTTTCCTTGCGAGCCACATCAATGCCTTCCAGAATAATTTGTTCAATAAGTTCCCTGGTATCCGGATCGGACACTGCTTCAGACATCGTGAGCCGGCTGATTCCGCATAGGGGGCTGAGTGCTGCATTTAAAATTGTTTTTTCCCAAACTCTTACCCGAAGGTCACCTGAGTTGTTTGCTTCAGTAAGTAACCCTGCAGCAGAAAGCAACTTTGCCAGTTCTTCCGCTTTTTCTGAAATGGCATCATTAATTGATCCGATATAATTGGGCGGTTGAAAAAAATTTACTTTGATTGTATTGGGTGCTACCAATGTTCCGGCAAAATTGATCACCATACGCAAGGTGGCTGATGCACCTGCTTTTTCCACCAGCATTTCTTCCACATCAATACCGTTTTGTGCCGATATCAGTATCGTTCTTTCCGGAGAGAGCATCGAGAGACGTTCCACTAGGCCTGGTACCTGGTATGATTTTGTTGCAACAATAAGAAAATCAGGATTCTTTTCAATGAGTGATTCCAAAGATGAATACACCTGCTCAAATGAAGCTTTTTCCTGTAACACATTTTCCAGGATAATTCCCTCTGCAAGAATTTTTTCCCTTTTTACATCGTTGGCCACACAGAGCGAAACTTCGCAACCCGCTTTTTTCAGCATCACTGCAAGAATGGAGCCCACAGGCCCGAGCCCGATGATGGAGCAACTTATCGGTTTCATTACTGATGCGTTTTTTGGGTTTCCAGTTGTTCCAGAAAAGTTTCAATCCTGGTAATGGTCTGGCCTTCTGAAAAAAACCGGAGGTCACTCAGGTCTCCTTCAATCACCAGCGCCGGCACACCTGTCCGTGCTTTCAGTAGTTGCGGCATGCCAAAACGGGCATTGGAATTATTGAAACAGGTCTTTGAATCGTGGTAGATGATGCCATCCACCCGGTACTCATCAAACCAACGGGAAAGCATATTCATTTTTGCTTCTTCACTTCTGTTGATAAAAATTTCTGTGTAGGCCCTTGCAGAAGAGTTCCACGGTTCGTTGGGATCAAACTGGTCAAAAATCCAGCTGTTACAGTATGTAGATGCCACAACAGCTGCTTTGTTTTGAATGAATATGTCGCTCAGCATTCTTAGTTTTCCCCATACAGGCATCCCTTCCCAGAATATGCGTAGTGGTGCAGCTTTCCAATAACTCTTTTGAGCTGAGATGTTTTCCTGCAATTCCTGCAGCAGCTTTTTATAGTAGTCAACAGCCTCCCGGGTACCACGAAGCACGACGATCGGACCCATGTGAATTGTGCCGTCAAAAAACTGGAGGGGCGGCAGATCTGTTTTGGCTGTTTGCAAACATTGCTGCCAAAGCAGTGTGGCATCATGGCTCAGCCTTAGTGTTTCCCGAAACCGGTCGATATCAAATTTCCGGCCACTGGTTTCTTCACATACCGGAATCAACTTTTTGAATTGTTCTGCTACCAGATCCACTTCCGCACTGGTAACATCATTGATATGCCGGGGAGGAAATACTCCTGCCACAGGGCATTGAAACTGTCTTCCATAAAAAGAAAACCAGTCCTGAACTTCCCGGCACTGATTGGTATTATACACAATCAGATCAGGGCGAGGTACTGTTTCCAGCCCGTAATGTGCCTGAAGCGGAGTTTGGTTTTTCAGGAAAGCGCCAATATCCGCAGTTGTATAGGAGCAAACATGCCCGGAATATCCGTTTTTCACTGCTTCGGGTATGCAATCCATAGCCAGTCTGGTTGCTCCCAGCAGGGCGCCATGATTTTCCGGAAAATACACTTCAAAGCCAAAAGAACGAAGCAACTCTGCGGGTCCCACACTGGTGCACCAGGCTACTTTTTTTTCTCCGGAAGCAAGGGAACGAAAGTAAACGCCCATTACTTCTTTCAGGTATGCTGTGGTTTCTATTGTGTATATCGGTTTCATTTCATTTATAGTTCCATGACATAAATTTCTTCTCCGGCCGGAATGGAATCGCCATAAAGTTTTTTGAGCTGTTCCCGGTATTTTTCCATCACTGTACGGGGCGCCATTTTTAAAGAAGGTGTTAGTGTATTGTCATCTATTGATAATTCTTCCGGGATGAGGGCTGCTGATTTTAGCTTAGCGAACTTCTGGTGAATATTTTCATTTGCTATCTTCAGGCAGCCGGACAGGCACCGGCCCAGTTCGCCCATATTTTTCGGACAGCTGCAGCCTTCTTCAGGTGCAGAAAGAAAATCTGACTGTTCGAGTAATTTTTTATTCGGAAATATCAATGCAACCGGGTAATCGGCTCCGTTGCCGGTTACCAGTACGTATTGTACATAATGACACTGCTTTTGAATGGCTGTTTCCAGGTCGGTGGGAATCACTTTTTCCCCGTTCGATAGTTTGAAGATGCGGTCTTTTCGGGATACAAGCTTTAAACCAGTACCTGTTATTTCTCCCACATCGCCAGTTCTGAACCATCCATCATTCGTAAAAACTCTTTTATTAGCTTCTTCATTTTTATAATATCCCGCCATCACATTGGGACCTTTTACCAATATTTCGCCCTCCTCGTCCAGCCGGAGCATCACCCCTGGTATAGGCATACCCACCACACCCGGACAGCGTTCCAAAGTTGGATTGGTCAGTGTGCAACAAGGCGAGGTTTCTGTAAGTCCCCATCCTTCAATGACAGGAATTTTTCTCTTTTCAAATTCATCCGAAAGGCGTGGCGGTAATGCTGCAGCTGCTGTAAAAATAAATTTCAGGCCGCCACCAAACAGTAACTTTTCTGCTTCTGAATCCTGGCGGGCCATGTCAGACAATGCCTGGTAAATGCGGGGTACGCTAAAAAAAACTGTGGGCTTTACCTGCTTCCAGTTTTCTACAATTTCTGCAACATCTTTTCCATAACTGCTTTCCACGGCATAACTGGCGCCGTTGGCCAGTGCCGAAAAGAGTTCAAAAATGCCACCGAAACTATGATGCCAGGGCAGGTAGGAAAGAAACCTGTCCTGCTCATCAATATGCAGAAGGTTCTTTATGGCCGCCTGCTGCGACAAAATGTTTTGATGTGTCAGCTGCACCAGCTTGGGTATGTCCATTGTACCTGATGTGTACATACACAGGCAAATGCTGTTTGGATCAGCATCCCATCCGGGTATATATCCCTGTGGAGCTGTTTGCTTCAGTTGAAAAAATTCAATGAAGCTGATCCCGTGCAATGAAAGCTGGCTGCCGGACAAGCTGATGATATTGCCTGGCATCTGATCTCTGCTGATCTGTGCCATTTGCGATTCACCTTCAACTGCAAGCCATGTGGCATCCGAAAAACCAATCAGCAAATCAGAAGTTGGTTTTTTGAAATGTGCAAAAATCGGGATCGCCACTCCTCCGCATGCCATCACTGCCAGTTCCAGTTGCAGCATTTCAAGCCGGTTGCGTGAAAACAACAGCATGCGATCTGCTTTTCTAAATCCCAGTTTTGACAGATTCCAGGAGATATTCAGGATATCCTGATAAAATTGTTTCCAGGAAATTTCTTCGTACACACCTGCTGCATTCCTGAATTGAAATACAGGCCTGCCGGCAAATTTTTCTGCATTGGTGCACAGCAGTTCCCCAATGTTGTTAAAACATTCAGCAGGTTGTATGGAAGATGAAAGTGTGTTCATCAAATTCGGTTGAGGTACCATTACTGAGCCAGTATGGCTGCGTTTTTTTTCTTTAAAATATGATACCGGTAACCACCCCATAGCGCTGCCCCGATTGCTCCGGAAAAAATGGCATCCGGATGGCTGATGAATTCTAGTGGTTTTTTCCGGTTTTCTTTTGACAGCTCTTCAACAGCCTGTATCATGCCCACATTCATTCCCATGCCGCCTACCAGGGCCACCGGCGAGTCTGCGCCAAGTGCACCCAGCAGTTTAATGACCCTTTGTGCAATACTGAGATTAATCCCCTTTACAATATTGGGAGTGGAGTATCCTTTTGACACCAGGTTGATGACATCGGTTTCGGCCAGCACCGCACAAATACCGGATGGCACTTCAGGCTTGTCTGCCTTTAATGAAATTTCACCCACTTCTTCAATCGCAAGCCCCAGGTACCGGGAAATATTTTCAATAAACTGCCCCGACCCGGATGCACACTGACCTGTCATTTTGTAATCAAGCACCTTGCCCCTTGAGTCCACCCTGATAGCCCGCACATAAAGTCCGCCCATGTCCACTACCGTTTTTGCGCCGGGTACAAAGAAAATACCGCCACGGGCATGCGAGGTCATGCTGTAAAAGTGGCCGGTTTTTTTCTCTACCATTTCTCCTTCACCGGTAGATGCGGTGTAGGCAATGTCTTTTTCCAGACTGAGCTGATTGCGTCCCAGTATCATGGCTACTGCATCTTGCACCACATCCGAAGGATTTCTTTTTCGTATTTTCTCCGTTTGCTTATCCACCAGCGCATGATTGCCCTGCGCATGATCGTACGACATCAGCACAACTTTTACATAGCTGCCGCCAACGTCAATTCCCATTGTAAAGATTTTTTCACTCATTGTTTTCTTTTTTCAGTCTGCGCTCAGTGCAGGATTTTCTTTTGGTAATGCGGTATTCATGCCTTTGTGTGCAAAAAGTGCCCCCCCCAGAGCACCCATGAAAATGGAATCAGTGTGAATATTCATAGTGACTTCCCCATATGATTCAGTGACCATTTGTTTTACGTATTTTAATACAGCCTGGTTGCGGGCCACGCCTCCTGTAAAGGTGAATTCATTCTTCACGCCGCCCGATCGGGCCAGCAGCGACATGGCACGTTGCACAATTGCTTTATGCAATCCTGCCAGTATGTTGGGTCGTTCCTCGCCTGCGTGCAGCAGCTCTTTTACTTCGGCGCCGGCAAATACGGTACAGGTGGAACAGATGGTCGTTTCTCTTGTGGCACTCATGGCCTCGGGACCCAGTTCGTTCAGAGACAATCCAAACTCATCAGCAATATATCCAAGATATCTTCCGCACCCGGCTGCACAACGGTCGTTCATGTGAAAGCTGGTGACCAGGCCATACTTGTCCACCTGTATGGCTTTAGTATCCTGGCCACCTATATCCAATACCGTACGGGTATTTGGAAAAACTGCATGAGCGCCATAGGCATGACACAGAATTTCGGACATGATGCAGTCTTCCGGGAAAGGCAACAGGGCCCTTCCGTATCCGGTTCCCACCATGTTTGAAATATGGATTTCTTCTTTCACCACTTCTTCAATATTGCGGCGAAGCGTATCTTGTGTGTTTTTAAATTCATTGCTGGATGAATTCAGTTCCGCGTAGTACCAGTCGTCAGTTTTTGAAGTGGCAGGCTGATCGGCAAGGCCCTTATATTTTTCTTCCAGGAAATTCATGGCACCAGACACCAGTTCTTCGAATGTTTGTGTGACCATTTCATTTTCAACCGGGGTGATGCTTTTATCAAATGCCAGCATCATGGGTTCATAAAATTCGGGGCCAAGTGTGGCTACTTCATTATTGTATTGTTCGCTCACGATATCCCGGAAAAACTGGTTCTTATTGCCCAGATTTTCTTCCAGGAATCCTGCTTTAATTTTGGGACGGATCCGATCCAGTACGGTATTGAGATGGCTGAGCAGTACGGTGTGATCCTGCCGGTTGAAGGATTCAATTGTCTCTTTAAGTTTTGCTTCCAGCAGTTCCATACGGTGGAGAAACTGCAGGTATTGAAAAACCTTTCGGATATCATCCAGGTAACGGTTGAGCACTGGGTTATGTTCCAGGTCGGCATGTAACCTGCCCTGCAGTAAATTGAACCGGGCATCATAGATTGCTTCTTGCCGGGCTATATCAGCTGCCACTTTATAATTGGCACGGGTGTTGGTAATGCCCCGGCCAATAATTTTATCCTGGTCATCAATGATAACCGCTTTTGATGTTGTGGAACCAAGGTCAATCCCCAGGTAATAACTCTTCATTGTTAATTTGTTTTTCCTTTGATCTGCTTTAGTATTTCAAATGGTCTCCTGCAATTTTATTGGGCTCCGGATTTATCATTTTTTCCCTTCCTGTTTTTGTTTCTCACTTTTCTTTGCTGGCAAATTTCCTGCCTGGTATTCAGGCACCTTCTGTTGCATGAATCATTTTTCGTTGTGCCAGCATCTGGAAATATGATTCGAGCCTGTTTTTAATATTGGAATACGAAAAATAACGGGGATCCACCAGGTCCGATTCAATAAAGCCCACCGGCACTTCCAGCGCATCTTCAATCTCCCGCATCATGGCCAGTTGCCCTGCCGAAAAAGAATTGCAGCTCTTGATCGAATTGGTCACATATCCATCGGCCTGGTATTCCCTGATCAGCTTTGTCAGCAGGCTGATCCGTTGTGGTATATTCAGGTTGGTATAACAATTCATGCAGTACTCTGCCAGCGACTCCAGCGGCCTTTCCGGGTCGTGACGCCAGCCCAGGTCATACACTCCGCCCACTTTTGTATAAGAAGATGCAACAATGACTGCACCCATATCATAAAATATTTTCCAGAACTCACGAAAGTTGGTCCAGTTGGGCGGGCCTTCCACCACCAGCCGGTATTTTTCTTCGGGTAGTTCGCCTTCCGGAGTGATGGGGCCCAGTCCTTTTTTCACCCGTTCCATAATTTCCTGGTAAAGTTCTTTATAATAAGCTACTGCTTCCGGAGTACCCCTGAACCCGATATTGATTGGCCCGATATAATAGACACCTGCGAAATAGGCATCAATGGGCGATGGCCTGTGCTTTGTAGTTTCAAAAATCCGGGTAATCCAGTCTTCTGCGTCACGGGAATGTTCCAGTATTTTTTTCAGTTTTTCAGAATCAAATTTTATTCCGGATACTTTTTCCATTTTTGGAATTACTTCCTGCTCCAGTTGTCTGACCATATACTGTGTCATCTCCGGGGTCATCTGGCCATTTTCCTGGTAGGGGGTGTGGAGCATGATGACCTCTGCATTCGGGTAGTTGCGCTTCAGTGTTTCGAACCACTTCATAAATGTAAAGCAGCCCGTATAACTTAGCAGCAGCACATCCGGCTCAGGAATTTTGGTGCCAGTGGGCCCGATGTTGCCTTTGATCATCATTCCTACATCGCATTTCACATAGGTGCACACATCTTCGGAATGGGCGTGCCTCTCAGCTTCTTTGATGTAGCCGCCAGATTTTTTGCGCATGGCATTCTGCAGCGCATTTATTTCAGGATAAACCGGCAGCATATCAAAACATCGAATCAGTTCAGAAAGATTGCCCGGAACAAAAGTGTAACACACTTTCTTTCCGGTTTCTTTGGCTTTATCCAGCTCATGAAAGAGGCCATCAATCATCTCCTTCTGGAGAATCATACTTTTTTCTTTTTGCACATCAGTTGCCATACACTATTTTTTTAAGAATGAGTCAGGGTTTCTTCCAGCGGCAGGTCTTCCCAAAGCTTTATGGAATCGGCGAATGCTCCTACCTGTTCTTTAATGACTTTAAACTGGTTGATATTTTCACTGAACTGAAAAGCGATATAACGGATTCCTTTTTCATTGAATGAATTCTGAAAGACCGGAGCATCCAGCAGGCTGGGGTCACAAAAACTGGCGGAGGCAAAAATAACACCAGCCGCATTTCTGTGTTTCACAAGGGCAGCCAGCCGTTCCTCTTTCGGCTGATGCACATCATATATGGAAGAGGAATACCGGCTTTGTGTCAAGTAGGCAACGGCAAGTGACCTCAACGGGTGATCGGTTGTTGCATCAACATTACCTTCTACCAACCGGCTGCCCAGCATCAAATCATCATCAACCACATAACAACCGGCATCTTCAATTGCTTTGATGAGACCCACAGCTGGTTGCTCACAAAAAGCGCCTGATAACAGCACCTTGATTTTATCCTGCGGCGTACCAATCGGCTTTTCGATATGCGAAAGAACCTCCTTCAAAATCTGGTTATGCTCCTCCACCGGAATAACCGTTCCGGCCCGAAGCACATAATACCAATCTTCCATTGTGATCCGCCAGGGATATTGCTCCCTGATATCATAAATAGACTCAACCAGTTGCCTGTTGAGGTTGTATAATTCAATGGAATGATTTAGTTTTTCTGCTGTTACTTCCGTTCCGTTCATCTGTTTGATGTACTGCAGAACATGTTGCATTTCCTGCACATAAAACTCCCCTCCTATATCGGGCATAAAGTTTTGAGGCAGATCGAGGTACTTGACAAATTTGCCGATATTTTTCTGCTTGAAAATACCGGACAGATTACGGATGACATCACATATGGAGGGAAAAATAAACCCGTCGAAATGATCCATTTGGTGATCCAGTGCCATTTCCATTACGCTACGGGGGATATGACAAATATAAGACTGATAATATGCATCCCCCTTCACAATAGCTTTCCGGTCGCCGCCGCCAAAAATGGCCACCGGCAGTCCATTGGCCGCATGAATCACTTCCCGGGGTATATAAATGGGGAGATAGCCCACGACAACCCGTCCTGCTTGTTCCTGTTTCCAGTTTCGGGCTTTCGTAAAATCCAGGTCAAATGCCCACTCCCTGCATTGTTTAATAATCGCACCAAGGTTATTCATGAGAACAGCTTCGTTTTTTAGATTTTGTACAAATAATCCGGCAATAATAGGAATTGCCGCAACCAACTTTTATGATAGAAGTCAATGTTGTATAATTGAAATAATGGCCAATGAAGCCATGTTCATGATTTATCTCATGTACTTTGTTTAGCCGGTTGCGAAAAAAATGTTTCTTTGGTTCAACCCTCATGCCGGGCGCCCTGGCGAACCCGGAATATGTGGAGAATGTATGGAAAAACGGCATCCATGCTTTCTGAGGCCCCCCTTGTGGATCCGGGCAATCCCAACAACAGGGTATCGCCACGCATACCGGCTACACTTCTTGATAACATGGCATATGGGGTACGTTCCTGCCCATATGCCCTAATGGCTTCCTGTATCCCCGGAATTTCCCGTTCCAGCAGAGGTTTTAGAGCCTCGGGGGTCATGTCACGTGGGGACAGACCAGTACCGCCCGTTAAAATAACTATTTGAAGCTGCTGTTTGCAATAGGCTTCCACCTTTTCCCGGATGATGTCTGGTTCATCGGGAATGATGATATAATCTGAAATATCAACATGATATGCCTTCAGCTTTTCCATAATTGCTTTACCGGCCCTGTCTTCTTTTTTTCCTGCAGCAATGGAATCAGAACATACAATGACCGCAGCCTGCAGCTTTCCAACAACTTCTGCATAATCAGTCTTCCCTCCTTTTTTCATCAGCAGCCTGATTTGTTCGATGCTGATTCCTTTATCGAGCGGCTTCAGCATGTCGTACATTGTCAGTGCGGTGACAGAAGCAGCATGCATGGCCTCTACCTCCACCCCCGTTTTGTAAATAGTTTGTATCTCAGCACGGATGAAAATGCCCATGCCGTCAATTTCATAACTGATCGAAGCAAATTCAATCGGCATCGGGTGGCAGTCTGGTATCAACTCGCTGGTTCGTTTGGCTGCCAGAAGGCCGGCAGCTTTGGCCATTTCAAATACATCGCCCTTGGGTACTTTTTTTTCCTGCACAGCCCTGATTGTTTCGGGCAAGCTGACCCGAACAATTGCCTGTGCAATTGCGGTACGATGGGTACTGATTTTATGCGTAATGTTTACCATATTTTATTGATTTTCTTTCCAGACTGATATTCCGTTGCCTATGAGTTCACGGCCCCAGACCGGCAATTCATTTTTGATTCTTTCCACCAGTTCGGCACAGGCATCAATAGCCGCCTTGCGGTGCGCTGATGATGTAAAAACAAACAGACTGATTTCGCCTGCAGCAACCACACCCAGGCTGTGATACAGATGCATACAGGTCAGGGGATACTTTGAAAAGATTTCTTCCCTGATTTGTTGCGCCTTTTCCAATGCCATCTCTTCATACGCTGTGTATTCAATGGCCTGTACCGCTCCCGTTTCTTTTTCATCAGCCCTTACCTGGCCTAAAAAAATACTATGGCCGCCGATTTCAGTTTTTCGGCTGTGCTGCTGAATGGACTCTGCAATGGCAGCCGGGCTAACGGGTCCCTGTACAAAAATATTCTTTCTTTTATGCGACATCTGATTATGGTTTTATCATTTGCGGAAAAGCATTCATTCCGCCGCGTACAGAAAAAACTTTCTTGCCCGGAAAAAATTCTTTTACAATCTGGCCTGCTCTCAGGCTGCGCAGGCCCGACTGGCAAAACAAGATGACCCGTTCTTTGTCACGGATATAGTCCAGCTCTGTTTCCAGTACAGACAAAGGTATACGTAACGATTGAATTGCTTCGGGAGCAGCTTCTTCTTCCGGCTCCCGTACATCCACCAGTATGCCGTTTTGCCCGGCTTCAGAGCAAAGATTCAGTACCTCATCCCAATCAACAGCAGTTACCAGTTCGCAGGCAACTGAATAATCCACCTTCAAAAATGCCTCGACTGAATCCGGGATTTTTTGATGCGCATCTGATGCGGGGCTGATGCTGATCTCATAAAATGATGCACAGTCAAAACGGTAAAAAAGAATTTTGTTCACCAGGGGTTCGCCGATACCGGTAATCAGTTTTATGGCTTCTGCTGCCTGCAATACGCCTATGAGACCCGGTACCACACCAAATACTCCGGTTTCAGCACAATTCGGTATCTCTTCAACCGAAGGAGGATTCGGATACAGATCCCTGTAATTGGCACTCACTGCCTGATTGTGTGCCGCATTAAAAACAGCCACCTGACCTTCGTGCCGGTACACTGCACCATACAGCAGTGGTTTCTTCAGCAGCACACAGGCATCATTCACCATATACCGGGTCGGAAAGTTATCAGAACCATCCAGCACATAATCAAACTGACGAATGACGTCAAGTGCATTATCTGTTGTCAGGAATTGCGGAAATACTTCAATATGGCAATCGCTGTATTTTTCTCTCAGGTATCTTGCTGCAACCTCTGCTTTTGGCATGCCGCAATCCAGTTCGCCAAATATCACCTGCCTGTTGAGGTTAGATAACGCCACCTTATCGCCATCCGCAATGCCGATAGTGCCCACTCCTGCTGCGGCCAGGTAGAGCATAGCCGGGCAACCCAGTCCACCGGCACCAACTACCAGTACCCGGGCATTTTGTAATTGCCGCTGGCCTGCTTCACCAAAACCGGGCAATTTAATCTGGCGTTCAAATCTGCTCATGGTATTATCCTCCGGAAAAGGGTGGTAACAAAGCAATTTCCGTACATTCCTTCAAATCTGCATTGCCGGTCACTATTTTCCGGTCCGCTGCAATGCTATAATTTATTTCCTTTAGAAGCGGAAACTGCTGATGCAACCATTGCTGCAGTGATGTAATATCGGTGATCCCTTCAGCAGTGATCAAGGAAACACCGGCTTTTTCAGCCACAATTCCGAATGCCAGTACTCTTATGGTTTTTTCTTCCATTTTTCTTTGCTTTTTTCTATTTCTGCAGGGCTGTTTATATTGATAAAAAGGAACGGGTCTTTGACCAGCAAATCGTCCATTGGCACTTGCCTGTGCGTTACCAAATGTACAAGATCGGTCATCTTCAAACAATGGTCAGCCATGCAATTTGAAACCTTTACAATCATCTGTTGCTGATATATCGCAAATAAAGGATTGATTTTTGTCATTACAGAAGCTACAGTAACCTGGTGGGAGTCTTGTAAAGCGCCCAGCAGTCTTTCAATTGCCTCTCTGCTGATGAAGGGCATATCACAACTGAGCAACAGAATATATTTTTTTTTGGTGGAATAAAGTGCTGTAATTAAACCGCCCATTGGCCCTTTTCCGGTTACTTTGTCATTAATCACAGGAACTCCAGCCTGCAGGTACGCATCATCATTAGCTACCAGCGAAACAGACATGGGGAAAGAGGCCAGTGTATCCAGTATGTAGCAGACCATCGGTTTTTCACCCAGCATCATCAGGCCTTTATCCATACCCATGCGGCTGCTTTGGCCACCGGCCAGTACAAACACATCTATGCTTTCATAATCCGTCATGCAAACAGAAATTTAATAGCTGCAACCAGCAAAACGACAGCCAGTAAATATTTCAAAACCGGCACCTGAAAGCGATGAGCCCCCAGCCACGCCCCTGTGATGCCTCCGGCTACAGTAAGCGGCAAAAGGTAATAAAGTTCAGTCTGAAATTGAATATGAAAGGAACCAGAACCGGCAAAGCCGGCAATGGAGTTCAGAAAGATAAATAAGGCACTTACAGAAGCAGTTTGTTTTACGGTTGTCCATCCCAGCAGCAACAAAACAGGAGAAAGGATGATGCCTCCACCGATTCCAATGAGACCGGAAAGAAACCCAATGGATAACCCAAGAATTGCAGCCACCCACCATTGATTTTTGTATTCTGAGGCTTCCCGCATTGGCAGCAGGTTCAATAGCCTGGCAACAGGAAATAATAATAAAATTCCAAGCATGCGTTTGTAGTTGCCTGAGTCAATTTCAATGGTGCCGCCCCAGAAAGAGGCCGGAACGGAAAAAATAACCAGCGCCAGAAACAGAGAAAGCGGAAACTTCGAAACCTTCCGGTACCACATAAATGCCACACCTGAAACAATAATATTCAACAGTAACGCTGCCGGCCTTATTTGCTCGGGTGCAAAATGAAAAAGAGTCAAGAGCATCAGATAGCTGCTTGCACCACCATGCCCAACAGATGCATACAGAAAAGATGCGAGGGGCATCAGGAACAACAAGAGTAAAAAATTTGGATCGTTCAGCATATTTACCAATAATAAACAGGAATAACTGATCCGGCGGTCAATATGGATGCAGCTTCTTCCAGTTCAGCAAAACAGTTTGCCTCATTGAAGGAAAGCAGGTTAAAAGAATCCTGCCCGGGCAAAACTGCAACCGAGTTTGCATGATATTTTGCCTTTACAAAAAATGTAAGTCCTTCTTTCTTTTTACAATCAGCAGCAAGGGGCAGACAGAGATCGGGTTCAAATATTTTTGTATGGCCCATACTTCCCAGAATGCAAGGCTTCACGTACTGATTGAAACAGGTGATGACCGCAGCCGGATTTCCGGGTAAAGCAAAAACCAATTTTCCGTCTTTTGAACCAGCGTAGACCGGTTTCCCTGGTTTTTGTTTTACTTTATAAAATAATTTTTCCACCCCATTTTTTTCAAGTACCTGCTTCACAAAATCATATTCACCGGCTGATATTCCCCCGGTAAGCAGCAACAGATCGGACTGAGCCAGTCCTTCCTTTACGGCCTGGTTCAATTCATCTGCGTCATCCTTTACATTCCGGCTTCGTATCTTTTGAATGCCGCAACGCATCAGGTATGCTGTAATTGCAGGTTCATTTGAATTATAGATCTGTCCCTGCTGCAACTCCGAACCAGGCTCCTGTAATTCATTGCCTGTGATGATCAGTGTTACACAAGGGGCCGGATAGATTGCAACCCGATAGTGTCCTGCCGATGCCAGCAGCCCGATCAAACCCGGTGTAAGGGGTGCCCCCATGCCGGCAATCACCTGTCCTTGGCTGCACTGGCTGCCTCTTTTTCGTATATGTGCACCAGGCAACGCCGCACCAGGATCGAAATATATTTTTCCGTCTTGCACACGTACAAGCTCTTGTTGAATTACGGTATCGGCCCCTGCAGGAATGGGAGCGCCTGTAAATATCCTTGCGGCACAGCCGGGTTCCACTGATTTTTCAACGACCTGCCCCGCTTGAATGTGAAGGGTTATTTCATAAATGCTGCGGCCGGGTTCGTAAAGAAACGCATACCCGTCCATAGCTGAGTTATCGAAAGAAGGAACGTCAATTAATGCCTGCACGGGAGCGGCAAGAATAGAACCGCATGCATCCGAAAGAGGAACATCTGCAATTGCAGAAAGACTAATTTTTTGTTTGAGCAGTGCTTTGGCTTCCTGAACCGATACCATTGGGCAATATTACATCATCCTCCGATTCCAACCATACTGCGGTTTATGAGACGGGAAGCATCTGTATGCTGGTAGCCATTTTCGAATTGCCCTCCCATGGCAGCGAACTTACGCTCTACCGATTGCTGAATGAGCGGTTCCAGTGGCAAACCGCTGCGCAATGCGCTTAAGAGATCCAGCTCCTCTTTTCCAAACAGGCAGTTTTTGATTCGCCCGCCTGCTGTGAGCCGAAGGCGGTTACACCCGCTGCAAAATTGCTGGCTCATGGTAGTGATGAAGGCAATACTTCCTTCAAATCCTATTGCTTTATATTTTCGGGCTGTGGCATTCGGTTCATCCTGCAGTTTCACCACATCATACTCCTGCGAAACCAGGCTGAGCATCTCTGCCGCGGTAATCACCTTCCTGCTGTTCCATTCGTTTCCGGCAAACGGCATGAATTCTATAAACCGCACATGCAGTGGCAGGTGACGGGTCAGCTCTACAAACTGATGAAGCTCTTTTTCAATAAAACCCCGGATGGCCACTACGTTTATTTTAACCCTGAAATCATGCGCCAGCAAGAGTTGAATATTTTGCCATACCTGTGGAAAAATATCACGGCCTGTAATTTGCTTAAAGCTGCCAGGCTGCAGGGAATCAAGGCTTACGTTGATGTTTTGGATGTTTCCCTGTTTCAGTGTGCCGATGTGCTGATGCAGCAGTGCCCCATTGGTTGTCAGGAGGAGTTCAGTCTTCAAACCAGACAGGCGGGAAACAATTTCAGCAAAATCTTTTCGCAGCAGCGGTTCGCCTCCAGTAAGCCTTATTTTCTGAATTCCGGTTTTGACAAAAACTGAAGCGATGGCCTCAATTTCACCAGCGTTCATCACTTCTTCCTGCGGCAGGCAGCTGTAACCTTCTCCTGGCATACAATAACTGCAGCGAAAATTGCAGCGGTCAGTAAGCGATAGCCGGAGATAATTGTGAAGCCTTCCAAATGGATCAGTCAGCATATGTACATACTGTTTCTTATCGTTTTCAATCGGTGCGATGCGTTTCTGATTTGCTGATCGGATACTGTAAAATTATTGGTTTAAAGCTAAATAATGAAAGAATGTTTCAGCGATTTTAGCTCTTTTTTCAGGTCACCTGTTTTGATTTTGGAAAACTGATATAGAGTAATAGCCCTGTGAAAATACCTCCGCCTGCAATATTGCCGATTGTAGCAGGTATCTGGTTCCATATCCACCAATCTGACATACTGATATCAGCCTGCAGCATGATAGCAGTTGGCAACACAAACATATTTACCACGCAGTGTTCAAGACCCAATGCAAAAAAAGTAAAAATAGGAAGCCATATTGCCCCGATTTTTCCAATAGTGGATGAAGAGGTAAACCCCATCACAACTCCAAGGGTAACCATCCAGTTACAAAGCAGGGCCTTGGTGAAAACAACCAGTTGTCCGGCCGCTCCTGAAGATTTATAAGCCAGTGTTTTATCATGGGCCACAGAAATAATTTTTTTTATGATCTCCGCATCATATGTATGCCCGGCTTTTGTAATGTAGATAAAAAATAGAAACCCAAAAAAAATACTGCCTGCCAGGTTTCCGATGAATGCAAAAAACCAGTTGTGCAGCATCCGGGATATTTTCGCTTTTTTATCCAGCACTGCCATTGGGATGGTCGCAAAATTTCCGGTTACCAGTTCCAGGCCAAGCAAAATAATCATCACAAAACCCACAGGAAATGCAAGAGCTCCCGCTGCCCCAATGGTTGTTTGAATAGATACTGTAAACGCCAGTACAGTCGCAAAGCCCAGAAATGCCCCGGACAGGAATCCACGGATCAGAATGTCTTTTACCCCGAGTACAGATTTATAACTGCCCGCATGTATTAGTTCCTGCACAACCTGAGCCGGTTTGATGTTATCCATTTTCTGTATTGTTATGTAGATGATTTATCTTCCACTGCAGGGCTGGCCTGTTTGTAATGTTGCAGTAGTCTTTTCAGAAATTGCTTCAGAAATCCGTAAAATGTTGCGGCCCATGCTGCCAATGCCAGGTAAATAAAATACCGGGGTATGGGTTTCAGAAAATCCAGTTTCATGGCTTCCGCCAGTTCAAAAGTACATGCTGTGTACATACCCAAAGGAAATACGGCCCCCCAGTAAAGCGGATCGTAGGTCAGGGGAAATTTTTTATACAGGTGCCGCCAGAAAGCCAGAATAAACAACATCGGTATCCACCAGGTACCTGTTGCCCAATAAAAAATGGTAAACCCTTTCAGAAACGCAAGCGTCGAATGCAGAAAAGGTGCATGTGGGGTATTGATGATCAGCAAAGCGCCTGCCAGTGTGGAAATGGCCATAGCTCCCATATTGATCCAGTAAGGAGGGGACAGGTCATTGGGTGAAAACTTAAAAAATGTATAGCGGTAAAATATCAATGATATCATCCAGATGTATTGCATGCCGCCCCACAGCCACATTGAGAATGCAAAAAAATTAATAACCAGTTTGTGATCTTCAAAATGCATGGAAAGGCGGGAACTCAGCACTGCCAGTGCTTGCGTGGAAACCACAGCCAGCAGCCAGGCACCATTGATTCCTTCTGATAGAGTAGGTTTATTTTCTTTGATGGTAAACATGGTGAAGATCGTAAAGGTGAGTACCAGCCAAAGTGCAATAGCGATAAACCAAAGAGTGACAGCAATCTGATATTGTTCCAGTAGGAGGATAAACTGTGTTGCCAGCACACAGGTGGCAGCTACCGTTGTAAAAAAGCCAGGTCCTTTGGCGTGGTCAAACAAATCCTGCATTACCCGCCTGCGAAAAAGAAAAATCCTGAACAGGATGCACACACACAACACTACATACACAACCAGATTGAGCCAGAAAAGAGCATGTGCAATAAAATGCATTTCGAGGAAACGACATGAGATGGAAACGATACCGGTGGCCATCACCATAGCAAAATAGGAAGGAGACAAGCCCCCTATCATCTCACGCATCCTGGAAAACAGGCCGGAACCCGGAACATATTGATCAGTAGCAGTCATTCAAAACTTTGAAGCATGCAAAAGATGCAGACCCGGAATGATCAGCATTGCTGCCCGCCTGAATTAAAACTTTGCAGACCGAACACTGTAACAAACTGATCCCATCATTCTGCTCTCATTTCCAGACCATGCATCATTGGCCATTGTTATACAAAGTAAACAGGAACAGCATCTCAGCAACGTATTCCGGATTCTCTAATGTAAAAAATTATTGTGATTAATAAAGCAGATTCTTCAGCTTACTGGTTTCTTTGTTTCCGTTTTTTTTATTGCTGCCACTGCCAACCGCTGCAATATAAGGGAAACAGCACTGATGAATGCCAGGAACATCCAGCAGGATGTCCAGATGCCGGTAACATTCAGCAAATAACCAAACAAGATAGGATTGAAGAAACCACCAAGGCCGCCAATGACACCCACAATGCCCCCAACAGCACCTACATTGGTAGGATAATAATCAGAAACATATTTAAATACAGCAGCAGAGCCCAGCCCCATCATGATTCCAATGAGTATTACAATTGTGAAGAAAATCCATTTATTGGCCTGGAAATAAATTTGTGATACGCCCTTGGCCAGCAACGACCCTTTATCAACCTTATCGCCCTGGCGTACCGAAGGCTCGTGCCAGTTGGATGCTGTAGGAAGAAGTAAGAAGCCTTCCTGATCGTTATGAATTCCAAACCGGATCACACTTTCTGATTTTCCAAATTTTCTTTGCTGCATCTGGTATCGTGTACTATCCACCATAATCAGGCTGTCGGTAACCATTGTTACTGTACCTGGTTTAGCCGACATAATGCCCTGGCCGGTAGATAAAATCTCCATTCGCGGAGGGAATAACAGCAACAGCAGCACAATACAGTCTCCAAATACCCATAACAAAACCATTCGTGCACCATATTTGTCGGAAAGCCAGCCCCCAAATGCCCTTGCAACGCCAGAAATCAGGCTAAAACCAGTGACCATCAAACCAGCAGTAACGATATCAAGAGAATAGACATTGACATAATAGGGGATCAGCCATTGAGCCAGTGCCACAAAACTTCCAAATACGAAGTAGTAATAAAGCCCAAAGCGCCAGACCCTGATTTCTTTCAACGGGGCCAGCCGCTGTAGCAATGTTTTTGATTCTGCCGGCTTTTTATTTTTTGTACCTAACAGAAAAACAATAGCGGTAAGAACAAGTACAACTGCATACCATTTGGGCAATGCACGCCAGGCTTCCAGTTTTGTACCATGATGTGTCAGTGAATTCAGAATGCTGGGAGCCAGCAGTGTGGTTAATGATGCCCCCATGTTGCCCATGCCAAAAATTCCCAGAACGGTTCCTTGCTTCTCTTTGGGATACCAAAGAGAAGTATAAGCCACTCCCGCTGCAAAACTGCTCCCGGCTATTCCAAAGCCAAAACTCAGGAATAAAAATGCTGTGTAGCTGTTGGCCTTTGATAAAAAAAACATCGGGATAGCCGAAAAAAGAAGGATAGCACTAATGACCCATCTGCCCCCGAATTTGTCTGTCAGAATTCCGACAGGGAGTCTCATGACCGCTCCTACCAATACTGGCACACCCAGAAGTATTCCTATTTGAACTGAATTCCAGTGAAAGACCCCATTATTAACAAGGTAAGTAACCAATACCCCATTGATTACCCATGCTGCAAAACAAACCGTAAATGCCAGTGTATTTAGTACCAGTATACGGTTGGAGTTGACACGCAGCATATCTCAATGGGAGTTAAATCTATTTTTTTACACCTTTGTAATTTCTCATGGAAATAAAATTCCTTGATAAATACGCAAGGGGGTAGCTGGCAAAATGCACCAGTTTTGTAAATGGAAAATAGCAAAAGAATAAAAGCGCTGTAATGATATGCAGTTTATTAATTAGCGGTGCTCCGGCCATCAGTGAAGCATCCGGCTGAAATTTGAAGATACCACCCAGCCAGGGACCTGCTGCATACACAATACCCCACAGCATTTTAACGGCAGACTGCCACAGACCGAATCCGCAAATCAGGATCAGGAACAGCAGCACAACATAATCTTCCATCCGGCTCATAGCTCTTACCTGAGGGATAGATATGCGGCGCCAGAAAGCCCACAATAATCCTACCAGTAATAGGATACCCGAAGCCATACCTGTCCACCGGAAGATATCAACCCAACTGTTCAGGCCATAAGCTGCGCCCACAAGCCCAATGACATGGGCAAAGAACAGAATGATGATTCCCCAGTGCAGGCATAGTGCTGCCGGCCCGATGGAGGCACGTCCAAAAAAACCTGTGGACCGGGTGGTCCAGTAATAATCGCCCCGGGCACTCCAGTTCCATTTTCCACGATAACCGCTGAACACTCCGCTGAAGCCGCGGTAAATAATGCCGCCTATGAATAAAACCATGGCAATGTAAGGCAGTGCTGCGAAGAAGAAATTATCCCACATAAGATTAAATTGTTTGTTGTGTTAAATATTCTTTTTGCTGTATCGTGTCTTTCTTTGACATTGTTTCCGGGTCTCCGGGTTCAAAAGTGGCCAGATCGTACCGTACCAGTTTTTCTGCTGCAGTGAGCAGGTACCAATACGCCGTATTCACCTCTTCCAGTTTTTTGAGTACCGGGGGTAAAAAAGGAAGAAAGTAATCCCGGATCAGTTTGGTACGCACCGGGTCTTTGTGCTGTTCAATGGAAGCCCCGATGAAATCAATCATCACCGGCAGGTAATCGGCCAGTTCACGGCCTTCCAGGTCGAGGCCAAAATGCCTGTACATAGCCTGCAGTTCGAGCATATATTCATTTCTGTCTGATACGGCCCCTCCTGCACATGTTTTGGGTTCATCGTATGAATGACTGCCCAGGTATAGCGAACAGGCAGGATCCAGTTCAAACATTTCAATATAATCTTCCTCGGCAAGCTGGTTTGCCGCCAGAAACTGGCTGGCAAATGCTGCACACTCTTCCGGAAATCCTGGTTCCTGTATCAGTTGCTGCAATGCAGCACGCAATGCAGGAATATCCACATCGGCAGGGCTGCACCACAATTCACTGATGATGCTGTACGCTTTTTTTGCTTGTTCCATAGTATTCATCATGCTGCACTTTTTCTTTCGGGCAATTAATCAATTTCTTTATCCGGTGTATGATGCGATTTGAAATAACTTTGTCTTCTCTCCATGGGCGACCACGGCGTCATTGCATCGAAACCGGCAAAACCTCTCTCCGTATATGGGCTGATATTCGCATCCTCCCTTTTGGTGGTTGGTATCACAAACCGCTCATTATAGAATGCAAGTGATAATCCCCGGGTGATGCCTTTTGCATCTTCTTCGGTAAGCCCCACCTGATGCAAGACTTCTGTATTTGGTTTTTTGTCCACCCGGATACTACGCTCATAATGACGTACGGCCAGCTGGCGTTTCAGGGCAGTTTTTACGACTTCTTCGTTTCCGGCACCAAACATGGTAGAAAGATACGAGAACGGTAACCGGAACTTATCCAGTTCATCCAAACCAACCAGTGGTCCGTTTGCCGGAGAATCCATATCAAAGACATCAGTATCGGAAGGTGATTCTTCTCCTTTGCTGGTTACAATTGGTGACAGTGGTGGTATGTAGAAGAGGTTTGGCAAAGTCCTGAATTCCGGGTGCAGAGGTAATGCCAGTCCCCATTTTTTCACAATTTTGTACACAGGTGAACGCTGGGCTGCATCAATCCAATCATCACTCAAACCATTTTTCTTTGCGGCAGCTATGACATCTTTGTCAAAGGGATCCAGTATGATATCCCTTTGTGCCTGTACGAGGTCTTTATCTTCAGCAAGGGCCGCTTCGTGTACCCGATCCATATCATACAGCAAAACACCGAAGGAACGGATTTTACCCACGCAGGAATGGAAACATGCCGGGGGCAAACCGCTCTCCACCCTCGGGTAACAGAGAATACATTTTTCCATTTTTCCGCTGCGCCAGTTATAGTATGGTTTTTTGTACGGGCAGGAAGTAATGCAATACCTCCAGTTACGGCATCGGTTCTGATCAATCAGTACAATGCCATCTTCTTCTCTCTTGTATGCGGCTCCACTTGGGCAGGCTCCCACACAACCCGGATTGGCACAATGATTACAAATGCGGGGGAGGTAAAAATAAAAGACATCACGGAACTTCAGCGTGGCCTGCATTTCTTCTTTCGACATATTCTGAAAATTCACATCGTGCTTTCCGGTAATATGCATGCCTCCTCCATTGTCTTCCCAGTTTACCCCCCAGTTAATGGGCACATCTCCTTTGTTTGTTACCATTGATTTGGGACTGGCTATGGGTTGCTGCGTTTGTGCATCGGAATTATGCAGGTCGTCGTACGAAAAAGTATAAACATCCCCATCGCCATAATAATCTTTCATTTCGGGCATATGAGGGTTGAAGAAGATATTGGAGAGCATATAAAACTTGCTGCCGTTCTTCAACATCAGTTTATCTCCTTTCTTGACCCAACCACCTTTCCACAAGTCCTGGTTTTCCCATTGTTTGGGGTACCCGATCCCGGGTTTTGTTTCCACGTTATTCCACCACATATATTCGGCTCCTTCCCTGTTGGTCCAGATGTTTTTACAGGCTACCGTACAGGTATTGCAGCCTATACACTTCTCCAGGTTGAAGGTCATGCTGAGTTGTGCTTTTACATTCATTGTTTTACGGTTTAGTTTGTACTGATTCTTTTATTTCCTGTTTACATGCATTATTCTTTTGGCAATCTGAACAGGTCTTTTTCCTGGTACACCGGTGTATTGCTTTCGTCAAGCGGCATTTTCCGGATGATGACGCCATGATCTCTTTCTGACGGGCTGGGCCCCCAGAAATTGCTGTAGAAAGAAAACTGGGCATATCCCCCAATCATAGTGCTGGGGTTCATCAAAATCCGGGTGGTTGCATTGTTGTTTCCTCCGCGCAGATCCGACATGTTGTACTTCTTTGCCAATGGAGAGAATGGTACATTGATATGGCGCTCTACCTGGTGATAGGTAATTGCCATACTCCTGGGCACCTGGGGACTTACAACGGCACGCACTACTTCAATGCCGTTTTCACAATACAATTCCACCCAATCATTATCCTGTACCTCTATTTCATCCGCATCGGCCGGGTTCAGCCATACGGTTGGACCTCCGCGGCTCAGCTGCATCATTGGCCAGTGGTCGCGGAAGGAACTGTGAATTTGCCATTTGCCGTGCGGGGTGATAAAGCGGAATGCTTTTGCTTTCGGTCCGGCTTTTTTCATATTTACGTCGCCAATAGCCACCATATCAATCGGGGGTTTATTGGTAGGCAATGCTTCGCCTAGTTCGATCATACCCTGGTGATCATAGTAAATTTCCTGGCGGCCTGATAATGTGTGCCATGGTTTCAATCTCTCAATATTCATGGTAAACGGAGCAAAGGTTCTTTGCTTTCCGTCCTTATCATGTACCATTGATTGCCATTGCGGCGTGATGTGTATGCGTCTTGGTTGAGAAATGATATCCTTGTAATGCACTTTTCTCGATTTCACCACTTCCACCATATCGGCCAGCGGCAGACCCACTTTTTTCTCCATTTCTTTGAAGAACATGTGTGAGAGGCGGCCATTCAGTTCAGGCGACATCTGGCAAATCAACTCGCAGGCCTGTTCAGGTTTTTCGAAATAGACTCTTCCGTTTTTCACATCAAGTGCCTCATTGTGTTTCAGCTCTTCCTCTACAATAGGAGTCAGGTCTGTATACTGTCCTTTAGAACCATATCCTTTTGGCTTGCTGACCAGGGGACCAAGTGATACCAGCTGGTCATACACTTTTGTGTAATCCCTTTCTACGATCTGTATTTTTGGGAAAGTTTTTCCGGGAATCAGATCCACTTCGCCTTTTTTCCAGTCTTTCACAATTCCGTTTGGCTGCGACATCATTTCCGGGCTGTCCATCCAGAGGGCATTAAACACAACATCCTTGACTGGCTCAGGGAAGTGCTTTGCAGCCATTTCAGAAAACTTCTTTGCAATCAGTTTAAACGCTTCCCAGTCGTGCTTTGCTTCCCAAGGTGGCTGTGTAGCAGGAGTCAGAGGATGTATAAACGTATGCATATCACCAAAGGTCACATCGTACTTTTCGTACCAGAATGCGGCCGGCAATACAAGGTCTGAATAGTTAGCGGTGGAGTCCATCCGCATATTCAGGTTCACAAGCAAATCCAGCTTTCCGATCGGGGAATCCTGGTGCCACTTAATTTCATTGATTTTTCCCTTGGCTGGTTCTTCATCCCACATCACGTTGTGGTGTGTACCCAACCAGTGTTTCAAAGTGAGTTCATGGCCCCGCATACTGGTACCAATAAGATTGCCCCTGTACACGGTTACAATTTTCAGGTGGTTTTCCGGCGCATCAATATCATTGATTGCAAAATTGTATTTTCCTTCCCTGAACTGCTGTGCCACCCATTTCACTACTTCTTCATCCGACTTGCAGCCCGCAGAAACAGCCTCCTTGTAAATCTCCAGGGGATTCTTTTTATCTACCTGCGGGAAGAAAGGCAACCAGCCCAGCCTTACGGCCAGGGAGTTGATATCGGCAGCATGATTGAATTCTGTCAGTTTTTTTGCACCCACAGCCCATTGTGTATCGAGCTTCATACCATCGTACCTCCATTGGCCGGTCTGGAAATACCACAGAGATGTTGTATTCATCATCCGGGGCGGGCGGGACCAATCAAGCGCTGCACCAAGATTTACAAATGGAGCATGCAGCCTGGTGTGTTGTGTGCCCACATAGTGATTAAAGTTTCCGCCTTGTTTTCCGTTACATCCGCACAATGCCAACATCACCGCTTCATTTCGGTAATACAGTGATGCTCCATGATAGAAGTGTTGCAGCCCGGGGCCGGTGATCACCAGTGATTTACCTCCGGTTTTTTCTGCGTTGTCTGCAAACTCTCTTCCAATCTGAATTGCAAGGTTGCGGCTGACTCCGGTTTGCGATTCCTGCCATGCTGGTGTGTAGGGTTTGGGGTCGTTATAATCTGCGGGATAATCACCGCCCAGATTTCCTCTCTTTACACCGGCTTGTGCCATCAGCAGGTCAAACGCTGTTGTTACCAGCAGTTCGCCCCCGTCTTTGGTTTTGAGTTTTGAAACTGGTACTTCCCGGAGCACTTCCACAGCAGGCTGGCCTTCACCTTTGGTACGGCCCATAAAAATGCTGAACGTATCTGTAAAATCACTGAAAGAAACCATGGCCCTCTGATCGCCATTGCCCATTAATGTGAGTAATGGGTCAAAATCTTCTTTGGTTACTGCGTTTTTCAACTGCAGGTTCCAGTTGCCGGTTGGTTCTTTTTCCCAGCGGAAACCCAGTGTGCCAGTAGGTACATGCAGCTTTCCGTTGCCATCCTGCATAATCAGTTTCCAGTCTGCATTTTCTTCCCCTGCATAGTCTGCTATATCTGCAGCCCGAACAAACCGGCCCATCTGGTAACTGTCGCCTTCTTTATTCAGTACAACCAGGAAAGGCAGGTTGGTAAAGCGTTTCACATAATCCGTGAAGTATGGTGTGTCCCTGTCGGCATAAAATTCTTTCAGGATCACATGAATGCAGGCCATGAAAAAAGCACCATCACTGCCGGGAACCACAGGCACCCAGGTGTCGGCATATTTGGCCACGTCAGAGTAATTGGGAGAGACCACCACAATCTTAGATCCCCGGTATTTGGCTTCCGGGACAAAGTGGCTGTCGGCCGTACGGGTCATATTAATATTTGTACCGGCCACAATCCAGTATGTGCCATGATACCAATCAGAGCTTTCGCAGTTCTCTGTCTGGTCGCCCCACATGGATGATGAAACGTGTGGCAGATCATGGTACCACTCATAATAACTACAGTAAATACCGCCCAGCAGATTGTTGTAACGGTGGCCGGAAATAAAGCTCAGCAAACTCATAGCCGGAATGGGTGAAAAGTTTGCAATATGATCGGCCCCGAATTTCTTAATTGTGTAAATCTGTGCTGCCGCAATCAGTTCCACCGAGTCATCCCAGGTAATCCTCTTCCAGCCTGCTTTTCCACGGGCAAGTTTATATTTTTTGGCCTTTTCAATGTCTTCCACTATGGCTCCATACGCATCAACAGGATCTTTCCCTTTGCGCTTTTCTTCCTGGAACATATCCCACAACACCTTGCGGATATAGGGAAACTTTGGCCGCAGGGGGCTGTATGGATACCAGGAAGCAGTAATACCACGCTGGCAACCTCTTGGTTCCACATTTGGAACATCGGCTTCAATTTGCGGATAATCTGTTTTCTGGAGTTCCCAGCAAATCAGGCCGTCTTTTACAAAGACTTCCCAACTACAGGCCATAGAGCAGTTTACCCCATGCCCTGTTCGCACTGAGTAATCATAGCTCCATCTTTTCCGGTAAAAGTCTTCCCAGGAGCGGGAATCTTCGCTGACTTTAAACCATCTTCCGTTTGCTTTCATATTGCTGTTATTAATTGTTAGAGTGTTTTATATGATACAGATCAAGCTAGGTCTCTTACCTCAACCTTTTTCTTACCGGCTTTTAGCCCATACAGTGTAAATGCAGCAACCAGCGCCAGTCCGATGAGAATGGTCGGCCAAAACTGAGGCGGTGTACCCCCTGAAACCGCAGTTGCAGAAGCTTCTGTTGATTTCAGGTATGCGATAACAGAAAGCACATCAGCATCGCTCAGTCCTAACGGAGCCATCGGTAAGCCCACTTCCTTTACCAGCTGCGTGGCAATGGGGTCATTTTCTGCAATCAGTTTATCCGGCTCTTTAATCTGGCGAAAAAGCCAGACAGAGTCACGGCGTGTGGTTACCCCTTTCAAATCCGGGCCGATCAGCTTGCCAGCACCAATAGTATGGCATGACGTACACTTGTTTTTGAACACAGATTCTCCGCCCTGCGCTTGTGCCCTTAGAAAAGAGAATTGCAGCAACAAACATGCAAACAGAATAGCTATTCCATTTTTGAAATGCTTCATAATGTTGTTTTTTGAGACTGAATAAATAGTGAAACGGCAGGATATGTATTTACGATAATGGGAAGAACTCAGTGAGCTTATGGCTGAACAATTTCCGGGAGTTGATTGCTTCCTGCGCATATTTTCCGGATTTTAAGCTGTTGGTTTTTTAAAATGCATGAGAAATTCTGATTATTTCAAACGTTTCCAATTCACTGATTCACATTACTTCCGCATCGATTGCAGGCAAGATTCTTATATAAAACATCCTCCCGGTATGATTTATATCAGTGCCGAACCTGATTTTTCTCATTTATTAAAATGAATTCGAATTTCATTGCAATCGGGAAAAAAAAGGAAAATTCACACATCCAGCCGCCAATTTCTGCATTGGTCCGGCGAATTATTTAAAAGCAGAGAAGCACTCAGGGGGTTATTATTTTTTCAATGCAGATCAGTTTTCCGGAACTGGTCATTCCTTCCACTACAATTTTAAATTTCCGGGTTCTGTCGTTATTGTAAAAACGAACAGGGATCACAGGTTGAAAATCATGAACAAAAATATGAGGCATCCACTCCAGGGTAATCCGGTTATCTTCACTTGCAGGTATAACTTCAGATGTATATGCAGGCCTGTAAAATTCACGGATTAATGTATAACCTTCATAGCTTATGTTTCCAGCCCTGCCGGTTGTATTAACATAGTCTTTCCCTTTTTTTGTGTACAGTGCAAGCACCCCTCCGGGCGCATTGCCCCAGGCGCCAGCAAACGAGCTATAGACTTTGACCAGCGCAATCTGATTTGCGGGGATGGATGCAATGACAGAAGGGTCGGTTTCTACTTCATCGAGGAACAGTGACATTGGCATATTGCCCATTGAACTGACAGATGGCCCCTGCCGGTAAAATACCCCATATTCCGGCCCGTCATTTACAACCTGCAACCCGTTGACCCGGCTCTGCAGGTATTCAAAAATGTTCATATACGGATTGGCTTCATCGCTGTTGACAAGGTCAACGGATTTGATCGCATCCCCGCTAAACAAACCGGTAGTGTACCGTTCATCCACCTGCTGCAACGGCGATTTCCGTACAGACTTCAGTCTGATTTCTTCCAGCATAATTCCGCTTGCCTTTTGTATGGCCTCATAATCATAGGCAGCAGACTTCAGATAATTGTCGCCGGGTTTATAATTCGTTTTAAAATAATCATGCTGCGGGGTCTTTAATTGAAATAGCCTGTTTACCGAATCCGCCGACAGGTACACATCTATATAGTTGCTCTTTTTGCCACGTATGTCACTGAATAAAAGTCGGGATTTTCCAAAAAACAGAAGGGAGTCAACCCGAAAATTCCCTGAAGAATCAGTATGTATAAATGTAGAAAACCGAACAGCCCCCTGCGGACTTACAAAAAGTACAAGGTCTTTGTCTGCAAAAGGTTTCTTCACCCCGCGAAGAGTGATTTTTCCATTCACTGTAATAAAACCCGGATTTTTGAACCTGGAAATACCAATGCTATCCGGATGCAGTTTTTCCCAACGGAAACGACGCCATCCCTGTGTCATCAGCAACAGATCAAGTGCATTCGATGCAGAATCGTTGCCTGCTGCAAAATACCAGGAAGGATGCTGTACATAACCACGGACATCTGCACTCAGCAGCAATGATGATAAAATATTTTCCTGTCTGTGCGGGTATATATCTTTTTCTGCATCAGTGATGGAAACTGACAGGCTGCCCTGCAGGGTATCCGGAAAATATAATGAAAGCTTATTCAACGCCCTTGCTGCAAAGCTGATACTGTCTGAACGAAGTTCTGCTGGTTGCAGAAATTCCTTATTATTCACAAAAACAAGCCGCTCGGCTAGCGGAACCCCATCTTTATTAAATGCAGTAAGATGAAGGATGCCCGAATGCAGATTTTTTGTGTTGATGATCCCCTGAAATTCGTTTCTGTCCTCCAGCACATCCTGGCGAAAGACAACACGATGTTGCATTTGCCCCAACAGGTACGCAACCCGGAACATGGAATTGGCCGAAGGCTGACGGATTTCAAAAAAATTGCCCTGCGGGTGAGGAAGTATGGTAATGGATACTGCGTTTGGGCTGTGTTCCGGCAATTCAAATTCCAGTTTGCGCCCAAGGTATTCCAATGCAGCAATATACCTGCGTCCATCCCGGGGTATCATTTCAAATGAACCCATACCATCATGAAAACATACCAGTTCCGCAATGCGGTTATTCTGATCATCCAAAATCTGGCCGATCAATGAAAGAGGTAACCCGTATGCATCAGTAATCTTAAATGCGATGGTATTGCTTACGGCCGTCGCCAGGCTGCCACCCTCGGGAAAAAACTGTAGGTTGATACTGTCCGATCCTGCAGGCTCAGATTTTTTTATATTCTTCCCATACACATATACAGGCTTTTGGAAGAGAAAATCCGGCCATAGTTGCTCCATTACTGATGTATATGCCCTCAGCAAATAATTACCACTTGAAATTGTATCTGGAATTTCCAATTGCCCGTATGCAGAACCGGCCAGAACCGGAAAGACATGCCGGCTGATGATGGAACCATCTTCAGCAACAAGTTCTGTATAAACAGTGCTACTAATAGTATCCGGAAGGTAATCCGACAGTAAATATGCTTTCCACCAGATGGTATCGCCGGCAAGATAATTTTCCCTGTCGAGATGCAGGTACATTTTTTCAATGGGATGCTTTTCACGAAACTGCTCCAGCAGCGTTTCAGGTGTTTGCCCGGCTATGCTTGATACCAGACACAAATAAAGAGTAAATGAAAAAAATATTTTTGGGGCCAACGATGAAATTTATGTGAAATTAATCCCTTCTGCTTCAAGGTCAAAACCAAAAATGGATCACCGGCAACAGCTTGGATGTACCGTTTTTTATTAGTATTTTGCGGAAGCGCTTATCTATGAAAGTATCCTTACCTGTTATCCTGCTGGTCCTGCTATTACCCGGCTGTAAAAAATCTTCGGATAATATTCAGCTCGACCTTGTCATTATGGCGATGACAGATGGCAAATGGGCTGTGAGCAGTTTCGTACATAACGGCACCTCCATTACAGCCGACTTTTCTTCGTACCGGTTTAAGTACTATAACAATCCAAAAACAGTTGATGCCATAAAAAACGGCACTGTTGAATTCTCGGGCACCTGGGATGGCAATGCTGCAACAAATAACACTTCGGCTAATTTTCCTAATGCGAATTACCCGATTCAATTAATTAACGGGAACTGGAACATCATACGAAACAGCTGGACATATGTAGAAGCCAGCCAGACAAATGGTGCCGAAACCAAAGTCATGCGGCTGGATAAACAGTAACTGGCTCAATTAAACCGGCTTTAAAGAAACGGATCATACACTCAGCTTTTTTACTGCATTTTACTTCTGCCAGCAACCCTTTTCTGTACCTGAATGAAAATAAGGAACGCTTTTTGCACTAAACCGGTACCGTTTTCTATTAAACCAGTAAACAGATCTTGTGAGAAAAAGCGGTTATACAATATGCTTCTTTTATTTGTTGCTGCTGCTTTCTGCTGCGGGAAAAGGCCAGGCTCCGTCTGCGAATTTCATTGCCAGCCAGGTGTCGGGTTGTTCTCCGCTCATTGTCAGCTATCAGGACTTGTCTGTTGGAAACCCCACCCAATGGAACTGGAATTTCGGAAATGGTAACAGCTCAACTTTGCAACACCCGACAGCCACCTATTTTACACCGGGAACTTATACCGTAACCCTTACTGTTACTAATGCCGCTGGTTCACATACACTGACCCGTTCCCAATACATTACCGTATTCGAAAATCCTATAGTAAATTTTTCGGGAACACCGATGAGCGGTTGTTTCCCATTGCGGGTACAGTTTATGGATCTTTCTTCTGCAGGTTCTGGCACAACAAACATTGTATGGTTTTGGGATTTTGGTAACGGGAACACATCCACGCAGCAAAACCCGCTGAACACTTATACCAGCACTGGAACTTTCTCTGTAACACTGCGTGTTACAAATGACCAGGGCTGCAGCAAAGTTTTTACCCGCACCAACTATATTTCAGTGACTAATGGTGTTTCGGCCGGCTTTTCACATTCTTCGCCCACAGTGTGCAGGGCACCGGCACTCATCAATTTTATCAATTCTTCAAGTGGTCCTCCTGTACTCAGCTATTTCTGGGATTTTGGTGATGGAAATAATTCAACCCTGCAAGATCCTGTACATAACTACCTTTCCAACGGCAGCTATACTGTAACTCTTGTCACAACCAGTACCGCCGGATGTGTGGACACTGCCCGGCAAACTATTACCATTGGAGGTATCACCACTTCATTTTCGGCTCCACCCCAGGTTTGTGTAAACCAGGTTGCTTCATTTACAAACACGTCCGCACCGGTACCGGTTTCCACACTATGGAATTTCGGTGATGGAGGAACCGCAAGCGGCATCAACACATCACACATATATTCCACCCCGGGTAGTTATGTGGTAAGTATGTACAATACATATTCCGGGTGTACAGATTCGGCATTTCAAATCATAAACGTTCAGGCCAATCCGGTTGCTGCCTTTACAGCCCCGGTGACCTCCCGTTGCCAGCCTCCTCTTGTTGTCAATTTCCAGGATTTGTCTTCAGGCGGTGCCACAAATTGGCAATGGGATTTTGGTGATGGCAACAGTTCCTCCCTGCAACACCCTACTCATACCTATACCTCATATGGAAGTTTCACTGTAAGGCTGATCGTAACAAACGGGGCCGGGTGCAGTGATACAATTACAATACCAGACTTGGTGATAATCAGGAGAGCAATCATTTCCATTCCGGGATTGCCGGTACGTGGCTGTATCCCTTTTACTTTTGCCTTCAATCCATCCATTTCTTCAGTTGATGCCGTCACCTCATACAACTGGAACTTTGGCGATGGCGGTACATCCGCCCTTCCAAACCCCGTATACACATACAACTCGCAAGGCACATACACTGTACGGTTGATCATCACAACAAGCACCGGGTGTTCTGATACATTAATTGTACCACAGGCTGTACGGGTAGGATCAAAACCAGTTGCTGCGTTTTCAGCAAGCCCGATACCGGTTTGCGCTCACCAGCCTGTACAATTCACTGACTTCTCCGCTCCGGCAGACGAATGGAACTGGGATTTCGGAGATGGCGGAACATCCAATCTTCAAAATCCCGAACACAGGTATAACGATACCGGCTATTTCGATATTCGTCTTATCGTTTTTAACAATGGATGCCCCGACACGCTGGTGCGTACTAATTATGTCCGGGTATTGCCGCCGGTTGCTCAATTCAACAGTACGCCTGATTGCAGCAACCGGCTCCGTTTTTCATTTACTGATGTATCGGTTGCCCCGCTTACATGGGATTGGGATTTTGGCGATGGAAGCACATCTTCAGCGCAAAACCCTGTTCACATATTTTCCGCATTGGGCACATATTCAGTGCGGTTGATTGTTACAAACGGAGGATGTGCAGATACCATATTCCATACTGTACAAGCATTGGATGAAATTCCGGAAATCGTTGCAGACTTCATCACCGCCTGCAGAGTTGTTACGGTTCCTTTTCATGCCACGGGTATCAATCCCGCAAATATTACTAATTACTTTTGGGATTTTGGAGATGGTACAACAGCCAACAGCGCAGTACCTGACATTACCCACACTTATACAAATGCAGGAACTTACACTATTTCTTTAACTATAACTGATTTGAATGGCTGCACCAGTTCCCGCACCCGTACAAATTATCTCCGGATCAATGGCCCCGTGTCCGATTTTTCAGGTTCAAATGTAACCGGCTGCACAGGTCTTACAAGTACTTTTAATGATTTATCTTTTACGGATGGGGTGCATCCTATCGTTAACTGGCAGTTTGATTTTGGGGATGGGACAGTGCAGAATTTTTCAGCACCACCTTTTCTGCATATCTATAGCAGTACCGGAATGTTTTCCGTAAAACTTGTAGTTACTGATGCCTCGGGTTGCAAAGACAGCATCACCAGAGCAAACATTGTCACAACTACTGACCCGGTTCCTGATTTTTCTTCGTCAGATACACTCACCTGCCCGGGTGCTCCCGTTCAGTTTAATAATGCATCTGCCCCCTCCGGACTTCTGTACCTGTGGGATTTTGGAGATGGCAACAGTTCAGTACACACAAATCCTGCACACACATACACAGCAGCCGGAATATACACAGTCAAACTCAGGGTGCAGGATGTGTATGGATGTACTGATTCCCTGGTACGAACAGATTATATTCAGGTGCGTTTGCCTGTAGCCGACTTCACCACAAACGACAGCATCAGTTCCTGTATTCCGTTTAATGTTACGTTTACCAATACATCTTTTTTTTACAATTCTTCATTCTGGGATTTTGGCAGCGGGCAGGGTACCAGTACCCAGCAGCATACCTCTCATTATTTTTCCGCTCCGGGAATTTACCCGATCAAACTGGTAGTGACAAGTCCCGGAGGATGTAAGGACTCAATTATTAAAAATATTTATGTATATGACAGCATTGGTGCTCGGGTAAGCTACACCCCTAATGGAGGCTGCAAACCGCTGCCAGTTAGCCTGAATATCATCAGTAACGGGCCGATGGATTCCTATTTCTGGGATTTTGGAGATGGCAACACGATGCTCAGTGCCACGCCGGGTATCACACATACATATAATAATTTTGGGGACTTTTTACCCAAGGTAATTCTCACCGATCCCGCCGGTTGTATCATCCCTCTTGAAGCATCTGATACAGTTTTTGTGATTGGTGCAACAACAAAATTCGGATATGATGACAGCATTTTTTGTGATGCTGGCCTGGTACATTTTACGGACTCAACTACGTTCAATGATACGATTACTCAATACCACTGGAGTTTTGGCGATGGCGGCCAATCTTCATTACAAAACCCTTCGCATTATTATAATGTGCCCGGATTGTACACTGTGCAACTGGACGTGGAAACACGATCCGGCTGCCGTGATACCCTCAGCAAACAAAATCTGATTGCAGTCGTACAACGGCCGCTGATCCGGATCTCAGGTGATTCAGTATTGTGTATTCATTCTTCTCTGGATCATACCGGTTTATTTATTCAGCCCGATACATCAGTGGTGACATGGTATTGGAGTTTTCCGAACGGCACAACATACAGCATGCAGGATCCTCCTGCGCAAACTTACCATTCAGCCGGCCTGTTTCCTCTCACTGCTATTGCCACAAACAGCAGCGGCTGCAGGGATACCAGTCTGCTACAAATACGGGTGAACCCATTGCCGGCTGTAACTATGCCATCGCAGCTCAGCATCCAGAATGGGTACCCCATTACTGTGCCAGCTACCTATTCATCAAATACCATCAACTGGCAGTGGTCGCCCTCAACAGGACTTAGCTGTACCCTGTGCCCCACACCGCAGGCTGGGCCTAAGTCAGATACATATTACCAGGTTTTTTTTACAGATGACAACAGGTGCAGCAACGGGGCTGGACTTCTGGTAAAAGTGTTTTGCAAAAATGCCAACCTGTTTATCCCGAATACATTTTCACCAAACGGGGATGGCAGTAATGATATTTTTTATCTGAGAGGAAGAGGGCTCGAACGGGTAAAACTATTGCGCATCTTTAACCGATGGGGCGAAGTAGTTTTTGAAAAAAGAGATGTACCGGTAAATGATCCTTCCGCCGGATGGAATGGCAGTTTTAAAGGGAAAAAACCTATGGCTGATGTATATATCTACCAGGCCGAGGTGTTTTGTGAAAACGGAGAACTGATACGAATGAACGGAAATGTCTCACTCCTGTTTTGATGAGGAAGCCAAACAGGTAAACCGATGGAAAAGCAAATATGATTCTAAAAAAAATAATCCTGTTGTTGTCATTGCTGCCTTGTTTTTACCAAAGCAGCAGCCAGGATATTCATTTCTCTCAATTTTTTGAAGCTCCCCTGTGGAGAAATCCCTCACTTGCAGGAATATTCAGTGGTGATGTTCGGGTACAAGCCGTGTACCGGGATCAATGGAACAATATCACCAATGCATACCGCACCGGGTCAGTGAATGCAGAAATTAAAATGCCTGTGGGAAAAGTGAATGATTATGTGACTACCGGACTCCAGGTTTTGTACGACCGGGCAGGCAGCATCGGTTGGACCACCACACATGTGCTGCCCGCCCTGAATTATCATAAGTCACTCAGCAGCCGCCAAAACAGGTATTTATCAATGGGCTTTATGGGGGGCTGGGTACAGCGGCGTTTCGACCCATCGAAAGCAACCACCAACAGCCAGTACGATGGAGGGGGGCTGGGAGAAAATTTTTTGCACACACAATACAGCTACATTGACGGCAGCGTGGGCGCCAGTCTGAATTCAACGATCGGTGATGATCCCAATAATAATTTCTTCGTTGGTGCAGCTTACCATCATTTTCACAGGCCGAGAAATTCTTTTTACCGGAATGCCGCAATTGAATTGCACCCCAAATGGGTTTATTCTGCAGGGCTGAGGATGGGTATCACCCGAAATGCCTATATCACGGTACAGGCAGATCACTCCCGGCAAGGCGGGTTTTCAGAAACAGTGGCTGGTGGTATGGTAGGTTTTAAACTGGGCGATGATACTGAAAACCCCCGATACAGCATTCATGTAGGTGCTTTTATGCGCTGGAATGATGCCCTGATCCCTGTAGTAAAGCTTGAATTTGTACCATTCTCCGCTTCCTTCAGTTACGATGCCAATATATCAAAACTGACGCCAGCTTCGCATGGGCATGGAGGGTTTGAAATCTCACTATCTTACACTGGGTACAGAAAAGAAAAAGGCAATTACCTGCTCTGTCCCAAATTTTAAATCTGAATGATCCGTAGCATACTGCCGATCATTGCAAACAATATTATTTATCCTCTGGGTTATTGTAGCGGAATACAATTGCAGCCAGTGCAGCAGCTCCAAAACAACCTGCCAGGTAAATCCAGATATCACTCCACGCAGCCATTTTCATCAAACTGATACCTACAGCAACTGCCGGATTAAATGCCCCACCAGAAAATCCGCCGAGGGCATATGCCATTGCAGTAACGGTAAACCCGATCGCCAGTCCAAAATAACTGTTGCCTGCATTTGCTTTGGCAGTTGCCACATTCAGCACCACATAGGCCAGCGCAAATGTACCTGTCAGTTCTGCCAGTAATGCTTTTACGGGTTCCGGGTTGGCCACTGCAGCATGCGCATCAAGCCTATCGGGTCCCAACAGGTATTGTACAAGAAAAGCAGCTGCAGCAGCTGCCACTACCTGTGTCATCATATAAGCCACGGCATCTGATGCCCCTATGCGGCCGCGGATCCATACCGAAAGACTTACCGCAGGATTGTAATGTGCGCCGGACAAGTGGCCACCAGCATACACCATCACCATCAGGACTGCCCCAATGGCTACAGGCGCCATTGTACCGGCGCCGCCAAGTACCGCCAGGCCTATGGTAAGTACGAGGAAAAAAGTGCCGATGAATTCTGTAATATACTTTTTCATTGCTGTGTGGTTTTGGTGAACATAAAAAATCATCCCAACCATTTCCAGGGGATAATTGTTTATTTGAAGATACACGAAACATCGAAATAAGCTGTTTCATTTTGTTCACAATCAATCATGAATTTTTATGCCGATTACCGTTGGTCAGGCTGCACCCGATTTCACCTTGTTTAGCAGCAATAAAGAAAAAATTACATTATCGGATCAGGAAGGAAGAAATGTGGTGCTCCTCTTTTTCCCGCTTGCATTTACTAGTGTATGCACTAAAGAACTGTGCTCTGTAAAGGATCAGATGCAATCATTCAACCGCCTGCAAGCCACCGTATTTGCAATATCTGTAGATAGCCCGCAAACACTGGCAAAATTCAGGGAAGAGCAGCAGCTCAACTTTACGTTGTTGAGCGACTTCAATAAGGAAGTGTCCCGTGCTTATGACGCCCTCTACGACCTGTTTGTCATGAATATGAGGGGTGTCTCCAAACGAGCTGCATTTGTGATTGACCGCACCGGAATTCTCAGGCATGCTGAGGTATTGGATGATGCCGGACAGCTACCTGATTTTCAAAAAATTGAAGCTACCCTTGCAGTATTGCCCTAAGGGGCTGTTAAAATAAGGGTAATGACCTATGTTAATGATTTGTTTTTCATTAAATTACGATGCTTGAAAAATTTGCCTTGGTAATCTGAAAATTCTGGCCTAATTTTCGGATAATAAAAGTAAATTTGTTTCGTTGAGGCAAATTCTTTCCATATTATCCATTATTCTGTTGATGGCCATTCATGTAAACGGCCAGGGTACCCGGCTTGCTGGTTCTGAATCCGGCAATGCAACCGAAGCTCAAAACAGGATTGTAAAAATTTATCCCAACCCCGCAGCGTCTTATGTAACCTTTGACCTTCAGAAAAATTTTGCGCAGGGCTACACACTGAATATTTACAACGGGGTGCTGGGCAAAAAAGTTTATGAATCATTTAAGTTACCCGCAAAACTTACACTGGATCTTACAAATTACAACCCGGGGGTGTATGTCTACCATTTAATGGATGCCACAGGCAGGCTTGTAGAGTCGGGGAAGTTCCAGGTTTCCCGCTGATTTCTGATTTTTTTATTATGCATTTCACAGTTACTTGTAGTACTTCGTGTCTCAAGACGGCATTTTCAGAGTATAAAAACATATTTCTGAAACTACGCAGATATTTTACAATTTGATGATGACTCCCTTTGATGAGAAATGAATTGCAAGAAAATGTAAGGCCTGTCTTGAATAGATTCGGTTTCTTTGATATCCTGCTGCATGAAGCTTTCGAATGAAACTTGGTAAATTTGTGAATGACCCCCAGGCTTTTTTTAATGCCTGCCCAGATTAAATGCTATTTGTGTTTAGTATTTATACTCCAAAATAATTTGTCTCAAATATTCATTCATGTTTTTTTATAAGAAACCTTCTTTCAACGGGAAACAAAAATTGCGATTGATACGGGTAACCACCCTTTTAAGTTATCTGGCAGGACTGCAGGGGTACAGCCAGGATCCGAAAATTTCTGGTTTAGTGGACATTAATTTATCCGAGGGAAAAATATCGTGCAACCTGACAATTACAAATATTCCGCCCCTTGAAGATCCGGCTTTTGCCCTAAACAGAGGACTGAATGTTCACGATCTGAGCGTCAATGGAAAATCCGTTAGTTACAACATTGACTGGGGTTTTCCAGGCCGGTCTGCTTTTTTTTCAAATGGGATCGGGTACGTACCAAATGTGGACAGCATTACAGCAGAAACAAAAATAACATTCTCATATGTCGGGGCATTCCCAACCTATGCACCAAATGAAAGTGTCGCAAACGGCGATCACATGGGGTCTATAGCCTTTAAAAATAAAATCATAAGAGCCTCACATCAGGCACTCTGGTACCCCATTCTTACAGACAGGGCTACCAATGTAATTTTTTCAAAATACTCATCTGAAATAACAATAACATGCAAAGATTGTGAAACCATTTATCTTGGAGGTACTGACCCTGTTCGTTCACAGAAAGTGAAGCTCAAGTCCGAGACTCCAAATGATTTGATGCTTTACTCCGGAAAATTTTCTTTCAGCAAAGCAGGTCAGACATTTTTCTTAAACAGTGCCCTTAGCAAGAATGTTCAGTATGCTGTCAACAGTGCATTAGACAGCATCAAAATGTTTTACTCCGGATTCATACATTCCGGACCTGTGATTCCCCTGGTGCTTGCGCAAATTTTCTCAACAGGGTCTAAAGTGCAATACGAAAACTGGGCTTTTTCCGTTTACCCATTTATTTCAACAAACCTTTATGAACTTACAGAAAAGATTCATGCCGAAAAAAATTGTTTTTCTGACATTGGTGTTTTTCGTATTTACAGCCACGAACTGGCTCATCAGTATTTTGGGCTGCAGGTAAAATCGAATAATGCTTATTGGGGATTTTACAGTGAAAGTTTTGCAGAGTACCTGAGTTTGAAAGCCATTGAAAAAACATATGGCAAACAGGCATATCAAATGTTCATCCGGGAACGTTACATAACTGAAAAAACACTGGCCGGAAAATACATACAGCTGGACAGTATTAAAACAGACCCGGACAACATGCATAAGTATAATTATTACCCAATGATTTTACTTGGATTGGAACAATGTATAGGCCATCATAAAATGTTTGTATTACTTGATTATCTGGTGACACATAATAAATCTTCCGCACTGAACTTTGATACCCTCCGGCAATCAGCACTAGAATCCGGAATTTTACCCGAAGAATGGGAAGAGTTTGAAGGAAGATATATTAAAACAAATAATTGCCTGCCACATGTAGCGGCCAAACTATAAATAAAGGCATGACTGAAATCGATTCAGATGATTTTTCATTCTCCAATGCTCACAGAACCTGCACAATAAGAAATTTCAGATATTGTGTATGCTCCAGGTTACGAATCACCGGATGGTCGGGTGACTGAGTTTGAAATACCACCTGTCTTAATTTTCTTTTAGCATCTTTGGCTGCCCTATCTATTATATCCAGGAACAAGCCAGGTACTACCAGACTAGTACAGGAAGATGTGACAAGAAAGCCACCCGGTTTCACCAGCTTCATCCCCCTCAGATTAATTTCCTTGTAACCGGCTTCTGCCCGCTGAATTGTTTCCCTGGTTTTGGTAAAGGCAGGAGGATCCAGCATCACCACATCATATTGTCTGCCCTCCTTTGCCCATTGTTTTAGCACATCGAATGCATTGTTTGTCTCAAAACTGCAGCGGTCATCAACAGCATTCATCTTTGCATTTGCAACAGCCTGCTCCGTTGCAGCTGCAGAAATATCGAGCCCCAATACTGACTTTGCACCATAATGCGCTGCGTGTATTTCAAATGTTCCGGTATAGCTAAATGCCCCAAGCACATCTGCGCCTTGCACGATATGTTGTATCGCCCGCCTGTTGTCCTGCTGATCAAGAAAATATCCGGTTTTCTGGCCGTTTTCCAGGTCAACATAAAACTTCAGTCCGTTTTCCTTAATGACTATTTTTGGATCAAACGGGGGCGATAAAAAGCCTTTCTGTTGCGGAAGCCCCTCCAGTTCCCGCACAGGCACATCATTTCGTTCATAAATTCCCCGTGGCGAAAAAATTGTTTGCAGCGCCTGCGTAATAGCAGGTTTCCAGGCATCAATACCTAATGCCAGTGTTTGCAGAACAAAATAATCGTTGAACTTGTCAATAATCAGCTGCGGTAACTCATCAGCTTCCCCAAAAACAAGCCTGCAGTTTTCTGTATATCCTAGCTTTACCCGGTACTCCCAGCACTGACGGATACGATCCAGGAAAAACTTCTCATTGATTTCATCTCCCTTTTTTCGGGTCAGCAGCCGAACCGGGATCTGTGAGCGGGGGTTCACATAGCCGCTGCCTACAAATTTTTTATCACTGGTAAACACTTCTGTGATTTCTCCGGGTTGCAATGCAGCACTGGAACTTTCAACCTCGTTTGCAAAAATCCAGGGATGCCCATTGGCAACCCGTGGCGAAATTCTTTTCTTCAAAAATACCCTGTTCATACCAGGCAAAGTAACGCAAACTGCCTGATTCACAACCTAAAGGCAGTAAAATGGAACCGAAAAAGTCATTTTGTCGCAATTTCTTGCGTTGGCAGTATTCTTGCCAGACGTACCTTTGCACGCCGCTGCGCCATGAGGCCCGGCAAGCTACATTATTTTAATAAAATGACAGAAAACGATATGGTGAATAAAAATAATGATTCGACCGGATCCGATCCGGAAATTGAGTTGAATGCGGATGAAAACCTGAGTGGCACCACCCACCTCAACGAGCCTGTTGCTGTTGAGCCTGAGCTCGAAAAACTCCGCACCGAACTGCAAGAGTTGAAGGATAAATTCCTGCGTCAGGCTGCAGAATTTGACAACTTCCGGCGGCGCAATGCAAAAGAAAGGGTAGAACTGATTCAAACCGCCGGCAAAGAAGTTATTACCGATTTGCTGGAGGTGCTGGACGACTGCGACCGGGCACAACATCAGCTTGAAACCGCTGCTGATACAGAAGCCCTGAAAGAAGGACTCATGCTGGTATTTACAAAACTTCGTACCAAACTACAGTTGCGGGGTCTGAAAGCCATGGAATCTGTGGGGCTTGAATTTAATCCGGATTTGCATGAAGCCATTTCAGAAATTCCGTCTGCCCATGAAAACCTGAAAGGAAAAGTAGTGGATGAACTGGAGAAAGGATATTACCTGAACGAAAAAATCATACGCCATGCCCGGGTGGTAGTAGGCAAGTAAAACGATTTAATTCTGCAACATGTCGAAGAGAGATTATTACGAAGTTCTTGGAGTAGCCAAATCTGCCTCATCGGACGAAATTAAAAAGGCATACCGCAAAGTGGCCATGCAATACCACCCCGACCGGAACCCCGGCGATAAAGTTGCCGAAGAAAAATTTAAGGAGGCAGCCGAAGCATATGAAGTGCTGAGTGATGCAGATAAGAAAGCACAGTACGACCGGTATGGCCATGCAGGCGTTAGCGGCAATGGGCGGGGCTTCAGCGGAGGCGGAATGAACATGGAAGATATCTTCAGCCAGTTTGGAGATATTTTCGGAGATGATTTATTTGGAAGCTTCTTTGGTGGTGGCCAGCGCCGCAGTGGAGCACAAAGGAGCCGCGGCATTCGGGGCAGCAACCTTCGAGTCAAACTGAAGCTGAACTATGAAGAAATTGCAAAGGGTGTTACCAAAAATATTAAAGTAAAAAAACATGTACCCTGCGCCACCTGTGCTGGCAGTGGTGCAAAAGATAAAGGCAGTGTGCAATCCTGCAGCACCTGCGGGGGAAGCGGACAGGTACGGAAAGTGCAAAATACATTCCTCGGTCAAATGCAGACCGTAAGCACTTGCCCGGCCTGCAATGGCGAAGGCAGTACGATCACTGCCCGGTGTGGCAGCTGCCGGGGTGAGGGCCGGGTGTATGGTGAAGAAACCGTAAGCATTGATATTCCTGCGGGTGTACAGGAAGGAATGCAAATGACGGTGGCTGGAAAAGGTAATGCCGGCGAACGGGGCGGACTACCCGGCGACCTGGTCGTGCTGATAGAGGAAGAACCACATAAAGAATTGCACCGGGAGGGACTGAATGTAGCCTATGAACTGCATATTTCATTTCCCGATGCAGTGTTTGGCACACAGGTGGAAGTACCTACCATTGATGGCCGTGCTAAAATAAAAATCCCGGCAGGAACGCAAAGCGGAAAATTATTCAGGCTGAAAGGAAAGGGGTTTCCCTCAGTTAATTCGTACCAGAAAGGAGATCAACTGATCCAGGTCAATATCTGGACGCCCCAGCACCTGAGTGCAGAGGAAAAGGCTGCAATGGAAAAACTGAGTCAGTCGGCTAACTTCAAACCGCAGCCGGAAAAAGGCAGTCGTAATTTCTTTGACCGGATTAAAGAAATGTTTTCCTGAAAACAATTTCAGTTTTCCGCTGTACTGCGCCTTTCATGAAAGAATACCATTACCCGTTCAATCCAGCCCGCTGCCTGCAAATTTTTTCTTCTTCACCCTGGCATATAACTGGCGGGCTTGCTGTACCAAAATAATAAATTCCTTCTGCAATAAGTCCTCAGTACCTGCAGATGCCTGGGCAATGGATAACACATCGTTCCAACTGATGTCTTTTGCAAAAGGCGAGTAGCGGAGCAGGGAACCAAACATGGCAACAGCTGCAGAAAAGCGATATCCCGGTTTTAATTCAGAAAAATTTGTGAACACCAGGCTGCACTCTTTTTTAAGCATGTGCTGCTGTGTGTCGGTTGGCAGGCGGTATTTTATTTGTGCATTGGCAAATCGTTCGGGAAAAAAATCTTTTGCAATACTCTGCTGATTTGAAGAGGTGGGTTCAATCTCAAACAATGCCACCATGGCATACCCTGATCCGATTTCGCCTCCCTCGATGATGGACAAAGAATCCCGTAAAGCACCCACTTTATTATCAAACCCTATCAGCCGGTAGCGCTTCACCAAACCCGGGTTAAACCCTATTTCCATATACACATCATCGGCAACAGCATATAGCATCTGCGTAAATTCTTTCAGCAGCACTTTTTCTGCCTCCTTAAAATTATCTATGTAGGCAAAATTGCCATTCCCTTTGCGGGCCAGCGTCTGTATTTTAGAATCCTTGTAATTTCCCATACCCACTCCCAGGCATGTCAGGTATATGCCGGATTCCCGCTGCAGACTGATCAGTTCATCCAGTTCTTCTTCCGTTCGCAGACCCACATTAAAGTCGCCATCGGTTGCAAGGATCACACGGTTGTTACCCCCTTCAATAAAATGGTTTCGGGCCACACTGTATGCCATTCGTATCCCCGACTCTCCGGGGGTAGTACCTCCCGGCTCCAGCTCATCAATGGTCTTTAGGATTTTTTCCTTTTCTGCGCCGCTGGTTGTATGAAGCATCACACCGGTAACGCCTCCGTACACTACAATTGCGACCGAATCTTTTTCACGGAGGTTGTTGACCAGCAGGCGAAATGCAGATTTGAGCAATGGCAGGCGGTTGGGCATATCCATTGATCCCGATACATCAATCAGGAATACAAGGTGGCTGGGTGGTAAAGTATCCAGGTTTATTTTACTGGAAGAGAGATGCAGATAAAAAAGTTGGTTTGAAGGGTTCCATGGGCAACTGGTAAGGGTAGTTTGAACTTCAAACAGCTTGCCCGGCTCTGGTTCATGATAATCAAAGTTAAAATAGTTCAGCATTTCTTCAATGCGGACTGCATCTGGCGGCACCAGTGTTTTCAGGTTTATAAAGCGCCTGATATTGCTGTAGGAAGCTCTGTCCACATTGAGTGACATTCCTGTTTCAGGATGCCGTGACGCCTGTACAAAATGATTTTCCAGCAGGCTCGCATAGGTCTCTTCACCGGTAAACCATGTTTTTTGTTCCTCTTTATCCAGGTTGCGGGTCAGGGATGAAAGTTTGTTTCTCCGATGGCTCGATGCGGCGGCTGGCAGAGGCTTCAGCCTGATGCTCGCATAGTTGTCTGCATTCAAAAGGATTTTTTGTGTACTGTATCCCTCAAATGAAAAACTGAAACTGTCCAACTGCACATGACAGAGAATCCCGAATGTGCCCTGAGTACCACTTCGAAAGACATAGCCGGTTCTGTGCTGCAGAATGGATACATTTTGCAAAATATTTCCTGCTTCATCCTTTACTTCGCCGCGCAGGTAATATTGCTGGGCGCACAAAGATGTAGTGATTAAAAAAATCAGAGGTATGAAAAAAAGGGCCTTCAAAAGGATTTTTTTCAGGATAAGGTACAAAAAAAGCCTGAAAGGCTGTACTCATTCAAACAGCCTCAGCCTGCTGCTTGCTTCAGTCCTGTTTCAACTGGTAAATTTCTCTGAGGTTTCTGCCCAGCCCGTTATAGTCAAGTCCATAGCCCACCACAAACTTATTGGGAATGGAAAAACCCGTATAATCCACCTGCAACGGATATTCGGTTGCTTCCGGCTTATGGAGTAAGGCAGCAATTTTTAATGACCGGGGCTGCTGGTGCAGTAGTTTTGGTAAAAAATTATGCAGGGTTTTGCCGGTATCCACAATATCTTCTACAATGATCACATCCCGGCCATACAGATCATCCTCGAGCCCAATCGTTGTTACAACTTTCCCCGAAGACTTCATTCCTTTATAAGATGCCAGTTTGATGAAACAAAGCTCCGCTTCAATGGTCAGGTTGCGGAACAAATCGGCTGCAAACATAAATGAACCGTTCAGAATAGAAATAAACAGGGGTCGTTTCCCCTGATATTCCCCGTTAATCTGCCCGGCAATTTGTTGCACCCTTTCCCGGATGTTTTGTTCAGTGAGAAAAATTTCAAATACTTTATCGTGGACCTGTACGATACTCATACGTGTTGGGTTTTTAATATTTGATTTTAGCTGGCAATGACGGCAATAAAGAAACATTACTGTTCAATGCCAGCCTGGGGATTGTGGTCGATTTTTTTTGCAGGCTCAGTTTTTCTCCCACAGCCGGTGTTTCTCCTTCTCTCAGCCAGTTCAGCTCATATAAAGATTCCAGCCTGATAGCTTCCTGCTGTGCAATATCGTGGAGCGACTCTCCCGGTTGCACGATATGAAATTCAGATTTCCCGGTTTTTCTTTTTCGCTGAAGATAAATAAGCCTGTCTTTATCCAGTAATTCAGTTCTGGGCAATTCATTAAACTCAAAAATTTTTCCAAGATCCACCTGATACTCTTTGGCCAGAGCCAGGTACGATGTGCCCCGGGTTGCAAAGACCACTTTTGTTTCGTGAATGTTGAACACTCCTTCGGGGTATTGTACAGGGATTGTGACTGCAGGTATTATTTCTGTGCCGGCAGTTGCCATATCCGCTTTTAAGGCATGGGTATCAAAGAGGTCATTCTTTTTTTCCGGTGGCTGCTCCATAGCCAGTAATGTGTATTGCTGCAGGCTGTAGTCCTCAATCGTTTTGACCAGGATTTCTGCATAGCGAGGGTTTGTGGCATACCCTGCTTTTTTTAACCCGGCAGCCCATGCTTCATATTCAAGCGGGTTAAGTAAGAAAAGGGAGGCATACCGCTGGCTGTTTTTTAAAAAATCAGAATGATCCCTGTACGAATCTTCAGCGCTGGCATATTTCCGAAAGCATTCTCCCCTTGCGTCATCATCGTGTTTTATGGAAGGGCCGCTCCACCCGGTTTTGCATTTAATGCCAAAATGATTATTGGATGCCTGTACCAGGCGACCTGCTCCTGCCCCTGATTCATGAATGCCCTGTGCCAGTGTAATGGCCGCCGGCACACCAGTACGCTTCATTTCGCTTATGGCCACATCCTTATATGTGGCTATATAATTCAGTATCTTGTCGGACTGCTGTGCCCAGGCCGGATTGCACAGAACCGGGAACAGCAATAAAAAAGAAAATAAAATTTTGGGCATGAGATACTATTATAATTTTCTAATCAGGTAGAGACCGTCCCGAACCGGCAGTACTACCTTTTCAATATCTGTTCTTTCCCGAATCAATTCATTAAACTCCCGCATGCCCTCCACTGATTTTCCTGAAAGGCCGCTCTGCCATACTTTACCATGAAAGAAGATATTATCTGCTAAAATAAACCCGTTTTTTTGCAATCGGGGGAAAACAAGGTTAAAATAGTGTACATACGAAGTTTTATCTGCATCCAGAAATATCAAATCCCATGTTTCATCAAGTGTCGGGATAATTTTAGCTGCATCACCTGTTAATGAAATTATCTGGCTACCCAGCGGCGACCGGTCAAAAAATGAACGGGCTATCCGGGCATCTGCTTCCCGAAGTTCAATGGTATAAAGAACCCCGTCTGCTGCCAGTCCCCGTGCAAGGCACAAACCGCTGTACCCGGTAAAAGTGCCGATTTCCAGGACACGCTGCGGCCTCAGCAGGCAGCTGATCATTTCTAGTAATTTACCCTGCAGATGGCCGCTTAACATGACAGCCCCGGGGTGATGCTTTGCTGTGTAATCGCTGATTTCTTTCAGCAAGCTGCCTTCTGCCGAGGAATACAGTTCAGCATACTGAGCAGCGGATGGATGCAGGAAGTCCAAACTTTTTTTCAAAGATACTACCTGTTATTCCATGCCCCTGTCTTCCACAGAATTGATTTTCCCGGATTCCCAGCAGACATTGTATTTTCTTGTGGTCAGACCTGATTTGCATTCCATCAGATAACAATTTCCGTTTGCTTCTGTTACCTTAGGTTTTTCCAGGTTGTAAAGATCCATGTCCTTCCGGTCCAGCCCGGGAGCGCCAAAATTATCCAGCGCATATTTTACGGAAGCAGAAAGTCCGTTGAAATTGTTCATGAAGTCCTGCATTTCGGTGCTGACCTGTACTGATGATTTTTTTTCTCCTTTGCCACCGCATGATTGCAGGATCATAAAGAGGGCAAGCGTTGCAAGAATTGTGGTAATTTTTTTCATGTGTTTTGTTTTATTGTTTTGAATGGATTCTCCGAAAGTAGGAAATAGCCGGTTTTTTCAGGCTGCTTTTAAAACAGATGAATGCCCTGATTTAGAAATAATCCAAAGGCCGATAAAGGTCAAAAGGCCATTGATGATGAGTAATTCAATTCCAACCTGGTATCCACCCAGAAGAGCAGCGGAATTGTTACTGAGAAAATAGCTCAGTACGGGTGCGATGATGCAGATTCCTGTGACCACGAGGCCATCACGGATTTTTCTTTTGGTAAGAATGCCAAATGCAAATAGCCCCAAAAGCGGCCCATAGGTATAGCCTGCCAGATCGAGTATTACATAAATGATTGATTTATTATTAATCCATTTAAACATAAGTATGCAAATAAAAAACAGAATACTGAAAGTGAAATGGACAATCAAACGGATTCTTTTTTTCTTTTTATCATCCCAATCATCCCGCCTTTTCATTCCCAGCTGATCAATGCAGAAAGATGAAGTGAGCGCTGTCAGTGCGCCGTCTGCACTGGGAAAGAGTGCTGAAATAAGCCCGATGATGAATATGATGCTGATGGCCTGTGGCAGATAATGCAGTGCGATCGTCGGAAACAGGTCGTCTCCGATTACATTTTTGCCTTCCAGCATTAGTTTCTTTGCTTCATAGGCTCCGCCGTTTTGCAGGGTGTACAGATACAGAAGACCTCCCAGCAGGAGAAAAAGAAAATTGACCAGTACAATAACAGAACTGAAGCTGATCATGTTCTTTTGCGAATCTTTCAGATTTTTTACACTGATGTTTTTTTGCATCATTTCCTGGTCAAGTCCTGTCATGGCAATTGTAATAAACGCCCCGCCAATCACCTGTTTCAGAAAAAAACCTTTGCTGCCGGGATCCATATTAAATATATCCGTATACCCTTTAATGCTGAGCGTATCCAGCGCTGTGCCGATATTCAGGTTCAAGTTCGATAGAATAAAGATGACGCACACAATCAGCCCCAACAGCATAAAGGATGTTTGCAATGTGTCTGTGTACACAATGGTTTTTACACCTCCTTCAAAAGTATATAACAGGATCATCAGTAAAATAATCAGCGTGGTCACTGTAAATGAAATACCCATTCGTTCCAGGATAAAAATCTGGAGTACATTAATGACCAGGTATAGGCGGGCAGTGGCGCCAATGGTACGAGAGAGAATGAAAAAAAGGGATCCGGTTTTATAGGAGTAAAAACCAAAACGATGCTGCAGGTAATTGTAAATTGAAGTCAGGTTGAGGCGATAATATAGAGGCAGCAGCACGTAGGCAATTACGAGATATCCCAGAAAATACCCAATGACAACCTGAAAGTAACCAAACCCCTTAAATGCATCGCCGGCAAAATCGCCTACCGTACCGGGTACGCTTACAAATGTGACGCCGCTGAGCGAAGTGCCAATCATACCAAATGCGACGAGCATCCAGTTGCTGCTCCTGTTTCCAATAAAGAATGATTCATTGTTGGCATTCCTGCTGGTGTACCAGGCCACAAACAACAAAAGGGCAAAGTACCCGATGACAAATGTGAAAAGAACAGTTGGGGACATACACTGAGTTTCGGTAATTGAATATCAGGCGCTGAAAATACTGAAAAAATATTGCCCTGATTACTCAAATAAAATTGCTTCTTCTTTTCCCGGTCAGTGCTGTTTTTTGCGGCCAAAACAGGACTATGGCAAAGTGCCGGCAATACAATAAAAGCAGCAGCTTTGCGATGCAGCACATCTTACAGATACAGCTGTTATGATCCGGTCACGAAAATCAATTCCTGCCCGATTCGCTTAGTCCCGTTTGCTTGTCTTATTGAGGTAAAAAAGAAAACCAGTTCTGAAAACTGGCAACACCCGTCCAAACTGATCACGGTAGGGAGAATTTTCATTGTTTAACGCATCAATCATAATACTGGTGTAAAACTGCGATTGACCCACTACCCTGTTCCCGTATCCTATGCCAACCAATAAGCTGCCTGCATTCCTTTTTTCCGTATATACAGTTGTGCCACCGGTTACTTCCTTATAGGTAATGGCGTTGTATTCATACTGACTTCCCAGAAAAATCATAGGTACCGGCCAGATGCGCAGAAAAGGTCCGGCCCCTATTGCAAGATACCGTCCGGAAGTATTGGACACCTGGCTTCGCTGTGTGATATAAGTGAGATTCGTGGCAATGCCTGCATCAAGGAAACGGTTCAGGCTGTAGCCAATTTCAGGATTCAGCCCGATAATGAACCCGTTGGAAAAGCCAAGGTTCAACCCGGAACCAATAAAAAGATGATTGGACTTCCAACCGCCATTTTCTTCTTTTTCCTGAGCCAGCAGGGCCGTCATAGAGGCCCAAATCAATAACAAAAATAATGCATATTTTTTCATACTGGTATGTTTTAAAAAGTCTTTAGCTCATTCGGGACGGAAAAATTTTCCCTGGGTTCAAAATATTATTTGGGTCAAAACATGCTTTGATATCCCGCATTAGGCGCAGCGTTTTGTCTTCAAACATAATATCCATAAAGGGCTTTTGCACCAGTCCAATCCCGTGTTCGCCGCTGATGGTACCTCCCAATTGCCTGACCAGTTCAAATAACTCACGCAGCAGTGCGATCATTTCCGGTTGCTGATAGCTGCCTGTTATTCCTTCTTTTTTGATGCGCACATGCAGGTTACCATCTCCGGCATGGCCGTAGCACACCACCTGAAATTCATGTTTTTTGCCCAGCACTTTAATGCCCCTGATCAATGCAGGTAATTCGGCCCTTGGCACTACTGTATCTTCTTCAATATGGTACCCTTCAAGTTTTACGGCTTCAGCTACTTTGCGCCGTAGTTTCCATAGTTCTGTTTTTTGCTGTGCGTCCTCGGCAAAAAAAATATCTCCGATATTGTAGCCTGCCAGTAGTTCACCAATTGCCTCCATCTCCTTCATCAATACTGTGCTGTCATTTCCGTCCACTTCTATCAGCAGGTGTGCTTCAGTATCTTCTGTTACCGGCACTGTGTTGCTTTGCAGCATCCGGCTTACAATTTTCAAGGCATTGATCTCCATCAGCTCCATCACGCTGGGAATAAACCCAGCACGAAAGATTGCACTGACCGCTTCTCCGGCCTGTTCTAGTTTTTTAAATGGTACCAGCATTAGTAAATCATGCCTGGGATGCGGAATAAGGCGCAATACTATTTTTGTAACAATACCCAGGGTGCCTTCACTTCCCACTACCAGTTGCGTCAGGTTGTATCCGGTTGCATTTTTTAGTACATTGGCCCCGGTCCATATTATTTCACCGGTGGGCAATACCATTTCCAGGTTAAGTACATAATCTTTCACCACACCATACTTGACCGCTTTCGGGCCTCCGCTATTTTCAGCAATATTTCCCCCTATGAAACAGGAACCTCTGCTGGCAGGATCGGGCGGGTAAAACAATCCTTTTTCCTTTACAGTATTCTGCAGTATTTCTGTAATGACTCCGGGTTCTGTAATCACCTGCAGGTTTCGTTCATCAATTTCAATAATCCTGTTTAACCTTTCAGACGACAACAGCACACCGCCAGAAACCGGTAAGGCTCCGCCACTGACACCGGTACCCGCACCCCGGGGTGTGACAGGTATTTTATGTTCATTGCAGAATTTCAAAACATCACTGATCTCTGAAGCATTGCCTGGTTTCAGCACTACATGAGGAGGAAAACAAAGGTCTTCTGTTTCATCTTTCCCGTATTGTACAAGAGATTCCTCATCGGTACATACAAATGTTTCTCCAATGAATTGCCTGAACCTGCTTATATGCCAGGAAGAAATACCTGCATCCGCATTTGTTGAAATCATATAAAAGGGATAGGCTGTAAAAATCGGATAAATCGGGAAAACCTTTTTAATAAGTTTTGAAGGTAGGGCAGAGTGATTCGCGGCGGTTGCCCCTGTACCGGTCCACCAAACCCTGTTTCAGCACTGAAAATTCAATGGCGCCTCTTCCGTTATTGTAATCCCGGAGCGATGAAGTAGTGACATCGTAACTAAATGTAAAACTAATGTCTTTGACCCCGAGGCCAACCAGGGGAATAATAGCATCCTTATGCCGGTAATAAACACCAGCAATCAGAATCTTTTCCCCGTCACCTGACAAGTTGTAATGGGCATTGATTCCAGCTACCAGTTCGGTTGATTTCGCCTGCAGGGAACCATACACATTCGGGTTTACAATCACCCGGTCGTTGAGTTTAAAACTTCCGTTCAGAAATGCAGTGTACCGCACTGGTATCCTGTTGTTGATTGCGGGGTCATCTGCAAAAAAAGATTCCTTCGGCCTGTTCACATGCATGGCAGAAACTCCTGCATTAATATAAATATCATTTGTGGGAAAATAGGCATAGTTCATGCCCACCTGCATATCCAGGTATCCAACAGACTGATTTTCCAGTTTTGGAGCGAGTCCGGCAAGATGCACATCAAAAAATTTTCCATTCCATTGGCTTGGAAAAGTAAGATTCAGGGTATTGATTCTTTTATTGGCCCAACCCACATTGAAACCCAGGCTGACGAGGCTGCCAGCATCAATCATTTGGTGATAAGCCACCGAGCCATAAATTTTTGTAGATGTCAGTACACTGGTTCCGGCCACGTCACGCAGGATGACCCCTCCCAAACCCAACCAGCCTGTGTTGTCACTGTTTTGCATTGTCTGAAAATCACCAAAGGCACTGATTGTTTTGTAAGGAAAGGCTGTAACGGAGGCCCACTGATTTCTGAAATTGGCTCCCAAGCGGTAATCACCATCAGGTATAAACCCGGTGTTGGCCGGATTGATCAGCAAGGGGGCATTGAAATATTGCGAAAAGTGCAGGTCCTGTGCAAATGTCTGCAATCCCACAACCTGAAGAATGCCACTGGCGGCCAGAATCAGTATTTTTTTTTTCCGCAACATTATATTTTCTGCTGTTTTCTGCAGGCGATGTTTCTACCTGATTAACGTTATATCTCCTTTTTTAGTTGTCTTGCTTCCATCTGAAAAATCAACTGCCAGTGTATATACATATACGTCCATGGGCTGCAGCACTCCTTTTACTTTTCCGTCCCATCCGCGGGACTGCTCGTTTGTCTCAAAAACTTTTTGCCCCCACCTGTTCCAGATACTGAAGGTCATTTTCGCTATTCCAAATCCCCTTACCATGATGATACTGTTTGCATCCGCACTGCCGGGTGTAAACGCATTGGGTACATCAACCACGGGTTCAATTATTGCACTGACAGGTTTACAAATTGTACTGTCGCAGCCAATTGCATTATAAGCTGTCAGACATACATTGAATGTGCCGGTGGAATTGAATTGATGCAGCAACGGTGCTCTGGAACTGGTCAGCAAGCTTTCGCCATCCCCAAACACCCACTTAAAACGAACAGCATCAGGCGAAGATAGGTTGGTAAATGTAGTAGGCGTATTAACCTGGGGCGGAACGGGTATTGCAGCAAAATCAGGTGAAGGCGCATCAAAAACTGTTATAGTCAAAGTCGTGTCATGGGTGAGGTTGCAGGTACCCGGGTTGCTTGCAGTAAGCTGCACCATATATGTTCCGGGATTCTGATAAACATGTACAGGATTTTCCTGCACAGATGTATTATCCGGCGAACCCAGATCCCCAAAATTCCAAAGAAACAAAGTACCGTTTAATGACCTGCTGGTAAATGCAGCCGCAAAGGGTGCACAACCGGAAAGGGGCGCATCTATAATGGCTCTTACGTTATCGGCAATTGAAATAAGAAATATACTGTCTTCCGGATTATTGCAATAAGTAGTGTCCTTTAAAACCAGGCGTACTGAATAACTACCTGTGCCGGGAAAAGTATGTGTAACTGCATTGGCCGGCCCGATTAATGCAGGTGCCTGCGGGCTTCCGTCACCAAAGTCCCAGACAAAAGATGTGTCCTGGAAGGGCTTTGTTGGATCTGTACTGATTGAATTATTTGTAAACTGATAAGTAAATTTTGGACAACCAGGGCCAATCGCCAGCCAGAACGGCCGCAATAGGGCCTGCACATCGCCCACCCGGATATTGATCAAAGAACTATCACGGCCATTGCAGGTATTGACATCAATGGCCACCAGCATTACGGTATAGGTGCCTACATTGTTGTAGGTGAATGATGCATTGGGAACCGTGGTTACAAGATCGGGCGGGTTTCCTGGCGTATAATTAAAGTACCATTCATAACTCTGCGCATTCGCAATGGAGTCAAGAAAACTGACTGTAAGCGGTGCACAGCCGGCAGTATCACGAACTCCATCAATTTCTGATTTTATTTCTCCGTCCACACCTGCTAAATCAAGGGCTAGTTTCAGCATGGCCAGGTTGCAGCCAGGACCGCTGGCATTGTTCACTGTGGCCCATGCCCCTGCAGTAGTTGGAAAAATAGGGCGTCCAAGCGGGTCAAGGTTACAATTGGCACAAATGGCCTGATAAATCACTCCATTCCTGTCAAAGCGGCTGGTACCTCCATCCACATGATCGCAGCCGGCACCAGGCCTGTTCACTTCTCCAAAAAAAGATCCGAACAGAATATCAGCTGCATTTTTCTTCAGAACAAAAAAGTAAAAATCTTTTCCGTCGGTTGTTGATTTAATGGCATTGGGTGTAACCGGCAAACCGAGTGTGCCGGAGCTGTTGTACACATTGGTTGTTCCATAATAGCCACCCCACCCGGATACATATACATTCTCGCAGCGGTCAACCAGGAAGGCGGTAGGTGAGATATTTGGTGTGGATGATCCGGTTCCAAACATAGTAGAATACACAAAAGCCGAAAGATCGGGTTGCAGTTTGGCAATAAACTGTTTGCCTCCTGCATTTTGATATACGACCGGTGATCCTGGTAAATTATTGACCAATTGCCAGTTACCGGTGGTTTGCCCTGTGATATATGGATAGCCATTATTGTCAAATTGAATCCCAAATACCTGGTCGGTACCGGATGTGCCAATAAAAGAAGATCGTATCACAGATGTTCCGTTATTACTGACAACGGTAATAAAACCATCAATGCCTCCGTTGTTTGTCGGTCCTACCGTACCGGTTTCATTTCCGGGAAAACTAGCTGAACTGCTTTCTGTTCCTCCTGCTACATAAATATTTCCGCCTGGGGCTAGCGACAGTACATATGCTGCGTCATTTTCACTTCCGCCCAGGAAGCCCGAAAAAAGAACTGTGCTTAAATCAGGATTCAATTTGATCAGTGCTCCGTCCTGCGATCCACCTCCGAAAATGCTTTGAAAGGGAGTACCCCGTACCGGAAAATCGGCAGATTGGGTACTGGAAGCCACATATATATTTCCGGCGGCATCCAGAATGACTTCGCTGCGGCCATCATCGCCATAGTTTTGCTGCAATGAATTCAGTGTTCTCGCAGTGGAAATATTCACCCCATCAGCGCCGGTGCCTCCTAATCTTTTTGAACCCAAAATACCGTTGCCCGCTGCATTTAACTTCGTAATCACAATATCATAATCGCCGGGTGTGCCTACCATACCAGCCGCCCCGCCGGTGATGGGATAAGAGCCCAGGCCGCTGACCGGTGAATTTGTTCTTCCTGCCAGTACCAGGTTCCCCTGGTTATCTGCGATCAGGCTGTGCGGTTGCTCATTGCCGGCTCCACCAATATAGGTTGCATACAGCCTGTTATTGCCTGAGGCAGTCAGTTTGATGATACCGATATCAAAATTCCCGCCCTGAAAATTTGTTTGGTAGGCACCTGTTGAAACCGGGAACCCGCTTGCAAATACAATTCCACCACCATACATACTGCCATCTGGTCCATAAGTAGCGGTAAAGCCCCAGTTGTCTGCCGTGCTTCCGGAAAAGGAACAGAATATGACAGTGGGATCAATGACTAATATTTTACTGCGATCATATTGTGACACATTAAATCGTACAAGATTTCCGGATACAACGTACCTGCAGCCAACTTCTTCCGATCCGGCCAGGCCTGCCTGGTATGTGTAAGGGGCCGACTCCCGAAGCTCTCCTACTGAAGTGGCAATTGCCAGTTGCTTGTTTTGTACCTGAAGCTTTTCTACTCCATCATAGCGCAGGGCGATATCAGAAACACGGCCGCCGGGTTTTACCAGGATATCATACTTTAAGTAACCTTTTTCTGTGTAGTAACGCACATCAATTCCGGGGTATACATCCTTGAGCGTGATGGCTTGAAAAACCTGGCAACCCGAGACCCATGCGGCCGGGTCATTGCCTGAAAAATAATTATGTACGGTGGAAATTTTTTTATCGGCTTCTATTGTTGCAGCAGCATTGGCACCGGCAAAATCAACATGAAAGGCGTGGGTGCGTACCATGAATTGTTCGGCCGGTATCCCTGGCGACTGGTCGTGCAGCAGCCGGAGTGCCCTTGCATAATCATCCGGGTGATATTGTACTACGGTAAAGCCATTATCTCTCAGAAAAAAATCGCCATTGCTGACCGTGCCTTTGAAACGGACACGGTTGTTCCACTGACCTTTGTTTTCCACAAACTCAATACTACCCTGCGCCCAACCATCCAGGGCAAAAGGGAAGATCAGCAAAATAAGAAGTAGTTTTTTCAGGGTATATTATTTTTCTCTATCAAAATAACCAAAAAACTTCAGAAACTGTTTGAAATCTTCTGTTAAGAATCAGGCGATTTTGTATTCGGATTGTAAAAAAACAGAAGAATGGAGAATTTGGTCGTTTGCAGGGATTTTACGCTATGAAATTTTGCCCCATCTTACTGTCCCATTCCGGATTTCCAATTGATGTTTCAATAACAAATTCTCTGCCGAATTCAGGCCCGGATCCTTTTCTACAATGTCATCAGCCCATTGTTTTGCTTTTTCAAGCAAATACCTGTCTTGGACTATATCAGCCAGCTTAAAGTTTAAGATGCCGCTTTGACGGGTTCCTTCTATTTCTCCGGGCCCTCTTAATTCCAGGTCTTTTTCTGCAATTTCAAACCCATTATTTGTTTGTACCATTATCTTGATGCGCTGCCGGGCATCCTCACTGATTTTATTGCCCGTCATCAGAATGCAATAACTTTTATCTGCACCCCGGCCCACCCGCCCCCTTAACTGATGCAATTGTGACAGCCCAAACCGTTCTGCGCTTTCGATGACCATGATACTGGCATTGGGAACATCCACACCTACTTCAATGACGGTGGTAGATACCATAATAGAAGTATCATTTTTTACGAATCGTTGCATATTCCGGTCTTTCTGTTCTGCAGGCTGCCTGCCATGTACCATGCTGATATAGTAGCGGGGCTCCGGAAAATAGGCCTTTATATTTTCATAACCTTTCATCAGATTTTCATAATCCATCTTATCGCTCTCTTCTATCAGGGGAAAAATAATAAATGCCTGGCGTCCCTGGTCCAGTTCGGTTCGAATAAAATCCATCACCCTGTTTCTTACTGATTCGTACCGGTGTACCGTAGTAACCGGCTTGCGGCCGGGAGGCAGTTCATCAATGATGCTTACTTCCAGATCGCCGTATGCAGCCATTGCCAGTGTTCGTGGAATTGGGGTTGCCGTCATCACCAGCACATGTGGTGGCAAAGCGGATTTTTGCCAGAGTTTCGCCCGCTGCGCTACACCAAAACGATGCTGCTCATCAATCACAACAAGCCCCAGGTTTTGAAACTGAACTTCCTCTTCAATGACAGCATGGGTGCCGATCAAAATTTGTAGCTGGCCACCCGCAAGAGCGGAAAGTATTTTTTTTCTTTCTGCCTGCCGTACGGAACCTGTTAGAAGGCCTGCCGACATAGCAAGGGGCTGCAGCAAATCACTGATGACAGAAAAATGTTGTTTTGCCAGAATTTCGGTTGGGGCCATCAGGCAACTTTGGCAGCCATTGCCTGCAGCAAGTAACATGACCAGCACTGCAACAATCGTTTTGCCGCTTCCCACATCACCTTGTAAAAGCCTGTTCATCTGACGACCGGTTGCAGTGTCAGACCTTATTTCCCTGATGACCCTTTTTTGGGCCCCGGTAAGCTCATAGGGAAGATGATTTTTGTAAAATGTATGAAAGAGCTGACCAACCTGATCAAATACCACTGAACGAGATTGTCTGTGCCTGCTGCTTTTTCTCAATGCCAGGTGTATTTGTGATAAAAAAAGTTCTTCAAACTTCAGGCGTTCAGCTGCATCCTTATATTGCTGTATTGTTTTGGGGAAATGTATGTCGCACAAGGCCCTGTACCTGCTTATACAGTTCATGCCACTGAGTACAGAAGCAGGTAAAATCTCAGGTATGTCTTTTTCACGCAGCATGCCGGTCAGTGCAGCAGTCAGTTTGCCCAACTGCCGTCCTCCCAGTCCCTTCGATCTGAGTTTTTCTGTTGTAGAATATACAGGCTCCAGGTAATTTTTTCCGGCATTGCTTTCTGCCTGCAGTGGCTCCAGTTCCGGGTGTATCATTGTGGGCTTCCCGTTAAAAAAACTCACTCTGCCAAAAGCAAGGTATGTTTGACCCTGCTGCACATTTTTCTGTACCCAGTTCAGACCCTGAAACCATACCAGTTGTATAGTGCCGCTCTGATCCTGCAGTTCGGCCACGAGCCTGCTGCCAGTACGCTGACCTGTTTTTTCTATTGACACTATTTGACCGGCAAGCTGAACAAAATCCGATTGACTTGTCAGTTCACTGACCGGCAAAATAGTGGTACGATCCACATGCCGGAAAGGGAAATGAAACAACAGGTCGCCAAACGTAAAGATTCCCAGTTCCTTTTTCAGCAGATCGGCCCGCAGAGGTCCTACACCTTTCAGGTATTCAACAGGGTTGGCCAGTATGGCTGACAGGATTTTGATAGATTCAATTTTTTGCAAAATTACAGAGAGAGGAACCAACGAAGCAGGTCTATGCTTTCGGTTTTACTCCAATGCCTGCCGTAATGACTTTTCCCATGCTACCGGCTGCTTGCCTTTCAGATAACGGGCAAATCCCTTTACCAGGCAACCATTCATAAAAACAAAATAGAAAGGAATGGTAAATAATCCTGCCCTTTTGCCCCTGCGCACAAACAACCATCCCCAGAAAGCGAAGCAGTAAAATAAAACCTGTGCTGCCATTATGCTGCTGTAAAAACCATGCCCCCCACGCAGTACGATGGGAAGGTTGCTGGCAAAAAGCAGTAGCAAAAGGGGCGGACACAAGATCCAGCGCAGCAGTCTTCTTGAAAAATATTGAAAGCTGAGCAACGGATACTTTAAAAAATTAAGGCAACCCCGCAGTAAACCCACAGACTGGTATGCACCTGCCGAAATCCGGATTTTTCTTTTTGCCTCCTCGGCCAGTGTCAATGAAGGTGATTCTGTAGCAAAGGCATCCGGCTCATATTTTATTCTATATCCCTGCATGCAAACCTGCATCGAAATCACAAAATCATCGAGCAGAACATGGTCATTCATTTCCCGGAACAGATCGGTACGTATGGAAAACAATTCTCCGGATGCGCCGGCTACCGTATTCAGTTCAGCATCCATTCTCTTCAGGAAAGATTCATATTGCCAGTACATACCTTCCGCTTCACCCACTGCCGGTGCGCAGTTGTTGTGCAGTATTTTTTTTTCTCCGGCCACCCCGCCAGTTTTTGAATCTGCATAATGAACCATCATTTTTTTCAGGCATTCCATATTCAGCATGCTATTGGCATCAGTAAATACCACGATGGGAGAAGTACTGTGGCGTATTGCTTTTTTGATGGCTGCATATTTACCGAGTCTTTCGGATGTATGCAAGTGCTGTACACAGGAATATTTTTTCAAAATTGAAACGGTACCGTCATCCGGGCCTTCGCTGACCACAATAATCTCCAGTTTCTCTTTCGGATAGTCAATCGCAAGAGTGTTTTGAATTTTTCGTTCCAGTAGGGCTGCTTCCATGTATGCCGGTATGATCATCGTGGTATCAGGCAGGTATGCTTCCGGAGCTGCAGGCCTTGACGAAAACAGTACCCGGATGTTGTTGAGCAGAAATACAAGAATGCCATATCCCAGGTAACAATAAAACAGGACAGCAAAACTGAACCAGAATAAAAAAACCAAAACAGACATATGCTACAGGATGTAAAAAATACGATGACCTGCTGTAAATATCCTAATAAATGCCGGTAAAACTTCTCTTTTTTAAGGAAAAACTCTTGTTCCGGAGGCTGTCTGGCCACAGCCCTTGCGTTTTATCTGTGTGCCATTTAATTTTGATATTAGTTCAAAATCCTGAATAAAATTCCTGGCCGTTATGAAAAGCCACATTGTTCTGCTACAGCTTGAATTGTTTTTACAAACCTATCAATTTGCCCTGCTGAGCTTATGTACCGCCTTTGTCACTACTTTAATTTCCATACCACCGGTGATTAGCTATATTACAAAACACCGGTTATTCGATATTCCGAATCACAGGAAACTGCACTTATCGCCCATACCCACCATGGGTGGCATTGCCATATTTGCCGGTATGATGGTGGCGCTGATGATGTGGTTCCCTTTCCGGTTTCACAGCACGCAGCTCTGTTTCTTTTTTTCCGTTACTATTTTATTTGTACTTGGTATTTTTGACGATCTGAAAGATCTGCCGGCACGATACAAATTTGTGGTTCAGCTTTCACTTGCTGCCATGATTGCTTTATCGGGCATACGCATCAGCAGTTTTGAAGGGTTATTTGGAATCTACGAACTGCCGGTTGCGGCTCAATATACCATTACGATTCTTGCCATCACCGGTATTACCAATGCCTTTAACCTGATTGATGGTATTGACGGGCTTGCCGGAGGTCTGGGATTTATGAGCCTGGTTACACTGGGTATTTTTCTAACAATAAGCGATGATGCCAACACAGCGCTTATTGCTTTTGCACTCTCAGGGGCTGTGCTGGCTTTTCTATATTTCAACCTGAATCCGGCCCGTATTTTTATGGGAGATACTGGTTCGCTGATTCTAGGGTTTATCACATCGGTATTATGCATCCGCCTCATCCAGGTGAACGGGATGGCTGCGGTGCCGGTGCTTCCAAACGCACCCGTATTTGTTATGGGCATTGTGCTGATCCCTGTGTTTGATACAATCCGGGTTTTTTCATTCCGCATCTGGCGGGGCAAATCTCCTTTTGAAGCAGATAAAACACATATACATCATCTGCTGACCCGGCAGGATTTCAGTCACGGTCTGTCGGCCCGCATCATCTGTGTCTTGCATGGATTATTTTTATTTCAGGCATTCAGCATCCGGTTTCTTTCACCAGGTTTGCAATTTGTGTTACTGCTTGTTTCTGTAACGCTGGCCACACTACTGCTTACCCGGACAGGAATCCTGTTACGTTTTTTAAAGTCTGCTGCAGTAAGAAAATTGTTGAGCCGGTGAGGGTTATTTTAGAAACTCATCAAACATATCCATCCGGACAAGAGCATACAACTGCTTCCCGCCATAGAAAGCAAGAGTTTGGATGGCTTCATTTATCAGCTGCTCATCCTTCACCCCAGCATAAATTTGGTCGGAGAGCCAAAGGATCAACAATTCATCTACATCGGCTTTGAGAATATGGGCAATGGTGGGTATCTGTTCCCGCTTCAGTTGCCGTAATCCTTTTTCGATTTTACTCAACTGAGCCGTATCCATCTCAAGCAATGGGGCTACCTGCCGCAAATACAATTGTTGCTGCTCTCTGAGTGCTCGTATTTTCTCACCAAACTGGCTTTCCATCGTCTTAGTATTGACTTGTCAAATATTGGCAATTATAAACTACTAAAAGAAAGGGTGTCCCTGCTTATTTTGCGGAATTGCAAAGTTTGTAAAAGCCTGCAACGGAACCTGTGTTACATTCAACCATTTGGGAAGGAAACAACCGCAAAAAAGCCTCAGGAAGAGGCTTGCGTAATGCTATGAAAGGAAGTATCAGGAATGGGCAAAGGACAGGAGCAAACTGTAATCGCCCTGATCGGCCGCTTTTACGGCTTTGAGGTAGGCTGCCCGGGCATCGGCTTTGCCGGACAGGTTGGCGGCACCCCAACTGAATACGGGCTGCTTGTAGAGTTTCTCAATGATGATGTCGGCCATGAGGCGGCTGTGCCTGCCGTTGCCGTTGGGGAAACAATGGATGCTTACAATGCGGTGTTTGAAACGCACAGCCATTTCATCGGGTGGGTAGGTATTGTTTTCGTACCAAAAGCGGATGTCATCCAGCAGGTACCTCAACTCGGTGTGTATTTGCCATTTGTCTATACCAATGTTCTTGTTGGTTTTACGAAACTCACCTGCCCATGCCCATACATCGGCATACATGCGTTTATGCACCATGCGGATGAAATCCTCCGTAAAAACCGTATCCGGCTTAAAGGAACGTCCCAGTGTCCATTGTACGGCTTGCTCTATATTCTGCTGCTCAAATTCATCTAACTCGCCACGGGTGGCAATGGTAGGAATGAGCAGTCCGTCTTTCTCTTCTTCATCTAAAGGGGTTTGGCCATCAATGTAGTCTAAGTCTAATCCCATAAAATTTTAGGCATTTCGTTTTTAATGGCTGCTGCCCTTTCCCTGATGGCGGTTTCAATCCGCTTTTTAGAATTAGCCTGGTCTTCCAACTTCATGGTATTGGCGGTACGCATCACAATTTGGGTGGCCAGTTCGGTGGCCCTTTTTTCAATGAGTGCATCCAGCGATCCGTCATTGGGTACAAACCCATATACCATCTGCATATCCATAGCACGGGCAATTTCCCGCAGGGATTTGATGGTAATGGAACCGTCTTTTTCCCGTTTTTCAATGTCCATGACACCTTGCTTGGAAACATTCAACTTGTTGCCCAATTGCTGCATAGACATGCCAATGGCAGTTCGAATGGCTTTTATCCATCCGGTGGGTGGCATGGCCACCTGTTTGAGTAAGGCAAAGCCCAGCATTTTGCTGTTGAGCTGTTGCAGTTGAAGTGATTTCTTGCCCATAAAGTAAAGTTATAGATTGACTTTGACAAGGCAAATGTAAAGCTAATACTTGACTATTGCAAGTATTTAGTAAAGTTATTACTTGACTTTAAAAGAGATTTGGTAAAGTCATGCCTTGACTATATCTGGGCAAAAAAGCACATACACCATTGAAATACAAGGAATATGCTAATGCGATAAATACAAGTTCCGGTAGTGGCAAGCCTTCAGTTTTTCAAAAGCCTGCCCGGTAACTTTTTGGAGGAGGCTAGCAGCTATACGAATAGATAAACTCCATTTGCCCTCTCCGAAAGTTTTTGAGGTGAGTAATCATTTGTTCTTTGGAGCAGCGGGTGAATCAGGATAACCGGTGCTAAGTAGAAGCCGGAAAACAAATTACTTTCCGATACAGAATTTACTAAATATATAATCTAATACATCTTCGCTGGTAACCTCACCCGTAATTTCTCCAAGGTAATGAAGGCAGCGGCGGATATCGGCTGCAAGTAAATCGCCGGTTAGTTTTTGATCCAGCCCGCTACTTATATCATCCAGAGATTTTTCCACTTCGTACAAAGCATGGTAGTGCCGTGCATTGGTGAGTACAAAGCCTTCTGTCTGTATGCTACCCGTCAATACCTGGGCTGTCATTTTTTCTTTGAGCACTCCAAGCCCCTGATGTGTCCTGGCTGAAATGAAAATAGCGTTTCCTATGGCGCCAAATTTGTTACGCAGGCTGATTTCATCCCAGGTATCTGCTTTGTTGATGACAAACAGGTAATTCAGTTTTTGCTGCTCCAGCTCCTTTTGTTTCCGGAGGGTTTCTTCAGTCGGGTCTGCTGCATCCAGCACATACAAGACCAGGTCTGCCTGCTTCATTTTTTCCAGGGTCTTGCCAATGCCGATCCGCTCAATTTCGCTACCTGTATGCTTTCGGATTCCGGCAGTATCAATCAACCGAAACAGGATGCCATCAATATTCATCACTTCCTCCACCGTATCTCTCGTGGTTCCGGGTATGTCACTCACAATGGCCCTTTCTTCCTGAAGCAATGCATTCAATAGGGTTGATTTTCCGGAATTGGGTTTTCCCACAATCGCCACACTTACGCCTTGCTTAATTACGTTCCCCAACCGGAATGATTCAAGCAATTGCTGCACTGACGATCTGATTTGTTGAA
>CAYYMK010000003.1:0-36347 GCA_964473035.1 uncultured Chitinophaga sp.
TGTAAGCTCCCCCATTTTTAGGGCCACTCAAAATTAGAGTTTTTTGGTTTTTAGTAATTCTAGGGAAACGGATTAAAAAATTCAATTGGTGGTACATTTCCTAAAGATTCATGTGGTCGTTCATGATTGTAATCATCTTGCCATTCCTGCACCATCTGTCGTACTTCCTGCAAACTGTAAAACAAGTAAGCATCCAGTAATTCCTTTCTCAAAGAGCCATTGTTGCGTTCTACATACCCGTTCTGCATCGGCTTTCCTGGCTGTATAAACTGCAGGCCGATCTGCTTATCATTGCACCATTGTTTTAACCTGTCGCTGATAAATTCCGGGCCATTATCTACCCGGATCATCGCTGGTTTCGTTCTGCGTTCAATTAGTTGATCAAGTGTCCGGATTACCCTTTGTGCAGGCAGTGAAGTGTCGACTTCGATGGCCAGTGATTCCCGGTTGTAATCATCAATGATATTCAACAACCTGAACCTTCTGCCATCTACTAAACTGTCACACATAAAATCCATGCTCCACCCCTGATTAACGGCCTGCGGAACCATCAAAGATTGTTTTATCCGCTGAGGCAATCTGTGTCTTGCTCTTCTTCTTACATTAAGCTTTAACATCGTGTACACACGGTAAAGGCGTTTGTGGTTACAGTCATAGCCCTTTCTTCTCAGTCGGTAATAACACTTCCAAAAACCAATCGACGGATGCCTATCCACTAATCCATGCAAGGCTTCAATCAAAGAACTGTCATCCTTCAGCTTTCGCTGATACGTCAAAACTGATCTGGGAAATGACAGCAGTTTGCAGGCCTGACGGACACTCAATTTCTCCTGCACCAGCATTACTGCTACCTCCCGTTTGTCGTCAGGCCGCCGTACTTTTTTTCCAATACTGTTTTCATCGCATCAATCTCCAGAGTCTGGTTGGCAACAATACGTTTTAATCTGGCGTTTTCTTCCTCCAGATCTTTCATCCTCTTTACATCACTGACCTGCATACCCCCATACTTTGCTTTCCAGTTGTAAAACGTAGCATCACTGATACCATGTTCACGACTGATGTCTTTTACTAACTTCCCAGCTTCCTGCTGGTGAAGAATGGAGACAATCTGGGTCTCCGTAAATCTTTTCTTTTTCATAATTGACCATTTAAGTTAAGAATTTATCTCTAACTTCAACTGGCCAACTTTTGGGGGAGCTTACATATCCTGGAGACGCTTCAATGTTTTACTGTCAATCTCCACGTTGGTTTTACCAACGAGAAAATCTAACGACACTTCAAGGGTATCAGCCATTTTAATCACCACTTCAATAGAGGGTTTTACTTCATCCCGTTCATAGCGGCCAATCACCGGCGCATGAGCACCGATAGCTTTAGCCAGTTCATCCTGCGAAACCTTCTTCTTTTTTCTTACCTGTGCCAGGCGTTCACCAAACAACATAAAGTGTCGCTGCCACTCAGTTATTACCGATACGAGACACATTAGACTTATACAGCCGCCAGCAAACAGAAAATTTAATACAAACCATCAGTGAAAACTTTGACGCCAATATCAAACAAACAGAAACCACCATCAGCGAGTTAACAAATGAGTTAGAGAATTACCGCATCAAAAAAATAGAAGCCCTGCAGCCCAAAGAAAAAGCAGTAAATGAACTCACCGCAGCAGCCAGGCAAACCCCGATATCCGCAGTGTTCCGGCATCTTCAACTGAAGATTTGCCGGAATGAATTCACAAGCCGCTCTTTGGCGGGCAGAGGCAGTTCCTTGCAGAAAAAATTATGAACCAGTTTCCGAAATAACCCGCAAATTTGTAACCCGAAGATTTTTTATCTCCATCCGATTCATGCAACAGGATGATCATCATTGATTATTTAAACAGGAACCATGTTTACTAAAACTACAGAGTATGCCCTTCGGGCCGTTATTTTCATTGCCCAAAAAGGTTCAAAGGAACATAAACTTGGGCTTCCGGAAATTGCAAAAGCTATTGATTCACCCCCTTCCTTTACCGCAAAAATTCTGCAACAACTGACACCCGGAAATAAAATTGTGAGCTCATTACGTGGTCCCGGCGGCGGGTTTTATATAACCGAAAAAGCAAAAAAATTGCCTGTACGCAGCATTTTACAGGCTATGGGCGAAGATCAGGTGCTGGATAAATGTGTACTTGGCCTGAAGCAATGCTCCGAAATAAAACCCTGCCCGATGCATGCACAGTATAAGCACATCAAAAAAAGATTGCTACACCTGTTTGAAACAAAAACGATTGCTACACTGGCAAAGGATATGGACTCGGGCAAAAGCTTTATTGGCAACAAAAAAAAATAATTTTTTCTGCATAAAGGAGTTACAGGCCTTTCAGTGCTTCTATGGCTTCCCACCTCTTCCGGATTCCGCTGGCTGCCAGTTTCAAAAATTCTTCGGCACGTTGCGGATCATTATTCCTGATGCTGGCAAACCGGTTTTCCTGGTACATGAAATCTTCCAGTGGCACCGATGGCGGCTTGCTGTCTATTGTAAATCGTTGTCCTTTTTCTTTCACAGGATTGTAGCGGAACAACGGCCAGTATCCGGATTTTACAGCCCGCTCCTGCTGATCGGCCCCATACCTCATATCATATCCATGTGCAATGCAGTGGCTGTATGCAATGATGAGCGAGGTGCCCGGGAAAGCTTCTGCTTCCAGGATTGTTTTCAGTGCATGCACATCATTGGCCCCCATGGCAATTTGTGCCACATAAGCGCTGCCATGTGCAATGGCCTGCATGGCTAGATCTTTTTTTGCATTTATCTTCCCCTTCACAGCAAATTTGGCGCTTGCCCCGATGGGCGATGCTTTTGACTTCTGCCCGCCGGTATTACTGTACACTTCTGTATCCATCACCAGGATGTTGAGATTTTCGCCCGTGCTCAGTACATGGTCCAGCCCCCCAAACCCGATATCATAAGCCCAACCATCGCCACCCACGATCCAAACAGATTTTTTTTCGAGAAACCCGGCCAGCTGAAGTAGCTTCCAGGCATCATTGCTGCGTAAATCACGGAGGCGTTTTTTCAATTCTTCCACGTTTTTACGTTGCTGGATCAGTTCAAATTCATTCCCACCCGGATTTCCAATAATGGCATCGGAGAGCTCAGCACCCACTTCTTCCCTCATGTATTTCAGTAACCTGATGGCTATTTCTGCTTTTTTATCAGCTGCCAGTTTCAAACCAAGGCCAAACTCCGCATTATCTTCAAAAAGCGAATTGGCCCATGCAGGTCCGTAACCTTCCGCATTTGTAGTCCATGGCGTGGTGGGCAGGTTGCCGCCATAGATGGATGAACAGCCGGTGGCATTGGCTACAATCATCCTATCGCCAAAGAGCTGAGTGAGCAGTTTCAGATAAGGAGTTTCGCCGCAGCCGCTGCAGGCTCCTGAAAATTCAAACAAAGGTTCCAGCAACTGTGAGCCCTTAACTGTAGTTTTATTGACTCGGGTACGGTCAATGTCGGGCAATGAGAGGAAGAAATCCCAGTTCTGCCTCTCCTGATCCCGCAGGGGCAGCATCTCCATCATGTGAATAGCCTTGTGGCCTGGTTGTGATTTACTTTCCATAGGGCACACTTCAACACACAAGGTGCAGCCGGTGCAGTCTTCCACTGCCACTTGAAGGGTATAGGCTTCTTTATCTTTAAAAAATTCCTTCCCAACAGGATCCACATGTTTGAATGAAGCCGGTGCCTGGTCCAGATGTTCCTTTTGATACACTTTGACCCGGATGGCTGCATGCGGGCAAACGAAATAACACTTGCCACACTGAGAACACAACTGCGCATCCCACACAGGTACCTGGTCTGCAATATTTCTCTTTTCCCACTGTGTAGTACCCACAGGATAGGTGCCATCTGGCGGAAATGCGCTGACGGGCAGTTCATCCCCTTCGCCTGCAATGATTTTCCCGATCACATTCCGTACAAATTCCGGAGCTTCAGCACTGATGGGTGGTTCCGGCTCTATAAAGCCAGCTGCAAATGCGCTGTAGTCAATTTCGGAGAGGTTCTCCAGCGTCTGATCCACTGCCCTGAAATTCTTTTGCACCACATCTTCTCCTTTCCGGCCATAAGTTTTTCGAATTGCATTTTTAATGTGCTGAATGGCCTCCTCTTTCGGCATTACATTACTAATTGCAAAAAAACAGGTTTGCAGAATGGAGTTGATGCGTGAACCCATACCCGTTTCTCTTGCTACTGCAGATGCATTGATGACGAAAAACAGAAGTTTTTTGCTGATGATCTGCTGCTGAATGTTTTTGGGCAACTGTTCCCAAACGGCATCGGCAGGATATGGCGCATTTAATAAAAAAACAGCCCCTTCTTCTGCATCTCTGAGTACATCATATTTTTTCAGGTAATTAAAATGATGGCAGGCTATAAAATTTGCTGTGCCCACCAGGTAAGTGGATCGGATGGGGTGCTCGCTGAAGCGCAGGTGCGATACGGTAAGTGATCCGGACTTTTTAGAATCATATACAAAATAGCCCTGTACAAAATGATCTGTGACTTCGCCTATGATCTTGATGGTATTTTTATTGGCGCTGACGGTGCCATCGGCCCCGAGCCCGAAAAACAACCCGCGGAAAAGATGATGATATTCCAGCGAAAAATCCTTCTCCCACTCCAGGCTGGTATGTGTGACATCGTCTTCAATCCCGATGGTAAAATTATTTTTCGGATTCACTTTTTTCAATTCATCAAAAACAGATTTTGCCATAGCGGCATTAAATTCTTTGGATGCCAGGCCATACCGGCCGCCGATGACACGGGGCATTTCAAAGCGCCATTCCGTATGCAAAGCATTAATGACATCCATGTATAAGGGTTCCCCGATTGCACCGGGTTCTTTGCAGCGGTCCAGCACAGCAATATGCCGTACTGTAGCAGGTATGGAGTCTATAAAGTGTTTTACAGAAAAAGGACGGAAGAGGTGCACATTGATGTAACCGGTTTTTTCGCCCCTGTCGTTCAGATAATCAGTCACCTCATGAACCGGTCCGCTGCCCGAGCCCATGATGATGATCAGGCGTTCGGCATCGGGATGCCCGTAATATTCAAATAATTGATAGCGGCGCCCTGTATGCTGTCCCAATTGATCCATGGTTTCCTGAACCAGGTCCGGCACCTGCTGGTAATATTTGTTGCATGCCTCCCGGCTCTGGAAAAACACATCAGGATTTTGTGCCGTTCCCCGTATCAATGGGCTTTCCGGGTTCAGTGCCCTGCGCCGGTGTGCGGCCACTGCATCTTCATCCATCATTGCCCGTATCACATCATCCGGGACCAATGATACCTGGCTCAGTTCATGCGAAGTGCGGAAGCCATCGAAAATATTCAGGAAGGGAATTTTTGTTTTCAGAGTGGCGGCATGGGCAATCATTGCCATATCCATGGCCTGCTGCGGGCTGCTGCCAAAAAGATGCGCAAAACCCGTAGCCCTTGTGGCCATCACATCGCTATGGTCGCCGAAGATAGAAAGGGCATGTGTGGCTAATGCCCTTGCAGCAATATGAAAAACAGCGGGGGTTAGTTCCCCTGCAATTTTGTACATATTTGGTATCATAAGAAGCAAACCCTGTGAACAGGTGAAAGTAGATGCCAGTGTGCCTCCCTGCAATGCACCATGTAAGGCACCGGCAGCACCTCCTTCACTCTGCATTTCTACAACCCGGGGCACATCGCCCCAGACATTTCTCATATCATCGCTGCTCCACTCATCGGCCCACTCACCCATTGGAGAAGATGGGGTGATGGGATAAATGGCACAAACTTCGCTGGTCTTATAGGCAATATACGCGGCTGCTTCATTCCCATCCATGATGGAATTCACTTCTTTGGACTGCCTGGGGGACTGCGCTCCGGCTTCTGGCGAAACAATAGTTTTCATATCAGAATTTTAGAAAAAACAGGGCTCAAAATAGCTTTATTCGTGAAATTGCTGACATGATAAAAATCAGATTTCTGGTTGATTCATATGCCCGTATGAACCGGCAATCATATCACAATAAAGTGCTGGCACGATAGTTCCGGAATTATGAAGCAGTTTAAATTGTGACCCTGATCACCCGGTTTGGAAAAATATCGGTTTACCTTCGCTCCATAAAAAACCCATCACCTGTCACCAGATGGGCATAAGAAACAATAAAAACAGAAACATGAAAGCAAATGCAATCGGATTAGATGCAGGCAAAACAAAAAAGCTGGCTGAACAATTGAACAAATTACTGGCCAACCTGCAAATGTTTTACATCAACACAAGGGGTTTTCACTGGAATATACGGGGGCCTCAGTTTTTTGAACTACACCTGAAATTTGAAGAATTGTATAATGACACCAATCTCAAGGCCGACGAAGTGGCTGAGCGGATTCTGACACTTGGGTTTGTGCCCGGGCATACCTATACCGACTACCTGAAACTCGCTGCAATCAAAGAACATCGAAATGTGCACGATGGCGCCAAAGCAGTAGCCGCCGTAGTAGAGTCGTTTAGCATTCTGCTAAAAGCAGAAAGGGAGCTGCTGGATCTTTCCGCTGATGCAGGTGATGAAGGCACCAATGCTCTGATGAGTGATTACATCCGCCAGCAGGAAAAACTGGTATGGATGTATTCAGCTTACCTGAGCAAATAGCCGCAACTGGCGCAATGAGTTTGTGAATTTTCAAAACCGGGAATACTGCTCTTGTTGAAATTTTCAATATGGATGACGGGCATCTTTTACAAGGCACACAAACGTGAACCATGAATAAAATCATCATCCTTTCATTTGTTGCAGTTACCATCATAGTATGCAGGCAGCCGGAAAAGGAAAACGATAGCCAACAGGCAGGGCTGGCAGCAAAGGCTGATTCACTTATTGCCCGCACATTCGACACGCTGCGCCATACCTTGCAGCGTACCATTGCCGCTAAGGGATTCGACGGAGCTGTGGCATTTTGCAACATGGAAGCCATGGGATTATTAACCATTTATGCAAAGGATGGCATTACGTTCAGACGAACATCAGAAAAGTTGCGAAACCCTGACAATGCACCTAATGACCTGGAACAAGAAATACTGGCATCCTGGCAGGCACAAAAAAATCAGAAGCAGGAACTGAAACCGGTGTTCAAAACTGATGCACAGGGCAATCATCATTATTTCAAACCCATCCTGCTGCAGTCCATGTGCCTGAATTGCCACGGTATTCCTGACGTTCAGGTGCAACCGGCAACCTGGCAGGCCATTCAGAAATATTATCCGGCCGATCGGGCATTTGGATACCAGGAAGGAGATCTTCGAGGAGCCTGGCATATCACAATGCCTGGTAATGAAGTACGAAACTAATGTGCCCTAAAAAGCCGGATCCGACCGGCTTTATATTTTGACGGGGTTGGTGATGTCTTGCTTATTTATCTTCTTTTACAGGAACCAGTAATTTTTCTTCAATTACTTGTTTCAATAGATGTTTCGGTAAAGCGCCAGGCTGCATCATGGGTTCGCCATCAGCCCCAATGAACAGCAATGTGGGTATGCTGCGAATACCGAAAACGGAAGACAATTCCTGTTCTACATCCGTATTGACCTTGTAGATGAGCAGGCGGCCGTCATACTCTGCTGCCAGTTCTTCCAGCACCGGGGCAACCGTTTTACAAGGGCCACACCAGTCGGCGTAAAAATCAACAATCGCAGGCAGATTTCCCTGGTATTCCCAGTCAGCTTTTTTTTCGTAATCGAACACTTTTTCTTTAAAGCCCTGTGTGGTTAATGAAATGGTATGCATATCTGAATTTTGTACAAAAATATTAAGTGCTTGTTTCATACAGGGTGATTAAAATCACAAAGGGGGTTTCCGTTCTTACACTACAAATTGCAGGATAATAGCTCCTCGGGCATACAAGTGCGACTGATTACCTGACGGCTGAAACTTTCAGTAAAAGAGGGCCAATGCCACTAAAGAAAAACTCTACAGCAATCACCATTACAATCAGGCCCATGATGCGCATCATTACATTGATACCGGTTTGTCCCAAAATTTTTATCAGTTTTGAAGAACTGTACAGTATGAAATAGGTCAGTAGCATGATCAATGAAATGGAAATAATCAGGATAATTTTTTTTCCGGGTGAATCCGCATCTTCCATTAAGACAATTGAATTAGTAATAGCACCGGGTCCGCAAATCATTGGGATGGCCAATGGAGTAATGGAAATATCTGTGACATAGCTTTTCACTTCTTCCTGCTTTATTTTCACAAGACCAATTCTTGCATGCAGCATATCCATACCCATAATAAAAAAAATAACGCCTCCTACCACTCTGAAACTGTGAACAGAAATTCCAAAAAATTGAAACAGTAATTGCCCTGTAAAAGCAAATATCAAAATGGAGGCAAAAGAAATAATTGAAGCTTTCTTTGCAGTTACAGTTCTTTGCGAATCAGTGAGACTGGCGGTCATTGACATGAAAACCGGCATTGTGCCCAAAGGATTGATCAGTGTAAATAAAGAAGTAATACTTAACAGAGCAAATGAAAGGTTTTCGGACATAAAAAAAATAATTCTAATAATTACAACAAGATGATTGAGTAAACAATAACAGATTAAGTTCCCTGCATCTGATTGACAGGTACTTTTTCCAGAGCCTGTTCAATATCCCAAAGCAGGTCTTTATAGTTTTCAACCCCAATGGACAGCCGGATCAATTTTGGCCCGATCCGGTACAAAACTTTTTCTTCATCAGGAATATCCACATGTGTCATCGTAGCGGGATGTTCGGCCAGGCTTTCTGTTCCACCCAGGCTCACAGCCAGCTTGATATGCTGAAGGCTGTTTAAGAACAGAAAAGCCTCTGGTTCGCCTCCGCAAATATCAAAACTCAGCATGGCGCCGTTGCTACTGTACTGGCTATTGCGTATATGTGCCTGTTCCGGATGATTCGTTCCTGTATAACCCAGGTAATACACTTTTTCCACCTTTGGATGCTGGTTCAGATAATCTGCAACCTTTTCTGCATTGGCAGCGGCGGCTTCCATTCTCAACTTCAGTGTTTCCAGGCTGCGCATCAGCAGCCAGCTGGTATGCGGATCAATCATGGTACCAAAGAAAGTTCTGGTTTTTTTAATTTTTCCGATCAGTTCCCTGCTGCCCACAACTGCCCCTGCTATGACATCGCTATGGCCCCCAATGTATTTGGTAGCAGAATACAATACAAGATCGGCTCCGTGTTTCAACGGGTGTTGCCATAAAGGCCCCATGTAGGTATTATCAACTGCTACCAGCACCTGCCGGTCTGCTGAAGCATATTTTTTTGCCAGTTTACAGCACATGGCAATGTCAATTAAATCATTGGTGGGGTTGGCCGGTGTTTCTGCATAAATCATCTTCAGCCTTGCAGCATGGCCGCTTTGCAGCAGAAGAGCCTCCACTTTCTGCATATCTGTGCCCGCCGGAAATCCTACGACCTCAATGCCAAAATGAGTAAGTATATGATGAATAAACTTATGAGTGCCTCCATATACCGGGTTGCTATACAACAAAACATCGCCCGGACTCAAAAAGCTGAGCAATGTGGTGGCGATGGCGCTCATTCCGCTTGAAAAAGCAGCCGCTGCCTCTCCCCCGTCCCACAACTTCAGTCGTTCTTCCAGTATCTCCATATCAGGGTTGTTGATCCGGCTGTAGATCAAACCCATCTCTTCCCCCTCATGCCCGGGCTTGCCATATGCCATTTCAAAAAATGCTTTGCCTTCTTCTGCGCTGTTAAATACAAAAGTGGAGGTTTGGAATATTGGACACTTCACTGCTCCTTCACTCAACTCAGGCTTGTATCCATACCCAAGCATCTGTGTTTCCGGAGAAAAATCTTGCTTTTTCATAAAAAACTTTTAGAACACAAAATTTGTCAATTAAGACTGTTTTTCTTATGATTTAATTTTTTTTAGAAAATAAATCTATTTTTGCTCACAAATCCAGATACATTGTCTGATTTTTTTGCAAATAGGGTACTGCCACAGAAAACTTTTCTTTTATGATACAACTGGACCCAACCAATATCCGGATCCTGCAGCTGCTGCAGGCAGATGCACGGCTTACCAATAAAGAGATAGCCGACAAGCTTGGAAAAACGATTACACCAGTGTATGAACGCATTAAATGGCTGGAGCAGGAAGGTTTTATTTTGCGTTATGTGGCAATATTGGATAAAACTAAAATTGACAAAAATCTTGTGGCTTATACCAATGTTCAGCTAAAAGAACATAGCCACCCGATGCTGAAATCATTTGAAAAAGACATTGTGCAGTTTGCAGAAGTGATGGAGTGCAGCCACATGACCGGCCTGTATGATTACCTATTGAAAATTGTGGTGAGGGACATGAATGAATACCAGGATTTCATTGTAAACAGGCTGTCACGTCTTCCGAATATTGGAACGGTACAAAGTTCATTTGTGATGAAGGAGATCAAACACGAAACAGCTTACCCCATTCTGTTGCCACAAAAAAAATCATGAGCTGCCGTTAGCGGATCGCTGCCAGTACGGTTGCCTTCACCTGTTCCAGCGGGATGCGTTCCTGCAGCATACTGTCGCGGTGGCGAATGGTTACAGTACCATCCTCCTTTGTCTGATGGTCCACCGTAACACAAAAGGGCGTTCCGATTGCATCCATGCGGCGGTATCGTTTGCCAATAGTGTCTTTTTCTTCATAGAAGCAACGGAACGATGTTTTGCAGTCATCCATAATTTTTCTGCCCAACTCGGGTAATCCGTCTTTCTTTAAAAGAGGCAGCACTCCCAGCTTTACGGGTGCCAGCATGGGCGGAAATTTTAAAACCACACGGCTGTCTTCTTTTTCCTCTGTACTCAAATCCTGTTCTTCATAGGCATGGCTGATTACTGCAAGAAACAGCCTGTCTAACCCAATAGAGGTTTCAATGACAAAAGGAATGTAGTTGCCATACGGTTTGCCGGTAGCAGGATCCATATCATGATCGAAATACTGCATTTTCTTTTTGCTGTACTCCTGGTGGTTTTTCAGGTCAAAGTCGGTACGACTATGAATGCCCTCCAGTTCTTTGAAACCCATTGGGAATTCAAATTCGATATCGCAGGCTGCATCAGCATAGTGTGCCAGTTTGCTGTGATCATGAAAGCGGAATTTTTCTTTTGGTATGCCCAGGTCCAGGTGCCACTTCATTCTTTCTGCTTTCCAGTACGCATACCATTCCTGCTGTGTACCGGGGCGAATGAAGAACTGCATTTCCATCTGCTCAAATTCCCGCATGCGGAAAATAAACTGGCGGGCTACAATTTCATTACGAAATGCCTTCCCAACCTGTGCAATTCCAAATGGCAGCTTCATACGGCCTGATTTCTGCACATTTAAAAAATTAACAAATATTCCCTGTGCTGTTTCCGGCCTTAAGTACAGCTTATTATTCTCCTCTTCACCTGCAACCGCAGAGCCAAACTCAGTAGAAAACATCAGGTTGAACTGACGGATATCTGTCCAGTTGCAGGTTTCACTGATGGCACATTTTATTTTGTGGTCCTCAATTAATTTCTTCAGCCCGGCAAAATCATCTTTAGCCAGTAACGCCTCCATTGATGCAAGCAGGGCTTCTGCTTCTTTTTCTCCCCCCGCACCCATTAACTTCAATCCTTCTGCATGACCTTCTATAAGGTGATCGACCCTGTATCGCTTCTTGCTATCCCTGTTATCAATCATCGGATCATTGAAATGATCCACATGGCCGGATGCTTTCCAGGTGGTAGGGTGCATAAATATTGCCGCATCAATACCCACAATATTGTCCTTTAGCTGGGTCATGCTTTTCCACCAGTAATCCCTGATATTTCTTTTTAGTTCGGTACCCATCTGGCCGTAGTCATAAACGGCTTGCAGCCCCTCATAAATTTCACTGCCGGGAAAAATAAAACCATACTCCTTACAATGAGAAATAATCGCCTGGAATCCGGCTTGTGGCGGAACCGGGTTGTTGGTAGCATTTGCCATAGGCGGCAAAAATAAGTCCAAAAGACGACTTACAGTTTGTCGTATCTTTGCCAAAGAAATAAACGCATATGAAGAAATCAGCTTTTTACATGGCGCTGCCGGTTACACTGATCGCAGCCGTATTGCTTCTGAATCAGCCGGCATCAAAAAAATGCGCATCCGCCTCTATCTGTCCGCACATGCAAACAGGTTTTTCTGCTTCCCCCGACACGCTGCGCCCCGACCCTATCTGCAACATGAAAGTGGATGATAAAAAAGGAGATACCATTCATTACAAGGGCCATATTTTCGGCTTTTGTTCTAAATATTGCAGGGCTGAGTTTCAGAAAAACCCGGACAACTTCCTGCCGAAGAAGAAACAGTGAAAAAAATTAATTTTTGAGTTTGTCATTCAACTTGTGGCGCTCCGCGTCCCGAAGGCTTTTTTTGTCAAAATTTTTTTTTAGGGCTACGGCCAGGTCCACACCGGTTTGATTGGCCAGGCAGATCAGCACCCACAAAACATCGGCCATTTCATCAGCTAATAGCCCCCTGCCCTGCTCCCCGGCAGCCAAATGAGCTTCATCCATTTTGTATGACTGTTCGCCAAATTGTCTTGCGATATGTCTTGCCAGTTCTCCTACCTCTTCAGTCAGTATTGCCATATTGGTCAATTCGCTGAAATAACGAACCCCCATTGTATTGATCCATTCGTCTACCTGTAGCTGCGCCTGTTGTATGGTCATAACAAAACTTTTTAATTAATATCTGCAAGTTAGCATGATTCTTGTCTTTTGCCATCTTCCGTTCCTGCTGAAAATCATCTCCTGTTACTAAACGATAAAAATATATTCTATGATGAAGTCTGTATCCGGAATCCTGGTTGCTGTGTATTTTTCAATGACCTGCCTGCCTGTACAGGCACAATCTCCCCAAAAAGAAACAAAACCGTACAAGGTCATACTATCCGGCCGGCAGCTAACTATCAGGAGCAGTAAAGCCATCCGGCTCCTCATGTTATGGACAACTGACGGGTACAGAGTGGTTGAGCAAAAAATTATGGACCAAACTTCATGTACGATTGAAATACCTGTGCACCGGAAAGCATTTTACCTGATGATCGGGCTGACCAATGGAAAAATTTATACAGAAAAAATATTGTCGCTTTAATTCAATCATTCCCTGTTCTTCGTATCGATCATGATTGTAACGGGACCATTATTGACAAGTGCTATTTTCATATCGGCCCCAAATTCTCCTGTTTGAATGGTACGACCCAGTTCTTCAGACAGCCGGTTGATCATCATTGTATATAAGGGAATTGCAAAATCGGGTTTACTGGCTCTGATGTAAGACGGGCGGTGGCCTTTTTTTGTTGATGCATGCAAAGTAAACTGGCTGACCAGTAAAATGTTCTGCTTTACATCCTTCACGGAAAGGTTCATCACTCCTTTTTCATCATCAAAAATTCTGAGATTCGTTATTTTGACACTAAGCCAATCTACATCCTCTGCTGTATCGGCATCTTCAATGCCAAGAAACACAAGAAGGCCACGGCCGATCTGTGCATGTACACTCCCCTTCATTGTTACGCTGGCTTGCAAGACTCTTTGAATAACGGCTCGCATTGATTTTATTTGTTCATGTTTTACAGGTGCCAAAATCACCTGATAAAGATAGTATCGTTCAGGCAATGATATATCTTTATGGTTCAACCAATCACAAGCAACCAGGCACAGATACATGATCAATGTTTCCAAAGACATATCATTCCAAACCACCCGCAGCGGCGGCAAGGGAGGACAAAACGTAAATAAAGTGGAAACCGCAGTACTTGCCTCTTTTCATATTGACGCATCGGTCTTGCTCAGCACTGATCAGAAAAACATGCTAAAGGAAAAACTCAGCAACCGCATCAGCAAGGAGGGCTACCTGCAGGTCAAAGTGCAAACACATCGTACCCAGTATGCCAATAAGGAGGAAGCGATTCGGAAAATAAACAGAATGATCTGCCAGGCACTTGAAAAGAAAAAACCCCGCATTGCCACACAAGCCAGCAGGGCCTCCAAAGAAAAAAGACTGGAATGGAAACGAAAACAAGCAGACCAGAAAAAATCCAGGAAAAAATATCGCCCTGGTACTGAGTAAACAGCCATTCAGCAACATGTTGTAACTTCGGAAGATAATTTCACCCTTGCGAAATAGCCTTACTGTCATATTGATTTTATGCGTTCTGCTGGCTGCTGTTTCTTACCTGACCGTTTCCTGCCACAAAGAGCCCTATACAGAAGGGCTTACTCCCGTGCAGCAGGAAATACCGGCATCCTTTCCGTCACCGCTGTATCAATTTACGGACAATCCACTGACCCAGGAAGGCTTTGAACTGGGCCGCCGTTTATTTTATGACGGCCGGCTTTCCATTACCGGCTATCATTCCTGCGCTTCCTGCCATGAACAACCTTCGGCATTTGGCACGTACCAGCACGACCGCAGTCATGGTGTTTTTGAATCACATACCTTACGCAATGCCCCGGTGCTTTTCAACCTGGCATGGAGCAGCAGTTTTCACTGGGACGGAGCATTTACTTCTTTAGAAGATGAAATAGTGCAACCCATTCATGGTAGCGTAGAGATGGGTGAATCGTTTCAAAGCATCGTTCCAAAGCTGGAAGCAGACGAAAGCTACAGGAAGGCCTTCCGCAATTTGTTTGGCGCTTCATTTATCCGGCCGGAATATATTTTAAAGGCATTAAGCCAGTTTACAGGAAGCCTCACTTCTGCAAACTCGAAATACGACCGCTATAAAAAAGGACAAGTCTGTTTTACCGTGACCGAAGAAAAAGGGTACCAGCTTTTTCAGACAAATTGCTCAGGCTGTCATCCTGAGCCGCTGTTTACAGATTATTCATTCCGTAATATCGGATTGCCTTCAGATGATTACCTGAAAGATTACGGACGCATGCGTATTACCGGCAAAAATGAAGACTCCCTGAAATTTAAAGTTCCTACCCTGCGCAATTGCCTGGTTTCATCCAATTATATGCATGACGGGCGGTTTAATACCCTGCACCAGTGTATGGAACATTACCGTAACGGAATACAGCAAGGCCCCACTCTTGACCCCCTGCTGAGAAACAGCATCAGCCTGTCTGATGCAGAAGTAAATGAGCTTTATGCATTCCTGAAAACACTCACCGACTCCTCCTTTCTGACCAACCCCCGGTACCGGTCACCCGGGTAATTATTGATTTTCTGATTTTCTTTTCCCTACCAGGATGCCGAGCTGATGTTTTTGTGATTCTATATCTTTTTGTGTGCTTTCCTGGTCCGTTTTATTTTGAACCAGCTTTTTTTCAAGGCTGGATTGTTCATCTTTAAGATCCCGTAATTTTTTTTCTGCCTTTAAGACCATTTCTTCCTGGGCTTTGATCTGCAGTTCCAGGTCAGCAGCTTCAACAGCAGGAAGCAGGCTGTTCAGAAAAGATTTTGCCCTTCCGGTGAATGCCGCATCAGTGCCGGAAAGCACATTTTTGTCCTGATCCATCAAAACAAAATACAAGATTGATTCATCGGTTTCCTTACGGCTTTTCCGTTCTACCTTAACCAGGTAATCCAGCCTTTTTTCGCTGATTTCAGAGATAAAAATATTTTTGTAGACCAGGAATCCCTTGTCCCGGTTCAAAATCCCTTTTTCTTCTTTTGGTTTATAGCCCATTGCAGCCAGCTTTTGTACAAGAGCATCTTCGGCAGCCTGTGGCTGATACGGATAATCAATAGCCAGTGACTGCTGTTTTTTCTTATTGAACTGAATAGATGCTTCGTATGCCTGGGCACTAGCCGAAATCCCTGCACCGGCAGCCAGTATTGCAATAAAATACAGTCTCATCTTCATATGTATATTTTTTTCAGCTGTAAAGATACAGCCTGGCTCAAAACCGTTGCAGGAGTGCTAAATAAATATGCCTTACTCAGGGTTTTTCGTTTTTTGCCTTCCGGCTGGTTACTTTTGTTCTGAAACCAACCAAGTGAGCTCCATTAAGAAACTGGCAGGGCAAACCATCTGGTACGGGCTGAGCAGCATTTTCGGACGATTTCTGAATTACCTGCTGACCCCGTTGCTGGTTACCATTTTTGCTTCCGGAGAATATGGGAAAATAAGCACCCTCTTTACCATTGCTGCTTTTCTGAATATTATTTTCACGTACGGACTTGAAACATCCTATTTCCGTTTCGCTGCGATTGAGCCGGAAAGAAAGGTATATAACAGTTGCTCATCTTCCCTGATCATTAGCACCAGTCTGCTGACGGGAGTGCTGCTGTTTTTTACCGGTGCCATTGCAGGATTTCTGGAAATGCCCGCACATCCTGAATACATCACCTGGGTCATTCTGATAGTGGCGCTGGATACCCTGGCAGTCATGCCATTTGCCAAGCTGCGCTTCGAAGGGCGACCCCGGAAATTTGCTGCCATCAAAATCCTGAACATCCTGACGAATGCCGGCCTCGTAGTTTTCTTTCTTGTGATTTGCAAAAATGCTTTTGAAAAAAATAGCGGCGGTTTTTTGGCTTCTCTGTACAAACCCGAAATCGGATTGGGCTATGTTATCCTTTCAAACCTGGTTGCAAGCGCTGTCACGCTTTTGTTGCTGGGCAAGGAGTTCCTGAAATTCCGGTTCCGTCTCAACCCCCTGTTCTGGAAAAGACTGATGGCCTACAGCTGGCCACTGGTGATTGTGGGGTTTGGCGGCATGGTCAATGAAACCATTGACCGCATTATGCTGCTGAAGCTGTCTCCCAGCACGACCGAAGAAGCTTTTTCGCAATCGGGTATCTATTCTGCCAATTACAAACTGGCTGTTATCATCGTACTGTTTATACAGGCCTTCCGTATGGGTGCCGAGCCTTTTTTCTTCAAGCAGTCCACCAGCGAACATGCACAAAAAACATATGCACGGGTGATGAAATTTTTTGTCATTGCCTGTTGCTTTTGTTTTTTGGGAGTCACTTTATTTCTCGATATCTGGAAATATTTTATGGGTACTGCGCACCCGGAATATTACAGCGGGCTGAAGGTGGTACCGCTGCTCATGACTGCAAAAATCTTCCTGGGCATCTACTATAATCTCTCGATCTGGTACAAAATAAAGGAACGGAACCTGACTGGTGCTTGGATCACTATCGGCGGTGCTGTCATTACCATAATATTTAACTGGCTTTTTATACCGCTGTGGGGATACATGGCATGTGCCATTGCAACAGTACTCTGCTACGGATTTATGATGTTGGCCGGTTATATGCTGGGACAAAAGAACTATCCGGTTCCCTATGCCTGGAAAAAAATACTGGCCTACATCGTAATCTGCCTGATGCTTTTTGGACTGCACCAGGCATTCCTATTACTGGAGATGAATCGCTGGGCCAACCGGGGCGTTGCAGCAGGATTGATTGGCCTGTTTGCAGTACTCATCCTGAATGTAGAGAGAAAAGAATTTGCAAAGCTGCCGGTGCTTGGCCGGTTTATTAAATGATACGAAATTTCTGATGCCCGATGGTCTTTTTCCTTTTACTGGCAATCATTCCTGGTATTGTTTGTATGTTCATCAGCAGAAAATTCAAGCACCGCATCAATAAAATGGACGCCGAATATTCAGGTGACATCATCCCGGATAAAGAAACAGAAGCCTGGTATCAATATGAACGTCTAATCAGGTACAGAATCATGAAGGCAACCGAAAACATCGGTTTTATTTTTTTCTATTTTGCTGCAGCAATGTTGCTTGTTTTGATCATTGAGTCCATTTCCTAAGCGTTCAGCTGCCGATATTCTCAATTCATTTTCACAAACGGGTTATTCATTTTCTCAAAGCCAATTGTTGTACCCGGTCCATGGCCACTGTACACTTTTGTTTCATCGGGTAGCGTAAAGAACCCGGTTCTGATACTGTGTGCCAGAGTATCAAAATCTCCTCCGGGCAGGTCGGTGCGGCCAATACTCAACTGAAAGAGCACATCCCCGCCAATGATGAAACCCCCTGCTTCATGATAAAACGCCACACTGCCGGGTGAATGTCCGGGCACATGCCGGACTTCCAGGCTCTCATCCCCAATCATGATCATTTGACCTGCATGGATATCTGTCAGCGGACCTTCATAATTGTCAAAAGGCAACTGCCACATAGTGCCGGCCTGAGGTGCAAATTCCAGCACCGGCCTTTCATTTGGGTGAATATGCAGGGGTAATCCCCAGGTATCATGTACAAACTTATTGCCAAATACATGATCAAGATGGCAGTGAGTATTAAGCAGCAATTCAGGTCGGAGACCTGTCTTTTCTATACCCGTTTTTAATTCGTCCCTTTCCTGCGGATAGTAGCAGCCGGGATCAATGATGCAGCAGCTCCCTTTTTCATTGTACAAAACATAGCTGTTCTCCTGAACGGGGTTAAAGCAAAATGATAAAATATTTAACATCCGGGTTTTCCGTAATTTTAATACAAAATCGGTTTTTCTCCGGATTTTTGGGAAAAATATATCCCTGTCCTGCGCTACCTCTGGAACAGGAATTTGAAACAGTAAGATTTTATGAAGAAAACAGTCAACCTGATCGCCTGTGTATCTATTCTTTTTGCAATGGAAACAGCAGCACAAGTGAACACCGTGGAGTTTGGTAAAAACCGGGTGCAGTATCAGAAATTCAAATGGAAATATTACCAGACCGATAATTTCAATACCTACTTCAGCCAGGATGGGCTGGGTCTTGGTAAGTATGTGGCACAGGTGGCTGAACTTGAACTCCCTTCACTGGAAGAGTTTATTGAATACGGAACGCAGCGCCGCCTCAACATTGTTGTGTACAACAACTATGATGAAATGCAGCAATCCAACATAGGTATTGGTATTGACTGGCAAAATACCGGTGGGGTCACCAAGCTCGTCAACAATAAAATGATTGTCTATTTTGACGGCAACCACGATAACCTGAAGCGGCAGATACGGCAAGGCATTGCCCGGGTACTCGTTGAAAACCTGCTCTTTGGCGATGATCTGGGTGAGTTTGCTACCAACCAGGCTCTGCTCGACCTGCCCAAATGGCTGACAGATGGCTATATTTCCTTTGCTGGTGAATACTGGAATACCCGGCTTGATGACGATCTGAGGGGCATAATGCTTGCAGGCGATTACAACAACTTTTACCAGTTTGCATTTGAAAAACCCCTGCTGGCCGGCCATGCTTTCTGGAAGTACATTGCCGACAAATACGGGAAAAGCAAAACAACGTATTTCCTGTACCTGGCACGCATCTACAGAAACCTGAATTATGCATCCAACAAAATCGCCAAAAAGAAATTTAAAAAAATACTGCAGGATTTTATGACAGATGTGCAGCAGCAGTATTTTAAAGATATCCGGGGAAGGCGCAATACCCCCCGCGGTCAGTTGTCCGTATCGGAAGAAACGGGAAAAAAAGATTTCATACGGTTCAATGCCAGCCCGCAACCCCGCAGTTTTACCTATGCGGTAACGGAATTCAAACAGGGCCGCTACCAGGTAGTCCTCATGGAAAATTTTGTAACCCGGAAGGTGCTGCTGAAACTGGGCGTACGCACCCGTGAAAAAGACTTGCACCCGAACTATCCGCTGCTGGCATGGGACGGCAAAGGCACCCGGCTGGCTGTTCTATACCACAAAGAAGGAAAAAATAAATTCTTTGTATATGACCTCGTCAACCGCAACAAGCTATGGCAACATGATATAGAACAATTTGACCAGGTTCAGGACATGAAATACATGCTGGACAATAATACTCTTCTGTTCAGTGCCGTGCGCAGCGGACAAACCGATATTTATGTGTACAAAATAGACAAGCAGACCGCAGAGCAGATAACCAACGATGTGTACGATGATCTTGATCCCTCCTTTGTGGCTTTTCCTAACAAAACAGGTATTCTTTATTCCAGCAACAGGCCCACTGCTCAGGCAACCAGCGGCGATGATTCATTACCTGCCAACCACTTTAATATTTATTTAGTTGACAACTGGAACAAATCAGACTTCAGGCAGATTTCCAAACTGACCGACCTCAAGCGGGGTAATGCCCGTTTCCCTTCACAATACAACCAGTCGCATTTTACATTTGTCAGCGATGAAAATGGTGTCAACAACCGCTACGCAGGATTTTTCACCACCGAAAGAGCCGGCTACGACACACTGGTTTTTATTGGGGATGAAGTGCTGCGCAACCCGCCTCGCAAAGATGTGGACAGCCTGCTGAAAGAATGGGGAAAAACCGATATTGATTCAGTCGGGTATGTTTCCATCACTGCCGATTCTTCTTATGTTTTTCCTCTTACCAACTACCAGAGCAGTATGCTGGAAACCCGCACTGCAGGCGACAACCAGATGGTGAGTGAAGTCATAAAACTGGGAGACCTGAAATTACTGTACCGCCTGAAAGTAGATGAAAATACGCTGCGCCGCAGGAATGTAACCGCACGACCCACCGAGTACATGAGAAAGGTCATTGAAGAGGAAAAATTATCACTGAGAAAAGAATCGGTGCGGGCAGCAAAGGACTCAGCCGGAAATAACCAGAACAATGTTTTCATCACCGGATTTGAAGATGAAAAAGAAAAAACAGACAGCAGTATGCTGGGCAAAGTGGTGCCGTCCAGAATAATTGGCAAAGAATCCGTATTGAGAAAAGCTAAAGTGTGGGAATATCGTCCTCCGAAATTCTTCAACGATTATTTGGTCAGTGGCTTTAACAACAACGTACTTGTAACCCGCCTGCAGCCCTACCAGGGTGGCAATGGGCCGATACAGCTTAGCAATGGCGATCCGCTGAACGGTATTTTGCGTGTAGGTACTTCCGATTTGTTCGAAGACTGGAAATTTGCCGGGGGATTCCGCATCAGCCCCGACCTTAGGAATAATGAATATGTATTTACCACGCAGTACCTGAAAAAAAGAATTGACTATGCAATCACCTACTATCGCAATTCCGTACTAAATCCTCCGCTGTACGACACAGCGTCGTATAATGTAAAGCAGTTTACCAACCTGTACCAGGCCACGGTCACTTACCCTTTCAACCGCATACAAAGTCTGCGAGCCAATATTGGGTACCGGAGTGATAAGTATGTAAAACTGGCCAACAATTTTGACCCCAACGGCTCACTGAAAGGAAAAGATGACCGGCAAACCTATGGCCTTGCCCGTATTGAATACATTCACGACGATGCCATAAGCCCGGCCCTGAATATTTGGAACGGCCTGCGCTGGAAGGCATACATGGATCTCAATGCCCGCATTAGCAAAACAGGAGCAACCGGACCCAAAAAACATCCAACCACCTTTAATTTTGGTTTTGACGCCAGGCATTACCTGCCGCTGTACCGCAATATCATCTGGGCTGTACGGGCTGCCGGCGATTTTTCCTGGGGCAACCAGAAAATCATTTACTACCTGGGCGGCGTGGACAACTGGCTCATCTTTGGCAGCAATCAGAAAGATAATGGCAGCTATCGTTATTTCAACCCGGCCAACCAGCCGGATCCCGATGCAGATTATGCATACGAATCTCTGGCGGTGAATATGCGGGGCTTTTTACAAAATGTAGCCAATGGAAACAACGCAGTGGTCATCAACAGTGAATTCAGAGTGCCGGTATTCACTACATTCTTTAATAAACCCATTAACAATGCATTTTTACGCAATTTCCAGATCGTACAGTTTGTGGACCTTGGTACTGCCTGGAACGGCAGGTTTGATGCGCTGGAAAGGCCCAATGTTACATACGTATCACCACCCGCAACTGTGAAGGTAAAAGCAGGTGGCATTGGCCCGTTTGCAGGCGGATATGGATTTGGCGCCCGCAGTACCCTGCTGGGTTATTTCCTTCGGGTAGATGCTGCATGGGAAATGAAAGGGGTCTTTCGCGGAAAACCGATTTGGTACATTGCAATGGGGTTGGATTTTTGATCTGTTAATTAAATAAGAAGATGTTTTAATTTGATTGCTACAATCTTATTGTGACATTCGAATTAACTTTCAAAACATCTGTGTCACAAACACCCGCCGCTCATGTATATGATCTGACCTGATAAAAAGTCCGGTCACATTTGTATTTTTAACGACCGATGTTCCGGTTGAAATTATACCAAACGCTTATCCTTTGCCTGTTGCTGGTGTACAGCAGTCATGTATGTTCCCAATCCAAAATGATTTCGGGTGTGGTGCTGGATGCCAGCAGTGAAGAAAAGATTCCTTTTGCATCGGTCCAATTTGAACACAGCAGCAACGGAAAACTGACTGATTCAGCGGGCAGCTTTACTTTTTATTTCAGGAAATGGCCATCCGATACGCTGCTGATTACCTGTGTGGGTTATCAGCCATTTCGCTATATACTGAACCCCCGCAAAGACAGTATTTTCCTCACCGTGCTGCTGGAACGTGGCAGCTTTTCAGAAGCCGCTTCCGTAAAAGTGAAGGTCAACAAAGGCCTGCTGGTATGGCGAAAAATCATACAGCACAAACCAGATAATGACCGGTACAGGTTTGACAACTTCTCCTATGAATTATACAACAAACTGGAACTGGACCTGAAGAATATCAATTTTCAGAAATTTGGCCGGCTGAAGCCCCTGAAACCGATCAGCAACCTCATCAACCAGAATATTGACACTGCCGAAGGTATACGGTACCTGCCCGCCTATATGACCGAAGCAGTTTCGGATTATTACTACCAGAAAAACCCCAAACGACGAAGAGAAATCATAAAAGCTGCCAACCTGAATGGTATAAAAAATCAAAGCATGCTGAAGTTTCTCGGAGGGATGGACCAGGTCGTGAATGTCTATAATAATTTTATTCCGGTATTTGACAAGCAGTTTGTCAGCCCGGTCAGCGATCACGGAGATTTTTATTACAATTACCGGGTAGTAGATACACAGATGATTGCCGGGCACAGGTATTATCATCTCATCTTCACACCCCGGCGCATGGGTGGCGATACGTTTGAAGGAGACTGCTGGGTGCATGTCGGCAGTTTTGCAGTACAGCGAATGAACCTGCGGCTGGGAAAAGAAGCGAATGTAAACTTCGTTGAAAACCTGAGCATCATCCAGGAATACCACATGCTCACCGATTCAACATGGTTTATTTCTAAAGACAAATACGTGGTGGATGTATCTCCCCGGGGAATTGAGCGGGCAGGTTTCATCGGACGAAAAACCACCACTTACAGAAATGTCGTTGTCAATGACAGTTCTGTAACCCGGGAACTGGCCCGAAACAAACAAACAGAAGAAATCATCACCCTACCGGGCATTTCTGAAAAAAGCAAAGAATTCTGGGACACAGCAAGGCATGAACCATTGACAAAAACAGAAAGTGCCATCATTAAAATGATTGACACGCTAACGAAAGCCCCGGTTTTTAAAAAAATTACAAAAACAATGTCAATGATCGGCACCGGGTATAAAGATATTGGTAATTACCAGATCGGTCCCTGGTTCAACTGGGTCTCCTCAAACGGATGGGAGGGCCTGCGCATCCGCTTTGACCTTGGCACCAACAAACATTTTAATAAAAAAATAAAGTTTCACGGATACCTGGCTTATGGATTTGGCGATAAAAAACTGAAAGGAATGGCCGAGACATTTTACCTGCCCAAAAAAGATCCGAGAATGTACTTGTATGCCTCCTTCACCAAAGATCTTGACTGGGGGCAGAATTACTACGGCGAAGTATCACAGGACAATATTTTTGCACTGGCAGTCCGAAAACAGGGAATCCCTGTAAAAAATATACAGGTTGAGGAAAAAAGATTTGAATTTTTTAAAGAAATGCTGCCCTGGCTGAGCAGCAGGATTACGATACTCCATAAATCTACCCTGCCTTTAAGAAACCTTGTACCAATTGATTCTTTCAGGGCAACGGCCAGCGGCGATCCGCTGAAGACTTTTGAAATTTCATTGCAATTGCGGTTTGCATGGCTGGAGCGTTTTTTAGAAAGTCATTTTTACCGGACCAGTCTTGGCAGCTCTTACCCTATCGGAGAAATTTCAATCAGCCGGGGATTTTCCGGAGTTTTTCGCAGCAGTTATACTTACAGTAAGGTATCTGCCAGCATTGCAGGCAATACTAAAATTCCGCCTTTAGGCAATCTTCAATGGTATGTGTTTGGCGGAAAAACATTTGGCACACTGCCCTTCACATTGCTTGATATAGCCCCTGGAAATGAAATTCATTATTACAATAAATACGCTTTTAACATGATGAACCGGTGGGAATTTATTCATGACAGGTATGCCGGCATCAATCTGGAACACAACATCGGGAATGGCATCTTCCGGCTTTTTCCTAAACTCAGGTTGCGCCAGTTCTGGACAGCCAAAACACTATGGGGCAGTCTCACTCCGGCCAACAGGGCATTCAATTTTAAAGAAGGCTACAGCTTTCAAACTCTTGATGGGAATACCTACCTCGAGCTGGGTACGGGTGTTGATAATATTTTTAAAGTATTCCGGGTTGATTTTATCTGGAGGGTGCTCCCGGCCAGATTGCCAAAAGAAGGAGATAAATCATTTGGCATATTTGGCAGTTTCAGGGTCTCATTTTAATACCGGCCGCAAAAATTGTTTTCATATCTTTCTTTGCTGAAAACCACATCTCATGCAGCAATACATTCTTGCCCTGGACCAGGGTACCACCAGCAGCCGCAGCATGCTGTTTGACAAACAGGGAAATATCATCAGTGTGGCGCAAAAAGAATTCAAACAGATATTTCCGCAGCCTGGCTGGGTGGAGCATGATGCCAATGAAATATGGAGCACCCAGTTTGGTACAATGGCAGAGGCAATAGCAAAAGCCCATAGCAACATGAAAGAGATTGCAGCTATCGGCATCACCAATCAAAGAGAAACATCAGTAGTGTGGGACAGAAAAACCGGTCAGCCCGTTTATCATGCTATTGTGTGGCAGGACAGAAGGACCGCCGCTTATTGTGATGAACTGAAAACTGCAGGCCATGCTGCAGGCATTCAGCAAAAAACAGGATTGATCATTGATGCTTATTTCTCCGCCACCAAATTGAAATGGGTATTAGATAATGTGGAAGGCGCAAGAAAGAAAGCGGAGAATGGAGAATTGGCTTTCGGCACTATTGACACATGGCTGGTTTGGAAACTGTCCAATGGAAAAGTGCATGTGACCGATGTTTCCAACGCATCCCGAACCATGTTGTTTAATATTCACTCCCTTCAATGGGATGAAGATCTGTTAAAATTATTTGATATCCCTGCATCTGTATTGCCGGAAGTAAAAGCAAGCAGTGAAATCTATGGTGAACATGAAACTGTTCCCATTGCCGGTATCGCCGGCGACCAGCAGGCTGCGCTATTCGGACAAATGTGTACGCAACCCGGCCTGGTGAAGAATACTTACGGCACCGGTTGTTTTATGCTGATGAATACCGGCGAAAAAGCAATTGCTTCAAAAAATAATTTGCTGACCACTATTGCCTGGCAAGTAAATGGAAAAATAGAATATGCCCTGGAAGGAAGTGTATTCATTGCAGGCGCAGTGGTACAATGGTTAAGAGATGAATTAAAGATCATCCGCACATCGGCTGAAATAGAAAAATTAGCTGCACAAGTGAAGGATACGGACGGCGTTTATATTGTTCCTGCATTTGCCGGGCTTGGAGCACCTCACTGGAACCAGCATGCACGGGGAAGTATTTTTGGATTGACAAGAGGAAGCAACAATGCACATATCGCAAGGGCTGCTTTGGACAGTATTGCCTATCAGACATACGATGTATTGAAATCCATGGAAGCAGACTCAGGCATTCATATAAAAGAACTGAGGGTAGATGGCGGGGCAACGGTGAATCATGCGTTGATGCAGTTTCAGAGTGATATATTAAATACAAAAGTGGTGCGGCCAACAATCACAGAAACAACGGCCCTTGGTGCGGCATATCTGGCAGGCATTGCTGTTGGTTATTGGAAGAATGTGGAAGAGATACAGCAGCAGTGGCAAGTGGATAAATCGTTTGCTCCTTCAATGAGGGATGAAAAAAGAAATGAATTGGTGAATGGATGGCAGAGAGCGGTGAAGGCAGCTGTAAGCTGGGCGGTTAGTTAATTTCAACACAGAGTTACAGAGTTGGAGAGTTACACAGAGATAAAATAGATCTAAGATGATAAAAAATGAAAGCTGGTATAATTCCTTAACTGAAAGAATAATTAAATGTGCTATTGATGTGCATAAAGAACTTGGCCCCGGACTAATGGAATCTGTTTATGAAGTTTGCCTGAAAAAAGTAATTACAGATGAGGGCTTAAACGTCAAAAGCCAGATAATAGTACCGGTATACTTCCGTGGCGAGTTTCTCGACAAAGAATTTGTGATTGATCTTTTGGTAGAAGATGAAATAGTTCTTGAATTAAAATCTGTTGAAATCATATTGCCTGTTCATGAAGCTCAACTGGTGACTTATCTTAAACTATCCGGTAAGAAGCTTGGTTTACTTATTAATTTTAATGTAGTTCTCCTAAAAAACGGAATAAGGAGGAGAATTAACGGAAAGCTAAACTCTGTGTAACTCATTTCCTCCCTTACTCCGTGTTGAAAATGAACCGCAACGAAATGATACAACGATTAGATAATGCTCCCGAATGGGACGTCTGTATCATCGGCGGCGGAGCAACCGGATTGGGCACTGCACTGGATGCTGCATCAAGGGGGTTAAAAACTATTCTATTTGAACAGCATGATTTTGCCAAAGGCACTTCCTCCCGCAGTACAAAACTGGTGCATGGGGGTGTCCGCTACCTGCAGCAGGGTAATATCAAACTGGTGATGGAGGCCCTGAAAGAAAGAGGATTGTTGCTGCGCAATGCGTCACACCTGGTGCATAACCAAAAATTTGTTGTGCCTAATTATAAATGGTGGGAAAAACCATTTTATGGGATCGGGTTAAAAATTTATGATAAGATGGCCGGCAAACTTGGACTGGGTCCTTCTCAATGGTTGTCCAAAGATGAAACACTGCAACTGGCTCCCACCCTGGACTCCGAAGGTCTGAAAGGCGGAGTACTGTACCACGATGGTCAGTTTGATGACGCACGTCTGGCCATCAGCATTGCACAAACCGCCGCAAAAAATGGCGCTGCTGTACTGAACTACTTTCCTGTACGTGGCCTGTTGAAAATGCAAAAAAAGATTTTTGGTGTTTGGGTTCAGGATGCCTTAACCGGTAAAGAATACGAAGTACGGAGTAAAGCAGTCATCAATGCCACAGGCGTATGTACAGACAGCATCATGAAAATGGATGATGCCGGACACACAGATATCATCAGTCCCAGCCAGGGCATACACCTGGTGATTGATAAAGAATTTTTGCCAGGAGACACTGCAATTATGATACCCCGCACTGACGACGGCCGGGTGCTCTTCGCAGTGCCCTGGCATGGCAAAATTGTGCTGGGAACAACCGACACCCTTGTACATGAAATAGGGCCGGAACCCGTTCCTCTAGCAGAAGAAATTGATTTTGTGCTCACCCATATTGGCCGCTTTCTTTCCAAAGACCCGCAACTGAAAGATGTGCGAAGTATGTTTGCCGGTCTGCGGCCTCTGGTAAAAGAAAAGAATAAAAAAACTGCAGCATTGGCAAGAGATCATTTTATTTCCATTAGCAAATCTGGAATGATTACCATCACCGGGGGAAAATGGACCACCTACCGGAAAATGGCAGAAGATGTGATTGATATTGCCATTCAACAATCGGAGATGCCGCATAAGCAATGCATTACAAAAGGATTAAAATTAACCGGGCATGATCAGCCAGTCCCTTCAGCTGAAATAACTTCGTTAACCGAAGAAGAATTGAAATCCATTATTAAAAAATCTGTGGCGGAAGAAATGTGCATGACTATCGAAGATTTTTTATCCCGAAGAACAAGACAGCTTTTGTTGAATGCAAACGAAGCTATTAAGGCTGCTCCCCTTGTCGCCAAAATTATGGCAGAAGAAATGAGCAAAGATGAGAACTGGATAAAAGAACAAATCAATAACTTTAATGTCATCGCGATCAATTACGCACCAACCTCAAACTTTAAACATCAAACTCTAAACTCTTAACCATGTCTGCATTTCTTGCTGAATTCATCGGAACCTTCATCCTCATTATCCTCGGAGCAGGCGTTGTAGCCAATGTTGTATTAACCAAAACCAAAGGAAACAGCAGCGGCTGGATTGTCATCACCCTTGGATGGGGAATGGCCGTTTACATGGGTGTGTCCGCATCACTGGCAATGGGAGGCGCAGGTCATTTGAACCCGGCCTTTACTATTGCCATGGCCGTTGCTGCTGATTTTGACATCAACAATGTTCTTCCATTTATTGCCGGACAGTTTGCGGGGGCTATTGCTGCTTCCATCATTGTATTTATTGCATATAAGCAGCATTTTGATGAAACAGAAGATACGAATGCAAAGCTGGGGGTATTCTGCAACGCACCTGCCATCAGGAATACAACCTGGAACCTTGCCACCGAGATCATCGGAACATTTGTACTGGTGCTTGGCGCTTCTTTGCTGTCAATGCCTGAAAGCAAGACAGGGCAACTTGGCGCTTTACCCGTTGGGCTGTTAGTATTGGCCATCGGTTTATCACTGGGTGGACCAACGGGTTATGCGATCAATCCGGCAAGAGATCTTGGACCCCGCATAGCACATTTTTTGTTGCCCATACCCGGTAAAAGAGACAGTGACTGGGGGTATTCATGGATTCCTGTTATAGGGCCAGTTGCAGGAGCATTGCTGGCTGCATGGGTTTTTAAACTACTGTAACAGGAAAACGATTTTCTCTGTCCTGGTATCCACAAAACCAGAGGTGAAGAAAGAGAAATTACATGAGCTTTTTACCACACCATTTGTATATAATTACATAAATATAATGAGGGGTGAAAATCTTAATTTACCCACAGAGATTAGACAATACGTCAAGGTGTTCTTACAATTTACAGGCATTGACTATTTTCTTACAAGCCTTTTCAACCTGCACTTCCTCAATTACCAGGGGCGGCGAAATCCTTAAACAATCCGGTGCAAATAAAAACCAGTCGGTCAATACTCCGTTGACAATACAGGCATCAATCACATTCTTGTTCGTTTCAAACGAATCAAACTCCACCGCCATCCACAAACCAATAGAACGGATTGCTTTTATTTTAGGATGAACAAGCAATGATCTGAACAACTCTTCCTTTTGTTTTACCCCGTCAATCATTTTCTCATCCAGCAATGCCTTCATGGCTGCCATACCCGCAGCACAGCAAACCGGGTGGCCGCCGAATGTAGTGATATGCCCCAGCACCGGGTTCTCCGTAAAAGCATCCATTATTTTTTTATCCGAAATAAACGCACCCAGCGGCATGCCGCCACCCAATGCCTTTCCCAATAATAAAATATCGGGCACAATATCAAAATGCTCAAATCCCCAGAGCTTACCGGTACGGCCAAAACCGGCTTGTATCTCATCCAGTATGAGCAATGTTCTGGTTTCATCACATCTTTTTTGCAAAGCCTGCATCCATTCTTTTGATGGAACAATGATTCCTGCTTCTGCCTGAACTGTTTCAGCAATGACACAGGCGGTTAGTTCCGTTATCTCGTTCAGCGATTCAAATGAATTGTACTCCAGGTGCAGCACATCCGGCAGCAAAGGACGAAAAGAGTTTCTCCAGTACTCATTGCCCATCACACTCAATGCTCCCTGTGTACTGCCATGATACGAATCTTTAAAAGCAATCATCTGTGATCGGTTGGTCACCCGCTTGGCAAGTTTCATGGCCCCTTCCACAGCTTCCGCACCAGAGTTGGTAAAATAAACAGAGTTCAATGAGGCAGGCAATTGCTCCGTCAGCAACCGGGCATATTGCACCTGCGGACTTTCTATAAATTCGCCATACACCATCACATGCAGGTAGGCGTCTAATTGTTTTTGGATGGCTTCAATCACTTTCGGGTGGCGGTGCCCTGTATTGGCTACACTGATGCCACCGGCCAGGTCAATATATTCCTTGCCCTGCACATCATACAAAAAACAACCCTCTGCTCTTGCTATTTCAAAAGCCATCGGAGCCGGCGAAGTTTGTGCAACATGTCGGAGAAAAAGATCCCGTTGGGTCAAAACAAATTTATTTCACACAAAGAACGCAAAGGCAACGCAAAGGCGCAAAGAAATTCTCTAATTTGCAGACGATGAGATTTCAACACAGAGTCAGGGAGAGTACAGAGTGACACAGAGGCTCTCTGTGTCACTCACAAACCTCCGTACCTCTGTGTTGAAACTACTTAAGCTTGTAAAAAATACAACATGCCCGTAATTTTACCCGTAGAAACCAAACATCCGCAATTCGGCAGCAACTGTTTTATTGCTCCTAATGCCAGCATCGTCGGCGATGTGATCACCGGTGATGATTGCAGTTTCTGGTTCAATACTGTGATCCGGGGCGATGTAAACTTTATTAAAATAGGAAACAAAGTAAATGTGCAGGACGGGGCCTGTATCCATTGCACTTTTCAGAAATATGGCACCACGATCGGCAATCATGTTTCCATAGGTCACAATGCAATAGTACATGGGTGCACTTTGCATGACAATGTATTAATTGGCATGGGTGCAATTGTAATGGACAATGCCGTGGTACACAGTAATACCATCATAGCGGCCGGAGCCGTGGTGCCTGAAAATACTGTTTGCGAAGCCGGAAGCATTTATGCCGGTGTACCCGCTAAAAAAATAAAAGATATACCCCTGGAAATGATCGGGGGAGAAATAAACCGCATCGCTGAAAATTATATTAAATATGCAGACTGGTACAGAAATCCGAAACACTCTTCCACAGAGGAGAAGCATAAAGATTGAAAGCCGGAAAACAAGGAATAACCACCTGCAATAAATCGGCACAAAACCCTTTCTCAAAGCAATTAATTCCTGTTAATTTCGTTAACAGAAACGTGTACTTCTGAGATACAGGCTTTTCAATACAGGTAAAAAAAACCTCTGGCAGTATGAAGCAGCAGATGTACCGGATAAATTAAGCAAACAGGTAAAGCCAAAATACACTATGAAACAACTCCGGTTTTTAACGATTACCCTGGCCCTGATGCTGACACTTAGCTCCTGCAAGATATTTGGCAATGTTTTCGGCGGTTTGTTTAAGCCCAAGTACGGATGCCCGAGTAATGGTAAAAACGTAGGTGCGGAAAAAATTCTGAGCGGTGATGCTGAAGCAGCCAAATCAGTAAAAAAAGCAAAAAAGTTCAAAAACTAAGCTGCCTGGTGCAGCTTTCTATCCAATATTCATGTCTTGGTCGTGTAGCTGGAATGAATCCGGACCACATGAACGAAACTAAAAAACCGAACGATGAGCCTCACCCTGCGAACCACTTTAGGCTGTACCGAAGCCGTAATTGCCGATGACGGCGGTTTAAAACAATTTTACCGGATTGCCGACATTCTGAGTCAGGATTTCAAAATCCGCTTTTCAAATAAAGAAGACGATTTTGATGCGATTGACTGGGAGTTCCGCTTCAAAGGCCACAACCTCACCCTGCACTACAGTATCTACAACGGTATCTCCATCTTCCCCACTAAAACCCGTGATGCCCTGAATAAGGACAACAAGGCGGTGGTGGAACTGGCCAACGGGCTGGAAGGAAGACTGTTCAATGAAGGGAGAAGGAATATTGCGTAGGAAGGTTATTAGCTCTTAGCTCTAAACTAATAGCTTTTTGCCTCTATACTTTCCAGTATCCCCAGGTAACTGATATACCTGTCTTCATGAAGCTTGCCATGAACCACTGCCTCTTTTACTGCACAACCTGGTTCATTTTCATGCAGGCAGTTGTTGAACTGGCAGTTGTTTAAGAGGTTCCTCATCTCAGGAAAATAATGAGATAGCTCTTGCTTTTTAATATCCACCAGGCCAAACTCCCGCATACCGGGAGTGTCAATGATGCGGCCTCTGGTCTCTGGCGGAAGGTCAAACATTTCGGCAAATGTGGTGGTGTGCTGCCCTTTTCCGCTCCAGCCACTGATCTCCCCTGTTTTGAGATTCATTTCAGGAATGATCCTGTTTAATAAAGACGACTTGCCCACACCACTATGTCCGCTTATTAATGTGGTTTTACCCCGCAATAAAGCTATCAGTTCTCCAATTCCCTCATTTCGCTCCGCACTTACCAACAACACTTTGTAGCCCACTGCTTCATACATTGCACTCCATTGTTCAAACTTCTCCAGCTCTTTACTTTTGTACAAATCACTTTTATTAAACACAATCACGGCCGGCACATGGTACATCTCTGATGCTACCAGGAAGCGATCAATAAACCCCTGTGATGTCCTCGGCTCTTTCAGTGTGGCAATGAGCAGCGACTGATCCAGGTTGGCTGCCACTATATGCTGCTGGTGTTTGTGCCGGGGGCTTTGCCGGTTAATATAATTATGCCGGGGTAAGATGTGCAGAATGAACGCCATATTGCCTTCTGCATATTCCGGTTCAGCCTCCACCCGGTCGCCAACAGCAACAGGATTGGTACTGGTAATGTCTTCCAGTTTCATGGCTCCCCTGATGCGGCCATTCCAAATCCGGCCATTTTCATCTTTCAGGGTGTACCAGCTTCCGGTGGACTTATATACAATGGCTTCCATAACTGCGCAATTTACAGGAGATTGATGCAACCGCAAGAAAACCCCTCAAACCTTCCGAAACCTCAAATCCACAAAAAAACAGGCATTTCTGATATACCATGGCACTATTTTGGCTGGCTGAGCGTTAAGAAAATTACCTTGTAGGTTCACCAGGGAATTTAATAGGAAAACCCGGTTTTGTGTAGAAGTCAAAAAATAAACTTTATGATGAAAAAAATGATATATCTGACTGTAGTTGCCTGTTTGTTCATGCTGCTTCCTGCCTGCGAAAAAAACAACACACCCAAACCAAAAACAAAAGCCGAATTATTGGTTCAGGCCTCCTGGAAATTTAAGTCGGCTTCAGCAAACGGAGCCGATGTCTCAAACCAGGTCCCCCCTTTTGATCCATGTAAAAAAGATAACATCCTGACCTTTACTGTCACCGGAACCAATTCCGGAACCGGCGTAGTTGCGGAAGGGTCAACGAAATGTGATCCGGCAGACCCCGATTCTGTACCCTTCACATGGTCACTCACTAATAATGAAACCACTTTAAATATTTCGGCCTCGCTTTTTACAGGCAACCCCGAGTTTACACTGGTATCGGTATCAGAAACAGAATTAGTCGTATCTCAGGGATATGCGCCACCGGTGGGTGCGGTGATCCTGGTGACTATAACCTTTCAGCACTAATCTTCAGGATAGATATTTTCCGACTATGGGCACCCGGCGGCCAACGCCAAATGCTTTGGGAGATATGCGTATGATGGGGCAAAACTGGTTTCGCTTATACTCATTGCTGTTTACTAGCTTTAAAACTTTATCAACCAGCGGAGGGTCAAAACCCATTGCCTTTATCTCATCTGGTCCTTTTCTGCGCTCAATATACTGGTACAGGATTCTGTCGAGCAACGAATACTCTGGCAGTGAATCTGAATCTTTCTGCCCAGGTCTTAATTCGGCCGATGGAGCCTTCTCAATAATAGATTGCGGAATAATTTCACGGTCCCGGTTGATGAAATTTGCCAGTGCATATACCTGCATCTTATAGCAATCGCCAAGTACCGACAATCCGCCCGCCATATCTCCATACAATGTGCCATAGCCAGTGGCCAGTTCGCTTTTATTAGATGTATTGAGCAGTATATAGCCAAACTTGTTGGCAATAGCCATCAGCAGATTGCCCCTGGTACGGGCTTGAATGTTTTCTTCCGCCACACCAAATTGCAGGTCTTTGAAAATGGGTCTCAACTGCTTCAAAAAACTTTCAAACACATACTGTACCGGAACAAGATCAAACGGGTTGCCCAGACGCAAACTCAAAAGTTCCGCATCATTGACCGAATGGCTGCTCGAAAACCGGGATGGCATCAGCACGGCCCGTACATTGTCTTTTCCTAGTGCAGCACAGGCCAAAGCAAGGGTCACAGCGCTGTCTATTCCTCCGCTACTTCCCAGGATGGCTTTTGTAAAACCCATTTTCGAAAAATAATCCCGGATTCCGGTCACAATGGCCTGATAAATCTCCTGAGTACCCAGGTGCGGATCAAACTCAGATGGACTCAATTCTTCCTCAGGCAAGCTGGTGGCAGCCGCGCATACCGCCTGCTGAAAACTTCCGTCATCATTTATATCAAATAGGCCGATGGCCTCTTCAAACAAAGGCAGTTGTTGTACCAGGTTGCTGTCTTTGTCCATTGCCAGCGAGCCTCCGTCAAATACAATTTCAGTTTGGCTTCCCACCGCATTGCAATAAAGCATGGGCAGCCGGTAGCGGGCTGTATTTAGTTTTACAATAGCCTTGCGGTCTTCCACATGCGTATAATCAAACGGTGATGCTGAAAGATTGATCATGATATCCGGTTTTTGCTTCATCAGCTCATCCATCGGGCAGTGGCGGTACAGCGGATTATCGCCCAGGTTCCAGATATCCTCACAAATAGTAACAGCCAGTTTTTTTCCCTGCAACTCCAGCACATTCCAGCAATCGGCAGGTTCAAAATACCGGTATTCATCAAACACATCATAGTTGGGCAGGCAGGTTTTGTGTACCACTCCTTTCAGCTGCCTGTCATGCAGAAAAAATGCTGCGTTGAAGAGATCCTTCCCTTCCCGCACCGGGTTACGGGCGGGTGCACCAATCAGCACGGCAATACCCGATGTGTGTTGCCCGATATGCTTCACCGCAGCTTCACACTTATTTATAAAATCATCAAACTCCAGGAAGTCCCTTGGCGGATACCCGCATACGCACAATTCAGAAAACACAACCAGGTTTGCCCCCTGCGCTTTTGCCCTGCTGATGCCATCTACGATTTTTTGTGTATTCTGTTCAAAATTCCCGATGTGATAGTTTTGCTGAACCAGTGCAATTCTCATACTGCAAATTTATATGAATGCCCGGCCAGTTGCCGTGAAAGTTTCTGGCTGTACATTTACCATTCAATAAAACCAGCAGTATGACGTTTTATCCGCTGTACGGTCTTGCATTCAGCCCGGGGGCCAGGGGAAAGCAGCTTTTTGCTGATTTGAGGAACAAAAAAAAAATGACAGATGAACCGGGTAACCGGTTTATGATGTCAACAGTTTACATCAACAGCTGAAAATTTTAGTACGAAGCAATCCGCCCGGCAGAACCGCCAGATGAAACAATAAAAATTCCTTCATGAAAAAAATCGGATTCTTACTGTTCCCCTTTCTCCTGCTTTCCTGCAAGCAAAAAAAAAATGTACCGGATGTTTCGCATATATCTGTTGACCTGAAAATAGATCGGTTCGATAACGACTTTTTTTCTGTTGACAGCAACCAGCTGCCCCGTGAGCTGCAGCGCCTGCAGACAAAATATCCTGAGGTTCTCCCGGTTTTTCTTTACAATATACTTGGCGCTGAGCCTGAGCATGCAGAAGAAGCCGTGCGAAGCTTTCTGCAACTGGGTTCAATGCTTCGGGATACCATCGGCCGGGTTTTTAAAAATACAATTGCGCTGGAAAAAGATTTGATCCGTGCTTTTCAATATGTCCGTTATTATTTCCCCGCATACCAGCCGCCCCGTGTGGTTACCGTTGCCGGCCCGGTGGATGCACTTGCAATGTCTGATGCTGGACCCACGCCCTGCTTTCTGCGTCCCGGCTGGCTGGGTATAAGCCTGCAGTTTTACCTGGGTCAAAATTTTTCTGTGTACCACGACCCGTTTTTTATTCAGCAGGTTGCGCCCCAATACCGCAGCCGCAGGTTTGGCCCGGAATATATCATAAGCGATGCAATGCAGCTGTTGTGTACCGACCTGTTTCCCGACCTGGGAAAAGACAAACCACTGATTGAACAGATGGTGCAGCGGGGCAAACAATGGTACCTGCTCGATCAATTGCTGCCCTTTGTGCCCGATTCTGTAAAAACCGGCTATACACAAAAACAAATCAACTGGTGTGCAGAAAACGAAGGAGCCATCTGGACAGAAATTGTAAAAAGTGAAGACCTGAATTCACTGAACCCCGCTGTGATTCAAACATACATTGGAGAAGGACCTTTTACCCAGGGATTTTCTCCCGAATATTCGCCCGGTAATCTGGGCCCCTGGCTGGGATGGCAGATTATTAAAAAATTTGTTTCAAAAAACCCGGG
>CAYYMK010000003.1:36447-61917 GCA_964473035.1 uncultured Chitinophaga sp.
CATCCGCCAGGATTTGGAATCAAGGTAAATAAAGTTGCTTTTGGCCCTGCAACAGGGACTTGCTCTGACCAAATCGTTGACGCTTAAATTAGTGATTTCGTAACCAATAATATTGAAGTAGTTGACAGATCGAACCTTAATACAATTCTTCAGGAGCATTCATTTACCTTAAGTGGGTCAGTTGACAAAACAAGCGCTGCTACATTAGGAAAAATTTTAGGCCCCTCAGTGCTCATTTTTGTAAATGTTCAACGATGTGCATCTCAACAAGACAAACTTTATGATAAAGAAACAAAGTACGATGCACAAAGGAAAGTAAATTATCAGGTCTATGCCTACTATTCAAGAACAAGAGTATTCCTGAAAGTGTCTGTCCGAACAGTTGACCTTGCAACAGGTAGAATATTTGCAGCTCAATCTTTTGAATACTCTCCGGAGAAAAGCAATAAGTCATATGAGGGCTATCCGGAATTTCCTACTGCATTTGACGTCCAAGATTTGGCTATCAATTATGCAGTTTGGGATATCCATAAAATGTATTTTCCATGGAATGAAAACAGAACCTTATATTTTTTTGATGATAAAGATTATAACCTCAAAGACGCATACAAGGCACTAAAGGATGGAAATATTGACAGAGCTTTTGAACTATCGAAGCAAAACTTAGAATTATGTAAAAAAGACAATAAAGCAAAAGATAAACAAGTATCTCATGCAAATTACAATTTGGGCATGTGTCATTTGCTCAGAAGTGAATATACTCAAGCAATAAATTACTTCAATGAAGCAAAGGAACTTAAATCCGGAAGCATCGTTACCGATGCTATTGCCGAATGTAATAGAGCAAAAATCATACAAGAATCAATGCAACGGGTAGAAGATAAAGCATCTTTTGAAGCATCGAAAACTCAAGCTGCTGAAGAAAAAAATGTGCAAGCAGAAGCTGCAAACACGTTGACAAATAAAAGCATTATAGAAATGGTGGGTCTCAAATTGCCTGAGTCAGTAATAATACAAAAGATAAAAAGTTCTAAATGCAAGTTTGATACAACCCCCGAAGGTCTTGCGGCATTAACAAAAGCTGGAATTAGCGAAAAGGTAATGATGGCAATGATAGAGAAGCAATAAGAAAAGATTTGACATGAGTAATTATTAACATAAATACTATTTTATGAAGTATCATTTTTTATGGGCGACATCATTGTTTTTGTTCCTGCAATTAACAGCACAGCAAAGTCTTCCCGTACCTGAATTTAAGAATACAATCAACCATGTAGACACAATAAATAAAACGCTTAGAAATTTGGAAAAAGCTACTGCTGAAGTCGATATTAAAATCAAAGGGCTTGGATATGGTGGGTCTGAATCATTTTTTAAAGTTTCCGGTAAAGAATCTTCCATAGTTTTAGAAAGTGGCCAAGCATTTTTTGTGGTTAAATTACCTGATGCAGACACTGACCCGACAACATATGTTGAACTCTATAAATTCGAATCTGACAAAGACCGAAGACGAGTTAAAATTGGTTCCCGAAAATTGTTAGGCAAAACAAGAAATGTTGAAATACCAAATGTTAACTTATCCTTTTCAAAAATTTCAGCAGGATGTTATCTAATTACAGTAGCACAAATTTTAAAAAAAGGAAATTATGGCTTTGTAATTGACCCGGCATCCATTACATCCGGAGTGACACTTGGCTCAAAACATTCAGCAACGGTTTTTGCTTTTGACATAAAATGACAAAGAATAGTAACGCTGCAATTGATTTTTGTATTTTTCAAACCTGATTAAAACTTATGACTTAAATGAACAATTCCTTCAAGTTACTACCATATTTTTTGATTGCTATTATTTGCATTTTGATTGCGCAAAATAGTTTATCTCAGAACACTCCTATTGGGAAAGCTGTTTACGAAGACAGCAGGATTATTAATTATCAGCACCAGAACAGGTTATTTACTTTTTATTTTTCGGGGCAAACCTATTTATTTCATTACGAGGTAAACGGGTTTGATTCCAATATCATAACAAGGTTATTTCAAATACGAAATGAAAAATTGCAAGATAGTACTAAAATTGATGCTATGACCAAACAGCTTTATTCTGAAATGGAAAACAATAATTATTCCCCTATAACAGGCAACATTCATTCCAAAATCGTAAATCTTCGATGGGTTGAGCCCTATACAAAAACTGAGTATTGTATCACAGACAGTTTACCTGAAATGAAATGGCAAATACTTGATGACACGGCAACAATACAGGGGATTTTGACACAAAAAGCATTTGGAACCAGTATTGGTAACCAGTACGAAGCCTGGTTTGCACCTACTATACCGGTTTCAACTGCTCTGTGAAAAAAAGAAAGTAGACCGGCAGGCTCAAGCATCAGTTTCCCTTGAACGGGGCAAACATATCAAAGGAAGGAATACTGACTGAAAACATATGTTTGCTGTACAGGTTTTCCATTTCATAATAACCGGTCATACGCCCCAGTTCCGTGCGCAGGCTGCAGCCACTTACATACTGGTAAGTTTCTCCGGGCTGCAATACAGGCTGCATACCCACCACTCCTTCACCCTCTACCTCCCGGTGGCTGCCATTGCTGTCAATGATGTGCCAGTAGCGCCGGTGCAGTTTTACGGGAAATGAATTTTTGTTTTCCAGTGTAACGCGGTAGGCAAACATATACTCCGACTGAATCGGGTTACTGTAATCGGGCTGGTAAAATGTTTCTACACTTACCTTCATCCCTTCAGAAATCATGCTGGTCATGCCATAAAAGTAGAGAAAAATGTATTGAAAAAAAAATAGGAGGGCTGAAGTTTTACCCGACCCTCCTTATAGTATTTATACGTACCGCGCTACCTGTCGTTTGGAAACATTTGAATTATTTTGAACTTATCTAATGTGATTGCAGTTAAAACAAGAATTGTCAGAAAATAATATATGCTGATCATAAGCCTGTCTTTAGGAGGCCCAAAGAATTTCTCATTTAACAACCCTGGCTTAAACCACAGGTGAACCAGTTTCAGTAAATGGAGCACGATTAACAGTATTGTAAACGGTGTTAAGAATCCCATAATAAAATATTGAAAAACATTCAGTAACAATATCATAAATAGCGCCGGCAGCCATAATCCACCCTCCATACCGCTTGAGTGATTGCCAACGAAAAGCTCTTACAGTACCCCAGGATGCCCCACTTGCAACCAGCTGCCTGTAAGATGATATTACACCCGAACCCGTGACCAAGCCTTCTAATACCGTTCTGATACATGCCCAAGGGAAGGGTTTATTTACAATCATACTTTCGCCATTTACCTGAATATCCATTTCTATTAACCCAGCATATACAACCATATCATCTTCCGGGTTCATATCGTAATAAGTAGAAGGCCTTATTGATGACAGAATTCCTATTAATTCAATGTTCTTGCTGACCATATACCGGATATCTGAACTGCTATACGTGTCAGGCATAGGCCCACCACCAAATTTTAACGATCGCAATATATTTGTATCATAAGATAAGAAAAAAGTTCGGAGATCCGTGCTGACAAAATTTCTCACAAGGGCTTTATCAATCGAATTGACGGCCTTGTATTTATCACCATCGGGGGCTGCTTTCTGAGTACTTGCAGCTGCATAGTGATTAATATTACGCAAATCATCTCCTTTCATTGCAGATTTGGAACAACTGAACAAAATGATCACCCCGAATACAAGAATTACCTGTCTGTTTCTCATTCAAGTTATTTTTAAATATTAACCCTTACCTTCAGAATTAAGTGCTGTGTCAGGAATAATTCCACTTTTTTGTTGACCCATTCTGATATAAAAACAATAAACCCTTGCCACATTCAGATAACGGGGTACAGAGTAAAAGATTGAACTATTTTAATTGCTTTCGCATCTCAAATGGGATGAAATATTAGCCCCCCCAATCGAAATCACAAAGATTTTAAATGAAGAAATTTAACCGTCTATATTTGCTTACGAAAATGAAAATAAGAATAAAGTGAAAATAGCAGTAGCAAAAGGCGATGGGATCGGCCCTGAGATCATGGAAGCGGTTTTGAATATCTTCAAAGCCAATAAGGTGTCACTTGAATATGAGTTTGTTGAGATGGGTAAATGGGTGTTTGATAAAGGGTTCAATAATGGCATGACTCCTGAAGCCACGCAGACTATTGAAACACTGGGTTTACTATTTAAAGGCCCGATGGAAACTCCAAAGGGTAAAGGAGTCAAAAGCATCAATGTAACCGCCAGGAAGACCTGGAATACATTTGCCAATAAAAGGGTATTCCAGAGCCTGCATGGCGTAGATACGGTCTTCAGCAAGGCCGGTATTCCCATTGATATTACCGTGGTGCGTGAAAATATTGAGGATACGTACGGCGGCATTGAACATATGCTGACGCATGATGTGGCGCTGAGCCGCCGGTTTATTACCCGCCCCGGCAGCCTGCAGGTGATCCGCTATGCATTTGAAATGGCCCGCCAGAAAAAAGCAAAACGCATCACCTGCGGCCACAAGGCCAATATCATGAAGCTAACCGACGGGTTGTTCCTGGAATGTTTTTACGAAGTGGCCAAAGAGTACCCGGAGCTGAAAGCTGATGATGTAATTGTGGATGATCTCTGCATGAAACTGGTTACAAGGCCAGATTTTTTTGATGTGGTCGTTCTAACCAACCTGCAGGGCGATATCGTATCAGACCTTTGCGCTGGCCTTGTAGGCGGACTTGGTTTTGCACCTTCCGCCAATATTGGTGATTATATTTCCATCTTTGAAGCGGTACATGGCACCGCGCCTGATATTGCCGGAAAAAATATTGCAAACCCTACAGCACTATTGCTTAGTGGCATTGCCATGTTGCGCCATGTAGGCCTCACCCAAAATGCTGCAATCATTGAAAATGCACTGCTCTACACACTCGAAAACAAGGTGCATACCGGTGATTTTGGTGACAAGTCGGTTGCGGCAGTCAATACAACCCAGTTTGCAGAAGCTATTATCAGCAACTTTGGGAAAATGCCTGCTCTGGGTGCCAAAGAGCTGATTGCTAACAAACCCGGAACGCCTGCCCCCCTGAAACTGGAAGCCAACCCCATGATGGTGTCAGGGGAAGCAGGCAGTGAAATCATTGCAGGCGCAGATTTTTTCATAGAAAGCAATGAGCAACCCCTTGCAATTGCTGAAAAATGCAAACGGCATGCCGGAGTAAAATTTGACCTGATCAGCATCAGCAATCGTGGTACACAGGTATGGCCTACCGGGTCGGTTTATACAAACCTGGTCAATCAGTATAATGTCCGTTTTGAAAGCATTGACGGCCATCCCCTGAATCAGCAGGATGTCATCGGACTGTATGTCAGCATGAGCGGCAACTTTAAAATATGTTCCCTTGAGCTCTTAAACAGGTGGGGTGATAAAAAAGGCTACAGCCTTGCGCAAGGACAATGAAGTTCACCCCCCAAACTGCACACGACATGAGGTTTCTGCCGGATGAGCCAGTTCATCTTCTTATTTCTACAGTTTCAAATGACTCTTCGCCAGGGATAGGTTGAGAAATGCAAAGTCTGCGCAACGGTAATTTTTTGGCATGGCCCCCTCACTCAGGAATTTGCCAGGGCAAGATTAAAGAATCTGCAGAGAAAAAAGAAGCGGCAAGAAATCATCGGGCAGAAAAGCATTTGTACCTACTTTGAGATTGTTCTTCCAATTTTTAAAACAAGTCTGTACATATTTTTTTTACCTTCTATTTCTGAATAAATAACCGTGATATCAGGGGCATTCTTCATTTCTTTTAAAAAAGGAACCGGCTTAAAATCAATTAATATTTCCTTTTCATCCTGATCAATATGATAACAGAAACCGGGAGGCATCGCTGTCTTTACTTTGATCAACAGGCTGTCCGCCGAACGCATAAAACTTTCTTCAGTGGTATTGAAGATCTTCGTCAGTGTTGTTGTCAGGTATGAACTTCTTGTACCTGTTCCCTCCCGTATTTCCGAACTAAAACCTTTCAGGCTTAGCTTGCTGTCATAATAATTCGCTTCTTTTTGTACCCGTTTGTTTACCTTGATCTTGTTCAGCCAGGGATCGCTTCCAAATGCGATCTGAGAAATAATTTGTTTCACTTCAGCATCATGTAATTTTTCTCCGGCAGAAGTAAAATAAGAAATAGAATTACCCGGTTTAATCAGAAGCAATACTTCGAAGCTGTCTTTCCGGGCTGACTTTTCTCTAAAGTCATTGTCCTCCTCGTCATCCTCATCATGATCTGAAATACTTTTAAAAAAGGAAATATTGCTTCCTTCACTTGTAAATAAGCTGGAGTCAGCAAAAAAGAATTGTTCGTAATAGGGGTCGCCGGCATCAAACGGTTTGAACTTCACCGATGCTTTGTAATAAGAAGCTACATAGGCCAACAATTGTTTGATCTCTTTGTACAGCCCCAGCATTTTCAAACTATCAGAATCACGGTAAAGAGCACCGTACACTAAATTCTCGCTGATGTAGGATTCGGTTGACCCGGGCATTTTCACGATTGACTGGAAACTATCTTCCCAATCCTTTGCTTTTAATGAATCGAATCCCGATGCCCTTTGCTCAAACACTCTTACAAACGCTTCAGCAAATGCCTGCTTTTCTTTAATGACCTGGGCAGGCAGGCTATGACTAATAATAAATACCAGGATAAAAATGGTGAAGAATTTTTTCATTTTTGTTTGATATCAGTACACTAAAAAGTACCTTATTTTAATTGTAATCGTATGCCTGCTGTCCCGGTCGCTATGCTCTTCTTACACTGAAAATTGAAGCACAAGCGGCTCTCATAGTCAAGAGATGTTCAAAGTTCAATTTAAAAGATGCCCGCGTCATTTCTCCCTGCCTTCTCCGGCTATCAAAGCAAGACCAACACAAAGTCTGCAAGCTATCCCCCCGATTTTTTTGTTTGCGTAAAACCATTCCGGAGTAGCCATTGCAATACTTTCTCCCGCTGGTCGCCCTGCACAATGATTTCGCCGTCTTTGGCTGAGCCCCCGGTGCCGCAAAAAGCCTTTAATTTTTTTGCAAGCGCATCCAGATCTTCTGTAGTTCCGATAAAACCCGCCACCAGTGTTACTGCTTTTCCGGCCCTGCTTTTTGTATCCAGTCTGATTCGAAGTTTTTGTTGTGACGATAAAATTGTTTCCCTGTGCTCCTGCTCCTGCGTAAAGGAAAAGTTGGGATCTGTACTGTACACGAACCCCCGGTTGTCAGGTTTGTATTTCTTATTCATAATGACGATCTGTCTGCTTTAAGGTTTCAAATTCCCTTCCTCGGGGGATTTTGGGGTGCTGCTTTCAAACTCAAATCTATATTCTTTGCCTGGTGAATTAATGCACCCACACTTACAAAATCAACAGCAGTGGCAGCAAACTGTTCAATATTTTCCAGTGTAATACCCCCGCTTGCTTCCGTTTCCATACGGATCTCTTCGGGCATTTCTTGTACCAAAGCCAATGCTTCCCTAATTTGATCCGGGCTGAAATTATCAAGCATGATACGGGATACCTTGCCGGCACCGGTTGCTACCAGCTTCCTGACATCGTCAATGCTTCTTGTTTCCACTTCTATTTTCAAATTCTTGTTGCGTACCTGCACATATTGCCATGCCTTATTCACAGCAGATTCTATGCCTCCGCAAAAATCAATATGATTGTCTTTCAACATCATCATATCATACAGGCCAAAGCGGTGGTTGTACCCGCCACCGATCCGTACAGCTTCTTTTTCCAGTAACCGGAAATTTGGTGTGGTTTTTCGTGTATCCAGAAGCTTTGTTGCGTATCCCTTTAACCGGTCACTGTATTGCCTCGTGAGGGTAGCAATCCCACTCATGCGCTGCATGCAATTGAGTACCAGCCTTTCGCATTGCAGTATCGTATGGACATGTGCGGTAATTTCAAAAGCAATATCTCCAACCTCTATATGGTCGCCATCCTGCCTGAAAGCTACAAAATTGCAGGTTGGCTCCTTGTAACGGAATATTGCTTCTGCAACTCGTATTCCTGCCAGTATTCCGTTTTGTTTAATCTTTAATACAGCCTTGCCGGTTGCACCGGGGTCAATGCAGGCCATTGTGGAATGGTCGCCATCCCCAATATCTTCCTGCAAGGCTTCTTTGATCAGGTGAATCAGCGGGTCTTCGATGCTCATCTGGCAAAAATAATATTTCACAGGCAGAGAGAAACAGACCGTATCACAATTCTACATCCGCTCCTCCCGGCTTTTCTTACTACTATTTGTTGAAATATTTGTTTTGTTCCTCCAGGGTTTAAATCCTGAAGTGCATAGATTGGAAAACCGGAATGTTTTCCCTATTCAATTGCCTGAAAACGGATTTCTTTCAGCAATTCTTTCCCGTTTTTATTCTTCATAAATACGTTGGTTCTAAAATTACCCGTTGCAGTGCGAAGGGTACCGCTGCAATAATGACCACCCGGCGAATCGCCTTTGTGCCTGAGCTCAAAACCCTGTACACTGTTATTGGTAAAAAAATCTTTCACAATAAGCTGTGCCTGGGCCTTGCTGTAACTGTCACTTTTATCGGGCAGAGTAATATCCACCGCTTCATCAAAATATTTTGCCAACTCAGCAGCATTACCTGTCCTCAATGCACTGATGACCTGGTCAATATTTTTTTGAACAGCAAATGCTGTAAGCATCACCGACAAACCAGCGAATAGGCTTAAGACTGTTTTTTTCATACTTTGTTTTTTACCAGTACCGTTTGATCCTGTTCGGGCCACATAATTCATCATAATAGTAATCTAAAAATATGCCATAGTCACAACCCGTTTGCAAGCAGCACTAAAATACTAAAAACCAACATGTTTTCCCTGCACGGCTGAAAGAAATCCCGGTTTTGGGCGTAGTTTTACAGGGTACAATCAGGAATTCATTCCTGGAAATGAAAGGATTTTTACTTTAAATACACTGAACCAATGGCACAGAAGAAAGTGATCCTGGTGATTATGGACGGGTGGGGACTTGGAAAAGTTGCCTCAGCAGATGCAATCCAAAATGCAAATGTACCTTTTACCCGTTCATTGTACGGGCAGTACCCCCATACCAGTTTGGTTACCTGCGGCGAAGCGGTTGGTTTACCTGAGGGACAAATGGGCAATTCTGAAGTTGGTCATTTAAACCTGGGCGCAGGGCGCATTGTGTACCAGGAATTACAGCGGATTAATGCTGCAATTAAAAATGGTTCTTTTGCCCAAAATCAACAGTTGCAACAAGCCATTCAATACGCCAAAGCCCATAACAAACCACTGCACCTGCTGGGGCTTGTAAGTGATGGCGGTGTTCATTCACATATCAGCCACCTGGAGGCCATCCTGGATGCTTGTCATAATGAAAACCTGCAGCAGGTATTTGTACATGCCTTCACAGACGGCCGCGATGTTGACCCACACAGCGGTCTTGATTTTATACTCAGGCTTCAGCAAAAGATGGAGCAAACAACTGGAAAAATTGCAACTGTGTGCGGCAGGTATTATGCAATGGACAGAGACAATCGCTGGGAGCGTATCAAAATTGCTTATGATGCCATGGTTCACGGTTGTGCAAAAAAGGGAACCGATGCTGCTGACGCAGTGGAGGAGTCGTACAAAGAGCAAATTACAGATGAATTTATCAGGCCCGTTGTGCTGGTAGACGCACAAGAGCAGCCTTTAGGATTAATCCGGAAAGGTGATGCTGTACTCTGTTTTAATTTTCGTACTGACAGGTGCCGTGAAATCACAATTGCCCTCACTCAACAAAGCTTCCCTGAGCAAAAGATGCAACCGCTATCCCTGCATTATACAACGATGACTGAGTATGACAAGACGTTCCGTAATGTGTATGTCATATTTGAAACTGACAACCTGAACAATACACTGGGCGAAGTGCTGGAACAAAACGGGCTGACGCAATTGAGGGCTGCCGAAACAGAAAAATATCCGCATGTAACTTTCTTTTTCAGCGGTGGCCGGGAAACTGCCTTTACGGGAGAAAAAAGAATTCTGATTCCATCACCCAGGGTAGCCACCTATGACCAGAAACCCGAGATGAGCGCCTATGAACTTACGGAAGCGCTATTGCCGGAAATCAGGAACAGGACATTCGATTTCTGCTGCCTGAATTATGCAAACACCGATATGGTGGGGCATACAGGTGTGTGGCCTGCTGCCATCAAAGCAGCTGAAACTGTAGATCAATGCGTGGAAAAAATTGTGACCGCTGGCCTGGAGAATGATTACTGTATTTTTCTGACTGCCGATCATGGCAACTCCGATTACATGATCAATGAAGATGGCTCACCCAATACAGCGCATACCCTGAACCCGGTTCCCTTTATGATCATTGACCGCAACTGGAAAGGCACACTGAAACCCGGAAAACTGGCCGATATCGCCCCTACCATTTTGACCATGATGGGTTTGCCTGTGCCCGCCGAAATGACCGGTACTATTTTAATAACTCCCCCGTAATTTTTTGAAATAAAATTCGTCCAATAAGGTAATTTTAGATGCGGATCATTTTATCTCCTTAAAAAAAATAAACCATGCTCAAAAAGATTATGCTTGGACTGCTGGCCATCCTGGTAGTTATCCAGTTTTTTCATCCAAAAAAAAATAAGGCAGAGGGGCCACAAGCAAATGCGATCAGCGCTGTATATACCATACCTGATGATGTGAAAACGATTCTGGCAAAAGCCTGTAATGATTGTCACAGCAACAATACCCGCTACCCATGGTATGCCAAAATTCAGCCTGTACATTGGTGGTTGAATAAACATATTCAGGATGGGAAAAAAGAACTCAATTTTGACGAATACAGCAATCGTCCACTACGTTACCAGTATCACAAGCTGGAAGAAACGATTGAAGTGGTAAAAGAAGGAGAGATGCCGCTCAAATCATATACCTGGACACACAAAGATGCCCTGCTGACCGATGACGAAAAAGTAAAATTGACCGGCTGGGCCCAGTCTGTTCTGGACGATATGAAATCAAAATACCCGATCGACAGCCTGATCCGGAAGAAAAATTGATACTTTTGCGGCAAGAGATCATAATGACCGGAATCCCCCAAAAAAATATTGCCCTGTTTTTCATTACATCCATGCTACTGCCCGTGCTATATAGCGTTTTGCTTCAGGCGCACCAGTCAGTGATCCGGCACAAGATGAAAGAAAAAATGGAAGCAGCTCTGCTGGTACATATGGTGCTGCCCGTATCAGAACTGCACTGGGTGAAACCCGGTAAAGAAATTTTTCTCAACCAGCAGATGTTTGATGTAAAAACCATGAACTACGGGGCCAATGGAACTGTTTCAATCTCCGGCTTGTACGATGAACTGGAAACTGCCCTGATGCAGCATCTGAAAACCAAACAACAGGATGAACAAAGCAGGGGCAATGCAATGCTGGTACAGTTTTTTCACTCATTCGAAACATTGCCTGCAGACTTACCTGAAGAATTTGTTCCTGCCACCTATAGCGTACCCGGCCAGATCTCCAACAGTACGGGACTTTTACCATCGCCCTTTGCAGCCATCCTGACTCCTCCCCCGCAATGTTGATTAAAGAAATTTTCTGAACCTCATTCTTTAATCAAAACTTTTTATATGAGAAAAGTGTTGCTGCTATTGCTATGGCATGGCAGCGCAATGGTTTCAGTTGCACAAGAGGACACGAATATCGTCCGTACAATGGATGAAGTAGTATTATCCGTAAGTAAATGGGAACAAAAATTAAATGAAGTTCCCAACAAGATCGTCAAACTGAACAAATATGATATCCTGAGAAATAATCCTCAGACAGCTGCAGATTTACTGGGACAAAGCGGTGCCGTGTTTATTCAAAAAAGTCAGTTGGGTGGCGGCAGCCCGATGATCCGTGGTTTTGCCACAAACCGGGTATTGCTGGTTGTGGACGGAGTGCGGATGAATAATGCTATTTACAGAAGCGGGAATATGCAAAATGTCATCAGTATTGATGCCCTGAGTACGGAAGCCGCAGAAATAATTTTCGGTCCCGGGTCGCTTATTTATGGAAGTGATGCTATTGGTGGTGTGATGGACTTTCATACCCTGGAACCCCGGTTTTCAAGAGAAAATAAGCTTCTTGTCAAAGGCAGTGTGTTTGGCCGTATCACTACTGCCAACCGGGAAAAAACCGCTCACTTCGATCTGAATTTAGGATGGAAGAAATGTGCCCTGCTCTCTTCGTTTTCGTACAGCAGATTTGATGACCTGAAAATGGGAAAAAACGGCGGGCAGCAAAGTTACCTTCGAACCGAGTATGTAAAGCGGGTTGGTCAAACAGACAGCATTACGCAAAACAATGATCCGCGGATACAACGGTTCAGCGGGTATAACCAGGTGAACTTTCTTCAGAAGGTCCGGTTCAAACCAAATAAAGACTGGGATCTCTTATACAGTTATACTTATGCAAATACCGGAGATGCCCCCCGCTACGACCGATTGATTCAATACCGAAACGGGGCACTTCGTTTTGCAGAATGGTATTATGGACCCATGTGCTGGCAAATGCATACACTGCAGGTACTGCATTCCCGTAAGAACAAGCTGTACGATGATGCGAAGCTGATTGTCGCCGGCCAGGATTACCGTGAAAGCCGGGTGGACCGCACCCGTAACAGCAGCAACCGGAATATTCAGTCAGAAAAAGTAGATGCGATCAGTGCCAATCTCGACCTGACAAAACTCCTCCGTAATACACAACTTTTTTACGGGATGGAAGCAGTCTTTAACAAGGTAGGCTCTGCCGGGCAGCAAGTCAATATTCAAACGGGAAATGCAGTAGCAGCAATTAGCAGGTACCCCGATGGCAGCACCTGGAGTACAATGGGTATTTACAGCAGCATTAAAATAAATCCCCATCCCAAATTAACAATGAGTACTGGACTCCGCTACAGTTACAATATGCTGGAAGCAGTTTTTGACAGTACATTTATCCGGTTCCCATTTTCCAAAGCATCATTGTATGACGGCGCCCTTACCGGTAATGCAGGTCTCGTATTTCGACCTGCCGAAAGCTGGCAACTCAATGGCAATGTATCAACTGGCTATCGCATGCCCAATGTAGATGATATTGGTAAATTGTTCGAAAGCGCCCCTGGCAATGTAACGATCCCAAATCCGGGATTAAAAGCAGAATATGCCTGGAACTTCGAACTGGGTATCGTCAAAAATAGAGTAGGCAAATACCGCTTTGAACTCAACGGGTTTTTTACCAAAATGAACAATGCAATTGCCCGGCGGCCGGCCAGTTTCAACGGGCAGGACAGCATACTCTTTGAAGGAGTGATGAGCCGCACCGAATCTTTGCAAAACGTGGCTTATGCTACTATTTATGGAGTTCAGCTCAGTGCTGATGTCTTCTTTACGCCTGAATTGTTTATACGGTCGCATGCCAACTGGCTCAAAGGAAAAGAGACTGATGATGTAAAAAATGAACAGGTTCCTTTGCGGCATGCTCCCCCATTTTATGGTAGTACGGCATTGAAGTACCGTAAACGCAAATACACTGCCGAGCTGAGCATACAGTATAACAGCCAGATCAAAAACAAAGATTTGGCGCCAACGGAGCAGGCAAAAAAAGAGATCTATGCCAAAGATGCGGATGGAAAACCCTATTCACCTGGATGGGTTTGTCTGAACATAAAAGGTGCGTACCAGATCATAAAAAATCTGCTTTGTACGGCTGCATGGGAAAATATGACCAATAAAATGTACCGGCCTTATTCTTCCGGCATTGTTGCCCCTGGGTCCAACCTGATCCTATCTCTGAGGGCAACATTCTGACAAAAGGGCAGATTTTTTTAAAATAGGAACAGCATCAAACTGGTGAGTGTCAATACACTCACCAGTTTGATTCAGATACCAACCTTCAAATTTTACACATCTATGCAGCACCTCTTCAAAAAAATTGTCTAATTTACAGGCAACCAAAGGGAACTTATGACCGAGGAAGCCATATTGAGCGGTTGTTTAAAGAACGATGCCACAGCACAGAGGGAGTTGTACAACCGGTACAGTTCCAAGATGCTGGCGGTGTGTTATCGTTTTGCGCATAACCGGGAAGATGCGGAGGATATGCTTCAGGAAGGGTTTATTAAAGTATTTACTCAGATGCACACTTACGAAAAAAGAGGCGCATTTGAGGGCTGGATCAGAAGAATTGTGGTGCATACCTGTATCAACATCCTGAAGAAGAATAAAAAGTTTAATGAAAGCGTAGATCTTATTCATGCAGCCGGGATCCAGGTCAGGGAAGAATCTGTTCCTGCTATCATACAGGCAAAACAAGTGGTAGAATGTATCCGCATGCTGCCCATCGGGTATCGTACTGTGCTGAACCTTTATGCAGTGGAAGGGTACAGTCACCGTGAGATTGCTAAAATGCTGGAAATAGAAGAAAGTACCAGCCGCAGCCAGTACACAAGGGCCAAAGCAATGCTGGAAGACATCCTGGTGAAGAAAAAAATTTTACAAAAACAAAGTACGATGTCATCCCGATCTGAATGGCTGTCGGCGGCTGGCAGGTAAACAAAAATTTTAAATACCAAATTACCCTGTGCCGATCAGTGGGTGAAAATTGAAAATAAGTAATGGACAAAAATTTACATAACGGCGATTTTGAGCAGTTTGTAAAGCAAAATGCAGATCAGTACCGGATGTTCCCATCTGAACAGGTATGGAAAAACATACACCATAACCTGCACAGCAGAAGAAGATGGGTTGGCATTGGCCTACTACTGCTGATGATCACAACGGCTACTGTTACACTGGTCATGACCTTACCTTCTGGTAAGGATGCCAGCCAGACCCCCCGGTCGCTGCTCGCCAGGTCAGTGGCATTTTTTAACAGCTCTTCAAAGGATAACAACAACACACTGAAAGCCCTTCCGGCTTCGGAAAGCTCTTTCGTCCTGGTACCTGTTGCCGGTTTACAGCAAAACAAATTTGCCAGTCAGCCAGGCAATCCACTGGGATCTCCTTCCATTGCAGCTTTTACCCCACCATCTGCTGAAGAATCGCTTAAGGTTACTGACCTGAACCTTGCATCTGTTCCTGCAGCCACCCGAAAAATTAAACCCCTCGCAACAGCTAATCCTGTTTCTTTAAGCAAAGCAGATGCAGGTCAACTCATTTCTGATGAAGGTCCTGCTGAACAGGTAGAAGAAAAGAAGACCGCAAAGGCTGAAAATTTTGAAAAACTCCCGGAAATTAAATCCCGGTCTGCTGCCAGTATCAACAGGAAATCTTCAAGTCGCATCAACTGGCAGTTATATTTTACTCCTACCATCAGCTACAGGAGCCTGACAGAAAATGCCGCTTATACCAGTGCTGCCCGCTATAATAATATTGTAAACGGGGGTAACCCGGCAATCTATACGACCGATGTAAATGGAATGGTCAATCACAAACCTCATTGGGGTTTTCAACTGGGCCTTCGGGGCGCATTGCCTCTTTCTTCCTGGCTTAGTATTACCAGCGGAGTTCAGTTGGGCGTCAGCAAATACGACATCAGGGCTTACCAGCACAGCCCCGAAATTGCTACCATTTCTCTAATAGACAGAAATGTATCAACCATCAGCAGCTACCGGAATACCGGGGGCTACAAAGAAAACTGGCTGAGGAATTTTTATTTTACCGCTGCAATACCGGTTGGGATTGACATGAAATTATCTGATGGAAGCAGAAATTATTTTGGAGTGGCAGGAACCGTACAACCTTCTTTTGTAATTGACAACCGAGCATACCTGATCAGCTCTGATTATAAAAATTATGCAGAAATGCCTTCGCTCACCCGGCGGTTCAATTTAAATACCAGCTTTGAAATTTATACAGCATTCACAACCGGGAAAATGAAATGGAGGGCCGGCCCGCAGGTTCGGTACCAAACCATGTCCAGTTTTCTTAAAAACTACCCAATCAAAGAACACCTGTTCGATTTCGGACTTAAAATGGGTATTCAGTTAAAATAGAACCAATACTGCCTGCTTCAGATATCCCGCCCTGTTTGTGGCGGGATATTCTTTTTTTCAAAAGCCCGGAAACAAAAGCTTTCAATTAATTTTATACCAGTTTTGCTCTGTGCATTCCCGCTTTCAGAATCATTTTAGCGAATCAAACCACATGAAGAAAATAGTTTTTATATCAATCTGCCTGCTGGCAGTCATCCTGTTGTCCTGTGCGCCAGGAAAGGAAGAAAAGACCACTACATTTATTTCCGTATCGGGTCTCATCCGCTCCCAGGTTGCCCATGTAGATACTTCACTGTACCCAATATTGAAAACAGTACAGTATGACAGCCTGCACACCGATACTTTTTATATTCCGAGAGAAGAATTTGCCGCTGCATCTGCCGACTTTATGAACATCCCGGATCTAGCCGACAAAAAAGTGGCCAGAACATACAGGGAAGAGCCTCCCTTCTATGATCAGACACTCAACCGGGTTATTTTTTCCTATACCCCGGTTGATCCCGGGCAACATGAAGTAAAAAGCCAGAAACTGCTGGCTACACCGGTACCCGGAACCGATGCACTGATCAACAATATCATCATTACAAAAGAAATAAACAACAGAGACAGCCTGGTACACAAAGAAATGCTCTGGCAAATGAATAAAAGTTTTCAGATCATCTGTACAACCCAAAAACCAGGTCAACCCCAAAAAACAGTCATCACAAAAGTAACCTGGAACGAGGAGCAGACACCATGACCGCAGCAGCATTTCAAAAAATTGCCCCAGGCATTCCTGCTCAACCCGGTATTTATAAATATTATGACGATCGGGATACGCTACTGTATGTGGGCAAAGCCAAGCACCTGCGCAAAAGAATCAGTTCGTATTTTACAAAAAATCTAACCAGTTACAAGACACACGAACTGGTACAACGCATTCACCATATCGGGTTCACGGTTGTAGATTCTGAACAGGATGCTTTCCTGCTGGAAAATACCCTGATCAAACAATACCAACCCCGTTATAATATCAACCTAAAAGATGACAAAACCTACCCATTCCTTGTCATCAAAAATGAAGCATTTCCCCGGGTTTTTCTGACCCGGAATAAACTACAGGATGGCTCTGAATACCTGGGGCCATATACCTCTGTAAAGAAAGTGAGGGAATTACTGGAATTTATCAGGCAAACCATTCCGCTGCGCACCTGTTCATTGCACCTGACTGAGCGGAACATACAAAAGGGGCGTTTTAAAGTATGCCTGGAATATCACCTTGGTAATTGTAAAGGGCCCTGCCAGGGTTTTCAATCAGCCGAAAGCTACCAGGAAGATCTGCATCAGGTCAGGAACCTGCTTCGGGGTAATCTTTCCCCCGTAATCCGCCATCTGAAGGAAGAAATGAAACACTATTCTTTTTGCATGTATTTTGAAAAGGCAGCTATCATAAAAAAGAAAATCGAATTTCTGCAACTTTATAAGGCCCGCTCTGTGGTTGCCAACGCCCGGGCAGGAAATCTGGATGTGTTTAGCATTGAACTGGATACTGCAACAAATCATAATGCCCCTGCAAACGCATTTGTAAATTACCTGATGGTACGCAACGGATCGGTCATCCAGGCACATAATACCCGGCTGGAATCAAAACTCAACGAATCGAAGGAAGACATGCTGTTGTTTGCAATTGCACAGCTTCGCAGCAACTTTAACAGTGATGCCTCCGAAATTGTAATTCCCTTCCCGGTTGCCTATCCCGGTACAGAAAATATCCTGACCGTACCAAGGGCTGGTGATAAAAAAAAATTACTGGATCTCTCACAAAAAAATATTGTTCACTACAAAGAAGAGATCAGGCATAGGGAACGACTGCATACAGGAAAGACAACAGGCGATATTGATATCCTGCGCCAGTTGCAAAAAGACCTTCACCTGCAGGAACTTCCGGTACATATTGAATGTTTTGACAACTCCAACCTACAGGGCAGTTTCCCGGTGTCTGCTATGGTTTGTTTTAAAAATGGCTTGCCCAGCAAAAAAGATTATCGCCGTTTTAATGTAAAAACTGTAGCAGGAATCAACGACTTTGCCACAATGAAAGAAGCCGTGTTCCGGCGTTATCAACGTCTGAAAAAAGAAGGCTCACCCTTTCCTCAGCTAGTAATTATTGATGGCGGAAAGGGACAATTAGGTGCGGCCCTGAATGCAGCCCGTGACCTGGAATTGCCGGGCAGCATCAGATTTACCGGACTGGCAAAAAATGAAGAGGAACTGTTTTTTGCCGGAGACCAGGAATCACTGAAGCTCCCGCTGAACAGCCACAGCTTGAAATTTATACGCCAGATCCGGAACGAAGTTCACAGGTTTGGCATTGCATTTCATCGAAAAAAAAGAAGTAAAGGCACATTTAAAAACGAACTGCAGGAGATTAAAGGAATCGGGACAGCAACGGCCGGCCTGCTATTGAAAGAATATAGGTCTGTAAAAAACATCAGAGAAATCATCAGGCAGGGCAAAGGAGAAAAAGAATTCAGCAGGTTAATTGGCAGTAGCAGGGCACACATACTGATCCGTCATTTTACGGAGCGTTGACCCGATTGATAATACGAGTTGACAGGCAACTATATAAAAAATCTCTTCTAATTTCCTGGCCAACTGTTATACAGATTTTAAGAATGTCAGAGTTTTTTCACAGTTGCCTTTTTGTTGATACAGAGCCAGGTGTTGCAAAAAAAAATGGGGCCCGGATAGAAATCCAGCCCCGTTTTTAAAATCCAATATCCTATGAAAAACCATCACGAAAATACAACAATAATCCAATATTCCTATAGGAGTTTTACGATTTTTCAAAATTTTTTCATGCATTGAAAATTAGATTTCATGCAGTCCGGCAAGGTTGCCTGCACTTTCTTGAATATCTCATCTTCCCGAAAGGTCTGCTAAGTGTTTATGGTTATTTTTTAACTTTATGCATTGAATCAGAACCACTACGCTGCAACACTCATCCTTCTTTTACTCACCGGATCAATCTCTTTTACAATGCTCCAAATGAATTTTTGATGCAAACAAGCATGAAAAAAGCTCCCATCTGGGAGCCTTTAGTAGTTTAATTATCGCTCAGGAAATGAGCAGCACTTAGTAAGACCAGAGGTCTTGTTCAAAATTGAACATTTTTTCCTTGATGTTCTCTCCTTCGAGCAACGCCAGGATCGGGTCTTTGATATAATTCTTAATCATCTTATTACCAGGATTGTCCAGTGTGGATTTCACAATATAGCTGCCAAACATCCGGTTTTCGAAAAGTTCTTCCCACGTCATGCGGCTTTGACCCATGTTTTTGGAATTATACACTTCATACTTGGCAAGAATCGGTCTTAGATCCGGATAATATACCCAGAATAAGGATGAAGTACCTCTTTCTTTTGTAGTATTGGGAAAGTATTCGGTTTTCAGGAAACCCATACCAAGAATTCTGCAAAACATTTTACTGGATTCACGGTCAAAAACCCATTCTTCTTTCAGACGGAGTCTTGTTACAGATTTCGCATCAAAGCTTTGCCTGGTTACATTCCAGCCAATAATTTTATCAATTTGCTTGGTGTCATAAATAGGAAATGTATCAAGTCGGCCAGATGTAATCTGCTGCAAATCCTGAATGGAGATAGGGGTGGTAAACCGGTCGTCAGAGAAGGCAGTAATCTCCCCTTTTTGCACCGCCTTCATGATAAAATTGACAAAAATCTGGCTTCCATTATCATCTTCGGCTTCGTACTGAAATACCCGGTTAATTTTTTCCCGGAGATCCAGTTCTCTCCATACTTTTTCGGCAAAGAGGGCATCATCCCAGCGCAGGTGCTCATAAATAAGAGGGGTACGTTGTGTGAGGCTGCTTTTATCAAAAGCATTATCATTTCTCAACGACTTTTTGGGTGACATATCCGAACCGGTCGTATCGAATGTAACAGGCAGGTTTGCCAGCGGGTCGTAGCCGGCTGGCGGATTATTATTGTTGTTATTCTGCTGTTCATTCCCAGTTCCGGCAGGATTGGTCGGATTTGTGGTCGTTGGCTGGGTATTGGTATTTCTTTGCCTCCTGGTTCTTTGCGCCATACCATCAACCGCCGTAAGCCCTGTAAAAAGGGTCAGGAAAATGATAATTTTTACATAGTTCAGTTTCATAGCACACCTATTTAATATAATAAACGAGTGAAGCCCCTTTTGTAGTACGTCCATCCGGGCCTTTAATGCGTATATCATCAATTGTGACCATCCTGTCGGCCTTTACATGCTGGTTCATTGCATTTCTAACGGCTCCGGAAAAAGCTGATCCCTGGTTGGGGATGGTCACGATATCATCATCCGTATCGCAAGTAAACGTAAAGCTGACCACTTCATACTCCAGTTCGAAGGGAAAATTTTTAATCCCCGCACCTACCCCACCTTGTGCCTTGAAGGCACCTGCCGGAAAGTTTTCACCACTGGGTTTACCGCCAACGTACGCTTGTGCTTCCGGAATGGTACGTACCCGGAACTGTGCAGCCCCTGCTACTTTTCCATCTACTGATACAGTGATGCGGGCATCATCAGTGATCTGGCTTACCCTGGCACTATATTTTCCGGGACCTATTCTGCTCAGGCTGCCGCCCCCGCCGCTGATACTGGCCTGCACCTTATCATCGCCCCCGCCACTGGCAGCTATGGTGACCGGGTTGTCTACGCCAATATACAGTACATTCATTTTATCCAGGGCTATAGATGCATTGGCAGAACCCACAACATAATCCACTTTTACTTCTTTCACTTCCTGCTGTCCGGTTGTTTGGTTGAAAAAGCTGATACGAACCGGTATGCTGTGCGAACCCACACCGCCCGCAGTTGTTTTATACAGGGCAAATCCCTCTTCTCCGATGGCCACACTGGAACCGCCGATAGATATCGTGGGCTGTGCAGCTTTACTGAAAGCACCGATACCGGCTTTAATTTCCAGTTCCTGGCCTGGCATCAGATAATTGGAGTTTTGTCCAACAATAGCAGCATAGGAGTCAAAAATCACTTTGACTTCCCCTACTTTCTTATGGCACTCTGCCACTACTTTATTTTCAGCGGTTTTAATATCATTTTGAAATTTGCTGAGAATCGTCAGGCCTGCCACCGTGGGTACCATATGAAAATAGGCAATATCCCACTCCTTGGTTTTTCCATCTCTGCCGGGAGGATTTGACAGATCAATAAAAGAAGTGCTTTTAAAAGCGCTGTCAATTTCAGGATCTATGGCAAGAATATCTTTTCCGTACTGATCCAGCAAACTTTTCAATTTTTTTCCTTCCCCTTCTTTGATCATCAGCCGGGTTACGATATCCAGGTTATCTTCTTTGAAAGATTTGGAGGGATCGCCGGGGCTGCCGCCAGCCTCTGTGATGATTTTCCCTTTTAATCCTTCTATATAGTCAAACAATTTTTGTGAAATGGACGTGGCCTGTTGGGCTTTGGGAAACCATGCCAGCGCTCTGTCCTTAGTTTGCTCCTCTTTGGTTTTATCTTCCAGCGATTTCAGGATGGTGGCAGTGGACTGGCTCACCGTAGCATTGGTATTTTCCAGGCTTCTTCGTACAGTTTTAAAGGCATTGAGGATCTCCGATGATACGTTAAGTGCCAGCAGGGCTGTGAGCACCAAGTACATGATGTTGATCATCTTCTGCCGTGGCTCTTTTGGTAAAGACATGACCGATCTGGTTTATTTGGATTTAGAATTTTTGTTTTCCATCATTTGATAAGCAGTCAGGAAACTTATAATTAGTTGCGACCCTGCATTGCAGACAGCATATTGCCATAAATACTGTTCAGCCGGCCCAGGTTATTGGCCAGGTTTCCGATTTGTTCCTGTACTCTTTTTGCATCATCGGCGCTGTTGAGCATTTGTGCTGAGGTTTCAGTCAGTTTACCGTAAAAAGAATTCAGTGCTTTCAAATGGTTGTTGCTTTCCTGCAATTCCAGTTCATAAATAGTATTGAGAGATGCCAGGTTTTTTGTAAGTACCTGCACCTGTTCATGAAAGGCTTTGGCACCTTCGGTAGCCGTATTAAATGCCCCTACAGAAGAAGCAGCCATGGTATAAGCATCTTTCACTTTATCAAGTTGTCCGGTTACCTCTCTTGTTTTTGTTGTAAAATCACTGGTGGCAGCAATGGTATCGGTCAGGCTGTTCATACCGCCAACGGTGCTGTTCAGTTGTTTGAAACCCTCACCCAGTCTTTTCATAGTATCGGGAGTGATATCGGCTTCGAGCAACATTTTATCCATTGCAGCGAAAGAGGCACGGGATTGTTTTCCCGCAACAGAAAACTGTTCTTCATCATGCGAAGAATCCTTCACTGGCGGATAGACTACGTACAGGATACCATACATTGCAAAAATGATCGCTTCTGTGGTCAACCCGATCCAGAGCCACATATCGGCATCGGACTGGTGAGTAATTTTCCTGAGGGCGCCCCAGATTACTAATGCTGCGCCAAATGATACGCCTACATCTACCCATTTACTGACTTTTGCTGGAATTGCTGCTGCCATAGTTGGATTTTTTTTAAAAGTTTAAAGTTTATATTAAATAGAGAGAGAAAGAAGAGAGGACAGCGATTACTGCCCTCTCAGTATGTTTGGTGATTTGCACTTTTTTTAAAAAATTATTTTTTCTTTCCTTTCAGCGGAGCGGCCGGTAAATCAATGACACAACGGAATCCGACATAAGATTTCGAAGAATCCTGGTATTCGTATGTACTGGTACCTGTCTGCAGGTAATAGCCCACATCTTTCCAGCTGCCTCCACGGATTATTTTACGCTTCATCAGGGGGGGATCATCATCTTTGGCATTCCAGCGCACATCCGGGTTCATATCATGCTGAAAATTGTTGCGTCCTTCATAAAAAATTGATGAGGTCCATTCGGCAACATTGCCCGACATGCAATACAGGCCAAAATCATTGGGCCAGTAAGCATCAGCCCGTACGGTATAAAAACCGCCGTCTTCCGGATAATTGCCACGGCCAGGTTTGAAATTGGCCATCAGGCATCCCTTCTTATTGCGAAGGTAATAATTACCCCATGGGAACATGGATTGTGAACGACCGCCGCGGGCCGCATATTCCCACTGTGCCTCTGTAGGCAGCCTAAAGTCTGATTCCTGGGTTTTCTTCTTTGAATCGAGGTAGGCATTCAGAAAATGAGTTCTCCATTCACAGAAGGCGGTAGCCTGCTTCCAGCTCACACCCACCACAGGGTAATTGCCAAATGCGGGGTGCGAAAAATAACGCTTGGTCATTGGCTCGTTGTACGAATACGAAAAGTCCCTGATCCAGGCAAGGGTATCGGGATAAATAGGAATATCTTTTTTCACAATAAACTTCGATCTCGGCTTTCCGGCATTCTCTCTTTTAGCAGCCTCTTTCATATCGAATACCTCGGAATGAAATACAATTTTGGAAGCATCCACTTCCTTCTTTCCAAATATCCTGTCTTCCGGGGGCAGAATCACATCTGTACTGCTTAGTTGCTCCATGACTTTCGGGTCGCCCCATTTCATGGTTTGCATCTTCTTCCAGTCCACATATTCATTCCCGTCGGCACCGGCTTTTACATACCCCAATTTACGGGCCACCACTGAGTCGCGGACCCAGTACACAAACTGGCGGTATTCATTATTGGTAATTTCTGTGGCATCCATCCAAAAACCGCTGATAGAAACAGAACGGTTTCTTGCGCTGAATGCATAGGCAGGATCTTCATCGCTGGGACCCATGTGGAATGTTCCTTGAGGAATAAATACCATGCCAGGAGGTTTGGGCAATGAATACTTGTTTCCCGGGGCAATACCATGCACCTGTCCATCATTAGGAAGGCTGCCGCCTTTCCCTTTTCCACTTTTCTTACCCAGAATTCCGCAACTGCTAAAAGCTGCTAAGCAAACCACCGCACACAGGGTGTAGTAAAGGTTTTTCATTTTCATACACTTAAGGGGTATTGGGCAAATATAATATTTTGAACTATTCGCTGTCACAAGATGATCATTTATTTTTTTGAATCAAAACGGTTTTTACGGAGTAAATTTTCTAACGCTGGCTGACTGGCTTTATTGCATCGAAGCTGAAATAAATTTGGTTTTCCAGCCCTGTTTATCAACGTTCTAAGGCGTTTTGCAGAAAATACGGAAACCTGAAGGGTGAACCTACGAAATGGGAATACGAACTTATTCTGACCGTCTGCTTTCCCGCAGGGCTGTCCGAAAATTGCTTTCGGGAGCATTTGAAGCAGGGCTGCTTCAAATAATCCGTTTTGTCAGGAACAAAAAAGCTGACCGGGAGTACAGGTTTAATAATTCAGAAACAATCGCACTATTTCTTTTTTGCAGAAGATGCCAGGTACTGCTCCAGCGCAGCTGCCATATTGGGGGTTTGGGGCTGGGGCGCTTTAATTTCCAGTTTCAGGCCGGCTTCTTCCACTGCCTTAAAAGTATTGTTGCCAAAGGCACCGATAATTGTTCCGTTTTGCCGGAATTTTGGCATGTTATCAAAAAGGCTTTTTACTCCGCTTGGTGTAAAAAAGCAAATGACATCAAATTCGTTACGGGCAAGAACCTCCTTGACATCACAGCTGACACTGCGGTACATGAAAGCAAGGGTAAAATGGCAATTGTTGCATTTCAGCCAGTTCACAATTTCATTGTCCTGCTGATTTTCGGAACAAACGTAGAGGAATTTTTCGCTTGATTTATGCTTGTTGACCACATCAAACAGGCTGCGGTTGGTTCCATCTGCCCCAAAAAACACTTTGCGCTTCCGGTATAGAATGAATTTTTGCAGATAGAGTGCCACTGTTTCTGTGATGCAGAAATAACGGGTTTCCGGCAAAACCGGCACTTTCATTTCTTCACACATCCTGAAAAAATGATCTATCGCATTCTTGCTGGTAAATACAATAGCGGAAAAGGAACTGATTTCAATTTTTTGCTTCCTGAATTCTCTTGCCGGAATGGCTTCCAGTTTGATGAATGGATGAAACTCCAGGGCAATTCCATACTTGCGCTGTAGTTCAAAATACGGCGATTTGTCGCTCTCAGGCCTGGGTTGGGTAATCAGGATTTTCTTGATGTCTTTGGCCTTTTCTCCGGCCTTATTCACCCCGGTTTTTGTCATAACTGGATCGGCTAAAGTTGGGTGCAAAGTTAAGCACTATTATTGAAATACAAGATTAGCACTTTGTAGAGCAGCAAAAGTGGAACCACTTCAAAAGCTGCCAGGTACAGCAGAAAATGAAACAGGTTGATGCTGATCTGGCTACGGAGTGCCGACCAGGTAAGAAAGAGCCGGTATAAAAAAAGGCCACCGATCAGAAAATAGGAGAGTACCAAACCGCTGTTGTACAGGTTGCCGGATGCAAA
>CAYYMK010000003.1:62017-77519 GCA_964473035.1 uncultured Chitinophaga sp.
AGAGAAGGCAGCGGTGTCTGGATCAGTTGTTCTTCTGTTTGTCTTTGCTTTAATGTCGTACGGAAAAAAAGGCGAAACAAATCGCTGAAATATTTAGGAAATGTATTTCGGAGTAAAGCAAATACCAGAAACAGGAATGCCAGCAGATAAAAAAGGCCGTCTTTTGAATGATGCGTTCTGAAAACAGCATCTGCCTTGCGGGACCTGGCATCCGCAGAAAACCCAAAATATGGATGCAATGGCAGCAGCTGCCATACAACCGGCATATATTTTTTCAACCGAAAATTCAGCCAGGCTGTATCTGTCGTTTCCCTTCTTACTGTATCCGTCTGTTCTCTGATTGCTGGCAGCATAAACGTGGAGTCAGGAATGGCTGTTGTATCATTTGTGGCAGGCACAAAACCAGTTTCCTGTGCAGAAACAGAGCACAGGGAAAGAAAGAAGGCGATGAAAAAGCAGCATCTTTTTTTCAATACAAGCCGGTTATACAACAAAAATATTGAACCCATCCTGACTTATAGAAACTCATTTGCAGGATTGCTGCATTATGTCAAAAGAAATTCAGAAAACCAAAATGTATTTTGGATTGTCTCAGGTTGAATGATGCATCATTCCTGCTTCCTGCAGCCCAGGCTATATTGAAAATACCTGCTTTTGTTTCCAGCGCAAGCCCCAGACCGGTGCCGATGCAGGTATAATTTTTTTTGACCGCTGGCAGGCTATTGTAACCCCAGCCTCCATCCAGAAAGACATAGAAATAAGAATTTTGCCCTGCCAGGTACCTGAATTCCATCGTGCCAATCATATAATGAGAAAAGTATTGGCTTTCTTCATCAAAGCCTCGCAGCAGTTTGAATCCACCCAGCTGAAAGAGTTCGTTTCTGAACACAGAACCACTCTGCAGAATTCCGCCCTGTGCCCCCACTTTTAAAGTCGTCCGGCTTTTTCCCAGCGGAATATACAGGGCCGCCATGCACAATGCCCTGAACTGGTAACTGTTCAGTTTTACTGTATCATACAAGCTATTGAAATCAAATGCAGGGTCGGCAGGGTCTTTCAATTCGGTAATTTCACTGTTCTTCTTGATTTTCTTGGAACCCAATATGGCTGACAAACGTATTTCTGTGCCCCTGCGGGGATTAAACCGGTAGTCGGTTTTATTCAACTCATACTCCAACCCTGCATTGATAAGGCTTACATCAGCAATATCGGGAAGCCTTCGTGTTGCCAGCACCTGTGCTGTGTTGATCCCTCCGGCGCTTACAATGGTCTGGAAGCGCTGAAAAAATAATTTCCACAGCCCCGAACCGGCCAGTGCATAACGGGTTCCCAGCATCATCTGAATATTTACATAGCTGCTGTCTTTTTTTAAAATATCCAACAGAAAATCAACTCCAAAGGCCGAGCGCAACAGGTATGGAAAATTCAGGGCAATATTCAGCCGGGGAGACCGAACCTGCACTTGCTGCCAGTTCAAACCCATTGTTTCGCCGGTACCCAGTGCATTATGAAGGAGGATATTTGCCTCCCCGGTCAACAACAGTTTGGGCGGGTTGAGTTGCTGGTTTGAAGGGAGCAAACCAATCAGCACATTTACCTGGCTGCTTTTTTTTGATTTCAGGTACAGGTTCAGTACCGAGCCGGTTGCCAGCAGGCTCATGTCAGGAGGTTTTTCTTCAGTTACAAATGCCAGTTCTCTGATTTTCCTGCTGATGTTTATAATTTTTTCCTGGTTATACGCTGATCCTGCGGGGATATCAAGATATCGCTGAAGAAAATGATTTGAAATGCGGACATTGCTGTACAAGCGAATACTATCAATAGTGTAATAGGGCCCTTTTTCTGTTTTCAGTTTTGCGGCTACCGTGTTTTTATTCAATACCAGGCTATCCAGATATACTTTTGCAAAAGGATAGCCTGTATTTTCGAGCCGGTTCAATATTCGTTCCTGCAATTGCTTTAGCAGTGCCATATCAATTGCTTTATTTGCAAACTGGCTTTCTTTCCAACCTGCCTGTTGCAGCAATACGGGTTCAGTGCCACTGACATCAAGGATGGCCCACTTGTACAGTTCACCCACAAACAATACAATTTCTGCACCGGCAGAATCAATCCGTACACTGTCAACCGATGCTGTGACATACCCCAGTGCCTGCAACCGGCCGGGCAGGCGGTTGATGTATTCCGTACAGCTCAATTGTGAGGAAAATATAGCAGGGATTTTTAGTTCTTGTTTCCTTAAGTCTTCCACAACTTCAGAAAAACGGACCCGCAGCGGATAATTTTCCTGCGCGGCTGCACAAGTCATACTCAACAACCAGATCAAGGCCGATATTTGTAGTTTGAACTGTTGCACTTGATTCTTTGCCCCTGCCGGAAATCCTTGCGGATCAGGTTTAGCGGGCGTATGTGGCTAAATTATTCATTAAAAAGCAAACCTTTGGCTGGTATTTATTTTCATATCCCATTTTGTAAAAGTGCTTGCCACTACTGCAATTTTCATTTTTCCACTTCGCTGCGTTACAAAGATCAGCTGGTAACTGCCATGGTGCGTGAAACAGAATTACAAAATAAATTTTTAGGAAGTGAGGATATAGAAACGATTTATTTCGGCGGAGGCACTCCTTCGCTGCTGCCGCCCGAAGACCTGGCAATACTGCTTGAAAAAACAAAATCCCTATTCCGGGTGTCGCCTGTTTCTGAAATTACCCTAGAAGCAAATCCCGATGATATTTCTGAGTCCATGCTGAAATCCTGGCATCACTCAGGTATCAACAGGCTGAGTATCGGAGTGCAGAGTTTTTTTGACTCAGATCTTCAATGGATGAACCGGGCGCACACTGCAAAGCAGGCTACCGGCACTTTACAACAGGCCCTGCAGTATTTTGAAAATATCAGTATTGACCTGATCTATGGGGTTCCCGGACTGACCAACGAACGGTGGAAGCAAAATGCAGATAATGCCATTGCATGGAAGATCCCCCATCTGTCCTGCTATGCGCTGACTCCTGAACCTAAAACCCCGCTGGCAAAACTGATTCACAGGCAAAAGAAACAGCCGGTTGATACGGACATTCAGGCAAACCAGATGCGTATGTTGATGAATTGGATGGAAAAAGCGGGTTATGAGCAATACGAAATTTCCAATTTTGCAAAACCCGGATTTCGCAGCCTGCATAATTCCTCTTACTGGAGTGGTAAGAAATATCTTGGGATCGGGCCGTCCGCACATTCATTTAACGGCACGCTGCGGCAATGGAACATGTCTAACAACATGAAATATATCAGGCAAATTGAAAGCGGTATTGTACCCTGCGAAACAGAGGAAATTACAGACACGCAGCGCCTCAATGAATATATAATGACAGCCCTGCGCACAGCTGATGGTATTGACCTGAAAAAAATGGACACACAGCAGTCCGCAATTCTGCTACAGCATTGCAGGCGTTATCTTTCTGCCGGATGGCTGGTGCATACAGAAGATGCCGTACAGCTTACAAATGAAGGAAAATTATTTGCTGATGGTATTTCTGCGGGGCTTTTTTTTTAGCCTTTCCGAATCCATGCAACGATAATATTGAGCACACAACCGATGGCAACCAGCGAGGTCAGTATGAAGTAAAACCAGCGGATGGGATGGGGCCTGGTGCTGCCTTCCTTTCTGCCTTCTTGCCATTTGTTGAACTCCAGAACATTTAGCACAATCAACACGACTGCCGCTATCAAAAATAAAACCTGGAAAAACTGAACCATGAAAACTCAATTTGTCTGGTGAAGTTAGCGTTTTGTGGCAAACAGAAAATGAATTCAGAAAAAAAATTGTGACTTCAGTTTGCAATTATGAAACTGGACAGTGCTGCAGGATGAGCCGTTTTATTTTGAAGAATGCTGTCTGCGCCGTTGCCAGATAAACCTGATTAAGAGGCTCAGCGCCATCAGTAGAAGTGCGGCAGGCACAAATCCTGGAATTGAAACATCCATAGGGTTGTATTGAATGATGAACAAACCCGACCCGTTCTCTGAACAAGATTCAGACTGTTCAGCACGGTCAGTACCGGTCAGACCAGCAGCTGTTCCATTCGTTTAAAGCCTGGTGCAGGCGGAAGTTCTTTCCATAATATTTCGTAAATAATTCGGGCCATCGGTACCTGGGCCCCCACCCGGTTGTTGATGCTGTTGATGCATTTTGCTGCATGATATCCTTCAGCAATCATATTCATCTCCAGTTGAGCAGCCTGTACAGAATACCCTTTCCCGATCATATTCCCAAAAGTACGGTTACGGCTGTACAGGGAATAGCAGGTTACCAGCAGGTCGCCGAGGTATACGGATGCTGCATAGTTCGGCATCTTCCGGTGCGTCACAGGATCTTCGCCGGAGTGTTCGCCAACGGTGATGTGGGCGATACCTGCTTTCTTAAGAAAGCAGGCCATTTCATCGGCGGCATTGGCAATATAAACGCTCAGGAAATTATCACCATACTCCAGTCCATGGGCAATGCCGGCACCAAGTGCATAAATATTTTTCAGCACAGCTGCATACTGAACACCAAAGATATCCTGGTTGACCCTGGTATGGATATACCTGTTTGAAAAAAAAGAAGCCAGATGCATCGTATCTGTGAGGCTGGTGCCGGAAAATGTGAGGTACGATAATTTTTCGGCAGCCACTTCTTCTGCATGACAGGGACCCAGTACGGCGAAATAATTTTCGGGGGGTAGTGAAAATTCTTCCTGCATGTATTCGTTGAATAAGATATTCTTTCCTGGCAGGAGACCCTTGATGGCTGATATCATCTTTTTACCTTTCCAATCAGCAGCAGTTAGTTCTGCAGTTGCCTTTATTGCATATGCAGATGGTACGGCTGCCAGAAGCACATCTGATTTTTCCTGCACGGTGCGAATATTGTCTGACATGGCAAGACGTGACCGGTCAAAAGTGACCGAACTGAGGTAGCGGGGATTGTGCCCATGTTCCTGGATCTGTCGGATCACTGCAGCATCCCGAATCCACCAATTCACAGAATGCTGATTATCCGTCAGAATTTTTGCCAGAGCAGTTGCCCAACTTCCGCTGCCGATGATCCCAAACATAAGAACAGGATTTGCCGAGCCAGGCCGGGACAATGAGGAACAGGTAAAGCCTGATGACCAATGCCCGGAGCGGCGCTTATTTTTCAAAAAGTTTTTCTCTTGGAACCACGTTGACCTTCATCCCGGTTTTTAATTTTTTACTGATGGCGGAATAAGGGCCTGTAATCACTTCATCGCCCGGGTTGAGGCCGCTGAGAATTTCGATATAATTAATATCCTGGATACCCGAACGCACTACAACTTTCTTCACCGTTTTATCTTTTTGCAGCACAAACACGACTTCCTCCAGTTCATCATAAGCAGGCGCATTGCCATTCTGATTTTCTTCAGTTCCGATATCCTTTTTCTCTTTTTTATTTTCTTCCATGCTCATGTCGCTGCCCCTGACCCTTGCATTTACTGCATTGATGGGCACTGACAGTGCATTTTCCACCTTTCTTGTTTTAATCTCAGCACTGGCGTTCATACCCGGCCTGAAGGGAAAGGTGCGTGAAGCCAGGTCCTGATATGATGTCATATCCAGGCGTATGCGTACTTCGTAATTGGTGACATCCGTTGTGCCTCCTAGTGTTGAAGCTGATTTGGTACTGCTGGCTATTTTTGTGACCACCCCTTTAAATTTCCGGTTGTTGTACGCATCCACTTCTACGTCGGCTGAGTCGCCGATATTAATTTTTACAATATCGTTTTCGCCTACATCCACCCGCACTTCCAGCACACTCATATCGGCCACAGTCATCATTTCGGTGCCCACATTGAAACTGTTTCCGGCTACCCGTTCCCCTTTTTTTATTTTTAAAGAAGAGATCACACCATCCATCGGGGCTGTAAGGGTTGCCCGGCTCAGATCCTTGTTGGCTTTATTCAGCCCTACCTGCGATGCCTGTACACCGGCTTTCAGGCTGCGGATATTTTGCTGTGCTGCATTATAGTTGGCTGTTGCTGTTTTTAGTGATACTTCGTATTGTTCCAGCTCGGCCCTTGATATCACTTTGTCTTCATAAAGTTTGTTATTCCGTTCAAAGTTTTGCCTAGCCTGTTCCAGGTTGGCCTTCAGTGCATCGAGCGCCGCCTGACTGTTATCAACAGTGGCTGAAGTCTGGTTTACTCTGGATGCTGCTTCATCACGCTGCAAAGCATAAATATCAGAATAAATGCGGGCCAGTACCTGCCCTTTTCGCACACTATCGCCTTCTTCCACATGCAGCTCCGTTATTTCACCAGAAATATCCGGACTGATTTTTACTTCCACTTCGGGATATATTTTTCCGCTTGCGTTCACTGTTTCAATGATGCTACGCCTGGTAGCTTTTTCAGCAGAAACTTTTTCTGATTTATCTCCCTTGCCAGTCAGTTTTGTAATGATAAACACTACAACCAGGAGGCCTGCAAGAAGAATCATCCATTTACGGGACCTGCCCCGCTTTCCTTTTTTTGTACCCGTTTGCTGTGAACTCATTTGTTTTACAATTGATTAAGTAGAAATTAAATACCCCCATGTCCACGACACGAAAGAATTTTCAAGGTGTCAGTTTCAGGCCCTGCCCTTTATAAAATTCCAGCAATTTCATTTTAAAAATATAGTCATATTGTGAATACAAAGCCTGAATTTTTGCCCGTTGTACGTTATTCTGGCTGCTGAGAAGATCGTAGGCAGACAGCAGGTTCAGCTCATACCTTTTTTGTGCAAATCTGAATGCTTTGCCCGCTGTCTGCATTGTTTTTTGATCGGCATTGTACTTCTGAAGAGCAGCCACTGCATCCTGGTATGCTTTGTAAATATCCTGCTTCATCTGTAATTCGCCCTGTTCTTTTTGCAGCTGAACCTGCAGAATGGTCAATTTGCTTCTTTCCCATGCCGTACGGGAACTATGCCCGTTAAATAGCGGAACGGAAACACCGATGCCAAAATTTTGGGCAAAATTATTTTTGAACTGTGTGCCTAATGGTATATGTTTTTCTCCTGTCTGAATAAATGAAGGCGCCAGTACGCTGTAGTCGGTTCCGGCCACCTGCACCAGCGCTCCTGTCGGTTGCAGTGGTCCCTGCTGATATTCGGGCACTTTAATATTTACGTAATTGTTGCTAAGTCCGCCAAATGCGGATACAGAAGGATACATCAATGCCCGTGCCGCTTTGGATGATTTTACGGCCGACTGCAGGCGCAATTCGTTTACTTTTTGTTGCGGCAACGCTTTAATGGCCATGTGGTACACCGCTTCGGGCTGCAGGCTGGCCAATGGCTCTACAGGTATCTGGCTAACTGGGGGCGTATCAATGTCAAACTCCATACCCGCATCCAGGTTGAGCAGGGCTTTCATCTGCAGCAAAAACTGCTGTACAGCAGAGCGGGCAGTCACCAGTGAAGAGCTGTCACTGGCCAATTGTGATTCCAGTTCAGCAGCGTTCAGTTCCGGCAGTACTCCGGCATCCACTTTTTTACGGGTCACTGCCAGTTGTTCAGTGGTTAGTTGAACCTGGAGGCCGGCCAGGTTTGCCTGCTCTTTGGATAAAAGTACCTGCAGATAGGCTACAGCTACATTTAGTGCTATATCATCTTTTGTTTTCTGAATCTGTTCTTTGTCAGCTTCCCAGTTCAACCTGCTGGATTCTGTGGTATATTTTTTCGAAAACCAGTTGAACAACGTAACGCCGGACTGCAATTGCATACCCAGGTTCAGAAAATTATTGTCTTCCAATACACCGGTAGTGGGGTTTTCGGAACGCCCAAAACGATACCCGGTACTTGCAGAAAAATTTAGTGAAGGGAGTCTGCTGTCTTTTTCCAGTTTAAAGGCAAGTGCAGAAAACCGGGCCTGCAGGTCGGCCTGCCGAACGGAAATATTATTCTTGACTGCATGATCCACACAACGGACAATATTCCATTTTTCCTCCTGGGCTTGTACTTGTGTAGTCAGCAGCAGAGCCAGGGCCGGTATGATGCCACATTTCATAGAGTGCAAAAATAGATGAAATGTGTGTGCAAACCCGCCCGGAAGTCTCTGGGTCATGGAGCGGACGATTCTTGTTCTCATCCGGTCAATATCAGAAGTAGTTTGGATTGGCTCTGCAGGCTTCTTGTAAAAAAGGGAAGAGATCAAAACAGCTATTTATCTGCATTCCGGCTATTTTATTTTAGCAAGTGCCTGGTCCAAATCCCCGATCAGGTATCCTGCTTCTTCCAGTCCGGTGTACATCCGTATATAACGGTGTTCCGGGTTGCCGGGATCATAAGCTGAAGGAGGCATTCCGGCGCATTTAGGGATGATGAGACTTTCATGTCCGCCCCAGCTTACCGCCATCATTATGTGCTGCAGCGATTCGCAAAAGAGTACAATATCTTCCAGCGCTGTTGTTTTCAGCACAAAGGTAAAAAGGCCGCAGGCGCCGGCCATCTGCTGTGTTGCGAGGGTATACTGGGGAAACGACTCATCGTATGGAAACAACACAGTTTCTATAGCCGGGTGCTGTTTCATATAGGACAGCACTTCTTTTGTTGTTTGTGAGATGCGGGACAACCGGGCTGGCAGGGTGCGAAGTCCCCGTATCAGCAACCATGCATTGAACGGCTGGATGCCACTGCCGATATTCAGATATTCACTGTCAAAAATTGTTTTCATCCTGGCATGGCTGCCGCACAGCACCCCGCCAAGGGTGTCACTGTGTCCCCCTATATATTTCGTGGCCGTTTGCATCACCATATCAATGCCCATTTCGATGGGTTTTTGAAACAGTGGCGTGCAATAACTATTATCAATCAGTGTGCTGATGCCTTTTGTTTTTGCAAATGCAGCCACTTCCTTTATAGGCTGCAGGGCATAGTTCCAGCTATTGGGCGATTCCAGGTAGTAGAATGTAGTTTCCGGCCTTGTAGCGCTTTTCCAGTTGTCTGTTTCGGTGCCGTCTATATAAGTAACCGATACCTGGAACCGTGGCAAAATCACATCAAACATACGCTGTACCCAAGTATAGGGAGCCCGTACCGATACAATATGATCGCCGGATTTTATATGAGACAATACAGCAGCAAATATGGCAGCGGCGCCGTTGTTAAACAGCAGGCAGTCTTCAGCACCGTCCAGTGCAGCTAATTTTTTGCGCAGGATATCAACGGTGGGGTTGAGCCCCCTGCTGTACAGGTACGTTGCCATTTCATCTTCAAAAGCTGAGCCCAGGTCTTTCACTTTTCGGAAAGAAAAATTACTGGTTTGCATGATGGGCGGAGCCACAGCCCTGTAATATTGTTCCCTTTCTTCGCCCAGTTCATTGATGATTTGTGAGATATGCATAGCTTAATTGGTTTGCCTGAACCTTCGGACCAAAAAATACAAAACAATGAACCCCGCCAGTACGGTCGTACCGGTCAGGGCAAGCCTGGGCTCTTTCACAGCAATCATGGCACCAACAAATGTATAGGCTGCAATAAATATCAGCGGCATAAACGGATACAGCCTCATCGAGTAGATACCAGTGCCGTTCAGATGTTTTGTTTTTTTTCGCAAAATGAAAATAGTAGCGGCTGAAGTGGCCATACCGATGGAGTCCAGGAAGATAGTGAAGCTGAGAATCCGGTCAAATGTATCTGCAAAAAAAAGAACAACGACACATACCGCTGCAAACACTGTGAGACTGACCGTAAGCACATCCCTTTTTTCATTCTTTGCAGCAAATGCACCGGGCAAAATACCATCCTTGCTCATGGCATACATCACCCGGGGATTACTGAGCAGCAATACATTTACATAAGCCAGCACTGCCAGGAATAACAATACAGAAGATGCGTACTTACCACTGCTGCCAAACATTTTTTCTGCCACCACAGATGCGATACCCGAAGACTCTTTCAGATTATTGAAGCCGATGACCGTAACATACGAATAGCTGACCAGCAGATACAAAACAATGATGATAATAATCCCGATAAAAATACCCCTGGGGATATTTCTCCTGGGATTTTCAACTTCTTCGCCAAAATTAATGGTTTGCTGGTAGCCGCCATAAGTAAAAGAAGTGGCTTTGAGCGCCACACCAAACGACATTAGTATCGCCGCGGCAGAAATTTTTCCGGGATCTGTTATGACAGGCGCTGTGCTGTGAATGGCCGGGAAAAATAATGCAGCAATAATCACCAGCAACATGCCTATCTTGATCATCATGAGAATATTCTGCGTTCTTGAACTCATGCGCAACCCTACAAGATTCACTCCGTAGAATAAGATAATGGCTGCCATGGCCACAAAGGGTTTCCATGTTTCCTGCTGGCTGGACTTTAGCAGCAGAGGTGTAATATATTCGCTTCCGATGAGGGCCACGCCGGACAGTGACGCTGCATTGGAGAGCAGGATAATGGCATTGATCCCAAATGCAAGTGAGGGATGGTATGCAACGGAAAAAATTTTATAATAACCGCCGGTTACCGGGTATCGGCTGCCAATTTCGGCATAGGTCAGCGCCCCGCAAATAGCCACCAGCCCGGCCACAATCCAGGCAGAGAAAAAAATTGAAGGAGTAAGCGAAGCAGCAGCAGCGTCTTTTGACGTTCTGAAAATACCCGTGCCAATGACCAGTCCTATCACAATCATTGTAAGGGAAAAAAGCCCGAGTTTGTTTTTTGCTGTCACAAATTGAAGATAGGGAAAAACCATCTATCTTAATTGCTGTTTCAAATCACGGAAAAAGTAATTCATGATGAGGCAACAGTAACTTACAAACAACACAGAACATTGCCCTGCAAAAACTTTTACTTTGTGATCTCAGGTAATAGATAAACCGGCATCCGGTTTTTCAACAACCCCGATGCTCCGGATGGAAACAATGAAGCCTGTAGCAATGACATGCTCATGAATAAAAAATGTTTGTTCCTTTTGCCTTTTCTTTCTGTATTTGCAGCAGGTGCCCAGGAAGTAACAGATTCGCTGTTTGCTCTGCAGGAAGTTGTGGTTCGATCATTTGAACAATCCCGAAGCCTGCATACTGCCACTGCGTTGCACCGGGGGCGAGATCAAAAAACATCCCTTGTACAAAGCTTTAATGCCGCTGCAGGAGTACGCCTGGAAGAACGCAGTCCCGGAAGCTACCGGCTCAATATCCGGGGCAGTTCACTTCGTTCACCATTTGGTGTTCGAAATGTAAAAGTGTACTGGAACGATATACCACTTACCGACCCCGGGGGCAATACCTACTTCAACCAGCTGACATGGAATAATTTTTCATACTCCGAAATTTTTAAAGGACCTGCCGGTAGCCTGTATGGCTCCGGCACCGGTGGACTGGTACTACTGAACAGTATGAACCAATGGCATCCGGGAGCAAGTATGGAATATATCATCGGCAGTAATCACCTGCACAATTTGTTCACGGCAGTTCAGTTTGGAAACTTAGAACATAAAAACCTGTTGACCTGTGCCCACAACCAAACCAACGGCTATCGCCAGCACTCAGCCCTGAGAAAAGATAATTTTTCCTGGACATCACAACTGCACCACTCCGGCAGACAGCAACTAACTGCTTCTGTTTTGTTCACCAATATGTATTACCAGACACCCGGTGCATTGACCCTTGCTGAATTCAGGGAAAATCCGAAAGCAGCAAGGCCGGCAGCCGGAAGTTTTCCTTCTTCTGTTGCAGCGAAGGCTGCCATAGATCAAAAAAATATAACCGTTGGTTTTACCAATATCTTCCAGCTGTCCTCTGCCGTTAAAAATACGGCCACTCTCTTTGCTGCATTCAACCAGGTAAAAAACCCGGCCGTGAGGAATTATGAGCGCAGAAGTGAACCTTCATTTGGCGGCAGAACTGTTTTCTCCATTCAAAAAAACCGGAAGGGAATAAACAGCCTCCGCATTTCAGTTGGAAGCGAAGCACAAGGCGGCTGGTTCAATACCCAGGTCTTCAGCAATACAAACGGCAACCCGGGAACATTGCAGACCAATGATGATATCCAATATACAGTGTACAGCATTTTTTCGCAGACCGACTGGTCCTACAGGGAAAAATGGTTTATTCACACAGGACTTGGCCTGAATAAGACAAAAGTCTCTATCAGAAGGCTCAGTACAATGCCTGTGTACACACAACTGCGCACCTATCAAAACGAAATAGCACCCCGATTTGCAATACGCCGAAAACTTTCGAAAGAATTTTCCTTACTTGTTTCCGCTGCAAGAGGCTTCTCGCCACCCACAATTGCGGAACTACTGCCGTCCACCGGCGTGATCAGCAGCCAGCTGGAAGCAGAATACGGATGGAACCTGGAATGTACAGCCCAGTATCATCCTCCGAAAAACAGGCTACGCATCGATGCCACTGCATTTCACTTTTTGCTTCGCAATGCACTTGTGCAGCGGAGAGACAGTACAGGCTCCGATTATTTTATCAATGCCGGCAGCAGCAGGCAAAAAGGATTGGAACTCTCAGCCAATTTTGCCAGCAGCCTGCCCGGAGCGCTGACCGAAAGCTGCCTGTTGAACGCTGCATTTACATTGCATTATTTCCGCTATGGAAATTATATTCGTGGCGGTGAAGATTATAGCGGGAAGATGCTTCCATCGGTTCCGCAGCGTACAGTTTCTCTGCTGGCAGATGTTGTGTATCAAAAAGGATTTTATTCCTCACTGACCTGCTATTCGGCTTCATCTATTTTTCTTAATGATGCCAATACAGTCTCGGCAAGTGCTTACTTCCTGCTCGGCCTGCGGCTGGGTTTCAAAAAATCAGTCACACATGCTCTCCGCTTGAATGGATATGCCGGGGCCGATAACCTGCTGGATGAAACATACAGCCTGGGAAATGATATCAATGCGGCTGCAGGAAGGTATTACAACGCAGCGCCCCGGAGAAATTTCTATGCAGGAATTGCACTGCAATGGATCAGCAGAAAACAAAAAGAAAAAGGGAGCAAATAAAATGTGCATATTTCTTTTGCTTCGGCATTATCCTCCGCTTACATTTGCAGCGGTTTGGTTTCCCGGTGCCGATGCCCGGGATTAAAAGGGAAATCCGGTGTATGTGCCTGCCGAAGGCATAGAGTCCGGTGCTATCCCCGTAGCTGTAAGCCCCCTGATTCACAAAAGGGAATCAGGATATCTGATTTTTTATGCCACTGTTTAACAAACGGGAAGGCGGTTAAATAAGGGTAAGCCAGAAGACCTGCCAGATCACAAACAACATTTAATGCTTTCGGGTGAAAAGCGGGAATGTAGCACCTCCGGGTTTTACGCTCCATCCTTTTTCATTTCTGAAAGCAGTCACACAAAAAATTTCACCGTGATGAAAAAAAAACTTTTTGTGCTGGCTGCTGTAATGATCAGCGCCCAACTACAGGCACAGCAAGACACCACAGTACTTGATGAGGCAGTGATAACTGCCAACAAGTACCTGAACAAAACATCTCTCACCGGAAAACTGGTCACCATCATCAGTAAAGAGCAACTAGAACGGAGCGGGGGGAAAGAACTGTCGCAGGTGTTGGCAGAGCAAGCAGGAATCAGTATTGCCGGCGCCAACAGCAATACCGGAAAAGACAAAAGCCTGTACCTGCGTGGCGCCCGTGCAGAACATACTTTGATTACGATTGACGGCATCCCTGTGTATGATCCTTCAGGCGTTGGCAGCAATTTCGATATCCGCAATCTATCATTGAGTGGTATTGAAAGAATTGAAATACTGAAAGGTGGCCAGTCCACACTGTACGGCAGTGATGCCATCGCCGGGGTCATCAACATTATTACCAAAAAAGGAAACACCGCAAAAAATGGCGGAACGGCCTCTGCAACATACGGCAGCTATCATACATGGCGCAGTGCGGCCGGAGTGCATGGGACAAAAGGAAAAATGAATTACACGGCAGACTATGCCTTCCATAAAACAGACGGCATCAACGAAGCAGAAAATAAAAATAACCTTCCTGTTACCGACCGGGATGGATGGACAAGCCATGCGGTGCAGTTCAAATTGGGAATCCGTCCGGCAGAGAAACTGGATGTGCAGCCTTTTTTCCGGTATAACCAAATTGATGCTGCAATAGACCAGGGCGCATTTATGGATGAACTGGATTTTACATACAGACAAAAAAGCTGGCAGGCCGGTGTACGCAGCCAGTTGAAGACAGCGAAGATAGCTCTCACATGGCTGTACAGTTACAATCACATTGACCGAACCTATATTGACGATTCGATAAAAAGCAGGAATGGCTACGATACATGGTCGAAAGGAACCTACAAGGGGGGTGAACATTTTGCAGATGCGTTCCTGGTGACCAAACTGAGGCCTGCGCTGAACCTGTCGGCAGGCGTAGATGCCCGGGCATCAGGATCGGACCAGCAGTATTCATCCATCGGTTTTTTCGGCCCATACAACAGTGCGTACAGCCGTGACAGCCTGCACCAATTCCAGGCAGGTTTGTATGCTGCGCTCAACTGGAACAACCCTTCCGGGTTCAATGCTGAGGCTGGCGGCAGGGTAAATACCCATTCTGCCTATGGAGGTTCTGCCGTATTCAATATGAATCCTTCCTGGCTGATTCATAAACAAACAAAATTGTTTGTCAACCTCTCATCTGCATACCGCACTCCTTCATTGTACCAGCTGTATTCTGAATACGGAAATAAAGACCTGGAACCGGAAGCGGCATTTTCTGCCGAGGCAGGAGTACAATTTTATTCTGAAGACCAAAAATTCACTGGCCGGGCTGTGGGGTTCAGCAGGAATGTAAAAGATGTGATTTTCTTTTTTTACAACCCGGTCACCTACCAGTCGCAGTATATCAACCAGGACCGGCAAAAAGACTATGGAGCAGAACTGGAAGCCACATACCGCATTTCAACATCAATGACACTTCGTGTTTTTTACACTTTTGTCAGAGGTTCCATTCATACAAAAAGCGGAACAAAAGACAGCACCTACAATAACCTGCTGCGAAGGCCTGAATCCTCAGCCGGCATAAATCTGGCCGTGCAGGTAAAAAAGAATCTGTATTTCAGCACAAACCTGTATGTGGCCGGCAAAAGACCGGATGCTTATTTTGACAGCAACACATTCAGTACGGTGCAATGCACTCTTCCCGCATATGCTTTATGGGATGCGTATGCGGAATATGGTTTTTACAACAGCCGTCTCAGATTATTTGTTGATCTGCGAAATATTACCGCAAGCAACTACAGGGAAATAAGCGGGTTCAACACACAGGGTTTTAATGGCTCGGCAGGTTTTCGGTTTGCTTTTGATACGGGAAAAGAAAATCGCTGAGGACGAAGAACGGCAATGAAGCAATCAAAAGCCGGCACAAAATTCTAAATGGCAGGTGCGTACTTTTGTAAAAAAGACAGCATGCACTTCAACCCTGAAGAATTTCTGACGCTGACCTTCACTCTTTTTGCGGTCATTGATGTGGTAGGTTCGGTACCGATGCT
>CAYYMK010000003.1:77619-79963 GCA_964473035.1 uncultured Chitinophaga sp.
CGCTGACCTTCACTCTTTTTGCGGTCATTGATGTGGTAGGTTCGGTACCGATGCTCATTGCGATCAAGCAAAAAACCGGAGGGATCAACCCGATGAAGATCACCCTGATTTCGGGCGGGCTGATGGTACTTTTCTTTTTTGCAGGAAAACCATTTCTGAATGTGCTGGGGGTAGACATTAAATCCTTTGCCGTGGCGGGCTCCATTGTCATCTTCATACTTGGGCTTGAGATGGTGCTGGGTATTGAATTTTTTAAACCGGAAAAAGGTGTCCCATCCGGGTCGGTGGTGCCTATTGCCTTTCCGCTGATTGCAGGGAGCGGCACCCTGACCACCATCATGTCGTTAAAAGCCACTTTTGAAAAGGCCGATAAAAACGAATACATGATTTTACTGGCCATTGTGCTGAATCTGCTGATCATCTTTTTGGTACTGCGCTCTTTAAACCTGATTGAACGGGTATTGGGCAAGGCAGGATTATTGGCTGTACGAAAGTTTTTTGGTGTAATTTTGCTGGCCATTGCGGTAAAAGTTTTTGCTGCCAATGCCGGCGGTTTAATAAAGTAAGTGCAGGCTGTCATTCCTGCCCGAAGATTCAAAGCTGTTTTCACCGGCCTCGTAGTACAATGGATAGTACGCAAGTCTCCGGAACTTGATATCCCAGTTCGATTCTGGGCGAGGCTACTCTGCTGCAGAAGGGAAGGGGCTGGTTCATGATTTCACCGCCCCGGCCTGGTCTGGACGACGATGCCCTGGGGCTGCGGGCATATTTTTTTACAACCCACGGTTGAAATTATTATTAAAAAAATTTCTACCTTTCTTTCTGAAAACAACAACACTTATGACTACTCAAACCCGCAAACCATCCACTTTTCTGTTATTTCCATGGGGACTCTTTTCCATTGTCATCATTCTTGTTCTGAACCTCACATTGAAGGATGAATGGTTCAGCAAAAACTGGAGCTGGATATCCATGGCACTCATCATCCCTGCTGCCATCCTGGAAAATTTTAAAGTAGGGTATTCCACCATGCGTATTATGTTTTTGAAAGTGGTGTTCTCCCTTCTCTCATTTTTACTGGTTGGCATGGCCTTCGGTTCGGCTGTCACCGGCTGGCAAATCGATAAGTTTCAGAAAGTGGAAGGCGTCAAGACTATTACCCTGCCCTGGTATGTATTGCTGGCTTTGCTTGTACTGCTTCTGATCCAGGTAGCCCAGCTATTCAGCATGCTGAAAGCTGTAAAAAGGGAATTTATGCAAATGGATCCCGATCAGTGATCAGCACTGCCTGATGGCAGCCTTCACAAATGGCCAGGCCGGAAGTGATGAAATGATTTTCAGCTCTTCTGCCAGAGAAGTTTCATTATCCAGGAACCTCAGCACCTGCTGAGGTTTATTTTTTTTAAAGAGTCGGCTGAAAATCTGATCGCCGGGAACTGTTTGGTGGTAGAGGATGTACAGCAATGTGTGATCATAAAACCGGAATCTCCGTGGTGCAGGGCGGATGTGGTTCAGCGGTTTTCCCAGTCTCAACTGCTCTGCAATAGCTTTCGATTGTTTTTGTATAAACTGAAACGTATAGCCGCTTGATGCTTTTGTTTGCCCCCCGGCGGTTCCAATCTGCCAGCCGTTTTTCCTAAACTGAAATTTTTCATTCGTCATCGGAATGATTCCGAATTCTTCTTCTTTGATGACAAAATCAGTGATCCCCAAAAAGGCTGACAGGTAATTTTTCAGTGCTGTATCATATTGCTCTGGCTCCAGCAGCGATGGCGTAAACAAGGTGTATTCTACCAGGGCTTCCCTCCTGCTGAACGGCAGCACGTAAGCAAAACTGGTTCCATTCTGTTGTGGTACACGAAAATCCATCATTGTGGCATTGGCCGGGTCAAACACATCAGTGGCCGATTCAATCACCCAGCCTTTGAAATGCTGTAATACATACAAGGTCTTTGGGGTTGGTTGGGAAGGCTGATACACCGAATTAAATACAATACTGGAAGAGGTATCAATAAACTCATTATCCAGGTACAACTGAAAACTTTTTTCGGAATGAGTAAATGATACTTCCCCTGTAATGAATTCAATATTCGGATGTTTTCCAATTTCATCAAAGCAGTACCGGTAGAAATCCAAACCCCGTATCATCTTATAACTATAGGGGGTGATATCCATTTGGCGGTTATAGCCGGAACTGAAAAAACCCATGCGCTGCCATCTGCGGAACACAACCGGCTCAAAGAATCCATTTTCTTTTTCCCAGAAGCACCAGGTGCGGTCATTCCTGACTTTTTTTTCTTTATCAATTAACAACACGGTTTTCCCATGAATAATTCCCTCGCTG
>CAYYMK010000003.1:80063-167611 GCA_964473035.1 uncultured Chitinophaga sp.
TTTTTTTTCTTTATCAATTAACAACACGGTTTTCCCATGAATAATTCCCTCGCTGATCAATCGCATCAGGAGGCTGAGGCCTGCGCATCCGGCGCCTGCAATGATGAAGTCGTATGTGCGGAGTTGTTTCAGCGGTTTTCCTCTTCTGCTGTTGCCTGAATCATGTCTTTAGCCGGTGCATATTCCACACGGGCATTTCCGGCCATCAGCATTTTATCCTTTCGAATTTTGTCCCGGTATTTCTTATGCACAAACAGAAACCCGAAACTCTCCCCGTGCTCCTTCCCAATATGCTTATGATGCATTTTATGCGCCCATCGAATAGCCCGTACATAGGAGTTGTTGCTCCTTGAAAACCATTTAAAGCGCTGATGAATGATGACATCATGCACCAGGAAATAAGCTATCCCGTACAGCATGATGCCAAATCCCACCGACTGCATCCACCAGATCTGATCGTAAGTGCCAAAGAAAATGAGCAGAAAGCTGGGAACCGCAAAAATAAAAGCAAAGAGGTCGTTTTTTTCAAAAATGCCGGGCCTGACCTGATGATGATCTTTATGCAAAACCCATAAAAAGCCATGCATCACAAAGCGGTGTGTAAGCCAGGTAATGCCTTCCATACAAACAAATGTTCCTAACAGTATTGCGCTATATAGAAATGGATTCATATTGAAACGATTCTCAGAATTCCTGATTCCGTTTTGTTGCCTGCTGCCACCAGTCCCTTACCCCGGGAAAAGCCAGTCTGAACCAATGGGTGAATTGTTCTGGTTGCCGGAGGAGCCATGCGCTGATTTCGGACAGGCTTTTGTAACACACATCATTTACTTCATCCTTGTTATACTGCACCGGACCGTTGTATTCCCCGGCAAACACATGGTCAAATTCATGCTCATACAGTCCATTTTCAAAACCCGTTTTGTATATGAAGTGAAATATTTTTTTTAGCCCGGTGCTGAATCCCATTTCTTCTTGCAACCTCCTGCTGGCTGCCTGCAGGGTGTCATCACCTGGCTGCGGGTGGCTGCAACAGGCATTGGTCCACAAGCCGCCGCTGTGATATTTATGTGCGGCACGTTGCTGGAGCAACATCCGTCCGGAGTCATCAAAAATAAAAATACTGAAAGCCCTGTGCAATACGGCCGTACGGTGGGCTTCCAGCTTTTCCATGCTGCCACAAGGTTCATCCCGTACGTTGACCAGTATCACTTCTGATGTTTTCATGTCAGAGCAGGCGCAACCGGTTATTCAGTCCGGCACGCAAGTATATTAATAGTTTAAAAAAAATCAGGAATCCTGATCCTGCGCTCGAGGATCCGGGATGGTTTCAGCCGCTTTATTTTCCTGAACAGCGACAAGTAATATTTAAATGCCACGTACACTCCAAACCTTGCCTGTACCGGCAGCATCAGTATTCCTTTGAGGGCATCCCGGAAATTCTGCTGTATATCCTGTTCAATTTTTAATTTATCCGCATGGGTGAAATTTCTGAAATTACAACCCGGAAAATAAATTCGTGCCAGCCCGTTGTAGTCTGCATTCAGGTCGCGGAGAAAATTTACTTTCTGAAAAGCAGCGCCCAGTGAGCGGGCAGGCGCTTCCAGTTGCTGGTACAGTTTTTTGTTGCCATTACAAAATACATAAAGACACATGAGTCCCACCACTTCAGCCGAACCATAAATGTACTCATTGTATTCAGATTCATTGTAGGTGCTTTTCTGAAGGTCCATTTCCATACTTCTGAAAAATGCATGCACCAGCTGCAGGTCAATATTGAATTCATTGACGGTACGCTGAAAACTATGAACGACCGGATTCAGGCTGAGTCCCCGACCGATGGCATCAAAAGTTTCTTTTTTAAAATCCTGTAGTAAACGGGCTTTATCAAATTCATGAAAGCTGTCCACAATTTCATCGGCCAGCCGTACAAAACCATAAATATTGAAAACCGGCTGCCTCAGGTCTTTATGCAGCATGCGGATAGCCGAGGAAAAAGATGTACTGTATTGCCGGGTGACCACCCTGCTGCACAATGCACCCGCTGTATGAAAAAGGTTCAGCATGTATCTGCTTTCCGGTTAACGAATCTTTTTGATGACTTCTTTGGCTACCACTTCACCACTAATCAGGGATGGCGGCACCCCCGGCCCCGGCACTGTGAGCTGCCCTGTATAAAAAAGGTTTGCCACTTTTTTACTGTGACAGGAAGGCCGGAACAAGGCCGTTTGCCACAATGTATTTGCCAACCCGTATGCATTTCCCTTAAACGAATTATAATCAGCCATAAAATCACTCACTGCATACGACCTTTTTACAACAACAGAATCCAGTATTGGTTCACCCAGGTGTTTTTCCATCCTTCGGATGATCATGGAAAAATATTTCTCTCTCAGTTCTTCATTGTCACCCGCCAGCCCTGAAGCAACCGGCACCAGCAGAACCATCGATTCTCCATCGGCAGGGGCTGCATTGCGATCAGTTACAGATGAAACACTTGCATAGAACAATGGTTCAGACGGCCATGCCGGGCGGGTATAAATTTCTTCTCCATGCGGCTCAAATGGCACATCAAAAAAAAGCATGTGGTGCATGGCTGCTGGCAATTTTTTGTTCAGCCCCACATAATAAAGCAACGCAGACGGAGCCATAATCTTTTTTTGCCAGTATGATTCTTTATAACTGCGGAATGGCGTATCCAGCAATGTCATTTCAGTGAAATGATAATCGGCCCCGCTGATCACAGCATCCGCTGTATATGTTGCGTTCACGGTTTCCACAGAGCGGGCCACTCCTTTGGTAACATGAATTTTTTTTACTTCTTCCTGAAAATAAAAACTCACACCCAGTTACCCGGCAAGCCGGTGCATGGCTTCCACTACTGAGTACATGCCTCCATCCGGATACCAGGTTCCGCCCACGAGGTCTGCATAATTCATGAGGCTGTACAGTGCCGGCGTGTCTTTGGGCAATGCGCCCAGAAACAGTACCGGGAATTCCATGATCTGCCTGATTTTAGGATGTGTAAAATACCGTGCTATATGTTTGCTGATAGAGGTAAACACCTGCATTTTCAGCATGCCGCTTAGAGTGGGCCAGTTGAGAAATTCGGACAGGGAACGTCCGGGTGTGTACACCAGGTTATGCATTCCCACCCTGTACTTATATGCCGCCTGTTGAATGTATTTTTCAAGACGGGCGGCACTGCCCGGCTCCAGCAATTCAAAAGTTTGTTTCAGTTCATCGAAATTTGCGGGCATATCGGTCCATCCATCTTTCCAGTAAATTCTGTAAGAAGGATCCAGGCGTGTCAGTTTGTAATAATCAGAAAGGTTTTTGCCAAAGCAGGAAAAATATCGTTCAAACACATCGGGCATCCAGTAAAAACTGGGACCCATGTCAAACACATAACCTTTTTCCTCCCAGCGGCGGGCACGGCCACCCGGGGTTTCGTTTTTTTCCAGCACAGTAACCTTCCACCCGGCTTTGGCCATAAACGATGCCGCTGCAAGCCCGGAAAATCCGCTGCCTATTACGATGACTGATTTCTGTTTCAATAGAAAAATTAATACCTGCTCAGTTGTTCTTTCAAAAGCTTACGAGCAAAATGAATCCTGCTCTTGATGGTTCCCAGCGGCTCGTGCAGCACATCTGCGATTTCGTTGTACTTATACCCTTCGAAATATAACAGGAAGGGTGTTTTGAATATTTCCGGCAGGTTCTTTATGGCCTGCTGAATTTCTTTCATCTTCAGGTTTCCTTCCGCCTCATTAGCTACTGTTGCCTGGCCCTGGTTAATCAAAAAATCGTTGGGCGATTTGTCGAAGATTGTTTTTTGTTTAACTTTTCTACGGTAATTATTAATAAATATATTTCGCATGATGGTGTACAACCATGCCTTGATGTTTGTACCACTATGGTACTTATCATGGTTGGCTAAGGCCTTGTACAATGTATCCTGGTACAAGTCATTTGCCGCCTCTGTATCTCTTGTAAGATTGATCGCAAAAGGCTTTAAAAAATCAGATTGACTGATCAGCATTTGGTTGAATTCAGGAGTTGCCATAATTGTGTGTTTAATGTTTGACGATGTAAAACTAAACATTTTGATTATATCCAACAAATTTTTTTGTTTAATTTTTTAAAATATTTCATTAAACAAAAAAAGCGGCTAAACCCCTGATTCTGAGCGGTTAAAATTTTCTGGTAAAGTCAATGACTTCGGGCAGCGATTTGAGGAACTGCACATTTGCGGGAGCTGGTTTTTTGTATTCCTGAGTCAGATGCCCCGAAATGACAACTTCGGTATCTTTTGTAATGAGATGGATATTCTTCAAAAATTTTTCAAAATGAAACCCATTTCCGGATGCAGTGAGGTGAATATAAACCAGGTCAGGTTTTTTGAGCTGGACCACGAAAGCGGCATCTTTCAAAGGTACATTGGCGCCCAGATAAATGATTTTTACTCCACGGCTTTTGAGCAGATAATAAAGATAGAGAAGACCCAGCTCATGATGTTCCCCCTCCGGTAAAAACATCAGAATGGTTTTATTGACCTGCAGGTGCGGTGCATTGGATTCGATGGCCACAATGAGTTTTTGCCGGATGATATTGGTCACCAGGTGCTCCTGTGCCGGGTTGATATTACCTGTCAGCCATAGCAGTCCGATTTTCTCCAGGAACGGGAAGATCACCTGGGTTACAGTTCTCTCCAGTCCTTTTTGCATGATTTGGCTTGTAATTATTTTTTCGAAATTTCCCGGCTCCATATCCACCATCTGCTGTATCAGCTCATTCACAGTTCGTTCCTGGACGGCGCGGGGATCGGCAAGGGAAAGAATACGTTCCCTGATTTCATCAGGCCTCATTTTGTCTATATGCGAAATCTTGAATCCATACTTACTGAGCAAGGCGATATTCAGTACTGCTTTCAATTCCTCATTGTTGTAATACCTGATGTTTGTGTCTGTGCGGTTTGGTTTTAAAAAATGATAGCGTTGCTCCCAGATACGAATGGTATGGGCCTTGATGCCGGATAAATTTTCCAAATCCCTGATGGTAAACGTACTCATACAGTATAGCTACAACCTAAAATAAAAAAAGTTCGGCCAGAGACCGAACTTTTTTTAAATATCATTCAAATCTGATCAGAGCTCCGGGTTCTTCAGAACGGCAGTCTCCGCCAGCTTTTTGAGTTGCTGCTTCAGCACTCCGGACTGCAGAGCCCCGAGGTGACCAGGATGGTGCAGGTCCGTACCCGCCAGCTCATAATATCCTTTTTTCTGAAGATAGTGGGCCAGTTCCTGTACTGCTTTTCCGTAATGACCTGCCAGTGATAAAATATTAAGCTGAAACATGCAGCCAATATCTTTCAGTTCATCATAAAATTCTTTTGCGCTTTGTAGGTAGATATATCGTTCCGGATGGGCCACAACCGGATGGTACCCCTGCATTTGCATTTCAAAGAATATTTCTTTGATGCCATGCGTCGGAAAGGCAAGTGAAAATTCAGTCAACACCATATTTTGTCCGAACGTAAGCAGCTTTTCCTGTTTTTTCAACAAGCCTGATACATGGTCGTCCAGAAAATACTCTGCGGCTACTTCCAGCTGCACCGGAATATTTTCCTGAAGCACTGCCTTCTTCAGCAAAGCTCCGGATCTCAGAATATCATCGCTTGTGTTTTTGTACATATCCCATAGTACATGCGGAGTGGTAATCAATTTGCGGTATCCCAGGCTGGTCATACCCCGTACCAGTGACAACGATGTTCTGAGGTCCGGCGCCCCATCATCAATACCAGGCAGCAGATGCGAATGCATATCTGTGTGCAACAGGCTATACACGGAGAGTTCTTCTTCTTTTTTTGCTTTTGAAAACAAGCCAAACATCGTTGCTGCTATTTATACTTTAATTTTTTTCTTCTGGCCGGGCCTTCCGGATATGAGTGTCATGAGGTAAGGATGGAAATACCCGGTACACCAAACGACTCCCTGGAAAAATAATATACCAGCCCGTCAGGAAGAGCAACGCCAGGTCGGTCAAAAAGTTTTGGTGCTGCTGGTACCACAATTCAAGGGCGCCTTTAAAAGGTAAAATCACTTCACGGTAACACTGATCAGGTGTCATTTTGCTATTTGTGATAATCAGTTCCTCATCACGAAAAATGATTGATCCAATCCCCGTCAGTCCTGGTTTTACATTGTACACACTTGCCTTCATTTCATCTGAATAACGGTCGAAGCCGCTTTTCATCAATGGTCTTGGACCTACAAATGACATATCACCGGTCAGAATATTGATTAGCTGTGGCAGCTCATTAATTTTTGACTGCCGCAAAAAACGCCCGACGGGAGTTACTCTTGGATCATTACGCATGGTCAAATCCCTGGTGCCCATATTCGGGCTGTTTTTCAGCATCGTGGAAAATTTCCAGATTCCGAATATTTTGTTTTTATATCCTACCCTTTCCTGCCGGTAAAATACTTCATGCTCGCCGGTGAACAGAAGAAGGAGCATCACTGGAATAAAAACCGGCAATAACAGTATCAGCGCCAGCGTGGAGAAAATAATGTCAAAAAATCGTTTGATGTATTGATACATTTCTTTTTCTGGCTTCCCGGGTTATTGAAATTGTATGGCATGCGGAACCGTTTTGCCTGCATCGAAATAAGCATTATACCAGTGTATCGTTTCCCGCAGTCCCTCTTTCCATTCTGTTTTTGCAGTGAATCCTAATTCTCTTTGTGATTTTCGGATATCCGGGCTTCTCCTGGAAACAGATCCAGGGTACGTAGGTGCAGCAATATAATCTCCTTCGAAACCCATTAGTTTTCCTGTTTGCCGCGTCAATTCTTCAATGGTAATTTCTACTCCGGTTCCCAAATGGTAGATCTGGCCATTGGCATTTGCTGTTTCCATTGCAAGCACAGTGCCTTCTACTGCATCGCTGATATAACAAAAATCCCTGGTCTGGTCGTGCCCGTATATCTTGAAAGGATTCTCACCGTTTCTGAACCTGATGACAAGATGCGGGATCACATGGTTAAATCCCATGCGTGGACCAAACACATTATGGTAGCGGATAATGGTTGTTTCAAAGCCCAGCATTTTCGAGTAATTCAGGAAGCCGGATTCGCCCAGGATTTTTGTAACCGCATACGTAAACCGGGGATGTGAAATATCTTTAATTGTTAGGGGTACTTCTTCGGGAGTAGGTACAGCGTATCCAAAGGCATCAATCGTGCCTGCATAGTTTTCACTGGTTGAAGCAAATACGACCCTCCCGATTTTCGAACGCCGGATCCATTCCAGTGTGTACAGGGTGAGTGCTGTATTGATGCGGATCACTTCATGGGGCATGCTGTTGGCATTGTCCACACCCACCAACGCAGCCAACATGTACACCTGATCATATTCGTTTTCAAGCCGATGGTATGCTTCAGGAGTGGAAAAATCATCTTCAATGAGGGTTATGCCATGATGCTGAACCAGTGCATCAAACTCAGCATCCCGGTTTTTTTTCATAAAATTATCAGCAATGGTCAGCCGGTAATCCCTGTTTGCCGCAAGGGTGCGGGCCACATTAAATCCGATAAAACCGGCACCGCCGAGTATCAGTACTTTTTTCGACATTTTATCTGAACTGTTTTCTGAATAAACAAATTGTTCATTTCAAATCGCCACGCCCAATGACTTTTACGGTATGACGGGCCCGCAGCTCATTTATTTCCTTATCGGATAACACTCCGATGCTGTCATATATTAAAGCAGGGGCCATCTGCAGCAACTTGTGCAGCAATTGGGGATTGTTCCTGTATTGTTTATGCCCGGTTGTGATAGCAATGATGTCATACTCCTTTTCGAGGAGTTCATCAAGGTTCTGCTGTACCCAGGTATCTTTTTCTTCCCAATAGAGCACATGCGGGTCGTGCAGAGAAACGACTGCACCCTCCTGGAGCAACCTGTTATAAAATCCTTCTACCGGGGTATACCGGGTATCCCCCACATCATTGAGATAGCTGACGCCCAGCAAGAGTATTTTTTTCCCTTCCATGCTTTCCGGGTATTGTGACCGGAGGTATTCAAATGCAAAGTGCGGCATCTGATCATTGATGTGCACTCCCTTTTCGCTTTGCAGCAGTGCTCCCGGACCGCCAAACAAATTCATGCGGGCCCAGCTTGCAAGCAGCGGATCCTTTGTAAGGCAATAACCGCCCACGCCGAGACCGGGTAACATTATATTCTGATGTGTCGGTCTCATTCGTATGGCCTCCACTACTTCATAGATGTTGACCCCTGCTTCTTCTGCAAAGCGGCTCCACTCAACCATAAATGCAATGTTGGTAGCCCGATAGGAATTTTCCAGCACTTTGGCCATTTCTGTTGCATTGGTGTTGCCAAGCCGGGTCAGGGGAAACTCATCAGTTCTAATTACGGTGCGAAGAAATTGTTCCGCTGCATCCGCACTTTTTTCATCTGTACCTGCATATACCCGGTAAAAATTCTGAATGGAGTCAATGTATTTTGATCCGGGCATAACCCGCTCATAGGAATGACCTACTTTCAGCTGATCTGTTTGCAATCCACGTTTCTGCAGGCATTCTTCCAGTAAAGGCCGAACGAGTTTTTCTGTGGTTCCGGGCGGTACAGTTGTTTCTACCAATACCAGCACATCGGGCCTGCAATGAGTGCCGATACTTTCGATTGCATTTTTAAACGGAGTGAGGTCAACCTGGTAGTCTTCCAATTTGCCCGCGGATGATGAAATTTTTTGTACATCGAGGTTGATATCCACAATCACCACATCGGCTTTGCTGTACGCATATGGATCGTAGCTGGCATAATAGTTTTTCTTTTCCCGGCTTCTGGAATAATATTGCTCTATTTTGGGATCACCTGCCAGTACCGGGAATACGCCTTCATTGATAGAACAAATTTTCCAGTAGGATGATTCCGAAGGCAGGTCAATCCCCAGTACGGCATAATCACCGGCCACTGCATTGGCCACTACCAAACCCATCACTGAGCCCACAAAGCCAAGACCCTGAACCAACACCAGCTTTTTCCCGGCATGATGCGCCAGAAATTGATCAATTGCTTCCCTGTCGTCCATGACCGAAGGCAGCGGGTATTGTTTTTTTGTGATAGGACTGAGTGAAATTTTCTGGATGGTGGTTTTCATATTTTCCCTGTTCGGATTGATTCCTGTTTGTAAAGATACATGTTACGCAACTGGTTTTTTTTCCTGATACCCTTCTTTTGCCAGTAATACATCGTATTGATCTTTCATACACCGGTGAATATACTGCTGGCTGAAACCGGATTCTACTTTTCTGCGCAGTTTTGTTGCATATTCAGCCATCAATCCCGGGTTTTTCATTGCATATCTTACAGCTTGCTGCAATGCTACTGCATCCGCAGCTTTGAAAAGAATTCCTGTTTCCTGATCTGTGATGATATCAACGCTGCCTTCAATAGCAGTGCATACAACAGGGCAGTTCATAGCACCAGCCTGCAGCAGGGTATTGGGAAAGCCTTCCCTGTGTGAGGCATGCAGCATCAGGTGCGCAATGTGCATGAAGTACTCCACCTCGTTGCTCCATTCCACATGAATGACCGCAGGATGCTGATGAATCATCTTCCGGGTTTGTGCGGAAACGGGATCCAGTTTATCTTCAAAATGGCCAAGCATGATCAGACGCAGTTGTGGAAATTCACGGTACAATTCCGGGAAGGCCTCCATCAATTCCTCAATACCCTTGTCTTTTACAATACGTCCCATATTCAAAATATAATAACAGTGCGCATCATACCCGATCCTGTTTTTCAGTTCCTGAATTTTATCCGGTTTCAGCGCTGCAGGCGAAAACCGGCTGAGATCTACACCATTGCTGGATCCATTCCCAATCACCAGTAGTTTTTTTTCATGTACCAGCCGGTGTTTATTAATCATTGCAAGCAGTGAGTAACTGTTGGGCCACACATATTTTGCCGCCTTTCCCGTGAGCTTCTCCATCAGCATCAGCAATCTCTTCTTCCATCCTTTTGTAGTCATAAAACGCAGACCGGCCACGGTGTGAATCCTGATCTTTACGCCCGCCATCTTTGCAGCCAGCATAGCCAGCAACCCGGCTTTGGGCGTGTGGGAATGAACAATTTCTGGCTTTTCTTTTCTGAACAGCCGGTATAGTTTCCACAAAGACCGCAGGTCTTTAAAGGGAGCTATCTCTCTTGCCATCGGAACAACCTGGTGCCTGCAGCCTTCCGATTTTATTAACCCAGGCCATTCTTTTCCAGTGCTGCTCACCATCAATACATCCAGCCCGTTTTCATTCATATACTTCATCTGGTTTGGTAGCAACGACTGTAAAGAAAGCGGCGAAGTAGTAATGCGTATCAGTTTAGGCATGTTGCAGGTACGATTTTTTATGCCACACTTCCAGTGCAAACAAAGCCCAGAGCATTTTTGCCCGCTTTTCATCACCGCACCGGATTTTCCTGTTCCAGCATTTTTCAATGAAATCCCGGGTCACAAAATTCCGGCAATAAGCGCCTGCCGGCAGAATACAGGATGCAATCAGTTCTTTCAGCTGTCCGTCCACCCATTTGCGAAGTGGTATTTCAAATCCCCTTTTTGGCTGGTTAATCAGTTCGACCGGAAGATATTTTTCTGCAATGCGGCGCAGCAGGTATTTTGTTGTTTTTCCTCTCACTTTCATTGAGTCGGGTAATGAAGGAATGTATTCCAGCAGTTCTTTACTGAGCAGCGGACTTCTGCCTTCCAGTGAGTGGGTCATAGTAGCAATGTCCATTTTTACCAGTAGATCTCCGGCCAGTATGTTGTCAAAATCAAGATTCATGATTTTTTGCAGGCCTGATAATCCGGACTCATGGATAAGGTCAAATTCCTGCTGCACCGGCGCCAGCGCCTGCGCTTCTGTCACGAGGCATTGTTCAAATCCATCAAAAATATCAATAGTGGCAGAGAGATACGCCGGCAGATTTTTTTTTCGTGCAAAGTCAGCCAGCCGGTACAGGTAGTTGTATCTGCTTTTTTTATGGGCCGGTGCAGGCATCAGGAAATGAAAAAACGAAGCAGCTCCTTTTACAAAAAAACCGGGATTAAAGAAATCATATTGTGCAAAAGGCACATAACGCCTGTATCCGCCAAATAATTCATCGCCGCCATCTCCGTTCAGAATTACTGTGAGGTGTTTTTTAGCTTCGCGGCTGACGTAGTACGAAGGAATAGCCGAGCTGTCCATAAACGGCTCCCCGTAGTTGGCAAGAATCCGTTCCACATCATCGGCAAGATGGCTGTAAGAAATTTTAATTTCATGATGATCTGTCTGGTATCTGCGGGCTACCAAGCCTGCCAGCGGCGCTTCATCATATTCTCCTTCAAACGATACGGTAAATGTTTTAAGTGTGGGGTTATAGGTTTTGGCAATGGCGCTGACAATTCCACTATCAATCCCGCCGCTTAAAAAAGAACCCACTTCAAGATCAGACGATTCCACCCGCCGCCGGATTGCGGCATGCAGGTAATGGTCTGTTCGGTTCAATGCCATTTCAAAATCATCGGCAGTCCGGTTGCAGTAATAGTCCTGTATGGACCACCACTTGCGAATGACTGGTACAGGATCAGCAATACGAACAGTGGCATAGCTTCCCGCAGGAAGTTCATATACACAACGGTACGGAGTGGCCTGCCTGAAAAAATAACCCAGCCGCATATACTGCTGCAGGCTGGTTTCGCAAACGGATGGATGCACCTGCCTTTGCAATGCATTCAGTTCACTGCAAAACACAAACCTCTTTCCGTCAGAATAATAATAAAGTGGTTTTTTGCCGGCCCTGTCTCTTGCCAGGAAAAGCTCCTGCCTTGCCCTGTCATAAATGACCAACGCAAACATGCCGTCCATTTCATCGAGGCATTTTGCCCCGTAGCGTTCATAAGCGGCCAGGATGGTTTCCGTATCGGAATGAGTGCTGCAGGTAAGCCCCAGTTTTTTTCGTACATCCTGGTGATTATAGATTTCTCCGTTGAAGATCAGCGTCAGGCTGCCCCTGTGCATCGGTTGTTTGCCGCCTGCAATATCAAGAATGGCAAGGCGGTGGTGATGCAGCACCACAGGGCCATCGGTAAATGTCTGCTGATCATCGGGACCCCGGTGAAATAAATCACGGGTGAGTCCGGGAATATCGGGAGAAAAATTTATGGAACCTGCTATACCGCACATAATAATTTCATTGCTGAGGGTAGGTAGATGTATTTGAATTTTTCTGTACCAATTGCATCTGCAGGTTTCTTACATTTTTAATCAGGCGGCTGGTTGCCATCCTGCCGGCACATGGAATGCTGATACCAATGTACAAATGCGGAAATCCCGGCTGCAAGGCTTGTGGCCGGATGATAACCCAGCAGGTTTCTTGCTTTGCTGATGTCGGCACAGGTGAAATCTACATCGCCCGGTTTTTTTTCTTCATATATGACCTGTGCAGCTACGCCAAGTACCTGTTCAATGGTGGCAACCAGTTGTTTCAGATTCACCGGTTGGTGATTGCCGAGGTTGATTGTTTCAAACAGCTGCTGCTGCAGCAGCACATATTCCAGTGCTGCATGAACTCCTTTGATGATATCGGCCTGGTAGGTGTAATCCCTGGCTGTGCTGCCATCGCCATAGAGATGAACGGGTTTCTTTTTCAGGATCCTGTCCACAAATTTATGAATGGCAAGGTCGGGCCGCTGTCGTTCGCCATAGACTGTAAAAAAACGGAGATTGATGACATCCATTCCGTATAGCCGGTGATATGTATAGTTCATCAGTTCACAGGCTTTTTTTGTACAGGCATAGGGCGAAACCGGCTCGCAGGTTTTACTGTCTTCTGTAAACGGAACCTGGCTATTGTTGCCATAAACCGATGAGGATGATGCAAAAAGCAGCTTGCGTACCTGCGTTCTGCGCATCCACTCCAGCAGGCGGTTTGTATTCAGGATATTATTTTCAATATACAGATCCGGTGTCCGTAGTGAGGGCTGCACACCAGCGCTGGCTGCCAGGTGAATCACTGCATCCGGTACTGCAGAAAAATGATCCAGGTCTGCTCCTGCTCCGGCATTACCTTCTATAAATTCAAAATTTGGATCAGATGTAATTTCCCGGATGTTTTCTTCCTTGCAGCGCCGTGAATAAAATGGATCAAAATTATCTAAACCCAAAACACGGTACCCACTTGCCAGCAGGCGCCCGGCTAGATGACTACCAATAAAACCTGCAGCGCCGGTGATCAGGATTGTTTTGCTCATTCTGCTTTATTTACGGTTTGCAGCGGGCACCGCCCAATTTACTAATCTGGAAAACCAGCGGGGATACTGCAGCCTTGTTTTATGGTACAATAAAATAAGTAATACCAGGAAGAAAGGCATGCATGGAATTTTATAGCGGGATAATGCCCCGAAATTTGCGGTAGAGATACCCACTGCAACGGCAAATACAAATGAAAATATAAATGCCATCAGCATGCGTGGATCAGTAAATGGAACTTTAAAAAAATTTCCAAACCCTCTTTTTGAAATAAAATAAAGGGTAAGAAATAAAAATACAGATGACTCCAGTACAGCTAGTACTACAATTGGTGAACTGATTTCCCATATAAATGGCCGGAAGAAAGTAGCAGTAATCCCATTCAGTACAAGCAAAACCGGGTTAGATGCTGTGATGACAAAATGAGAATCTGAATTTCCTCTCTCTTGCGAAACCTGAGCAAACATTTCACGCTGGTATTCTGCATTCCCCATAATATTGTCCAGCTGGTACTGCTGGGCTGCTTCCATAGATGTAAAATAATTCACCATCAAAACCCCCACCACAGCGCCCACAATAAAAGTCATTCCAGCAAAAATGCCCCGCAGTGTTTTATTTTCAATCAGCTTATTAAACTCTGCAAACAACCAGATCATGATGGAAAGTACCAGTACCAACAGGATATAGGCTTTAATAAAATACAACAGGGTACCGCAGGCAAGCATGATAGCCACAGAAAAGATGATCTTTCGTTTCCGGATAAAAACATTGAGGGCAGCATACAGGATAAACCCCACAGCCCCGAGGCACACTGGGTCTTTCAGCAGGCCACTGCTCCAGAACCCCACGCTGGGCAAAAACAAACAGGCAAGAGCCAGATCCCTTCTCTGGGCAGGATAATAATACAGGAATGTTTTGAACAGCCTTATACAGCCACCCAATGCAAAAAAAGCAAAGCACATGCAGATGCTCAGGTAGCTGTTGAAAAAAATAAAGGAAGGAATAACCGCCAGTTTGGGCGGGAAAAAATTTGCGGTCGAAAACATATAATTATATGTAATATCATACTCATAATTATCGTAATAAAAATAATCGAACAGGGGGCTTTTGTAGGTCAGTTTTTTGGAGGTAATGGCCGTCCAGAAATGATCCTGGTTATCGTTGATGGCTGCCCGCAGGTCCTGGGTGGCCTGGAAATAAAGCCCGGTATCGCCGCCGCGGTAATAGAATTCTGTGAGGGTCACGAAAACAAGAACACAGAATATTTTAAAATAAAAAGCACGGAAATATATTCTTTTCATGCCTTCATCCGCATACTGGTTTGCTTTTCCACGAATGATGAAGAACATAACAATTAGACAAACTGGAAATGCCAGCAGGTCTGCCTGTGAAAAAAACCTTGCTGCCAGGATCATCATTGTTTTGTTATTTGATCAGTTAACTGAATAAACGGAGGAACTGCTCCCTGACTGCAGAAACGGAGTAAGCCTCTTCAATTCTTTTCCGGGCAGCTATTCCCATCTCCGTCCTCACTGCTGCATGAAGCAGTAACTGTGTTAATCTATTCTCCCACTCCTCAGAGCTGCTGCAGAGGTATCCGTTTATGCCATCTTGTACTATTTCCTTGTTGACACCCACAGGACTCAACAGCACTGGAATACCAAGCGCCATATACTGAATGGCTTTGAAGCCGCATTTACCCCTGGAGATATCCGAATCCGTCAGTGGCATCAGCCCGATATGAAAGCGGAGCAGGTCTTCAATTTCGGTATCCTTTTCCCATGGAACAAAGCAATAGTTTTTCAAAGGGAGTTTCGGGTCTTTATCTGCTATGACAAAAAAGGTAAAATCAATTTTCTCTTGTACCTGTTGCAATACAGGAACAATCATATTCAGATATTCAAGTGTGCTAAATGTGCCGGTCCATCCCACTGCAGGTCGAACAGATTGCTGAACCTGCAGGCGGTTATGCGACTGTTCTGTATTTACAACCGTTGGAATGATGTAAACCTGTGTATTGAATTGCTTTGCATAATTCGCAAGGAATGAATTGCCGGTACATACCTTGTTGGCCCATCTGCAGATATGTGCTGTTTTTCCAAAGTTTCTGAATTTCTTTGCTGCTGTATTATTTTTTGATACGGCCGGGATCCAGATGGCATCATCAAAGTCAAAAATGATTTTCCTCCTGAAAATTTTATGTATTATCCATTCAAACCAGGGGGGCCCAATAGGTGTTGCCTCACGGTGTATAAAAATAAAATCATATTGCGGTGCTGAAAAAAGTAAAAAAAATCTTTTTGCCAAACCCAGGATCAGACCCGAAACTTTAATAACCCGTCGTCCCGAAAGGTAAAGTATGCTCCAGGTTTTCCTGTTCCAGAAAGATGAAACCCGGAAACGGATATTATTTTCTTCCAGCTCATTCAGAAAATGTTCGTACCTAAACCTCTGTGAAGGAGCTGCAGCGTGAGGGTATGGCACAACAAATAAAACTTTCATGATAACAATTTCCGGTACACATGCTGGTACAACTCAACTCCATTTTTCAAATCAAAATAGCTGATTGCAGCCTGCCTGATCAGATCAGGCGAATGCAGCCCTGCACCTAGTACAGTAGAAGCCGTTTTTTGAAAGACCTCGTTTGAGAAACCCGGAATGACCCAACCTGCCCGTGACTGAAGAATGATGGAACCCGTATCTCCAATATCATTACAGATAATGGGTATGCCCATGGCCATTACTTCGCCCTGCTTGGTGGGGGATGATGCTTTTTTGGAATAAGCATCCTTGATGAAAAAAATATTCCAGTTACTTATGGAAAGATATAATGGAACTTCACTTCTACCGGCAGGCTGCACCACGATAGTATCATCTGGAATACCTTTTTCTTTTGCACGGGCCAGAATGTTTTCTTTGTTGTCGTGGGTAATGATCAGAAATACCGTGTTTTGATCCTGCCGGTTCATCACGGCAAAGAAATCGAGCATTTCATCCGTCATATACCAGCCACCCAGTGAACCCAGGTAGCTCAATACCCTTTTCCCCACGGGTATGCCCAGTTTGCTTCTTGCGGTATTTTTTTGTTCTTCTGAAATGGAATGAAAATCAAAATGCCCCATATCGGCACAACAGGGAATGACGGTTATTTTACCGGCAGGCACCCCGTATGCACTGATTAGTTCGTCCTTTCCCTTTTGGGTTAATGAAATAATATGGGCCGATTCCCGGAAATAGTACTGTTCTTTTTTCTTAAAGATTCGGAACAAAAGCCGGTAGAGGGGATTTTTCAACGACCACAGCCCGCTGTCCACCCGTTCATCCACCCAGAAACCCCGCATGTCAAACAAAAAAGGAATATGAAACCGCTTTTTCAGTTTCAGCCCGGCCGCTGCCGCTACATAACTGCGGCAGTGCAGCAGGTCAATCTTTTCTCTCTTGCAAATAATTTTCGCAGTACGATTCAGCTTTATTTGATCCATAAGTTTGGATACCAGCGGAGGATTTTTTGTGAACAACAGGGTAGTCCAGTCAATGCCGGCCTCCTTTAATATCTTTTGTATGTGTGCCCCGTTTTTCACCATTCTTTCTTTTTTCTCCACACTAAGCAGGTGAAAACGGTAGCCACGGTTACAGAGTTTAAGCAGGTAGGGTATCACCTGGCTTTGCCCCAACGGATCTGTCATGCCGTCATAGGATAAGTACAGGATACGCTTCAAGTGATCACAATTTCTGGCTGCATTCATATACATTTCGATTCTTCACATTTCTCTTTTAACTTTTCCTAAAAATTATATGCTTATATTTCTGCTCTATACTCCCTGATACTGGCCGCTGATCCGTAGCCTTGCTTTCCACCAGGCTTCCTGGTATAACTCAACCCTGGGTATTGCAAACAAATGATCTGTGCCAGGTTTAAAAAACCTTTGTTCCTTTGCAAGCCCATATTGGTATCCGGCTTTGGCTGCAGCAGCTATCACTCGCTGGTCGTAGCTGCCATTGGGATACGAAATGCTGAGGGGTATAAAGCCCAGATGCTTTTGTATTTTTTCTGCAGAAATGACCAGCTCGCTTAGTATCTCCTCTTCGCTGGCAAGGCTGGCCAGCATTGGTTGGCTGTGCGCATGCGACCCGATATAAAAACCGGCGCTGTGCAATTCATTGAGTTCGCTCCAGCTCATCATCATATTGCGGGCTGTGGCGGCACCTTTATTCTGTGCTTCCATCTGCTGCAGCACCCAGACCCGCTGTTCATTGGACAGGCTTTTCATCCAGGGTTTCACTTTTTTCCCCAATTCCTTTCCTTCTGCCACATTGCTCCAGACTGAACGAACCAGCCAGCCGGGTACAAAACCGGATTTCAGCAACAGCATTTTGTTATCCTCCTGTTGAAAGAACTGGTCTGTGCAAAAAGTCCAGGTGGGCACATTGCGGTCAATGCAATCCGTCACCACATAAAAAGATGCCGGACAGCTGTGACGGAGCAGGATGGGTGCGGCCTTTTCGATATTATCCCTGTACCCGTCGTCAAAACAAACGGTAGCCAGGTTTTTTTCTTTTTGATACAGCGATGGATCTGAAAGGTAATCTTCCAGCAATACCACATGAAAACTGCCAACGAGGGAGCGGATAATTTTTTCAAAGAGCCCCGGCTTCATGGGTGGCCATAATGGGTCTGCTTCAGCCGATACCCGGTGAAATAAAAAATTACGAATAGTCAATGCTGAATAAAAAAAGTGAATGAAGCTGTCTCAACAGTCCGTGAAAAAACAGAGATGATGAGTTGACAGAGTTACACAGAGTAGGACTTTCCTTGAATATCAAATCTCTGTGCAACTCATATCCTCTGAAACTCCGTGTTAAAAATTCTTTTAAGACAGCCTTATTTTTGTTCCTGATACCGTGCTGTTATTTTCTCACAACACAGGGTCCCAATACAAGCATATCAAGGCCGCAGGAGAAAAATGTTCTGATGGCATGCTCCGGCGTCATTACAATGGGCTCGCCATTCAGATTGTAGGATGTATTTAATAAAACAGGTACACCTGTTATGTTACCAAACTCAGTGATCAGATCATAGAATTTTGGGTTCAGTTCCCTTTCAACCGTTTGCACCCGTCCGGTTCCGTCCACATGGTTGACAGCGCCAAGCTGACCCGTCCATTCTTTGCGAATAGGAACTACCCTTTCCATAAAGCGTACTTTTCTTCCCGGTCTTAGTTCAAAAATCTCTTCAGCCTTCTCTGCCGTTACAGCCGGGGCAAACGGGCGGAACGATTCCCTGTACTTAACAGCAGCATTCACCACATCTTTTGTACTCTCTTTTCTGGGGTCGGCAAGGATGGACCGGTTGCCCAATGCCCGGTGTCCGAACTCCATCGCTCCCTGAAACCAACCCACAAGTTTGCCATTGGCCAGCTCAGCCGCTATTTGCCCGGTCAGATCTTTTGGCTCATCAAAACTTATTTTAAATTTTTTTAGTGTGCTCCTGATTTCATCATCTGAATAGGATGGACCCCAGAAGTTATGAGTCTGTTCTTCCACTTTACGTGTCGCATTGCCATAGCGGTGCCAGGCCAGCAAGGCGGCGCCAACAGCCACACCGGAGTCATCCGGGCAACTGGAAATGCTGCTGTTTTTGTATATATCAAGTGTATCAAGAATCCCATTGAACACAGAGTTCATAGCTGCACCACCGGAAATAACCAGGTTGCCGCTGCCGCTTCCTTTCTTTTTTGCAACAGTAAGCAGATGAGTAACGGTTTCCACAAACACCCGCTGCATGGCCCCGGCTATAGCATAATGCCTTTCGGTAAATGGTTCATCCCTTTTCCGGGGCGGGCCCACCAGGTTCACCAGTTTTTGATGGTAAAAATGGGGGCGGCGGTCAAAGGAGAAATAGTCAAAGTAGGTCAGGTCCAGTTCAAATCCTGTTTCGGTCAGGTTGATCAGGCTTCTTATTTTGTCATCATACTCATTCTTAGTCTGTGAGAAGGACGAAAGTGCCATCACTTTCCACTCATCCACGTCAGGAGTAAAACCGAGGAAATCAGTAAATGTCCCATAAAACAACCCCACCGAATGCGGATAAATCACATTACTATTCTGAGTGATCTTGTTCCCTTTGCCATAGCCAAAGAAACAGGTTTCATCTTCTCCATGGCCGTCAATGGTCAGAATGTCTGCTTCTTCAAACGGCGACAGGAAAAAACCATTTGCCGCATGACATTCATGGTGGTTCATGTACACAATTCTTGTATTACCCCATTTGATTTCCATCTCATTTTCAAAAGGACCATCTATAGCCCGCATCACCTGGATGGGAACATGCGAAAGCAGCTGACCTCTCCAGTTCATTTCACTTACCCAGCGGCGTGAGGCATGGTTCACGTTGCGCATGGGGTTCCAGGGTACTACAATCATATCCAGGTCTTCCCATTTCAATCCCTGGCTTTTGAGGCACCAGGCTGCTGATTTATTGGGAAAGGCTGTACTCATTTTTTGCCGGTCAAATCTTTCTTCCGGCGAAGCAGCCACGATTTTACCATCAATTAATAAGGCTGACGAGGAAAGGTGAATGTAGGGGTAAAGTGCAAGGATCTTCATTGTTTGAATTTAATTAAGGATGAATATAGGGTTGATTGGTATAATAAAAAGATGTAAAAAATGGAATAGTTTAAATATGCTGACTTTTTTTGCCACGAAGACTCGAAGGCACTAAGTTTCACGAAGTATATTTCGATTTTATGGCTTGTAGCTTTCAGCCTAGCTTCTTCTTTCTTTTATTTCATATAATTTCTTTGTGCTCCTTCGTGGCTTTGTGCCTTTGTGGCTCACTGAAGAGCTTTTGCCACGAAGACTCGAAGGCACTAAGTTTCACTAAGTTTGGTAGCGGTGCTTTGTATCTTATGTGGGAGTTTTTGATTTCCCTTATCTTGCTTTTTTAAAAATTCTTTGTGTTCCTTTGTGCCTTTGTGGCTCATAACTCAAACTGACCTGCCGCAAAAATAAATTCTACAGTTCTGTATTTTCTAAATATTTATAATACCACATCTGGAATATGATCAAGGACCAGATGCGTTTATCATGAAATTTCTTTCCGGATCTGAATGCGTTCACATAAAAAGCGACCTGCTTATCATTGAATATCCCCTGTTGCCGGATGCGTTGGGGATCCAGCCATTTGTCCACCAGGTAAGAAAGATCGCGGCTGAGCCAGTCACCGATCGGAGCGGGGAATCCCCACTTCCTGCGATCCACCAGTTCATCCGGAAGGTACCGCTTCAGCAGTTTTTTCATGAAGTATTTGGCTGTACCGTTTCGGATCTTGAACTCCAGCGGGAGGTTGAATGAATATTCCACCAGCCGGTAATCCAGGTAAGGGTTTCTTACCTCCAGGCTGTTGGCCATTGAAGCCGAATCCATTTTGTAGAGCAGGTCATGAGCCAGATACTGTTCCATGTCAAACAGAGAAATCTTTTCATAATCATCCAGCTTCATGGCATCAATCTGCCGCCAGTTGTCTTTTATGGAAATTGTTGTTTGTTCCAGGTTCAGCAGCTTCCCGATTTCTTTTTCAGAAAACATATATTGCTGTTCTGACCACAAATGTGTAAAAAGATCACCGGATGGCAACCCGAACAGGCGGGAAGCCCGCTGGTAGCGATGACTGCCAGAACGAAACAGCACTTGCAGCAATTTTCTTCCAATTCCGGGATCGAGCCTGTACAATTTTTTAATTTTTTTGTACAAGCCGTAATATCCATATCCCATAAATAACTCGTCGCCGCCATCACCGCTCATAGCCACTGTAACATACTTCCTGGCTTCTTTACATACCAGGTAAGTGGGTATTGATGAAGAAACAGCAAATGGCTCATCATTAAAATCAGTCAGTTTTTCGACAATGTCAATGGAGCTCTGATCAGATAAATGTTTTTCTCTATGATTTGTTTGTAAGATTTTTGCTACCTGTGCGGCATACCCCGATTCATCATACCCTGCCACATCAAACCCGATGGTAAATGTATTTACAGGGTTGCTATTTTGCTTCTGAAATAAGGCACAAATAAGTGAAGAGTCCGTGCCGCCGCTTAAAAAAGCTCCGATTGGTACATCGCTGATCTGCCGGTATGCTATTGCGGAAGACAGCAACGCTTCAAACTCATCCAGCACCTCATCTTCCTTTCGTGCAGCCAGCGGCCTTGCAGCAACCTTTTCCCTGAAATCATAATACTTCTTAACCTCAGCCTTAACCTCACCCTTTCCCTCTCCCTCACCCTTCACCTCCAAATAACAACCATTTGGCAGCTTATGGAAATGCTCCAGTACCGATGCTGCATTGGGAATGTACTCAAGAAACAAGTAATCCTGCAGGGCGGTCATATTGATCTTTTTTTCCACCGGAAGCTTCATCAGGGCCTTGAGTTCAGAAGCAAATGCAAAATTGTTTTCCTTGTGATAATACACAAGGGGCTTCACAGCAAACCTGTCCCGGGCCAAAATGAGTATTTTCTCCTGCCTGTCCCAGATGGCAAAGGCAAACATGCCGTTGAAGTCCTGTACACATGCGATTCCCTTTTTTGCAAAGGCTTCCAGCAATATTTCTGAATCGGAAGCTGTGCGGGGCCTGATTCCGTATGTGCCTGCAATTTCTTTATAGTTGTACAATTCACCATTGAAGACAAGTACATACCTGCCACAATGCGAATAGAAGGGTTGGTTGGCCGCAGCCGACAGGTCAATAATGCTCAGCCGGCGATGCCCCAGGCCCACATGATCAGCAGGTTCATAATAAAACCCTTCTGCATCGGGGCCCCGGTGCTTAACAGCCGATGTTAATAGCCTGAGGTGTTCCTGGTTGTAATTGCGGGAGATGAACCCGGCGATTCCGCACATTTGTTTGTACTCTTAAGCGTAAATATTTTTTTCGTACCCAGATAAAAACCAGTAAAAAGAAGCTCCAGATGGTATAAGACAAAAACTTTGTCATCTTATGAAACAAAGTGGCATAGGGCGCAGGCGAGGCACCTGGCCGGCCATAGGAATAATTGGTAAAGAGATCCAGCACTTTTTCTTTAGGGTATTGCTTATACGCCTGCAACAGCACATCGGGCCTTGCGGCAAGAAATGCAATACCCGGTCTATTGTAGGCATCGAGTACTGCAAGGTCGGGTTCCATATTGGGGTCAAAGAAATGCCATGCATTTTTATAAAAAACTTCAAAAGCAAAATGTCCATCAGCAGATGATCTGAAACCCACCTTTCGGGTTCTGAATCCCTTTCGTTGCAGGAGATCCATCACCACAATAGACTGCTGGCTGCATGCCGCATAGGGAAACTTTAGAATATCGTCCGGTATCACCACTGCGCTCAGCCCGCCTATCGTAAATTTTGATACAAAAGCAGCCATATGGTTATTGCCCGGCCCGTAATGTGAATAGCCATGATAAAAACGCCTGCGTACAACATTCTGTACCAGTTCGGGATATTGTTTTTCAAAAATGACCTCATCACCTCCTGCCGGCACAGCATACTGGCTGTCGCAATAGTTCAATAATGCAGTTACTGAATTCAGCCTGTTCAGAGAGGGATCATATTCTTCGGCATGGTTATACTGAGGGTAATCCTTGCCAACGTTGTTGCCAGCCCGGAAGGGAATGGCTATTTCATAAAATGCCTGTAACAGGAAAAAGTTCATGGTAATGAACAAGCCGATCTGCAGAATGAATAAAAACCTTTTCACAGAATTGTTTTTCCGATGTATTGGATTGAATAACCGCAGATAAAATTAAAGTTTATCCCTAATTGTTATTAAATCGGACTGATGATGAGTCTAAAATCGGGCAGTTTTGCATATCCAGCCATCGTAAATTTACCAGCCTGCAGTGAAAAATACGACACCTGCAACCTAGCTCTCGACATTACTTCTTTTTTTTCCTGCGATTTTACTGAAGCATTTCCTATAAAAAAATGCGGGTGAGGAACTGAAAGACTTGAACAGGTACTGAAATACTTTTCCCCATAATTTTACTTTTGCAAAACCCGCAGCCAGGGAAAAAAAGTACATGGATGAAAATTGCCGGGGTTTATGGGCAGGCAACAGGCCATAAATCTTTATCTCCTCATAAAACCTTGCATTATCCATCATCAGGCTCTTTGACACTTTGTGCGACATACTATTCGCATTGACCCTATAAAATAATTTCCCGGATTCTTCCCAGATTGATTTTCCAATTGTGTGCTTTGCAAGCTGCAGTAAAAAAAACCGATCGGCAGTGCTATTAAGCCTGGTATTAAATAATAAATTGTGACGTACCAGAATTTCCTTTCTGAAGATATAATTTGAAGGGACAGTAGCGAAACCTTTTTCGAAAAACAGTATCTGTTGAGAGGGGTTTTCTGCTACCGCTTGAATTAAAGCTGCAGTACCCGGAAATTGCTGAATCATACCACCTGCATAACCATATTCCGGATTCTTTTTTAAAAAATCAATTCTTTTCTCTGCAAAAGGGACAGAGAGCACATCATCCGCATCCAGGAACAGGATAAATTCACCTCTGCTGACCTTGAAACCATTATTTCTGGCAGCAGACACACCAGAATTTTTTTGGCGAAGCAACCTGACTCGCTCATTTTCATGTGCTGCGGCAACCGAAGCTGTGGCATCCGCTGATCCGTCGTCCACAATAATCATTTCCCAGTTTGAATAAGACTGATTCTTTACGGATTGAATCGTTTCTTCCAGGAATGGTTCAGCATTGTATGCCGGAATGACAACCGAAAGTAAACCTTTCACTTCCTGCATACGCAAAAAAATGTTTTACACCTGAGGATTTCTGAATGATTTGTTGTCATCTTGAATTCATCCGGTACGGGATAAAAGGAATGTCCGCTGAAAAATTTTGAAAGCCCGTTTTTCACAGAATGTGGAGCTATTTTTCTGAGGCCCCGAAGGTTAAATAACCAGTAAATCAGCCTTCCTGCAAAGCCACGAACTCCCCGGCGGGGCCGGTTAAATTTTTGCCCCATAATTTCCACCTCCGGAAAAACAGCTATCAGCAGGCTTTTTAGTTCATTGTATGTGAATTCCTGAGTATGATACGGATTTGTCACTTTACCTGATGGACTATTTACCGGAAAATTCGGTGTGCTGATGAATGCCCTGGAGCCGGGCTTCAGTACCCGGTAAAACTCCTGCACAATAGCATGATACTTTGTGCTGTGTTCTATTGTTTCAAAAGAAACAAGTACATCAAAGTAGTTATCAGGAAAGGGAATTTTTGTGGCATCAATTTTCAAAAATTGAAGATTCGGAGATTTCCAGTTTTTATCGCATTCTTCCAAAGCTTCTTCAGAAATATCTCCGCCCGTTACCATCCCGGTAGTTTTTGAAGCAATCATTGAGGAGCCAAAACCGGTGCCACAGGCAAGATCAAGCACCAGGTCAGAATGTCCCAGGTACGGAAGCACTTCCTGATAGCGATGCACATGTTCGCCCCACCAGGGGTCTTTTGGATTCAGCAGTTGCCTTTCTGAAGACATATTAATTTAGTCAGTTTGTAAATAAAGATAAAAGCATCTGCCTGTTGGCAGATGTGTCAGAAAAAATTCGGTACACATCATTTTTTAACGCCGCACCCAGTTCGGGTAGTTTTTGCTTATTTGCAAGAGCATAGCGGATTACCTGTTCCATTTCATCTTCCAGATGATCCCTGTTGATCATAAACCCATTCTTCCCGTCACAGATATAAGCATCAAAATCACCCACCCCTTTGCAAACAAGAACAGGCTTCTGAAGCATGGCCATTTCTTTAACCACATTATTGCTGGCTTCTGTAACAGAAGGATGTATCAGCAGATCAGCAGCGGCCATGTAATCCTGGACATTGGTGCTAAAGCCTGCCATGAATATTTCTTTCTCAAGCTGGTGCTTTGCAATAAAATACTCCAGTGCACTTTTCATCGGACCACCATCCATGACAACCAGCCCGACAGACAGGCCTTCATCCCTGAGTTTTTTTACAACCCGGAACGCAGCAAGATGCTGTTTGGATTCCATCATCCTGCTCACTATTATCATCCGGAGACTGAAGGGCATTTGATCCTGCAAATGCCGGATTATTTCAGAATCTGGAGTAGCATAAAGTGAAAAATCATAAAATAAAAAGCAAGTTTTCACACGATTAGGTTTCATCTTCTCATACAGGATCAGGTTGTTGCGAACATTGTCTGAAAGCACAACAAGAGGATTGGCCATGCGATTGACGATAAAGTCAAGAATTCTTTCTTTCCGGCTTCTTTTCATTCCAAATTTGCGGCCATACAATGCGTAAAAAGCAGACTCATCGTGATGGCGGAAAGGAACCACTTTAATTTTAAGTTTTCTGCCTGCCAGTAATGCAATCAGGTTTGCATCAGAAAAATGACTCCAGATCACCTGTATTTTCATTTCATTACAAAAGCGAACCAGGAATTTTTTGTGGCGCAGGTAATATCTCCAGGAGGGCTTTCGGGGAAATGTGACGGAATGTGTTTCTACGCCCATCTGTTCCAATGCTTCATGCAATGCCCCCTTTTCTGACAAAGTCAGGACGGTAAGCTGGTGTCCCTCCTGTAAGATAGCTCTGCACATGGTTTGCATTGCTACAGATTTCCCGTTCGGGGGATAATAAAGAAGAATATGAAGATGAGAGGACGTACTCAATTTGTTGCAATTAACCGAAAGCCTTTTGTTTACTTGTTCATATCAGAGTGCCGGCATTGCACATCAAAGAGATTTTTTTGATTCACAAACTCACTCCTGCCAATTGGTTTTGATTCATAATAAATAATATATCCTTCATTGCTGAGCAGATCCCATATTTCTTCTGTGGTATCCCCGTTTTGTATTATTGACTGCGGATGCATTCCAAGTATAATTAAAGGACGGTAATTATGAATCGTACTTAATGCACCTTTCAAAACCTGGTATTCAGCTCCTTCAGCATCTATTTTCACTAAAGCTGGCTTAAGTGCCATTTCATTCACTACGGAATCCAATGTGCGCACATTGACCTGATAGGTGTATTTATGATCTGATATTTTTTCTTGTTTTACAAGGCTGTTGCTGTTGCAGCCCTCCTCTGCATCTGTATAAAATTCAGCAGTGCCTGAAAAATCGCTGATGGCAGCCTGCAGAGCCGTAATTATTTGTGTGTACCGGTTCAGCCTAATGGTTTTCTGCAGAACCCTGAAAGTTCCTGGTGTAGGTTCAAAACAAAGGATAGTTCCCTGCCCTTCCATAATTCTTGCGCAGCTTACAGAAAACAATCCAATGTGCCCGCCGATATCAATTACAGTCATTCCCGGTTGAAGCCAGGTCTTTAGAAACTGGTAATTTTCTGTTTCATATTCCCTTCCATAGTACCTGTGCCAGCGGGCCGGAAATTTAAGACGGATTCCATTCACTGTCCGGCTGATGCCTTTTCGGAAGGTCAGCAGGTCAAGCGCCTTATAGGCTATACTCTTTAAAAATTCTTTTTTCATGCGGCCTGTATGTAATATTTCCGGACACTCCAAAAACAAAAAACAGCCATACAAAAATAGGTAACCACACTGGTTATGGCTGCGCTAATGGCTCCATAGCGGGGTACCAGTAGCAGGTTCAGGCATACACTCAACAGCATGCCTGCAAGGGATATGTACAGGATCAGCCTGCTTTTTTCCAGAAAAATGAGGTAGGCAACAAATGCATTATAGATGCCCCACATAAAATAGCCGCCGCATAATATAAATGCATATTGTTTTGCCGGCCAGAATTTTTCACCGATAAACCAGTCAAACAACATCGGAATGGCAATGTATAATCCTCCTAATGTAACCGCACAGGCTCCCATATACCAAACAGTGGATTTATGAATGACCTTTCGGGCTCCTGCTGCAAGACGCCTGAAGAGAAAAGGCTGGTATGCGCTATTCAGCGATATAATGACTAAAAAAAGAATTTGTGCAAACTGTGCGCCCAGCCCATAGTACCCCACTTCCGTTGTATTGCCGGGGTCAAATTCATTAATAAAATAACGGTCTGAGTATCCCAGCACAAATACGGCAAGCCGCTCAAAAATATAAGGAAACCCAAGGAATAAAATCAACCGCACTTTTTCCCAATCCACTGCTGCGGCAATCAGCCCCCTCTGCCTGAAATATAAAAAAGAAACAACCGCAAATGAAGAAGCCGCTGCTACTGAAGACCACAACCTTCCCTGCCAGGCCTGCTGCAGCCCGATGACCAGTACGATGGTCAATACAATTTCAGCCAGGTTTTTACCAACAGAGAAAAATGCAAACCGGGCAGGCTTGTTTTCATTTCGGGTAATGATCATAGTTGTTTCATTGAGCATCACCCACCATGCGGTAACCGGCAGCATAAAAATCCAAAATGAAGAAACCCCGAGAAATGCCGCCAGCCTTTGATGAAACAATGCTACTGCCAGGGTCAGCAATACGGTGCTGATCAGCGGGATCACCTGGGCATTGCTGAAAAAATTACGGTACTCGCCTTTTTCTTTTTTAAAATATTCAACCGAAAGCGGGTATAAAATACCCCCCGTGCAAAAAGGCATCAGGAAAATAATAAATGAACTGTACAGGTTGATGATTCCGTAATCTTCCGGGCTAAGTCCTGCAGGCTGGGTGAGCACCGATACTCCTGCAAATGAAATCAATGCATTGAAGAAGTAGGCAGAAAAATAAATAAGCAATTGCCGTTTAACTCTCAAAAATCATCAGATTGCTGTAAAAAAAATGGATGTTTTCAACGGGGTACCAGCATCCGGCGTGGAGAAAAGCCGATGCAGGGTGGGATGCCTTCCGCATAAAAATCTGCAGAAAGCAGTTTGATCCTCCATAATCCCGATTCGCCTTTCCGCACATCAATTGTTTCATCCGATAGGCCGGAAGGAAGTTTAATTTCCCTGCCCGCAGGTGTCAGCAAATGCAGGTCACCGGTTTTCATAACCCTGAAATGGCTGACCTGCTCCGGCACATAAAGAAAAGCAAAATTGAATGCAGTGGTTTTGATCTGCATGGCAGGATGCATCAGCAGGCTGTACCGGATATCCGGGCTAAACCAAAGCCGGTATATTTTTACCGGGTCTTCAATGATCATGGTATAATAACCTTTTTTGAAACTGGAAAAATCAAACTTCCTCTTGACCTTTTGCTCAGTATAGTCATATTGAAACAATGGCTGCTGATCCTGCGTTTCTGCATTTGCGCTGTACGGATACACAGAAATGCGGATTGGCTTTTTGACCGATTTGTCCCCAATATAATCCCCGGCAAACTCCAGGAAATTATTTTTCCCTGGATTTACAATTTCAAACACCCATTCCATCTTCATCCAGTATGCATTATCAGCCTGGGCACTATCTTTTACCAGCTTGCTGTATGATTCTTTCCACGGAATTGTATAAAAAGAGTTACCGGTAAAAAATTGCTGCACCGGCGGGGCAGATTTTAACTGTTTGCGGCCGCTTGCAGTCAGTGCGTTGATCTGTGCATAATCCAGCCTGCCGGAAGGCTGCCTCCAGCGGGCATCCGGTACAAAGCCCATCCGGGGAATTCCGGAGCGGTTTCCGATTTCAAAAAAACAGGTGTACCCTATTACAGATCCATAGTCCAGCGTACGATACCCGTAATTGAGCAGAGCCAGCATATTTTGCTCCGATTTATCCTGCTGGTAGATGCGCAGTAAAAAAAGGTAATGAAGATAAGACCGGATCTGCGACAACCGTTTCTGTACAGCCGGATCGTTTTCTATCGCTGCTGCCTGATCAGCTAGGTCGATCCATCCGGCCAGGCTGCTTTCCCGCACAAACTGAAAAGAATAATTTTCCCATTCCTGCCATAACCGCTGTATCGGTACAGATGCTTTTTTAAAGCATAAGTCAAAAAATTCTTTCCTGATGAGTGAGCTGTTGCTCCGCACATCCCACATCAGTTTTGCAGCAATATAATATCCCAGCCCCTTGCTGATCCAACCCATGGACGATTGTCCTTCGTAGCCTCTTGCGCCCAGCTTATGATAAATACGGATATTTTTTTCCATTTTTTTGATTGCCGAAGCCTGGCTTTGACCGGGTATATCAAAATCCCAGCTGAACTGGCTGAAATAATCATAGATACCTACAGTTGCCTTTTTTTCAGCCCATTTTCTGATCAGCTCAGTTGTAGGAAACAAAGAAGTATTGAACGCAGTAGTAATTCCAACATACACGTTCGGCTCTGTGGGTCTCGAGGGCGGATGACCATATTCATCATATGCCAGGCAGCCAATATAAGTGCCCGGGTATTTTTCCTGCACTGCTTTTGCAGCACGGTTCACAAGGTAAAACACACGGTCTGTAACGCTTCCCAGTTTGCAGCAGGCTTCTGAATTACAAATGCCCCTGCCATCTGATGGTGCCAGGCTGATCATTTTCAGCGGAGCCTTTTTCTGCAATGAAGTCTGTACTCTTTGCAATACATCCCGGATGATAAAGTCAATGAGCGCCTGATTTGCCAAATCAAACTTTGGATCATCCGGCAGTGTCCCCTTCGGAGCCGGAGGGTAAAACCATTCAGGGTGCTTTAAAAAAGTTTCCTTATTCCGCAACACAATATCATCGTATGCATGGCCGAATGAGGCATGCAGTGTACCACCAAGGCGGTTGGCTATATTCCAGAAAATATAATCAGAATCGGCTTTAGGTGAACCTGTACCATATTCATACCAAATGCGGCGGTGCAGGTAGGAGGGTGAAGTAACAAGTTTATACTTTTTGAACAGGTCCGGATTGCGGGGAATAATATGCCAGTCAGGGTGCGGAAAATAAAAACGGAAACCAAGAGCCTCAAGCCAGGCAAATACGCCATGCTGTACTGCAAGATTGGAATTTCCTGAAATCAAAATCATTTTCCCGTCTGCACTGACGCTGAACTTTTCTTCTGAAACTTTTTGTGATTTCTCTTTTCCCTTATTCAGCAGGTAGATACCCCGGCCCTTCATTCCAGAAAAAATATAGGGAACCAGTTGCACTTTATTGCTTTGACCCAGCTGCTTACGAAGTTGAAGAAGCACTTGTTTCATTGTGTCAGCTTCATCTTGTGTATAGTATACGTTGATCTGCACCGGCTGTTGCGCCCTTGCATCAGCAGTGAGAAAAAGGGCCAGGAAAAGAAAAATTATGGAACGGGCGGGCATCCGTCAGTTATTTGCCAGTTTATAAATTTTCCATCCGTCCGACAGGATGATTGAATCACGCAGTATTCCGGAAAACGCAGGTCCGGCAACTGTAGCAGGTGATACGGTAAGATAGCTCACAGCATAGGCCCGGATGAAATCTTTTTGTATATCTGCGTGGTTGCGTGAAGGGTATTTTAAAGCAAACTGGTAGTATGGGGATCCGGCTACGGTTCTACGAAGCATCTTCCCGTACAGGTGCGTGGTATCTATGTTCAGCATGGTAGTATTCAGTGTATAATTCTGGTAGCCCCGCCATAATCCCGCAATCCAGGTAAGCGGGGGGTACACCTGTGTATTGAAATGAAAGCTGGTTTTGAATTCACTGCTGTCCCGGAGACTGGCAAATAAACCCCAGCCATATTGGTTCTTAAATTTTATCACAGCTGCTACATCTGCTCTTGCCACTTTGCCTGTAAATGAATGATAGGCCAGTTTTGTACCGGCCAGCAAAGCTGTCAATGTGTATAGGATAAAATGAAATGAACCGGGAATCACAGTCCTCAAAAAAAGAAATACCCAACCGGTAAGAATTGCCGTTACCGGAATGAATACAGATGAAAAAAACTGAACACTTTCACTGGTGACCGGCCACAGGAACACCCAGGCAATGAGGGCGCCTGCTGCCAGGGCGAAAAAAAAAAAACGTCCCGTGACAGTTTCATCTGTTGTATTTTTTTCCTGTACAGAAACAACAGAACCAGCAGGGGCATCCATAAAAAAAACTGAAGAATGCCTCCGCCGAAAATGGAAGCAGCCTGCCTGAAGTATGTTCCGGAACCAGGCCACCCTATTCCATGTGTACTGCTCCCGTTCCGGTACAGCAGGTACACATAGCACAAAACAACAAATGATGCCAGGGCTGATGGCCACAGTGCATAGAGCTTTATTTCTTTACGAACCAGACCCTGAGTAATAAGCAGCAGGGCTGCGATGGTGCAGGCAGGCGCAATATTAATATATCCCAGACCGGCAATACATAGAGAAAGAACAAACCGGTTGGGGTGCTGCTTCCGGTAATTTGAAAATGCCCAAAGCAAACCAATGACCGGGAATAAGAGCTTTGGCCATTGCGAAGGGGATACGTTGTACACATCGCCCCCACTTATGAACGAGGGATAAAAAATAGCAACCCCTGAAAATAACAGCAGCAGCACTGAAGAAAACAGCACTGCAAGGGATTTCCCAAAACGGTATACAGCGGTTTCATAAAACCCCAGAACAGCAACAACGGCCAGCAGCGGGTAAACAACCAGCATCAGTGCATCATGCGTATTCAGCCCGGTGAAAGCTGATACAAGGGCAGGAAGCCAAATGTCTGTATAATGGTATGGTTCGGGTACATGCTGCGGCATACCGGCATATGCGATTCTGTATGTTTCAATACCATGATCATTTAAAGATGTTGCAAGTCTTGCATAAAAGGAATGGTCGCTGCCGGTAAATTTTATCACACTATAATCCCAGGATATAAATGACTGCAGGTAATAAGAAAAATAAAACAGAAATGCCAGGGCCAGGATCTGGTACAGGGTTTTTCTGTTGATCTTTGGTGCACGAACAGTTATATTTCCAGTATCGGTGATGCTCCAGGTTAGCAACAGAAAAGGAATGGGCAAAAGAATCGTTTTGCCCCCTGTAACAAAAATGGCATAAATGCTGACCAGCAGCAGCAGCCCGATCAGTGCATATTCAAAATATCCGGGCGCTGGTTGTTTTTTTATCTTACCAGCCAGGAAACAGAAGGCCTGCCCTGTAAGCATGATCAGTCCGGCCAGGATGCTGCAGGCAACTGCAGACAATAGATATGTTTTTACATCATGCATTGCATGGTAAGAGCTGATGCGTGATCAATACCCGCTGATCATAAAGTTTATAATAATGTCAGACTGCCTGGCGGTACCCAGACAGCACAGATGTAACTGCTGTGCACACTGCATTTGTATCGTTTTCATTCAGTTCACAATAGAGTGGCAACCGCAGGAGCAGCCGGCCGTACCGTTCAGCATTGGGTAGGGTAACTTGTTCGAAATGCTTTTTAAAAAAATCAGATTGATGTAAGGGCACATAATGAAACACGGCCATGATCCCTTTTTTCCTGAGCCCAGAAATCAGGGCATCTCTTATATCTTGTGACTGGCACAGGACATAATACATGTGTGCGTTATTGCATGCATAGGCAGGGATGAAAGCTTGTTGCAACAGCCCGGTGCCGTAAGCGGTCTGCAATCCGATCTGATAGTTTTGCCAGGTTGCTTTTCTTTTTTGCTGAATGATATCAATTTGTTCGGTCTGTGCATACAGAAAAGCCGCAATGATTTCAGAAGGCAGAAAAGAAGAACCAACATCCACCCAACTGTACTTATCTGTTTCTCCCCTGAAGAATTTGCAGCGGTTGGTTCCTTTTTCCCAAATGATTTCAGCCCGCTCATTGAAACGGGGATCATTGATGACCAGCATGCCCCCTTCTCCGGCAATCAGGTTTTTTGTTTCATGAAATGAAAAAGCTGCCAGGTGGCCGATGCTGCCCAGTGGCTTCAGGTGACCTTCGGGAGTCCGGTAATAACTGTCTGTTGCATGCGCTGCGTCTTCCACTACAAAAAGACGGTACTTGTCTGCCAGCGCCATCACCTGGTCCATATTGCATGCCACGCCGGCATAATGCACCACAATAATAGCTTTAGTCTTTTCTGTAATGAGCTCCTCAATCCGGTTTTCATCCATCCCCGGATGATCGTCGCGGCTGTCACACAGTATAACCCCGGCGCCCCGCAATACAAACGCATTGGCGGTGGAAACAAAGGTGAAGGCGGGCATAATCACTTCGTCGCCTGGTTGTATGTTCAGCAGTATGGCTGCCATTTCGAGCGCATCGGTACAGGATGTCGTAAGCAGGCATTTTTGAAACCCATACCTCTGTTCAAAAAAACGGCTGCATTTTTTTGTATACGTTCCATTGCCAGAAATTTTTCCGGAGGCAACTGCTTCCCTTATATACTGCAGTTCGTTGCCACTCAGGTATGGCTTGTTGAAAGGAATCTCAGACATGCTGATGATAATGATAAACGATGGTCAGCTTCTCACGGACAAAACCACAGTTCTGGTAAAATGCACAGGCGCCAATATTGTCCAACTGGGTAACAGTTTGCAAGTGAGAAGCATTTTTTTCAAGGGCAAAATTGATTGCGGCCTGCATCAGGTGCCGCCCGGTTCCTTTTCCTCTGTATGCTTCTGCCACAGCCAGGATTCCGATTTCTGCTTTTTTTTCTTTACAGGCCAGAGTGAGTACCCCTATGATTTCATTCCTGGCAGATTCACATACGAAAACTTCATCTGTCAATATTCTGTGAACAGATTTGCGCATCCACTCTGCATATAGTGCCCTGAATTTTTCGGTTCCGATTGCAGGGTCTTTCTTAAAACGGGAAAATGCGCCAGCGGCAATTCCGAGTTCAGTCAGAGCCGGATCCTGTATGGAACTGAAATAAGGCCTAACGGCAGCTGAAACTTCCCGCCTGCTGATTCCTGAAAGTGATAAAGAGAATGTTATTTTCTGATCAGTCATCAATATTTTTTTTTCACTCAGGAATGCATGAAGCTTTGCATCATCCGGGTTTGCAAACAGGTAAATCATATCCCAGTTTCGAACTGCTTTGTCATCCCAGTCAGCCACTGATTCCAGCACACATCGCCCGGTCTTTTGAGCAAAAAAAGCCGAATCCCATTCCAGCATTTCAATTTTCATCCAGGTTCTGATACTCAGATATAATATAGATTGGCCGGTTCTTTACGTTCTCAAAAGTTTTCCCCAGGTACAGGCCAATCACACCCAGCATCATCATAATAAGTCCGCCCAGTAACCAAATTGACAAAATCATCCCTGTATAACCTGCAGAGGCAAGTGTCTGCCCGCTGAGATACCGGATCAGAATAACCAGGCCTGCGGAAAAAGAAACGAGAGAAATCACAAGTCCTGTTTTCACAATCAGGCGAATTGGTTTTTCTGAATTCGCCAGCAGGATGTCCAGTGTCAGGGAAAGTAAGCGGCGAAAACTATAATTTGACTTGCCTTGTTTCCGTGCAGCATGCGTCACATCCAGGTACGCAATCCGGAAACCAACCCATTTAACCATGGTAGGGAAATACCGGATTTGTTCCCTCATCCTGCATATTTCCCGGATGACTTTGTGGTGATAAATACCAAAGTTTCCCACCCTTGAATCCTGCATAGTGCCGGTCAGGTATCCAAGCAGTTTATGAAAGAGCCAGGAAAAAAAACGTTTGAGGAGGGGATCCTTTCTTTTGTGCCGTCTTGCCAGTACAATATCCCGGTTTTCTTTCAGAGCCTCCCGGTATAAATTTGGAATTTCTGAAGGCTGATCCTGCAGGTCGCAGTCCATCACTACAGTCCATTCGCCCTTGCAATGATCCAGGCCTGCGGTAATGGCATAATGCTGCCCAAAATTTCGGCTAAGCCTGATTCCTTTTATTCTTTTGTCTTTTTCGGTCCAGTGCCGAATTTCTTTCCAGCTCTCATCCGGACTCCCGTCATCCACCAAAATAATTTCAAAATTTTCAGTGAGGTTTCCCAAATACTCCAGGATACCCCTGACCAGGGCATCTGCAGTTTCCTGTCCCTTATACACAGGGGATATAACAGATATTAGCGGAGAAGTTCTCATGTCAAGGACAAGGTGGTTCGGTCTGCCGGTACAAACTCGTTCATCTTCCGAAAACAGAAGAATCGTTGCAGAAATCAGAACAATAATAGACAGCCTGTTTTTTTATCAAACATTTCAGTGCAGGGAATGGCAAAGAATACATGAATGATTCAAACAAATTCATTTTTTCAACTACCATTCAACCACCTTCAGTAATTTTCCATAACTCTTCAACCAAATGCAAAAACTTTGAACCTTAACCTCAATCTAAACCATGATCTTAACCTTAATCTTAACCCTCACCCTCCTCCACCACTCTCCTCAGATACTCCCCATACCCGCTCTTCTTTAATTCATCAGCCAATTGCAGCAATTGCTCCTTTGAAATAAATCCGTTACGGTACGCAATCTCTTCTATACAACCAATATTTGTTCCCTGCCTTTTCTCAATTACCCGTACAAATTCACTAGCATCGCTCAACGAATCAAATGTACCGGTATCTAACCAGGCAGTTCCTTTATCCAATACAGCCACTTTCAGTTTGCCATGTTGCAGGTAAGTTTTGTTCACATCGGTAATCTCGTATTCACCCCTTGCAGAAGGCTTCAATTCCTTTGCGATCTTCACCACTGCATTATCATAAAAATATAAGCCCGGAACCGCATAGTTAGATTTCGGCTGCTTTGGTTTCTCTTCAATGCTTACCGCATTCATTTCTTCATCAAACTCCACCACCCCATAACGTTCAGGATCACTCACCTGGTAGGCAAACACATAACCGCCTTCCATATCCCGTAGTGATTGCAATTGTTTATCTAAACCAGTTCCATAAAAAATATTATCACCAAGTACCAACGCCACTTTATCATTCCCGATAAACTCAGCGCCAATTACAAAAGCCTGCGCCAGTCCGTTCGGCTCTTCCTGTATCGCATATTGAAAATTGCAACCAACATGGCTGCCATCTCCGAGTAATCGCTGAAACTGCGGATTATCCTCAGGAGTTGTAATGATGAGCACATTTTTGATCCCCGCCATCATCAGGATAGACAATGGATAATAGATCATCGGCTTATCATAAACCGGCATCAGTTGCTTGCTGATTGCTTTGGTGATAGGGTATAACCTGGTGCCTGATCCACCAGCTAAAATGATTCCTTTCATATTTTTAATTGTAACCACAGCGGCCACAAAGCACACTGCGAAATTTTTGTTTACTCATCACAAACTTTCCAATATAAATAGCCAATACAGATTAATTATAAACACAGTGATCAAAATGGGTACAGAACTTATTTGAGTACACAAACACTGCGCATTTGCTATTTTTTGCTAACCACAGCGGCCACAAAGCACACTGCGAAGTTTTTGTTTGCTATAATTTCCCCAATACCACTCTCTTTATACCACTTGTCAACTGTTTAACATTAAAATTAATCAGATATCCAAGTTTGCACCCTGATAATTTCATATAGGTAAGCAACTGTGCTAAATGAACCTCATTCAAAGCATCAGCAACTTTTAATTCAACAATTACTTTTCGATCAATCATAATGTCAATTCGGTAGCCACAATCAAGCCTTACTTCTTTGTAGAGTACCGGTAAAGGAACCTGTTTTTCAACATGCAGACCTATCCTCTCCAATTCAAAATAAAGACAGGCCTCATATGTACTTTCCAATAATCCGGGACCCAGTTCCTTATGAGCCATGAAAGCAGCATCCAACAAAATTGTTCCTAATTCGTTTTCATGCATCAATTCTGGTATTAGTTTTTTTTACTAACCACAGCGAACACAAAGCACACAGCGTTGTTTCTTACAGTCAAACACAGCACTTTACTATTTTTTCTTTTTTCAAATCTTCTAATTCTTTCATCTCATCCGTGCTTGCAGTGACCGCCGTGGTTAAAATTCATCCCGCCCCAGCAAAATTATCTGTGGTCGCAGTGTCCGCTGTGGTTAATACTCACTCCTGCACAAAGTTGTTTGTTATAGGTAAACAAGGCGATTTCGTATTTCATCTTTTTCAATACCTTCCATTCCTGTCAAGGAATTCATCCGTGTTCGCAGTGCCCGCTGTGGTTAATACTCATTCCTCCCCCATACTGCTCCTCATAATATCGCTGATACGCTCCGCTCGTCACATGCTTCAGCCATTCAGTATTCTCCAAATACCAGTCTATGGTAAGAGAAAGACCTTCTTCAAACGTCACCGAAGGCTTCCATCCTAATTCCTGATTGATCCTGGTCGCATCTATCGCATATCTTCTATCATGTCCTGGCCGGTCTTTTACATAAGTAATCAGTTGCTCACTTTCGCCGGCAGCTCTTCCCAGTTTTTCATCCATCAGTTTGCACAGTAATTTCACCAGGTCAATATTTTTCCATTCATTAAAACCTCCGATATTATAGCTCTCCTGATTTTTACCATTATGAAACACAAGGTCAATTGCCGATGCATGGTCAATAACGAACAGCCAGTCTCTTGTATATAACCCATCTCCATACACTGGTAAAGGCATTTTGTGGATGATATTATTAATGAACAGGGGGATCAGTTTTTCCGGAAAATGATTGGGCCCGTAGTTATTGGAACAGTTGGTGATGACACACGGCAATCCGAAAGTATCAGCATAAGCTCTTACGAAGTGATCGCTGCTGGCCTTGGAAGCACTGTATGGCGAATGGGGGTCATACTTTGTTTCTTCCGTAAAGAAACCTGTATCTCCCAATGCACCAAATACTTCATCAGTTGAAATATGATGAAACCTTTTTCCGTTGTAATTTCCATTCCACAACTTCTTCACAGCATTCAGCATGTTTACCGTACCAATTACATTCGTGTACACAAAATCGAGCGGTGATAAAATGGAACGGTCTACATGACTTTCAGCTGCAAGATGTATGATTCCGTCTGGCTGATATTGTTTGCATATTCGCTCCAGTGCAGCCGTATCTAATATATCCGCCTTCTCAAAACGGTAATTAGGCGCTTTTTCCACATCCCGCAGATTCTCCAGGTTGCCCGCATAGGTCAGTGCATCCAGGTTTACGATGGTATAAGCAGGATAATTAGTCACCAGTCTCCGCACCACATGTGAACCAATAAACCCTGCTCCGCCAGTAATAATTATGGTTTTTAGTTGAGAAGTTGAGAGGTTTGTCATATCAGTTCGCATTCTTAAGTATTGATTTTCGTAAGGCATTAATTTTAAAGGAAACTACCTCAATGTCATTCCTGATTATTGCTAATTCTTCACTACTAATCCAACATAATTCATTACTGATAATAAGTTGGTTTAACAATTCCATAAGGCTGCTATAGGCCATTCCGTAAAAATTAGCCTGGTCTTTTTGACTGTTTCTGCTGCTTCCCTCCGCAAAATTTGAACTTACAGATACTGCAGCACTGCGCATCTGGTTTACAATCCCAAATTTTTCATCTGAAGGAAATTCTTTTGTTATTGAATAAATTTTAACAACAAGTTGCTTGGCCAATTGCCACACATCAAGCTTTTTCAAATGGATAAGTATACATTGAAAAAATTATGTTCATTTCTCAACTCCTCAACCTCTCAACCCCTCAACTCCTCAACTTCCCTATACCATTGAAACGTTCTCCTCAACCCCTCTTCCACCGAAACAGTCACATGATACCCTAATAATTTATCTGCTTTAGAAATATCTGCCAAACTATGTTTCACATCACCTCTTCGTTCCGGCCCGTACACTGGCTTTAATGTACTTTCCGCTACCTTTCGTAACCCCTCAAACAATTCATTCAGCGATGTCTGCTGCCCGCAGGCAATATTATAAACCTGATTAACGGCAGCAATATTATCAGTAAACAGCGAAAGAATATTCGCCTGCACCGCATTGGATACATAAGTAAAATCACGGCTATGTGTACCGTCGCCATTAATAGTTGGGGGTACCCCCATACACAATGCCTCCACAAACAAAGGTATCACTGCCGCATAAGGTCCTTTAGGATTTTGTCTGGGTCCGAAAATATTGAAGTACCGCAGTCCAATAAATTCCATCCCGTACAAATCAGCATACACCCTTGCATAAAGCTCATTCACATATTTGGTGACTGCATAGGGTGACAGCGGCTGGCCAATCAGATCTTCTTTCTTCGGCAAGCCGGGATGGTCGCCGTAGGTAGAGGAGCTGGCCGCATATACAATGCGTTTGATCCCCTCTTCTTTTGCCGCAGTAAATACATTCAATGTGCCGGTGATATTCACCTCGTTTGTGGTCAGCGGATCATGAATGGACCGGGGCACTGAGCCCAATGCCGCCTGATGGCTGATCAGATCTACCCCCTGACAGGCCTTTACGCAATCATCAAGGCGGCGGATATCCCCTTCGATGAAGCGGAATTTCGGGTGTTCTTTGAAAGAAGAAATATTTGCTAATGATCCAGTTGCCAGGTTGTCCAGCACGGTCACATTTGAAACACGGCTGTCTGCCAGCAAAGCCTCTGCCAGGTTGGAACCAATAAAACCAGCGCCGCCGGTTATTAAAACATGCATAAGATAATCAGTGATTACGATCTTTTTCCCGGCCAGTTCCTGGGGTTCAGTTTTTCTGTGATTTTATCCAAAATACTCTTTGGGGGATGTTCTTCTTCGTAGTAGCTGCCATATCCATATCCATACCCGTACCCGTACCGGCCATAGCCGTAATATCCGTAGCCGGGTTTCATCTTCACATCGTTAATAATGATCGAAACCGAAGGGAGTTTATTCTCCCTGTAAAATTCATCTATGAGGGTCACCTGCTTTTTAAAGGTATGGCCCTGGCGGACAAGATACAAAGTACAATTGGCAAATTTTCCGAGTGTCTGGGCATCACTCACCATTCCCACTGGCGCCGTATCTACAATCACAACATCAAATTCGCTCTTTAGCCAGTTGAACATTTCTTCAACTCTTGCATCGAGCAACAATTCTGAAGGATTTGGAGGTACGGGACCGCAGCCCAGCACAAAAAGCTTATCATGCCCCGGAACCGGTTTGATCAGATCATTCAGCTCTGCTTTTCCGATTAAATAATTGGTAATCCCAGGCCCTTTGCTCATGCCCAGTCCTGACAAAACTTTCGGTTTCCGTATGTCAAACTCAAGAATGACAGATTTCTTTCCGGCCAGTGCCATCACAGCGCCCACATTAGTACTAACAAATGATTTTCCTTCACCGCTGAATGATGAAGTAACCAGAATGACCGGCTTATCAATCGCCCCGATAATATATTGAAGATTTGACCTTATGATCCGGAACTGCTCTGCCACCATACTACGGGTCGTTTTGTTCACCACCAGCGTCTTGGTAGAATACGAATGGCCTACTTCACCCAGGATTGGAGCTATGGTAATTTTTTCCACGTCAAAACGGGTGCTTACTTTATCATTCAGTACTTCGCCGGCGAACACAAATAATGCCGGAACAGCCAGGCCAAGCAAAATAGCCATGAGTTGAATAGAACGCTTCTTTGGCTTTATGGGAGTATTGGGTACATAAGCCTTTTCTACTATTTGTGAATTTTCAATCGTAGAGGCCCTGGATAAAGCTGTTTTCTCCCTTTCTTCCAGCAATATATTATATAGTGCCAGTTTATTATCCAATTGTCTTTTTATTTCTGCAAATCCTCTTTCCTTAAATGGAAGGCTCTGCAGCTGTGCCTGCACCTGCCCGCTGCCTTGCCGCAGGGTGCTGATCGTTTTATTATAGGACCGCTTGATGTTTGCGAGGTTTTCCAGCAGGCTGACCCTGAGTTTTTCCACCTGCTCATTGGCTTCCCTGACATATGGATTTCCTTCAGGCACATTTCCATCCACTAAAGATTGCCGCTTCATCTGAAGTGTATTATACTCATTAACCAGCGAATTGAGCGTCAGATCGTGCAAGCCCAGAGATGAGGGTACCAATACGGGGCTATAGGTATTTTTTTTATCCCGCAGATATCCTTCAATAAAGTCTGCAATATTTAACTGCAACTGTTGTTCGTTTATGGCCTTGTCTGCCTCTCCGATATTTTCGAAAAATGAAGATGTTTGTTTGCTGATATCAAACAGATTATTCTGCTGGGTATAATTCAGCAGCCGGTCCTGCACACTATCCAGTTCATACCCCAGTGAATCCAGCCTTGAGTCAATAAACTGTAGGGACAAATCTGCCTGCCTTTTTTTCAATTCCCGTGTGTGATTGGCATATTCTTCCATTAACTGGTTGATGATTTCTGCTGCAAGGATGGGGTTCGGACTTTGCATGCTGATATTCAAAATGCCTGTGCCAAGCGATTTTTGAGCCACTTGTATTGCTCCGGCCAATGAAGCAGCAGCCGCTGCGAGCGGTTTATACTCTATGCTGTAGTCCTTTGAAATGCTTCCATGCGTATTTTTTTTCAAACTAAATTGCCCGTAAGCAGTCCTGAAAACCTGGTCAAATGTCCATAGCTGATTATCCCCGTTTATTTTAAACTGACCGGGGGAAGTGAATTTCAACTTCAGATTAAATCCTTTTGCAGAATCAATCATGCGGATGACTTCCAGCGAAAACGGGGCAGCTCTGGTTATGTTGAGTGATTTGATCTTACCCTTTATATAATAATTAAACTGAAGATTTTTCTTCTGCACCACCCTGGCCATCAGTGCCTTTGATTTCAGCACTTCAATTTCACTTTGTATATTTTGCGATTTTCCGCTGCCAAAAATGTCTTCATATTTATCGTTTCTGCTGCCGGGTTGTTCTGTCTTGATCACCATTGTTCCCATGCTACTGTAGATGGGAGTCGCATAACGCAGGTAAGCATATGCTCCCAGCAGTGCCACTGCCACAGACAAGACGAACCAGGGTAAAAACCGGATATATTTATAAAAAAGATCTCTCAGGCTGAGCGTCCAGAGTTCGCTTTTGTGGCTTGCGTTATTTTGATTGGGTTCCTGCATGTAGTTGCTGCAATAGTTGACAGATCAGTTCCGGATAAAAATATTGGCAATGGTTGATGCCACAGTCACCAGCGTGAATGCAAAAGAAATTTTTCTCATCATATTCGCCTGGTCCGCATCTTTAAACTTGAGGTTTGTCGCCTCTACGATCACCACGTCATTCTGCATCATATGATAAAACGGGGAGTTGAAAATATCCTTTGAAGTAATATCAAGAATTCCCGTTTCCCTTTTTCCATTGGCTTCCCTGATTACCCGCAGGCTGGTTTTCTTTCCGTAATCATTGATACCGCCTGCCATGCCAATAGCTTCAATTACCGTCAGCTTTTCACCGGGTACCGTCAGCACTCCCTCCCGGTTCACCTGCCCCAGAACTGTAACTTTAAAATTTGAGATCCGGACAATGACAGTAGGATCAGATAATAATTCGACCGGATGAGTCAGCCGCTTTTTTATTTCTACGGCCAGTTCTTCTTTTGTCAATCCTTCCGCTTTGATCAATCCCAGCCGGTGATGTAAGATATTTCCCTGGTAGTCTACAAGGTATCCCGGAGGAGTGGAAGTGGCTGCGGTACCCGCAACTGCAGAACCGCCTGAAGGTAAATTATAAATATTATCACTTTGATCAGGATATAAACTCAGGCTCACAATCTGAATGGTCAGCAAATCATTTTTCTGGATACGCAATTCGGGAGCATGCACAACAGAAATACCGGTTGTATCGGTCATTTGCTCCAGATACTGGGGAATACGGGTTGTTTTGCAGGAAGAAAATACCAGAATGGCTGCCAGAAAATAAAGGAGTCTTTTGCTCTTCATCTAAATATCTTTTGGATAGTGGTTTATCAGCTCTGCGCCGTTTTTGACGGTGGTTGTGCCGAAGTTAATTTACTTCTGTCAATAAAGGCGACTAAAATATACCCAAGACTATCAATAGCCACTTTCACCATCTTTTTCCGTATATCAAGAACCCGCCCCTCCATATCCATAAATGTGCCTTTGGTGATGCGCACCCGCTGATGTACCTGAAAATTCAGTTTGATGGCTTCTACATGCTCATACTCATCCAAAAATTTCCGGATGGCAATGATCTCTTTCTCCCTGATGATGGCCGGTTTCCCGTTCCAGTACACGAAGTTAACAGCACCTGTAGTGAGCCGTACTTCTGCTCTCTCTTCCTCTTTCACTTTCACAAAAACATATGATTTAAAAAGGGGTTCTTCTACCGTTTTTATACGATCACTCCACTTTCTCCTCACTTTATTGACCGGGCAATAACTCTCCAGTCCCTTTTCTATAAGCAACTGATTGACCTTCTTCTCCCACCTGGGGCGGGTATATACGGCCAGCCATTTTTTGCGTGTATCACAACTCTTCATTGCAAAGCTTCGCCACCTCGGTCACAGGAAAAATTTTTTTTCGGAACCGGTTAATGACTCAAGATCCCCGGAATAATTCAGCAGCCGGGAATCCCGATTATTCATGGCAAATATAAAGTAAGTATGGGAGTGGGAAGAATATAAAATTCACAGATTATGAATGAATTATTCCCATAGGTTAATAACTAATTTATAGGAAAAATACGATTCTCCTCTATCTTGTAAACCTGTCCGGTTTCACTGCACACCGCCCTGCCTTCCGCATTAAAAACCAGTTTGACACCGGCTTCACTCACCCAACCGCTTTGCCTGGCAGGATTTCCTGTCATTAGCCCATAATCGGGTACAGAACGGGTTACTACTGCACCGGCACCTACCATGGCATACATGCCAATCTCTACCCCACAAAGTATGGTAGCATTTGCACCCACCGTAGCGCCCTTACCGACCTTAGTTTTCCTGAATTCTGACCTTCGGCTGATGAAGCTCCTGGGATTGATTACGTTGGTAAAAACTACCGATGGGCCTACGAATACATCATCTTCAAGCGCCACTCCATCGTAAACAGAAACATTGTTCTGAATTTTTACACCGTTCCCGATTTGCACATTGCGATCCACAAATACATTTTGCCCGATCATGCAGTTTTCCCCAATAACTGAACCTGCCATCAGGTGGCAAAAATGCCAGACCCTGGTACCTTTCCCTACCTGTGCTCCCTGCTCCAGAATACTGCTTGGATGAATAAAATATTCCCTGTCTTCCATTCGATCTAAAATTATGAATAGTTACTGACCTGCCATCGAAAAAACCATAGCATCTGCAGATCATTCAGTTGCAGCCGCAATTGTTTTGCGGCTGCGAAGCCAGTCATACCGGCGCATCCGGCAAACATTCTTATCTTAGTGCAAAGCCACACTTGTGAACCAGCGATTTTATTCCCTTGATGTGTTTCGCGGAGCAACCGTATGCCTGATGATACTTGTAAATAACCCGGGCAGCTGGAAACATATTTATGACCCGCTGGAACATGCGCCCTGGCATGGCCTCACCCCAACCGACCTGGTGTTTCCTTTTTTTCTCTTTGCCGTAGGCAATGCACTTTCTTTTGTAATGCCCCGGCTGGAAGCAGGAGGCAGCAGGCTCTTCTGGCAAAAAGTACTCAAACGCACTGCCCTTATTTTTTTCATCGGCCTTTTTCTGAACTGGTGGCCCTTTCATAAATGGCAGGAGGGATCCATCGTGTTTCGTTACTGGATTGACCCCGCCAACCCTGAATCCGGGGTGCGTATTGCAGGTGTGCTGCAGCGCATTGCATTTTGTTATTTTTTTGCTTCTGTGCTGATCTATTACCTGAAACCCCAAAAAGCCTTTCTCGCAGGGCTTGTGTTGCTGCTTTTGTACTGGCTTCTGTGCTATACCGGAAACCCCGAAGATCCCTACAGCCTGCAAGGCTGGTTTGGCTCCGCAATCGATAAAAAAATTCTGGGAATTGCCCATATGTACAAAGGAGAAGGTATCCCCTTCGACCCGGAAGGACTGATGAGCACCATTCCTGCCATTGTACAGGTGCTGTTTGGATACATGGTAGGCGATTATATTCAGAAAAAAGGAAAGACCCATGAAATGCTGACAGGCCTTTTTGTGACAGCTGTCGCCCTGCTGATTACCGGCTTTTGCTGGGATATGGTATTTCCGATCAACAAAAAAATATGGACTAGTTCTTATGTAATTTATACCAGCGGGCTGGCTATCCTTACCATTGCCACCATGATTTATATGATTGAATTCCGGCAGACAAACGGATGGCTGGGCCGGTTCTTTACTGTTTTTGGTAAAAATGCACTGTTTGTTTTTGCCCTCAGCGCTTTTCTTCCTAAAGGCTTTGCACTCATTCGCTGGGGCGATGGCATTACCCCGTGGAACTGGTTGTATAAAAAAGTACTGATCCACACCCCCGGCGCACCCGAAAACGGATCCCTGCTGTATGCCCTGTGTGTGATCTCATTCATGTGGGCCATTTGCTGGTGGCTGGACAAGAAAAAAATATACATTAAAGTGTAGAAGCCAAAAGTCTTCAGACTAATGCGAACACTGAGTTGCATCGTACCCCTTCATTCTAGAGTCGCCGTGGTTCATTTATATTGAACGGCCTTCCGGATCATTTGCCCCATCCCTGCATTCGACTGGTTTTTCTGTAAAAATATTTTGCCCATTTTATTAGCATTGAATAGCTAAATATTTTAGCTTTACGGCAACTTCCCCATTTGATTCCTGAAATAATTTTTATCACCTCCCACGGTTTCCTGCCGGGGACAAACGACTGAGCAATGGAAAAAGACGATTTATTTTTTGGGGCAGCCTATAAAGGCAGCAAACAATTTACACAGCAACAGGCACGAACCGCCAATGCTACAGGGTTTGGTGCTGCATCGGACGACTATGCCGAACGGGGTATTGACCTGAACGAGCAACTGGTCCGCAACAAACCGGCTACTTATTTTTTCCGCATGAAAGGAGATGCCATGCAGGATGCAGGTATTTATGACGGCGATGTACTGATCGTGGACAGGTCGCTGAAACTGGCAAATGGCAGAGTGATCGTGGCCATCCTGAACGGTGAATTGCTGGTACGCCGCTTTCATAAAAATTTTTCTTCTGCATTTCTTGTACCTGAAAACCCGAGATACAAGCCCATCAACCTTGCCGGGTTCAGTGAGTTTAAGCTCTGGGGCGTTGTGACTTATTCCATTCATCCCCTGCGACCATAAAAAAAGGACATGAAAGCCATTGTGGACTGCAACAGTTTCTATTGCTCCTGCGAAAGATTGTTTATACCTGCGCTTGCCGGCAAACCGGTGGTGGTACTGAGCAATAACGACGGGTGCATCATCTCCCGTACCGATGAAGCAAAAATACTGGGAGTGGGCATGGCAGCGCCCTATTATCAAAACAGGGATATTATTGAAAAAAACAACATTGCCGTATTTTCCAGTAACTACAACCTGTACGGTGACCTGAGTATGCGGGTTATGGACACCCTGCGCCACCTGGCAGGAGACGATAAAGTGGAAGTCTATTCCGTAGATGAAGCCTTTCTCGATTTTGAAACACTGCCGCATTCAGAACTGCATGCAGTGGCCGTTGAATTAAAAAAAACGGTTGAACAATGGACTGGCATTGCCGTATCGGTGGGAGTGGCTCCGGGCAAGCTTCTTTCGAAAGTAGCCAATAAGCTTTCGAAAAAAGATAAAGAAGGCACGCAGGGAGTGCTGGTGCTGGACACACCGGAAAAAATACAGGAAGCACTGGAAAAAACAGATGTAGCCGATTTGTGGGGCATCGGACGGCAATATGCACGCAAACTGCATGATGCAGGAATCCGCAACGGCTGGCAGCTGCGCCATATGCCTGAAGGATGGGCGCACGAACATCTTGGTGGTGTGACGGGGATCCGGATCATAAAAGAGCTCAATGGCATCTCCTGCATCCCGATGAAAGACCCGTTGAAAACAAAAAAAATGATTGCCACTACCAGGATGTTTGGTAAACCCGTATATGAACTTGCCGACATCCGGGAGGCTGTCGCCACCTATACAGCGAGGGCAGCCGAAAAACTGCGTCGCCAGTTTTGTGCAGCAAAACTCATTCAGGTATTTATGGTGACAAACGGCGGCCGTCAGGCACTCTATGAATACAACCCTCTGTCGCGGCACCTGCACAGCAGTCTTTCTGTAGCTACCTCTGATACTTCCGAACTGATCCGGCATGCATTACCACTTGCCGAAAAATTATTTCAACCGGGACTGAAATACCTGAAAGCCGGGGTTATCCTCGGCGATATTGTACCTGGTCATTCCGTGCAAACCGGATTATTTACTGCTGAAAACGGCAACCGCTACCGCCCGTTGATGGATGCGCTGGACAATATAAATTTCAGCTACCGCAATGATGTGCTCAAATACGCAGCATCAGGCCTGAAGCGTAACTGGAAAATGCGGCAGGAACTGCGCAGCAAATGCTACACCACCAGGTGGAATGAATTATTTGAACTGAGATAACCGATGTACAACCCTTATATTTTATTATCACCCGAACTACTTGCCGGGCTCCTGAAACAGCCGCTGTATTTTGTGTGCCAGTATTATGAAAGAGGCCTGGCATGCCCGGATACACATAACATTCCGTTGTTGCTGACCCATTATACCATGGATGAGCCGGGAAAAGAAAGGGCAGCTAGGCATATACGGTTGCTGGCAACAGACCGCTTCCGCTTCCTGTATGACAGTACAAACCCCCGGCACCTGCAGCAATTAAACAAAGCTTCCATGCAGCCCGAAGGTTACCGGATATTTGTCAACCTGCTGCCCCAACAATGGAAAGCAGACGAAGCGCTTACCCGGCGCATCATCTGCTATATCCGGGAAAAAATGCCCTGGTGGAGCTTTTCCATAAAAGACCAGCTGCATATTACACTCCGGGAGCGGTACGGATCTTTATTCATTATGTTGTACCGGAGAGGCAGCCAAACGGAAGTACTTTTGAATGACATTGAAAATATGTATCCATGTGCTACGACATGAGTTTTTTCAGCAGCATCAGCCAGGTTGCAGATTATCTCAATCTCCCTGCGGCGCAACCCGTTGCTTTTGACCCTACCTATCACCGGGTGGCTCAGTCATTTTCTCATTGGCCGGTTGTGATCCGTGAAGATGACACATACAAAATCAAGCTCTTTGAATGGGGTCTCATTGCCGGCTTCATGAATACTCCTGAAAAAATAAAAGAATACCGGAGCAGCATGGCCAATGCACGCAGCGAAAAAATTATTGCAGATCCCCGTTCCGTCTGGCACCGCATCAGGCAGCAACGGTGCCTTGTATGCTGCACGGGTTTTTTTGAACACCGCGATATAGGAGCAAAAAGAAAAATTCCATATTTCATTACTGTTCGGGATCAACCCGTTTTCAGTTTTGCCGGGCTATATCATGATGCGCCTGTTGCTGACCCAGATACCGGCGAAGTAACCGGCACCTTTGCCATCATCACCCGGCCCGCAAATTCTTTATTAAAAAAAATTCACAACTCTGGAGCCAACAAATTCCGGATGCCCCTGCTGCTGACAAAAGATCTGGCCCTGCAGTGGCTGAAAGAAAAACTAACTGATTTCGAACTCAGCAGCATCCTGCAGTTTGAATTTCCTGCTGAAGAAATGCAGGCATGGCCTGTTCAGAGCATCCGAACCCGTAAAGCAGATGATACATCTGTGATAGAACCGCTTCATGACCCCAGCTTGCCGCCACTGGAGGATTGAAAAGATAGTTGTACCTTTCTTGAAACCAGGTTGAATGAAGAAGCTTTTAGTTCCTGTTTTGTTTTTTTATTTTAATGTAACAGCCCAGCGTCCCAATATTATCTACATCATGAGCGATGACCATGATGCAGATGCCATCAGCGCTTATTCAAAAAAACATATCTCCACCCCGAATATTGACCGCATCGCCAGGGAAGGAATTCTTTTTACCCGCAACTTTGTGTCCAATTCAATCTGCGGTCCCGTGCGGGCTACGCTACTCACCGGCCAGCATTCTCATAAAAACGGAGTAAAAGACAACCGCACAAGGTTCGACTCATCAAAAGTTACCATGCCTGTCCTGTTTCAGCAAAACGGGTACCAGACAGCGCTGGTGGGCAAATGGCATTTACACTCCTATCCCAGGGGTTTTGACTACTGGAATATTCTGCCGGGGCAAGGGCAGTATTTTGAACCTGCTTTTATCAACATGCAGGGCGATACCAGTATCTTTCACGGGTATGCAACCGATGTGATTACAAGCAAGGCCATTGCATGGCTTGATCAGCGGGATCAGAGCAAACCTTTTGTACTGCATATTCATCACAAAGCACCGCACCGCTTTTTTCTGCCTCCCCTGAAGTATGTACTGGAATACCAGGATAAAGTATTTGAAGAACCCTCTACACTCTACAACGATACAACAGGGCGTGGAACCGCATGGAAAAAACAAACAATGAGTATCCTGTATGACATGAAACTCTGCAGTGATTTAAAAGTGGACCCGCAATACCTGCAGGAAATCCCCTGGCTGAAGCCCGATGAAAAGGACATACGTTATTACCATGCCATCATGAACCGGATACCTGAGCCCGGCAGAAGTGCCATACGCAAGGCCTATGAAAAAAGGGGTAAACTCCTGCAGGAACTGCGCCCTTCCGGCAAAGAATTGCTCCGGTACAAATATCAATGGTATATGCAGGACTATATGGCCTGCGTAGCTTCAGTGGATGAAAACACAGGAAAGATCCTGGATTACATGGACAAAAATAACCTGACAAACAACACGATGCTGCTATACACCGGAGATCAGGGTATGTATCTGGGTGAAAACGGGTGGTTTGATAAACGATGGATGTATGATGTATCAATGAATGCCCCACTGCTGATCAGGTGGCCCGGAAAAATAGAGCCTGGCACCGTAACCGATGCAATGAGCCAGGCCATTGATTATGCTCCTACTTTCCTGGATGCCGCCGGAATTCAGGTGCCGGGTTTTATGCAGGGCATCAGTATGGTGCCGCTGCTTACAGGGGCACAAAAAACCATGAACAGAAAACATCTCTACTATCATTTTTATGAGTACAGCGCAGACCATACTGTTTTAAAACATCTTGGAATCCGGGGTACCCGTTACAAACTGATTTATTTCTACACGGTAAACGAGTGGGAGTTGTATGACCTGAAAAAAGACCCGCAGGAACAACAGAACCTGGTTCACTCCGCAAAACACCGAAAAATTGTACGCACACTGAAAAATGAATTAATAAAGCTGAGGCATTTTTATGACGATCATGAACCAGCCGGGGAGCTGCGCTGAATGTACACTCCTGCCAGTTATAATATTGACCCTGAACTTTGCCATTTTTCGGTTCGGCATGGGCAGTGACAGTACAAGTATACTATTGCGGTTAGTAAAACCAAAAATGGAAGTAAATAGAATTACCCCCCCGCTTTTTTTATTTCTGGATGCCTCATTTTCGCAGGACTGTTTAATGGTTTTCTCAAAACTATTTAAAAAAGAATATAATAAAAAGTATTTTTACCCGGTAAGAATTCCCGGATGATTTTTCCCTAAATTGCCTGTCGTTTCTCTATTGATATTTCTTCAGCAGATCTGCAAGAATTTTTCTGTCCGTTTCATTGATCGCCCGGGAAGTGTCTGCCGGAACAAAGTGAATTTTGTACGACTGAATAGCTGTCCTCTCATTTTTAATATCATACCCGATCATACGTAAGGCATGCAGTGGTTGAAAACCATCAGGCACCTGTACAGCGGTTGTGTCGTACCAAAAACCAAAACCATTTTCTGCAAGCAACTTCCAGGAAAAAAAACGGCTGGGATCCACTTTTCTGCCCGGCGCCCAGTCTGCATGCCCGATAAAATTTGCCTGTGGAATCAGGAATGCTTTTTTCAACCTTCCAAGCAGCAGGAGCAGGCTGTTGATTTGTGCGTCCGGGAAAGGTTCACTTCCATTGTTATCCAGCTCAATGCCAATGCTGGCGCTGTTCATATCGGTGAGGCTGCCCCATTTACCAATCCCTGCATGTTGTGAACGCAACAGATCGTTCAGCATGTGATGCACTGTTCCATCACGGCAAATCACATAATGAGCACTTACAGCAGTACGTGGAAGGGTGAAAGTGCGCAGCGTTTGTTCGCAGGTGTTTTGTGCCGTATGATGGATCACAACAAAATTTGGTCTGCGCATGCTCATATTGGTGGTGCCGGCCCACTCCGGGGCAAAGGGCAAACCGGTTGAATCTTTCAGCGGGTATTCTGAAAGGACGCGGGCAAAATGCCGTACATGCATTTTGTATTGCTTGTTTGTGCCTGCATACTTACTAATGTGGCAAGCAGGCAACAGCATCAGGAGCAGGCAAAAGCCGGGCAGATAATGTTTTACCATACTGTGCAGGAAATGTTTGTGCTAATGTAAGAAAGAAAAAACTTAGCCAGCCTTACTGCGGGGGTTACATATATTTCCGATGCAGCACATATATAATTTTTCGCACTACTGCATTCATCGAGCCTCCGGAATGATCGCCCATGAAATGCCGTTTAAAAGCAGCAACTGCAGATGCCGGGTAAGAAACATCATATCCAATAATCCGAAGCCCCAACAGGTAATCAAAACTATCCGGCACCTCCACACCGGTGGTATCATCCCACCAAAGACCAAATCCCATCTGGCTGATATCTTTCCAGGGAAAATGATGACTGGGATCTGCTTTTCGGGCAGGCGCTATATCGGCATGGCCGATAAAATTACCAACAGGAATTTTATACTTTTCTTTCAGGCGGCCCAACAGTTGGTATAAGCTGGCCAATTGCGGTTCTGTAAACGGATGGGTTCCGTTATTATCAAGTTCGATCCCAATGCTGCCGGAGTTCAGGTCTGTGTTATTTCCCCACTTGCTTTCGCCGGCATGATGCGAACGCAGCAGATCATTGAGCATGTAATGAACTGTTCCATCCCTGCAAATGAGATAATGGGCACTAACTTCCCTGCCTCCGGGTGTGGTAAATTCTCTCAATGCATCCTCACAGTTTCTTGTTGCTGTATGATGTATGATTACAAAATTTGGTTTGCGCAATCCCATATTGGGAGTGCCGATCCACTCCCTGGCAAAATTCAGGCCGGCAGAATCTTCCATAGGGTTTCTGAACAACACTTTGGTGAGTGAGTCAATCATACTGGCATGCAACTGGTTGGCCCTGGCATATTTTGCCAGCGCTGAACCGGCACCGGTTGCCTGAGTGGCAGTAGCGGAAACTGATGCCGCAGAATCTCTTGCAACAGGTACGATTGCGTGCAATGGCAGATCCGCAGGTGTAAAGGGCTGATTGCCGGGTTGTGCATTGCTATGAAAAGCAGTCGTACAAATGAGAATCAGCAGACAGTAAACTGCGCCTGTGTACCTATTTTTCTGCAAATGCATGTATAAAACTAGCTTTTTTATTTTTTTCGCCTGTTATCAGAACGATAAAACTGCTTTTTTATTCTATTGGAGCCTTTGTGTTTTCGGGGTGCATACGGAGGGGTTTGGCCCAGCGTGGCAGGCACCTGAGCTTTTTCAACTACTTTACCGGTCAGATCTTCTATAGCGGCAAATTTATTTTGTTCCTTTTCTCCAACTAATGTAAATGCCATGCCATCCGCTTCTGCACGGGCGGTGCGCCCGATCCGGTGTACATAGTCTTCACCATCGGCCGGAACATCATAATTCAAAACCAGGTCAATGGTGTCAATATCAATGCCGCGGCTCAGCACATCAGTGGCAACCAATACCGGAATGCGGCCTCCGGCAAAAGCCGACAACACATTTTCTCTTTGCGCCTGCTCCAGGTCGCTGTGAATTTCTTCTGCAGTAAACCGGTCTTTCTTCAATTCCCTGGCCAGTTGCTTTACGGTCTGTTTGCGGCTGCAAAAAACCAGTACACTTTTATAGGGTGTTTGCCGAAGCAGCATTTTGATCAACGGAAGTTTTTGTGAATCGAAAACTACAAAGGCCTTTTGCACAATTTTTTCCGGGGGCCTGGAAATTGCAATATTTATTTCCACCGGGTTTTTTAGTATTTTTTTTGCCAATACTCTTATTTTATCCGGCATGGTGGCAGAAAATAATAAGGTTTGTCTTTTTTCGGGAACCTCTTTGATGATCCGCTGTATGTCTTCCTGGAAGCCCATATCGAGCATACGGTCTGCCTCATCCAGTACCAGGAATTGCAATCCATCCGGTTTGACATATCCCATATTCAGATGTGCAATCATGCGACCTGGCGTACAAACGATCATATCGGTGCCCGATTGAAATGCTTTTTTTTCTGCCACAAAACTTTCTCCACCACTGCCGCCGTAAATCGCAATGGAGCTCAGGTGTGTGAAGTATGAAAGTCCTTCTATATGCTGAGAAATCTGGATGGCCAGTTCACGGGTGGGCACGATGATCATGGCACCCATCTGCCCGTCAACATGATTATTCAATAACTGGTTCATCACGGGCAATAAAAAAGCAGCAGTCTTTCCTGTTCCGGTTTGTGCGGAGGCAATCACATCTCGGCCTTCCAGAATCGATGGAATCACCTGCTCTTGTACAGAGGTTGCGGTTTCATATCCTGAGGCCTCAATGCCCTCCAATACGTCCTGCCTGAAATGAAATTCTGTGAAATTCAATATGTAAAATTTTGAAGCCTTGCGAAGGTAGCTGAAAATAACTGCGGCAGTTTCACATTTTTTTAAGCTCACAAAAACAATAAAACAGGCACAGTGGCGTCATAAAAAAATCTGACTTATGAGACATACTTTTATCCTGTTTCCGTTTGTACTTTTTGCCTGTGCCGGGTGGGTCCGCAAGCCGGAGCCTGAACCGGTTTCTCCTCTGGCTGCATATTCTGCGGAATGGAATGAATCAAGGTACTTGAAATACAACACAGCAGTTAATGCTCACTACATGACCGGGCCGGAAAAAGAATTGATTTATATCTTAAACCTGCTGAGGGCAAATCCATCTCTTTTTGCGACAACGGTACTCCTGCAATATCCGGAAAAAACAGGTCAGAACTATCTTGTCCATTCCCGGTATTATACCAGCCTGATGGATACGCTGAAAATGATAAAGCCCGTTGCAGATTTAAAGCCAGATGAGATCTGTTTTAACAGCGCCAAATGCCATGCGTTGGTTTCAGGAATTTCCGGTTACGTGGGCCACGAACGCAGTACGGCTGAATGCCGGGCTAAAGAATCTTTCAACGGTGAGTGCTGTGATTACGGGAACAACAAGCCACTCGATATTGTGCTCTCACTACTTATAGATGAAGGAGTGCCTTCGCTGGGACACCGGAAAATATGCCTAAAACCATACCGAAAAATTGGTGTGTCTATTCAATCGCACCAACGATACCGGTATAATGCTGTGCTTGATTTCAGCTATTAACCCTACATATTACGCCTGTATTGTCCGCCCACCTCATACAAAGCCTGGGTGATTTGCCCCATCGAACAGTACTTGACGGTTTCCATCAATTCGGCAAAAAGATTTTCATTATTGACAGCAGCTGATTTCAGCCGCTTGAGCACTTTCGCAGACTGCGGTTCATTTCGTTTCCGGAAGGCTTTCAGGTTTTCAATCTGTTGTTCTTTTTCTTCCTTTGTACTGCGGATAATTTCGACGGGAATCACTGTAGGGCTGCCGGACTTGTTCAAAAATGTATTGACGCCAATCAGGGGCAGTTCGCCGCTGTGCTTTTGATTTTCATAATAAAGACTTTCTTCCTGAATTTTATTGCGCTGGTACATGCGTTCCATAGCGCCCAGCACCCCGCCCCTTTCTGTGATGCGGTCAAATTCGGCCAGTACTGCTTCTTCCACCAGGTTGGTCAGTTCTTCAACAGCAAATGATCCCTGGATAAAGTTTTCAGTTTTGGCAGAACCAAGCTCCCGGTTGATGATCAGCTGTATTGCCATTGCCCTTCTTACACTTTCCTCAGTTGGTGTGGTTATCGCTTCATCATACGCATTTGTATGAAGCGAATTACAGTTGTCATAGATTGCGTATAATGCCTGGAGGGTTGTGCGGATATCATTAAAATCTATTTCCTGGGCGTGCAAACTTCTGCCAGATGTCTGAATATGATATTTCAGCATCAGACTGCGTTTGTTGGCTTTGTATTTATATTTCATGGCTTTGGCCCAGATGCGCCTGGCGACACGGCCGATGACGCTGTATTCGGGATCCATTCCGTTGCTGAAAAAGAATGAAAGATTGGGCGCAAAATCATCAATGGACATGCCGCGGCTTAAATAATACTCCACATACGTAAAACCATTGGCCAGCGTAAATGCCAGCTGGGTGATAGGATTGGCCCCTGCTTCGGCAATATGATACCCGCTGATGGAGACAGAATAAAAATTGCGGATCTTATTCCGGATGAAATATTCCTGAACATCACCCATCAGCTTCAAGGCAAATTCTGTAGAAAAAATACAGGTATTCTGTGCCTGGTCTTCTTTTAATATATCTGCCTGCACCGTGCCCCGAACCTGTTGCAGGGCTGCCAGTTTGCATTCTTTATAAACCTCAGCAGGCAAAACCTCATCGCCGCTCAGGCCAAGCAGCTTCAAACCAAGTCCATTGTTTCCTTGTGGCATTTCGCCAGGAACAGACGGGTTACTATACAGCGGCAGGGTACCACCAGGATATTTTTTCTTTAATGCTTCATCCACCAGGTTCTGTGTTCCGTTTTTCATGATCCACTTTTCACACTGCTGATCAATTGCCGCATTCATAAAGAAAGCAAGCAACACAGGTGCCGGGCCATTGATGGTCATGGAAACCGAAGTTTTAGGATCGCACAGATCAAACCCGCTGTATAATTTCTTGGCATCATCAACCGTAGCAATACTGACACCGCTGTTACCGATTTTACCATAAATATCAGGACGGTAATCAGGATCTTCTCCATACAATGTCACACTGTCAAATGCAGTGGACAGCCGGATGGCCGGTTGGTCCATGCTCAGGTAATGAAACCTTTTATTGGTACGCTCCGGCCCGCCTTCACCGGCAAACATCCTCGTTGGGTCTTCCCCTTCCCTCTTCAGCGGAAACACTCCGGCTGTAAATGGAAAATGACCGGCAACATTTTCCTGCGCCTGCCATTTTAATATATCGCCCCAGTCTTTATACTGTGGTAAAACAACTTTGGGTATCCTTGTTCCGCTCAGGCTCTTTGTGGTCATTGGCTGCCTGATCACTTTATCGCGGACGGTATATTCATAATAATCTTTTTCGTACTCCACCAGCTTATTGGGCCAGTTGCTGATCAGTTTCCGGGCAACCGGTGTCAGCTGTTCCGTATAAAAGTTTATTTGTTTTTGCAGAGCCTCCGTAAGCATATCGGCCGGTGCAGATTTCGCTGCACTGTTCTGAAGCGTTTCTAATGCACCGTGTAACTGGTATAGTTTTGATGCAATGGCAGATTGTTCCTCCACCAGCTTGTCGTAGTTGCGGTTATTCTCGCTGATCTCACTCAGGTACCTGACCCGGTGAGCGGGAATCACAGACTGCGACACTTTTACTGTTTCTGCAAAATGAAAAGTTCCAAAAGTGGCTTTTGTTTTAGATTCAATCTTCTGCAGTAATAATTCAAACAGGTGGTTTACCCCATCATCATTGAATTTGCTGGCCATCGTTCCAACGATGGGTAACTCTTCATCTTTTGCTGTCCAGAGGCTGTGGTTTCTTTTATATTGTTTCCTGACATCTGCCATGGCATCCAAAGCCCCGGCTTTATCAAATTTGTTGATACAAACAAGGTCAGCATAATCCAGCATGTTGATTTTTTCCAACTGAGATGCGGCTCCATATTCGGGTGTCATGACATACATGCTCACATCGCAATAATCAAGTATGGAAGCATCGCTCTGACCCACCCCTGCACTTTCAAGTATGATGAAATCAAACCGGGCTGCCTTGCATATTTCTATCGCATCCTGCACAGCACTGCTCAGCGCAGTATTATCATCACGGGTGGCCAGGCTGCGCATATAGGCCCGGGAGTGTGAAATGGCATTCATCCGGATGCGGTCGCCCAGCAACGCACCCCCGGTTTTCTTTTTAGAAGGATCCACAGAAATAACCGCAATCGTTTTATCCAAAAAATTATGGAGGAAGCGACGAACAATTTCATCTGTAACACTGCTCTTGCCCGACCCGCCTGTACCGGTAATGCCTAAAACCGGAACAACTGCCCGCTCACCTCCGGCAATAGTGGCCCTGGAACCAGGTGATTTAATAATTTCATTTAAAACACCGGAATAATCATTTCCTGATTCAGCCATACTGATTGCTCTTGCAATTTTGCGTACATCTTTTGCTTCATCCAATGGGAGCGTCCCATTCCAATTCGGTTCTCCATACACTCCTCCTGTGGAGGGGTTGGGGAGGCTGCTTTGCCTGATCACATCTTCAATCATTCCCTCCAGGCCCATCTTTCTTCCGTCATCAGGACTATAGATCCGGGCGATGCCATACTGATGCAACTCTTCCACTTCATCGGGCAAAATAGTTCCCCCGCCACCGCCGAAAATTTTGATATGGTCACAACCATTTTCATCCAGCAGGTCTTTCATATATTTAAAAAATTCCAGGTGGCCTCCCTGGTAGCTGGTAATGGCAATGGCATGAGCATCCTCCTCAATAGCAGCTTCCACAATTTCTTTTACGGAACGGTTGTGCCCAAGGTGAATGATCTCAGCCCCTTTACCCTGCATGATCCGGCGCATGATATTTATAGAAGCATCATGCCCGTCAAACAGACTGGCAGCAGTTATAATACGAAGCCTTGCGGCGGGATAATGATTCATAAACAGACAGAAAACGCAAATTTAGTATAAAAACGAATGGGTGTTAGCCTTGTCAATAGGCAGGATTGCAGCCGGTTGCCTACTTTTGCCTCATGCAGCATCTCATTGAATCTATCGCATCACTCTATAAACGATGGAAAGCTGAAGACCCCGCATCTGTTGATCTGCTTCCTCAAAGCGGAAGCGAAAGGCGGTATTTCAGGCTGCATGCACACCGGCCCGATACGAATACGGTGATTGGAACCTATGGGGCAAATCGTAAAGAAAACGAAACATTTCTCTACTTCAGCAGGCATTTCAGGAAGAAAGATCTGCCGGTGCCTGAAATTCTGGCAGTGAGTGAGGACAACCTTTTTTATCTGCAGGAAGACTTTGGCGATGTGTCGTTACTGAACCATCTTGAAACAAAAGGATTGACCCTGGATGTGTACGGCTTGTTTCAAAAAAGCCTGGAACAACTGGCCCGCCTGCAGGCAGAAGGGGACCAGGGGCTGGACTACAGCAGATGCCTGACCAATAAAGAATTTGGCAAGCAGGCCATCATGTCCGATCTCCTGTATTTTAAATATTACTTTCTTGATGCATTGCGCAAGCCCTATGATAAACAAAAACTGATTGATGATTTTGAAGCCCTGAGTAATTACCTGACCCATACCGAGTATAAATATTTTATGTTTCGTGATTTTCAAAGCCGCAACATCATGGTTACGAATGACGGAGCTGTTCATTTTATTGACTACCAGGGAGGCATGAAAGGGGCACCCCAGTATGATGTTGCCAGTATGCTATGGCAGGCAAGGGCCAATCTTCCGGACGACTGGAAAAATAATCTGCTGGAAGATTACATGAATTTTTTTGAGGCAACGATAGGCCAGCCTATTGAAAGAACCATTTTCCGAAGCCAATACAACGGGTATGTACTGATCCGGCTGCTGCAGGTATTGGGAGCCTATGGCTTCCGTGGTTTGTTTGAAAGAAAGGCACAGTTTTTAACGAGCATCCCGCTGGCATTGCGAAACCTGAAAGAATTTCTGGGACACCAGAGTGTGGGCATTGCAGTACCCGAATTCAGAAAAATACTGGAAATCTGCGTGTCCGATGAAATCATTCAACAATTTACACCGGCACAGGCAACAGATACAACGCCGTTGCTTGTCCGGATCCGGAGTTTCTCATACCGCGAACAAATCCCACAAGACGAAAGCGGCAATGGCGGTGGCTTTGTGTTTGATTGCAGGGGGATCCTGAATCCCGGCCGGATCGAAAGCATGAAAACAAAAACCGGCCGTGATAAAGAAGTAAAAGATTTCCTGGAGCAGCAAACAAAAATGCCTGAGTTTTTAAACAGCGTGTTTGATATTGTGGATATTGCAGTGGAAGAATACATCAAACGGGATTTTGAACACCTGATGATCAGCTTTGGATGCACCGGGGGGCAGCACAGAAGTGTGTTTGCCGCAGATGCCCTTGCCCGTCATCTGAAAAATAAATTCAAAGTAAAAATTGAATTAAACCATATTGTTCAGGAAGAAAAAAACTGGCAAAACCCCCTGCCCGAGAAACCATAATGCAGGCAATGATTTTTGCAGCGGGTCTTGGCACCCGTTTTAAACCGTGGACGGACAAACATCCCAAGGCACTGGCTCTGGTGAACGGCAAGTCGTTGCTGCAGCGGAATATTGAATACCTGCAACAATACGGTATTGATGAGGTAATAGTGAATGTGCATCATTTTGCCGGCCAGGTAAAAGATGCAGTGATGAAAAACAAAGGCTGGGGCAGCCGGGTGATCTTTAGCGATGAAAGTCACCAATTGCTGGAGACAGGCGGTGGTTTATTAAAAGCAAAACCCCTGTTTACGCCGGAACAACCTTTCCTAACCTGCAATGCAGATATACTCACCAATCTGAATATTCACAACCTGCTTTTATTTCACCAGGCTCATCAACCCCTGATCACATTTGCTGTTACCAATCGCCCGACCTCCAGGTACCTGCTTCTGGATGAGCACAACCGTTTATGCGGATGGAAGAATGTAAAAACGGGTATGTATCGGATAACCTCACATACGCAGGGCAGCAGGCTAATTGAAAAGGCCTACAGCACGGTGGTTGTGTTTGAGTATGATGTTTTCCGGCTTATGGAAGAAAAAGGATTCCGGGGTGCTTTTTCTCTGATTGATGTGTATCTGTCTCTTGCACCAGATCACCGTGTCCTGGGTTTTGACCACAGCGGAGATCAACTGACTGATGTAGGCAAACCCGGAAGCATTGAAGAAGCAGAACAGCTTTTTCCCTGATTACTGTATCCATAGTTCCTATCTTTTTGAAACCCTTTTCTGTGCATTTTCCATAAAGAAATGTAAATACCCATTGAGCGGTAGCTGAGTTGATCTCATTTCCATTATCTTTCCGCTTACAAATTTTATATTCGTATGAAGAAATTATTCACTCTTGTTGCGGCAATATTTTTTTGGATGTTTTCGTTTGCACAAAACCAAACCACATCACTGTATAACCACAAAGAGGCTTTTCATCCCCAGTTTTACCCATACCCAGGCAATGACTACCGGAGTGCCAGCGGTGAACCCGGACCAAAGTACTGGCAAAATAAAGCTGACTATAAAATAACCTGCCTTCTCGATACAGGCCGCCACAGCATCAGCGGCAGTGTGGAAATTGTGTACACCAACAACAGCCCTGATCCGTTAAAGTTTCTATGGCTGCAGCTTGATCAGAATATATACAAAGATGGTTCCCGTGCCAGCTCAACCACTACCCAAACAGGCGGACGGTGGGCCAATGCTGCTTTTACCGAAGGAGCATCCATCAAATCTGTACAGGTCGAAAGCGCAGGAAAACCCATCACCGCCAAACACATCATATCAGATACCAGGATGCAGGTGTGGCTTCCCGAAGTGCTGAAGGCATCAGGAGGAAAAACAAAACTTTCCATGCAGTTTGAATTCACGGTGCCGGAATATGGCACCGACAGAATGGGCAGACTGAAAACCAAAAACGGTTGGGTGTATGAAATTGCGCAATGGTTTCCCCGGCTGTGTGTGTATGATGATATCCAGGGATGGAATACCATGCCCTACCTGGGTGCCGGAGAATTTTATCTGGAATACGGAGACTTTGAATATACGGTTACGGCTCCTTCCGACCTGATCATTACCGGATCAGGCGAGTTGTTAAATCCACAGGATTGTTACACACCTGAGCAGGTTAAGAAATGGGAAGCTGCCCGCAACAGTGATAAAACTGTTGTCATCCGGAGTGAACAGGAAGTAAATAAACCTGAATCACGCCCCAGGCAGGCCAATTGTACCTGGAAATTTAAAATTACAAATGCCCGTGATGTGGCATGGGCGGCTTCAAAAGCTTTTGTGATTGATGCAGCGAGGATCAATCTTCCTTCCGGGAAAAAATCTCTGGCCATCAGTTCATATCCTGTAGAAAGCATCCGGAAAAACGGATGGCAGCGCTCTACTGAAATGGTAAAAGGCTCTATTGAACATTATTCCACCCAATGGTTTGAATATCCTTATCCGGCAGCCACAAATGTGGCCGGCATTGTGGGTGGAATGGAATATCCCGGAATTGTTTTTTGCAGCAGTTCTTCATCGGGTACAGGTTTGTGGGGTGTTACCGATCATGAATTTGGACACACCTGGTTTCCGATGATCGTGGGCAGCAACGAGAGGAAATATGCCTGGATGGATGAAGGATTCAACACTTTTATCAACGGTCTTTCCAGTGCGGCATTTAATAACGGTGAGTTTAACCAAACCAGTTTTTTTGACAATCCGAATTCAACCTTTATGGTTAAGTACAGTTTTGGTGAGAAGATGGATGAACTGTTCACGGTTCCGGATGTGGTACAGCAGGATAACCTGGGCATCGCCGCTTATATGAAGCCCGGGCAAATGCTTACGATACTGAGAGAAGTAGTTTTGGGTCCCGAAAGATTTGATGCCGCTTTTAGAGAATATATTAACCGCTGGGCATATAAGCATCCCACCCCATGGGATTTTTTCCATACAATGGAAAATGTTTGTGGTGAAGACCTGGGATGGTTCTGGCGGGCCTGGGTGCTCAATAACTGGAAACTGGATCAGTCTGTAAAAAATGTAACCTATATTGAGAGTGATCCATTAAAAGGAGCAGAAATAACCATTGTCAACCTTGAAAAGATGCCAATGCCGGTGATTGTACAGATCAAAGAATCGAGCGGAAAAACGCATACATTACAACTGCCAGTGGAAATTTGGCAGCGGGGCAGTGAATGGACTTTTTCTGTGCAAACCACAAGTGAAATAAAAGAAGTGCAGCTGGATCCGGAGTCCAAATTGCCCGATCTGAACCGGGAAAATAATAAATGGGAAAAAAGAGGATTTTAAAGCTTTACTTGAATTGCAACTGTCAGGCTTGCGTCACGGGAGAAGCAAGTTCAGTTTGTTTTGGGTGAAGAAGCCTGATTTTTTTCGGAAATCTTCCGTACCGGTAACCAGGAATATTCAAATAAACAATCATATATGAAGAAAATATTTCTGTTTGTAACCATTTTCATGTCACTCGCTGTATTTGGCCAGAATGATACAACCAGAGTGGAGCAGTACTGTAATGTAGTTGCAACGCCCAGGCTGCTCAGTAATAAAGTGACGATTGATATTGATTTCGGAGAAGAAAGAAGCATCTGGAAAGATAACCGGATGCGGACAGAAGAAGGCAAACTGAAGAAATTCAATACCGTGATTGATGCACTCAATTATATGGGTAAATCCGGATGGAAACTGGTCAACGCCTACCCCGTGGCAGCCAATAACGGCCCCCTGGTTTATCATTACATTTTCAAAAAGGAGTTCCCGAAATCAGAGGCACTGGAATAAACTGCCTGTTTGGAGCACATGACCCGGCCGGGGTAAAAGCTAGTACCGTTACTGAATAGCAGCAATCATACTGATTTCTACATTCACAAACCGAGGCAATGCAGAAACCTGAACCGTTTCTCTCGCCGGGAAACTATCGCTGAAAAAGCTACCGTACACTTCATTTACTTCGCTGAATTTTTTCATGTCGGTAATAAAAATTGTTGTTTTCACCACATGGCTGAAATCAAGACTGGCAGCCTGCAGAATATGCTTCAGATTGTTCATGACCTGCGCCGTTTCTTCTTTTATATCCCTATTCACCAGTTCGCCGGTAGCAGGATGAATGCAGACCTGGCCTGAAATAAAAAGAAAATTACCAAAGCCAACCGCCTGCTGGTATGGGCCAATCGGTGCTGGTGCATCCGGAGTGTTTATAACTGATTTTTGCATCGCTTATGAATATTAGCCCCGAATTTAGCCCGATACTCTTTCTTTGCAAAAAAAACGATCATGAATATTGCGGTGATCACAAATGATGCCCTGCGCCAGGAACTGACTGCACAAATGGCACCGGGCAATGCAGATGGGATCACCTGGTTGCACAGCCCAGCCCTCGTACCCGGAGCGGAAGCATATATAGACCTTCTTTTTGAAAATAATCCTGCACATAAAGACCTGCTTAAAAACCTGCGTCCTTCACTCATTATCGTAAATGCAGTCGGACAAACGCTCAGTAAACTGCCGCAAGGGTTTGTTCGCTTCAACGGCTGGCCCACATTTTTACAAAGAAAGATTACGGAAGCTGCCAGTAACGATGCAGATAAAAAAAGAAGGACAGAAGAAATATTCCTAGGTTTGGGAAAGCAAATTAATTGGGTGCCGGATGCAGCAGGGTTTATTGCAGCAAGAATTACCAGCCTGGTTATTAATGAAGCATATCTGGCCCTGGAAGAAAATTTCAGCAGTAAAGAGGATATAGATACAGCAATGAAACTGGGTTCAGGCAGTCCGTGGGGTCCATTTGAATGGGCCACCCGGATCGGGTTAAAAAATATTCTTTCCCTACTGACACAAATGGAGCAAGAAAACCCAGGCTATCGTCCTTCTGCTTTGTTACAAAAAAGTATTCCGCATGAGCCCGATACTCATCATTGATACTGCGCTGGAGCATGCCTCAGCAGCCATTGTTGTAAACGGCTCTGCTGTATGTGTGCAGGAAAATACCATGCAAAAAGATCATGCGGCTTGGCTGCATCAGGCCATTGCCGGCCTCGCCGCATCTGCAGAGATCCCTCTTTCAAAAATCTGCGCCGTTGCAGTAAGTGCCGGACCGGGCTCCTATACGGGCCTTCGTGCAGGCATGGCCGCGGCTAAAGGACTTTGTTATGCTTTGCAAATACCCCTGATTTGTGTAAGCACATTGGAGATTATCGCAGAAAGTGTTAAACATCACGCAGCCGAACTTATCGCACCGCTCATTGATGCCAGAAGAATGGAGGTATATACCGCTATTTATGATTTGCATGGAAAAATTATTGAACAACCCCATGCATTGATCCTTAATGAAAAAAGTTTCGAAGAGACTCTTGAAAATCATCGTGTTTTATTTTGTGGAAATGGCAGCATAAAACTGCAAAAAATTATTTCTCACGCCAATGTATCTTTCGTTTTGCCTGTAAACCATACAGATGCATTTTGCAGACTCTCCTATCATTCTTTCGTGCAAAAGAAATTTTCGAACCTTCTTACAACTGAACCGTTTTATATAAAAGATTTTTTTACAATTATTCGAAAGGTCTAACGTATCTTTACGTCTGATTCATTCACCCACACAGGTACATTTTTTATTGTTATCTGAAACATTTAAAATTTACACAAACATGGCAACACACAGTTCAAGTCAATCAAACCTGGTACTGAAAAATTCAAAACTTACAGTGAACCTGGTTCAGATCAAAAAGGCAGCGATGATTTTTCGTGCCATCAATCACAAGCTCAGGCAACAACTGCTAAAACTGATTGATGACCATGGTACCATCACTGTAACTGAAATTTATGTAAAGCTGAGACTGGAACAGTCGGTCACCTCACAGCACCTTGCTATATTAAGGCGGGCTGGTTTTGTACATACAGAAAGGTCCGGCAAGTTTATTTACTACTCAGTTAATCCCAAGCGGATTCAGGAGATCAGCAAAGTATCTGATGATCTGCTGAAATAAGCAGGTGTATCACACTGCATTATTGGTTTTCCGGATATAGATCTTACACAGAGCTGAATCCGGATAACCAATTTTTTTTACCAAAAATGAACTCATGTTTATTTACCAGTTTTATACCGGCTGCTTAAGCGAGGCGGCATATTTTATTGAAAGCAACGGAGAAGCTGCAGTGATTGATCCGCTCAGGGATACCAGCGTGTACATTGAACTCGCCAAAGAAAAAAATGCCCGGATCAAATATATTTTCGAAACTCATTTTCATGCCGATTTTGTAAGCGGGCACCTGGATCTGGCATTGGCCACCGGCGCACCCATCATTTACGGGCCGGGGGCTGCCGCTTCTTTTGCATCTACCATTGCTGCAGACGGACAGGTATTTCCGCTCGGTAACCTGAGCATAGAAGTGCTGCATACACCAGGTCATACTCCTGAGTCCAGTTGTTTTCTTTTGAAAGACGAAAAAGGTCATAATCATTGTGTATTCACTGGCGATACTTTGTTTGTGGGGGATGTTGGTCGTCCGGATCTTGCCCAAAAACAAAATGAACAAACGGTATCTGAACTCGCAGGAATATTGTACGACAGTATTCAATCACGCCTGATGCCTCTTGCCGATGACGTAATTGTTTACCCGGCTCATGGCCCCGGCAGTGCCTGCGCAAAGAATCCTGGTACTGAAACTGCAAGCAGCATCGGAACGGAAAAAAAATCAAATTATGCCTTGCTGGTAAAAAACAAGGAAGAATTTATTCAAAAAGTTACAGAGGGTATTCCGGCTCCGCCTCCTTATTTTGAAGTAAATGCATTCATAAATAAAACAGGTTATGAAGCGCTGCATACTCTTGTAAAGAAAGGGCTGATACCGGTATCCCCGTCTGAGCTTCTTGCAAAGCAGAAGCAGGACATCATCATTCTGGACACAAGACCTGCCACTGTCTTTACACAGGGCTTCATCCCGGGTTCTGTTTTCATTGGGCTGGAAGGACGCTTAGCTGAATGGGCCGGCAATCTGCTTCCTTTCGATAAACCGGTGCTGCTTGTTACAGAACCGGGGAAGGAAGAAGAATCAATCATCCGTCTGGCACGGGTTGGCTTTTCACAATTTGCAGGCTGCCTGCAGGGAGGTTTTCCATCCTGGCTGAAATCCGGGTATCCTTACGATATGATTATTGACATTGAAGCCGATGAACTGATGATGGATCTTCCTCATGACATGAACCTGCAGCTGCTGGATGTGCGCAGGTTTACAGAATTTGCCGGAGGCCATCTGCGGAATGCGTTAAACATCCCACTTGAAAAATTGTGCGATCCCGGCAGTATTGCAACCCTGGAAGAAAATCAGAACCTGTATCTCTATTGTGCAGGCGGATACCGGAGTGTAATTGCCGCATCTCTTTTGAAAAAACAGGGCCATCACAACCTGCGCAATATACTGGGCGGATGGGATAAAATAAAAGAACAGGAGCGGGCCGATATTCAAAAAGAAAACAGCGTAATGAATTAGAACGACCAAAACATCCGGCAGACTTGTTTGCTGCCTCAAACTATTTTATTCGTTTACAATTTTTCGAATTCGTATAGCGGGTCAATATGGGTGAGCGGAGGCATTTCAAAAACAGGGCATATCAATCCATCTTTTAATTCATAGACCCAGCCATGAAGGTGCGGTCTGTTTTCATTTTTCCATGCCTTTTGTATGATGGATGTTTTCGCAAGGTTCATCACCTGTTCCTGTACATTTAATTCCACCAGCCGGTCGCTCCTTTTTCCTTTATCTGCAATTGCATCCAGTTCGGTCCTGTGAAACCGGTATATATCCTTAACGTTTCTGAGCCACATATTCAGTGCCAGATTAAAATCATCCTGTGATAATGCTGCTTTGATCCCGCCACATCCGTAATGGCCGCACACAATCACATGTTTTACTTTCAGATGATTGACGGCAAAATCAAGTACACTCAGCATATTGACATCGGTATTGACAACAAGGTTGGCCACATTGCGATGAATAAAAATTTCGCCTGGCTGGGTTTGGGTAATTTCATTCGGTGGCACCCGGCTATCGCTGCATCCGATCCAAAGAAACTCGGGTGTTTGAACATGCAAGAGTTTTTCAAAAAAATCAGGGTCGGCCTTCTTTCGTGAGTCAGCCCAGAACTTATTGTCTTCCAGTAATTTTTCGTATGATTTCATTTTAATATTTTGTTCGTTATCAACTTCAAAGGCTTTGATGGCAATTGGGTTCTGAAAAATATAAAAAAAGCCGAACAAATCTGCCTGGATTGTTGTTTACTGCTGAAATCCGTTAAATTTTACGTTTTAATAATCCGGATATGCGGCGTTCTTCTAAATTTGCACCACTATATTATGAGCATGAAAGGAAAAAACAATACCCATAAAACTGTCATTCCTGCAATGGGAATGACCCTTGTATTGTTTTGGCTCACAATCAGCACTCCTTTTGTTTATGCCAGTCAGCAATTCCGGGCATCTTTTGAACAAAGCAACCCCGTGAGTACCTCTGATGAAAATTCATCCGCTCCCACCGGTACAATGACAGAAGAAAAAACAGCAGGTAGCACATCCCTGTCAGAAGAATACCTGCTCGATGCTCACAGTACCGCAAATTTGAATTGCCTCTCTTCTGCTCCGCATATCCCGTATGATGCACGGGAATACACAGCCTTTCATGGCGAAATGCCCGAGCCGCCTCCCAATCTGCATTCCTGATTTTTCCCCTTTAAACAGCACCGGCCGGCCTGGTTCTGCCGGTAATAAAATTGCGCTGCATGAAGACCATGCAGACAATAGAAACATTTCATAAAACCAAAACATATGTTACCTGAAAATAAAAATTTGTTTTCCTCAATAAAATATGACCTGCCCGCCGGCATTGTGGTTTTTTTAGTGGCAATGCCTCTGTGTCTGGGTATTGCACTTGCATCGGGAGCCCCCTTTTTTTCCGGTATGATTTCTGGCATCATTGGCGGAATTGTAATTGGATTTCTGAGCAATTCACAATTAAGTGTCAGCGGTCCGGCTGCAGGGCTGGCGGCTATTGTGCTGGCAGCTATTACAAAACTTGGCGCTTTCGAAACTTTTTTACTGGCTGTTTTCCTGGCCGGCATCCTTCAGCTGATGCTGGGCCTGGTGAAAGCAGGTGCCATCGCAAATTATTTTCCATCGAGCGTCATTAAAGGAATGCTGACCGCTATTGGCATTATTATCATATTAAAACAGTTGCCCCATGCATTCGGGTACGATAAAAATGCAGAAGGTGATTTATCATTTTTGCAAACAGATGGCGAAAATACTTTTTCAGCACTCGTCAATACCATCAGCAAAATAGATCCTGGGGCTACGATCATCACACTGCTGTCTCTTTCCATATTACTGATCTGGGAGCGTCCGTTCTTTAAGAACAAATTGAGGCTGTTGCCGGGCGGGCTGATTGCAGTTGTGGCAGCAATAGTGTTCAATGAAATACTTAGTAGTTCCGGCAGTTCCCTTGCCATATCCGGGAATCAGCTTGTGAATGTACCAATGGCTGAAAGCTTCAGTGAATTTATTGGATTCTTTACGATACCCGATTTTTCACAACTGGCAAATGCTGAAGTATATATTGTTGCGCTTACCATTGCCGCAGTGGCTTCAGTTGAAACATTGTTGTGTATTGAAGCTGTTGATAAAATTGACCCACTGAAAAGAAGCACATCTCCGAACCGGGAGTTGGTAGCACAAGGTGCAGGTAATGTGATTTCGGGTTTAATAGGAGGTTTGCCCATTACCAGTGTGATCGTCCGTAGCTCAGCCAATGTAAATGCAAGGGCGAAATCAAAACTTTCAACTATTATTCATGGATTGCTAATCCTGGTTTGTGTGAGCCTGATCCCGGCCCTCCTGAATAAAATTCCGCTGGCGGCTCTTGCGGCCATTCTGCTGATGACCGGTTACAAACTGTGCAGCCCGGCACTGTTTAAAAAAACATATAAACTGGGGAAATATCAATGGATTCCTTTTGTAGTTACAGTAATTGCTATTGTAATGACTGACCTGCTGACCGGAGTGGGTATTGGCATGGGTGTGGCTGTACTGGCCCTCTTATATGGAAATTATAAAAACTCCTACTTTTTTCACAGGGAAAAACACCGGGAGGGCGAAGCCATCCTGATTCACTTGGCTGAAGAAGTAAGCTTCCTGAATAAAGCCAGCATCAAACTGACACTGGATCATCTTCCGGATTATTCCACCGTTATTATTGATGCATACGACAGTCAGTACATTGATCACGACGTGATTGAACTGATCCGGGACTTCAAAGAAGTACAGGCACCACAGAAAAACATTACCTGCAAAACTGTTGGCTTCAAAGAAGTGTACCGGATAGCCAATACAGATAATGTGCAGTCACTGAAAAAATACATTCCGAAATATCATGATGTACTTGTCGGCGACAAATCAAAAAAAGCTCCCGTATTCCGAACCATTTCTTAACCACTAAAAAAATAAACATGAGAACACACAACGAAGAAACGCAGGCAAACATAACGCCTGATACTGCGCTGCATATTTTGCAGGAAGGAAATGAACGGTTTGTAAACAACCTGAAGTTCAACCGAAACCTTCTTCAGCAGGTTAACGAAACCCGTAACGGGCAATGGCCATTTGCTGTTATACTAAGTTGTATTGACAGCCGCACTTCTGCTGAACTGATCTTTGACCAGGGCCTCGGCGATATTTTCAGTGTGCGTATAGCAGGAAATGTCGTGAATGAAGACATCCTGGGCAGTATGGAATTTGCCTGTAAAATTGCCGGATCAAAGCTGATTGTGGTTCTGGGACACAGCAAATGCGGAGCTGTACAGGGCGCCTGCGATCATGTGGAAATGGGTAACCTGACCACACTGCTTTCAAAGCTCAGGCCTGCGGTAGATGATGAAACAAGCACGCTGCATAACCGCACCTCAGCTAACACAGCATTTGTAGAAAATGTAGCCGCAATTAATGTGCACCGAACCGTTAAGGATATTATGAACAGGAGTGTCATCCTTCATGAAATGATCGAACAAGGAGATCTCGGTATTTGTGGTGCCATGTACGATGTGGAAACTGGTAAAGTCCATTTTTACGATGAAACAAAAATCATCCATATAAAGCATGCAAAACAGAAACAGCTTGTGCAATCCTGAGCTTCGTAAACAAGGAAAACCGTTTCGGAATGCCGGAACGGTTTTTTTAATAGTTTTATTCGTAAAGAAGCCTGTCCTTATTCTTTGTTACACATATGCCGGAGTTCACAGTTAAAAATATTGTGAAACATATACAAATCAACCGGGGTGGTTTATCTCTGCCCACAACAATGTGATTATTACAAATCGAAAACAGAAACCATGAATATTGAAATTCTCATTGCATTGCTCACACTGATAGCCCTGGAGGTGGTATTGGGTATTGATAATATTATTTTTATTTCAATCCTGGCCTCCAAACTACCGGAAGACCAACAAAAAAGGGCCCGGCGCACCGGTATTTTACTGGCGGCTGTACTGCGTCTAGGGTTGCTGGCGCTGGTGGCTGTAATAATGAAACTGGAGAAAGACCTATTTCAGATTTTTCAAACAGGTATTTCCGGCAAAGACCTGATCCTGATTTCAGGTGGATTATTTCTTTTGTTCAAAAGTGCAAAAGAAATTTATCATAAAACCGAAGGAATTGAAGGCGACAAAACAATGAAAATAAAACGGGTTTCTTTCCAATCTGTCATTGGGCAAATACTCATCATGGACATGGTTTTCTCAGTCGATTCAATCATCACAGCAGTAGGTTTGGTTCAGGAAATCTGGATTATGTATACGGCCGTGATTATTACAGTACTCGTAATGCTTGTGGCAGCAGAACCAGTCAGCAATTTTGTAGAAAAGCACCCGGCATTTAAAATGCTGGCATTGAGTTTTCTGTTGTTAATTGGATTTGCCCTGCTGACTGAAGGATTTGATATCAAAATCCCCAAAGGGTACATTTATTTTTCAATGGCATTTTCATTAATGGTAGAAGTGCTCCTTATGCGAATGCAAAGGAAAAAGACAAAACCGGTACGCCTGCATGAGCACTGGAAAGAAGAGGAAGCCAAACAGAATAAAACCGTGTGGTAAGAATCAGTGAGTCAGGTCTTTTGATTTTTCGGGTAAATGATCATATTCTCCTTTAAAGGCATACCAGCCAAAAATAACCAGCCCGATGGCGATGGGAGTGAAGATTGTGATGATGATAATCCAGATCACCGGGTTATTGATATCTTTTTTTCCGGCAGGATCAATATTACTAATGGCACCCATCAGCAGTTCATATATGACCAGCGGCGCAACGATCAGGAACAACAGTCCGAAATATCTTTTGAAGGCATTAAATCTCTTCATGATTCATGTTTTTACCGGTTATGCAACAAACACAGGAAAGCTGGTCTTTTGTTCTGAAATGCAGCTCCGGCTGCCAGGTCCTGTGTTTGCTTAGTCCTTAATATTCCTGTCAATTTTATTTCTGAGGTACAGTATTCCAATTACAAAACAAAGTGCAGCCACCCCAATAGGGTACCAAAGACCTACCAGCGGATCGGCCGGGTAAGTCGTCGTCAACAGCAAACCAATAAACGGCACCAGTCCGCCAAACACCCCGTTCCCGATATGATACGGCAGGCTCATGGAAGTGTACCTGATCCGGGTTGGAAACAATTCAACAAGAAAAGCAGCGATAGGGCCATACACCATCGTGACATACAGCACTAACACAAAGACCAACAACACAAATTTCCGGTACAGCTGTGCCGACAGGTGCTTCTCCTTTATCGCAATGTTGCTTTCAGTTTTTGCTGCATCAATTGCTGCCGTTTCTGTTTTTTTGTAAGATGATCCGTCCTCAAGCACATATTCATAAGTACGTACCTGATTGTTTCCAGCCTGCGTTACTGACTGTTGCAGCAATTCCTTTTTTGAAATCACCCGGTTCTTTTTCTCCCATACCTGAACATCCGTATCCTGCAAAAAGCTGCCAAAAACAGGCCGGTATGTAACCAGTGCCAGCGCCATCCCTGCCAGCATAATCCATTTTCTGCCGATTTTATCACTTAGCCAGCCAAACACAATGAAAAAAGGTGTGGCCAATGCAATGGCCCAAAGCATGATGGTGCGGCTTTGTGTGAACTCGACCTGGCATTTGGTTTCCAGAAAATTTTGTGCATAAAACTGGCCGGTGTACCAGATGACACCCTGCCCCATCACAGCGCCAAACAAAGCCAGTAATACCATTTTGAAATTCGCTTTGTGCCGGAAGCTTTCTGTCAGCGGATTGACCGATGTTTTACCGCTGGCTTTCAGCCGGGCATATAAAGGCGATTCTTTCATTTTTAAACGGATATACACCGATATGCCCACGAGTAAAATAGAAAGCCAGAAAGGATAACGCCAGCCCCCCCATTCTGCATGAAATGCAGCATCGGTCATGGCAGATTTTACTGCCAGAATGATGCCCAGCGCAATAAATAATCCAAGCGTTGCCGTTGTTTGTATCCAACTCGTATAATAACCTCTTTTTCCTGCCGGCGCATGCTCGGCAACATAGGTGGCTGCCCCGCCGTATTCGCCTCCAAGTGCCAGGCCCTGCAGCAGCCGCAACAACAAAACAATAACCGGAGCCGCAATCCCAATTTTTTCATAACTGGGAACACAGCCGATTAAAAAAGTGGATCCTCCCATTAAAATAAGAGTGAGCAGAAAAGTATATTTCCTGCCCACCACGTCGCCCAGCCGGCCAAAAAATAAGGCACCAAAGGGCCGTACAATGAACCCGGCAGCGAAAATGGCAAGTGTACTCAGCAGTCCTGCAGTGGGGTTGTCTTTTGGAAAAAACTGGCTGGAAATAGTGGTGGACAGCATCCCGAAAATGTAAAAATCATACCACTCAATCATGGTGCCTACGGAGGAAGCAGCAATCACCCGGCGGATACTGTTGTCTGAATTCATGCGATTAAAATACGAATTGATTTTTTGCTGCTGTAATTTTTTTCAATTTGTTACTTTTAAAGCATAAAACAACCCCATGTCATATCCGTTTCAAATCACTTCGAAAGAACAATATCTCCGGGACTATCAGAAAAGTATGGAAGACCCGGAAGCATTCTGGACATCGGTAGCCGAAAATTTTTACTGGCATAAAAAATGGGACAGGGTACTGCAATGGAATTTTAAAGACCCGGAAATAAAATGGTTTGAAGGAGCCAGGCTCAACATCACAGAAAACTGTATTGACCGCCATCTTGAAACACTGGGCGACAAGCCCGCCTTTATCTGGGAACCCAACAACCCGGAAGACCGGGTGCGGGTCGTAACTTATAACCGGTTGCACAAAAGGGTATGCCAGGTTGCACAGATGCTTCAAAACAACGGCGTCAAAAAAGGCGACAGAGTGTGTATTTATATGGGTATGGTACCTGAACTGGCATATGCAGTATTGGGTTGTGCACGAATAGGAGCCATCCATTCTGTAATTTTTGGCGGGTTCAGTGCACAAAGCATTGCCGACAGGCTGGAGGATGCACAGGCAACAACCATCATTACCTGCGATGGTGCCTATCGGGGCGGTAAAGACATTCCGTTAAAATCTGTCATTGATGATGCACTGATCGGCAATAAAACAGTAAAAAAAGTAATTGTATATACCCGTACCCGCACACCGGTATCAATGATCAAAGGAAGAGATGTGTGGTGGGAAGATGAAATGGATATTGCAGAAGACCAGGTGGAAAAAAATGGAGTGATCTCTTTTCCTGCACAGGAAATGGATGCTGAAGATCCGTTATTCATTTTATATACATCCGGTAGCACCGGCAAACCCAAAGGCGTGGTGCATACCTGCGCCGGTTATATGATATGGACAGCTTACACTTTTGTAAACGTATTTCAGTACAAACCCGGCGATATTCATTTCTGTACGGCAGATATAGGATGGATCACCGGTCACAGCTACATTGTCTACGGCCCCTTGTGTGCCGGCGCCACATCTTTGATGTTTGAAGGAATTCCCACATGGCCCGATGCTGGCAGATTCTGGGATATTACAGACAAACACAAAGTAAATATTTTGTACACTGCACCCACAGCCATCCGCAGCCTGATGGGCTTTGGAACAACTCCGCTCGAAGGGAAGGATCTTTCTTCACTCAAACTTCTTGGTACGGTGGGCGAGCCGATTAATGAAGAAGCCTGGCATTGGTATCATAAAAATGTTGGCAAGAAAAAGTGCCCGGTTGTAGATACCTGGTGGCAAACTGAAACTGCAGGCATCATGATTTCTAATATGGCCGGTATTACAGATGCAATTCCGGGCTGGGCCACACTGCCCATGCCCGGTGTGCAACCTCTGCTGGTGGATGAAAACGGAGTTCCCGCCAACCTGCAGCAAGGAGAAAAAATACATTCGGGCAACCTTTGTATCAAGGCTCCATGGCCGGGTATCATACGCACAACCTGGGGCGACCATGAAAGATGCCGCACGAATTATTTTGCCACATACGAAAATTTATATTTTACCGGCGATGGAGCTTTAAAAGATGAAAACGGTAACTACCGCATCACCGGCCGGGTAGATGATGTACTGAATGTAAGCGGCCATCGGATCGGCACAGCAGAAGTGGAAAACGCAATCAACATGCATGCCGGTGTGGTGGAAAGCGCTGTGGTGGGCTACCCGCACGACATCAAAGGACAAGGCATTTATGCCTATGTCATCTACAACGGTCATCACGGCGATGAAGAATTGAGAAAGCAGGATATTCTGCAAACTGTTTCAAGGGTAATCGGGCCCATTGCCAAACCCGACAAAATTCAGTTTGTGCAGGGGTTGCCAAAAACCAGGAGTGGAAAAATCATGAGGCGTATCCTCCGCAAAATTGCAGAAGCTGACTTTTCCAACCTGGGCGACACCTCAACTTTACTGGATCCGGGTGTGGTGGAGGAAATTAAAAATGGCAAACAGTAAAATGCCGATACCCTCCTTCGGGTATTGGTTCCTTCACCCGGTTTTGTAGTATTGCTGCAGAAATATATCCATAGGCAATGAGCCAATAAATTCCAGGATTGATGGTTTGAACAGTTGCCGTTTTTTTATTACTAATCATGCCGTTTTTGCGGGTTTTCTTATTAAAAATTAAAATGAAAAAACTGCTCCCTCTCCTGGTAATTTTGTGCCAGGCGAAGCTGTTTGCCCAGGTTCAGCTGGAAAAACTGCAATCCCAGACCATCCATATTGCAGCCACTCGGGTAAAAGACCAACATCTTTCTTCCACCTGCTGGAGTTTTTCCAGCACCTCGTTGCTTGAAAGTGAACTGCTGCGCATGGGGAAAATAGATGAAGACATTAGTGAAATGTTTATTGCCCGGCATTCTATGTTGCGAAAAATAAAACGTCACCTGGCAATGAAAGGCAGTAATTTTTTTACTCCCGGTGGCCAGTTTCACGATGCCGCCTGGGTGATGAAAAATTTTGGGTTAATGCCGGAGGCAGCTTACCCGGGAAAAGCCCGGGGCGAAACCCATCACAATCATGAGGAAATGGATACCCTGCTGAAACGTTTGGTACAGTTATGTGTCAGCAATGGAGTCACCAGCCTCAGTGCGGGGCTTCAGTCCTATGTGGACAGTGTGTTGGATTTTTATTATGGAAAAGTGCCTGAAAAATTCATTCACCATGGGAAAGAATATACTCCGCTAACCTATGTGTCAGACTGCCTGGGCCTGCATCCGGATGATTATGCAGAGATCACTTCATACACGCATCATCCTTTTTACACAAAATTTGTTCTGGAGGATAAATATAACTGGACCGGAGATGAATACTGGAATGTACCGGTCAGCGATTTTAAGGAAATCACCAACAACGCATTGAACAAAGGGTTTACCGTAGGCTGGGATGGCGATGCTGAAGATCCGGATTTTTTGTATGAAAAAGGATTGGCATACTTCAGTACTCCGCCCACAAAAAACATACAGGCAGACCGGCAAAAAGCTTTTGAAACACAAAGCACTTTACTGAATCACATGATGCATATAACCGGAACTGCAAAGGATGAAAGCGGCACCTGGTACCTGGTAAAAAACTCATGGGGCAGCGATACAAATCCGGCAGGTGGTTACCTGTATATGCGGGAAGATTATTTTGTACTCCGAACGCTTGCCATTATTGTACACAAGGAAGCTATACCACCCGCAATCCGGAAAAAAATGGGATTGTAGTCATTTCTGCTCCTTAATTTTCTTTGATTTCCTCAACCCTGTTATCGCAGGGCAAAATTCTTATTTCTCCCTCCTTCAGAATATTTTTTTCGCCACAGTCGCCGGTTGCGATCCTGTACTTATAGATTCCTGCCGGCAAATCATACAAACACTCTTTTTGGTTTTTGAGTATCTTCAGCGAAAGACCTTGAACAGAATATTCATTTCCTGATCGCAGGAACAGGCTGATGCAAACAGATGTGCCGGAAGTATTCCGGTAGCAAATGTTGCCGGTTTGCTTCACCTCACAACTGTCTGTTATGATATTCCTGGGAAGGGCCGCCTGATTTTTTGGAGATCTCAGTACTTTCAGCAAATCAACCATGACCCGGCCACCTTCTATAATATGATCTGCCATATTTTTCTGTGCATGCACCTGGATGCAAATACTGGCGGTAAGCAGGTAAAAAATCTTTCTCATATGCCTTGGTTTTAAAACGGGATGCATCATCCGGAGAAATTGCACAAGGCACAAAAGCTGTGATTCCGCCGGGTATGGTTTTCTTTTGCGAAAAATACAGCAGTTTTGCAGCCTAACGGTTATTTTTGGAACACATGGAAAAGGGACAGGAATCATCCGGAAAAAAACCATTGAAATATCGGCTGTTCTCCGTACTGCGATGGACCGGCTGGGTTTTATTGGTGCAGTTCCTGCTGATCAACATCAGTGCTTCCCTGTATGCTGACAAACTCACCCGCTATTACGATCAGATCCGGGAAAACATTCCAAACAGTAGCGGAAATATTTTTTCCAGGTCCTGGAGGTTATTTACCGGACCTCGTTATGGCAAACCATTATCTGGGCAAAAACCGGTTTTTAGTTATGACAGTGTTTCTCTTCAAACAAAAAACGGTACACATATTTCGGCATGGATCATAAAGCCCGATTCCGTTTCAAAAGGAACGGTTATTCTTTTTCATGGGATCGGGGGTACCCGGTCTATCCTGATGGATGAGGCAAATGAATTTCGTTTCCTTGGGTATACAGTGATGATGGTTGATTTTCGCGGCCATGGAGAAAGCGAAGGCAAGACAACCAGCATTGGCTACCGGGAAGCAGAAGAAGTCTGGCTTGCATATGAGTTGATGCTGAGCCGTGGTGAAAAAAATATTTTTTTGTATGGCAGTTCGATGGGTGCAGTGGCCATCAGCAGGGCCTTATCCGTTTATGCCCTCCGGCCCGCAGGCGTCATACTGGAAATGCCTTTTTTTTCACTGCAAACATACCTGAAAGCGAAAGCCAAGTTGCTGGGTTTTCCTGCACAGCCATTTGCTTTTTTCACCACGTTCTGGGTTGGGGCAGAAAAAGGATTTTCCGGATTTCGGCACAAAACCACCCGATATCTGAAACAAGCCGTTTCACCTTTGCTGATACAATGCGGTACAAGAGATGCCTTTGTGAGTGAAGAAGAAATCAGGAAAATAGAAGCAGCCGCCGCATCGGGCAAAAAGAAACTGGTGCTGTATGCCAATGCACAGCACGAATCGTTGCTCCGCTTTGATACCGCAAAATGGCGGGCCGAAATAAAATCTTTCCTCTTGTTGCACAGCCGGTAATGCGGCTTATTCTCTGATGATCACCTTTGTGCCTACGGTGGCATAGTTGTATAGTTCCGTGACATGTTCATTTTTCATAGAGATGCATCCCAGTGTCCAGTTATTGTACCGGTCCACCACAAAATCTTCATGCGGCCAGGTACCATGAATACCAATTCCTCCTCCAATGCTGGCTGAAGCAGGAATTTCTCCTTTTGCTTTCCTCTTTTTAAATTTTTCAAGATCTTCTTCGGTAGGGTAGTTCAGGGAAAGATAACGGCACCATTTTTCATGCACCCGTTTGGAAATAATCCGGAATGTGCCTTCTGGTGTATTTTTATCGCCCTGCATTTTTTTATCGCCCAGGCTGTTGTTTCCAAACACAACCGGATAGCTGGCATACCAGCCCACATCATCATATACATGCAGCTCGTATTCCGACTTATCAATAATTAAATACACAGTACCCACAGGCCCCTTGCCGCCGGTGTGTTGCAGAAATTCCGAACTGTTCGCAACCAATATAAGGGGCAATGCAGCCGAAAAAATAAAATACTTCATGGAAGGCCGTTTTCAGTAAAGACAGATTAGTGCCGGTGCTTGCATGCCATTATTCTTTCAAGAAAAGTGATCCGTGCTTCAGCCACTCAGCAATCGTCAGCATTTCAAACGCAGTGCCAGATTTCTTTAGTATTCAACTGGTGCAGGTGATGAAGACAGTTGATGAGATTTTAACGGTAAGTTTAGATTTGACACCCCTGCAGCAGGACAAAAAAAACAGCCCCGTGTCCGGGGCTGATATGGGTATGAGATTTTTTTACCAGTTACTGAACCGGAAGCCAAAGCTATAAGGAGTAATATCGAGGCCTCTTTCGTACATGCTGCTGAGTGCATAGTTTCCAAAGAGACGTACAGGACCGAGTGAGATTTCCCCAACCCAGGAAAGTTTCCATCTCTCCAGCCCAAAATCGTCTTTTGCTTTCTCTTTGCCTTCATCGGATGTTTTTGTTTTGTTTCTTGCACTGTACAGAAACCCGGCACTGATTCCGGTGCTGAAGCCAAAATTATTATTCTTATGAGGTGTAAAATTTACATTCAGCATGACGGGCATGGTGAGATAGTCGGCAGCCAGCTTATTCTTGTCGTAGGTGCGGTTTGGCGTGGCATCCAGCATTACAACAGGCGGGTTGGGCGTTGCCGGAGGGTCATCATCGTACCGGATGGGTCGTTTGTAATGATAATTGTTGAGCTCAAGCCCCAACCCGTATTTCAGGTTCAGTACATGACTGGCAATATTCAGTTTCTGCATGAAGAACCAGACATTGACGGTACGTGACCTTATATTTTTTAATTCAAACCAGGTTTCATTGCTTCCGGGTGCATAGGCCTGCGCTGCTGCGGAGGAATAGTTTGTTTTATCATTCGTACCAGCAAATCCCAGGTCCACGATCCACCAGTTTGTAGTCAGGTTGGATGGCTTCCCGGAATGCTTCCTGTTCCGGATTCTTAATTCCTTTACTTTCCCGGATTGTTTATCCTGATGCCCACCCTTGCGTATGATCACAATCCCCCCGATGCGGAGAGTATCCGGTTGTGTTTGTTTACCAGTTGTATCGGCCTGTGCAAGCACAGTTGTAGCAAGACACACAGACATACCTAAGGCAATTAACCTTCTCATTCCTTAATTTATTTTTTGTGATTAAAATTAATTCAGCCTGATGGAAAGCCCGGCAATTAAAAGCTTGTTGTCATCAGTCGGATCAATATTTGTTCTTTTTTCAAAGTTGCGGGCAATTTTCCGAAAAATTCCCCGGTTTTTGTTTTTCTTCTTTTCCGGCTGGTTCAGGTTCGCATCATCAGGGTTGTAAGATGCATTTATGATGTGTGACGGCTGAGGATTGTCGGGTGTTACAATGGTTTCTTCTTTCTGTTTGTTTGCTGTTGTGACCGGATCCAGATCTGCATTATTCTGACTGTTCAGCCTTACATTAGGATTCTGATCAGGCACAGGCAATAGGTTGGTGAGTTTTGGCTGGCGGGAAGTCAGCAACGGATCCTGAATAGCAGGCAATTCTTTTGCAGTTGCAGCATCATTGCGGACCGGAATAACAGGTTTGTCTTTTCGTACTGCAGCCACTTCGTTGTTGTCGTTTTCAGAAGCTGGTACCACCCTATTCCCGTTGTTTTTACTAAGAGTTTTTGGCCCGGTTGCCAGGTTGCTCTGTTCTTCATAGTTTTTGGGTACGATGGGCAGCGGTTGTTCTGATTTGAGTTGGGAAGTTGTTTCGCCGGTCTTTGTTGTTGTGGTGGCTACTTCAGTTGATTGTTTGCCTGAATTGGATCTTGTAAACAGAAGAGAAAGGCCAAGTGCAAGAACGAGCAGAGCTGCTACAGCCCGCCACCTTCGAAAACTGAAACGTTGCATCATGATCACTTGCCGGCGGTTACCTGCTCCTGCGGTTTTTTCATGGCGGTACAATACCTGTTTATGGGCAAATACGATTGTTTCGGGTTGCAGTTTTGTTTGTTGCAGTAATTCCAGTTCTTTTTGAATGCCCGGATGGTGCTGAATAAACTGCTCCAGTTTCTGTTGTTGATGACCGGACAATTCGCCGTCAATATAAAGGGATAAATAATCGGTGTAATTTGTATGGGTAATAAGCGGAAACCCATCTTCCTTCATCAGGTCTTCCTTCCCGGAAAATACCAGGCGTGCATCCGGCTCCAGTTTGTACTGCAATAAAGCTTCCAGTTCTTCCCGTAAATCCGGATTTTTTTCCGCAAACTGTTCTACTTCCCTGCGTTCTTCTGCAGCAAGCTCATGATCCAGGTAGAGGATAAAATACTCCTCGTAATTATTGCGGTTAATATTCATATCAGTTATTCTCCTGCTCGTAAAAAAGTCCGTCAGATCACATTTTCCATTTTCACAAGGTAATCCCTGAGCTGCAATCTTGCCCGGTGAAGATAAACTTTTACCTGGCTTTCATTCAGGTTCATGATCTGCCCGATTTCTGTATAGCTGTACCCCTCATAATCTTTCAGCATCACCAGCGACCGTTGTGTTTCATTTAACCTGCTCAAAGCATGATCAAGCACTTTTTTCAAATTATTGACCAGCCGGTTTTCCACTTTGCTCTCCTCTCTGAATTCTTCACTGAGTTGAATTCGTTTCACTTTTCGTATATGGTCAATCATCTGGTGGTAAGCAACGGTAAACAGGTATGATTTGCTTTTGGAAGCGTCCACCTGGTCCCGGTTTCTCCACATTTTTTCAAAGGCCGTCTGTACCACATCACGGGCATCTTCTTCATGCCGGAGATTTTTAACAATAAACCGGTACACATTATCCGCATACAGGTTCACACATTCGTTGTAATCTCTTTCAGTCATTGTTGGCGATGGTTTGGGTTTCGTTGCAACGTTACCCTGCCATTTTTACATTCCCGGGCAGGCTATGCGAATAGCATACCGGCCCTTGTTAAAACGGGCTGGCAGGATTAAAGTTACAACTGGTTAAAAAATATTTTTGAAAGTCGAACGGGTATTACAGACCGACCATGGGAATGGCGATGAACTGGCGGGTCATTGTCTCCATGATCAGTTCTTCTGTCCCATCCTTTTGCTTCCGGCCCGGGCAATCTTGTTGCTTTTTCTTGATGCAACAGGCATCCAATTTTAGAGTGCTTTCACTTGAAAAAGAAGAACTTAGGCTGAATACAGACAGCAGCGCAATTATGACAGCTGCTGATAAAGTCTTTTTCAGTTGGTTCTTTTTCATTGGCTCGAAGTTTCGGGATGAGACGTCATTGACTCATCTAATGTTACACAAATGTATACGCACAAGTGAAGCAGAACAATAACATATTGGTGTGATAAAAGGAAGGGCGGTAAGCTTGGTTTATATTTGCAGGAAACCGGAGCACTTATGAACGAAAAATTTGTCCAACGCATTGCGGATGAACTGAATGAGATTAAGACATCAGGTCTTTATAAGACAGAGCGGATCATTGAAAGCCCGCAGGGGGCAGAGATCATGGTGAACATGCCGGCCGGCGGAAAAACGGTACTGAATTTTTGCGCCAATAACTACCTCGGTCTTTCCAGCCATCCCAAGGTGATAGAAGCAGCCCGCAAGGCCATTGACCACCGGGGCTTTGGCATGAGCAGTGTGCGGTTTATCTGTGGCACTCAGGATATTCATAAAGAGCTGGAGGCAAAAATTTCCAAATTTCTCGGTACGGAAGACAGCATCTTATATGCAGCTGCTTTTGATGCCAATGGAGGTGTGTTTGAACCTTTCTTCAACGAACAGGATGCTATCATTTCAGATGCATTAAACCATGCAAGTATCATTGATGGTGTTCGTCTGTGTAAGGCACAGCGTCTCCGCTATGAGCACAATGATATGGCTGACCTTGAAACCAAACTGAACGAGGCGGCCGGCGCCCGCAGCCGCATGATTGTAACGGATGGTTCCTTCAGTATGGATGGCACCATTGCCCAACTGGATAAGATCGTGGAGCTGGCTGAAAAATATGATGCATGTGTCATGACAGATGAGTGTCATTCTTCCGGTTTCATTGGAAAAACAGGCAGGGGCACACATGAATACAGGGGCGTCATGGGAAAGATTGATCTCATCACTGGCACTCTGGGCAAAGCATTGGGGGGTGCGTCAGGCGGATTCACTTCCGGCCGCAGGGAGATCATTGAACTGCTGCGGCAAAAGTCAAGGCCCTATTTATTCAGCAATACCCTTGCACCTTCAATTGTTGGCGCCTCCATTGCCGTATTGGATATGCTGACAGAAACGACACAGCTGCGTGACAAATTAGAAACCAATACGAAATACTTCCGCAGCAAGATGACTGAAGCCGGGTTCGACATCAGGCCTGGTGATCATCCTATTGTTCCCATCATGCTGTACGATGCCGTACTGGCACAAACAATGGCTGCCAGGCTGCTGGAAGAGGGAATTTATGTGATTGGATTCTTCTTTCCCGTAGTTGCCAAAGGCCAGGCAAGGATACGTGTTCAATTGAGTGCGGCACACGAACAGCATCAGTTAGATCAGGCTATTGCAGCCTTCAGCAAGGTAGGCAGGGAGATAGGAGTACTGAAGTAACTATTTGCCAGAGGCGACAGAAGTACGCTGCACAACCCGTTGCTTTATTGAATAAATGAATTTTATGCCTCAATCCGGCAGAAATAAAACACCGTATCGTAAATTTCCTATTCTAAAAAAAATCCGGCAGAATGTTATGAAATGCAATAAGCAGGCCGTATTTTCGTTCTCCCTACAATGATAGAAACTCTACCCGCCCAATTCCTTTGATTTTCCTTAATTAATTTGTTGACCCAATTTTTTGATTTCAGTATGAAGAAATTATTCCTGAGCCTGGTATTGGCGGCTACAGTTGTTTTTTTGTTTAGCTCCTGCGCAGCAACTAAAAGAGACTGCCAGGGCGTGAAGCATTACAAACAAAAAGGCGGTTTTTACATGTAACAAAAAACTTTGCCTGTTTATTGAATCCTGGCCACGGCGCCGGGATTTTTTTATGTGCCACCCCCACTGGTGCCTGCATTCGCAAAAAATTCCGGAAAGAGGAAATTAACTATTTCGCCCAGCAACAGTTTTGTATTGAATCCAGTCAATATCTTTACGAAAACGAAACGACCAGCAATGAAACGTAATTTTCTGATCCTCTTCCTGCTTACAGGTCTTTCATCATTTGCCCAAACTTTCCCGGAAACATGGATTGGCAACTGGAAAGGCGAAATGCAATGGTTCAGCACCGGAGCTCCCACACCCCAAAAAGTACAGATGCAACTGCGCATTCAAAAAGGGGACAGTGCAGGTACCTTTACCTGGCACCTTATCTATGGCGCTGCTGATGAAGACAGCCGTCCGTATATATTAAAAGAAATAAACAAGGCGAAAGGACATTGGGTCATTGACGAGCTCAACGGCATTGTATTGGATCAGTACCGGGTGGCCGATAAACTTGCCGGGGCTTTTACCGTTGGAAATTCAACAATTATTAATAATTACTGGCTGGAGAATGGGAAAATGCATGTTGAATTTTACAGCATTTCGGCACGGCCGGTTGCCACCACTGGGAGCGGCACAGAGGAAAGTCCGGAAGTTCAGAGCTATCAGGTGGGTAGCTATCAAAAGGCGGTATTGAGCAACATACAATGACCTCCATATTTTTGTCCAAAGAAATACGTACATGAAATCCGCCGCCGTTCTTATCCTCCTGCTATTGTTGTTTTCCTGCTCTTCTAATAATGTGAAACAGGATACAAGCCTCAAAAAGTATTTTGATGAATACAAAGTGTCGGGCTGCTTTGCTTTACTGAATAACGCAACCGGAAAGTTTACGATCTATAATCTGTCCCGCTACCGCGACAGCAGTTATCTGCCCGCATCTACTTTTAAAATTGTGCACTCACTGATTGGTCTTCAAACAGGAAAAATAATCAACGACAGCATGCGGATCGCATGGGATGGCATCAGCAGGCCAGTTGCTGCATGGAACAAAGAATTAAACATGCTGGAAGCATTCAGGATTTCTGCCGTTCCCTACTACCAGGAAGTGGCACGCCGCATCGGGAAAGACAGCATGCAGCTATGGCTCGACAGCCTGAAATACGGAGTACAGGATCCGCAGGAAAAAGTCATCATCCGAACCAGGATAGACAGCTTCTGGCTCGACAATTCAATTAAAATTACGCCTGATCAGCAACTGGGACTGATTAAAAAATTATTTTTTAACCAATTGCCTTTTTTTAAAACATATCAGGAAATGGTGAAAAGAGCAATGCAATACGAGCAAACCACCAATTACCGACTGGCCCTCAAAACAGGATGGGGAAGCATGGAAAATGGCCATTCACTTGGCTGGGTCACCGGATGGATCGAAGAAAACAAACATCCTTATTTCTTTGTCCTGAATTTTGAAACGCCGGACCGTGATCTTGATATGCCTTCCGTTCGCATGAAAATTCTCAAAGACATTCTGCAGCAACTGGGCTTTTTCAAAGGCAATATGTAATGTTGCTTTGTTCCGCAGCATGCCCGGATGAAGTATCGTCCCCAGGCAGCAGTCTTGCAAGCCCGTACTCCTCAAACAATGCTGGCCCAACTTTGTTAGTTTTGCAGCTATGCAAATCTATTGCGAATCACTAACAGAATACCGGCGGCTGAAGACCAGGGAAGTCAGCATTGGCAGCCTTTTGCTGGGTAATCCTGAAGAACTCAGGCCGCATCCCATCCGCATTCAAACCATGACCACAACCGATACGATGGATACAGCCGCTACAGTAGCACAAAGCATCCGTTGTATTGAAGCCGGAGCCGAGTTGATACGCATCACAGCCCCATCAATAAAAGAAGCAGAAAACCTGCTGGTTATAAAAAATGAGTTGCGCAAAAAAGGCTATCACACTCCTTTGATCGCAGATATTCACTTCACACCCAACGCAGCGGAAATTGCTGCCCGTTTTGTGGAGAAGGTAAGAGTAAACCCGGGTAATTATGTGGACCGGAAAAAATTTGAACAGTTAGACTACACCGATATTGAATATGCTGCGGAGATAGAAAGAATCAGAGAACGGTTTACCCCACTGGTTAAGATCTGTAAAGAATACGGTACAGCCCTGCGGATCGGAACCAATCATGGATCACTCAGCGATCGCATCATGAGCCGCTACGGCGACACGCCAATGGGCATGGTGGAAAGCGCAATGGAGTTTTTGCGTATTGCAAGGGATGAATCCTTTCGCAATATTGTACTCAGCATGAAAAGCAGCAATCCTCGTGTGATGGTGCAGGCATACCGGCTGCTGGTAAAAATGATGTTCGATGAATTGCATGAATGCTATCCCCTGCATCTTGGCGTTACAGAAGCCGGCGATGGTGAAGATGGCCGCATCAAATCGGCCATTGGCATCGGCACACTGCTCGAAGACGGACTTGGGGACACTATCAGAGTTTCGCTTACCGAAGATCCCGAATTTGAGATACCCGTTTGCAGGGATATGGTCAGAAAATACAACCAGCCGGTTGATGGCCCGGCTGTACCTATGGTACCTGAAAACACCAGGTGGCCCTATGATCCGTTTTGTTATCAGCGCCGGCAAACCTTCCCGGTCAGCCAGATCGGGGGGAACCAGGTTCCGGTTGTGATTGCTGATCTCAGCAAAATAGAACGAATCACAGCCTTGCACCTGCAGCGTGTTGGATATACCTATCATGAACCGACAGATAAGTGGACCATCGGAGATGCCGCAGCAGATTTTATTTTTACAGGCCACCAGTTGCTGAATTTTGAATTGCCCGGCACACTGAAAGTGATCCTGTACCCCGCTGCCTGGGAAACCGTTGCAGATAAAAACCAATACGTTCCCATCTTTAGCGACAGCGGTTACGCAAAGGCAACAAGAAAACACGACCGGCTGAATTTTGTGATGCTGGATTGTTTTAATGATGCCACTCCCGTGAACGATTATACTTTTCTGGATCAACTGGCACAAGACCCATCGGTTGTACTCTGCCTAAGTTCTGTCAACCGCAATGCCATGCAGTCGGTACGGCGAATGATTGTGGAATTGATGAACCGGAAAATAAGAAATCCGGTGCTGTTGATGACCGATACCCCCAAAAGTATGCGATCGCCATCACCGGATGAACTTCTGATTCATTTTGCGACCGAAACCGGCGCATTATTACTTGACGGGCTGGGTGACGGAATATGCCTGGGATACAGCAGTGAAACCAGACTGGCCAATTCGAAAATAACCGGCAGAACATACCTTCCGGTACAGGATATTGCCCAGTTTATCAACCAAACCGCTTTCAGCATCTTACAGGCATCAAGAACCCGGATTTCGAAAACAGAATATATCAGCTGCCCCAGTTGCGGACGCACCCTTTTTGATTTACAGGAAACTACTGCAAAGATCCGGGCTGTAACCAATCATCTGAAAGGTGTCAAGATTGCCATTATGGGCTGCATTGTCAACGGCCCGGGAGAAATGGCTGATGCAGATTTTGGATATGTGGGCAGCGGCCCCGGGAAAATCACGTTGTACAAAGGAAAAGAAGTGATAAAGAAAAATGTAAACAGCGAAGTGGCAGTGGAAGAACTGATCATCCTGTTGAAAGAACACGGAGCCTGGGTTGATGCATAATTTTTTTGAAACGCTGTTTCGCAATGTCTCTGTTTCTTCCTTTTTCCATTTCATCACCACAAACTGACACATGAAGAATACTGCCTGGCTCCTGATGTTTTTTGTATTGCTTGCCCTCAACTGTACGGGCAACATGATCCCTTCCTTTTGGCTGCAGACTGTGACCAAACCATTGCTGATGCCGGTGCTGGCAGTTTATTTTTTAGTGGGACAAAAGAAACGTAAAGTGGCTGATTTGAACAAACCGGTACTGCCGGCTCTGTTATTTTCATGGGGCGGCGATGTGTTGCTGATGTTCCAGGAAAAAGCATCTGTTTTCTTTCTGCTGGGTTTGTCCTCATTCCTGCTGGCACATATTTTTTACATCCTGCTCTTCCACCGGATCAGGGCTG
>CAYYMK010000003.1:167711-185835 GCA_964473035.1 uncultured Chitinophaga sp.
TCATTCCTGCTGGCACATATTTTTTACATCCTGCTCTTCCACCGGATCAGGGCTGCTGAAAAGATAGCTGGCAAACCACTACTGCTGGTCATTGTGACTTTGTACTACTTAGCGCTGATGAGCTGGCTTGCCCCATCTCTTGGCGACATGAAAATACCTGTACTGGGCTACGGCCTTGTCATTTGTTTTATGCTGATGCTGGCCCTGCATATGTGGCACCTGGCTAATAAACCTGCTGGTACCCGAATGGCGGTGGGTGCTTTGTTATTTGTGCTATCCGATTCGGTGCTGGCAGTCAATAAATTTTTTCTGTCGTTTGCAATGGCCGGGGCAGTAGTGATGGCTCTGTACGGAATTGCGCAGGCCTTCATCATAACCGGCACATTGAAGTATATTCGCAGCGCAGATCAACAGAGAAATAATTAATTCATCTCATGCAAAAAACAGATTTCCTGGTCATCGGATCAGGTATTGCCGGGCTTAGCTTTGCGCTGAAAACAGCCGCCCGCTTTCCCGATAAAAAAGTGCTGGTACTAACCAAGAGCACCGCCGATGAAACCAATACCAAATATGCACAGGGAGGTATAGCTGTTGTAAACGACCCGGAACATGACAGCTTCGAAAAACACATCAGCGATACACTCATTGCCGGAGACGGACTTTGCAATGAAGAAGTGGTGGAAATTGTGGTGAAAGAAGGCCCAGAACGGGTGCAGGAAATCATCGGCTGGGGCGCCAGGTTCGATAAAGAAGAGGACGGCGATTACAAAAGAGGAAAAGAAGGCGGCCACTCCGAATTCCGGATCCTGCACCACAAAGATGTAACCGGGAAAGAAATGGAACGAGCATTGCTCCAGGCTGTGACACAATACAAAAATATTGAGCTGGTCAAGCATTGCTTTGTGGTGGACCTGCTGACGCAGCACCACATGGGCTACCTGGTTACAAAAGCCACTCCTGATATTGAATGTTATGGTGTGTATATGCTCAATCTGGAAACAAACAGGATAGAAAAAATTCTTGCCAAAGCAACGGTGCTGGCCACTGGTGGAAACGGGCAGGTGTACCGCAGCACCACCAATCCATCCATTGCCACCGGTGATGGCATTGCTATGGTGTACCGGGCGAAAGGACGCATTGAAAATATGGAGTTTATTCAGTTTCATCCTACTGCATTGGCTGAACCTGGAGTTACAGGCCGTGCATTTTTAATTACAGAAGCGGTGCGGGGAGATGGGGGCATACTGCGGAACAAACAGGGTGATGCGTTTATGGAAAAATATGACCCGAGAAAGGACCTGGCTCCCAGAGACATTGTTGCAAGGGCGATTGACAGTGAAATGAAAAAAACAGGCACGGAGCATGTGTGGCTGGACTGCCGGCATTTTGAGCAAGAAAAATTTACAGAGCATTTTCCCAATATTTACGAGAAGTGCCTTTCCATTGGTATTGATATCAGTAAACAATTGATTCCAGTAGCTCCAGCCGCACATTACAGTTGCGGTGGCATCAAAACTGATGCGTGGGGCAGAACTTCTATCCGGAATTTATATGCTGCAGGCGAGTGTGCCAGCACCGGCTTGCATGGAGCCAACAGGCTTGCGAGTAACTCGCTGCTGGAAGCAATGGTGTTTGCCCACCGTTGTTACCTGGATGCCGCCGAAAAAGCAACCACAGCTTTCTGGAATGAGGCCTTGCCCGACTGGAGAGGCGAAGGAACCAGCGATCCAAAAGAAATGATCCTGATCACACAGAGCCTGAAGGAGCTGCAACTGGTAATGAGCGATTATGTAGGTATTGTACGTAACGATATGCGCCTGCAAAGAGCCATGCGCCGCCTCGACCTGCTTTGGGAAGAAACAGAACAGCTGTACGAAACCTCCACCCTGTCGCCGCAATTGCTCGAACTTCGTAATATGATTACAGCAGGTTACCTGATAGTAAAAGGAGCATCATTTAGAAAAGAAAGCCGGGGGCTCCATTTCAATACTGACTATCCGGATAAAAGCAACCTGGTACAGAACATTGTATTGTAGCAATTATCTTTGTCCCTTATGTATTATTTTGTTTATGGACTCCTGTGGATGATATCGTTGCTGCCCTTTGCTGTACTATACTTCATCTCCGACTTTATTTTTTTGCTTGTGTATTATATATTCCGGTACCGGAAAAATTTAGTTCTGGCCAACCTGGCCCTTGCCTTTCCCGAAAAAACTGAAAAAGAAAGAACCCGGATTGCAAAAAAATTTTACCGCAACCTGATTGACACCAATATCGAAACCATCAAAATGCTGAGTACCCGCACTGCAACAATCAATAAGCATTTCCGTGCCAACTGGGAGCTGGTGAATCAATATTGCCACTCCGGTAAAAGCATTCAGCTTCACCTGGGTCATAATTTTAACTGGGAGTGGTTTCTTGACGTGTTCCCATTGAACATTCAAACCAAATGCCTGATCGTGTACAGGCCACTGTCCAGTAAAATATTTGAAAAGATTATTTACAAACTTCGCAGTCGCAGCGGTAATATCCTGTTGCCCACCAAGACCATGAAAGAAAGTTTTATGCCTCACCGCAATTCACAATACATGCTGGTGCTGGCCGTGGATCAAAACCCTTCAAAAATCAACAACGCTTTGTGGTTCCCTTTTTTTGGCAAACCAGCTCCATTCGTACCAGGACCGGCTAAAAATGCTGTAAAAAAAGACCTCGTTGCGGTCTTTGCTTTTATTCATAAAATAAAAAGAGGGTACTATGAGCTTGTATTTTCCCTGGCAGAAGAAAATGCTTCGGTGAGCACGGAACAAAAACTCACCGGAAAGTTTGTAACCTACCTGGAAGATGTAACCAGGAAATACCCCGAAATGTGGCTCTGGAGTCACCGCCGGTGGAGGCATGAATGGAAACCGGAATATGGCCCCGTTCTGCAGCCCTGACCTGTTGTCCTCAGCTATTACGGTCTTTCTTTTTCCATTTCGATTTCAAAGTCAGGTAGTCAAGAAAATAAATCAACTTGACAGAGAGATTGTTATTTTGGCCCGACTCCAGTACATCGCCCAAATTCTGAAAATAGCCTTTCCGTACTTCATCAGTTGACAGCAGTGCTGCATCTTTCCAGGCTATATTGAGAAAGCTGCCGGGGGCAAATTCCCAGGTGTACAGCATATCTATATTGAACAGGTTGAAATTCTGATCGGCTCCACTGATGAACTGCGGATTGGCCTGAAGGCTGCCGTCTGTTTTCAGAAAATAAAATTCCTTATTCTTTACAGAACTGAAATAATGCCGGGCACGAAATGTGAGCCCCATTTTATTATTGAAACTGTATTTTGCAAAGAGGGTGTTTTCTACTGTGTTTCTTTTTCTCCGGGCAAAATTCACATCATTGCTGTTTTCCACGTAGCTGTACCCAATGTTATTGAAATGTGGGTTAAACATGATTTCATGCCGCAGGGAAAACCTGCTGCTGAACCGGTAATTCTGTCCCAGTCCTAAATCAAGCATCAGGCTGTTGTAAAAATGAAAATAGGGTCTGACTTTTGCCTCTGCGCTGAAATGATATTTTTTTGCCCTGTTACTTTCAAACCAGCCGCCGAGCACCAGGCTGGCACCTTTTCTGAAAAACCATCCATCTTTCCTCGGCTCATAATAATCGTTGGTCGGGAAAATAAAATTGGTTTGAACACCCATTGCCCACAGGCGTTTTGACTGTACTTGTGTATGTATATTGATATTGGCAAACTGGTACATGGGGTTTTGTACTCCCACTGGTTTCAGCAGGCGGCTCACATTGGAATTCAGGTTGATGGCTATCCGGTTATAAAATTTTTTGGGTTCTGTCCAATTGTAACCTGCCCAGACTCCATGCGTCAAAAAGTTATTGTTGGTGAAATATCCCATATCACGATGGCTGTAGCGGGTATCGGTCAGCTCTTGCCAGAAAGTAAAGTTGAAACGGCCGCTGGTTTTTCCGAAATATAGTTCGTGGCTGTAGCCTGTTTCTGTTTTATCTTTTCCCGGTACATTCCATTGGTTGCTTACGGCTACCTGTCCACCGGTCTGCCACATGTTTTTCTTGTTATTCAGTGTAAATAAGGCTGCGGTCACATTTGCATCATAAGCGCTGCCTTTGCGCCAAACATTGGTATTGACCAGTGAAATGCCCGAGTTGTATTTCAGCGTTTGATCCAGTACCAGGATATTGTAATTGGTCAGTGGTTCTGTTTCCACCTTGTATTGTTCTTTGGTGCTGCTGTTTTCAATTGTGGCCTTCCGTGGCCGGGTGATGGCATTCAGCACTCCAATGCCAAGCCCCCGTTGTGTGCGACCGGAAATTTTTGTGGCATTCAGTAGTTTGGCTTCCTGCGGGTCTTTGATGACCCCTTCGCCGGGCTGCAGATTACTATACGGGTCATTCTGAAAAACGGGTTCTACTCCAATTCTTCTTGAATAAAACAATCCGCCTTTGCCAAAGAGCTCAGTGCCCTCGGTAAAGAAGGACCTGTTTTCATTGAAACGGATATCGAATGGTCCCAGGTTCAGCACTGCGTTATCGCTTTGCACCTGCCCGAAATCGGGAATCAGTGTGGCGTCCAGCGTAAAAGCCTGATTGATGCCATATTTTACATCCATACCTCCGTTGATCTGGCTGGATACATTTTTCTTTCCGGGCTGGTTGAGCGGGTAATGATTTGCGTAGGCTGAAAAATAAGGTGAAAATTGCAGCCGGAGCGGGGGTTTTATATTGGCAATACCCGACCATGTGCCCTCCTGTGTCAGCCAGCCATTAATATTTGGATCCACCGGGTTCCACATAAATTGGCGGCCGGCCTTTTGCCTGCGCCGGGTAATGTTTAATCCCCATGTTTGTACATCCTTTTTTCCAAACCTGATTGCGGAAAAGGGAAGAAATATTTCGAAGCTCCAGCCATTGTTATGTATCACAGCCTTGCTGAACCAGACTGCATTCCAGTTAAAGTCTTCATCATTTCCATTATTATTCGGAGCCACTTTGCCATCCCATTGTTCGCCCAGCGGGGTCACAAAAAATTCAAAGGCATTTAGTTTATCGTAGTAAGTATCGAACACCACGCCGATCATATCATTGTTGCCAAATCCATCACGGCCGGTGAGCTCAGCTGAAATGCTGTCTTTCGACGGCTCAAAGCAAAACCCACCAAAATAAATACCTTCATCGGTGTACATGATATACGCATCCGTACGGCTGGTGGAGTCTTCCGGCCTGCCCGCTTTCGGCCTGAATTCGATGAAGCCGGCGGCTTTTGATGCCTCGCCCCATGCCTTCTCATTGATGAGTCCGTCCAAATGAACCGGTCCGGTACTGCGCCTGGCAGCCAGCTGTTTATGTGGCAGGCTTTGAGCAGTGGCTGCAAAGATTGACAAAATGAAAATCAGGATGCTGGTAAAGGTTTTATTTCTCATGGCTGTATCATTGACTCTTAGAACGTGGAATCGGAGCGATAGGTTACATCACATAAACATGTGATGTACTAAATTCTTCGTAGACCGAAGATACAAGGGGCGGACAGACTACCGTTGCAAATAATTGCTAAGCGGCTTGAGTTGCTTTACGAATGGCGAAAAAAGCGGGTTGTTAACTTTTTGTTGGGAGAAAATTTATCTGAAATAGAAGGGCCATAAAAAACCAATAAAAGAAATAATCAATGTAAGGGCAGTGATGATAATGGTTCTTCTGCCAATCCCATCAATGAAAATTCCCTTATCAGACAAACCCGGTGAAAATGATAGCCGGTTATAAACAGTGAGTACCAACCACCAAATTGCCAGTGTCTGAAGTTTTAGTTTTTCAGGATGTTTATTGACATCATAGTATACAACAGCAAGCAGCAATGAATAAATTAAGGCGGTATGAATGACCAGCAAAAAATTTGCAATAACCTTAAAGAATTGTTTGTTCTGCAGATCAAGCAATTTCAAAACAATATTTACAGGATTATATTTCCAGTTAGGGGCAAACTGAGTGGTATAATAAAGCAGAATATCCATTGTGACCACCACCACAAAAAATTTATACAAGGCCGTATCATCGTGCATGGAGCCAAAAAAGCTCAGGCTTGTAAAAAGCACCAGTGCCCGCAATACCGGCCTGAACATCGAAATGACCATGGCAGGCAGCATGATAACAAGATTGATGGTTGCGGAGGCGATTGTTGATGCAATATTTTTGAATAAACCTGATTTTGAAACTTCGTCCTTTAAGTTTGACTCTGCTGGCCCCTTGTTCTGGGTTAAGAGATTAAAATGCCAGATCACCGGCTCTGAAAAGTAAACGATGATGCCGGCAACACCCATTATCCGGTTGATATTGGAACCTGAAAATACCTGGCCCGCCTTATCCATCTGCGGCCAAAACTGCGGAGCTATCACTGTAGCAATAAAAAAGAACAGGATGCTGCTGAAGAGCCAGGTAATAGGGATATGAGAGAAGGTGTATTTTTTATTGATTGAGTTGAAAAGAATTTGGTTCTGTAATTTGATTTTCTTATTCAAATAAATGAAATATTATTTCCAATATTTTTTCAATTTCTGCATGTTATGCCTGATCTTGAATTGATGGATATTAACGCATAGTATTCATCTACCCAATTATTCAACCCAAGGCCAGAGCAATTACCTATCTTTTCGTTGATTAAATCAAAAATGACACTTATTTTTTTTCCATTATAAATATTCGGCATATTAGCGTTTAAAACAAAATCGCCAAATTTAGTTTGTGGTATTGGTGGTAGCTTGTCACAATTATTTAAATTTAATCCTAAGGTTATCAATTCTGATAAAATATTTCCAATCGGTCCATAAGGAGGCCTATTAATATAAGAATCATATATACCTGGATTTTCAATAGTTCCATTATTTTGATTATGACTAAATGCTCTTACATACAAAAGTGAAGGAAGTTTAATATTTTCACTAAGTGTATACCAAATAGCTTCTCCAGAACCTACTCCATTAAATGTAATTGTACGATTTGCAGCACATAATTTGGAACCAATAACTAATCCGCCTGTGGAGTTTAAGAATGATTGGAGCCCTTGTACGTCCATACTTACCCAATAGACATAAGGGAACACTTTGTTCCCATACATAATATCATTAAACGATGGACATTCCCCCGGGGGAATCGGTGGTAAAGAGCTAATTGGAAATAATGCAATTGATTGAGTCAACTTACAACCTTTTGAATCTGATATTGAGACTGTATAATTACCAGCCTTTATATTTGTAAGAAGATTTGAATTAGGTGAAGGTGCAAAACTCCATGCGTAATTATAGGGGCCCGATGTACCATTGGGTATTGCTTTAATTTCCCCATCAGTTGAAGAGCTTGTGGATGGTTTCTTCAAAACTTGAATTGAAATATTTGTAAAATCCGATTCTGATTTTATGGTCGGGCTTACTGTAATAGTGTTTCCGGTATTATTTCTAATATTTACAGAATACATACCTACTCCCAAGCTGGATCTTTTATTATTTAAAGTCCAACCACCACCCCAGTCATATTCTAATTGCCCTCCCCCACTAGATGCAAGGATTTCTATGCTTCCATCATTATCATTTACGCATTTAACATCAACGATATTTATACTATTGATTAATATACCTTGATTGTTACCCGTGGGTGTTGAGTTATCTGGAGGGCTTGTTTTATTAGAATCGATATTTGTATTTGGCTGGCTGTTATTTGTAGAGGCCTTCGCTAGTGTACTAAGATTAATCGTCCACGAATTATCAGCACCCCGCCACATAAAGACATCTGTTTTTCCATCACCATTCAGGTCGCCCACATTAATTGGTCCATCAGATCCCCATGCTCCTGTCAGACGGAACATATTGAATCCAGTGCCAGTTGAAATGTTTACAGTCCAGGAATTATCAGATCTCCGCCACATTAAGACATCTGTTTTCTTATCTCCATTAAGATCACCAACTTTAATGGGACCATCAGAACCCCAGGCACCGGTCCAGCGTTGCATATTAAAACCAGTACCGGTTGAAAGATTAACCGTCCAGGAATTGTCAGACTGCCGCCACATGAAAACATCCGTTTTTCCATCACCATTTAAATCACCAACATTAATGGGGCCATCCGATCCCCAGGCACCGGTCCAGCGTTGCATATTAAAACCAGTACCGGTTGAAAGATTAACGGTCCATGAATTATCAGATTTGCGCCACATGAATACATCAGTTTTCCCATCACCATTTAAATCACCAACAATAATAGGGCCGTCAGAACCCCAGGCACCTGTCCAACGTTGCATGGTAAAACCCGAACCAGTGGAAAGATTGACCATCCAGGATTTATCAGAATCTCTCCACATAAATACATCTGTTTTTTTGTCTTTATTCAGGTCTCCTACATTAATTGGTCCATCAGAACCCCATGCACCTGTCCAGGTTGTTTTTTCAAAGCCAGTTCCGGTAGAAAGATTTATCCGCCACACTTTTTCCATCTCATCCCAGAAAAATACATCTGTCTTTCGATCATTGTTAAGAAAACCAGTGTATACTTTCGAAGTTGTTCCCCATCCTGGCCATGCCTGCATAGTAAATCCGGTGCCGTTAGAAATATTGACCGTCCATGTTTTGATTGCATCTTTCCACATGAACACATCTGTTTTTCCATCACCATTTAAATCACCTGTGTTTATATGCCCGTCAGAACCCCAGGCCCCGGTCCACTTCTGCATATCGAACTGTACCTGAGCTTCAGTTTTGTTGATTGCAAAGCTGAAGCAAAAGAAAAGTAATTGCAGAATGGGAGATTTAAAAATTATTTCATATTTACTCAATTTTTTTTTCATAAAAACCTTGTTTAAAAAGTTAATAATAGGTTCGCCAATTTTTTTATCAGTTTATCAGCATTCATTTTTAGATTCTGTAGGTAAAAATTATTTGAGAATAAAATTGAAGTATTCCTGTTTTATATCTTTCAGTGTTTTAACTGATCTGCTTATCCGTTTTTTCACCGATAGAAATCTTATAAAGTAATTCTATTATTGTAGCAGCCTAACCTGGTTTTCCAATTATGCTCGTAAAAAAAAATAAACCCAACCCTGTAATTAAAGAAGAACTGCTTTCCGGATTCGATATACAGGATTGGAACCAGCAGAGTTTTGCCCGGGAGTTTTATGACAACATCGGGCAGATTTTAAGCCTGGCCAAAATGAGGCTGGCCACCCTGAACCCGGAAAAAAAAGATGAAACCCGTCAAATTGTTGAACAATCTTCCCTGCTTATTACAAAAGCTTTAAAAGACCTGCGAAGCCTTGCCCGGCAAATGACACCCGCCGAGATCATGAACCATGGCTTTGTAGCTTCAATCTGTAAAGAAATCGAACGGCTGCACAGTACCGGTATCTGCAAAACCTCCTACCACATTCAGGGATTACCTTTCCGGCTGGAACCTGTACGGGAACTCATCCTTTTTTCCATCTTACATCATTATATTTATACAGGCCTTTATATTGAAAAGTGCGGGAGTATCCGGGTGAGTATTTTGTTCTTAAAACAATCGGTGAGAATTGAAATGAACTGCGAAATACCATCTGTGATTCCTGAATCAAAAGCCGGATTTACAACATCCAGTAGTTTGCTGAAAAGGACCCTGCTGGCTAATGCCACAATCAGGGAGCAAAGAGAAATTGGAAAAAACAAAATATTGTTGCTTGTTAAAAGAAAAAGCGGATGATTACCATTGCCCTTGCGGACGACCATACCTTGCTGCGCAACGGGCTGGCTGCCCTAATTACCAGTATCGGCTTCGAAGTGCTGTTTGAAGCCGGTAACGGAGAAGAGTGTATTGATAAAATAAAAAAAATAGGAAAACCCGATATCATCCTGATGGACATCAACATGCCCGTAAAGGACGGCTTTGAAACAACATTATTTATTAAACACAATTATCCTGAAATAAAAATACTGGCCCTCACCATGGTGGATGATGAAGAGGCTGTTATAAAAATGATCCGGAACGGAGCCCGGGGATATTTACTCAAAGAAACCGGGCCTGCTGAATTGAAAGCAGCCATACATGCTGTAATGGTAAACGGATTTTACTATTCTGAAATGGTAACAGGCAGGCTGGTGCATAATATTGCCGGAGAAAATGAAGGCCAAAAAAACGGAGCAAAAACACATTTGACAGATAAAGAAATTGAATTTCTTAAACTGGCCTGTTCAGAACTTACCTATAAAGAGATTGCAGATAAAATGAAAGTAAGCCCCCGCACCATTGACAGTTACCGTGATCATCTTTTTGAAAAGCTGGAACTGAAAACAAGAACCGGATTGGCCCTATATGCAATTAAAAGCGGAATAGTAAAATTGTAATTAATTATTTTTTTTCCAGTATCACAGATGTCCCCATTTGTGGAGTTGAAAGAATTTCAAGTTGATAATCTATCTCATTAGCCCTGGTTCGGATATTATTCAGTCCATTCCCTTTTGCCACCTGTTGCTCATCAAACCCGATACCGTCATCGGTAATTTGCAGTGTAAGGTTTCTCTTCCCGCCCGATACCTGAACAGAAATATTCTGGCAGGAGGCATATTTAATACTGTTATTAATCACTTCTTTTACTATCAGATACAGGTTACGTTTTTCTTCCCTGTGTAATTCGAGGGTATAAATGTTTTCATCAATACTATGATGAAAATTGATATGATTAGCTTCGCAAACAGGTTCGGCAAACTGACTGATACGGGTAAACAGGTGCTCCAAGCTGTCTTTTTTTTCATCCAACACCCAAATGATATCCCTGAGACTGGTAATTGCTACCTGTGTACTTTCTTTTATTTTTTCCAGATACCTATCATTATCTTTTTCAATAGCAGCTACATTAGCATAAATTTTCACACTGTTCAATGTGCTGCCCAGATCATCGTGCAGGTCACGGGCAATATTGTTTCGGATCATTTGCATTTTTATTATCTGCCGCAGACGATAACGGTATATGCCATAAATAATTCCGGCAGCAACCAGAGCTATTAAAGTTTTGAACCACCAGGATTGCCAGTAGGGCTTGAGAATGGTGAAGGAAAAAGTAGCGGGAACACTCCAGCTGAAATTATTTGTTCTTGCCTTTACATTAAAAGTATAACGGCCTGGCCTGAGGTTGGTGAATGTAACCATATTGCTTTTTGAAGCATTGCTCCAATGGTTGTTTAGATTACTTAGGAAATAACTATACCGTACGTTCCCGGCATCAGACATATCAGGAGCTTTAAAAAAAACAGTGATCGTATTATTATAATATTTTAAAATGGGGTTAACGGGAACCCGGAACAAAAATTCCGGGTACTCCGTAAAATTTTGTTCCCGGGATGTTTTAGTATTAGTTATCATAAGCTTTTCAAAAGTAATCGTTGGTATTCTCTCTGTAAGTTGTATTTCTTCTAAATTAAACCGCAAGAGTTCGTCGCCTGTATTATACCAGAGATGATCCGAATCATCCTTTACAAGGCGGCCCCATTCCATCCGCCAAATGGGTAATCCTTCGCTGGCCCGGAACGGGTATACAGGCACACCCTCTTCGGTTTTTTTTTGAATATCCAGAACAACGATCCCTGCTTTGGTGGCTATCCAAACACGGCCTTCTTTGTCAGTAACTAAAGAGTTGACGAGGTCATTGATCAGCCCCTCCTCCTTTCCAAATTTCCGGATGCTGAGCAGGCTGTCGTTTTGCAGCCTGCATTGTAATAACCCCATCCCCGGGTAACTGAGCCAGATATTGTCATCAGCATCGGTGAACATCCGGTAAATATTTTTTGGGGCAATGGCAGCAGGTATGCGGATTTCGGTAATTACATCCTTCGGTGTAACCGCATACAGATGCCCGTCCGAACTGGCTGCCAGCACAGTTCCCTGCCGGGTGATAGCAAGTGCCCCCGGGCTGAAAATTTTTTTGTGCTGCACGGTCGAATAATAGGAGAATCCTTTTTCATCACCCAACAGCAATGTATCACCCGGCACCCATATTTTTTTACGTTGAGGATCAAATAAGATATGCCAGTCCAGTTCCTTTGAAGTATTAATAAGCTGATCATTAACAAATCTGATCTGCCCGTCCTGCAGGATAAAAATCCGATTCGCCCTCGTTATGCCCCATAACCGGCCCCGGTCATCAGAACATACAGCATCCACCATGTGCCCCCGCAGCAGGTTGTCCTTCCGGTAATGAAACTTACCGGATTTCCACATGCTAAACCCTGTAGTTTCACTGAAGAAATAAATATCGCCTTTATTATTTTTAGCGCTATGAGTGATATCAGTCAGGAATCCATACGGGCCCTGTCTGAAAGTTTCAAATTTTTTTTCAGACACTTTTGTCAATCCTTCAAAACCGGCAATCCACATATTTCGGTCCCTGTCTTCAAAAAAACCGGCAATCAGGTTATTGGAAATCTGTACCCGGTCTTTTAGCGTTGTTTCATTACCGGGTTGGGAAACCAAAATCCCGTCCTGATGAGTGTCAATCCAAAACCTTTTTTTGGAATCATAATAACAGGCATAAATGCGTTTGCCGGTCAACTGATCTTTAAACAATGTTCTTAATTTTTTTTCCGGCGACCAGGCATATAAACCCTTGTCGGTAAAATAATAGACTTCATTATTCGCATAGCCCAAAAATTGGATGAAATATCCGGGCTCTTTTGCTCTGTCTATTTCAATACTGTCGCCCGAATTGTTCAGATAAATACCCCGGTTAGGGTAGTTTAAAAAGCGGCCTTGGGAGCAATGAACGGATGAATAATATTCCTTACGGTGCCAGTTTACAGTAAATATATTTTCCGGGTACCCGGGCATTTTACGAACCCCTGCTAATGAATCCGGTGCCGGAAAGATATTTTTTCCATCATAAAAAAAATCACCGTCATTCTTGGTCCATATCCAATACCTGGCCCCGGGTATTTCAACAAAGCCCGTGATGATTTTCTTTTCCATTCCCGGAATATGCACCTGCAAAAATTGAGTGCCGTCATAACGGCACAACCCGAATACGGTACCTACCCACAGGTATCCATTTTTATCCTGGCTGATATTCAACACATAATTATGCGGCAGCCCGTCTTGTGTGGTGTACGTTTTGGCAATATAAGATGAAGATGTCTGTAATTGCTGGGCGCATAAGATAAAACTGTTGCAAACCAGTATCACAAAAAAAACCAGGTATCGTAACGAACCGGAGGGCATACTATTCAGAAACTAGTGTTATTTGTTGCACGGGGCCCCTGCTCCTTCAGCAGATGACATTCAAATGTAGAGAATAGTTTCATCAACCAGGGCTGCTGAAAATGGAAGGGCTTCGCAGTGCGAAGCCCTTTTGAATATATCACAGGACAAACGTTATGGCATGATCATAAACGGAATACTGCGGCGGCATGTGGCCCCGCTGATGAGTAGCGTATATGATCCTTTATGAAAACCCTGAACAGGTATAGTGATTGCGTTGTTACCCTGCATCAGCTCCTTGTGCTGCTGCAGAATGATCTGGCCGGTTGCATTTACGATAGATATACGGATGGTTTCCGCCTGTGCCGCCGGTATTTTAATATGCAGCATATTCTTTGCGGGATTGGGAAACAGATGAACTGCATTTCCCAATGCCCCTTTATTGCGTACAGCCAGCACCGTACTGTATGAAGACTCGTGGTCTGAATCCACCATTTTCAGGCGGTAAAAATTTGTTCCCGACAAGGGTGCGGCATCTGTAAAGCTATAAACCTGCCTGTCCTGCGAATTGCCTGCAGCATGTACCCGGCCGAGGCCGGTAAACTGGATTCCATTCTCGCTTCTTTCAATATCGAAGTAGGCAGTGTTTTGCTCATCATAGGTTTCCCAGTTTAGTTGTACTGTGTTGTTATTGATTACTGCCCGTAAGCCGGTCAGCGATAAAGGGAGCGTAGTAAGGGCCAAACCAGCAATTTCTTCTGCAGACAGAGCCCGGTTGTAGATCCGAAATTCGTCCATATTTCCATTCAGACCGTTGTATTGTGATGCTTCAACAGAAAGGGTGCCAAATCTTGCAGGGTAACTATATGACGGCGTCTGGGCGCCTTCCGGGCCGCTTGCATTGAACACACCATTAATATATATACTGAGAGTGCCGCTATTACGTACACAGGTGATATGCTGCCAGGTGGCCAGTGGCCTTGGAGTGCTGGCAAGGCTTCCGTTTCTGAAATTAAACTGTATTTTATAATCCGTGGGGCCGCCGCTTCTCCATATAAATATACCCGGTCCACTGTAGTTAATATTATTATCATAAAATCCGCCGTTATGAACCCAGGGAGAATTCAAATAAAACAAAAAAGATATAGTAAAATTTTGTGCGCTGCTGAAGTTTACAGTGGCGTTTATGGGATGAGTTGCATACTGATCGACAGCGCCTGTTGGGTTTAAAAAATCCATCGCACTGCCGGCCGTACCGAATTTGTTGGCAGTGGCTGTGCTGCCGTAATTTGATCCATGAATACCATTGGGCCCCGCATCGTTGTAATTGCCGTCGAGAGGCCAGTAGGCAACAAGACCGGATGAGGGAATTTGCCCGAACACAGAAAAGCAGAAAAAACAACTGGCCAGCACAAGAGCCATTAGCAGAAGGGTTTGCCTGAAATTCATAAACCGTGATTTTAGCAGTTAATAAGATCATTGCAGTTTCAAAACTCTTATTCTGAGTGCATGTACACAATGGGATAAAAATGGAAAATGGTGGGTGAAAAGACCCGAGAGAAAAAGGCTGACATAAAAAGAGTGAGACAGCCTCTTTTCAGATTAGGCTATAGTTTTATGATGTAATATACATAGGCATTTTTAGGCCGATTTTCAGTTGATTTGATATCAGTTTCATTAATGCCATTTGTAATCCAGGTGTTTTGTTTATCAACGCCAACATATCCAATACCACTTCCTTTTTCCCCGTTTTTCTGCCAGGACCCATATGGATATGTGTGTGTATGATCGTTCATTACATCAAGTTGTTTTGAACCGACTGCATTTTTCCCATTGCCAGAACTGTTTAAATCGGGTCTTGATTTATCTCTTCTTTCGGCATCGGGGTCAATATTGGTTGTATCTGAAACGCCTCTAAGAAAGAGACCTCTTAAATCCGGAACGGCAAATTTTTTGGCCCCATCTCCACCCCAGCTTGTTCCAATAACAGCAAACAGTTTTTGATATTTAACAGTAGTGCCATCGTAAAGGCTACCGTCACAAACCACCCAACCCATCGCAGGCAATTTGGACAGACTTTCTTTTGTTCCGGCATATGCCATAATTGTACCTGCTGGTTGGCTGTAAATTTTTACAGCAAAAAAAATTGCTAAAACAGTTAAGATCTTTTTCATTTTAATAAATTTTATGGTGAGTGCTTACAGGTTTATGTGAAATATTTCTGCATTTATCAGTAAGCCAATGTTGGAATGGAAGCCCCGGAGATCCTTAAGCGGAATTTTTGATTCCTTTCCCAATACAGCCCTGAAATCAGCAAATATTCCAAAACTTTTAAACTGGCCCCCTATTTTAATCCCGATGCTTCTGAAGTCATCAGTAAGCGTTGCCGGGTCTATCGACTGCCCCTTTGATAAAACTGCCCGGTAGCTATCAATATCTTCATCTGGTATATTCAACGATGAGAGATATGCTGAAATAAACAGGCTGGCTTCGGTACCCGTATCATTTTCATCTTCACCTTTTTTGAATACATTGAACGTATATTTTATACCTGCTGTGTAATTTAATGTGGCAAAAGAAAGCGGCTTATTTTTTTCAGATGAATCTGCACGGATATTCTTATGAGAAAACTCAAAGAATGGCGCAAGTGAATGCCCGTAACTGCCTTTCAGTGTGGGGGTGCTCCAGTATGTCCGCCATTCAATAGTTCCAAGAAATGAATTTTTACCAATCTCCGGAAAGATAAGAGTACTATATAGAATGGAATCATTGTTGGTGGCATTAATATTATAGGAGGCAAAAACCGTAAGTGCCTTGTTTCTGTATATGACCGGTCGGAAGTAAAAAGATGCTTTGCCCGATGCATTCAGGTTTTTAAAAGTTTCTTCATTTAAATTACTGGCGCCTGCTAGTCCTGCAAAAGGGAGTTTCAAAGCCAATTGCTTTCTCTGGCTTTTTCTGTCATCTGAGTGCAATGCTTTTAAAGATTCGGTGGAAAAGTCATTTGACGCTGAGAGAAAATAATTTGAAAGGTTTTGCTGGCCAGGACTGGTTATACAGATACCCATAAAAAAGATGATAATTGTTTTTTTCATAACAATGCTTTTAATTACCCCAAATATTGATTAACTGCCAGCCAGATACAAGCGAGTAATAACGGCAAAAACCTGGGTGAAAACACGGTGTAATTGGGATTAAAAAACGTTTGAATGATAGATTTGTCCGTTTGATATTTGTTGGGTAACTTAATTTATTCTTTCATCTAAAAACTAATTTTATGTTTATTGCAAGCAAGTTGATAATTGACGTAACACCCGAGGACACTACAAAAGAAACAGACGAGGGCCTTGATTTTAGTGGGCGCCGGAAGAAAGACCCATTTATTAAAAAAGGTGAGGTAAAAACTATGCAAAGGGATTATTTAAAAAGAATCGAAGCGTTAGATCAATTAACAAAAAATGAAGAATATCCGGTGCGGATTGACAAAAAAAAAGAAACTATTGGTTTTATTTTTAAAAAAAGTGATTTGTTAAAATTACTTGCATATAACCCCGAGGGAGATCAAATTGTTATTACTTTTGGCATTGATAAGAAAGAAGAAAGACAAACACTGATACTTATTAATTATGCTGATTTCGTGAAATATAAGACAGCCGGTGATGAAGAGTACCAGAACCTTGATCGTGGGAATCAATGTTGCCAAATCAACGATACCGAATGCCTGAACAACTTTGGGATATGATGAACTTGAAAAGAGCTTTCAGCAGTTAGATCAGTTTTTTTCACGCCTACTATAAGATTTCTGAATGCTCTTTTATAAATTCCCGAAACAGGGAAATGCTATCAAATTACATATATACTGCTTTTTTATTTGCTATCGCTGCTTATGCCCTCGCACATTTCAGGACATTAAAGCCAGCCTATAAAGTAATAGCCGGTCTGCTTATTTTGACTTTTGTAACTGAAACTGTGGGTTTGATTATGCTTTTGAAAAAGAAAGATAATACATTATTCTATCACTACTTTACCCTTATCGAGTATTCTTTGTTTTGCAGATATTTCTGGTACATTAATAAAAGGACTGTTTTTAGAAGGCTATCAGCAGTTTCTGTTTTTCTTTTTTTTCTTTTTTCATCTGCTGTATATTTCTTTCAGCTTACCAATATTCCTGTTGGTTCAAATTATGATTTTTTAATAGAAGCTGTACTGTTAATAATATTTGCTGTTTCCTATTTAATAATGCTATACAAAAATCCCTCAGAAACGGAAATGTGGAAATCTCCGGAAATTTGGGTAACGTTGGGGATAGTTTTCTTTTTTAGTTTAAATTTCCTTTTATTTGGTTTTTTTGAATACCTGAGAGAAACATTTAAAAGCAATCAGGAGCTATTTTATTTCATAAATCATTTGGGAAATTATATTCTTTATTCTTTTTTAATAAAAGCAATTTCATGCCGGGAAGCAAAGATGAAATAGTAATCACTTTAATTGCCGGTTCATTATTATTTTTGTTTTTGTGTTTGGTAATATTTCTTTTTATCCATGCCTATCAACGGAGACAAATAAATCATAGGCTGGAAAAGCAACAACTCCAATCCCAATTTCAGCAAACCCTCCTCCAGTCCCAGCTCGAAATTCAGGAACAAACCTTCAAAAACATTTCACAGGAAATACATGACAATATCGGGCAGGCCCTGACCCTGGCCAAGCTGAACCTGAATACCATGCCCGCTACAATGGAACAACAGGAAAAAGTAACAACGACCAAAGAAATCATCAGCAAAGCCATCAGCGACCTGCGTGACCTGGGCCGCAGCCTCAATACCGACTATATCACCGATGCCGGACTGCTCCATGCCATGGAATATGAACTGAACCTGATCAGCAAGTCTGCGGCCATCCGCACCA
>CAYYMK010000004.1:0-42139 GCA_964473035.1 uncultured Chitinophaga sp.
AACTGCCCTGTTTTTTTTACCTTAGTTTCTTATATTTTAGTCGGACAATAGTGAATAAATAAATTCTGAAAAAAGCTTTTTCTGTTTACTTGTACTCGTACAGAATTAAAATTATTTCACCTGAATCATGAAGACAGCCGGCACCGGCCGCTGTCCCCCGGCATCGGAAACTCTGATTGTTTCTTTCCCGTTTACCAGCAAACAACTGCTGCCGCCTCCGTCAAGATTCAAAGCCTCCCGGCAACCAAGGTCTTTTAAAATTTTGGCTTCCTGGGCCAGCGTTGCTCCTTCGGCTTTGCCCGGATTACGGCCTTCAATAACGAGTATAATAAGCTTATTGTCTTTCGTATAGCCCATTGCCGTCCTGGGATGTTTATCATTCATCGCCTTACCGGCGAATTTGAGCTCTTCATTATTGGTGATTTTAATTTCACCATTCTGCAAAAGGACAGGGCCGCCACCGACTGCAGTTTGCATTTTCCATTTTTCAAATCCCATGTGATGTGGCACCGAAGTTTTCCGGGAAAGGTATACCCAGCCGGGATTTTGAATCGAGTCCTTTACCGCAGGAATCACCCACTGGCTTGCTTTTGGTTTTTTTAAAGTATCCGTATAAACCCAGGCAACATCAACTTCCCTTTTCTTTGAAATCCCAATCGCACTGCCAAACGGATGCCGGTACGTAAGTGTATCCCTGCCCCTTCCCGGGATGGTATGGATATTATAGGCTAGCAGCTTTTTTTTATTGATTACCACATTCAGATTTTGATTCGTGGTGAAAGAAAAAAACGTGCTGTTCACTACCAAAACCGGTCTGTTGTTCTTTTCATAAAATGAAGATGGTGTTAATCTTCTTCTGAATGTGGTGTCCACAGTGAATTCAAGTCCCTTATCTATTAAGTCGGCAATGACATACCAGACAATATTGGGTTTGCCATCCAGCGGGCTGGTTGATTTATACACATGCACCGAAGCCGGCAACGGTTGAAACAACGAATCCATATTCTGCCACTTTACCTGTGAAAAAGAAATAGAAGCATTCAAAATAAAAAATGAAAATAAACCGGCTGTACAAAAAACCTGGCCCATAGCATTAATAGAATTTTTATTTCTTATTACCCATCATTAATGTCCCGTTTAGAATAAACAAAGTTCTTTGAAATTCTTGATTGGCCTGCATTTGAAGCGTTTTTAGCACGGTGACGATTTGAATTGATCCAGGTTTTTTTGGCTTGTTTTAGGCTATGAATCAGGGAAAATATGTTTTTACACAAATCAGTTCATTTCTGCCACAACGGGTTTTCGACCGTATAGTGTTGAAGTACAAAGGAAATTATAAGATCAGGCATTTTAGCTGCTGGAATCAACTGTTGTGTATGATGTTTGGACAGTTAAGTAACAGAGATAGTCTTAGGGATTTGGTTTTAACTATCAAAGCTCATCCAGGGAAACTTTATCATATGGGCTTTGGCAAAAGTGTTTCAAAAACAAATCTTGCCAGAGCAAATGAACAAAGGGACTGGTTAATATTCCAGGAGTTTGCCTATTATCTGATAAGTGAAGCAAGGAGAATTTGTTTGCCAGATGTTGATAATTCTTTCTCTTTTACCAACTCGGTATATGCCTTTGATTCAACTACCATTGATTTATGCCTCAGTATTTTTCCCTGGGCTACATTCCGTAGAGCAAAAGGTGCCGTCAAAATGCATACTCAATATGATGTTCGTACTTCTATTCCAGTGTTCATAGATGTTTCAGCAGCATCTGTTCATGACATAAACGTAATGGATAAGATAACTTACGAACCAGGCAGCTTCTATATTTTCGATAGAGGTTACCTTGATTTTGATCGGTTGTATTTTATTCATAAAGCAAATTCCTTCTTCGTTATAAGAGCAAAAAACAACCTTCAGTTCGAAAGGCTATATTCATCGCCTGTTGATAAACGAAAAGGGGGTCGGTGTGATCAGGCAGGATATCTGAAAGGCTTTTATTCCTTACAAGGATACCCGGAAAAAAATAAGGCGAATAAAATTCCATGACAAAGAACAAAGCAGAACATTCGTTTTCTTAACCAATAACTTTCAGTTAAAGCCGCAGGAAATAGCAGCGATATATAAGCACAGGTGGCAGATTGAACTATTTTTCAAATGGATCAAACAACACCTTAAGATCACCGCTTTTTGGGGAAGAACAGAGAATGCCGTTAAGACACAAGTCTATATCGCAATCATCACTTATACATTGGTTGCCGTCATTAAGCAACAAATTAAATCCGAATATTCAACCTATGAAATTCTACAGATTTTGGGAACTTCGCTTTTGGATAAAACCCCTATAAATCAACTACTTCAAAAGAAAAACAATCAAGATGTCAAAGAGCTTTTATATAATCAATTGAAAATCTTTTAGTTTAAACGGGACACTACTGATTACCAATAACAAAAAAAAGAACCTTATCTTCCTCACCCCCTGCTTTCCCATTCTCTTCTGCCCAACCCGGCATATACATGTTTTTCACTATGGTAAGACGACCGCACCAGCGGTCCGCTTTCCACATAATCAAAACCCAGGTTGTACCCGATATCTTTATAGGCTGCAAACTCATCCGGATGCACAAAACGCTGCACAGGCAAATGTTTAGTTGTGGGCTGCAAGTATTGACCAATAGTAATCACTTCGCATCCATTATCATGCAGATCCGTTATGGCTTGTACCACTTCTTCTTTGGTTTCGCCAAGGCCCAGCATGATACCGCTTTTGGTACGCATGCCTGCCAGCTTTAGTTCCCGTATCACTTCCATACTCCTCCAGTACCTGGCCTGTATGCGTACTTGCCGGGTAAGCCGTTCCACTGTTTCAATGTTATGGCTGACAACATCAGGTGCTGCTTCAGTGATCTGCCGGATACAATCTTTATTCCCTTTAAAATCAGGAATCAGTGTTTCAAGAGTCGTAGAAGGATTCAGGGCTTTTACTGCATTAATGGTATTACGCCAAATCCGGGATCCTCCGTCTTTCAGATCGTCCCGGTCAACAGAAGTGATCACTGCATGTTTCACTTTCATGAGATGAATGGCTTCGGCTACACGCTGCGGTTCGTCCCAGTCGGCTGGCATGGGTTTTCCGGTGGTCACTGCACAAAAACCACAACTGCGGGTGCAAATATTTCCTAAGATCATAAAAGTGGCTGTGCCTTCACCCCAGCATTCGCCCATATTTGGACAATTACCGCTTTCACAAATGGTGTGCAGGTGGTGCTGGTCCACCAGGCTGCGCACATGCCTGTATTCTTCCCCAATGGGTAATTTGACCCGAAGCCAGTCTGGTTTTTTTACTCTAGTATGATCATCTGAAGGTTGCCTTTGTTGAAACTCTTTCATCAGGCAAAATTAAGCAGACGAAGCAGTCTGCTCGTCATAAAATGTTTAGAAATCCGGCTCCGCAATGCTTGGTCAAAAAAGTTAAAATTGCACTTTAGGATTTGTGGATCTTTCCGGTCTATTTTCTTCTTCCAAATAAAACAGCGATATAGCCCTGGAAGAAAAACTGTTTATCTTTTTGGGCAAACATGAGTGGGATTTTTTCAGAATAGAAATCCGCATTCACTCCTACTTCGATACCGGACACCAATTCATTATAGCGGCCATAATCAAAACGCAATGCTGCCCGTGCATAAGCTCCTGGTTTTAGCTTCATTTCATTCCAACCTTTGCCAAAACCTGCGCCGCCCAAAATACTGTTGCCCAGGAATAAGCTGCTGTCGGCAACTGAATATTTGATGATTCTGGTTTCACCAGGCGTGGCCGGATCCTCCACTTCTATATAATATGGGCGCAGTAAACCGAGTGCAAGCCCGCCGTTATACACTGCAGAGACAGCCACCCCGTTCTTATTGCCTTTTTGGCCTAAAATATATTGCTGGCCTGCTCCCAGAGTAAGCTGGTAGAAATAATTCAGTTTTGCATAGATGAAAGGGTTCCCAAACAAAAACCCTTCGTTGGGCTGCTTGTCTTCTTTCGGATGCTTTATTTCTGAAAATTCAAGCCGGTAAATATTCGTTTTCCGGTTTGTTTTCATCCGCCCTAGCTCATAAAATGCACCGTAGCCCCAGGTACGAAATTGGGCACCAAATATATTTTGTTTGCGGTATACCAGCACTCCTTCTTCTGCCTGCCGGATCAGTTCGTTCACCCGCTGCCTCCGTTCTTCCTTGCGGGAATTTTTTACAGCTTTTCGCCCGGATGTGGTATCCTGGGCTATGGCAAAACAAACGGTGGAACATAACAACAGTGTGCAACTAATCTTTTTCACAAAATAATTTTATACAGTATGAGCCGTAAATTTAGGGCAAAATAATGAAAATGACTTCTACAGTTCAGTACAACGGAGGGCTCAGAACGACCTGCACTCACATACGCAGCGGGTCAACCTTTGAAACAGATGCACCCGTTGACAACAATGGGATGGGAGAGCGGTTTTCTCCAACCGACCTGATGGCCACAAGCCTTGCAGCCTGTATGATAACCGTAATGGGCATCAAGGCACGGAGCATGGGTTTTGATCTTGATGGCGTTAAGATTGATGTCGTAAAAATCATGAAAGCAGAGCCAAGAAGGGTCAGCGGTATTGATCTGTATTTTCATATCCCGGATCCATTGATTACGATCTCGGAAAAGACAAAAGCGATTATGAGAAATACAGGAAAAGCCTGCCCGGTACAGTTCAGTATTCACCCTGATATCGAGGTTCAGGTGAACTGGGGAGCGTGGAGTGAATGATCAATGTTTAGTTTTTCAGAATCGCATTCCCGACCACACATTCAAGGCATCTTTTTCTATTGCAATATTCGTTCTTCAGTTCAATCATTGCCTGGCTGTCGCATGCATTTCTGAGTTCCAAACCCAGTTGCTGAAATCCACGGGTGATTTGATTGTTTTCAGCTCCGGCTTGTTCCAGCCATTGCAACGCTTTGTTTTGAATACCCTCATCACCATGGTATATGCCAAATGTAAACAAGACAGGTGTCACCGTATTGATGATGATATTGTCAATCATTGCAGTACCCGTTTTCTTTTTCCTGAAACTGCTGCGGTCAGCAAAGCGGTAATGGCATTGCCAGTAGCCTGTTGTGCTCACTTCAAAAAGTTCCCTGATTTTTTTTGAAACATCAGTCTCCCTGATCTTTGAAAAAAGATGAGTGGACTGCTGTATCAGCAAGGCCAGTTGGGCAAGGCGTATCGTAGGAAAATTTCCCGGTCGCATTCTTAAAAAATATACCGGCTGATGTATGGGCGCCAATTTATATTTTGTTTTCAGAAAACGATATTCCTTTTTCAGCAATTGAACGTATTCATCCTCCTTATATTCGCCGGTCAGCAATCCGGCCTGCCCCATCAATAATGCTTCCAGCTGCGGTAACCGGGATTTGTGCCGGGCAAGCACCGTAACCGGAACAGACCTTGCCATTTCTTCAAACGCTGCTGCATTGATCCTGATTCCAAAATTTCTAGCCAGCAGCCACCAGAAAGTTTCTTCCCAATGGTACTTATTTTGCAACAGGCGCTCCAGCACTGAATCTGATTTTCGTTGCAGGCGCTCGGCCAGCAGCCGGTCTTTCCAGCTTTGCCAGGTAATTGGTTTTACTGTGGCAATTAATTTTTCGCATGGAATGAATGAGCCTGATTTTATTAATTCATGATATCGCTCCAGTAAAATTCCTGATACACGCCCTGTTAACTCCAGCACCGGCATGTGTACTGCAGATGCAGGATCAGGACTGTCGTCTTCCCATACCACATGCAGGATAACATTTTTATAATTTTTATCGTGTTGGTGTTTATGTCGTTTCCAGTCCGAACTGCGCACATGCAGCTCCACATTTCCGGCCCATACTGTTTTTCCGATTCTGATTTTTGCATTGATAAAATCGGGACCCTGGTTGGCATTCAATTGCCCGGCATGAATCACCTGTATTGTGTCGCCGGATCTGGCGCAAAGGCCGTTCCGGTTGAAATATTGAAACTGCCAGATGAAATGAAGAAGCTTCTCGGTCATAAAGAAAATATCTCTTTTCTGCTACCCGGGGTTTGTCATTCTGAAATTACAGATTATTGATCATTTATTTCAGATAGTGCACGGATGACACGGGAAACAGGCAAGCCCATTACGTTGTAAAAATCGCCCTGAATGGATTTGATTCCTACCACACCAATCCATTCCTGAATGGCGTATGCCCCTGCTTTGTCGTATGGACGGTACTTATCTACATAGTATTCGATCTGGGCCTCGTCCAGGTCATGAAACTCTACTTCAGTGATGTCTGTGAACGAAGTTTCCTTGTCTGCCTGCCGCATAACAACTGCCGTGATAACGCTATGTGTAGCCCCGGAAAGTGCCAGCAACATACTCACTGCATCTTGGCGGTGAAGAGGTTTTCCGATCATCCTGCCATTCAACAAAACAATTGTATCGGCAGCCAAAACCAGCCTGTTGCTTGCAAATGGCTGCACCGCAATTGCTTTGTTACGGGCAATGTGAAGGGCAGCATCGGCAGGTGTAAGCTGCGGGGGAAAACTTTCATCCGTATCGGAGGCCATGACTTCAAATGGCACTTCGGCCCACTCCAGCAATTGTTTTCTTCGCGGAGATTGCGAAGCAAGTATGATTGGTTTCATAAATAATACCAGAAAAAAAACATTGATAAAATTCCGGCAAGCATAACCCAGCGGGTCAGTTGACTAAGCTGATGATACTGCCCGGAAGTACTACTACCCCTTAGCCGAGCCAGGATCAGTATCAGTGGTATCACAATCAGCCCCAGTGAATAGCCGATGGCCAGCCACCAGCCAAACCGCAACACATAAATCTGTAATATAAAAATAACTGCAATCAGCACCACCAGCCACACAGCCACATATATTTTGGTCGTATGTATGCCCCAAACTACAGGCATGGTGCGGCAGCCATACCTGATATCGCCTGGCATATCTTCCATATCTTTGATTGCCTCCCGGATCAGTGTGCTTACAAATGCAAATCCGGCATATAGGATTGAAATCCTGAAAAATCTTGTCTGGTTTTCAGCTACGGCGCCCACCGCATCGGAAAAGTCTCCCTTCGAAAAAAAGACGATCAGGATGGCCCATGCGGTTAAAAAAGAAATAACAATATTGCCAGTGAGCAGGCTTTTTTTAAATGTTGTGGAATAAAACCACAATAAGATCACACAAAACAAGTTGGCCGCCACCAGGTACCATTTTTTCATAAATGGAAACGCCAGCAAAGTCAGTAGTATTCCTGCTCCGCTCAGCATAAAGTGCCATGCAATGGCCCACCTGCGATGTATCAGTTTATCCACGACCACTTTACGGGGCTTGTTAATTTCATCGATATTCAGGTCAAAATAATCATTGATGATGTAGCCTGCAGCAGCAATAAAAACAGAAGCCAGGGCCAGCAGTATAAAGGAACGAAAGTCTCCTGCAGGAACCTGATCACCATAGAGAGGGTAATAAATACAAAATTGCAGCAAGACCTGTGTGAGGAACAGAAAAAAAAGATTGGGCAGTCGCACCATTTTCAGAAAGGCTGCAATCAATCTCATGCATTTATTTTATTTCGAAAGATACGATGAATCGGCGATGGTCGGGCATTGTATATCCCTTCAAGGGTCTTATTTCGATGCGATGTGCTTGTTGTACTGCCAATGGTTATTCAACCTCATCACTTTTTCAATGATATCCCGCACACAAGCCTTCCCTCCGCCCAACGGAGAAATATACTGTACAGCCTCCTGTACTTCCCTTACAGCATCGGAAGGGCAACAAGCCAGGCCCACGGCCTGCATTGCAGGTATATCCGGGAGATCATCGCCCATATACAAGACCTGTTCTTTTTTCAAATGATGCATGCGCATATAATCCAGGAGCAGTTGCTGTTTGTCTCCAATTGACATGCTGATATCTTTGACACCCAGTTTCTCCAGCCTGTCCTGCACCTCCGGGGAGTGCCCCCCGGAAATGATTTTTACCCGATACCCTTTTTTCAGGGCCATTTGCAGCGCAAATCCGTCTTTTATATTCATTGTTCTGGCCTGCAACCCGTTTTCCAGAACCAGCACTGTGCCATCGGTGAGCACTCCGTCCATATCAAATACAAATGCAGTAATGTGTTTTAATTGTTCCAGTATGTTCATTTCCATATTCCGATTGAAAATTCTATTGTTCAGAAATCGGGAATATTCCCGGCAGTTCAAATGTAGGAAATACCGTGGTTTGCGCTTCGGTTTGGCAGGTTCCTGTTTTCAGTAAGTTATTTTCTCAGGTTTAAAACTTCCTGCATTCACCTGAAAAAAGAAGGCTCAGCAGAAATTATAATTTTGGAAAGATTTTACTCTTTTGCCCAGGCAAATATCCGGAATATCATTTTTTTTGATTATCCCGCCATTCATAAACCCAGGCACTTTGTATCATCTCCAGGTGGCCTTCACTGCTTTCCTCCTTCTTGCCGGTAAAGCCCGGTATCTGCAGCACCCACTCCAGCAAATCAGTAAAGCGGATCCGGTATATCTTTGATTCTGAAAAATCGTCGCCAAACCTTTCAAACAGCTTCAGGGCGATATCTTCATAATCTGTCCAGTTAATGGGAGGTTCAAAGTGGTTCATATTTTATTGCTTACCCCTGCTCCTTGTGGCAGGGACAGTGTGATTATTCTCCGAGAAATTGTGTTTGATCGGGCAATGTAATCTCTATATCACCACTGCCTTCCAGCAAAAGCGACTGGCAGCCCAGCCTTGAATGCAGGCGGGGATTTACGGCCCTGTCAATAAAATCTTCCTCTTTATCGGATATCTCATCAATGTATTCCATTCCTGTATCCACATAAAGATGGCAGGTTGTGCAGGCGCAAACTCCGCCGCAGTTGTGATGCAGTTCAATGTCATTCTTTAATGCCAGTTCCAGAATGCTTTGTCCTGGTTCCACATTTTCCAGCACAACCGGCTCCATGCCTTTTTGTTCAAATCTGAATGTTACTTTATACATCTTGCTCATAGAATTTGAAAATCCCGTTTTTCGCTCCATCTCATGCATCGGGGCAGCAAAAATACTGGTAAAACAAAAAAAAGTTTTACTTGTTCGGGAAAATACAGAAAGCCCTGTTTTCCTAAATATCAGCCGCAAGCACTGAAGGGCTGTAATCAGTGCTTTTGCTGAATGCTTTCGGTCAGCAACAAGTAAATGTTTTTTAACGCTGGATGATTATGAAGGATCTCCAGATGTTTTTGAATTGTTTCCTTGTCATTTCGTATGGCAGGGCCTGTTTGAAACGATGAAGCAGGTGCCATTTTCAGCCGCAGAGCTGTTTCTTCAATCAGTGGAATGAGCTGCCTGAAATCGAGACCCTCTTTCCGGCAGAATTCTTCGGCAAGTACATACAGATGATTAGTAAAATTGCTGACAACAACAGCAGCCACATGTAATTTTCCAATCTGATCAGTTCCTGCTTCTGATACATTTTGAGGCGCAATGGAACGGGCAAGCGCCTCCAGTTTCCTTCTGGCCTCTTCATCACTGCCATCAAAAAAAACAGGCATATCGGGCAATTGCAGCATTTCCTTCCGCAGGCTTTGCAAAGGGTAAAAAACACCATAATGGTTGGTTACATTTTTCAGAACCTCTTTGGGAACAGATGCGGCAGTATGTGCCACAACTTTTCCTGGCAACTGCAAATCTTTTGCAATGCCGGCAACAGCGTCATCGCTTACTGCGATGAGATAAACATCCGCATCTCTATTTATAAGAGTAATGTAATTAGCAGATTCTGTATCCCATTCATACGCCAGTTCCGATGCTGCCGATGCGTTTCTGCTGAAAACCTGCACAATGTTGTGGCCTGCTTCCTTAAACTTTCTGCCCAACACAGCTGCCGCATTTCCAGACCCGATGATGACGATGTCCATACCCGGTTATTAATTGTATGAATAATAGAAACAGGCCCAAAAAAAATCGCATCAGAAAAATGTGCAAGGTACATTTGCAGATGAAGTTTTCGCAACGCCTGGTTCTCTACCTGATCAGAACAAAATTGAAACTTCTTTCTGCGATCTCCAAAAAGAAAGCAGCTGCAAGTGCCTTCCGGCTCTTTTGCACACCCATTCGCACCCGGAAGAAAAACCTGACACCGGTATTTTCGGGGGCAAAACCACTGTCGCTTCTTGTGGAAGGAATGAAGCTGCGGGGCTGGCGATGGAAGCAGGCAGGATCAGCCAGTCAGAAAAGAGTACTGATCCTTCACGGTTTTGAATCATCTGCGGTTAATTTCGACCGGTATATAATGCCGCTTGTACAGAACGGGTTCGAAGTATATGCCTTTGATGCCCCTGCACACGGGCAAAGTGACGGAAAAACAATTACAGTGCTTCTTTATAAAAGAACCATCCTGGAAATTTGCAAAACCTGGGGGCCTATACACTCCTTTATTGCTCATTCATTTGGCGGCCTGTCACTCAGCATGGCTATGGAAGAAATGAAGCATGATCACACATTTAGAATGGTTCTGATTGCGCCTGCAACAGAATCCACGACAGCAGTAAACCTGTTTTTCCATTTTCTTCGAATTCACCCTGCCGTCAGGCCATATTTTGAACAATTAGCAAGCAGGTATGCTGAAAAAGAAATTTCCTGGTTTTCTGTGCGCCGTGCCATGTATCAGATCCACGCATCCGTATTGTGGATTCATGATGAGGATGATGATATGACGCCGCTGCAGGATGTGATACCTGTACAACAGGATGGCCATACGCATATCCGTTTTCTAATTACAAAAGGACTGGGGCACCGCCGCATTTATCGTGATAACCAGGTCACAAAAGCCATCCTGGAATTTTTGAACTGAGCCAGTTGCTTTTCTGAAAGGAAAAAACCCGGAACCCCCACGTAAAAAAGCAAAGGGAAAAACAGTTTGCAGGACCCGGCCAGGCAAGACAAAAACTGATTTCTTGCAAAATTTATTTTCCTTGCCCTAACTTGCACCCGCCCATAACCGTTTGAACAAACTATTAATGTGTTGTTTATGGCTAAGAACCTGTTGATTGTAGAAAGCCCTGCTAAGGCAAAAACAATTGAAAAAATTCTGGGAAAAGATTTCCAGGTAAAAAGTTGCTTTGGTCACATCCGTGACCTGGAAAAAGCAGATATGGGCATTAATGTAGAGAAGAATTTTGAACCGAGCTATATCATTCCGCCCGATAAACAAAAAGTAGTCACTGATCTTAAAAAAATAGCAAACCAAAGCGAGGATGTATGGCTGGCAACCGATGAAGACCGTGAAGGAGAAGCTATCAGCTGGCACTTATGTGAAGTATTGGGCCTGGACCCCAAAAAAACCAAACGAATTGTATTTCACGAAATCACCAAACCGGCCATTCTGCAGGCAGTGAACACACCCAGACGGGTAGATATGAACCTGGTAATGGCACAGCAGGCCCGTCGCATACTGGACAGAATTGTAGGGTTTGAACTGAGCCCTGTTCTCTGGCGCAAAATCAGTGTGAGAAACAACCTGAGCGCCGGCCGGGTACAAAGCGTAGCCGTTCGGCTGATTGCAGAAAGAGAAAGAGAAATAAATGCATTCAAACCGGTCAGCTCTTTTAAAATAGAAGCCCGGTTTACTGCTTATGATGCCGACAACAGAACTGTTATATTTACTGCTGAAGGGAAAAAACAAAATTCGGCCAATGACGCAGAAAACTTTTTAAAAAATTGTAGCGGGGCAACGTACCAGGTAGCCGATGTACAGGTGCGGCCAGGCAAACGGTCGCCTGCGCCCCCGTTTACCACCTCTACCCTGCAGCAGGAAGCGTCCCGAAAGCTTGGTTATGGTGTGTCGAAAACAATGCTCATTGCACAAAAGCTATACGAGAATGGGTATATCACCTACATGCGGACCGACAGCGTAAACCTGAGCAATACAGCTCTGGGTGATATTACCAATACTGTAAAAAGCATGTATGGAGAACAATATCATCAGTTCCGAAAATACAAGAATAAAAATGAAAGCGCCCAGGAAGCCCATGAAGCCATCAGGCCCACTTTTATGAATAATACAACCGTCCCGGACGCAGAGTGGGCCAGGTTGTATGAGCTCATCTGGAAAAGAACCATGGCAAGCCAGATGGCCGATGCAGAACTTGAAAAAACAACTGCAAAAATTGAAATCATACCTAAAAAAGCAACCGGGGCTTCCGGTCATGAAGAACTTACCGCATCGGGTGAAGTGCTGAAGTTTGATGGTTTCCTGAAAGTGTACCGGGAAGATAATGATGATGATGAAGCAGAAGAAGAAACACAGGAGGGAATGTTGCCGCCGCTTCGTGAGGGACAATTATTAGCACTGAAAGAAATGAAAGCAACCCAAAAGTTCAGTCGCCCGCCTGCCCGGTATACCGAAGCGTCACTCGTTAAAAAAATGGAAGAACTGGGTATTGGCCGCCCCTCAACCTATGCGCCAACGATCTCTACCATTTTAAAAAGGGGGTATGTAGAAAAAAGAGACAAGGATGGAGTTCCCAGGCCTTATATAGTGTTTATACTGGTAAAAGATGTTGTGGGAAAAAAACAGGACACAGAAATAACAGGCGCAGAAAAATCAAAACTATTTCCCTCTGACCTTGGGCTGGTGGTCACCGATTTTCTGAATAAATATTTTGACGACATCATGGATTACGGCTTCACGGCCAGGATTGAAGAAGAATTTGATGAAGTAGCTGAAGGAAAGATGAAGTGGAACAGTATGATCCGTGATTTTTATGACCCGTTTAAAAAAGATGTGGAGAAAACCATTGAAAAAGCAGAAAGGGCCACAGGCGAAAGGGAACTGGGTATTGACCCCGAAAGCGGGAAACCGGTTATTGCCCGTATGGGCCGATACGGAGCTATGATACAGATCGGGGATGCCAATGACGAGGTGAAGCCACGATTTGCCAAAATTCCCACAGGCCAGAGCATTGAAACCATCACGTTTGAAGAAGCAATGAACCTCTTTGGCGCCCAGGGAACGATGGGCCAATACGAGGGAAAAGATGTGTCTGTTAGTGTGGGTCGATTTGGTCCTTATGTAAAATGGGGCGATGATTTTATATCCTTACCAAAAGGAACCGATCTGGGAAAAGTTACTTTTGAAAAGGCCGTTGAAGCCATCAGGGCAAAGCAGAAAGCAGACAGCCCGGTTGGTTCATATGATGGCAAACCCATAACCAAAGGCGCAGGTCGGTTTGGTCCGTTCATCAAATGGGATAGCATGTTCATTAATGTACCCAGACGTTACAATTTTGCCAGCCTCACACAGGCTGAGATGAACGAGTTGATTGAAGCCAAAGTAAAAAAAGAAGCCTCCCGGTATATACTTCGCTGGCCAGAAGAAAATATCAGTGTGGAAAATGACCGCTGGGCACCGATTATTAAATTTGGCAAGAAAAAAATTTACCTGCCCAAAAAGAAAGACGATACCAGGTACAGCCCGGAGGAAGCTGCTCAATTTACCCTGGAACAGGTGAAACAAATTATTGAGGCGAAAATTCCCAATGCATTTGCAAAAAAACAAAAATCAGCAAGCCGTAGCCGTAAAGCTACCCCAAAAAAATCTGTCCCTAAAAAACCGCCTGCAAAAAGAGCAGCAGTGAAAAAAACTGTGATAAAGAAGAAGGCAGCGAAGAAGAAATAAAGGAAAATACAGGCTGCTGCATTACCTGTTCTGGAAAAATTTTGTATACTTAAGGAACAAACAGGCGGCATATTCCATTGCCGGAAATAAAACCAATTCTTTGCAGAGTTTCTCATTTTCAAAAATTGTTTTCTTCACTACACAAAAAAATAGATCTGCCCGATTGCCGGCATTGAATGTGCATCATGATCTTCCTTCCTGCCATTCGAAATATCAGGTATCTTCATACTTATGAAACGATCTTACTGGGAAAAAATGGCCTCCGGCTATGGAGAAGAAATATTCGATGTGCTCCGGCATGATAAAAAAGGGATCATCCGTTCTGTCATTCATACTCATGCTGCTGCCCACAAATCCGTTATTGATATTGGTTGTGCCATTGGCAAGTGGATGCCGCTGCTTGCTCCGGCCTTCAAAAAAGTTTATGCTGTGGATATTTCTGCAAATAATCTCCGGCTTGCTGAAGAACGGTACTCCCACTATAAAAATATAAGGTACATACAGGCCGACATGAGCAGCCTGCACAAAAGTTATCAGGGACCGAAATGTGATTTTGGAATTTGTATCAATGCCATACTGACTCCTGTGGCAGCCAGCCGCAAACGGTTTTTTGGAGCACTGAAAAACTGTATTAAAAAAGGTGGCTCTCTTGTACTGACCATCCCATCACTTGAGTCATGGTTTCTGACCAGCATAGTGCAACAGGCATACAATATTGACAAAAGTTTTTTTCCTGATGAAAAAAATGCAAAGGAAGCACTGAGGAAATGGAATAATATCCGACAGGGCAATGCCGATATTGATTCTGTACCGCACAAACACTACCTGATAGAAGAACTGCAATTGCTGATGATGCAGGCAGGTTTTCAAATAACAGAAATCCACAAGCTTGAATATGACTGGAGCACTGAATTTCACAAATCACCCAACTGGCTTAAACAGCCCGGTCCCTGGGACTGGATGCTGCTGGCAAGAAAATCCTGAATTGAAAGCCGGTTTCGGTATGCTCCGGTTCTGACACACTGACACTGACTAATATCAAATATCCGTCCCCATTTCCCCACTTGTGGAAAAGATTCACCTGCTGTTCTGATTTAGTTTTTAGACCTTGTGGCCTGTTCATACTATGGAAACCAATACAGAAATATCGGCCCTGTTTTCACTTATTGATGACCCTGATGAAGAAGTTTTTTGTGCTGTGTCCAAAAAAATTGTGGATTATGGCAAACCGATTATTCCCAGCCTGGAACATCTTTGGGAAACAAACCCCAGTGAAATCATTCAACACCGGGTTGAACAATTAATCCACCGTCTGCATTTTACAGATCTTGCAATAGAATTCAGGCAATGGAACCACTCAGCCCATCACGATTTGTTGCTGGGTGCCCTTCTGGTTTCTAAATTTCAGGATCCAGAACTGAACAACACATCGGTGTTGCAGGAAATCGAAAAAATAAAAAGAAATATCTGGCTGGAACTGAACCAATACCTGACCCCGCTGGAGCAAATCAATATCGTTACAAGTATTCTCTATTCTTTTTATGGCCTTCAGGGTGCTGAAACTAATCACAAAGAACCAGACCAATTCCTGCTGCACAAAACACTCAGCACAAAAAAGGGAAACCAGGTCAGTAATGGGATCCTGTACCTGATCCTGTGCGAATTGCTTGATATTCCTGTCAGGGCTGTCGCTATTCCCAAACAGTTTATCCTGGCTCATTTCAACACAGAGTATGACGGGGGGGCATCCGATCCTGCCATAATGTTTGATTTCTTCATTGACCCCACTTCTGGCCAGTTATTTACGGTAGAAGACGTTGAAAACTACTTCAAACGCATTTCATTAACTCCTTCCCCGGAACATTTTTCTGTTTTGTCAAACAGATCTGTAATCCGGAAATTGCTGGATGAGTACAGTAAATGTTTCGATACTCCGGGACAAAAAAGCAGGAAGATTGAATTGCTTCAATTAGCGGCGTTACTGGAAAAAATATGACAGCCTGGCCTGCATACGGCAATTGCCCTGAATACCGTAGCTTTCCGTAAAAAATAATGATTACCTGGAGTGAATTCGAAAAAATTGATATCAGGGCAGGAACCATTATCGAAGTTGCTGACTTTCCGGAAGCCCGAAAACCAGCTTATCAACTCGTCATTGATTTCGGTACTGAAATTGGTTTACGAAAATCCTCGGCCCAGATCACCACACTGTACCAGAAAGAAGATTTACATAACAGGCAGGTGATTGCGGTGATCAATTTCCCATCTAAAAAAATTGCAGGCTTTAACAGTGAATGCCTGGTGCTGGGCATCTATAGCTCATCAAATGATGTAATTTTATTGCAGCCGGAAAGACCGGTGAAAAACGGGCAAAAAATTGGCTGAAACATTCTATGCATATTACCATTCGCCTGTGGGGCAATTAAAAATTGCAGGAACACCTGATTATATCAAAGAGATATCTTTTCACGATCATTCGCAGAAAAATACGGGGGTCCGCAAACATATGCCCCCTCTGATGATCCAGTGTATGGAACAACTGATTCAATATTTCAACGGCGGGCTCCGTGTCTTTGAATTGCCCCTGAACCAGCCCGGCACAGCCTTTCAACAGGAAGTCTGGAACGAATTGCTGCAGATTCCATTTGGTAAAACCATCAGCTACCTGGAACTGGCACGCCGGATGGGCGATGTAAAAGCAACCAGGGCTGTTGCCGGGGCCAACGGGAAAAATAATATTGCCATCATTGTACCCTGCCACAGGGTGATTGGCTCCAATTCAGAACTGGTGGGATATGCCGGAGGTTTATGGAGAAAAAAATGGCTCCTGGAACATGAAGCCCGGCTGACCTATGGAATTCAAACCCTATTTTAATTCATTATTGGTAAATGCAAAGGGGAGCAACATCCGGGCCGACTCCACAACGATAATTTTTCCTTCCATTCCTCCCATGATCAGCCGTATTGGTTCCTGTACCCTCGATTCAAATTCCAGCAACGATTGACGGCACATGCCACATGGTGAAATGGGGTGGTTGCTCTGCACATCCTGCCCATTGTAGCTAATCGCAATTGCCCTGATCGGTACACCAGGGTGTTGGGTAGCTGCTGTTCCAAGCAATACCCGCTCTGCACATATCCCCACAGGATAAGATGCGTTTTCCTGGTTGGTGCCTGTCAGTACCTGGCCATTGGCAAGTAGTGCAGCAGCACCCACATAAAAATGGGAATATGGTGCATAAGCCAGCCTGGTTACCTGCTGCGCTTCATAAAGCAACTTTGCATCCTGTTCTGGCAACTCTCCTATGTGGCCAAACAATTCATAGCTAAATTCAAATTTCTCTTTAGTCATGCTTCACAAAATACCAAATTAGAAATTTACAACCAATTTCCTGGCCGGCGGTCCTCAATCCTCTGAATTACCGTACGATATTGAAAAACCGCTTCCAGCGGGGACCACCATCCCAGCTAAACCATATCATCCATGCCTTTCCGACAATCCGGTCTTCAGGTACAAACCCCCAAAAACGACTATCCTGCGACTGGTGCCGGTTATCACCCATCATCCAATAATAATTCATCTTAAAACTATATTCAGTTACCTCTTTTCCATTCAGGAAAAATTTTCCGTCTTTCATAAAAAAATCATTTCCCTCATAGACACGGATCGGCCTTTCATAAATGGAATAATTGGAAGTTGTCAGCTTTAATGTGGCTCCTTTTTTCGGAATCCAGATTTTACCATAACTATCCGTACTCCATTTGTTTTCCCATACATAATTGGCAAAAGCCGGGTTATAGCTGCTGGTTACTGTATCGGTGAAGAAATGAAGATCTTTTACCAGGCCGGATTTTTTTAATTTCTCCACAGAACGGGTGGTGAGCGTCATGCGATAGCGGTTTCCGCTCATTACAACAGTTTCCTGTGGATTGAACAGGTCAATCCCGAATTCTTCTTTTGCAAAATCCGCATCAAGTGCTTGTGTGGTTTCCAGTTCATAGTCCATTTGCGCATAGGGCGGCAATGCAATTTTCTCCCCGTTCAGGTACACTTCACTGTTGATCAGTTGAAGAGTATCGCCTGCAATTGCCACACAGCGTTTGATATAATTGTCTGTTTTATCAACCGGGTGTACCGCCAGGGGATATTGATCCGGGTTTGCCAGTACAATTTGTCGTCCTTTGTCCATATCGCCATTGCCCAGTTCCCTGCACAGTTGATAATAAGGATGCTTCGACTGGTAGTCGGGTAAATTGATGACCGTGTCTCCCTCCGGGAAATTAAACACGACCACATCACCTCTTCCGGGCAAAGAAGTAAACCAACGGGTATAAGGTATTTTTATGGCTTCAGAATATGATTTTCGCTTGCTGCCAAAAGGCAGATAATTATGAACAAATGGAACGGATAGCGGCGTATTCGGAATCCGCGGGCCGTAGCTCAGCTTGCTGACAAAAAGAAAATCTTTTACCAGCAATGTTTTTTCCATTGATGGAGAAGGAATCGTATATGCTTCAAAAACAAAGGTTCGGATCAATGTAGCTGCTACTACAGCAAAAATGGCAGCATCCACCCACTCTCTCCAGCCTTGTTTTTTAAATTTCTTCACTCCTGCAGGCCCGATAAATTCGGGTTTCTCCTTGTATGCAAGCCAGGGAAAATAAAACGGTGCAGCCAGGGATGCAAGCGTATGTTGCCCCAGTGAAAATTTACCAAATGCTTTCACAAATTCAATAAAAATGCCAGGGGTGATGAACCAGCCAACAACTGGTATGATTTGCCAAAAAACCCAATGCACGGGTCTGCCGGAAAGTTTCTGCATCACCCAGGTATTATAAAATGGGATATACGCTTTCCAGGCAGGAGCCCCTGCCCGGGCAAAAAGGCCTGAAAGGCCCCAGGAAGGCAACATCACCAGTAATGTGCTGACCAAATAAACAAAGAAAAAGTCCTGAAATGGCATGACATTGTTTTAACGGGCAAAAATAGAGTAAAAAACTGCCCGCCGAAATTTTAATATTCAAAGTTTTCTTAAACCCCTATACGGCACAATTACTTAATTTTAAGCCCTTCAATGAACCAATTCAGCATAAAGGATATTGAAAACCTGACTGGAATCCGGGCGCATACTTTGCGCATTTGGGAGCAACGCTATGATATTTTCAGGGCGAAAAGAAAAGAAAGCCGTCACCGGGTGTATGATAACGATGACCTAAAGGTTTTACTGCGCATTGCATACCTGAACCATCATGGATATAAAATTTCCCGTATCGCATCCATGAACCCCGAGGAAATCAATGACGCCGTCCGGAAAACTGCCCAAATACAGGGAGGTTATGAAATATTTGTCCACCAGCTCATTGAGGCAGCAGTAGATTTTGACCGGGAACGCTTTGATAAAATTCTCAATGCCCTCATCCTGCGAAATGGCATTGAATCTGCAATTTTTAATGTATGCTATCCGTATCTGCAGCGAATAGGCCTTCTGTGGATGACCGGAAATGTGATTCCTGCCCAGGAACATTTTTCAAGCCATATCATACGCAAAAAAATTGTTTGCGCCATTGATGGCCTGGAACCACCCAAGAGCACCGCCCCCCGCATCCTGCTATTTTCTCCTGCCGGCGAGTATCATGAATTGCCTTTACTTGTTGCCGATTACCTGCTCCGAAAGGCCGGCTGCCAAACCGTGTACCTGGGAGAAAACACTTCTTCACGGGTATTGGAAAATTACCTGATGCAAAATAAAGTGGACTTTGTTTTTGGATACATATCAAACTGCCCGCTGGACTGCAATACGGAAGAATATTTTTCTGTATTCAGGAAATATTTTCCGGGGCAAAAAATCCTGATTGCCGGAGCATTGGTAACCGTTGTACCTGATTTACCCTTCATTGTACAGCCTTTGTATAAACCACATGAACTGCCCGAATACATCCGGGATGCCTGGCAGAAAAAAAATACTAATTCTTAGGCATTACATAAGCCTGTACATCATCTGAAGTGATAGTTTTACCCGATAAAATAACCAGTCTTTCTACCACGTTGCGCAGTTCCCTTATGTTTCCTGTCCAATTATATTGCTGCAGCATACTAAGGGCAACAGGATCCACCGGCTTTATCGCAATGCCATAATCGGCACATATTTCTTTAAGAAACTGATCTGCGAGTAGTGGAATATCATCTCTCCTATCGTTCAAAGATGGTACATGGATGATGATCACACTCAAACGGTGATATAAGTCGAGTCTGAAATTTTTTTCTTCCACTTCACTCAGCAGGTCTTTGTTTGTAGCCGCAATGACCCGTACATCCACATTGATATCTTTATCGGCACCCACCCTTGTTATTTTTCCCTCCTGCAATGCCCTCAGTACTTTGGCCTGGGCACTGGCACTCATATCGCCTATTTCATCCAGAAACAATGTGCCCCCGCTGGCCGATTCAAATTTTCCAATACGCTGCTTGATTGCGGATGTAAAGGAACCTTTTTCGTGGCCGAAAAGTTCACTTTCGATCAGTTCCGTGGGGATGGCGGCACAGTTTACCTCCACCATCGGTCCAGAAGCCCTGTTGCTTTTTTCATGAATCCAGCGGGCTACAAGCTCTTTCCCAACACCATTTTCGCCGGTGATGAGAATGCGGGCATCAGTTGGAGCTACCTTGTCAATCGTTTCTTTGATTTTCCTGATGGCGGCCGAATCCCCTATCATTTCCTGCACACGGCTAACTTTCCTTTTCAGCACTTTTGTTTCAGAGACGAGGCTGCTTTTATCCATTGCATTCCGGATCGTAATCAGCAATCTGTTCAAATCCGGTGGCTTTGAGATATAATCAAATGCACCCTTTTTTACCGCTTCAACGGCGGTTTCAATATTGCCATGCCCGGAAATCATAATCACCGGTACATCTGCATTAATTTCGCCAGCTTTTTGCAAAAACTCGATTCCGTCTACTTTCGGCATTTTAATGTCACAAAGTACCAGGTCATAATTTCTTTCCCTGAACTTTTTCAGCCCTTCTTCGCCATCCGATGCCTCATCAATTTTATATCCTTCAAATGAAAGGATTTCAGATAGCGTCTTCCGTATGGCCTTTTCATCATCAATAATCAGGAGTTCCGGCATGTGTCTTTTTTTAAGTAAAAATAGTTGTTTTGAAACAAGAAGATTTTATTCAACAGCAAACCGGTCAAGTGTGGTTTTACCTGGCCATATACATCACTTCTTTGACCAGCCTGACTGTACGGGATACATCTGGCAAAGCAGCCTTTACCAGGTTTGCTGCATAATGTAGGGGGGCATCAGCAGCTGTAATCCTGCGAACGGGCGCATCCAGGTAATCAAATCCTTCTTTCTGGATTCGGTATGTGAGTTCGGATGAAACGGAGCCAAAAGGCCATTGCTCTTCCACAATAACCAGCCTATTGGTTTTCTTTACACTGTTCAGAACCGTCATCCAGTCGAGCGGACGGATGCTTCGCAGGTCAATGACTTCGGCATTGATTTTTTCTTTTTCCAGTTCGGCGGCAGCCTCCAAAGCCACTTTCATCATTTTATTGAATGAGACAATAGTGATATCGTTGCCTGGTTTCTTCACATCTGCACGCCCCAGCTCAATATAATATTCTTCATCTGGTACGCCAGTTTTATCACCGTACATCTGCTCACTTTCCATAAATACAACCGGGTCTTCTTCGTAGCGGATGGCCTGTTTCAGCAATCCCTTTGCATCATAACCGTTGGAAGGGGATACCACTTTAATACCGGGAATGTTTGCGTAAAGACTTTCAAAAGCTGTAGAATGTTGTGCCCCCAGTTGCCCCGCAGAACCGTTGGGCCCCCGAAAGACGATGGGGCATTGGACCTGGCCCCCACTCATGGCCAGCATTTTGGATGCTGTGTTCAAAATTTGATCGAGTGCCAGCACAGCAAAATTCCAGGTCATGAATTCTACAATGGGCCTGAGTCCGTTTTGTGCAGCACCTACTCCGACTGCCGTAAAACCCAATTCCGATATCGGTGTATCAATGATACGCCGTGGGCCAAATTCAGCCAGCATACCCTGGCTTACCTTATATGCACCATTGTATTCAGCCACTTCTTCTCCCATTAAAAAAACCCGGTCGTCCCTTCTCATTTCCTCACTCATTGCTTCCCTGAGTGCTTCCCTGAATGCAATCATTCTTGCCATAAATTTTTTTTCTGATAAGCCTGCAAAATTATACAGTAAACAGTTAACTACCTAAAACGCAAAAAGCCTGTCAGTCAAAACAGGCCTTGCTGGTCAACAAAATATAGTAACTCTTAATCTTTAATACCCAGACAGTCTTTTGCCATTTGCTGCATCTTTGCCGATTCCATGTCAATATCTGCGACATCATTCGGATCCGGATACATTCTCTCGAGTTGTTTCTGCATACATTCACAATAGCTGACAGCCATTGATCTGCCCATCTCACTTTTTTCTGCTTCTGACACACATTCATTCACGAATGTTTCAACTTCCCGGGAAGACCATCCGCCGCCGCTGTTTCCATTATCATCATTATTACTAACATTCCTGTCATTGTTCCGGTCACGGTCATCATAATCCGTATTACGATCATCATTACGGTCACGGCTATCCCGGTCGCGGTAATCATCACTTTCTCTGGTGGAACGACGGTCATCCCTTCGATCCTTGTCTTTATTATTATTACAGGCAGCAAAAAGCCCGAGGGCTAATGTGAAAATCAGGAACTTTCTCATAATTTTTAGTTTTGATGAATTTTTAAATACGAATATCACCCTGCGGGCAATTGATTTTTCAAACAAGATAAAGAATCCTGTTAAACTGAAAAATTATTTAAGACTGAATTTTCGCACAGCAGCTCTTCCATGGGAATTTTTAACCGCCTATTTCCATTTCGGCCCTTTTCGCCAGGGAAAAATTGACTGATTTCACCAATGATTAATGCACGGAAAGAAAAAATTTTTCACCCGCCGGAGTTACCCTGTACCAGTTACCCTTTTCCAGCAACAAGCCTTCACTATGCCCTCCGGCGTGGTGCACATCGGTATTGAACACTTTACCCTGGTATAACATGCTAATGCTGTCTGCAATGACGGTATGGCCGGTAATAATCTTTTTAACATGGTACAGTTTCAGTGTACTTTCAATTGTATTTTCTTCCAATGGAGTGAGGCTTTTGTAATAGCCCCTGTACCAGAAAGGTCCAAGGTCGCTGTAGAGCGTATCCAGTCTGGGATTGTCATAATTGTACAGGCTGTCTGCATAATATGGCCGCACCAGTTTGTTCAGTTTTGAGGCTGAAAGCTCCATGTGGTTGACTGGCGCCGAAATACCACCATGCACAAATAAAATATTCCCTATTTTCTCCATCACATTCTTGGTTCGCAACCACCTGCCCAGTTCTGAGGCCTCACCAAACAGACTGGTAAACCCGGTTTGCAGCAGGGAGGCACTCTCCAGGTATTTTGCATGAACATAGCGGAGATCGCCGCTAAGATTCATAATCTCGTGGTTCCCGAGAATATAATGCACATATCCCCCGGCTGCCTTTGCTTTTTCTTCTAATAAGTAAATGCACCAAAGCAATTCGGTGACCTGTGCGCCCCTGTCCACAAAGTCGCCGGTAAGCACCAGGTGACCATTGCCAAATGCCCAGTTAAATGCTGAATCAATAATGCCTGCTGTCAGCAGCAGTTTGCGGAAAGCAGAAAAGTTTCCTTCCAGGTCTGAGAGTACAAACATTTTTTCCGGCATGGGGTACTCTGATTTCTCATTTTGTAACTGTTTTTTCAGTGCTACCCGGAAAAACTGGCCTTGCTCCTCTGTTGCCACAGTTAATACAAGCCCCGTTTTACCGGATTCCGGAATACTGTCTGACTGAACAATTTTTTGTTCATGCTGATCCAGGATATAGCTGGCCACTACGTGGGAATTTCGGTAGATCACATAGGGCCCGTCTGTCCGGGTGCTGTGTGCCGGCATGTTTTCATTTGTTTGCTGTATCACAAATGCCGCCATTGTTACAAATATCAGGGACATGAATATAAATCGCATAAGCCTGTTTTCTTCCTTGTTAAGATTAATTTTCCTGTAGCCGGGTTGGCACCCTGCCGAATAAAATTAACTTATTTCTAAATAATAATTTGTGCGAAGACCCGTTTTCAGCATTTCTGCTCAACTATGAGAGGAGCCACACTTTTACTGCTTGTTTTGATGAATTGCCGCAGTTTTTCGCAGCATCATGATGCGCTTCATACTGCACGGGACTGTACTTATATGACGGTAGTTGAGCGGGAAATGATTTATGAATTAAACCGACTCAGAAGTAACCCGGCCTCTTACCTGCAATACATAGAGCCTTTGCTGGAACAAGCCCGGGAAAAAATGCAATCTCAGGGAAAAGGCCCTGCCAACTTCAGCCTGACCATAACCACAAGTAGTAACAATGGGAGCACAGTACAATCAATAGACACGACCTGGTTTTATGCCTATGAAGAAGAAGTGAAGGCACTGACCCTGCTGGCACAGGAACTTAAAACACTGGCTCCGTTATCCATATTAAAACCCGACCAGGGAATTTATCGTGCAGCTAAAAAACATGCCCGTGACCAGGCGCTGCATCACTGGGAACTGGGGCATACTGGTACAGATGGGTCGGAACCGTGGAACAGAATTACTCATTTCTCCCCATCCATGGAGACCGGAAATGAAAATATTGCCGGTAGCTCAGTCAGTGGAAGTACCGCCCGTGATATTCTTATTTTACTGCTGATTGATTCAGGTATTCCCGGGTATGGCCACAGATATAATATGCTGAACCCTGACTGGACGCATGCAGCCTGTGCGGCAATGTACCAAAAAGACATGTGGTGGTGGATTCAGAATTTTGGAGTGAAGAAAAAATAAACCAACCGGGATTCCCAACACTCATTCTGCAATCGGAGGAATTGAATCCTTAATTTCTACCCAGGTTTGGCTCAAACCGGCAATTTTTACAAGCGCATAAAAAATTTTGGCATGATCCGGGTGTAACCGAATGCAGCCGTGCGAAGCCCTGCTTCCCAGTTTTGCAAAATTTCCGGTGGTGGTACCATGAATCGCATATCCTCCCTTCAGGAAAACGGCATATGGCATATTGCCCAATCCCTGGTAATTGCCGCCCGGAAATTTGCGTGAGGTGTATCGTGTAAGTATTGGCCCGCGGGGGTGTAAAGCCATTTCCGGAGTTTCATACTTTCCTTTTCCCGTAGAAACTTTAAAACTGTCTTTTAATTCACCCATCAGGTACAGAAGCATTTGCTGAGCCGATTTGTCAATCACTACGTAAATAATACATTCTTTAGCTCTGCATGTGCTTTGCTGAAGTGTATCCCTTTGCCGGAGAAATGAATCCACCACCCTGGTGTTTTCCTGTATCACTGCTTTTTCTTCTGGAGTAAACCCGGCAATATTTTTTAGGCCTTTTTTTACAGAGTCGAGCCGGGCCATCAGACCGATTTCCCTGTGCCAAATGGTATCAATATTTTTCAAAAGGGTATCCAGCGAATCTCGTCCTGGAATAAAAAGTGACGTATCAAGAATATTGACTGTATCAGCCGCCAGCCCTGTTGCTGATTTAATACTGAGTAGAGAATCTTTAAATTTTTCATACTGAAAATTCTCAAGTGCAGCTTTTTTTTCTTTCTCCGTGCAGGAAAACAGGACTGCAAGTATGAAAAGCAGAAAAAAGAGTCTATATGCAGCAAGATGTAGTTTCTTCATACCAGCAGATCGCTGACCCATTTTTAAGTTTACATCCACTTAGACAAAAAGCTGGTGAACTCCCGGCGTAGTTCATTGTTCACTTTTTCAAAGCTTTCTACTTTTTCAGATATCACTTCATGCTCTTCAGTAAGGTATTGCCCCATTTTGCCTGCATGTTTCTGGGCATCAGACGCCACTTTATGATCATGCTGACGAATGATATACTTCAGGTCATTGATGCTGTCTTTCTGCAGGATAAACTGGTTTTGAAAATGCTCCACTCCAGCCATTGCTTCATGCCCGTTATTTTTTTTCACAATTTCCAATAATCGTTCTTCAAGAGCATTTAAATCATCTTCATAAAATTCGACCCGCCTGATCCATTCCTGATGATCGGTCCCGCAATGTGCAACTGTTGTGTAGCTCATACGAAATTATTTTTATGGGTAAAGAGAGAATATTTTTTCATACCGAAATTACAGAACACAACCTGAAATATGATATAAAATTTTCGGGCTAACCCATCTCTCACACCAGGGATAATGGTCTGGCAGCCTGATCAAACGATCTCCTGCCACATTCAATTACTGCGATCCAAAAAGTACTGTATTCACCTCAAAATTGTTATTTAATTCGAGATCATTCAATGACAAGAGTCACATAGTTAATTGAGAAAATTCATCCCGAACTGATGCTGAGAAATATAAACGGAAACTCATCATCCCAAACAATGCGGCGCTGATTTAGTATTTTTACATACAAAAAAATATATGAACCCCGGCATCCTTTTTTTAATTGCAGCCTGTCAGTATTCGTTTTCAGCATCCGGTTTTTTCAACAAAGCAACAGATTCTGATACCTCCCGCCTGCCTCCGGTTGAAAACAAAGCAGCAAATACCAGTTACAAGCCGGCATTTACCGGGCAAACAAGAATAGCAGCCGTGAAAACCAGCACTCCTTATAAAACCGAAAAAATTGCTGAAAAACTGGGCAGGCCCTGGGCCATTGTACCCATGCAGAACGGACAGCTGCTGCTAACCGAAAAAAGTGGTTACATGATGATCCTAGATGGAAATGGTCGGCTACTGAAAAAAATTTCCGGCTTCCCCGCTGTGGATGACCGTGGCCAGGGAGGTATGCTTGATGTAGCTCTTGATCCCGATTTTCTGCGTACAAAAACAATTTACTGGTCTTTTTCAGAAAAATACGGAACCGGAAACCTGATGGCGGTGGCCAAAGGACAACTGGATGAAGCCGCATCCATCGTAAGAAACCCTGTGGTAATTTTCAGAGCTACGCCAGCTTTAAAAAGTACCCTGCACTTTGGATCCCGGCTGGTATTTGACAAACAGGGAATGTTGTTTGTTAGCACCGGCGAACGCTCCATACTGGAAGGCCGGAAACAGGCTCAATGGCTGCATTCCGGTCTCGGAAAAATTTTCAGAATCACCAAAGATGGCAAGCCTGCACCCAATAACCCTTTTCTCAAACGTACAGAAGCCTTGCCTGAAATTTTTGCTTTTGGAATCCGCAATGCACAAAGCCTGGAAATTCATCCGGTAACCGGCGAACTATGGGAAGCAGAATTTGGCCCCCGTGGAGGCGATGAGCTCAACATCATCAAGGCAGGGAAAAATTATGGATGGCCGGTAATCACCTATGGAATTGAATACAGCGGAAGCAAGATAGGCGAACCATTGCAGAAAAAAGAAGGGATGGAACAACCTGTTTATTACTGGGATCCTGTATTGTCTCCAAGCGGAATGACTTTTTACAGAGGAACAGCCATACCAGAATGGAAGAATAATCTTTTTATCGGCGGGCTCAGCAGCACACACATATGCCGGCTTGTGATTGTCAATAATAAAGTAACCGGAGAAGAACGTTTACTTGCAGATCTGTACGAACGGTTCCGCGATGTGGCATACATCAATGGAATGTTGTATGCAGTGACCGACGGCGGAAATCTGTACCGTATCAGTAAGAAATAAGAAGACCGAGTGATCTCTTTCCCCCATTCCTGTGCTTGTTATTTTTCGGCTATGCATACAAACTCCTGCTCCAGCGCCTGGCATGAATGGTACAAACCGGCTAAAAAATCTGCTCCCCAGAGTGAAAAATAATAAAGAAAACTTTCTCTTCTTTCCTGCAGGCCGGCTCCCGGGAAAAGATGCTCTTTTATTGTATGAATTTGCCGCTGGCTGTCAGTCATCTTTCTTCTTCCGGCACGCAGTGTTTTCTTTTCCAGTTCCCTGAGGCGTTGTATTGCCTGGGCTTTCAGGGATTGCACATGCTGAGAAAGCGACGGATCTGTTTTTGCCGTTTGCCTGATAAGATCATCATAAAATTTTTCTGCTTCCTGCAGCCGGGCCGGCATGCTGCTGTCATACAAACTGCTTTTCCGTACCAACCTGTTCATCAATTCCTGCTCTTCCTGAAAAAAATCTATTGCATCAAAACCCAGTTTCCTGATTCTATCCCGCCATTTTTTTTCCACAATTAAAAATGAATTGCGCAGAACCAGCACAGGAAAAGGCACTTTGTAATGCTGAAAAAGCTCTTTCAATTGCAGCCAGTAAGCCGTTTCACCTCCGCCCCCGATAAAAACAACATTGGGAAGAATGGTTTCCTGGTACAGGCCCCTGAGAATAACATTAGGGCTGAACCGTTCAGGATATTGCTCCAGTTCCTTCAGCATTTCATCCTTTGAAAATTTTTTATCCGTGTTCCGAATAGTAAATTCAGCGCCGTCCTGAATTCTTTCACGCAGGTTGCCCTGTAAATAAAAAAGGTTGATTTCCCTCGGCTGTGCCTGAACTTTGTACCCGGCCGCCTGCAACCGGGAAGTAGTTTGCTGAACAATGCCCGAAGCTGCCTGATTCAGTAATTCATCTTTGAAAACCGGGAGCATCAGTTTTTTCAACGCTGCTGCATCTGGTAGTAACACCACAAGACCCTGTTCCCCAAAAAGTGTATGCAGCATCCGAAAAGTAGCAGCCTGAATGGTATCTCCCATTTGGTAACACGCTGTAAGATGCCGGATGATTGCAGCACCATGCGGCAAAACAGTTAATTGTCCTTCCAATTTCCTGATCAGTTGCAGCAACTGCTGGTCAACATACATTCGTCCCACAGCACCTGTTTGGCGGGTTTGCCAGGTTATTTTTTCTCCGCCGAGATAGATATGATTCAATTCGTCCAGGTCAGCATCTTCTGTTCCCATGTAAAAAACTGGAACAAATTTGTATGCCGGAATTAAATTCTTGCAGTGCGCTGCCAGCTTTATGGCATGTACAATCTTGTATAGAAAATACAAAGGACCTGTAAAAATATTGTTCTGGTGTGCTGCGGTAATTGTGAACGTATCAGGCGACAGTAATGAGTCAATATGATTACGAACTTGTTCTCCCGCCTGGATACCTTCATACTGCGTCCATAAATGCTGAACCAATGTTTGCCGGTTTGTGCTGAACTGTTTTCTTGCTTCAATCGCTTTCTGAATTCCCTGTAGTGTGGGCGGAGACAGAAAAAAAGGTCTCAGCTCTTCAAGCTGATCAATATAATCCAGTGCAATTTTTGAAAACGCTCCGGTCTGGCGGTAAGGCAGGCGGGTGGGTGTGAAGTTCATAGCAGATATAAAAGTAAGAACTACTTTCTGAAACAGGCACGAACTTTCTGCTTAAATATTGTGAAGAAAATCGAAGGAAAAATCCGGATCACAGAATTCCCTGTACAGTGCATTGAGCATTGCAGTGTTTCCGAGATTCATACCTGACTGATCAACTGAAACGATCTGCCCTGAAAGGACTGATGTCCATACTTGTTGGCTTGTCATTTACAATTTCATCAACCAGCTTTCCGGTACCTGCTCCCAGGCTCAGCCCCAGCATGGAATGCCCCGTTGCCATAGTCAGGTTGCTAATTGCTTTTACCCTGCCTAGATACGGAAGTCCATCAGCAGAACAAGGCCTGTAGCCATACCAAACATTTTCTTTTGGAGGCAAAGCCACATCAAATTGCGGGTAATACCTCCTTACTGCTTCCAAAATACCTTGCACCCTGCTCATTCTTGGCGGAGTTCTATGCGATGTGATTTCCATTGTTCCTCCGAAGCGAATCTTATTGCCATCCATGGGGGTCAGGGCTACCCTGCCTTCAATCAGTACCGCAGGATGGTTGAGCCGGTGTGGCGAATCTTCGAGTGTTACAGAATAACCCCGGCCTGGCATGAGTGGTATGTACAGGCCTGCCATTTTAGCTATTTGCCTCGACCATGATCCTGCTGCCAAAACAATTTCATCGGCTTCCCATTCTCTCTTTCCTGCAAAAACTTTTGTAATGCGCCTGCTTTGCTGTTCGAACCCGGACACGGCTGCACCTGGAACAAGATGTACTCCCTCATTTCGCAAGTGGTGCAGCAGGCTGGTCATCAGTTTATTCGGGTAGCAATGGGCATCGCACTTAAACCATATTGCGCCTTTCGCATGAATCTGTGTTTGTGGCTCCAGTGCCTGCAATTCTTCCTCACTCAGCATCACAGTATCCGTTAATCCCAACGCATGTGCCCTTTCGCAGGTATGCTTTGCATGGTCACCTCCTTCATCGGATTGAAATATTTCAAGCAGCCCTTTGTGCTCATAAGCGTAATCAAAACCCGGCGATTGCAGCCAGCTTTCATAGGCTGCCTGGCTGAAGATAGCAATATCTCTCAGAGGTACAGCGGAAGCCTCCACATGCTTTGCTGTTGCATTCTTCATAAACCTGAGCCCCCAACGCATCAGATGAATGTCGGGTCTTGGCTGTACATAAAACGGGCTGCGGGAATTCCACATCCACTTCAGCCCCTTTTTCACTATCCCGGGAGTTGCCAGAGGAATAAAATGACTGGGACAAATGTATCCTGCATTTCCATATGAACAATTATCAAGATAATCGCCCTTATCCAGCACCGTAACATCCCACCCTGATTTTTTCAGATAGAGGGCAGAACTCAAACCGATAATTCCGCCTCCCACAATAATTACTTTTCCCATTAATTGACTCCTCTTTTACTTTTAAATTTCCACCAGACTGCCGGCTCATAGTTTCTGAACAACTGAAATATGATTCGAAACCTGTCATTTTGATCATTACAACCCGTGATTTATATCATTGGGATTTGACCTTTCTTCCAAAATGTATACCCAAGTTAAATACAGCCGCAATATACAGCAACCAAAGTTTATAAACCACAACAGCGTTGCGGAACGGTAAAACAAAAGATTGCGTTTATTCTTCAAGGATGTTTTCTCAGACAATGGCAGGAAACATTAGATCAGAGGCGGAGCATTCTGTGCCCTTTTCATTTCAGACCAAACCGATACACAGTTGTCTGCTGATATGTGTCTCCCGGTCTGAGTATTGTAGCCGGAAATGATGGCTGGTTGGGGGAGTCCGGGAAATGCTGTGCTTCCAGGCAAAGCCCGGCATGCCTGATATATCTTTGTCCATTTCTGCTATGCATTAAAGTTCCGTCCAAAAAATTACCGCTGTAAAACTGAATGCCTGGCTCAGTTGTAAAAAATTCCATGACAATTCCGCTGCCCGGATGAATCAGAACGCCTGCACGCTGAAGCACTCCTTTCATTTTATTCAAAACCCAGTTATGATCATAGCCGCCAGGCACCAATGCCAGCTCTTTTCCAATTTTTTTTAAAACCCGAAAATCCATCGGTGTGCCTGCTACGGATACCATTTTGCCAGTGGGAATCAGGGCCTCATTTACCGGTGTATATGTATCTGCATCCAGCAACAGTTCATGATCCAGAATTGTGCTGTCTTTTCCGCCGGACAAATTAAAATAGCAATGGCTGGTCAGGTTTACAGGTGTGGGCCGGTCGGTAGAAGCCTTGTATGAAATCATCAGTTCATTTTCTCTACCCAGTGTATATGTCACTTCAACCGAAAGATTGCCGGGAAACCCTTCTTCTCCATCAGGACTCAGATATGCCAGTGTAAGACTGCTGTCCGAAACCCGAAGCACAGACCATAATACTTTATCAAAGCCCCTAATCCCACCATGGAGGGTATTCCCGTTATTGTTGGTTTGCAGTTTATATAATTTCCCATCCAACACGAATTGTGCATTCGCTATCCGGTTGGCATAGCGCCCTACCAGGCAGCCAAAATATGGATTACCGGTTTGCAGGAATCCAGCCAGTGAATCATACCCAAGTACCACATGTACGGGCACCGAATCATTGCCCGGCACTATGATATCTGTGACTGTGCCCCCATAATTAATAATCCCAGCCTCCATTCCTTTTCCGTTTTTCAGGATGTATCTGAACACGCTGTCGGTACCGGAAAATCCAAAAAATTGTTTTGTAGCAGCAGGCATTAGCTTTTTCTTTTTTTCATCTTTTCGGGGCATTAGTTTGCAGGCTGAAAAAAAAAATACAACGATCAGAAGATATGAGATTCGCAGCATAAGTATTTCTTTTGTTTTCGGAAATTCAGTAACCAGAACCTGAATTTAATAATTAAGTTTAATATCCGTAATCTTTAAGGGTAGCCAGACCTGCATCTCACTTTTCCCACGGTTGGCCCAGGTATAGTATGGAACAGCAATTATTTTTTTACGTTCGGTTTGAGCGGACAGCCCATCCGGAGAAACCGTGACAACCGGAACTTCGGCCGTCAGCGCTTTTACCTCTTCATCCAGAACTTTGTAATCCACAACTTCAAACCTTGTTTGTTCAGGAACTACAATATTCCATGCCCTGCCCGCATTATCAGAGGCTTCTACACAATACAATAATGGTCCCCGCTGTACAGCGATTCGCCCAATATTTTGCGTCAACTCTTCCCTGGCCTTAATCAGCTTCACATCCATATGGAAATTGAATTCCAGTACGTCTCCTTTTTCCCATACTCTTTCAGCAACAGCATATCCTTTTTCCATATTCATGCTCAGTGCCTTTCCATTTAACCGGAAATGGGGGTGGGCAGTCACTGTTTCATTTCCTGCAGACTGATACAAATTTCCCGGAACTACATTGCCCGAATACCAGCCTGGTATTCTAATATAAAGTTTAAATTTTGTTTTTTTTTCTGGATTCACAGTTAGCTTCACGTTGCCATCAATCGGATACTTTGTGTCTAATTTTATTTCCACATCACTACTGTTGAAAGGTATGTTTGTACTGCTGCCCACAAAAAGATTCACAAATATTGCATCCTCACGCCATGCATATATATAATCACCCAAAGAAGAAATTAACCTGGCAATGTTTGAAGGGCAGCATGCCGTACCAAACCATTCCTTCCTGTAATGCTGACCCCTGCTTGCCAGTGGATTGCCATAAAAAAAACGATCACCGGTTAAGCTCAGGCCATCCAATGCCCCGTTGTACAAACTTCTTTCGAGTACATCCATATATTCAGCCTGACCGCTCATTGCCGTCATCCGCTGGTTCCAGAACACCATTCCCACACTGGCGCAAGTTTCGCAATATGCTTGTTCATTGGGCAAGTCATAATCTTTGGTAAATCCCTCATTACTTCCGGCCGAACCAATGCCTCCTGTGAGATACATATTTCTGTACACTACATCTTCCCAAACCGCCCGCATGGCTTTCATATATCCGGTATCACCGGTATGTGCAGCTACATCAGCTGCGCCGGTGTACAGATACATTGCCCTGACCGCATGACCAGTGATCTGCGTTTGCTCTTTCACCGGTAGAAGATCCTGAGCATAAGCAGTATCTTTCCAGTCGGACCATGTATAACCCTTTGCCAGTTTCTTTCCCCTCTCGCTCAACAACCAGTCAGCCAGCTTCAGGTATCTTTCATTCTTTGTCAGCTTGTAGAGTTTTACCAGGGCCAGTTCCAGTTCCTGGTGCCCGGTGACCCAATGCTGTTTGCCGGGCCCGAATAAAGCATCAAAATGATCAGCCCAACGAATACAGACATCCAGTAGTTTTCTTTTACCTGTTGCATTGAAATATGCGACGCCGGCCTCAATCATATGTCCTGCATTATAATCTTCATGCATGCTCATGTCGGTATACCTGCCTTGCATCCCCTTTAATGTATAATAAGTATTCAGATACCCGTCTGGCTGCTGCGCAGCTGCAATTTTTTCGATCCACTCATCGCATTTCTGTTCCATTGCTTCGCTTGGATGTGTTTTTAATGAATAAGCCATCGCCTCAAGCGCTTTAAATACATCACTGTCGTCATAAAATATGCCTTCATGTGGTTCTCCTTTGGCCTGTGCCACTTTTTCAAAGTTCCTGATCCTTGGTGTAGCTACCTCTGTCTGATAAATGCAGGCAGCAAGTGTACGGGTAGCCACCCGTTCTATCTTTGGTTTCCAGAAATCATCTGTAATGCTAACCCGTGAAAAACTGATAAATTCAAGCTTTTGCGCCACGGAATGAGCCAGCACAAACAGCGATGTAACGGTTGTAACTATTTTCCTTTTCATGCTGTACAAATATTTATAATTCAATCAACATCCTTTCTTCTGCCACGCCATAGCCGTCCTTTTTAACTTTGTCTTTTGCTGGTGATTTTTTTTTCAGCAACGGGTTGGTATGGTTAAAATGAATAAATCTTATTTTACTCTTTCCGGCCATTGTCATAGAGGAAAACCGCTCCATACTTTCTGTTACAAACGGGTGTGGTATCTCTTTTATATCCCTTCCGGGTAATTCGCCGTTTTGATAAAAAGTGCCATCCAATAAGGCCACATCTACCTGGCTGATCAAAAATGAAATATCTTTTTCCCATTTTTCCCATTTATCAATATCCGGGATAAACAGCACTTTTTTCTTGGCTGTTTGAATGATAAATCCGGCTGTTTCTGAATATTCGTCCCTATGCGGAACTTTTACTGGTATTACAGAGAATGATGGAGTTGGCCTTACGGTACTGTCTGCAACCATGCGGTTCAATTGAATATTATAAAGGGCTATAAGCTGACTCCAGGGCCCATTGTTTCGCAAAAAAGTATCCATTCCTGGCATCACCCAAACAGGAATATCTTTTGTACTCATTGCCTCCCTGCCCAGTTGCATCAACCCTGTATAATGGCCGATATGTGCATGAGTAATAAAAATGCCATCCGGTGTATAATCAGCAGCAGGCAAATAGTCTTGCAGTTTCTTTAATTGTAATGTAATATCCGGCGTGGCTTCAAATAACCAATATTGTTGGTTCTTTTTGTCCACCAGTGCCAGGCTAGTGACTAGTTTCTTTTCCTCCTTACCGGAGTAATAGGCAGCACAACATTCTTTCTCACAACCTGCCTGCGGAAAACCGGCATCCTGTACAATCCCTAATACAACCAAAAAGAGCTCTGGTAAATTTTTGTCGGCTGGCGAAGCATTATCCTTATTCATTTGCCCGCAGCCTGTTACAACTGCTGAGATAGCAAATAACATTAGCCATATTGCATTTTTCAGGGTCATTTGATTGTCAAGTAGTGTGCCAATTTTTTGTCTTCTGAAGAACTACCGATCACTATCTCATATACACCGGGGTAGACTATCCATTTTTTTAGTGACTCATCATACCAGGCCATATCCTGCTGATTCAAACGCAGGTTTACTGTCTTCGTCTCCCCTTTTGCCAAACTGACTCTTTTAAAATCTTTTAATTGCTTCATCGGTTCACTATCACCTGCACTCATCCGGCGAATGTATAACTGCACCACTTCATCACCTGCATACTTACCGGCGTTTTGCAGATCCAGCTGAATGGAGAAACCATTCTTTTCGGTTATTACTTTCAGTCCGCTATAAAAAAAGCTGGTATAACTCAATCCAAATCCAAAAGGATGCTGAACATCACCGCTAAAATACCGGTACGTTCTTCCTTTCATAGAATAATCATCAAAAACAGGAAGGTCATTGTTTGATTTATAAAAAGTAACAGGTAATCGTCCAGCAGGATTTATTTTTCCAAACAAAATATCTGCAACAGCATTGCCTCCCTGTTCACCAGGATACCAAGCCAGCAATACAGCATCAGCTATTGACTCTACCTGGCTGAGCTCAACGGCCGAGCCGGCCATCAATACAACCACCAGTGGTTTCCTTGTTTTCTTTTTCAATATCTGCAAGTAATTCAGTTGTGCATACGGAAAAGAAATATCTTTTTTATCACCGCCTGCATGTGATAAATAAGCATCTCCGTTTTCTCCCTCTAGTAAGGGCGATAGTCCCATTACTGCCACCACAACATCCGCTTCACCTGCCATCCAGTGTACATGCTGCAATACTGTATCCGTAAGATCACAACCACGGTTATGATAGATAACAGTGGACGAACTTACCGCATTGCTAATTCCTTCCAGCACTGTCACCATATTTCCGGAATTACCATTATAATTGGCCAGCAGCACATTTATATCATCTGCATTCGGGCCTGTTACCAAAATGCGTTGCAGGTTTTTGGAAAGCGGTAATATGTTATTACTATTCTTCAGCAGCACCATGGATTGTGCGGCTGTTTTGCGGGCAAGTTGCCTGCCGGTTTCGTTGTTGATATCCTTTTCTCCTAATTGGGCGTAAGGTGTTTTATCCTGTTGATCAAACCAGCCCAGTTTTATCAGAGTTGAGAGGTTTGTTGTCAATGAAGCATCAATATCTGTTTCCGTCAACAATCCCTGCTTTATCGCATTCTGTATGCTGTTGAGTGTATTGCCACACTCTACATTCACTCCGTTCTTAATAGCAATAGCAGCAGTTTCTTCTGCTGTCTTTACGTATTGGTGATAACGAAAAATATCATCCAATGCCCAGCAATCAGTTACCAGGTACCCGTTGAATCCCCATTCTTTGCGCAACAGATCCTGCAGCAAAAAGGGATTGCCGCAACAAGGTAAACTGTCTAAGCGATTATAAGCACACATCACCCCGCCCACTTTGGCATCCATCACTAATTTTTTAAATGCAGGCAGGTAGGTATTATGTAAGTCATTAGCAGTGACCAGCGCATTGAAGGAATGCCGAGAATGCTCCGGGCCGCTGTGTACGGCAAAATGTTTGGCGCAGGCCACTGTTTTAAAATAGCGGGGATCATCTCCCTGCATTCCTTTTACAAAAGCAGTACCCATGCGGCCGGTTAGCAAAGGATCTTCGCCATAAGTTTCATGGCCACGGCCCCAGCGGGGATCCCGGAAGATGTTGATATTGGGCGACCAGAACGTTAACCCAAGGTATTGCCCCCGGTGATTATTCTGAACCGCAATATTATGCTTGGCCCTTGCTTCATTACTGATAACAGTGCCCACCTCTTTTAACAACGCATCATTGAAAGTGGCGGCCATACCAATTGCCTGTGGAAACACCGTAGCCCTGCCTGCACGGCCAACTCCATGCAAGGCCTCATTCCACCAGTTATAAGCCGGAATACCCAAACGTTCCACTCCCGGGCTATTATACAATAGCAGACTAATCTTCTCTCCCATTGTCAGCCGGTTGAGTAAATCATGCACTCTCTTATCAACGGGTAATAAAGGATTATTGAAAGGATATTGCGCCCGGCAAACCGATGCTGAAATAAGCAGAAAGCAAACAAACAGTATGAATCGGTGCATGAAATAAATAAATAAATTATATCACCTGGAAGCCATACGCATAAGGATCATCATCTTTATCTATCCATATTTTATTGTAGCCATAAATTTTCGCCCAGCCTTCCACACTAGGGCGAATAGCCGGCTTACCGTGTAAAGTTAGTTCCTCCTCTATCCGGCCGGAAAATTTGCTGCCGATAATACTTTCATGAATGAACGCATCACCTTTCTGCAGCTTGCCTTTGGCATACCATTGCGCCATCCTGGCACTGGTACCCGTACCACAGGGACTACGGTCAATAGCTTTCTCTCCGTAGAAGACCGCATTTCTTGCCGTAGAAGTGTTATCGAGAACCGCTCCTGTCCATAAAATATGTGAACAGCCTTTTATCGTTTCATCTTCCGGGTGTACAAACTCATATCTGGCATTAATATTTTTTCTTAACTCTCTTGCCCATGCAATTAATTTATCAGCACTGTATTGTTCCAGTCCTTTGAAGTTTTTCTGCACATCTACAATTGCATAAAAGTTGCCGCCGTAAGACACATCAAACACCAGTTCGCCCAACCCGGAACACTGAGCTGTGAGTTCTGTGGAATGAAGAAAAGCAGGTACATTGGTCAGTTTGACACTTTCTACTTTAGGCATTTCACGGTTTATGGAAGACGGTTCCTGACCGGTCCTGTATTCAATCTGAACCAGACCTGCCGGTGTTTCCAGTCGAACGATGCCCTGAATTTTCGGTCTGATAAGGCCTGCTTCGATTCCGATTGTAATAGTTCCAATTGTACCATGTCCGCACATGGGCAAACAACCACTTGTTTCAATAAATAAAACAGCTACATCATTTTCCGGATCATGCGGCAGATAGAGAATACTGCCACTCATCATATCATGTCCACGGGGTTCAAACATTAATCCGGTTCTGATCCAGTCAAATTCCTGGATAAAATGCTGGCGCTTTTCGCTCATGTTTTCCCCTTCCAGAGCAGGCCCGCCGCTAGCCACAAACCGTACGGGATTTCCGCAGGTATGCGCATCAATACAATGAAAAATCCTGCCGCTAAATTTTGTTAAATCTGAACTGGGAAATTCTTTTGTGATTGGCTCTGTTCTCATTTCCTCTTAAACCTTTTAATCAGGAAAATTTGTGGTTCGCTATCTCAATTTTGACAAATCATCCAACACATATACACCTCTTCCATAAGTACCAATCACCATTATTTTATCTCTTGGATGGATGAAGATATCATTGACTGAAACAGCTGCAGGCAGGTTGCCATTTACACACTCCCATGTTTTCTTATTGGTAGCAAGACGGTACACTCCCATATCTGTACCGCAGTAATAATTACCGCTGCCGGGATCAAAAACAAATGCATTAACTGGTGAAGCAGGCAAGTTATAGGCGATGCTCCTCCAGGTAATACCGAAGTTATTAGTTTCAAATATATAGGGTGTAGCATCATCATCCCGTCTGCCGTTCAGCACTACAAACACGGTGTTGCTGCTAAAAGGCGAAACAACAATTTCGGCAACATGTTTATTCAATGGTAAACCCCTCGTAACTTCTTTCCAGGTGCCATCTAAAGTGTTATTATTCCAGACACGGCCATCGTCGGTACCAGCCCACAAACTGTTTTTGCCGGCTTCTGTAATTATAGTAATGGCCTGGTGATAGATGAGATATGGATAGACTCCCATCTTTGCTTTTTTGTTGTACGAAAGATCAGGGCTGATACGCTGCCAGTTTCTGCCCAGGTCATCTGTTTGATAAACATGCTGCAGGCCGTGATAGATACGCCATGGATGATATTTTGAAAATGTAGTAGCCGCAAGCCATTCGCCGCGCAATGAATCAATACGCCCCACATCAAAAAGAGTGAAGCGTTTCACTCCTTCTCTTCTTCCTTTACTCATATCGGTTTCCATCAGACGGCCATAATATGTGGATGAATAAACCATATTTGAATTTTTAGGATCCACCTGTATCTGTGTGCCCTCGCCACCGGGCGCCATGCGCCACGGACGGAGTTTCTCATCTGTTTTTTGTCCGAAACTATTGGTCACGTTTCCGCTCATAGTCCCTTCATCCTGCACTGCACCAAAAATATTGAACGGTGTTTCCATGTCGTAGGTCACAGTGTAAAACTGTGTGGTTGGAATTTTGTCAAAAAAATTTTTCCATTTCTCACCACCATTATACGTAAGCGTAACACCCCCATCATTTCCGACAATCATCCGGTCAGGATTTGTATCATCAATCCACATGGCATGATTATCTCCATGGGTCCAGTCACTGCTGGTATCAGAAGCTTCCCATATTTTCCAGGTTTTCCCTCCATCACGGCTTACTCCTTTTGAGACACCAAAGGCATACACTTCATTTTCATCTTTAGGGTCAACTCTTATCTGACCAAACACCCAGCCATAAGTGCCGGAAAAAGGCTTGAAGAAATCATGAATCTCCGCCTGCTTTTGCCAGTTTTCTCCTTTATCATCACTTCTGTAAATTGCTCCGCCGATCACAACCTTCTGTACTTTCCTTTCATAGCTGTCAAATTCGTTTTCCCCAGGATCCCGTTTTTTATTATGGTCATCAACAAATGCAAACAGTACATTTGGGTTTGATTGTGCAACCGCAATGCCGATCCTCCCGGTATTCCTGGTATCCGGAAGGCCCTTCATAATTTTCTTCCATGTTTTACCAGCATCCTTTGTTTTATAAAGGTAGTCACCTTCTTCAGGTACCGGGTCGCTCCACCTCTTTCTGATTCTGTTCCAGAAAGATGCATACATCGTATTCGGATCTTCCGGGTCCATCACCAGGTCAATACAACCGCTCTTCTTGCTTTCAAACAAAATATTTTTCCAGGTTTTTCCTCCATCTGTTGTTTTATATACGCCCCTGTCATTATGATACGACCATTCATTGCCGCTGGCTGCCACATATACAATGTTGGGGTTTTTAGGGTGCACCAGAATTCTGGCTATTGTTCCCGAATTCTCCAGGCCAATATGTTGAAAGGATTTTCCACCGTCCATAGATTTATACATACCGATACCTGGCAATGAGGCACGAAAAATATTAGCTTCGCCGGTTCCTACATACAAAATATCAGGATTGGATGGTGCCAATGCAATATCTCCAATGGATTGAGTTGCTTCTCCATCGAATAGCGGAAACCATGTGTGTCCGGCATCTGTAGTTTTCCACAAGCCTCCGGTTGCAAATGCAGCATAAATAATATTTGGATTGCCCCGAATACCCTCCACATCTGTGCAGCGGCCGCTTCGGTTATCGGGCCCTGACAGCCTCCATTTCAGGTCTTTGTATGGTGAGGCCTGAAGCATTTTTTTTTGTTGTGCAAATGCAGCCAGTTTTTGTTTGCCGGTGGTTGGGGCTGGGTTCTGTGCTATAGCAATTTGGCAGAAGCACGGCAAAAAAAGTAATAACTTGATATTCTTCATGTGCGGCGTAATTTGTTTATTGTTCAAGCAAACTTAAATCTGCTATGCTGCCCGGATGCATAAAACAGGCAGCATGTTATTGAGAACCCGATGAAAGATACTACTGTTTTTCAAAACTCTACTGATAGCCTGCTCCGAGAATCTAAAAGCATTTATGGAAGCGATAAAAAGCATTTTCCCCTGACAGTTACTAAATTATGCATTGTTCATCAGAACCATACTGTTACAAGTTTGTAGCCTGGAAAAATCATGAGGTCATTTGCGCCGGCTTAAAGACGATTTATGGAGCGACAAACCAGGAAACTACTGAACACAGGCACTTGAAAAATTTGACGCAATCCGAGGCTCCATATAAGGGTATGCAGCAGACTCCTGGCACCGGAACTGGGTCAACCAGAGCAGTAATTTTGACGGCCCATTGAAGATCCGAAAAATCATCAATACCAATACCATTGAAAATATGAACAGTGGGTTCAGCAGATACAACAATTCCAAAGTTCAGCTTGCTGATAAGCTGGCTGTTCAATGACCGTTTATCTAGCGACTATGAACATTGAAATAAAATGGAGCTTGCCTGTCAAAAATTGGGGTACATACTCCACAGCTTATAATTATTTTTGAAAACGATGCCGGATCAAACTGCAGTTTCTAGTGGCATTTACACAAAATAATTTATTCTCTCAATTCCTGAAATGAATGATTTTGTGTACTTTTTTATTTTAAACTCTGAGACTTAACTGATCTTTTCTACCTGCATGTAGTTCAATTCTACAGGAGTAGAGCGGCCGAATATTTTTACCGTAACCTTCAGTTTCTTTTTTTCATCATTGACTTCCTCAATTACCCCATTGAAGTCATTAAAAGGCCCCTCAATGATTTTTATTGTTTCCCCTACAATATAGGGTTCAACCATGCTGACCCCGCCATGTTCGGCCATCTCATCCATTTTGCCCAGCATTTTATTGACCTCTGCCTTTCGCAGGGCTATGGGATTTTCTTTTCCAAGAAACTGGATCACATTTGTTGTATTCTTGATGATATCTCTTAAGTCGTCAGAAAGCTTGCCGCTTGCCACTTCAATCATCACATAGCCCGGATAATAATTTCTCTCCCGCATCACCTTTTTTCCATTGGCAACTTTATACACCTTTTCCACCGGTAAAAAAACCTGTCTGACCTGTTCCCAGCCACCCCGTGAAATTTCCTTATCCAGGTACTCTTTTACTTTTTTTTCCTTACCGCTGATGACCCGCAACACGTACCATTTGGTATCCTGCTGCACATTTTCGGTATTTGTAACGGTATCTGTCATGTTAGAAAAGTTGCTTGTAAATAAATTTTAACCCGTTGCTGGAAACAAAATCCATTGCCAGAACAATGAGAGTGATTACGATTGTAGCGGCAAGAACAATCATTGTTGATTGCTGAAGTTGCGGCCAGGTAGGCCAGGTTACTTTGTCCTTGAGTTCTTTGTACGAATCTTTGAAAAATGTCAGGATCTTGTTCATGTTTATTAATGTTGATGATTCTGTTTGCCTGCAAGCACGGGCAGAGAGATTCGAACTCCCATCAACGGTTTTGGAGACCGCTATTCTGCCATTGAACTATGCCCGTATT
>CAYYMK010000004.1:42239-174849 GCA_964473035.1 uncultured Chitinophaga sp.
TCTCTGCCTCCGTTTCTTCTTTCTAACTCCCATCAATCCCGGCTCAGCCGGGACTATTCTGCCATTGAACTATGCCCGTATTTCTCTGCCTCCGTTTCTTCTTTCTAACTCCCATCAATCCCGGCTCAGCCGGGACTTCAATTCTTAAGTCCATTTTCCCAGGCCATATCTGACCGGAACAAATTTCCTAAAGAAACAAAGTACCTGAACTTGATGGCCCAGGTACTTTGCAAATATACAAATGCTTTTAATCTCCCTTCTGAAGGTCAAAAAATGCATTATTTCAATATCTCAGTCACCTGACCGGCACCTACTGTGCGGCCGCCCTCACGAATAGCGAACTTCAATCCTTTTTCCATCGCAATGGGCTGAATCAGCTTCACGGTCATAGATGTGTTATCGCCGGGCATTACCATTTCTGTTCCGGGATTTAGCTCCACCTCACCAGTTACATCGGTTGTGCGGAAATAAAACTGAGGACGGTATTTGTTGAAGAATGGCGTATGACGACCCCCTTCCTCTTTGCTCAGTACATAAACCTCACACTTAAATTCAGTATGCGGAGTAATGGAACCGGGCTTCACAATAACCATTCCGCGGCGGATCTGGGTTTTTTCAATACCACGAAGCAGCAATCCGGCATTGTCTCCGGCTTCTCCTTCGTCCAGGATCTTCCGGAACATCTCCACTCCAGTTACTGTTGAAGTAAGCGGTTTTTCGATTAAGCCAACTATTTCAACAGGCTCTCCCACTTTAACTTTGCCTCTTTCAATACGACCTGTTGCAACTGTACCACGGCCAGTAATGGAAAACACATCTTCCACTGACATCAGGAATGGCTGATCAATCGGGCGGGGAGGCAACGGAATGTAGCTGTCCACAGCATCCATCAGTTCGTCTACCCCTTTTACCCACTTTTCTTCCCCGGCCAGTGCACCAGTGGCAGATCCCTTAATAATTGGGGTATTGGTACCATCAAAGCCATAAAATGTAAGCAGTTCACGAATTTCCATTTCTACCAGTTCAAGCAGTTCCGGGTCATCTACCAGGTCCACTTTATTCATAAACACAACCATGCGGGGCACACCTACCTGGCGGGCCAGCAGAATGTGTTCCTTTGTCTGAGGCATCGGACCATCAGTAGCAGCAACTACCAAGATTGCACCATCCATTTGGGCAGCACCCGTAATCATGTTTTTCACATAATCGGCGTGGCCTGGACAGTCAACGTGGGCATAGTGACGATTCGTTGTCTGATACTCAACGTGGGCTGTGTTGATGGTGATACCACGTTCCTTTTCTTCAGGTGCAGCATCAATCTCATCATACTTTTTTGCTTCAGCCATCCCCCTTTGAGCCAGGATGCTGGTAATTGCGGCTGTCAATGTTGTTTTACCATGATCAATATGGCCAATTGTTCCAACATTAACGTGGGGTTTGTCCCTTTTAAAGGTCTCTTTCGTTGCCATTGTTATCTGTTTTTAGGTTGTGTTTATTTATTAAATCCTGCTTCATGCAGTATTAACCAAATTCTGAAATCCTTTGATCAGTTCAGTGTTTTCAATCATCCACCCCCCGAAAACACTCTTATTCCTGATCCTGAACCTAGCCATTTGCCAGCCTCAAACGAATACTATTTTGAGCCGTTGATGAGAATTGAACTCACGACCTCTTCCTTACCAAGGAAGTGCTCTACCACTGAGCTACAACGGCTGGTATAGCTGATAGAGAGCTAAAAGCTCTATTCTCATCGAACCTGAAAGAACTTATTCATCTGAGCGGGAGACGAGGCTCGAACTCGCCACCTATAGCTTGGAAGGCTATCGCTCTACCAAATGAGCTACTCCCGCAATACGTTTTTACAAGGTTGAAAAATAACACGGTTAAAGTTTGTATAAACTTTTGAACTTTTTCAAAACCTCTTATTCCCTTCTAAGAACTTGTAACGGGATGACGATGCTTCCCGATAGTTCGGGACCAACTATAGATTGGTCCCGGTTTTGCGGGACGCTCTACTCCCGCAATATGAGTTTAAAAGGTTTAAAAAGCTAGCACGTTTAAAATTTGAATAACGTCTGAACTTTTTAAAACCTTTTCAACATTGCAAAGAACAGTGGGCAAGGATGGATTCGAACCACCGAACTCCGAAGAGGACAGATTTACAGTCTGTTGCCGTTGGCCACTTGGCTACTTGCCCAAACGATTTATAATCGGCTGATTTCAGAACACAGATTTGAAAAATTTTTACTCCGCATTCTGAAATTTCCTGAGCCACTTGTCGGAATCGAACCAACGACCTACTGATTACAAATCAGTTGCTCTACCGGCTGAGCTAAAGTGGCTTAACTAAAGCCGGCCTTCGCACAGGGCTATGGCGGCTGCTAATTTTCTAAGAACTTCAAAGTACACATTACCAAATCCTTACAATCGGATATCTGGTCCATACCTCCGGGTATGGGCGGGCAAAGGTAAGGGAAATTCAATATTGTAAAAATTTTGAAATCAGTTTTTTGCGGACTTTTTCACCCAGTGGATTCCCTTTCTGGTTTTCAAAGCTGAATTTGTATAAAAAAACCCGCCTGAGCGGGTTTCCTTGTTATGCTGCTTGTTTTTCTTTGTATTTTTTCACCTGGGCAATTACAGATTCCAGGGCATCATCGAACGAATCTTCAAAGGATTTACTGGTTGATTTCACAAAAAAATCGTGCCTGGGAATGTGTACCCGGATTTCAGCAACCTTGTCCCTTACAGCCTGAGACATGTTATCCAGTTTCAGAAATACATGCACCTGGATGATCCTGTCTGTAAAGCTGGCCAGCTTTTGCAATTTCCGGTTCACATGATCAATCAATTTGTTGTCGGCATCAAACCGAACTGTTTGGATGTTTACATTCATAATAATCAATTTTTCAATGAAACAATATTTTAAAGAGCTTCAGCAAGGCAGTTAGCGCCCAAAATCATTCAGTAAATTACAAAAAAAAGAAGAAAATACCTGATAAAAACATGCTAATTTTTAGCAGCCCCATAACTTTTTTTGACTATGGTCTGGGGTGATTTTTTTTATGAATTTCCTTTAGTCTTTCAACGGTATTATGTATATAAACCTGGGTCGCCGCAAGGCTGCCATGCCCTAACAGTTCTTTGACGGCATTCAGGCCTGCCCCATGATTCATAAGGTGCGTTGCAAAACTATGGCGCAAAATATGCGGACTCCTCTTTACCAGGCTGGTTTCTGTGCCCAACAGCTGGTTTATTAATATCCAGGCATATTTCGGGTACATTTTTCTACCCTTCTTGGTTACCAATAGGGTGTTGTCAGGACAGCTTTCAAACCGCTCCTGCTTCAGCCTGGAATATCGCCGGATTTGTTCTGCCAATTCCCTGCTTATAGGAATGATCCTCTCTTTATTTCCTTTACCTAAAACCCTGATCTCATTTCTGGCAAAATCTACACGTTCATCTTGCAAGTGCAGCAGTTCACTTAAACGCATACCCGTGGAATAAAAAATCGTAAACAACATAGCCGTGTTCAGCGAATCCCAATCATCAGCCACAGATGAAACAGTTTTTAATAAACTGGCAGTTTCGGCTTCCTTGAGAAAAACAGGCAGTTTCTTGCTGGTTTTTGGTGCAATTATTTTCAACATCGGACTTACTGAAATCCAATTTGATGATAGCCCGAACTTAAAAAAAGATTTTAGACTGGAAATCTTTCTATTGATTGATTTTGCAGTAAGACCGGCATCCTTTAGAGATGCCAGCCAGCTTCTGATCATAAAGTGCGTAATTTCTGAAACCTGCGTGATGCTGTACTGTTTTTGTGCATATGCCGAAAAATCCCTGAGATCCTTTTCGTACGATATCAGCGTATGGCGGGAATATCTTTTTTCAAATTTCAGATATTCCAAAAACGATTGTATTGACTGGGCGTCGGGCACTGAGCAACAAAAAAGGATAGCAGCAAAGCTAAGAAACTTTACGGCTACCCCTTACCAGCGCTTTTACTTAAAACTCAGGCTTCTATTTTTCCGCTGGCAATTTTCTGGCGATAAATAGCCTTCAGGACTTCGCCACGGCGCTTCACGGAAGGTTTGGTAAAAGATTGTCTTTCCCTGAGTTGGAGAAGCACTTTTGATTTCTCAAACTTCTTCTTGTATTTCTTCAGGGCTTTATCAATGTTTTCACAATCTTTTGAGTCAATGATCAGCATAACTAATTTGATACCTCCTTTGGTATTTTTTAAGACGGCAAAGATAAGGCGAATATTTGAAAGTTGGAAACCCTGTTTGCCCAATTCTTTTAAACTTATTCCGCTGAAGTTTTTGAAATAACTGCTTAATTTGCAGGGATGTTTACCGGCATAATTGAATGCACCGGCAGGGTCAGGGAAATAAATAAATCCGGATCGAACCTTAGTTTTTGGATTGAATCTCCTGTTTCCGCAGCCCTGCAACCCGATCAGAGTTTATGCCATGACGGAGTTTGCCTCACTGTTGAAGATGTACGGGACAACAGGCATCGGGTTACTGCGATTGCTGAAACTCTGAAAAAAACTACTCTTAGCAGGTGGAAAGCCGAAACATTGGTCAACCTTGAGCGATGTCTTCAACTGAACGGGCGCCTCGATGGCCATATAGTACAAGGGCATGTGGATACAACCGCACGATGCATAAAAAGGAAAGAAAAAAACGGTAATCTGGAGCTTGAATTCGAATTTCCACAAAAATATGCCGCCCTGGTCATTGAAAAAGGATCCATCACTGTAAACGGAATCAGCCTGACAGCTTTCCGGGTGAAGAAGAAAAGTTTTTCTGTTGCCATTATTCCTTATACCCGTGAACATACAAATATCGGGCATACTGAAAAAAACGACAGGCTAAACATCGAGTTTGATATGATTGGAAAGTACTTGCAAAGGAATTTGTTAGTTAATAGAAAATAGAGACTGCCGACTCAAATGAGTGAACACACGGACACTGCCGCCTGCCTGCCCGAAGGCAGAAAACATTATCCTGCACTGGACGGGCTGAGAGGTGTGGCAATTTTGCTGGTGGTTCTTCTGCACAATTTTGGTTTCATGAACTACTTTTTTTTCGGTTGGTTGGGGGTAGATTTGTTTTTTGTCCTCTCTGGTTTCCTGATCACCGAAATTTTACTGAAAACATCGGATCAACCTGGCTTCCTGAAAAAGTTTTATATGCGAAGGGTACTTCGCATTTTTCCACTTTTCTACCTGGCGCTGGTTATTTGCTTGTTTGTTCTATCCAACATTCCGTCATTAAATCTGCATACTGATTACTATTTTGAAAACCAACTGTGGCACTGGAGCTACCTACAAAACTGGCTCTACATTTTTCGGGAACCCTACGGAGATAAAATTCTGCTCCACACCTGGTCGCTGGCAGTAGAAGAGCAGTTCTACGTGCTGTGGCCGCTGCTTATACTTTTACTCAGGAAACCGAAGATCCTGTTTTGTACAATGCTTTTCATCTTGCTTGCAGTAGGAGTATCCCGCTACATTGTCTGGTCTTTTAAAATCGAAGATCTTGCCTATTCCAGCCTGTACACCTTTACCAGAATTGACGGGCTCTGCATTGGTTCAATGGTGGCGCTGCTGCAAAAAATAAACCCCGGTCTTCTGAAAAAATTTACACCCTACATTATTTTACTCATGGCCTCTGTCAATTTCGGGTTTTATTTCATTAATACCAGGCAGGGGTTTACACTACCCTATCTCGCCTTTGTAGGGTATACAACATTTGCAGTCCTTTTTGGGTTGCTGGTTTATGAAGCCGTAAACAGCAGCAAAGGACTGGTGCAATGGGTGCTGTCTCAAAAATTCCTGGTTTTTTTTGGCAGAATCTCTTATGGTCTTTATGTGTGGCACTGGCCGGTATACATTTTACTATTTGAATACAGCCGAAATACATTACTGGCCGCAGAAATACTATCACTGCGTGCGGCAGACATGATTTCAGGCCTGCTGGTAACCCTTGCAGCCATTTTCATTAGCATGATCAGTTATCGCTACTTTGAAATGCTTTTTTTGAAATTGAAAAATAAATTTAACTGACAAAAAAAATTTGGATTCTGTGAATCCTGATCAAATATGTATTCTGCCGGCAACTATATGAACAGAGGGTTCACATTCTTAAAAAACCAATGGTTTCCTGCCCGGAAACGTCTTTCCACATTAATGATCTATGGAACTGACCTCTGCGACTCTGCCTGCAGGCATTGCCTGATCTGGACTAAAAGACCGGTCAGTTACCTCCCTTTTGAAAAAATCAGGGAAATCATGCAAAGCCGCTGTGTGACACGCAAAACAAGGGTGGGCCTTGAAGGGGGTGAGTTTTTATTGCACCCGAATGCGATGGACATCATGGCATGGTTTCATACACATCACCCCAACTTTGACCTGCTGACCAATGCCCTGAAACCAGAATTAGTAAAAGAGGCAGTTTCCAGATATCCGCCACGGCGTCTTTTCATTTCCCTTGATGGCGACCAGAATACCTACCAGTCTATGCGTGGCAAAGATGGCTACGATGGTATCATCTCCCTGCTGGAGCAGGTGATCGGAAAAATTCCGGTCAGCCTTATGTTTACACTTTCACCGTATAACGACTTTTCTGATCTGGCGCATGTGGCAGAGGTAGCCAAAAAATTTAATATTGATTTACGAACCGGGGTCTATAACGATATTTCATTTTTTGACACCCTTGAACCTTCCCGTTTTTTTGAAATTGGTTCATTGAGAAATGAAGAACCCAGAACATTGCAGGAGGTTAAAAAGATGATCGAAGAGCGTAAAACATCATCAGAAAAAAAACCAATTGCCGGCTGCACAGGCAACAAAATCCACAGGATACGGGAGCATATACCCTCCGGCATTAAAGATTTTCCTGAAAATTATGATTTCCTGGTATTGTATGACGAATGGAGAAAAGGTAATGTACAACTGAATTGCTATAGTATTCTAGACAGCCTGGTTATTTTGCCTGATGGAAACGTACCGGTATGCCAAAACCTTGATGTGACGCTCGGGAATGTCTACAACTCATCCCTGGATCACATATTGAACAGCAAGGAGTCACAAAAAACACAGGATCACTATTGTCACAACTGCAACGCCTGCTGGATCAATTTTCATCGCAAATATGACGTGATCCTGTACAGAACTTTCGAAAAATATTTCGGAAAGTTTGCCACAGGTAAATTGCTGGGCCATTACTGGTGGTGCCACGATCATAAAATGAGTTACCGGAAGTTTATGAAAAGCTAAAGAAACAGGGAGTCAAACAGCTACTGCTTATTGCATCCGTACTAATGATCTATCTTCCATGCGGCGAAAAATGTCAGCCATCCTGTATTACAGTAGGTTCTACCTGAAAAAAAACTCCAGTAATTTTATTAAAAATTACCACAACAGGTGAAAAATGTTATTCGTCCATATTTAATCATCAGCCTCTGCGGGATCCTTGCCCTGGCGCCTGTCAGTTTTATGCTCCAGGCATTGAAGAATGATATCCTGGCTCTTGAATATCCCATCAATTATTTTATCAGCAATGCAATAAGGCATGGAGAATTTCCGCTTTGGTTCAACACCTGGGGCGAAGGTTTCCCGTTGCACAGTACTCTTTCGTGGGGCATCTTCAGCACTCCCCGAATGATATTCAGTTCCCTTTTTGATTACAACTTGTACACCCTCCATGCAGAATTCATCTTTTATGTTTTGCTGTCCGGCTGGGGTATGTTCTACCTTCTTAAAACCAGTATACTGAAGGAAGAGAAAATCAGTCTGCTTTTGGCCATTGGCTATATGCTTTCCGGTTTTACGGTGGGTTCATCCCAATGGTTGCTGTACATTTCGGCAGCCGCATTTTTACCACTGATTGTTTCATCCTTTCTGACCTTGTTGCGCTATCCATCCTTTGCCAATTCCTTAAAAGCTGCAGCAGTGTACACACTGATGTTTACCAGCGTGTATGCAGCATTCAGTATCATCATTACATATGGAATTTTCATTTTTGTTGCGGCATCCATCTGGCGGGCCAGGAAAAATAAACAGATGTGGCAAGCCCTGATGAAACAAAGCGCCATCACATTGCTGCTCATCCTCCTGTTCTGCATCCCGGTACTGCTGTTCACCTTGGAAGTTGTGGGTCAAATCAGCCGGGGCGGGGGAATAGATGTAACATCAGATTTTTTTTGTTCCAACTACCTGCATCCTGCAGCCCTCAGCAGTATGCTCCTCCCTTTTTCATCTGTTAAAATGCACTTTTTCAATACAGAGTCAATGATGCAGAATACTTATGCAGGGCTTTTCACACTGCTTACTGCACCCGTTGCTCTTGTTACCGCCTGGAAGCAGAAGAACAGGATAGCATTTATTTTACTGGGCATGGCTCTCTTTTTCCTGGCAACCTCTTTTGGCGATCTGATGCCAGTCCGTAAACTGCTGAACCTGCTTCCCGGATTTACCTATTTCCGGAATCCCGCCCTGTTTCGTCTGTTCTTTATTTTTCTGCTGCTTATGTTTATCGCATGCTCCTTTTCCGATAAAAAAACAGAACAGGTTTTTCAAAACCCCCTGTTTTTGCCGGTAACCGGAATCGTTGGTGCAATATTATTAGTTCTGCTGTTCCTGAACAGGCATGCCGTATCCGGGGTTTTCAATCAATCATTTTTTTCAGCGTTTCACAACATGACATTTTCTGCTGCTGTAATTCTCAGCTCTGCTCTTCAAATTTGCATTCTTCTCCTGACTGTATTCCTTGTTCGAAAGGGAAAATGGAAACCTGCCGTTTGGGTTTTTTGTGCTGACCTGGTAGTGAATACACTGCTTTGTACTCCTTTCTTTTCCGTAAGTAGTTATTCCCTGAATAAAGTTCTGCACATCTTACCCATTGAAAAGGGATTTGCAGTACAGTCCGGAAATCTTTCTTTGTTCCCGGCCACAGTGAAAGATGATAGGGGCAATACCTGGCACAATGTGAATGTCTTTCGGGGAGTTGTCTCTTTAGAGGAATCGTATAGGGGGCCGCTGGTACTAACATCAATCCATAAAACATCCGGCTTCGAAGCATCTGACAAGCCACTGGTATATGCCAGTTGTGATTCTTTTGAAACTTCTGTTCAGATACTCATCCAGCATCCTTCACATGTTCGTGTGGCATTTCAAACAGCAACTGAATGTGACATCACGCTGCAGCAAAATTATTTTAAGGGATGGAAAGCTTACTTAAACGGGGTACCGCTGGCAATTACAGTGAAAAACAGGCCGGGTATTACCGTTCATGTACCAGCAGGTAGCGGGCAAGTTGATTTTCGCTATGACCGGAAAGAAATAAAACTGACAGCTATAGTATTGCATTTTGCCATCCTGCTCTGTTTCATCGCCGGAGGGCTGATACCCCGGTACAAGAAAAAATTTAAATCTTCCTCCCCTTCATAGCCGTGCTGATGGCACGATCCATTAACCGTTCCGCATACGGTCGTGAAGTTTCATTTAGTTTTTCAATCGCAGCCCGAATCATGTCTTTATCATCTGTATCCTTAATTTTTTCAAGGGCCAGAATCGCAGCATGTGTGCCGTCCAGTTCCGCAGCAGACAGAATATCTATGTTTCTCTTCAGAAAATTATTTGTTGTATCCAGCAATTGCTGAGCTTCAGTTTTTGCTTCAGTCAATGCTCTTAATTTCATATCGCTGGCTGCATGGGTGAGTGAATCCAAGAGCATCTGCTCTACCTCTGCATCCGTGAGTCCAAACTGGGGTTTTACTTCCACAGATTGCAGGACGCCACTCCGTAGTTCTTTTGCAGTAATCACCAGTATGCCATCCGCATTAACAAGGAAAGAAATTTCCACTTTTGGCAATCCGGCCGGCATTGCAGGAATGCCGGAAAGATAAAATTCTGCCAGTTTGCGGTTATCCTGAACCATATCCCTTTCCCCCTGGAAAACCGCAATGCGGATACCCGTCTGCCCATCTTTTTGGGTCGTATATTGCCGGGATGCCTTAGCAGGGATTTTTGAATTACGTGGTAAAAGCACATCCATCAGCCCTCCCATCGTTTCTATGCCAAGTGACAAAGCAGTTATATCCAACAGCAGGAAATCTTTATTATTTCCAGCCAGAATATCGGCCTGAATGGCAGCTCCCAATGCCACTACCTCATCAGGGTTCAGCTCATCATGTACCTTTCTTCCAAAAAAACGGCTGACTCTTTCTTTCACAAACGGTATCCTGGTAGAACCGCCCACGACCACTACTTCTTCAATATCGGATGCCTGTAACCCGGCATCATCAAGCGCATGCTGACAGCATTGCAGCGTTCTGTCCACGAAGGGAGCAGCTATTTTTTCAAAATCGCTACGGCTCAACACAACTGTTTCACCGGCAACCACTCCAGTGTATTGTTCGCTACTGCTAATAAATTTTTTTGCTTCTTCCGCTCTTAGTCTCATTTCCTGGATGAGTTGTTTATGCTGCATCAGTTCTTCTTCTCTCAGATGCAACTGCTGCAACCAGTATGCAACAATTGCATGGTCAAAATCATCTCCTCCAAGATATGTGTCCCCGTTTGTGGAAAGTACATCAAACACACCGCTGATGATGCGCAAAATAGAAATATCAAAAGTACCGCCTCCCAGATCGTACACTGCCACTGTTCGTGTTTCATCTTTATGCAGCCCCAGGCCATACGCAAGGCTGGCAGCTGTAGGTTCATTGACAATACGCAACACATCAAGGCCTGCCAGTTTACCCGCATCACGGGTTGCCTGCCTTTGCGTGTCATTAAAATATGCTGGCACGGTGATCACGGCTTTAGTTACAGGAGTTTTCAGTATATGCTCAGCCCTTTTTTTAAGTTCTTGCAAGATCAGTGAGGATAATTCTACAGGAGAATAGAAGCGGTCACCCGACTGGATTTTTACAAGCCCGCCTGCATCATCATCAATTATTTTATAGGTAAAAAATCCTGCATCTTTTTTTATGTCCTGATACGATTTGCCCATCAGCCTTTTGATGGAAAAAATGGTTCGCTCAGGATACAGAACCAGTTGTTGCCGTGCCTCATCGCCCACAACAGGCATTCCGTTTTCATTGAAATAGATCACGGAGGGTACCAGGGCATTGCCGTCAATCTCCTTCAACACAACAGGCTGCCGGTTTTCAGGATGTATCACAGCCACCAGACTGTTTGTGGTACCCAGGTCTATGCCCACAATCATTTCTTTTTGCTGAATGCTCCCGGTAGCGATATTGATTCCAATCTTAGCCATAATTTTTCGACATAAAGCCGCAAAAGTAACACATCCGGCCATGAATGGTTTACGAAAAAAGAAAAGAGGCTGACCGGCAACCTCTTTTCCAAATTCAAATGGGATCGTTTTATCTCATCAGGTACATTTTTCCATAGCCCTTTGTAAAATACTTATCCGTATTATCTGAGCTCGATTTGTATTTATCCAAAGCCCTGCCATTCAGATTTGTGACTACACGATACAGATAAACCCCGTTGGCAAGCTTTTGCCCAAACTGATCTGTTCCATCCCATTTAAACTCGGTGATATTTCTGCCAATGTGCAAAGGTCCAAGCTCCTGTTTGGTAATTTCCCGCACAATTTTTCCTGTGACGGTCATAATTTCTATTTTGATATTCTGAGGCACTTCATTGCCGGTTATGGTAAATACAAAAGCCGTAGATGTGGTAAATGGATTAGGATAATTCAAAAGATTTGAGATCATTGGCTTATTGATGATCTCAAAAATGACACGGTATTGTATGTTTCCTGCCGCGTTATTGCTCTTGTCCTTACCTGATATGATCAGTTCGTATTCTCCGTCTTCCAGGAACCAGGGCATAAAATTGACCGTTGCTGTGTTATCCGGATTAGGGGCCTGTCCTGCAGGTGTAAACTGAAGTGTGTCGTTGTTGAAATAAAAACGCCGCAGGCTTCCATTAGGATAGCGCACCTGAATGGTCAGTAGGGCTGTATCATCGAGCAACATCCAGCGGGCTTCATCTTTTAATTTCACCAGGATATGTGGTTTGGACGAAACAATATCTCTGTTCAGTATTCGTACGCCGTCAAAGGTCACGTCGAGCAGCGGGTTCAGACTATCTGGTTTTACATACAAATCCCGGTACGCAAAATTATTGAAATGATATTGCTCGGGCTGGTCATCATCCGGATTTGCTTCCAGGTACACTACATTTTTTCCTGGCAAAGCAGCCGTGCTGATCAGCGATCCGATTCGTACAGTGTCTGATGCAGGGATGGGCCTTTTCCTGGGAATAGGGAGATAATATGGCACATTATTTCTGTCCGTAATCACCATCTTCACTTTCAGACTATCAAATGCCACATCGCTGATATTTTTGAAGGCAATTTTATAATCAAGCGGTTCACCAAGTTCCAGGGTATCTTTTACGTTTACAAAAATGTTTGGGGCAATGGCTCCTTCCGGAACAGGATCATATGTAACCCGCCAGTAACGCAGTTGGTAAGGTGTGTAATTTGTATTATCCTTTGTGGTTAACACAAGCCTCAGATACGGAAATTCGGAGGCGTCAACTGATGAAATATCCACATCCTGTTGTGACAGATCCAGGCCATTAAATATGGTCTGCTCTGTTCCGTTTAAACGCACACCAACAACATCTACAGTCACAGTGTCATAGGGGGAGTCGGCGCCACCCCTCCACTTCAACTGTTTCCAGGCATTGGCCCGGCCATAAAGCTGGGAGGTTAGGTACCCGATAGAATCGGGCGTTTTCAGATATTTATTCAATGCAACCACATCGTACAAACCGTTTGAAATAATAGACGAAGGTCCAAATGCAGGATTGCCCTTCTGGTACATGAAAATCATGGCCCGGGGCGAAGTGAACGAATCCAATGCATCAAAACCCACAGCCTTCAGTTTATGGTACAATGATTGCCCGCTACCATACAACGCCGTGTCTGCTTTCCAGTCATCAACAAAACCTCCCGGACCCTGCAGGTGGTTCAGGATATTTCTCACAACCACAATGCTGCCATTGGGAATAGAATCCATGAAATCCATCATTTGTTTCCGCTTGGCCGCATTCATGTATGTCCACTCAAAGTTCCACCGGCGGCTTCCGGAACAAGGTGGGCCAAAGCTTCCGTAAGCACCTGTAGGATTTTCTGTAACCTTAAAGCTTCTTGGATCAATCAGGTTATAGATCAGGGAGTAGCCCACACAGGCGCTGCGAATAAAGGCTGAGCCATCGGGCGCAACAATCAGGTCTCCTTCCTGCTGCGTAGCTGTCAGGAACACCCCATTTTTTGAAAAAATAAAATGCTGCACCGAATCAAATTCCCAATCCCTGTTCATCCCGTTGATGAGCAACCTGTCTTTTCCCGGCTTTTCAAATTGATAATAATGCGACTGGTTAAAACCACCATCATAATTCTGCATGTACACAAACGAAGAGTGATTCCAAACTGGTGAGCCGCTCACGGGCACCGGTGCTGTGCGCCAATAATAAACTGTACTGTCTGTAAAAGTCACGGAAGGATTAAATTCCAGCACCCCGCCCGGAGAAGTCACCGTTTGAGATTTCAGGGCAGGCGAATTGAATAATTCTGTAGTGTCAATTTCCATTACATACTGCCTGCTTGCTGCAAAAGGATTGGCAGTAGATGCCTGAAATTTTATAGCCTGCTTGTTTACAATACTATAATTAAATGGAAATACCGGCCTGCATTCATCTTCGTAAATGAAAAAATCCTTGGTGACGCCGTTATTGGCTTCAAATAATTCGTCAACTTCAAAATCGGCATCTACATAAAAACTTACCTTGTTCAGTCCCTTATCCCGGGTAGCTACAATAGGAATGTTATATACAACGGAATCAATAAACCGAATGCCGGGCAAAGTGTCCCTCCTGATTTCAGTTGTCAGATCAGGGAATGTCCTTTTCATTTCAATTACAACCGGGTTGCTGATGGCCTTACCCAGGTTCATAAATTTTGCCTTGATGGTAAAAGAATTTTCTGCAACTGAAATAAATGAAGGGTTTATTTCAATTAATGGTTCCTCAATCACATAGTCCGGTTTAGCCGTAGAAGCATCAAGTTTTAATGCCGGGTCTCCATGTAATGTGGCCTGCTCGCAATGAAACCGGGCGTAAAAATCATTTTGCGTGGTGAGGTTAAATGTTTCCTTTACGGATTCAATCTGAATTTCTCCAATCGGTCTTCCATATTTCGCAACAGAAGCGGCACCCATCAGTTTTGAATTCATGATGTCCAGGTAATGAACGATGCCCAGGTGAGTGGTTGCAATGGTGGCAATGCTGCCCCGGTTTTCAGCCAACACGAAACGTTCAGAAATCGTTTCTTTGGTGGACAATCGGGCAATATTGAAATTGTAGAAATTTCCTGCATTACAACCCAGCAAAACAAACAAAGGATATTTGCCCGCATTATTGTAGCCAGATGGATTATCCAGGTTAAATTCCAGTGTTGTAGCTGAGGAGTGGCCAAAATAAGTGAGCAGTCCAATCCCTTCTTCAAATAATCCGTATAAGCGGGCTGCATTATTTTGTTCAACAGGAACAGTCGTCAATTTACTGAACTGGTTGATATTGGCACCATAAAAAGTATCTTTTAATATAGTGCCAAAATTATTCATAGCAGTATTCAGGATCGTACCTAGGGTACCATCTCCGGCGCCTACCACCTGCACTACATTTTTCATCCATGCTTTATCCTGGATAAGCGGAGACTGAAATACCTGCTTTTGTTCATACTCTTTTATTTTATCGAGGTAGAGTGTTACTTCAGAAGGAGTAATTACAGACAGGCGGCCAATGGGCACCTTAGGTATGACATCAAGCCCGGGATCAGCGGCAAGTAAATTATCTGAAGCCGGATATCCGAATGTAGGAATAAATGAAAGCTTATCAATATCCGGGTTTGACTGATACTGGTTATTATGAATGTAGTGAAGTCCTTTGCCGAGTAAAAAAACTGATTTCAGTGAGGAAGAAAAATTTGCCCTTGCCCAGCGCAAAAAATTTCTTACGGATAGTGGATGATTTTTTATCCCCAGCCCAAATTGATCTATCAACTGATCAATCATGTAAATTTTTGAATTGTAACTACCCCCGGTAACCGAAGCACGATACGCCCTGTAATCTTCCACTGGATTTGAACCGCCGGAACCTGCAGTAAGAGCCGGGTGTGAGATGATGAGATAATCTCCCTGAAGTGCTGGTGCCGCATAATTGACAAAATTTCTTTGTTGCAATGCAGTTATTGCTACAGGATTTGTCGGATCCTGAGATACCAGTACCAGGCTTCGGGCTGATGCAGACGGATCTAATGCTATTTTGACAAGGGGGGCAGCACTGATGTCTGCAAGATATCTTATCCCGTTTGTAAAGTCGTACAACACGGGTGCGGCAGATCCAAAATTGAAACCGTTTATTTCCAGATAATTTCCGGCAGCATTGGCAGGCAATTCAAAAAAGAAATTAGCTGCGCCTCCAAAATGGAATTGGCGGGCATATAAGAGTTCTGTTTTAGCAAGTACCATCCTGTCTGTAGTCGGACAGGTATTCTTCACATCAATCACTGCGGTGCCAGAACTAATATCGCTGACTGTAAGCGGATAGCTGGCTTTTACATAATTGAAATAGTCCATCACCTGGTTTGCCACTACAACCCCGTTCAGCTTTATTTCTGCAGTTCTAGGATTCAATGCATTACCCGCCATATTCATTTTCAATACAGGGGCTGTTGCACCAGGCCCTGTATATGGATACAGGTTGCTGAGCGTTTCGGTGCGGGTCACTCCGCTGCCAATATCAGATGATGTAAAGCCTTCTCCATTTTCATAATTCGAGGAATAGACATACTCACCAACCACAGCTGCATAACCAAAAAAGAAACGGTCTTTGTAATATTTTCCTGCCGTATGCATAAAGAATGTTTCAGCAGGCAAAGGAGAAGGGAGTGTATTTGCAGCAGGCAATAGCCTTTTATTTCCCCCGGTACTGTTGAGCGTAAGAAAATACGCAGCAGTATCAGTTTCAAGACTCCATCGATCATTCAACTGGTGATCGGTAATTCGGTACAAATCTTTATCGGGCTTTCCATCATTCATTTCGCCCCAGAATTCAATATAGTCTGTTGCGCCCAGTATGCCTGATGGCACAGAAGTGTACAGGGCTACCTGCTGCCCATTTCTCCAAAGCTGAAAATGCTCGGCTAAAGCACCCCCTAATCCTGCAGCGGCAAGTGTGGACTGAGGAATCCTATACAGACCGGTGGTTGCAACTTTGAATTTGTAGTATGTTTTATTGTAATCAATCCATTCATTATTGAATGGCTGCGCATGCAACGCCAGGCTGCAGGCTAAAAAAATAAAAAGTAAAAATCGTTTCATCTGGTTCAGGTTTATCGGATGCGCAGGTTAATCCTCTTCCTGCTTCGCTTTGTTCAGATCCAGCTTTAAGGAAAATACATGTGTAAACAGGGGATTTGTCTGGTTGGCCAGGTTCGTAAATGCATAATCAATAGTCACATTTCCGATCTTGAATCCAGCTCCGCCGCCTGGCTGAAAGATCCAGACTTTTTTCTGGTTCACCGTGTCGCCATCTGCCAGAGCCCTCTGAAAATTATTGATTCCACCCCGCAGGTAAACTACTTTGTTTATGTTAAGTTCCAGTCCCAGTTTTGGATCAGCACTCACCGGATCTGCACTCAGCAAAGTGTTCCGTTTTCCATCAAAGGTGAGATCGATATTTGCTTCAGCAAGCAGACTTGTTTTTTTACCAAGCTGAAAATTTCTTGCCACACCCAGTACAAGTCGGGGCGCAGTCATTTCTGTTGATTTTACCGGTATTTCATTATTCGTCAGGTAGAGAACTTCTTTTTCTCTCTCTGTAAAACTGAATGACCAGGCATTAAATGTAGTGCTGATATCCCGGCCGGTGATTCCAAAAAGCCAATTGGCTGTCCGGATCTGTAATCCAGCATCAAGTCCAAACCCCCAGGCCCTGGCAAATTTTCCTACATTCCGGTGTATCACTTTTGCGTTGACCCCCAGGTCGATTTTTCTTTTGTCGTTTTCTTTCAGATTTTGAGCAACAGAAAATAATACCGCATAGTCGGCTGATGAAAATGCCTGAATATTATTGTAATTGATGGTGCCGTCAGGTTCTACAAGGAATAAAGTATTCATGATATCATCCACCGCAAACCTCAGACCTGTGATCCCGATTGTCCTTTTTCCGCCAGAGGCAGGCAGGGATAGGGACAGGTAATCGTACTTCCCGATTCCGGCAAAATATTCGGCATGCATCAGGTTCAGTTGGGGTGCACCTGATATGGCAGTAAGCCCTGCGGGGTTCCAATAGCCGGCTGTACCATCCCGGACTGATGCAATTTGTGCACTGCCCATTGCCAACCCGCGGGCACCTGCACCGATATTTAAAAATTCATTTGAATACTTACGAAACTGGGCATGTGAGTCAGCAGAAAAAAGGATTGCCAGCAGGAATAGAAAAAGGGTGCTCGGTTTCATTCGGACAATTTTCGATAAGCGTTTGAGAATTTTTCGCTTTCATACGTACGGGCTGATGGTAAAGTTAGTCTTTCAGACTGGAAAAACATAGGCCTGGTTCTGAAAAAGACAGATTGAAAACGAATAATTTACAAAAATATTGCCCCGTTTAGGGAGAATGATAATCTGGCTTACATTTGCGCCACAAGATTGCTGAAAATGAACCTGATTGAAGAATTACGATGGAGGGGTATGATACAGGATATGATACCCGGAACCGAAGAACAGCTACTGCAGGAACAAACCACCGGTTATATAGGGTTTGATCCTACCGCAGACAGCCTTCACATCGGAAGCCTCATCCCCATTATTTTGCTGGTGCATCTGCAAAAATCAGGGCACAAGCCCATCGCACTGGTGGGTGGAGCTACCGGAATGGTTGGAGATCCCAGCGGGAAAAGCGAAGAAAGAAACCTGCTGGATGACTTTGTGCTGAAAAAAAATATCGCCGGGATACAGGCACAGCTCGAACGATTTCTTGACTTCAGCCCCCATCTGCCCAATGCTGCCGAAATAGCAAATAACTACAACTGGTTTAAAGAAATTTCTTTTGTTGATTTTTTGCGGGATACCGGGAAACACATTACTGTAAATTATATGATGGGAAAAGAAAGTGTTCGTAAAAGAATAGAAGGCGATACAGGTATCAGCTTCACTGAATTTACTTACCAACTGATGCAGGGTTATGATTTTTATTGGCTTTTTACAAGGAAAAACTGTAAGCTGCAAATGGGTGGCAGCGACCAATGGGGAAATATGACCACCGGCACGGAGCTGATCAGGAGAAAGTGCGGCGCGGAAGCTTTTGTTCTGACAACCCCACTCATTACAAAAGCTGATGGCGGAAAATTCGGGAAAACAGAAAAGGGAAATATCTGGCTCGACCCGGCCAGGACGAGCCCTTATCAATTTTATCAGTTCTGGCTAAATGCCAGTGATGAAGATGCAGAAAAATGGATTCGGAAATTCACATTTCTGACACGGGACGCTATCGAAATGCTGATTCATGAGCACCGGGAAAATCCGGCAGAAAGGGTGTTGCAAAAAAACCTGGCATCCGAAGTAACCCGGTTTGTTCACAGCGAACCTGGGCTTGCGGAAGCACTTGCCACCACTGAAAAACTTTTTTCAGGTCAGCATATACCGGCAAAGTCACTGAGTGAGGAAGATCTGGAAGCAATGGAAGGCGTGGTAAAATCAGATATCTCCAAAGAAATTATAAACCAGGGCATTGACATTGTTTCGTTTCTTGCACTGACAAATGTTTCTGCAAGCAAAGGTGAAGCCAGGAAACTAATACTGGGTGGCGGTGTCAGTCTGAACCGCCGGAAAATATCAGACCCTCAATTTGTCATCATTCCTGACTTACTCCTGCACGGAAAATACCTGCTATTGCAGAAAGGAAAAAAGAATTACCACCTGATCAGGGTGCAGTCATGAACCAGCATAAAAAAGTTTATTTTATCAGCGGACTGGGCGCAGATAAGCGGATTTTTTCTCTGCTGGATCTGTCCTTTTGTTCTCCTGTTTTTCTGGACTGGTTGACGCCTTCTAAAAATGAATCACTGGCTGGTTATGCCCGCCGGCTGCGCCAGGAAATCCCTGAATCTTCGCCATCTGTGGTTGGCATTTCATTTGGGGGAATGCTCGCCACCGAAATGGCAAAGGCAGATCCAAAGATCAGAGCCGTCATTCTTGCCAGTAATAAAACATCATCCGAATTTCCCTATTATTTCAAAATTGCCAGGCTTTTGCCAGTGTATAAACTTGCCCCTCCCCCTATGGCAAAAAAAATTGCCATTAAATACCAGAAAATACTGGGAGGGCTAACAGCGGAAAAGAAAAAAATACTGAACGAAATTATCCAGGATGCAGATCTGGGATTTGTGCGGTGGGCCATTGGCGCCATCCTGAAGTGGAAAAATAAAGTCATTCCTGAAAACCTGGTGCACATTCATGGCACAGCAGACAAACTATTGCCCTGCAAATATGTAGAAGCCCATTTCCGGGTAGAAGGCGGAACGCACGTCATGCCACTTGACCAGGCAGATGAAGTATCAGCACTGCTCAGGCAATTATTCTAACGAGCGGATTGCTTTCCACATGAGTTCAGCTACCAGTTGGTTCCCTTTATTATTTAAATGTACTTTGTCGTAGGTCAGAATATTTTTTTCTTCGTTATTGGGATTGTGTTCTTTCAGATACTCCTGAAATTTTTTCCTTAAATCCACCAGCGGTAATCTATTTTTACGGGCTATTTCCCTGATGATATTGCTATACCGGTTCAGGTCACCATCGAGTGGATTGCTCATGTCATTTTTTTCTCCCACCACTGCCGGAGTGCATAAAACAACCTGGATATTTTTTTCTTTCAATTTTTTCAGAATAGCCTGGTAAAATTTTTCAAATTTGTCCGCATCCGTGCCCGTACCCAGCAGTGTTTTGTGCCACACATCATTTACCCCTACATAAATCACCACGATATCCGGGTCACGGGATAATACATCATTTTCCAGGCGAAGGTATAAGTCGTACACTTTATTGGCGCTGATACCCGAACCAACCAGTTCATACCTGGTCTCCATTTTCTCGGCACTGATGATGTTTTCCATTTGAATGATATAACCGGTATACTTATCATTCTTAATTCCCAGTTCTGTAATTGAATCACCAAAAAAGATCACTTTCTTTTTCTTTTGGGGCAAAGAAGCCCCAATCAGAATACAGGACAGGAGTACTGGTAATAACTTTTTCATTCCCTGATTTTTACTGGTAAAACGATTTCTGTTTCCCTGCAAAACTAAGTAAGCATTGATTCCGAATCTTTTTTTGCAGATGAACCTGCTTTCTCCGTAGTTGCTTTCATACTGCTAAAGATCCGAATTTAAAGCCAGCAACATGACCTACCCAATATCTACCTGGCTTTTTTTAAGGAATCCGCGGCCGGTTTCGGGCAGAAATTTTTTTTCAGAAATCAGATACCCGTTCCCTTTTTCACAAAAATGTACTTTCAGATTTTCCACACTAATGGGGTTTCCCTCCGGGATATCTGCTATATTGGAATGTAAAATATCATGGCCATCAATAATGATGACCAGCCCGCTGCCAATTGCTTCCATACGGTTTCCATCTGTGATGAGCATTCCGGTATCTTCCCCAAGGCCAATACCTATGACAGAAGGATTGGTGGCTACTGCCTGTGCCAGCCTTCCAAACCGTCCCCTTTTTTCAAAATGTGAATCAATGATGATGTGATTGATAAAACCGAGACCTGTGGTAATTTTCACTTCCCCTTTCAGGTGAGCACGGGTGGCATTCCCTTCGTAAATCATGGATTGGCCCATAGCCATAGCACCTGCAGATGTGCCGGCAATCAGAAAATTTTCCTGCAGATACCTTTTTTTCAGAATTGCCAGGAATTCAGTTCCTCCATCAGTTACGCTCAGGCGCAACTGGTTGCCGCCGCTAAACATTACAGCATGGCACTCTCCTATTCTCTTCAAGTATTCCGGCTTCATCGCATCTGCCCTGTTGCGGATATCCATCACACCCACATTGGTGCATCCGATTTTTCTGAATGCAATCAGGTAATTTTCTCCCACTTCTTCCGGGATAGATGAAGCCGTCGTTATGACTTCAATGCGGGCATCAGATCCTCCTGCTTCGTTTACGACCCTGCGCAAAATACCCAGTTCAAAAAAGTTCAGATTGTTCCGGTGAATTTCTCCTGTCTCCAGATCGGTTCCTTTATCTTCTGCTCCACCGATGATGATTAGTTTTCCAGCGGGACTATTCATTCAAAAGGGTTTGATTCACGCAAATATAATTGTTTCAGGAAGTCATGTATTCAAAATCGGCTGAGTACACCACAAATTTTGGCCAATTATGTTACAACCTTTTCAATCATCTCAGACTGGCATATAGCCTTTATTCAATTGGTGTGGTATTGATGGTTCATTGGCTGAAGATGAGGGGATCAAACTCATCCGTTCATAGGTTCCAGATTTTCCAGCTTTCTTCTGCCTGGACGACAAACATTTCTTCCCCGTTTTTAATGGCGGCCCCTTTTTCCAGTCCTTTTTCCAAAAAAGCGGTTTGAGCCGGGTTATACAGTAAATCAAACAACAGGTGTTTTGAGGAAATATGCTCATAGGGCAAATCAGGATACTGCTGTATATGCGGGAACATACCCAGGGGTGTTGTGTTGATAATGAGCTGATGTTCTCTGATGATCTCTTCATTGATCTCAGTATATGAAAGGGTATCAGGATGAACTGGTGTTCTGCTCACTTTACGATACGGGATCTGTAATTGCTGCAATACAAATGAAACTGAAGATGCTGCACCTCCTGTGCCCAATATCAAAGCAGCCTTATGCCAGGGTTGTAAAATTGGAAGAAGGCTTTTTTCAAACCCAGTTACATCGGTATTAAATCCCGTCATTTTATGATGATCCAGACGGATACAATTGCATGCATCAAGCCCCGGCGGGATCGCACTGCGATCGTCGAGCAGCAACATGATTTCTTTTTTGTAGGGGATAGTCACATTCAATCCGCTCAGATCAGGGGTTTTCAGTATGACTTGCGACAGGCCGGCCAGTGAAGGGAGGGGGAACAGGCGGTATATGCAATCCTGTATGCCCTCTCTTCTGAATTTTTCTGTAAAAAAAATTTGAGAAAAGGAATGGGTTAGTGGAAAACCGATTAATCCGAAAAGCCGCATCAGGCTCCTTTTTTATCCAAATAGAGATTAAAGGTATCGCCCCTCAGGCCAACCCTCATTGCCTCAAGCGAAATGACTTCGGAAGGAGCAATATTTCCAAGATTCACATTACAACCAATGAGTTCAATAAAATATAACTGTTGTGCTTTTTGAGGAGCTTCCCATATTATTTTATCGGACGGAATTTTTGTGAGAATTTCCTGAACAAGCCCTTCTCTGACTTCCCCGCTGCCCCTGTAAATCCCAACATTACCAGCTTCCCTTGCTTCCGCGATGACGTAGCTGGCTCCGGCTTCCAGCTCGGCACTCATCAGCTCAATCCATTTATAGGGAGGAATGATATGTGCTGCATCTTTACTGCCCACTTCACTCAGCACTTGACCATGCCTGGAGAGCTTTTCAATATACCCGCATTTTTCAGTATGGGGTATGGTGATGGAACCATCACTGACTTCGATATATGTAATGTCAAAATCTTTACAAAGCCTCAAATAATCATCAAACTGGTTTCGGATTAGAAAAGCTTCAAACAAAGTACCTCCAAAATAGACTGGTATATCAAATGAACGATATACTTCAAGCTTTTGTTCCAGGTTGGGAGTCACATATGAGGTGCCAAATCCCAGTTTGACGAGGTCAACATGCGGGTACGATACACTCAGAAAATTTCTCGCCTCTTCCGTACTAAGCCCTTTATCCATCACCATGGTAATACCAGCCTGGCGGGGTTTCGTTTTTCTTTCAGGAATCTGAGAAAGGTTAAAATTCATGACAATTGTATTTTTATATCTGATGCCTGCGCTGCTGGTTTGTTCCGGAGCCGCACAGGACTTTAGTATACCGGCGTGCAAAAATAGGAAAGAATTCAGGTTCGATGCTGTGTAACCTTTCTTTGTTTCTGCTTCTTTTATATAGACTTATTGCGTTTGTACCTTGCAAGCAAATCTACAACAGCCTGCCGCTGTAAAACAGATGGATTCAGTTCAATAAATTTTTTCAACATTTTCGGAGCCTGCTGCAGGGCATTTTCCAGTTCGATCAACGCTTCTTTTACTTTCCCCATTGACATGAGCACAGCTGCCTGGTAATAACGATACAGGGCTTTCCCACCGGAGTTAATCAATGCTTCCCTCGATTGGATCAGCGCATCATCCCAATAGCCGGCCTGGTACAGGCAGCGGATCAGAGCTTCCCGGCCAGCCTGGTATTTTGGCCTGTTTTGCACCACCAGGAGCAGATAACAGATTGCATCATCCCTCTGGCCCAGGTTGCTTTTGCATTCACCTGCCATCAGGCAATATTCTGGGTAAGTAGGATGAATACGCAATGCTGTTTCCAGTTGTTTCAAACAGGCTTCCCAGCGTTTTTCATAATAATAGGTAGAAGCCAGTTTATAATAGAGTCTGCTATCATCCGGGCGCATGTGAGAAGCCTTACGATAATAGAATCTGGCTTGTGCATAATTTTTCGATTTCTCATAACAAAAGCCCAGTGCTTCATAAATCACATCTTCCGGTCGGGAAAGTTCGGTCACTTTCTCCAGCACTTCAATGGCTTCCCGGTATTTGCGCAACCGGATCAAGGCATCGCCCATATTCCTGTATGCATAGTCAAATTTTTCATCAATTGCTATTGCATACTGGTATGCGTCAATCGATTTTTCATACAGTTTGAGCCCCTGATATGCTGCAGCCAGGTTGAACCAGGCCAGTTCATTGTAAGGGTATTCATCAATAATCTGCTGGTGCAGCCTGATACTTTCTTCGTAAAGGCCGGTAAAATCGGCCCAGAAGCAAATTTTGTACAAAGCCTCTTCATTGTTAGGATCATCTTCCAGTATCCATTTCAGGCAGCCAAAAACTTTCTCATACTCTTCATAGTTATCATACACATCAGCCAGTTCGAATAAGAAATCAGCCCGTTCCTCTTCTTCAAATTTATCCAGGGCAATTTTAAGAATTTCTGCCGCCTTCTCGTGCTGGTCAAGGGCCAGGAAAATATCCGTTTTCAAAATGTAGAGGTCTATATCACTGCTGTCAAACAAAGCAGCTTTTTCAAGCTGATCTAATGCTTCCTGGAAATGCCGGCCGGATAACAGAATTTCAGCTTTCCGGATCAGTAACTGGGCCGAAAAGGGATACTGACCCAATGCCAGATCAGCCGCTTCAGCTGCCTTCGACAAATCTTCCTTTTCCTGAAAATAATTGATGACTTTTTCAAAGGAATCTTCATCCAAAAAGGAGTACCCCTTTCCAATTTTCAGGTTTTCATACCTGTTCAGTAACTGTTTGATTACAAATCGGTCGTTCTGGTATGGGTTGTCTTCATTCATCAGGATGGCTTTTTATCCTTAAATATGGCAGGATCATCTTGATTTACCTTCTTATTCTTGCCTGAAATACAACATTATACACCAAGTTAAGTAAAAATTTGAGCCTGAAAAATCAGGTTTTTCCTCAATGTGCAAAAAATATCTTTCAAATCAATAAACCTTTTGTAACAAAATCCCTTCTTACCCGTTAATAAAGTATTAAAGTTCTGGATAAACGGTTTGTTTTATAATTCTTTTTATCTTTAATTTTGTAACGAAATGAGACTCCCATATGCAAAAATACCAACTACCGGTCTGAAAGCCAGACTTATGCTGCTTCTGTTGTTGTTTTTTGCAGCAGGTGCTTTCGGAACACTGGGTGATGGTAAGAAAAAATCAGGGAAAAATAAAGGCAGCAATTTGTTGTCTTCCCGCTCCTCTTCGCATACCGGTTATTTTTCATTGAAATCCGGGTATAACTTCCGTGGCAACCGCGTCATTTCAAACGAAAAGAAATACATCAACCTGAACACTGTGGTTACCGTGCAAAAGGGTAAAACAACAGTTGTATTACCACTCAGAAAAAAGGCATTTGTTGATCAGATCAAAATTGAAGTTGGTAACCGCCAGTTCCAGAAGCACTAATCCAGTCCACCCCCACTTTTACTCTCTTCGTAACTAAGCACCCTGTACCCTGCCTTGGGCAAATCGAATTTTGTTTGTGGCACGGGATTGAAGTTAATGGATGACACGGTATAGGTCACTTGCATTTTTCCCAGGGTTGCTTCATATTGCATGGCCAAACCCGGCAGGGTTCTGTTCAGATACTGAAAGTCTTTATTGACGGGAACAAGTTCTTTCGTAAAATATACAGTAAAGGCAGCGCCATCCTTCAAAGTACCAACAGCTTTCTGACAGTTGTATCCCGCAATAGTCTTGTATTCATTTACAAAAATGAATTTTATACTGTCATATTTTTCGTTTGACTCTTTCCAGTTCGCGGGAGTAAGCTTAATCATGTATTTCTGGTCGCCATAATCTTTCAACACTGTGACATGACCTGTTTTCCCATCAATGATATTTGACTGTGTACCCAAAGGACTAATCATTTCGGACCGGCTGGATGTGCCTTTCAGATAGATCACACTGGTGGCCCCATCGAGCAATTCGGCCGCTACCGGATTCTTATCACTGGTGTTGATAACAATATCATATGAGATCGTGGCTTCTGTCAGCCTTCTCTGTGCCATAGAAATTTCTGTTGCTGTGCATGCCAGGCTCAGAAACAAAAATCTTTTGAAGTTTAGGAGCGAACTTTTCATTTCAGAAAACTAAGTAAATGACGTGCCAAATTTACCAATTCGTTGCACAGCATGTGAAAAACCGGATGTTTTACCATGGTAGCTTACCCATAATACCGGCTTGCTTACCGGCGGCCCCGCTGTTGCATTTCCTTCATTTTCTTCTGCTGTTCCTGCATTTGCTCCATCCGCTCCTGCCACTTGGACTTTGTCTTTGGCTTTTTCCGGTTGGCTTCAATTTTTGCCAGTATCTTTTTGTGGTCAATGATATAGTTTTGAATCACAAACTGTAGCGCTAATGTAATCAGGTTGGAAACCGTGTAGTACCAGGTGAGCCCTGATGGTAGTTTATTAAAGAAAAACAACAGAAAAACCGGAAATATATAAGGCATGTATTTCAGTACCGGGTTGCTTTGATCCGGTGTCATGCTCATACTGTAGAATGAAATAAAGAAACTGGTGATGCAGGCCAGCACATTGAACAGGCTTAGATGATCGCCGAGCAACGGAATATTGAACCCAAAATGGATGGGTGCATCATAGGCTGACAGATCATGGCTCCATAAAAAACTGGCGCCCCGGAGTGCCGGTTCAGAGTTAAAGAAACTGAACAGAGCAAAGAAGATTGGGATTTGCAGCAAAGCCGGAATACATCCGCCCAGCGGATTCACACCTGCCTCCCTGAACAGCTTCATCTGCTCCATGCTCATCGCCTGGCGGTCGTTCCCTAATTTCTCTTTTAATGCTGCAATTTCCGGGCGCAGGGCTTTCATCTTTGCACCGCTCAGGTAACTGGAATAAGTAAGCGGTGAAATAAGCAGCCTGATAAAAATAGTCAGCAATGCAATGGCAAGTCCGGCATTGGTCGTAAGCTTACTAAAAAAATCAAAAATGGGAAGAACGACAAATCTGTTGATGGGCCGGACGAACGCATACGGTCCCTGACCCAGGTTAATCAGTTTTTCAAATTTCATCCCGTATTTTTTCAGTGTATGGTAGTCGGACGGACCGAAATAAAAACTGAAAGGCACTTCTGCTACCGATGCAGGCTGAACGGTCAATTTCAGATTCGCAGTAGCCCTGACAACCGTTCCAGCCGTGTCAGGTGGAATCGTCCACTCCATGGCTCCGTTGCTGAATTTATTATGAGCAACAAGAATTGCATAAAAAAAACGCTGGCGAACGCCAACCCAGCTTACATTTTCGTCAAAATTTTTACTGCTCTTTCTGCCTATCGTATGATAATCGAACCGGCCATCTTTTACATACCCAACCTGTGTTTGTTGTTTTTCATAAGAAAGATCTGACTCCTGCCGTACTGCTGCGTATTTCCATGACAGGTTCATGGTACCTTGTGGCAACAACCGGTTGGCGCCGTTCAAAATAACTTTGCAGTCAATCAGATAATCATTTGGCTTCAGATGGTATTCATGTACGATGGAGGTACCGCTGCTGTCAGCTGTTGTCAGCTTAAAAGAAATCCTTTTACGGCCATCGGTCAAAGTTGTTGTGTCAATATCCGAAAAAATCAAATTCCCGGTTTCCAGGACATCCTGACCCGCTGCTGATCCGGCACTTATATAATATCCGAAACGATCAAAATTGCTGGCTGACAGGCGAACAGGCAGACTGTCTGGCCCGACAAATTTTTTTAATTCTACCCTTTCAATCTGGCCCCCTTTATTCGTGAAAGAAACACGAACCAGGTCTGTTTCCAGGGTCACTGATTTTTTCAGACTGTCCGTTGCTCCAAACAGAACCCCATTTTCAGTTTTCCGGATTATAGAATCCTGTACTTTCTCAACAGAATCCTGCAGGGGTTTACGAAGCAGGTTGATGGAATCTAGGCGGGCCTGTTCTCTTTTCTGATCTTCCGCTTTCTTTTTCTTATAGGCGGCTTGTTCTTTATTTGTAAAATAAAAATAGGCAAAGAATAAACCGGCCAGAATCACGAAGCCGACAATTGTATTACGATCAAACTTCATTGGGGTTTTGATTTAGTTTCCACCCATAATTGGTTTTCAGCTGAAAGGGGGCAAAGATAGGGCAAACAGGGTTGAGAATGCCGCCATATTTACCCGGCAGGGCTTGGGTGCCATTCTGGGTTTTTCAGATCATTTCACTCTGAAGCAGCGGATTTTTAAACTCATTTTTCTTATCGGAATAAGCTTTGGCAGCTTTTACAAAATGAACAAATACCGGTGCCGGATTTTCGACAGTACTTTTTAATTCTGGGTGGTATTGTACTCCAATGAAAAAAGGATGGGTTGCCATTTCAATTATTTCTACAAGGCCTGTACCCGGGTTTTTACCACTGGCAATCATCCCGGCTTTTTCAAATTGTTCCAGGTAGCGGTTGTTAAATTCCCAGCGATGCCTGTGGCGTTCACTAATCTGGTTCGTTTCGTAAATACGGGCTGCTATTGTTCCTTCTTTCAGGTGGCAGGGATAGGCCCCCAAACGCATGGTTCCCCCTTTTGCAGTCACTTTTTTTTGTTCTTCCATCAGATCAATGACCGGCTCAGGGGTAGCGGGGTCCATTTCGGTAGAATGTGCTTCTTTTAGCCCAAGCACATTACGTGCAAATTCAATTGCTGCCATTTGCATGCCGAGGCAAATGCCAAAAAATGGCAGATTTTTTTCCCTTGCATATTTCACAGCAGTTATTTTCCCTTCCACACCGCGATGACCAAATCCCGGTGCTACCAGCAACCCGTCCAATCCAGCAAGTTTTTCTGCCACATTTTCGTCGGTAATATACTCGCTGTGTATATTCACAATTTCCACCTTACACTCATTCATAGCTCCGGCATGAATAAATGATTCTAATATGGATTTATAGGCATCTTGTAATTCAATGTATTTGCCGATCAGTCCAATCGCCACTTTACCTTTGGGATATTTCAGTTTATCCAGGAATTCTTTCCACTTCTTCAATTCAGGTTCCTTATACGAAGAGATGTTCATTTTTTTCAGGCAGATCAGATCCAACCCTTCCCGCATCATGGCTACAGGCACTTCATAAATTGTTGGGGCATCTGCCGCCTCAATTACGGCCTCAGTCTTCACGTTACAAAACAGCGCAATTTTTCGACGCAGTTCCTGGGTCAGCGTTTTTTCAGTTCTGCAAACAATGATATCAGGATGTACTCCTTCCTGACTCAGCATTTTTACACTATGCTGTGTGGGTTTTGTTTTTAATTCTTTTGCCGCCTTCAGATACGGGATGAGCGTAAGATGCACCACAACTGTGTCTTCTTCCGGCAATTCCCACTGAAGCTGCCTTACGGCTTCCACAAATGGCAGGCTTTCGATATCGCCTACAGTGCCGCCTATTTCTGTGATGACCACGTCATATTCACCGCTTTGCCCCAGCAACTGCATCCGTCTTTTGATTTCGTCAGTAATATGCGGTATCACCTGAACAGTTTTTCCCAGGTAAACACCCTCTCTTTCTTTGTTGATTACGGTCTGGTAAATTCTGCCAGTCGTTACATTATTTGCCTGTGATGTATAAATATTCAAAAACCGCTCATAATGCCCAAGATCAAGATCAGTTTCTGCTCCGTCTTCTGTTACATAGCACTCTCCATGCTCATACGGATTTAATGTGCCAGGATCCACATTGATATAAGGATCAAACTTCTGAATGGTAACCCTTAGCCCACGGGCTTGCAACAATTTTGCCAGGGATGCTGCAATGATCCCCTTCCCAAGAGAAGATGTCACACCTCCTGTAACAAAAATATATTTGGCCATTTGAAATGGTTGTTTTGTTTTTTTTAATAAAAAAATGAAAACGCTTTCTAAATGACCAGCAGGGAGCGTAGTAAAAAACCCGGAAGGTCATACAAAGATAACCGAATTATTTCCTTCAGTACCGTCCGTGAAAAAAAAATGTGGAAAAGATACCAGTTCTGTCCAGCCCAATACCAGCCCCATCTGCATACCTGTATGCGGCACGGCCCCCGGGCTGGATTTTCCAATACCTGCTATCTGCCTGAGTTTGAATTTTTGAGGGTTGTATGACAGCAATCAGGCTGAAATGGATGTTCCAGATCGAAACCAGAAACTAATTGTATTCGGATGGCAAACCGGCAAGTGGTCCGGAAATTTTAGGGGGCGTTACCAGTCTGAGTTTTCTTAGATTTACTATATAATCTGTATGAAATCATGAAGAAGAATTTTCTATTTGCCATATTCAGTATTCTGTGTATTCAGGCTTTTTCACAAAAAACCTATTTATGGTGTGGTAGCCTGGTAGATGCAATATCAACAGGCCCCCGGAAAAATGTAACTGTAATCATCGAAAAAAATACAATTATATCAGTGCAGGAAGGGTTTATCCCGCCGGGAACAAAGGACAGATTGATTGACCTTAAAAGCTGTACCGTTATGCCGGGATGGATTGACATGCATGTCCATATAGAACATGAAACAAACCCCAACCGCTATATTGAAAGCTTTACTTTAAACCCCTCTGATATTGCTTTTCAGGCGGCAAGGTTTGCAGAAACAACACTCATGAGCGGCTTCACCACCGTGAGAGATCTGGGGGGTACCGGTGTAAATATTTCACTTCGGAATGCCATCAACAAAGGAGTTGCCAAAGGACCAAGAATCTTCACAAGCGGAAAATCTATTGCCACAACCGGAGGACATGCAGATCCTACCAATGGTTACCGCATTGGCCTTATGAACGACCCCGGGGCTGCCGAAGGGGTAGCCAACGGAATCGAAGCCTGCAGACAGGCAGTGCGTCAGCGCTACAAAGAGGGCAGCGACCTGATCAAAATTACTGCCACTGGTGGAGTGCTGAGTGTGGCAAAGAGCGGAAAGAATCCGCAGTTTTTCGAAGATGAAATAGAAAGCATTGTACGCACTGCCCGTGATTACGGATTTAAAGTGGCAGCGCATGCCCATGGAGCAGAAGGTATGAAACGGGCCATAAAGGCGGGAGTTCACTCCATCGAACACGGAACATTTATGGATGATGAAACTATATCGCTGATGCTGCAGTATGGAACCTGGTATGTGCCTACCATCACAGCCGGAAAAGCCGTAGGTGATTCAGCTAAAATACCCGGCTATTATCCGCCCCTCGTTGTTCCCAAAGCTCTGGAAACAGGACCCCAGATTCAGAAAACTTTTTCCAAAGCATATAAGGCCGGCGTGAAAATAGCATTTGGAACGGATGCAGGTGTGTTCAAACATGGCATGAACTGGATGGAATTTTTAAATATGATTGAAGAGGGCATGCCCCCTCTTGCTGCTATAAAATCAGCCACGATTAACGCTGCCGAATTGCTGGGAGAAAGCGAAAAGCTGGGCAGCATTGAACCAGGCAAATTGGCTGATATCGTTGCAACAGAAGGCGACCCAATTGCAGAACCTGCCCGTTTTGGGAAAGTCGTGTTTGTCATGAAAGATGGTATTGTATACAAACAATGACCCTGTTTCACACCGTAATGCCCGGTGATGATTTTCGCATGCAGAGAACTGTTTACAAATTAACAGCAAAACTGCAGGTGCTGTCTGGCAGATTAAAGAAACGGGAAGTAAACAATATTTTTCCTGTTCGAACCAGGACACATTTCAGAGTGATTTTTTAAACCTACACCATGAATAAATCCAGGATTGAGCTGAAGCATGAATTTGACATGCTGAGATCGGAGTATATCAGGCTGATGAATGATAAGGAGGTGTTGCTGAACTGGGGCAAACCCCAACTGGAAGCCCTTTATCTTACCCGGATAGGCATACATCAGCTGGAAAGATTGCAAATGCAACTCCGCATTCAGGCGCTGAAAAGAAAGATTGAACTGGTACAGGCTGCCATCAATAAAAGCCAGGAATTTGATGTGACGGAAATTGAAATTCAGGTAGCCGATGAGCTCAGCAGGGCCGAACAGCAGATCATGCACGATACAGCATCTATTGAATAGGCAAAAACATTGCTGACACACCTGGAATCGCCCGAACGAAGCGCCGGACTGAGAACCCTGTATAAGCAACTCGCAAAACAATTGCACCCGGATGCCAATCCCGGGCTTACTGATGAACAGAAAGAAATCTGGCACCTGGTTCAACAGGCATACGAAAAAGGCGACTTTGAAAAATTAAAAGCCCTGCAAATTGTATATGAAAAAGAAATTACTCAATTAAAAGAACAGGAACTGGAACTGGATGAAGAGCATCTCAGCCTCCGGAACAATGCATTGCAGCAGGGTATCCGGCTTTTGAATGAAGAAATAAAAGTCATAAGAAATGAATTCCCTTTCACGATCGAATCCCAAATAAAAGATGAGGTTTGGGTAGAGGAACAGGCCACCCTGATCAAAAAAGAAATTTATGCGATGGATGTATATGAAAAAGAATTGCTTCAATACTATACCGATCTGATCAACAGCCATGAATGAGAACAAAAGCCTGATTAAACTGAGTCCAGGTCTGCTCTCTGCGCTGGGAAAGGGTGCCCTGAGTATTCAGGTAATGCCAAGAGAACTGCTGGTACTGGAATGCCTGGTTGCCGGTACATCATTCCGGAAACTGAATGAAGTGGAACCCGAACTTGTGTCAGAAGTCAGACTGGAAGTTAAAAGAGAAGCAAAAAATCAGTTTGATCAGTGGGCCATTCCGTTGTACTTCGAAAAAACAAAAGTGGGTTATATCCCACGGGACAAAAACGAAGTAATTGCCCGGCTGATGGATGCAGGCAAACAATTTTTTGCAGTGATCCAGGCTAAAGAATGGGAGGGGAACTGGCTGAAACTCTCTATAAAAATTTATTTAAAAGATTAATCTTTTGATATCAGACAACCAGACTTCTAAAAAGCGTACAACAAACTTATTGTCTCAATACCAGCGGCAAGGCACCAGGTAATTTTTAATATAATCCTCCACCCCGGTTTCCAGTGAGCAGAAAGAATCAGAGTAACCGGCAGCCCGTAGTTTGTTCATATCTGCTTCTGTAAAATACTGATATGTGACACGGAGATCGTCCGGCATATCAATGTAATCGATCAGCGGATCCTTTTCCATTGTTTTAAAAATAGCCTGGGCGAGATCGTTGAATGATCTTGCCAGGCCCGTACCGATATTGTACAGGCCAGAAGTTATTGAATGCTGCATCAGCCAGTAACAAACTTTTGCGACATCTTCTACATAAATAAAATCCCGTACCTGACCTCCGTCTTTGAATTCCGGTCTGTGTGATTTAAATAATTTTATTCTTCCTGTTTCCCTGACCTGATGAAACCCATGATATACCATACTTGCCATCCGGCCTTTGTGATATTCATTGGGACCGTACACATTAAAAAACTTCAACCCAGCCCAGAATGGGTTTATTTTTCCAGCCTGATTCTGTGTTGTTTGCTGTAACAACCATTTATCAAACTCATTTTTTGATCGCCCATACGGATTCAGGGGTTTCAGAAGGCTGGCCACATCATGATCGTCACGGTAGCCAAACTCCCCTGCACCATAGGTGGCTGCCGATGAAGCATAAACGAGAGGAATATTCTTTTCTGAACAATAATTCCATATCCTCCTGGAGTACTGTACATTCAGTTTCTCGTGAACTGAATAATCAAATTCTGTTGTATCTGTCCGGGCCCCTAAATGAAAAACAAAGTCAATGGAAGGATTCGTCTTTTGCAGCCAGTCAAACAGATACTCCCGTTCCACCATCTGAATAAATCTCTTCTGCTCATAGTTGGGCTTCTTATTCTCATCAACAAACTCATCCACCAGGATGATGTTTTCATATCCTTTCTGATTCAGAAAACCAAGGAGGTAACTGCCAATAAAACCCGCAGCTCCGGTCAACAAAATATTTTTGCCTTTTCCCATCAGATTGAACTCAGCGCCGAACCGGCATTTTCTTTTGACAGGTATTTTTCAATAGCAGTATCATATTTTTCTTTCCATTCTTCAATAGAACCCCACAATTGTCCGTCAACCAGCATTTCACCACTGGTCACGACTCCGGTTTTTTCATATGGGAAATCGCCCAGTTCTGATTCGAATGCTGCTGCGTGTTCTGGCTTCACAGTCACCAGCACTCTTCCTTGCCCTTCCCCAAAAAGAATTGCATCAGCACGAAACCCATGATGCATGCGTATTGAGAACCCCAGCTTCCTGAAAAAACCGCTTTCACACAACGATACAAACAAGCCACCTTCACTGAGATCGTGTGCCGATTGCAGCAGCCGGAGCTCGTTCAGCTCCATGATTTTTTTTTGCAACAGGACTTCTTCCTCTAACGAAAAATATGGAGCTGGCGAATATTCAACGCCATGAACTGTTACCAGATAAAGTGATGAATTCATATCAGGGCTGTTGTAACCCAGCAAATAAATAATATCCCCTTCTGACTTGAAGTCTATTGTCATTTTATTCCGGATATCTTCCAGTAACCCGACCATGCCAATTGTCGGAGTGGGAAATACCGGCCCATCCGGATTCTGGTTATAAAAACTGACATTACCTCCTGTTACAGGTGTATTCAATGCACGGCAAGCCTCTCCCATTCCCCTGATAGCCTGAACAAACTGGTAATAAACCTCCGGATCATACGGGTTCCCAAAATTCAGACAGTTAGTAATCCCTAATGGCAAACCACCACTGCATACAATATTCCGGGCAGCTTCACATACTGCAATCATGGTTCCGATATAAGGGTTCGCAAATACATAGCGGCTATTGCAATCCGTTGTAACTGCAAGCCCTTTTGTAGTACCTTTTATCATTACAACAGGTGCAGCGGTTGGTGCATTCACAGATACGTTGTTTGTGCATACCATACTGTCGTATTGATGAAACACCCAGCGTTTGGATGCAATGACGGGATGCTGCAGCAGGTTTTCTGCTACCAGTCTCAGATCAGTCGGAACATGAATGATATCCGGGTCAAACTGCCCGATGCGACTCAGATATGTAGGCTCCCTGTACTCTCTGTCGTATTGCGGGGCCCCACCACCCAGCACCAGTTCATGCGCAGGAAGTGAAGCCTGCAGTTCGCCCTGCATATAAAAATCAAGGAGCCCATCCTCTGTCACTTCGCCAATTATAGAACAGGGCAGGTCCCATTTTTCAAAAATTTTTATGACTTCATCTTCCCGGCCCTTATGTGCAACCAGCAACATCCGTTCCTGGCTTTCACTGAGCAGGAGTTCCCATGCTTTCATGTTTTTCTGACGTGTGGGCACTTTATCCAGGTCAATCTTCATTCCCACTTTTCCCTTTGCACTCATTTCCGCAGTAGAGCAAATGATACCTGCTGCTCCCATATCCTGCATACCTGACACGGCACCGGTTTGTATCACATCGAGGCATGCTTCCAATAATTTTTTTTCCTGGAAAGGATCACCCACCTGAACTGCCGGAAGATCCTGCGCACTGTCTTCCGTTATATCGGCAGAAGCAAAGGATGCACCGCCTATTCCGTCCTTACCTGTGGCACTGCCCACATACAGAACCGGATTACCTTTGCCTGCAGCTGTAGCGGATACCGTTTCGCCGGTTTTTACAATTCCCACACTCATTGCATTCACCAGCGGGTTAGTATGGTAGCAGGCATCAAAATAAATTTCACCCCCAACAGTAGGCACACCAAAACAATTACCATAATGACCAATACCATGAACCACACCGGAGAGCAGGCGCTGCGTTTTATCTTCTTCCAGCTTACCGAAACGCAGTGAATTTAGAGCTGCGACAGGACGTGCCCCCATTGTAAAAATATCCCGGTGAATGCCTCCTACACCTGTTGCTGCGCCCTGAAACGGCTCAATCGCAGATGGGTGGTTGTGCGATTCAATTTTAAACACAACAGCCAGCCCGTCACCAATATCCATCAACCCTGCGTTTTCTTCTCCGGCTGCAACGAGCATGCGTCCGCCATCTCTTGGTAATGTTTTCAGCCATTTGATGGAGTTTTTGTAACTACAGTGTTCGCTCCACATACCACTGAATGCACAAAGCTCATTAAAGTTGGGGGTTCTCCCCAGTTTACTACAAATCAATTCAAATTCTTCTTCCGTGAGCCGGAGTTGTGTTGCAGTTTTTGCCGTTACTTCCATGAAAGGATTATTATATTGGTTATAGCGAGGCGTTACGACCCGTGTAAAAATGCAAAGTTATGTGTCCCGCCCGTCCGCATTACGGATCTTATCAACTTTGTTCTGACAGTGTACGCTGGAATAGCTATTTTGCAGGTTAAAGAAACCGCTTGGAATACCTCTTATTTAGCGCATATTTGGTTTTATTTGCCTGGCTGGTTACCAAAATAAAATTTTTTACCAGGTCGGGGCTCACTAAAGCCCAACTCATCATTATCTTCCTGTTGAAAATCCTTGCTGGGATCTTTTATGGCTGGATCGGGCTATATTACGGAGGTCATGCCCAGATGCAGGACACATGGGCATACCATGCCGGTAGCCTGGAAGAATATGAACTCCTGTTCAATAACCCTGAGGAATATCTTACAAACCTGTTCAGGGATCCATACGACAGCGGTACCCTGAAATTTTTCAGTAGCCACAATTCATACTGGAACGATCTGAAAGGAAATGTTTTCATCAAGTTTTTATCGGTGTTGAATATTTTTAGTTTCGGGCATTACTATATCAATCTTATTTTCTATTCTTTCATTACATTTTTTGGAGCAATTGCGGTGTACAGGGTAATGACTCATTTATTTCCCGGGAAAAAACTTGCCGTCATTTATGCCACATTCCTGATCCCATCTTTTCTGTATTGGACAAGCGGTTTGCATAAGGAAGGCCTGTTATTCACAGGGCTGGGGGTGGTGGTATTCAGTATGTACACCGGGATCCTGCAAAAAAAGTTTGACCTGAAAAGAATGATCGCATCAGCCTCGGGATTTTTGTTGTTGCTGGTACTGCGAAATTATTTATTAGTCATCCTGATTCCTGGACTGCTTGCCTGGTGCATTGCGATGCGCCGGCCGGCATTCAGCCTGACCATTTTTTCATCGGTGTACCTGTTGTTTGCCGTCTTGTTCTTTACTGCCCGCTACATACATCCCAACCTGAATTTTCCGGCTTCCGTGGTAGCCAAGCAACAGGACTTTCTGAACCTTAAGGGAGGCAACTCAAGCATCCCGATTAGGGAACTGGAACCACATTTCTCCAGCTTTTTGAAAAATGCACCTCAATCATTCAGCCTGAGCGTACTCAGACCATATCCATCTGATGCACGCCACCTTCTTTCACTCGCAGCTGCATTGGAAACCAGCTTGCTGTTGATCCTCTTTTTTCTCTTCCTTTTATGGCACAGGCCATTGAAACCGATCCGGCATAGTGTGGTCTTTTTCCTCTTCTTCTCCTTTTCGGTGCTCATGTCCATCGGTTATAGTGTCAATAACCTTGGTGCCATAGTGCGGTACAGAAGCATTATTATCCCATTTCTCATTGTTCCAATGTTTGCCCTAATGGATTGGCAAAGGATTGGAAGAGCTATAGGATTAAACATGAAAAATAATAATACTATTTAATTTTTTATCAAAAATTTATGTTTTTTGGCTATTTCTGTAAAAATAATTTAATTATTTCCTCATTTTATTCACTTTTTCTTGCTGCACGAGTAAATTTTTTACATTTTTTCGTATAAAAAGTTTTCTTTTGCCAAAACTATTATTATGTCACTGCGCTTTTCTGCACTGCAGGGGTTATTGAATCTTTCTTCCGTAAAAATTAACGGATCCGAAAAAATCACAGAAATCTTTGGCACCAATGTCTTCACGCTAAAGACAGCCCGGTCATTTCTGAGCGATGAAGCATTTAAAAGTCTTCAGGCTTCTATTAAAGCCAATCAGAAGATTGACCGGTCAATGGCCAACCAGATTGCCAATGGAATTAAAGCATGGGCCGAAACGAAATCTGTCACACATTTTACGCATTGGTTTCAGCCACTGACAGGTACTACAGCAGAAAAACATGACTCTTTCTTCACACTGAAAGGAGACGGAACGGCCATCGAACAATTTGACGGAGATGCTTTAATACAACAGGAACCTGATGCATCCTCCTTTCCCAGCGGGGGATTAAGAGCCACATTTGAAGCAAGGGGCTATACTGCCTGGGACCCGTCTTCACCTGCATTTATCATGGACACAGGAAATGGAAAAACACTGTGTATCCCCACTATATTTGTTTCATATACCGGAGAATCTCTGGATTACAAAGCGCCTTTGCTGAAAGCCCTCGAAGCCTTGAACAAGGCTGCCGTGGACGTCTGCAATTATTTCGATCGCAATATCAGCCAGGTTACTGCTACCCTTGGTTGGGAGCAGGAATATTTTGTAATGGATGAAGGACTGTATAATGCCCGCCCTGATCTGGTTTTGTGCGGCCGTACCGTCTTTGGCCATAGCCCTGCCAAAGGGCAACAACTGGAAGATCATTATTTCGGATCCATTCCGGAAAGGATTTATTCCTTTATGCGTGACTTTGAAACAGAAGCATACAAGCTGGGCATTCCACTGCGCACCCGGCACAATGAGGTGGCACCTGCCCAGTTTGAGTGCGCCCCTATTTTTGAAGAAGTGAGTGTTGCCGTTGATCACAACTCTCTGCTGATGGATGTGATGGATCGAGTAGCCAGGAGAAATAAGCTACGGGTGCTTCTGCATGAAAAACCTTTTGCAGGAATTAATGGCAGCGGTAAGCATAACAACTGGAGCATGGCTACCGATACAGGTGTAAACCTGCTGGCCCCTGGAAAAACGCCCAAGACGAACCTGATGTTTCTGACATTTTTTGTCAATACCATCAAAGCAGTTCATGATTATGCGGATGTACTCCGTGCATCCATTGCATCGGCACCCAACGACCACAGGCTGGGCGCCAACGAAGCGCCGCCTGCAATCATTTCTGTATTTATCGGTGAGTACCTGACCAATGTACTGCAGGAAATAAAAGAACGGGTCAAGGAAAAGATGGACGAAACCGATGAAAGCCTTCTGAAAATTGATATCCATAAAAGCATACCGGAATTACTCCTGGACAATACAGACAGAAACCGCACTTCGCCATTTGCATTTACCGGAAATAAGTTTGAATTCAGGGCCGTTGGTTCATCCGCAAACTGTGCCAATGCCATGACTGCCCTGAATACGATCATGGCGGCCACTCTGAAAAAATTTAAACAGGATGTGGACCTGCTGATTGATAAGGGTGAAAAGAAAGAAATCGCCCTGATGCATGTGATCCGGGAATATATCGTAACCAGCGAAAAAATTCTGTTTGAAGGAGATGGATACAGTGAAGAATGGGAACAGGAAGCAATGCGCAGGGGCCTGCCAAATGTAAAAACCACCCCCCTCGCACTGGATGCGATGGTTTCCAAAAAAGCAAGATCCTTGTTTGAAAGCAATCATATTTATAATGCTGTGGAACTGGAAGCCCGCCATGAAATTGAGCTTGAAAAATATGTCAAGAAAGTACAAATAGAGGGGCGCATCATGGGCGAGCTGGCCACCAGTCACATTCTCCCTCCCGCCATTCGTTATCAGAATCTGCTGAGCAATAATATTCGCGGACTAAAAGAAGCCGGGCTTGCTGAATCTGCATTTGCTAATCAAAAACAGATTCTTGAAAAAATTTCACTGCACATCAACAGTGTAAGCGACCTGGTTGAAAAGATGATTGAAGCCCGGAAAACCTGTAACCGCATCAACGACTCAAGAAACAAGGCTATCGCCTACCAGGAACAGGTCAAAGATGCCTACTTCGATGAAATACGTTACCATGTTGACAAGCTGGAATTACTGGTAGATGACAGGGAATGGTACCTGCCCAAATACAGGGAAATGCTCTTCCTGAGATAAGGGTTGAAAACCGGGCTTAATTTAATCCTTTCTGCATGACCCGCAAGACATTGCGGCCTAGAATCTTCCTGATGGACTTTTTAGAATAGCCCCTCTTTATAAGCTCTTCCGTAATAGCGGGATACGTGGTTACATCTTCCAATCCGCGGGGTAAAGAAGATACCCCGTCATAATCAGACCCGATGCCCACATAATCATCACCTACCAGATTTACGATATAATCTATGTGATCCACCATCTGCGCCAGTGTGGGGCGGTATTTTTCCAGTTCGGAGGCAAAAAACTGCCGCCACATTTTTCTTGTAGTTACTGAATCATAAAGCAACCTCAGCGAGTCCCTGATTTGCCGGCCCCGGGCTCCTTCCAGTTCATCCGATTTCCGGGCATAGTTGCTGTCTATAAATCCGGAATAAAAATTAATACAGATGACTCCCCTGTTTTTTGCCACTGCTTGAATCTGTTCATCCTTCAGATTCCGAAACACCGGGCAGATATTCCAGACTGAACTGTGAGACAGCAAAACAGGTTTTGTGGAAACAGCCAGTGCATCATAAAATGTTTGCTCCCCGGTATGCGACAAATCAACCAGTACCCCAAGCTCGTTCATTCTTTTCACCACCTGCCGGCCAAATTCAGTAAGGCCTTTGTGCGGCAGGGCTGCAGGCTTTTCTGTTTCATCTTTTGCACTGCTTGCCCAGTCTGTACTATTATTCCATGTCAGTGTCAGGTATCTCATTCCCCTGTCGTATAATGTTTGCAGCCGGTTCAGGTCGTTTTCAATCATGTGACCACCTTCCACACCGATCAGGGAAACAAGTTTTTTCTGCCGGATCCCTTTTTTTACCTCTTTCATATTTCGGGCCATCAGCATCCTGCCTAGGTTTCGTTGTACAATCTGCGTTAATGAATCAATTTCTTCCATGGCATCATGGAAAAAACCCTGTGCGCTGCGGGCCTTTTCACCAGTCCAAACAGAAAAAAACTGCACGTCAAGGCCGCCCTTTTTCCAGCGGTACAAGTCGCTGTGCCCTTCTTTCAGAGGCAATGAAATGTCCAACCCCTCTAATGTAAGAGAAGAAAGACAGTCATTATGTGTATCTGCCACTACTGCTTTATAATGCAGATTGTTGATTTTTTGTGCTGCCAGTGGCAGTGCAGGTACAAGGAAAAGAAGGGTGAGCAGCTTTTTCATGCGAAGCTTTTTAATAATGTATTGATGCGTTCCTGTTATGGAAAACTAACTTTGTGATACACCAATGTACTAAACTCACTCTTCAAAATGAAAAGAAAATCAAGAAACAAAAAAGCGGCCAGAATCACTTCAGGATAAACCCTTCCAGGAATTTTGTATTGAAATGACCGCTGCGGAATCTTTCATCCTTCATCAGTTGCAGATGAAACGGAATGGTTGTTTTCACTCCCTCAATCACATATTCGCTTAACGCCCGGTACATCGTGTCAATGGCTTCATTCCTGGTACGTGCCACAGTAATTAGTTTGCCGATCATGGAATCATAATACGGAGGAATCACATAGCCTGCATACACATGGCTGTCGACCCTAACCCCATGTCCTCCGGGCTGGTGCAATACAGTAATTTTCCCCGGAGAAGGCCTGAAATCATTGTAGGGGTCTTCTGCATTGATGCGGCATTCTATGGCATGCATTTCGGGAAAATAATCTTTCCCGCTGATGCGTTCGCCCTGTGCTATCTTGATTTGTTCTTTAATAAGATCAAAGTTGATGACCTCCTCCGTCACGCAATGCTCTACCTGGATACGGGTGTTCATTTCCATAAAGTAAAAATCCCGGTTCTTGTCTACCAGGAATTCTACTGTACCCACACTCTCGTACTGAATGGCTCCGGCTGCCTTTTTTGCAGCTTCGCCCATTTTTAACCTTAGTTCATCTGTTATAAAAGGTGAAGGCGACTCTTCCACCAGCTTTTGATGTCTGCGCTGGATGGAACAATCCCTTTCACTTAAATGGCACACGGTTCCATACTGATCACCGGCTATTTGTATTTCAATATGGCGGGGTTCTTCCACAAATTTTTCCATGTATATTCCATCGTTCCTGAAAGCAGCCAAAGCCTCAGCTTTTGCAGTATTGTAGGCCCGTTCCATTTCGCTTTCTTCCCACACTATCCGCATTCCTTTACCCCCTCCTCCTGCGGTTGCTTTCAGGATGACCGGATAGCTCATTTCACGGGCCAGGCTCAGTGCTTCATCGAGAGACTGCAGGAGGCCTTCGCCGCCCGGCACTACTGGTACACCAGCCCGGATCATCGTTTCTTTGGCAGTAATTTTATCACCCATGGCATTGATCATTTCAGGAGCCGGGCCAATGAATTTTATACCATGGTCATTACAGATCTTGGCAAATCTTGCATTCTCTGCCAAAAATCCATACCCTGGATGAATGGCATCTGCATTGGTAATTTCGGCAGCAGCCATCAGATTGGGAATATTGAGATAGGAATCGGTGCTGTGTGGCCGCCCAATGCATACGGCCTCATCTGCAAACTTCACATGCAGGCTATCTCTGTCGGCAGTGGAAAAAACCGCCACTGTTTTCAGTCCCATTTCCCTGCAGGTACGTATCACCCGAAGTGCTATCTCGCCACGATTGGCTATGAGTATTTTTTTGAACACAATTCCGAGATTAAATATTAAAAAAAGGCGGACTGCTGTCTGGACTTTTTTTGCCTGTTAAGAAATTCCGTGAGCGGTGCCTGTTATGCCGGATCCACCAGGAACAGGGGTTGATCATATTCTACCGGTGAGGCATCATCAGCCAGCACTTTTACTATTTTCCCTTTTATTTCACACTCGATTTCATTAAAAAGTTTCATGGCCTCTATGATGCATACCACTTTTCCCGGGCTCACCTCATCGCCCACCTCTACAAGGTTGGGTTTATCAGGAGCCGATCTGCGGTAAAATGTGCCTATCATAGGGCTTTTTATTGTCAGATAATTGCTGGACTCAGGCTGCTCTGTTTTGGGTGCTGACTGGACAGAACCTGTTTGTGATACAGGCAAAGGCTGTACTGGTACACTTTGCAAGGGAGCCACAGGCGATTGCACAACCTGGGTTACATGATCTTCCTTTTGTTTAATTGTGATCCTGAAATCCTTTTGTTCAATGGTCAGTTCGCCAATATTGGATTTATTGACCATTTTTACCAGTTCCTGGATTTGCTTAAAGTCCATCTGTTTCAATTTAAATAGTTTTGGTTCAAGGAAAAACCCTTTGTATGCCCGGGCAGGGGCTAAGGTAATAAAATCAACAAAAGCATTTTAAGGAATTTTATCTGTTCCAGCTCAAAAAATGGTATGATTGACACAAAAATGGCCAGAATTTATTGTATTCAGGCCATTTTTACCTTAAATCATGATTACTCTTTAACTCTTTCTACGTATTCGCCAGTTTTAGTATTAATGCGGATCAGTTCACCCTCATTCACAAAAAGAGGCACCCCCAATTTAGCTCCGGTTTCTAATGTTGCAGGCTTCAGGGTTCGGGTTGCAGTATCACCTTTCAGCCCTGGCTCTGTATAAGTAACCAGTAAAACAATTTTATCAGGTAATTCTGCAGCAAGTACCTGTTCGTTCTCTGTATTGATCAGGATGCCCACTTCCTGTCCTTCTTTTAAATATTGAGGGGCATCAATGGCCGATTCCTGCAGGGTAATTTGCTCAAAGGTTTCATTGTCCATGAAATTATACCCAGTGTCATCCTTATACAGAAACTGGAAATAGCGGCGCTCAACCCGTACCGGGTAGATTGTATCGCCGGAATTCCAAACTTTTTCAATGCTTCGGTTATTGTCCACGCCTTTTAGTTTTGCCCAAACCTTGGCAGCGGCCCTTGCTGTTTTATTTTCTCCAAATTCAACGACAGAATAAAGGCTTCCATCCATATTGAGGATCATGCCCCTGCTGATATCTGAGGTATTTGCCATAATTGTAAAAAATGTTTTAAAAAAAAATTAAAGCCGGATTCTTAAAATGATGCAGACTGACCCGCACCTGGTTCAGAACCCAGTATGTTTCGGGGCGCAAAGATAAGCCTGTATTGGCGGATAGCAAAGCAATCCCTTACCTTTGCGGACGTTGTGTAAGAAGCTGTCACGCAGGCAAAAAAACACTGCAACCATTCTTAATCACTATAATTTTTCACCAATGAAAGTAACCGTTGTAGGAGCAGGCGCTGTAGGTGCGACCTGTGCCGATAATATTGCCCGTAAAGAACTTTGTACGGAACTTGTTTTACTCGACATCAAGGAGGGCCTGTCCGAAGGAAAAGCCCAGGATATGATGCAAACCGCCAGCTTGCTGGGATTCGATACCCGTATCACCGGCAGCACGAATGATTATTCCAAATCGGCCGGGAGTGATGTGGTGGTAATTACTTCCGGAATTCCCCGCAAGCCGGGCATGACAAGAGAAGAACTCATTGGCACCAATGCCGGAATCGTAAATGGAGTTTGCGAAAATATCTTGAAGCATTCACCTGGCGCCATCATTATTGTCATCAGCAATCCCATGGACACAATGACCTACCTGGCATTGACATCCACAGGTTTACCAAAGAATAGAATCATTGGTATGGGTGGCATTCTGGACAGTGCAAGGTTCAAATATCAGTTGAGCCAGCGGCTCGGTTGCAGCCCTGCCGACCTGAATGCAGTAGTTATAGGCGGACATGGAGATACAACCATGATTCCTCTCATACGCCTTGCGACCTGGAACAGCACTCCTGTTACAAATTTATTATCTGACGAACAGCAGGCACAGGTTGTCAATGACACAATGGTTGGCGGCGCAACTTTGACAAAACTGATTGGAACATCGGCCTGGTACGCTCCGGGTGCTGCCGGCGCCGCTTTAGTGGAAGCCATCGTAAGAGATGAAAAAAAGTTATTTACCTGCTGTGTGGCATTGGATGGTGAATATGGACAAAAAGATATTTGCATGGGCGTACCTGTCATCATAGGGCGCAATGGCTGGGAAAAAATAATTGATTTCAAACTCAACGAAACAGAACTGGCCGCTTTCACTAAAAGTGCCGAAGCAGTCAGAAGTATGAACGAAGTCCTGAAGTCGCTTTGATAAGAGTTTCCCTGCATTTTTGTTCCGGCTAATACTCAGGGTTTTTGAAACCCCCAATTTCCAACGGGCACGATGGAGCAAAGAAGATCCGTTATCTCTCAGCATTTTGGGATTTTTTGCATTTCGACCGGCATTGCATGAAAAGTTCTGGTTTCTTACCTGTGGTATTTTACTTTATCGGGTCATACAGAAACATGAGAGGCTGGTCTTTCCTTCAAAATCAAACGGGGTGATGGCTCTGCTGATTTCCTTTATGGATGATGCTTTTATCGTATCCTTTTCCAGCTTAAATTTCCGGTAGTTGGTGCTGAAATACAAAATGCCCCCCGGCTTTAATGCTGCCATACAATCGTTAATAAGGGAGGCATGATCCTGTTGAATATCCAGAAAATCCTTCATCCGCTGACTGTTGCTGAATGTTGGCGGATCCATCACGATAAGATCATAGGAGGAGGCAGGCAGCATTTTCAGATATTGCTTGACATCGGCCTGAACAAACAGGTATTTCGTTTCATCCATAAAGCCGTTCAACTGCATATTTCTTCGTGCCCATTGTAAATATGTATTCGATAAATCAACCGTACTGACTTCCGCAGCACCCCCGGCAGCTGCATACACAGAAAAAGATCCGGTATAGGCAAAAAGGTTCAGTACCTGTTTCCCCTTGCTTTGCTCCTGTACAAACTGTCTTGTAATTCTGTGATCCAAAAATAATCCTGTATCAAGGAAATCGCTCAGATTCACAATAAATTTTAACCCATTCTCTTCCACTTCAAACTCATGATGTTCTTCTTTCAATTTCTGATATTGACCAGGCCTCCCTTGTTTTCTCTGGCGGAGTCTCAAAAAGACATCTTCCCGGTTTACTGACAGAACATCCGCAATGACATGCAGGCTTTCTTCCAGCCATTGTTGCCACTCTTGTTCAGTCAATCCATGCTGTCTTTTATATTCAGCCACATAAACCTTGTTTCCGTACTTTTCAATACAAAATGGGAATTCAGGCAAATCATGATCATACAGACGGTAACAACTGATCCCCCTCCTTTTTGCCTGCCTGCTTATATTCCTGAATACCTTTGACAGCCTGTTTCGAAACATCTCAATTTTTTCATTCAGCTTTGCCATCATCAAAAAATTTTTACGAAATTTATTCTTCCATAAACTCCTTTAAGTCGAAAGAAATCTTGTACGCCATTGTTGACATAGAAACCACCGGCGGCTATGCAGCGGCCAACGGCATTACGGAAATTGCAATCGTTCTGCATGACGGGCAATCCGTCACAGGGAGGTTTGAAACACTCATCAATCCCTGCCAGCCCATTCCCCCTTATATCAGTGCTATGACGGGCATCAGTCAGTCAATGGCCGATCAGGCACCTTCATTCGCCGATGTGGCACAGCAAATATACCTGCTACTGCATGATAAGGTTTTTGTGGCTCATAATGTAAATTTCGATTATTCTTTTATCAAAGCACATTTAAAGGAAGCCGGATTTGATCTGCATTGCCGGAAATTGTGTACCATCAGGCTCAGCCGCAAAATCTTTCCGGGGCTGCCAGGTTATGGACTAGGAAAGCTCAGTCAATCTCTGGATGTTCAGATTCAAGATCGTCACCGGGCCGGCGGTGACGCAGATGCAACAGCCCGTATTTTCGACTTATTATTGAAACACGACCGGGAACAGTATATTCAGAAAAGTCTGCAACGAAATTCCAAGGAATGGATTCTTCCCCCGAATGTTCCCCGTGAGCAATTTGAAAAGCTGCCCAACAGCCCCGGTGTGTATTTTTTTCACGACAAGAAAGGCAAAGTGTTGTACACAGGCAAAGCGGCGAATATCCGATCCCGAGTAAACAGCCATTTTAGCAATGATTCGGACAGCCGTCAGAAACAAAATTTTATGCGCTTTGTACATGGCATTAGTTTCCGTCTCTGTGGCACAGAACTGATGGCAGCTATCCTTGAATCAGTTGAGATCAAAAAAAAGTGGCCTGTTTTTAATACCGCACAAAAAAGGCGGGAAGATGTATTTGGTATTTTTCAGTTTGAAGATCAAAACGGATACATGCGCCTTGCTATTGACCGGAACCGAAAAGGCCTGAATCCGCTTTTTACATTTCATTATCTCGTGGATGGCCATGCCATATTACGCAAATTGGTCCGAACCCACCGTCTGTGCCCCCGTCTCTGTTTTCTACAGAAAGATGAAAGTCCGTGCCACAACAACCCGTCGCACCAGGAACCGCTTTGTTTGGGTGCTTGCCGCCAGGAAGAATCTGCCCTGACGTATAATAAAAGAGTACAGAACGCAAGAGATGAACTGTGCCGCCAGCCCAGTTATGCAATCCTTGATAAAGGCATCAATGGCAATGACCGTTCCTGTATCCTGGTTCAAAAGGGCTGTTATTATGGTATGGGGTTTGTTCCCGATAACCTGGAACCCCAAACCATTGAAACCTTACTACCATACCTGGAAAAGCAGAATGAGAATAGTTTTATCCGCAACCTGCTGGCTGGTTATGTCGCAAGGTTTCCCCAAAAAGTACGTTTTTTATAAACGCTGCTACTCTGCCCATTGAAAATTTTCATCCAGAGGCATTTTTTCAAAAATTTCTTTCACGAGTGCAGGAGGTGCGCAGAGTTTTCGTTGTGCCAGGTGCAGCCAGGCACCTTCAACAGTCACAATCGCACACAGGGTACCATCCTGTTTTATAATGTCATGTACAATGCTCCACCGGGAATAGTCGCTTCTGCATTTTTGAATCCTGATTGTAATAAACAGGGCATCGCCAAAGTGAATTTCTTTTTTAAAAACACATTCTTCCCGAAACAGCACAGGACCGAATTGCAACTGTTGCATGACAGCAGGAGTGAGCCCGTTTTGTGACAGGTAACTGAGCCTGCACATGGTGGCCCAGTCATAATATACTGAATGCCGCAGGTGAAAATTGGGATCCAGGTCGGCCCACCGGACCTGCAAGGGAATCTGGAATGCTGACATATTTTTTTACAATGATTTTTAGAAACTGAAGATAGCGGAAATCAATTCTCGTTTATTAATTTTGACAACTTAATTCGAAATAATGAAAAGAACAGTATCATGTATAGCGCTTGCCGCAGCGTCACTGACAGCAGGAGCACAAAACACATCGAAACCGGCTGCGAAACCCGCTGCAAAACCCGGCCCTGTATTAAAAAGCTATAAAGATTCTCTCAGTTATGTGCTGGGTGAGGTAGCAGCATATGGACTCATCAACCAGGGCTTTGGGGACATTAAAATGAATAGTACCTATTTTCTAAGAGCAGTCAATGATATTCTTGGCAAAAAACCCGTACTGCTTGATGACATGACTGCAAACTCCATGTTGAACAATTACATGCAGAAAAAGCAGGAAGAAAAAGCCCGGCCTAACCTGGAAGCCGGCAAAAAGTTTTTAGAAGAAAATAAGAAGAAGCCAGGTGTGCAAACCACCGCCAGCGGCCTGCAATACGAGGTCATTTCAACCGGGGATGGGCCAAAACCATCCAGTGTTGATACTTTTGTATGCCATTACAGGGGCACACTTATTGATGGAACTGAATTTGACGCCTCGTACAACCGAAACCAACCCCTTACGCTTGGTGTGAGCCAGGTGATTGCCGGCTGGACAGAGGGTCTTCAGTTAATGGCTACAGGATCAAAGTATAAATTTTATATTCCCTACAACCTCGGTTACGGCATGCAGGAAACAGGGTCTATTCCCCCCGGATCAACCTTGATTTTTGAGGTGGAACTGCTGGAGGTTAAGAAAAAACAATAATGATCCTGCGGCATTTGCTGAAGGAATAGACTTCAAATAAGAACCGGCTGAGGCAGGGCAATGCCGGTTTTTTTTGTGCCCGCTTTCAACATGTCCCCCGGTTTACAATCCTCTATGCACTTTTAAGGCAACCAGAGAACATCCAAAGATCCGGTATAAGCTTTTTTTTCTTAAGCATCAGCGTTCGATGCATTCACAATTTGACGAGTCTGGTTAAATTCTGCTGTGGTCTCCGCTGTTGCAACCTTTACTCCAGGCATCAGGCATATCATCCAGTGATTCAGGAGAAACAAAAAAAATCCATCCCGGTTGGTACCGGGATGGATTTATCGTGACAGGCTTTATTGCCTTAGTGATCAGGGTTTCTTGCGCACCACAATCTTCTTGGCATCTACCCGTTTGCCGGAACCGTTGACCAGTTCAACTACATAAGTTCCATCGGCTACAGTAGGACCGAGATCTACATCAATCCTGGTATAGGAGATGCTGGTGACAACTACTCTCTCAAACACTTTCTGACCTGCTTCGTTCCAAACCCTTACAGTTGCGCTTTCTCCGGGTTGGTTGTAGAACCGTACCTGGAACTGACCATTGTTCGGGTTGGGGTACACATACAGCCAGCTTGTGGGCAAACCGGTTACATCCAGGTTGGCTGATGTGTTCACACAACCATTCGGATCTGTGTACACCAGTTTGTATGTACCGATATCATCAACTGTAAGGCCATTGAGTGATGAAGCTGTTGCACCTGACAACAGTACGTTGTTCAGATACCAGGCATACGTACCGCCTGCGGGATTTACAGTCGAAGAAATATTCAGCGACTGTCCCGGTAACAGTGATGGCGGAATACTGGTCAACAATGTAACTGTCGGCAATGGATTCACAAACATTGTTGCGAAGCTGGAAATCACTACAGAGCAACGTCCGGTCAGTACACAACGATATGAGTTTGTATTCATCGCAAATGTTACGGAAGGTATGGTAATGCTGGAACTGGTAGCGCCTGCAACATTTACCCATGCACTGCCATTCCATGTTTGCCATTGGTAAGTGAGCGGGTTACCGGCGCCGGCGCTTGCTGTTACGCTGAATACGCCATCGGAACCTACACACACAAACTTAGTTGTTGGCTGCACGGAAATCACAGGGATCGAAGCATCATTTACACGTACAGTAAATGTACAGGTACGGCTGTTGCCGGCTGCATCATACGCCGTGTAAGTAATTGTACTGATACCAAATCCTGTTGTACCGTTCAGTTGGAACTGGGTTGAAGGCACATAGTTAATACCAGATACCGGTGAATTTATTGCCGGGCCTGTTGGCGGAACAATTGTCCAGGTCAGCCTTGTTACTGCACAGTTGTCAGCAAATACCGGCTGAGGAGGTGTAAATGTTGCATAGCACACACCCGGGTCTGTATTGCGCACCTGGTTTGCAGGGCAAGTAGTGAATACCGGCGCTTCTGTATCATTTACTGTAACAGTAAATGAACATGAAGCTGAATTACCAGAAGCATCTGTTGCCTGGAAGGTATTTGTTGTAGTACCTACAGGGAAAGTACTTCCCGAAGGCAGACCTGCTGTCTGCGAAATCGTAATTCCGGATGCAAGCTGAATATTGATGTTGGCAATCACATTTGTGATACCCTGCTGGAAATGGTTTGCTGAACCCAGCACATCATAAGAAACAGATCCACCTGTAAGTGTGAAGCCCATGTTGCTGACTGGCGGAGTGATGGATCCAACAGTGCCATTAAATACAGGGCAGGCAGTTTGACCATGAATAAAGAACGATGCCATCGCACCCGGGGCCAGTGTGACCGGAGTATTCAGATTACAGATACCCAGTGGGCCTGATCCTGTTGGGAAATATGGGGGGATGGGGTTCACTACCTGAGGTCCTTGTGCTGTCCATCCTGCAGTGCTGTTTTCAATTGCAGTACTCAGGGCACCGGGCCTTGACCAGATAGTTAAAGTTTGTGGGGCAGTAACGACACCATAAGCCGGGTTACCAAAGCGGACTCCAAATGCTGCGATGGTTTGCGGATTAGGCGTATTATTCGTAATGGAGAAGAATACACCACCTGGTAAATCATTACCCTGCAGCGTATATACACCACCACTGCCATGGTTGGCAAATGATGCGGGGATCTGTACTGGTGCCGGGCAGTTATCCGTAACTGCAGGTTGTGAGAAGGTTACAGGTGCTCCGCAAATGCCAGCAGCATTAGGTACGGTAATATTAGCAGGGCAGGTAATTGTAGGCGGAACATTGTCCGTTACCGTTACCGTAAATGAACATGTGGCTCCCGAGGCACTGCTTACGTTAACTGTAGTAGTTCCAACCGGGAAGTATGATCCTGATGCTGGCACTGAGGTGATAGGCCCGCAAAGTCCGGTACCACTCAAACTAAAGCTTACATTGGCGCCGCACATACCAGGAGTTGCGCTCACAGTCATGTTTGAGGGGCATGTAAGTGTACAAGGTACGCCGCAGCAATTCGGACTAATGATCTCGAAATTATCAATTCTCCATCCAGTTCCAGCAATCAGGTTATCTGAACCCATTCTGAACTTTAAGCGAACAGGCTGCCCTGCTGCTGCATTGGGCAGGTTTACAGTACAAAGCTGGAATCCTCCACTGCTATTTACCCAGCCCGAACGGCCGGCTAGCGGATTGGAAAATCCAGTTTGAATAGTTCCTGTATATCCACCAGCAGCAAAACTGCCACCTGCGGTAATGATATCTGTATAAGCTCCTCCGTTGATTGATATTTCAAGAACACCGCCATCCCAGCCACCGCTTTCGAATGAGTAGTTACTGCGGAACTGCGCCCTTGAACCGGCAACAGGAGTAAATGAATTCGTCATAAGCTGCTTGTCAGCTACCACACCAGGATTATCCACAAACGCAGCATTAGGCGCTGAATAGTTTGCGGGAGCTGGTGATCCGGAGTTTGATGTAACCCAAAGAGGAGCAGGACCTGTTGCATTGGATGCCGTCCATCCTGCTGGTAATGCGGGCACTGCTACAGCATCAAAATTTTCTGACGATGCAGTTACAGTAGATCCAAGAGTAATTGTCCAGCTTACCGTACCGAGGTTTGAAGCGCCGTCCTGTACCTGAATTGAGGGCGTGATGGTGCTCAGACAGGTAGTGCTGTTATTGGTAAATGTAAAATTCTGGCACACGGCGGCTCCGCCTGCTACGATGGCTCCATAGTTCATTGGGCCACTTGGTGATATGATACCACCTGTAGTTTGAAGTGTACCCACAGCATTCACTGTATTTGCTGTACCTGTGTTCAGCAGGCAAAAGCTCATGGTAACTGTTTCACCAGGATCCACAACACCATTTGCCGGCACACAGCTTTCTGAAATAAGTGAAACTGCTCCTGCAGAAATCAACGGCATTGGGGTAACGGAAGAAGGTGGTACCTGTGCCCACCATACGCCATAGCGGCTGTTGTTATCCGGAGGAATAGCTCCGGCAGGAGTTGAGGCATATTGCTGAATGGTCCAGAGTGAGTTATCAACCGGATCGAGGTGTGACTGGCTATAGTCACCCCAACGGGCTCTTCCACTTGAAAAATCTTTCCAATAGCGACCTTCCCCTGCATGGTACACATGGGGTGCATCCAGCGTATTAGCCGGAGTACCTGCCTGCCTGGTTGAATAGGCTGCGCTGGGCCACATATTTGTGGCATTGGACATGGAATAACCCACGATTACATCTTCATTTTTATTTACAGCAATTGCTGAGAACCACCTGTGATCTCCTGCAACTGCGCCGGTACGTCCACGCTGCAGTACGTTACCAAATGGGGCACCGGATGCCCCATCCAGTTGCCAGTATTGTGTTTCTGTATGTGTAATGCTAGTACCAGTGGCCCCTGCCGGAAATGCAATATGATGTGAACACCAGATTTTTCCATTCATCATGATCGCACTGCTGACGCGGGCATCATTTGCAGCCAATCTTCTTGTTTCAGGTCCCTGTTGTTGAACAGAGCCTGGGCTACCCATACTGCCGGCTGTCCAGCTGTCCGGAGCAGTGGGAAATACTGCAGAACCTGTATTCCATACACAGGTCGGAATATTTCCGGTAATAGTGGAAAGTCTTAAAGAATTGTTGCTCCAGGATTGTAAGATATAGATAGTTCCAGGTGAAGGATTACCGGAATTTGAAAAAGGTGGAAAATAGACTGTAACCGGCCTTGGTGAATCACCATCTGCAGATGTTTTTGTAATTGTTTGAGCGTTGACGCCAAAAGTAATAGCCGCACCGCTCAGCATATCTGACTTATTAATCAGGTACACATCAGGGCCTGTATAGCTTGGGGCAAATTTACGGCCACCAATCGCAATTTTTGTGTCATCATATCCCAGGTATGGGTGATCCAAAAAACCACCGGCCAGTGGTACAAACTGAAAATTTCTCCATGAGCCAGTAGGGTTAGATGTAAGAGATGTCATAACAATCACAGGATTGCCATTTGAGCCAGAACAATCAATGGCCACAAAAATCCAGCGTTGTGTGTTGGGGTCAAAAAACAGTTGAGGGTCGCAGGTACTGGGAACACCCGTGAATGTGGAAATAGACACAGTGCTAAGAACAGCACCCCCTACTTTATTATGAATCCTGATATAATCATTTGTAGCAGTAACAACGTGGTTGAGTCCTACCGCTCCATAAGTGTCAGGCGGAATAATACTTCCCGGATCTACATGGCCCAGCCATTGCTGCGTAGGTACCCTTGAGGGCGCATCAGGAGTAGGCTGATTGGGATCTTTTTTGGGTATTTCCGGCGCCATCTTGATGATAGCTCCCGGAGGAACCGGTTGTGTAGGCATTACAAAATCTTCCCAACCGGCGTCTGCTTCTTTCCGCGGACAGGTAGGGCAGGGTTTGAACAACTCAGGATGCGCTGCTTCGTAAGCTGCCAATTCTGAGAAGTTTACGATTTCATCACGAACCACGGTTTGTGCACTCACAAACTGTACCGTAATGAAAGACAATACAAGTAGCGTAAAAATCTTTCTCATAACAAGAGTTTGTTTGGTTTTAACTGCATAAAAATAATGACCTCCCGGCAATAAAAAAATTATTCTTTTTCAGGGCATACGGGTTGCCTTCCCGGAATTGATTCTTTCGGAAATTTTCAGCCGGAAAATATTGCGATCGGGAACCCTGTAAAATGCGGAAAGTACCGTTGGGCCATTCTCTTTGTTTGGTTATTAAATATTGTTGAAAGAAAGTTCTGTGCAATTCACCATAAACGGGAAAAATTGCCAGGTGCTAAATCTACGTTGAAATGGAGAATTTTCAAACTTTCTGTCCGGATTATTTCCCGGGCTTCCAGTTATCTTTCAATTCAACAGTGCGGTTGAAAACCAGTTTGCCGGGCATGCTGTCGGGATCCATGACAAAATAACCCTTCCGGACAAACTGCAACTTATCATCTGGCTGAATACCTGCAAGAGCGGGTTCCGCAACCACTTCTGCCAATACCTGCAGGCTATGTGGATTCAGGTATTTTTTGAAATCTCCCGCTTCATCTGCGGGATTTTCAACCCGGAAAAGCCGGTCGTACAGCCTCACTTCCGCTTTGATGGCATGGCGCATACTTACCCAATGAAGGGTGCCCTTTACATGAATGCCGCTTGTATCATGACCGCTTTTGCTTTCCGGAAAATAGGAGCACCGCAGTTCGGTTATATTCCCTTTTTCATCTTTGATAACCTCATCACATTTAATAATATAGGCGCTTTTCAGCCGAACCATCTGCCCCGGAGCCAGGCGAAAATATTTTTTTGGGGGCTGTTCCATAAAATCCTCTCTTTCGATATAAAGTTCCCCACAGAAAGGAATTTCCCTTGTTCCTGCCGTGGCATTTTCCGGATTGTTTTCGCCAGGCAGCAGTTCTTCTTCCTTTTCGTAGTTGGTAATGACAATTTTTAGCGGGTCGAATACAACCATTCGGCGCAGGGCAATTTTATTCAGGTGCTCCCGGACACAAAATTCCAGAAGCCCCACATCCACAAGGTTATCCCGTTTGGCCACCCCAATCCGGTCGCAAAAGTCACGGATGCTTTCTGCTGTATAGCCCCTGCGGCGCAACCCGCTGATTGTAGGCATACGGGGATCATCCCAGCCGCATACATATTTTTCCTGCACCAGTTGCAACAATTTTCGCTTGCTGGTCACTGTATAATTAATATTTCTCCTTGCAAACTCATATTGGCGGGAGGGGTAAATTTCCAGGTGCTCAATCAGCCAGTTATATAGTTCCCGGTGCGGTACAAATTCCATCGTACAGATGGAATGGGTCACCTCTTCTATAGAATCGCACTGGCCATGGGCCATATCGTACATAGGATAAATACACCACCTGTCGCCAGTGCGGTGATGCTGTGCATGTTTGATGCGATACAGTACAGGGTCACGCATCAGCATATTGATATGTGCCATGTCAATTTTGGCTCTCAGGGTCTTACTCCCATCTGGAAATTCGCCATGTCGCATCCGGGAAAAGAGATCCTTGTTTTCTTCGTTACTCCTGTTTCGGAAGGGACTGTTTTGCCCGGGTGTTGTCGGCGTTCCTTTCTGTGCAGCTATTTCATCTGAACTCAGGTCGTCCACGTATGCCAGCCCCTTGGCGATGAGTTTCAAGGCATATTCATATAGTGTTTCAAAATAATCGCTTGCATAGCGTTCGTGTTTCCATTCAAATCCAAGCCAGCGAACATCGGCTTTGATGCTTTCAACATACTCTGTTTCTTCTGTATCGGGGTTGGTGTCATCAAACCGCAGGTTGGTATAGCCGGGATACTTTTGTGTGAGTCCGAAATTGAGACAAATACTGCTGGCATGGCCGATATGGAGATAGCCGTTGGGCTCCGGCGGAAACCGGGTTACAATGGATTTGTAAACCCCATCTGATAAATGTGTTTCAATGATCTCTTCAATAAAATTTTGGCTACGATCTTCTGACATGTTCGGTTGAAATGAATAGCAAAGGTAAATTATTGTTTTGTTCCGTTGTTAGCATATACTTTTTCGCAATGAAAAAAGAGCCGCATGACACAAAATGTTGAATGCAGAGAAGCCTGCAATTAAAATCATACTCCTTGCGAGAACTTTTTTGTCTGTGTCCGTAATCACTGCAGCGCAATAGCAAATCTTAAAACAGGGAAAGATTTGCAGCCATCTCGTTTTGATATTCCTGTGCAACTGCCCTTGCCTGTTCTGCAAAATCTGTTCCTGCAGATGCATAAATAACCGCCCGGCTTACGTTTACCAAAATTCCGCAATCCTTGTTCATGGCTTTTTCTGCAATTTCCTTCAAGTTGCCACCTTGCGTACCTACTCCAGGCAGCAGGTAAAAATGTTCGGGAGTCAGTTTGCGTATGTTGTTAAATGAACCTGCCTGTGTTGCTCCTATCACGAACATTAAATTTTCCGGCGTGCCCCACGATGAAACTGTGGTCAGTACTTTTTCGTACAGTAAGCCATCTTCCACCTGCAGCATTTCAAAATCTGCAGCACCGGTGTTGGAAGTAAGTCCCAGTACTATGGCCCACTTACCTGCATATTGCAAAAAAGGCTGCACACTGTCCTGGCCCATATAGGGTGCCACTGTGATGGCATCAAAAGGCATGTGTTCCAAAAAAGCTTTGGCATACTGGCCCGATGTGTTGCCGATGTCTCCTCTTTTAGCATCCGCAATTTTAAAATGATCATCGCCGATATAGTGAACCGTTTTCTCCATGGCTGTCCAGCCTGCTGCACCGTTTGCTTCGTAAAATGCAGTGTTGATTTTATAGCTGACACACACATCTCTAGTGGCATCAATAATTGCTTTATTGAACGCAAAAATCGGATCAGGTTCATTTGCCAGATGTGCCGGAATTTTTGCTTTGTCGGTATCAAGCCCTACACAGAGAAATGATTGTTTTTTCCGGATTTGTGCAATAAGCTGATATCGGGTCATTGGTAAAAAATAATTAAGGGTGTGGTAGCGTTTTACAAATCCCGGGTTGCGGTTGCAAATCTAACCAGAAAGTTGCGACCGAAAATTAATCTTGCTGCATGAGCGACTTCAGGATATCAGCAAAGGTCCAAACTTCCTCGTATGTATTGTAAAGAGGTACCGGCGCCAGGCGTATCACAGAAGGCTCCCTCCAGTCGGTCATTATTCCTTTTTCCATTAATGCGGCATGAATTGCTTTTCCCTTTTCCGGAAATATCAACGAAACCTGGCATCCCCGCTCCTCTTCCCTGCGTGGCGTGATTATCTGAAAACGCTTATGATTGCCCAATCTGTTGATTTCATCCAGCAAAAACCATAAGTAACGGGTCATATTTTTTTGCTTTTGCACTATTTTCTCCCAGCCAGCTTCCTCCACTATTTGAAGTGCTGCCCGGTGAGATGCAAACAGCAGCAGCGAGGGTGAGCTTAGTTGCCAGCTTGCGGCACCCGGCATAGGCACAAACCCTTTTTGCATTTTAAAACGGTTTGGCTTATCGTAGCCCCACCATCCGGCAAACCGGGAAAGGTTCTTGTCATGATGTTTTTCATGAATAAAAGCACTGCCGATTGCGCCAGGCCCTGAGTTGAGGTATTTATAATTGCACCAGCAGGCAAAATCCACATCCCAGTCGTGTAGCTGCAAAGCCACATTTCCGGCTGCGTGTGCCAGGTCAAAACCGGCAATTGCTCCTGCTGCATGAGCCGCAGCTGCTATTTTCTCAAGATCGAAAAACTGACCGGTATAATAATTTACACCGCCAAAAAGCACCAGGGCTGTTTCGGCGCCCAGTTCTTCAATGACGGACAAAATATCTTCTGTGCGCAAAGTATGCTCGCCGCTACGGGGTGACAGCTCAACCAGCGCTTCGGATGGATTCACCGAATGAAAGTGTATTTGTGATTCCATTGCATACTGATCACTGGGAAAAGCTTTTGCCTCACAAATGATTTTGTTTTTCCCTGCACGAGGCATGTAAAAACTGACCATCAGCAGGTGCAGGTTTACGGTGAGCTGGTTCATGACCACTACTTCATGAGGCAGGGCTCCAACGATCTTAGAAAGCGGATCAATCAGTACGTCCTGATAATCCATCCAAGGACCCTTACCAAGAAAAAAAGACTCTACACCATGGGAGGCCCACCCATCGAGAATGGTTTGGATATAGCTGCCAGCGGAAACAGGCTGCAACCCGAGCGAATTGCCCAGGAAATAAATTTTATCTCTGCCATTTTCAGATGGAATCAGAAATTTTTTCCTGAATTGTTGCAGCGGATCTGTATCATCCAGGCTGCGGGCAAATGTTACTGTGTTTTTGTATTGCATGCCGGCTGATTTATGATCAGATTGATCCTGTTTTACCCCCGTCCACCGGGATACTGGTGCCATTTACATAAGATGCAGCCGGTGAAGCAAGAAATGCAGCTACTGCAGCCGTTTCATGCACTTCACCGATACGCTGTGCCGGAATGCCTGCAGCCAGCTCTGCTTCTGCCTGCTCCACAGAACTGTTTTTGGCTTCTGCAATTTGCCTGAGTAAATACTCCAGTCTTGCGGTTCTTGTATACCCCGGCAAAATATTATTTACGGTAATGCCATATGTACCCAATTCATTCGCCATTGTTTTGGCCCAGGATGCCACAGCACCGCGGATGGTATTGCTGACCCCAAGATTTTGAACCGGTATTTTGACAGAAATTGAAATTACATTAATGATTCTGCCGTACTGCTCTAGTTTCATGATAGGCAGCACGGCTTTTACAAGAATCTGATTGCAAATCAGGTGCTGACTGAACGCCTGCAAAAATGCCTCTTCTGTGGCTTCTGTAATGGGGCCGGGCGGTGGTCCGCCTGTATTATTGACCAGGATATGAACCGGTTTTATGGCCACATGCTCTGTGATCAGCTTTTTTACCAGACCCGGATCTGAAAAATCGGCTACAAGATACCCATGCTGCTGCCTTAAAGAGGAATCCAGTTTATAGACTGCTGTTTTCAGTGCAGCTTCATTACGTGCAAGCAGGGTACAGTGTGCCCCAAGCAAAGCAAGCTCTTCAGCAATGGCAAGCCCGATACCCTGCGAACTGCCACATACCAGCGCATATTTTCCTTCAAGTGAAAGATTCATAAATATGTTTCCACATTTGATTTGTTTTTCGCCCGGGCAGATTCATTTGTCCCGGAGAATCAAACCTAAAGAAATTTGTTGTAATTTACTTGCCGGTATTGCCCCGGGTTATTTATTCAATGCCCTGGAAATATTTATGTAATGCAATGAAGATTGACGGACATACACACCTGATTCCAGCACAGGTTCCGGACTGGACCAAAAAGTTTGGCTACGGCGATTTCATCCGGATAGAAACAGAAGGTGAGAATTCCGTATTGCAGCAAGGAGAAAAAATTTTCCGTGTGGTTGGTAAAAATTCTGTAGATGCTTTGAGCCGGCTGCACGATTTGGAAAAGCATGAGGTCAGCATGCAGGTAATTTCAGTGCTGCCGGTTTTTTTCAATTATACCGCAAAACCGGCAGATGCGGCAGAAACATCCTGCTTCCTGAATGATTTTATAGCAGGCATTACACAGCAGCATAAAAATTATTTTTTAGGGCTGGGCACTATTCCCTTGCAGGATCCCCTTCTTGCTATTGAAGAAATGGAACGCTGCGTGAAAGAGCTGCAACTCTCCGGTGTTCAGATCGGAAGCAATGTGAACGGTAAGAATCTGTCGGATAAAAGCTTTCAGCCGTTCTTTAAAGCCGCTGAAGAATTAAATTGCTCCGTTTTTGTGCACCCCTGGAACATGATGGGTCAGGATCAGATGCAGGAATACTGGCTGCCCTGGCTGATAGGTATGCCTGCCGAAAGCGCAAGGGCTGTTTGTTCATTAATATTTGGTTCAGTATTTGAAAAATTTCCAAAACTCAGGGTTGCATTTGCACATGGAGGCGGTTCCTTTGCTTTTACACTTGGTAGAATTGAACAGGGATTTAAAGTACGTCCTGATCTGGTCGCTACTGACAATCCTGTGAATCCAAGAAACTATCTCGGAAGATTCTGGGTTGACAGTGCCGTGCATGATGCCAGGGCATTACAATTTCTGATTGATACAATTGGAGAAGATTCCGTATTTCTCGGTAGCGATTATCCTTTTGTGCTGGGTGAACATAAACCAGGGCGAATGATTGAGAAACTGGATCTCGGTAAAAAAATCACCCGTAAACTACTGTACCGGAATGTTCTTGACTGGCTGGGCATCAGTGAAAAAAACCTGCCCGATTTCGGGTAATCATTCCAGTTTCATATCGGGAAAATCAGTGATCAGACCATCTACCCCCAAGCGTTTTAATTCCGCCGCTTTTTTTGCATCATTTATCGTCCATGGAATCAGTTTCATCCCCATTGAATGGCACTGTGCCGGCAGTTTTGCGTGTATAAGCGAAAAATGAGGACTCCAGATATCCGGAGTAAATCCCAGTTTTTTAATCATTGCACCGGGTGTTGTTTTGTCCGTTTCTTCTATCAGGATGGCCGTGCGGATACCCGGGTAATGCCGGTGCAGATATTGCAATGTTCTGATATCAAAAGACTGGACGATCAAAAAATCTTCCATTTTCTTTTTTTGGATGACCGCCATCAGAAGTTCCACAAATTCGCCAGGGGCCGGATGAAAGAGCCCGTCTCCGGTTGCTGTTGTTTTTGTTTCAATATTAAAAAATGGGTAAGTTCTTTTCCGAACGATCATTTCTTTTTGGACGGTATCCAGCACATCTTCCAGCAGAGGTTTGGAGACCCTGATTTTTTTTTGTGCAGGGAAACGGGGGTGTGGTTTCAGACCTACATCAAAAGCCTTTGTTTCTTCATAGGTCATTTCATAAATAAGATACGAATGTTCATCCTGCGGAGTAATGAGACTGCCATCCGGTCTGGTACTGATTTCGCTGCCAAACCAGGGCTCATGCGATAAGAGAACTTTTTTGTCCTTTGTAATCACTACATCCATTTCCAGTGTTGTGACTCCGAGATCCAAGGCAAGCAGCATAGCCGGAATCGTATTTTCCGGCATCAGCCCCCTGCAGCCCCGGTGACCCTGCCAATCAAACACAGGAGGCACAGGTGCAGAGATTTGTTTGGGTAAAGTGCATTGTGCAAACATAGTAAACAGAATCACGACAAGCATTTTATTCATCTGCCAAAAAGTTTTGATTTTCTTTTTTCCATTTCACAGGCAATTGCCTTGCTGCCTTCATCCCCATTTCGCAAATGCGTCAGAATGGATTCAAAACTTTCTTCATCCCGGTTTTGGCTCAGTTTGAACACATGTTCTATTCCGGTTGCTTCAATCTCAAAACAGGAGATGGCTGCAAGTTGTTTTTCCCGGTAGCCGGATGGCAGGTTCTGATACACCGTGGCAGAATCTGTTTTATGATTTTCAAAAAACAGCGAATACTCCTGCATTTGAACCTCCATTTCTTCAGGCAGCAAAAACCGGATGTTACCTTTTACATGCACACTCATATAATTCCAGGTGCTGCCCTGGTTTGGGTTTTCGTACCACGAAGCAGATACATAACAATGCTGTGCGGTAAAAACAGCCAGCACCTGCGGGTTTTGTTCAAACGCCCTGCAATGATCAGTTTCTTTCATCAGGTGACCCTTCAGGATCAGCCGGTCGTTCCTTTGCTCCGTTAGTACAGGCACTTGTGTAGCCACAGGTTTGTTTTCCTGATCCACGCCTGATAAAAAGATAAAAGGATGCTGCTGCATAAATGCAAGTACTAATTCCTTATCATCTTCTTTAAAACTGGGATGGTGATACATAAATTGAAGGTACAAAACTAAACCTTCACCAGTTGCAGGAATACTGCCTCAGGCGGTACTGGTTCAGCATTTTTTATGCTTTTTTTCATACATACGGGCATCCTTTTTCATACCCAGAAAATTATAAATCTTTGCAAGATTCTTTAGCAGGTTACACATCATACCGAGGCTTTCTGTTTTGCTGATTATTGCGTCAGCAATGCGCTTTGCCATTTCTTTATTATTAAGTTTCAGTGCCACTTCTATAGCAATGTCTACATCCGTTGCAGCAAATCTGGTTGTCAGCATCACGGCTTTGCTATAATATTCCAAAGCCGCCTTCAGGTCATTCTTATTGTAAAGGATATGAGCATAGTCCCAGAATATTTTCCCGTTTTTATTCAGACCTGGATTTGCCTCTGCAAAAGCTAATGCAGACTGTGAACAGCTTTCCAGGTCCGGCAACTTTTCCTGAGCAATTGTTAATTTGTCTTTTCCGCTTAGCTCTGGAAATGTTTTTAGCCAGGTTAAAAGCACATCAAGCAATACTTCTTTACTGATTACATGATTATAGGCCTCCAATTCTTTTTCATGTGTCAAAATGATGTAACAGCTCCAGTATTTCTCCCAGGCTGTTGCGTATCTTTCTCCTAATATCATATCATTAAAGCGATAAATATCCCAATAGCTGGAACGTGCAATCGCAACAGACGACATGATTCTATAGACCCGTACAGGGTAATCTCTTACATCTTCATGATGGATATTCCCATACCTGCCAAAGAGAATGGGAAAATTCAACGCATTATCAAAAAGGATGAGATCAGGGAGGCATTTATTAATTTGTTCAAATGCCTTTTCCGGTTGCGCTAACAGAGAAAAATAATCCAATCCAATCCGGAAATTTGCATCTATAAAAACATATCGTGCATAATTGACCCATTTTTTTTCTTCATAAGATGGATTCTGCAGTTTTTTTAATTTTTCGAAATGCGGGTTTGTATTATTTAAATTATCAACCAGCCATTGCAAGTCGGATTCCTTAATATTTTCTTTGCTTAGCTTTCTTTGGTACTCATCAAATGCTCCGTAAAAATTCTTAACTGCATTAAATGACTCCCGGGCATCATTCTGTGCCTGAACATCTGCAGAGCAGACAAGCAGTACCAAAAATAACAGCAGTTTCATTTTTCATGAAAGTTATATTTATATTCTAAAAATAAATAAAAAATGTTTATGAATATGCGCAGTAAACTTAATTTCACTTAAGTGAGGAATGTGTTTTCGTCATTCGGGCATTCTGCATTGCAATACTGCGAACAGAAATAGAAGCAAAATTCCTGAATGCTTCTTTTGTAACCTCATCATCACTGACCATAACCGGCACCCCCTGATCACCCCCTTCCCGGATACTTTGTACAATTGGAATTTGCCCGAGAAATGGAAGATCATATTCTTCTGCCAGTCGTTTTCCTCCATCTTTCCCAAAGATGTAATATTTATTATCGGGTAATTCTGCAGGGACAAAATAACTCATGTTTTCTACAAGGCCAATGACCGGAACATTGACCTGGGCCTGGCCAAACATCGCAATTCCTTTTTTGGCATCAGCCAACGCCACATCCTGCGGAGTGGTTACAATCAGCACACCGGTTACCGGTACCGTTTGTACCAATGTCAAATGAATGTCGCCCGTACCGGGCGGCATGTCCACCACCAGGTAATCCAGTTCATCCCAATGCACATCTGTAATAAACTGCTTTATGGCACTGCTGGCCATGGGCCCACGCCATACCACTGCATTTTTTTCATCCACAAGCAATCCGATACTCATTAATTTTATTCCAAACCGCTGCAAGGGTTCAATTTTAGGTTTCTCTTCTCCAGTATCTACCATATGAGGCCGCTCGCCACGGATACCAAACATGATAGGTACGCTGGGTCCGTAAATATCCGCATCCAGCAATCCTGTTTTTGCGCCTCCCTGTGCTAATGCAAGCGCCAGGTTGGCTGCCACAGTTGATTTTCCCACACCCCCCTTACCGCTCACCACCGCAATGATGTTTTTTACTTTGGGTAATACAGTGCCGGCATCCTGCCTCCGGGTGCTGGTTTGGGCTGTAAAATGTACTTCTACCAGTGCTTCTTTATGCACCAGCAGCTTTATGGCGTTTACACAGGCATTCCGGATCATGTCTTTCATCGGGCAAGCAGGAGTAGTCAGCACTACGGTAAAAGAAATATGGTTCCCGTCAATTGCAATATCCTTTACCATGTTCAGTGAAACAATGTCTTTTCCAAGATCCGGTTCCTGCACATTTGCCAGCGCATCAATAATTTTTTGAACAGTCATTCCGTAAGTTTCTGTTAAAAAAAAAGAATTATGCAAAGGTAACCACCGAACACCTTCTTTTGTTTTACGATTTCAGTAACTACTGATTATTTTTGGCCCGGTGACAAAAAAAATAATTTATACCGTTTTAGCGCTGCATTTTTTCTGTAAGTCTGCCCTTGCCCAATTTGAAACTTCCCGTGATTCCGTTGTCCAGTTGTATGGCGTGGTGATGACGGCTGACAGCCTGGTAGGCATTCCTGCAGTCAGCATTGTGGTGAAAGGACAAAACAGGGGCACACTGAGTAATGCACAAGGTGTGTTTTCTATCGTTGTTCTGAAAGGAGACCAGGTTGAATTTACTCATGTTACGTACAAACCAAAAACCATCAGCATACCCCGCAACCTGGAGAGCAACCAGTACAGCATCGTGCAATTGATGGTAATTGACACCGTGTACCTGCCTGCCACTATCATAAGGCCCAGGCCCACTCCAGAGCAGTTTGCCCGTGATTTTGCAAAAATCAAACTGGATGATGATAATATTGAGATTGCCCGCAAAAACACCAGTGCGGCCAAACGCAGAATATTGCTGCAGGCAACTCCGGCCGATGCTGGTGAAGCATCACGGATGCAGTTCAATAAGATTGCCAACCGTGCCGTGTACCAGGGGCAAATGCCACCAATGAATATCTTTAACCCAGCTGCATGGGCTGATTTTATTCAATCATGGAAACGGGGAGATTTCAAGAAAAAATAAACCTCCTGCAGTTGCCATGCAGATTTAATACAGTTCCGTCTTTTTTCCGTTGTACCCCCCGTTCCGTGTTGCACACTCCGCATGTATCTTAAATCAGTTCATGATAAAAGGAGCATCTCTTGCAGTAATGAAAATCAAATTCCTATTTTTGCCGTGCAACTGATTCAATCATTCATCCCAGAAGGAAATTTTTAAAATTTCTTTTTGGCACAAAGGAAAATTTCATCAATATGTTAATCCAGGGAAATATATCCGTGATCGGAGCTGGCACAATGGGAAATGGCATTGCACACGTTTTTGCGCAGCATGGATTTAAAGTGACACTGGTTGACGTCTCTCTTTCCCAGCTCGACAGGGCTATGGCGACCATTGGCAAAAACCTGGACCGGTTGGTAGGCAAAGAAATTATCCGTAAAGAACTGAAAGAGGAAACACTGGCCAATATACGCACCGAGTCCAACCTGATAGAAGGTGTAAAAGATGCAGCACTGGTAGTGGAAGCAGCCACAGAAAATGAAGTACTGAAGCTGGAAATTTTTGAGCAACTGGATCAATACGCCCCAAAGGATGCAATTCTTGCCAGCAACACCTCCTCTATTTCGATTACAAAAATTGCGGCCTCAACCAGCCGCGCCGCAAAGGTAATCGGGATGCACTTTATGAACCCGGTACCGGTCATGAAGCTGGTGGAGGTCATTAACGGATATGAGACAAAGAAAGAGGTCACAGAGGCTATCGTTGCCCTGAGCAGGCAACTGGGAAAAACGCCTTGTGTTGTGAATGATTATCCCGGTTTTATTGCCAACCGCATCCTGATGCCAATGATCAATGAAGCAATTTATAGTTTGTATGAAGGCGTGGCTGCTGTGGAAGAAATTGATACGGTGATGAAGCTGGGCATGGCCCACCCAATGGGTCCTTTGCAGTTGGCCGACTTTATCGGCCTTGATGTTTGCCTGGCGATATTAAATGTACTGCATGATGGTTTTGGCAATCCCAAGTATGCCCCCTGCCCCTTGTTGGTAAACATGGTAACCGCCGGTAAACTCGGCGCCAAAAGCGGCGAAGGGTTTTATTTACATACACCAGGTAGTAAGGAGTTGGTGGTGAGTAGGAGATTTGTTTAAAAAATCTCCGCCATGTATTACAAAAACTTAAATGATCACGAGATTATTTCACTTCATTTAGTTCCTTTCGGGACATTCAACACCTCTCCACCTCTACCCCTCTCAAATCCTTCAACCGGGACAATACTTCTTCCAGCCTGAATTTTGGGATACCGATTTCCAGCGAACAGAATAATTGTGTTTCCTGTTTCAGTACCGGGCAGTTTGAATGCTTTACCACTATCATCACTTCATTCATCCTTGTATAATCAAATTGAAGACGGTAGTACTCCAGCACCGGTCTCTGCACAGAAATCGCTGCCTGCAGGGCCAGTGCAGTAACCGATTTATAGGCATTGATAAGACCTGGCACACCGAGTAAAGTGCCTCCAAAATACCGGACAACGATCACAGAAACATTGGTCAGTTCTTTACTGTCTATCTGACCCAAAATAGGTCGCCCTGCAGTTCCGGAAGGCTCCCCGTCATCACTCACACGGAAAATGTTTCCATCCGTTCCTATGCGGTAAGCAAAACAATGATGCACTGCCTTTGGGTGCTCTTTTTTCAAACCGGCCAGTTTTTCTTTGAAATCCCTCACATCCGAAACGAAAAAAGCATATGCAATGAATTTGCTGCCCTTGTCTTTAAATTCGGCAACCGATGGGTTTTCGATAGTATGGTAATAGTCCCTGTTTTTCAATTTGACGGTTTGTAAATTTTGATACTGTCGTTCAGTAGTTGATATGCTGCAATTTTCTCAGGCATTGGCAGCCGCGGAGCAGAAAGGCCATGTGCCAGTTGCATTTCTTTATTTGTAATGACTCTCGCCTCGTCCCAGATTTTTTCTTCAATAAAAGCACAGAGCAATGAAGCTCCTCCTTCCACCAGTACGCTTTGCAACTGCAGCCTGAACAATACTTCCATGATTTGACGGATGATATTTTTTCCGGGATCCAGTTTTATGAAGGAAAGATTTCTTTTCTCTTCATCCCTGATTAGATTAAAGACTATGGTACGAACACTGCCATCGAATACTTTTAATGAGTCAGGCAATTGCAGGTTCCTGTCAATCAGCAGTCGCACCGGTGATTTTCCGGGCCATAAGCGGTTCGTCAGTTCTGGGTTATCCCGTAAAGCAGTATTTGTTCCCACCATGATTGCGGCTTCTTCACTTCTCCAACGGTGCACCAGCATATTTGAATATTCATTGCTGATCCGGACACGTTCTGCACTGGATCCAGCCAGAAATCCATCAGCAGTCTGTGCCCATTTCAGAATAATAAAAGGTCTTTGCGCTGTATGAAAAGTAAAAAAACGCTTATTAAGTTCCATGCATTCTTTTTCCAGCAGCCCGGTTTCCACCTCAAGACCTGCCGCTTTCAGTTTCTCAAGACCCCTTCCGTTCACCTCACGGAAAGGGTCACCGCAGCCGATGATGACTTTTGGGATTTTATGCCGGATGATCAGGTCTGTGCAGGGAGGCGTTTTTCCAAAATGAGCACAGGGCTCCAGCGACACATATAAGGTTGACTTTGCAATGAATTGCCTGTCTTCTTCTTTCACTGAGAGGATGCAGTTTACTTCTGCATGTGCCTTCCCATATTCCTGGTGCCAACCCTCCCCTATGATGCGCTCTTCATGCACCAGTACGGCGCCAACCATAGGGTTGGGAGCCACAGCTCCTGTGCCCAATTTTGCCAGGCTGAGGCAGCGCTGCATGTATGACTGTTTTTCGTTCAATCTAAACCTCAAATATAAGCCCGTTGAAATTGTCGGAGTATCTTCGCATTCATTGATGAGTCACTCGTCACCTGATGACCGTACAAGAAGCAACATATTTTTTGCGCAGCCAACTGTCTGGTTTCTATTCCGAATCTGAGGCATCTGCAATTACCAGATTGGTGATAGAAAAGGTAGCCATGCCCAAAAAACCGGGAAGACTACCGGATAAAAATGATGTTTTGGGAGATGCTGAGGCACAACAACTGCAGGAATTTTCTCAGCGCCTGCAACATCATGAACCGGTTCAATATGTGCTGAACGAAGCATGGTTTTGCGGGCTCAGATTCTATGTGGACAAGAATGTGTTGATCCCAAGGCCAGAAACCGATGAACTGGTAGAATGGGTCATCAGCAATTGCAGGTTCCCGATTGGGGCACCACTGATTTTAGACATCGGAACCGGCAGCGGCTGCATCCCGGTTGCGTTGAAAAAAAGAATCAGGAAAGCCGAAGTGTGGAGTTGTGATGTGAGTGAATCTGCACTTGCTGTCGCAAAAAGAAATGCAGAGCACTTAGGTATTGAAGTACATCTGCAGCATCTGGATTTCCTGGATGAGCGCAACTGGCCGGCGTTCCCATTATTTGATCTCATCGTCAGCAATCCCCCTTATGTCCCCAACAATGATAAAATAGAAATGCAGCCGAACGTTCTGAACTTTGAGCCGCATATTGCATTATTTGTTCCCGATAACGACCCGTTGCTTTTTTACAGGGCCATTGCGAAATTTGGACATTCGCACCTGAAGCCTGATGGAAATATTTTTCTTGAAATTCATGAAACCCTTGGAGAAGCTGCCACTGCACTCTTTCGGGCAGCAGGCTATCAGACCGGAATAAAAAAAGACATGCAAGGAAAAGAAAGGATGCTGAAAGCATTCAAAAATACTGAATCGTGAATTCAAATCATCTCGGCCATTACTGATCAATTCTTGCCACAACTTTCGCTGTATCTTTCTTGGCTATCTTCATGATCCGGAACACTTCACCGTAGTATGCAGCAGTATCGGCATTGATGACCACGGTTGGCGTATCTACAAACGCCCTGTATTTGCGAATTTCCAGACGGAGCAGTGAGTCGAAAATGGCAGGATCCACTTTTTTTGTTCCAATAAAGTATTGCTGGTTCTTGTCCACTGACACCATAATATTCTGTTTTGCCTTGCTGTCTTTTGATCCCCTGGGAAGACCCACTTTCACAACATTGGGATTTGCCAGAGTAGCTACAATCAGAAAGAACATCAGCAGGATGAACAAAATATCGTTCAATGAGTCGGTAAAAACTTCTGATTCTTCTTTATGTTTTTTTCTAAAGCTCATGCGGGTGACTTAAATTAAAAAACAATAATAAAATCTGGACTGCGTACTGTCATCGGGTTGGCTCTTGCAGCACATCCAGGAAATCGGCCTCAGCAGCTTCCATCTTATTTGCGGTTTTATCAATCTGTGTTTTCAGATAGCTATGGGCCAGGTATGCCCCAAGGCCAATGATCAGCCCGGTAATCGAGGTAATCAGTTTTGTATAAATGCCCCCTGCAATGGTGCTTACTTCAAATTCGTTGGAACTGTTGATTCGTGAAAACAACTGCATCAGCCCCACCAGTGTACCTACAAAACCAAAGATGGGAGCTGCTTTGGCCACAGTGGACAGCATTCCCATGTTTTTTTCGAGCCTGTACATTTCCAGGTCGCCAACATTGTCCATGCTTTTTTCGATACTTTCAATGGGCTTTCCGATGCGTTGAATGCCTTTATCAATGATACGGCCAACAGGCGTATTGTTATTCTTGGCAAAATTCCGGGCTGCAACAATATTTCCGCTGACGATGTTGTCCCGGATGATGTGCATGAAGTTATGATCAATACTGGAGGCGTTTCTGATGGCCATGATCCGTTCAGCAAATACATACACGGCAAGCAGCAGCATCAGCGCCAGGGGGATCATAATCCATCCGCCCATTTTCAATAGTTCAAAGAAACTCAGATGTCCGTCGTGGTTGGCATCTCCTGCTGCGAACTGGGTGGCTTTTTGTACGGAATCTGCAATCTGTAAAAGGTCAATCATAATTTTTTCTTTTGGTGTAAAAGTAGGTGATGAAAAAAATAAGGACAAAGCCGTTTTCAACAACTGTGCATTGAACGAGAAAAATAATGCCACGTTGTTTACCCTGACAAAGTTTTAGAGTTCTTTAACAGGTATTTGCAGAAAAAAAGAAGGTTCACAAGTGAGCCATTGCACCCGGCTCCTTATTAACCGCTCCTTCTATGAAAAATTATTACTTGGTTGTACCGGCCTGCTTGATCATCAGGGCCTGAATTTGTTTCATGGTACCTTCCATTCCGTCGGGGCTGCCATCTAGGAAAATGACATTTCCCTTTCCATATTCTGCAAAATTTTTAATGGCTTCGGTCCACATACTGAACAGGATTACATTTGTATCCAGGTTGGCCTGTTTCATTTGCTCCGCTGCTTCCGTCATACCATGTGCCACCTCTCTGCGGAATAATGCCACTCCCTGGCCACGAAGCCTGGCCGCTTCTTTTTCTGCTTCTGCAGCAATTTTAATTGCATTCCCATCAGCCTCGGCCTGCTTTGTTTTTGTAATTAACAAGGCCTGGCCTTCATTTTCGGCGGCTGCTTTTAGATTATTTGACGCCACTACCTTACTCATAGAGTCCAGGATTAGCTTATCAAATGTAATATCGTTGATTTGAAGATCCTGCAGATGATAGCCCCATTCCTCAAGCGAATGGTCCACTTCCACTTTTACATACTGAACGATTTCTCTCCGAAGCCCAAGCACCTCTGCCTGCTTTTTAGTTGCCACAAACGACCGGATATTTCCTTCAATAGTTCTGATCAACGCCTGCATCAGGTCTCTCTCCGCAATAAATTTAAAAGCCACTTTCTTGATCGTTTCTTCCTCAGAATTCTGGACAGAATAGAGAAGCATGCTCTTGAAATACACATTTGCCTGGTCTGCTGTCACCGCCTGAAATTCCAGCTCAACCGATCGGTTTTGTATGGACACCTTCCGAAAAACTGTTTCCAGGATCGGAACCTTAATATTCAAACCGGGCCTTGCCACCCGGCGATATTTTCCAAACATGGTAATAACGGCAATATATCCCTGGTTCACGGTGAACAATGATCCGAAGAAAACGATTACGGCAACAACAATCCACCAGTTTGTTGCAAGCCATTCAGCAAACTTCATAATATGTTGGTTTTAGTGAACTTAAAATTAGCTCTTTTCTTCGTAAATCATGACCAGGTGCACCAGAGTTTCCACTGCTTTGTTCATATCCTGCACACTGATATGCTCCAGTAATGAATGTATTCCCTGCATGCCGGTAAAAAGGTTGGGGCAGGGAAGCCCCATAAATGATAAGCGACTGCCGTCTGTTCCTCCCCGTATGCTCTCCATCCTGACGGTTTGCCCTGCCCGCATGATGGCCTCTTTCGCATACTGCACAGCCTGCGGATGCTGGTCCAGTATTTCTTTCATATTCCGGTACTGTTCTTTCACATCAAACTCAAAAGAAGCACCGGGAACGGTACGTAAAGTTTCGGCAATCTGTGTTTGTAGAAAATCTTCCTTTTTTCTAAGGCCATCTGTAACAAAATCACGGATGATAAATTCAATAATACACTTTTCAGCCTGGCCTTCCATCCGCACAGGATGTATAAATCCTGATCGGCCTTCTGTTGTTTCAGGCGACAACCTGTTCCTGGGCAATGAAGCAAGAATTTCACCTGCAATCTTCAACGCATTGACCATTTTATCTTTTGCATAACCCGGATGTGTGCTGACTCCGTGTATGGTAACTGTAACTGCATCGGCGCTGAATGTTTCATCTTCCAGCGAGCCGGCATCTCCGCCGTCCAGCGTATAGGCCAGATCAGCACCCAGCTTTTTCAAATCCACTTTTGCTGTGCCCTTGCCTACTTCCTCATCCGGAGTAAATAAAATTTTTATTTCCCCATGCTTTAATTCTGGATGCTGCAGCAGGAAATGAGCAAAATCCATTATTTCTGCCACTCCGGCTTTATCATCGGCACCCAGCAAAGTTTTTCCGGATGCCGTGATGATATCATTTCCGGTTTGTGTTTGCAGGTACGGAAAATCACTCATGCGCAAAACCTGAGACGGATTGTCGGGCAACACAATATCATGCCCCTGGTAATTGCGGTGCAGCAAAGGCTTTACGGCCGTGCCGCAGCAATCAGGTGCTGTATCCATGTGGGCGCAAAAACATATAACGGGTACTTTTTTTCCCGTATTACCGGGTATTGTAGCGTACACGTAGCCCCATTCATCCATGTGTGCATCCGGAATTCCAGTTTGTTGCAACTCTTGAACCAGCAGGCGGGCCAGATCTTTCTGCTTTTCCGTTGTGGGATGCATTGCAGATACCGGATCGCTTTGAGTATCTATTTGTACATAGCGAAGAAATCGTTCTGCTGCAGTAAAATGATAAGTTGAAAACATAGCCATTCAATTTAAGGGTACAGCCGCAGCATGCAGACAGGACTCGAAAGATTGTTGCATCACCCTGTTCCTGCAGGCACATGCCATCCCATTAAAAAAAGATGGCCTGTTTCGGCCATGAACCGGAGTTCAGGGTAAAATGATCAGCGGACTGTTCCCTGATATTTCCAGAAGTTCAATCTCAAATACCAGGTCTTGTCCGGCCAGGGGATGGTTGGCATCCAGCACGACTGCTTCTTCTTTCACTTCCACGACGACAACAGGCATTTGTTGACCGCTTCCGTTGTGCATCATCAATTGCATACCGGGTAATACCTCCATATCGGCCGGGAACCGGTCTTTTGGAAAATCAAGAATCATTTCCTCATTTCTGGGTCCGTAGGCTTCCCCAAAAGGTATATTCACAGTTCTTTTTTCTCCTACATTCATACCTGCCACCCCTGCATCAAAGCCCTTAATTACCTGCCCGCTACCCAGTTCAAATTCCAGTGGATCACGACCTGCTGAGGAGTCGAATGTTTCGCCGGTGGTCAGCTTCCCATGATAATGTACTTTTACTTTGTCGCCGCTTTTTGCCTGTGCCATATCTTGTTTTTAAAAATAAAATAAGCTGCAAGGTAAGGCAAATGAGGTAATGCAACCGTCTAAACATTTACCCGGTCTTTTTCCGTTTTTTCCATTACTTTTCATTGTTTTTCAGCTAGTGAAGAGAATTGAAAATTAATATTGATCATTATTAAACAAATAAAAATGCACCACATGAAAGGTTGGTTTCTTGCTGTTTTTTTTCTTCAATTACTGAGCACAGAATCCATGGCACAGCCAGCCGGAAGTTCTATTATTCCCGGAGCCGAACGAACAGAAGTTTATGTATCCCTGCTGCAGGGTAAGAATGTGGGAATCTTCGCCAATCCCACTTCTACCGTCGGAAAAATGCATCTGGTTGATACATTACTAAAGCTGGGTGTTCATGTGACGGTGATTTTCGGACCAGAACATGGCTTCAGGGGAAACGCTGATGCCGGCGAAAAAGTGGGCAATTACATTGATGAAAAAACCGGTATTCCCGTGGTTTCTCTGTATGGAGCACAGAAAAACCCAACGGCAGAAAATCTGAAAAACACAGATATACTGGTGTTTGACCTGCAGGATGTGGGTACCAGGTTTTATACTTATATCAACTCAATGCAGGAATTCCTGGAAACCGCTATCGAACACCAAAAACCTCTGCTGCTGCTGGACAGGCCCAATCCAAACGGGTTTTACGTGGATGGGCCGGTGCTGGACACAAAGTATAAAAGTGGTGTGGGCCGCCAACCCATCCCTATTGTGTACGGAATGACCATGGGCGAATATGCCAGGATGCTGATCGGCGAAAAATGGCTCTCAAAAAAGGCAACTGAAATTTATGAAATCATTTCTTCAGGGAAGGGCCTGGCAAAAGCCGGTTTTGATTTCAAAGTGATCCCCTGCAGCAATTATACGCACAATAGTAAATATGTATTGCCGGTGAAACCTTCGCCCAATCTGCCAGATATGCAATCCATTTACCTGTACCCATCCACCTGCCTTTTTGAAGGAACCGTATTGAGTGAAGGTAGAGGTACCACAAAGCCTTTCCAGGTTTTTGGCCACCCGGATTTGCCTGAACATCTTTATTCGTTTACTCCGAACCCTACGGAAGGCGCCAAAAATTCCAAGCATTATGGAAAAATTTGCTATGGGTGGAACCTCAGCGGCACAACGGAAGAAGTACTTCAGAAAGTGGACAATAAAATTCAGCTGAAATGGCTGCTTGAGGCATACCGGCTTTTCCCGAAAAAAGACAGTTTTTTCCTGATTCCCAAATCAGGGAACATGGAGCAATCTTTTATGACAAAACTTTCTGGCACCAATGATTTGTGGCAGCAAATAAAAGCCGGAACAAATGAAGAGGAGATACGGAAAAGCTGGGAGCCAAAGCTGAGTGAATTCAAAGCGATCCGGAAAAAATATTTATTGTACGAGGATTTTGAATAGATCTATTGAATTTACGCAGAATCTATTTCTCCAATACAACTACTTTAGATCATTTTCCTATTTCCGGCAAACAACACAAAAAGGATTGATTTGCCTGAGCTGCCAGCCTTGGATTTATTCAGTGTACTCTCAAAATTTAATTACGGATAATTTACCCTCCCCCTGCATAAAACGTTCCAGGGAGAAATAATCGTTTTGCACAGAGCTAAGTGTTTCATATAAACTTTGAGAAGAAAAACAACCCTGTCCCCAGATAAGTTTATATAGATATTTTGTACCTGCAACTTTATTAATCCAGAGGATTTTGAGGAGTTCCGTGTAACTATGCATAGGGGAAATTTTCTGTTTGTTACCTTCGCAATAAGTATGAAAAATTACCGGTCTCTACGAATTGTTTTTATGGGCACTCCTGAGTTTGCTGTTGCTTCATTAGATGCATTGGTAAAGGCTGGTTGCAACATTGTTGGTGTTATTACAGCCCCTGACAAACCAGCCGGGCGTGGCATGCAACTGCAGCAAAGTTCAGTGAAGAAATATGCATTGGAGCAGGGTTTGAAAATTTCGCAACCTGAAAGACTAAAAGACCCGGAATTTTTGGCCGAGTTAAAATCTTTAAATGCCGATTTGCAAATAGTGGTTGCCTTTCGCATGTTGCCAGAAGCAGTTTGGAATATGCCTCCTTTAGGTACCATCAATGTACATGGAAGCTTGCTGCCACAATACCGTGGCGCTGCCCCCATCAACTGGGCGGTTATCAATGGAGAAAAAGAAACAGGTGTTACTACTTTTAAAATGAAGCATGAAATTGACACCGGAGATATTTTGTTACAGGAAGGTCTGCCAATCGGCGAAGATGAAACCGCCGGAGAAGTGCATGACCGTATGAAAGAGACAGGAGCAAAGGTTTTGATTGAAACCTTGAAGGGCATGGCAGAAGGAAGTATTGCCGAACAACCCCAACCCCTCCATCTCACCCCCCCGGCCCTACATCATGCTCCAAAAATTCATACTGATACCTGCCGCATCCGATGGAAGAATCCTGTTGATGCCGTTCATAATCTCATCAGAGGGCTTAGCCCCTATCCGGGTGCATTTACAGAGTTGCACGGGAAAAAACTGAAAGTTTACCACTCTGCGAAAGAAAAAAAAATTCCCAGTTCCGATCCCGGTTTTTATGAAACGGATGGAAAAACATTTCTGAAATTTGCATGTACCAACGGTTACTTGTACCTGCTGGAATTACAGTTAGAAGGTAAAAAGAAAATGGGTATTACCGAGTTTCTGAAAGGCTATCATTTCCCCGGGCATCAATAACGCAATTTGACGACAAACTTATCCTGATCAGATATTTCAAGAGCAGCCGCAGCTGCATTGCTGATACGGATATTGTATCCTTCATTCTGGCGGATGCCGCTCATTTCACCAAGTACTTTTGCATAGATTGTCTTATTGTTTGACGGGTTCATAATAACAATAATGGTACCGGGTTGTATTTTGTCTATGAGTAAGTAGTATTTGCCATCGTCCCAGCCACTGATTGTCTTGAAAATGCCTGCCGTTACCGTTTCATCTTTTGAAGGAGGATACAATCTGGACTGCATCTCGAAGTGTTTTTTAAAATAGCCCTGTCCGTCAAGCGTCAGTTTCCTGGTTTCTGTAACCGCAGGAGCCAGGCTGTCTTTTTGCTGAATTTTCTCTTCTTTCTTTTCTGCCTTTTCTTCTTCCTCAGCAACCTTCTTCTCTTCTTTCCTGGTTAGATCAGCTTCTGCCGTTTCCTTTTGCTCAGGTTTGCTGACAACCGGCTCAGAATCTGAAGGACTGCCTTCAATGGTTACGGGCTTCAACTGGCTGCCCACAATAAATCCGATAATCAGCTTTGAATCTTTTTTCACTTCATCTGTTTCAAGATGATTCCACCAGCGCAACAGAGAAAGGGAAACATTCCTGTTTTTTTTACTAACATCAGAAAGGTCTTCCTTTTCTACGATCCTGTAATAGACCGGAGCGCCCTGCCCTCCTTGTTGTGTGAAATTGCTGTCCGAAAGGGGGACTTTGAGTTTTTGATCAATGTGCAGCCCTTTATTCATGTTCAGCTTATTATATGAAGCAAGAGTGCGGGGATGCACATTATACAACCTTCCGATTGCATAGAAACTTTCTTTTGGAGCCACTTTATGTTCCAGGAATAATTCGTTGTCCGTTCTTTTAACGAGCAGTTCTTTCTGTTGTGCTACTATGAAAAAAGGAGACAATAAAAAAAACAGGAAGAAAAAAAATCGGGTCATCAGTACACTGGTTTGGCCTGCAAAGATGTGATTTTTTACGGTATCTCCGGTCATGAATCCTTCCGTATTCTCATTTCCCCTGGATAGTAGTTGTTGACCCTGCTGGCCAGCACATTCACCCAGCCTAATATATGGCCGCTGAAAGAAACCAATTGCCAGCCCTTTTGTGCAGCGTGCAACTGGATTTCTTTCCGCTGGAGGTACTTGATTGAGTCTTCCATGTCCAGTTCCAGTACCGGGATCTCCTGAGCCAGTATTGGGCTCATAGCCAGTGCATGATCCGGTACCAGTTTATCTCTTATCAATTCACCCGTTAATATGCCGGAATAAATGGGCTTTAGCTTTTCCATCATCAGGCTGAAATCATGCACAAGGTTCGAAGGCCATGCATAAATTTTATTCCCGTTCCGGATAAAGCTGCTGCCATCTGTTTCAGCCCAGCGGCTGATCACAATCCTGTCCTTTTTATCAGCCATCGCTGGTTTATATTTTGGTTTGAGAGTCATTTCATTTCCGGCCCCTGTTTTCCGGAAACAGGCCAAAAAGAAACCTTCGCCTTTCACTTTATCGGGCCAGAAACGATAGCCGTTTCCGGATGTAATAATATTCCAGTCAGGGTGAATGGTCAATGGCGATTGGTCTAGAAGAAATTCCTGCTGAAGCCAGTTCATGATGTCCTCATCTTCTTCCCTGGAATAGGAGCAGGTCGAATAAATCAGCAATCCATCTTTTTTTAAAGCAGGAATAACGTCTGCAAGAATCCTCTGCTGCCGCTGCGCACACAACTGCACATTATGCTCACTCCATTCTTCTATGGCTTCAGGGTCTCTTCTGAATAAACCGCTGCCGCTACAGGGAGCATCCACCACAATGACATCAAAATAATTCAACAGCCGGGCAAAATCTTTTGGGTCATTATTGGTTACCACAACATTTTCACAACCCCATTTGATGATATTCTCTTTTAAAATATTGACTCTGGAACGGATTACTTCATTACTGACCAGCAAACTATTCTTTGAGATCAGGGATTGAATATGTGTTGATTTTCCCCCGGGAGCAGCGCAGAGGTCCAGCACTTTTAATGGTTTGGAAAGATCAAGAGTTTGTACCAATGCCTGCTCTAAAAACATCGAAGAAGCTTCCTGTACATAATAGCAACCCGCATGGAAAATTGGGTCGAACGTAAAGGAAGGACGCTGGGATAAATAGTAGCCGAAATCTGTCCAGGGAATCCTACCCCCACTTTCTAAATGGAAAATTTCAGTTCCCGAATGTTTGAAAGGATTAATTCTTATGGAAGTGACCTGTTCGCCTGACGCATGAATCTTTTCAAAAGCATCTTTGTCGAAGCCGCTGGTTTTGTTCAGTGAATCCAATAATGCGAATGGAAATTGCACAGTCAAAACTATGAAGTATCGGCCACAAACTTAGAACATCGCTAAAGACTCTTTATTTCAGTAACCAGGTCCTGCAAAATTTTCTTTGCATCGCCAAACAGCATGGAAGTTTTTGGCTGGAAGAACAAATCGTTTTCAATGCCTGCATAGCCTGGTTTCATGCTTCGTTTATTTACAATCACAGATTTTGCAAGACCCACATCCAGTATCGGCATGCCGTAGATGGGTGACGCAGGATCTGTTTTGGCGGCAGGGTTTACGACATCGTTGGCACCCAGTATCAGCACTACATCCACTGACGGAAACTCATCATTTGCCTGTTCCATTTCGATCAGCTTGTCATAACTCACATCAGCTTCGGCCAGCAGTACATTCATATGGCCCGGCATGCGCCCTGCCACCGGATGAATGGCATACTTTACCTCCACCCCTTTTGCTTCCAGCATTTTCTGCAGTTCATGGCAGGTGTGCTGTGCCTGCGCCACAGCCAGTCCATAACCCGGAACAATCATAACTTTACTTGCATAGCTCATCACCACAGCCGAATCGTTAAGACTAATTTCCTTATAGGTTCCCTGCTCTTTTGTGCCTGAAGCGACCCCGCCGCCTCCAAAAGAGCCAATGAGTACATTGGTCAAAGAACGGTTCATGGCTTTGCACATCAGCACTGTCAGGATGGTACCTGCTGCTCCAACCAGGATGCCCCCGGTAAAAACAACTTTATTATCATATAAGAAACCGCCACAGGCAGCAGAAAGTCCGCTAAGAGAATTCAAAAGAGAAATAACAACAGGCATATCAGCCCCTCCAATGGGCATCACAAAAAAGACTCCATAGATCAGAGTAATAATAAACACTGCATAGAACAGCATCATGGTACTGCCCGACTGCAGGTTGGAAGTAATATATACAGATAGCGCAATGCTGGCCAGCAGCAGGCCGATATTTACCAGGTGCTGACCTTTAAAAGCAAAATCCTTAACCCGCCCGCTCAATTTACCCCATGCAATCATACTACCGGAAAAAGTAATATTGCCCAATATGACTCCAGAAAAAAGGATGGCCATGATGCCAGGCCCCGAGCTCTCAGCTGGAAAGCCCTGTCCTGCCAGATGATTGAATTCTATTACTGAGATCAAAGTGGCGCTGGCACCTCCGAGGCCATTGAACAGACTAACCATTTCCGGCATCGCAGTCATTTTCACCTTCTTTGCAGCAAGCACACCAATGATTGTTCCGATCCCTATGCCGGCAAAAATCCAAACATGGTTTTTAAGCAGACTACCATCTGAGTTGCGAAACAGGAAGATAGTGCCCAGAATTGCAGCCAGCATCCCTGCGCCTGCAACCAAATTCCCCTTTCTTGCGCTGGCAGGGTTCGACATCATTTTCAACCCCATAATAAATGTAATGGCGCCTGCGATATAAATGATACTAAGCAATGAAACACCCATTTCAAAAAATTTATTCCTTATTTTTTCTTTTTAAACATTTCAAGCATCCTGTCTGTGACTACAAAGCCCCCAACCACATTAATAGTTCCCAGGATGACTGCAAGTAATCCGAGAATTAATGCCAGGTAATTATCGCTGTCCGCACGGCCCATTACAATGATAGCGCCCATTATCACCACGCCGCTAATAGCATTTGCATGACTCATCAGCGGTGTATGTAAAACGGCAGGAACCCGTGCAATAATCACAAATCCCAGAAAAATTACCAATACCAGAACGTAAATCATTTGCTCGTTGGCAGAAATCCAATGTAAGATTGATTCCATAAAATGGCCTCCAAAGCCCCTCCGGGGAGGGGTTTTCCACCTGCTTACTCAACTGCAGCAGATGGTTTGTTTAAAAAATTATTTTAAGAACTTTCTTTCCCTTCACTCTTCATTAAAACAATTTAAAGGGCTTTAACTCTTTCATGCACCACTGCCCCATCGTGTGTGATACAGCTCCCTTTCACCAGGTCATCGTCCCAGTTCAGGTTCAGTTTCCCTTCATTGTCAATAATCAGCTGCAGAAAATTCAGCATGTTCTTGCCATATAGTTTGCTGGCATCTGATGGCATGGTTGATTGCAATGAGGAATTCCCGACAACCTGCACTCCGCCGTACTTCACAGTTTCATTATTTTTTGTCACCGGTGTGTTGCCGCCGGTTGCAGCTGCGAGGTCCACAATTACGGATCCGTTTCTCATGCTTTTCAGCATATCTTCCGTAATCAGCAATGGTGCTTTTTTCCCTGGTATCTGTGCGGTAGTGATAACAATGTCGGATTTTGCAATACACTCTGCAATTTTCTCCTGTTGTTTTAGTTTATAATTTTCTGTTTGCTCCACCGCATAACCCCCAGCCTTGCTGGCATCGGCAGCACCTTCCACTTCAATAAACTTTGCACCAAGGCTCATCACTTCTTCTTTTACTGCAGGTCTGGTATCAAAAACTTCTACAACAGCCCCGAGACGCCTTGCAGTAGCAATAGCCTGTAATCCTGCCACGCCGGCCCCAAGAATCATAACCCGTGCCGGTTTGATGCTTCCGGCAGCTGTCATGAACATGGGTAAATACCTGGAATAAAGATTTGCGGCAGTGAGCACTGCTTTATATCCCGCAATATTTGCCTGCGAACTCAGTATATCCATTGCCTGTGCACGGGTGGTGCGGGGCAGCATATCAAGTGAAAATGTGGTAACCGATGATGCAGCCCATTGTTGCATCATCCCGGTATGGTATAAGGGCTGAAACACCCCTATAAAAATTTTTTGCCCGGCTTTGTTGATCTCATCCTGCAAGGGTGGATGAATAGACAATAGAATTTCGGAAGAACTGAGTAGCTCGTTCCGGGTTTTCAACACAGCCCCGGCAGCTTCATATTCCTCATTGTTGCAGAAGGACTGTTCCCCGGCGCCATTTTCGACCCAAACGGTCACCCCTTTTTTGACTAATACCGCCGCTGATTCAGCAAGTAATGATACCCTGGTTTCATGGGCCGGTTCTTTCAATATTCCAATAATCATACGGAGGCTTTATTAGAAATTCAACAGCTTTTAAAGGCGGCGAAGATATTGATTTTTCAGACTGTACCATATGAAGAAGGCTGATTTTCTTCAGGTTCGGTGCTATTTTTTATCCGCCTCAATACCTGATCCGAAAGTGCTGTTTTTCATGAAACTCTCTCCGGAAAAAAACAATACCAACTGAAAAAAGATCCACCGAACATCGTACTGAAGGATGCTCTTTTACATGCTCCCACATGTCTTCCATTCCGGAACTCCAGTGTATATCGTCCCATACAAGGATCGTATCTGAAGTGATGAATCCAAGAATCTCATCAAAATACCTGAGACAGGCATCTTTCCGATGATTGCCGTCCATAAAAATAAAATCAGCCGTTTTTATTTTCTGTAAGACTCCGGAAAGAGTATCATCAAAATTGCCTGTTTGCAGCTCAATATTATCCAACCCCAGGCTGCTGAAATTCCGGGCAGCCACTTCTGCTATTTCTTCCGATCCTTCCAGTGTGGTCACCCGTACCTCGGGTGAGGCCATTGCCATATACGATGTGGTGATACCCAGTGATGTTCCTAACTCCAGCACATTATAACACTGATACTGGCGGATCATCCGGCAGAAAAGGCGGCCCCATTTTGGAAGCTTCAGAGCTGTTCGTGCAATGTCAGCAACCGACCGGCTCCTTTTTTGCCCAAATGCAGAACCAGCCCCGAAATCGTGCACCTGCAGCAGCCTTGTCTCTTTTTTCATCTGCTGGCGGATGGCTTCTACCTTCTCAAATCGTTTGTCTTTTTTACCGGCCTGCATCACATTGCGGATGAATTCATAGATAAACGGGGAATGCACACCATGCCCTTTACGACCGGACGCTGTGAACCAGTGCTGCATGTATTTTTTTGCTAATTGAAATTTGTGGTACACCGCTTTCTAAAAAATGTTCATGACTGCTGTCCTGCCGGTTGTTGTATGGCAAAATGGCATTCTGGTTAAATTCTATCCCATACCTGAAATGAATAATTGTAATCATTCTTTTCGTCTGCTTCATGGTTTTGCTGACTGGCAAGAAACCAAAATTCGGGGTTGATATTGGGGAAAAAAGTATCTCCCTCCGGCTCCGCTTCCACACGGGTCAGATAAATACGTTTTGCTTTTTCATACAATGCCCGGTAAATCTCACCACCCCCGATCACCATTACTTCCTGCATATCTGCCTGGCCTGCTACAAATAAACCATCTTCAATGGATTGCACCACAACAACCCCGGCTGCAGACCATCCTGGCTGCCTGCTGACGACAATATTTTTCCTTCCCGGAAGGGGTTTTGCCAGCGATTCAAAAGTTTTTCTTCCCATCAGCACAGGCATACCCCATGTTATGTTTTTGAAATGCTTCATATCCGCCGGAAGATGCCAGGGCATCTTACCTTCTTTCCCAATTACATGATTTGTTGCAGCAGCTACAATTAAAGAAATTTTCAAGTTTATTTTTTTTAGTATCAGATCGTCATCCCCAAAATGGAACTGAAAATATATTTCATTCCAAAAAAATATCATCAGGCATTACAAAAAATATTTTTTTCACCCGTCTTTTTCCGGCATACTAAAATATCAAATAGCTACCGGCGCTTTAATGGCAGGATGGTGCTGGTAGTTTTCCAGTACAAAATCCTGGTATGCAAAACTAAAAATATCGTTCACTTCAGGATTCAGTTTCATCACTGGCAATGGGTAGGGTTGCCGGCTCAGTTGCAAAGTTACCTGCTCTGTATGATTGTTGTAAATATGCACATCACCAAACGTGTGGATAAATTCGCCAGGTACCATATTGCAGACCTGTGCAATCATCATTGTAAGCAATGCATATGATGCGATATTAAACGGCACGCCCAGGAACACATCGGCCGACCGTTGATATAACTGGCAACTAAGTATTCTTTTTCCCGAAGTGGCTTCACTGGAATAAAACTGAAACAGGGTGTGGCATGGCTGCAATGCCATATGTGACAGTTCGGCTACATTCCATGCATTTACAATCATCCTTCTGCTGTCCGGGTTTGACTTCAACACCCGGATCACTTCTGATATCTGGTCAGTCACATTCCCGTCTTTTCCCTCCCACCGGCGCCATTGTTTTCCGTACACTGGTCCCAAATTGCCTTGTTCATCAGCCCACTCATCCCAGATAGTTACCCCGTTTTGTTTCAGGTAGGCAATATTTGTTTCTCCTTTTAAAAACCAGAGTAATTCATGAACAATGCTTTTCAGATGCACTTTTTTTGTTGTAACCAGCGGAAATCCATCTTGTAAATTGAAACGCACCTGGCTTCCAAAAATACTAAGGGTACCTGTACCGGTCCGATCGGTTTTTCGGGTGCCCTTTTCAAGAATATGCCTCAGCAGGTTCAGGTATTGTTGCATAGTGCAATTTACGGCAATCAGCCCAGCCGCAGCATTGATGCTGTTGACTGTGGGCAATCTGTTAATTGAGCGAAAACAGCAAAGCTATTGACACAAATCAACCTGCTCATTTTTTGAATTTTGTACCTTGATCTGATAAAGAAATTAGCGATGAACACACAAAGATTCTACAAAGAACTGGGCAATCTGTTCTATTCCATTGCCGCTGCCGATGGCCGCATTGGTGTTTTAGAAAAGAAGATTGTGGAAGACGAAGTGAAGTATGCGTGGAAACATTTTGATCACGGCACAGACCGGTTTGGCTCTGACCGGGCTTTTTTAATCGAATTTGAATTTGAAGCAATGGAAGACAGCAATGAACCGGCGGAATCTGCATTTAATTCCTTCGAAGAATTTTTTGAGGAGTATGCCTCAATGATGGATGCTCCTGTACGAAAAAAGATTTTTAACAGTGCACGCCATATTGCCGAAATTACCCGCAAAATAAACCAGGATGAGCTAAGCTATCTGATACGGCTCAGAAAATTGATGGGCATTGAAGCAGATCAGTGAAGCGGACGCTTCACTTTATGTTACTGCATTTTTTCTCCGGGCAAGTTCCTTTTTGATCAGGGCCAGTTCTCGGCCGGTTTGTCCTCTTACGGATGTATTTTCCTGTGCTCTTCTCATCAGGTAGGCTAGTACGTCTTTTATTGGGCCAAATGGAAGATACTTGCTCACACTGCATCCCGCATGAGCCAGGTTAAAAGTGATATTATCACTCATGCCGAACAACTGGCTCCAGTGTACATGGGGATGATCCAGTGCAATACCTTTTTCCCTGAGTAGTTGCACTGCATACAGATTGCTGTATTCATTGTGTGAGGCCACCATCATCGCCACCTTGTCTATATGATCCACACAGAATTTCACACTTTCATTAAAATCCTTATCCGTGCTTTCTTTATCGGACATGATGGGGGAAGGATATCCTTTTTCTGCAGCACGCAGACGCTCTTTTTCCATATAGGCCCCTCGAACCATTTTGGCGCCCAGAATAAAATTCCGTTCTATTGCTGCTGCATGGCAGTCTTTCAAAAATTGCAACCTGTCTGTACGGTAGTGCTGCGTGGTATTGTACACCACTGCCCTTTTCTTGTTGAATAAATCCATCATCAAAATGGTCAGCGCATCAACCGGGTCCTGTATCCACGTTTCTTCTGCATCAATACACACGCTGATATTATTTTGATCAGCAGCATCGCATACGTTCAGCACACGGCTTCGAAACCTGTGCCATTCCTCTTTTTCCATCGGTGGCAGTTGCTCCACAGCATTCAGGTACCGCTTCATCAATGTACCATGGCCCCCGTTCATCAGGCTGTGCATTTTTTCCAGCAGGGCAAAACGGGCAAACCCTGTCACCTTTACACTCATGAAAGGAATATTTGCCCGGCTTGCTGCGTAATTGATAACCTGGATAAATACACCCACCGCATGGTCAAAATTATCCTCTCCTTCTTTTCCTTCTACAGCATAATCCAGAATCACTTTTACGTTGTATTTGCCAAGCATTTCTGCCACCGGGGCTGTTTTTTCCAGTGACTCACCCCCTACGAACTGCGAAAAAATGGTACGCCTGATCAGGCCTTTGACCGGCAAGCCAACCCGCACACTCCAGGGAGCCAGCCGGGTGCCCCACTGTACGATCCACCTGCGGGACATCAGGGAAAACAGGCAGCGGGCCCTTTTGAGCTCTTTACCGGATTTATATTGAAATGCTTTTTCTGTATTATCAAAAGAGATGTGCTGATGTGCCTGGCTCATGATTTAGTACCCGGAACGGGATCATTTTTTTGTATGCTGCAAAAATAGCTCAAAGCATCAAATAAACCAATGAGCTTGTTGTCATTTAGGACTTTTGCACCTGTGATCAAACCGAAAAAACGGATAACTATCTTTGCCAAAAGCTAACGCATGGAACCACGCCCCGCCTCAGACAGTTTTACTCAAATGACCGAGATTGTTTTGCCAAACGACACGAATACATTCGGTAACCTGATGGGTGGCCGTTTGATGTACTGGATGGATATTGCCGCTGCAATTGCTGCACAAAAGCACTGCAATGCTTCAGTAGTGACCGCTTCGGTTGATAATATTTCTTTTCACTCTCCTATTGAACTTGGCAATGTGGTTTACATTGAAGCAAAAATCACGAGGGCTTTTAACTCTTCAATGGAAATTCACCTGAAAGTCTGGGGTGAAGATTTGATTCAAAAGAACAAGTACCGCGGCAATGAGGCTTATTATACATTTGTGGCACTAGACGATGAACGAAAACCCATGCCGGTACCACAGGTGATCACTTCTACAGCAGAAGAAAAAAAACTGTACGATGGTGCACTGCGCCGAAGACAATTGCGGCTGATTCTGGGCGGGAAACTGCATCCCGATGACGCTACGGAACTAAAAGCACTGTTTTTTAAAGAATAAACCATGATTACTCAGGTAGCGATGCCTGATGCAGAAATTTTGTACTGTTTGCTTTGTTCAATTGCATCCATAATCTGTTCCATGATTTTTTCTGCCGGTGCACCATAATCTATTGCTAATTGTTCTTTAAACTTCACCGTAAGACGGGTGCCTTTTTTCCGGAACCATAGTCCTTTTTTTGTAAATGCAGTCCGAAATCCGTCAATAACGACCGGCACTACGATTGGCTTTGCCATTTTGATGATCAGGGCTGTGCCTTTTCGGCCTGCAGCATACGGCGTAGTAGTTCCCTGCGGAAAAGTAATTACACGGTTTTGCTCCAGTGCCCTGAGTATTTTCCTTGTATCGGACGGATCAAGACCCTTCCGAATTTCGCTACCCGCCTGGCTCCAGGTTCGTTTTACAGTGATCCCTCCGGCCAGCAAAAAAAACCTGCTGAGTAAACTTCCTTTCATTGTGGATTCTGCCGCCACATAATTAACCCGGGTATAAGGGTTCAGCAGGTATAGGGGAAACCCGAGCCGGTTTTTCTTTCCCCATTTTACAGCACAAAAAATATGAAGAAAAGTAATGACATCAGCGAAATAAGTCTGGTGATTGCTCACAAAAAGTACATTCTCTGGCGGTAGCTTCTTAAAGTGTTCGGTTCCGGTAATCCTAAGACGGTTGATGAGAGCAATGCCGGGATAAGTAAAAAGCCCTACAAAGAAATATACAACTTTTCTCAGGAGATGCACATTTTTCCAGTATTGTCTGAAGGAGCTCATTCAGGTTGCGGATGGCAATGCTTTTTTTTATTCAGGTGCGTACACGGCTGAGTTCTTTATTCCGGTTGTCCGGCTGTGCCTGCATTTAAAGATAGGTTGATTTGCTTTAATCAGTTAAATCCTCATCTGCCTTTTGGATGAAAAAAGCCGCATCAGAAATGCTGATGCGGCCCGAACATTGTATCACAAATTTGTTCTCTTATTCTGCTTTTGATGAACGGTCGCCTGGCTCCTCTTTGTTTCCTTCATCCAGCTTTTTTTTCAGGTCGGCCAATACACCCAGGTCGCCCAGTGTGGCTTTTTCCACTTTGCTTTGAACATTCTTAACGGCCTTGCGGGTATTTTCTGCGTCGGTCCTTGCCTCTTTTTTCACAGCCTCGGCAGCATCAGCTTGTCCTTTTTCCCAGATACGGGTATGTGAGACCACAATTCTTTTTTCATTGCGGTCAAACTCAATGACCATGAACTGAGCAGTTTCATCTGCGGCAATGGCTTTCCCATCTTCTTTGGAAAGATGCCTGTTTGGGGCAAATCCCTCCAACCCGTACGAGAGCTGAACAGTAGCGCCTTTATCATCCCTCCTGCTCACGGTTCCCTCATGAATACTGCCTACTGCAAAAGTATCCTGAAGCGTATTCCAGGGATCTTCTTCCAGTTGCTTATGACCCAACTGCAGTTTCCTGTTTTCTTTATCAATTCCCAGGATCATCACATCAATATTGGTACCCACTTTTGTGTATTCACTGGGATGGTTGAAGCGCTTCAGCCAGCTCAAATCGCTGATATGGATCATGCCGCCGATACCCGGTGCCAGCTCTACAAATACCCCATAATTGGTAATATTTTTTACCAGGCCGGTATGCTTGCTGCCTTCGGCAAATCTGGATTCAATATCATTCCATGGATCAGGAGAAAGCTGCTTGATAGAGAGGCTCATCTTCCTGTTTTCCTTATCAAGGGTTACCACTTTGGCCTCATGTTCATCCCCCATTTTGAAAAATTCCTTGGCGTTCACAGGGGTGTTTGCCCAGGTAATTTCTGACACATGCACCAGTCCTTCAACCCCAGGTTGAATTTCCAGGAATGCACCATAATCTTCAATATTCACAACCCTTCCTTTCACAACATTTCCTTCTGCAATATTTTCGCTAAGTACTTCCCAGGGATGCGGTGTCAGCTGTTTCAGGCCAAGACTGATGCGTTTCTTTTCATCATCAAAATCCAGCACCACAACATTTACTTTCTGATCCAGCTTCAGCACTTCTGAAGGATGAGAAATACGACCCCATGAAATATCGGTAATGTACAGCAGGCCATCCAACCCGCCAAGATCCATAAATGCGCCAAAATCTGTAATATTCTTCACTGTACCTTCCAGTACTTGTCCTTTCTCCAGTTTGCTCATGATCTCGGCCCTTTGAGCCTCGATATCACTTTCAATAAGTGCTTTGTGAGAGACGACAGCATTCTTGATGGTTTCATTAATTTTCACCACCTTGAATTCCATTGTTTTTCCAACAAACTGATCGTAATCTGTTACGGGTTTTACATCAATCTGTGATCCGGGCAGGAATGTTTCCATCCCAAATACATCAACAATCAGTCCGCCTTTTGTTTTGGATGTGACTGTACCGGTAATGACTTCTCCGGTTTTATGCACTTCCACAATTTTTTCCCATGCACGGGTAATGCGAGCCTGGCGACGGCTCAAGTTCAGGTGTCCTTCCCTGTCTTCTTTTTCTACAATCATGACCTCCACCTCGTCGCCAACGGATAGCCCGGGAATGTCGCGGAATTCATTCAGCGAAATCAGGCCATCACTTTTGAAACCAATGTTCAGTACAACGTCAGTTTTGGTAAGCCCCACTACCGTTCCGTTAATCAGCTCGCCATCACTCAGCTGAATAAAGGTGTTGTCATACACACTGTGATACTTTTCTTTTTCTTCTTCGGTGTAGGAGATCACATTTCTTTTGTCCACACTCCAGTCAAAATCATCATGAGCCGGTGTTGCTGCCGGTTCAGCTACAGGTGCTGTTGGTATCGCTGCAGTTGCTTCGGGCTCACCGGCCGAAGCAGACTCCTGTGCATCAGCGTTTAATTGTTTTTTAAATAAATTATCAAACATGATTTTTATATCCCGAGGGGTTAAAATTCGGGGCAGCAAAGATAAACTTTCGTAGCGATTTTATGTACGGTGCGACCTGTTTTTTTTCAACCCGGATCTTCTTAAAATACTGGTTTACAATAGAGGAAAACAGCTTCCTTTTTTTACCACACAGGCTTGTTTGGCTTTTCTGATTCCGGTTTTATTTATTCCCTATTTTCACAAAAAACCAAAATTTGCTTTATTCCCTGCTCAGGCTGATTTCCCGGCTTACATTCAGAATTTACTGTCGTAATATCATCATCAACAACCCGGAAGCGCTCAATACAAGTGGCCCTGTTTTACTGGCTGTCAATCATCCAAACTCTTTTCTCGATTCTATTTTGATCAACACGGTTATTGAAACCCCCGTGTGGTCACTGGCCAGGGGCGATGTTTTTAAGAAACCTCTTTACGCGAAGTTGCTGCGCTCCCTCAGGATTCTTCCTGTTTACCGCACAACAGAAGGAGCGGACAACCTGGAACGTAATTATCACACCTTTCAGGATTGCCTGGAATTGTTCAGGAATAAACAAATTGTTTGTATTTACAGCGAAGGGCTATGTGTGAATGAATGGCGGTTGCGCCCTCTGAAAAAAGGTACCGCCCGGCTTGCATTTATGGCATGGGAACAGGGCATCCCGCTGCGTATCCTGCCTGTTGGAATCAATTACCATTCCTATCGTAGCTTCGGAAAAAATGTGATTCTGAATGTAGGCAGTTTGATCAACCCCGGCGAATGTGAACTGGCAGGTACAGACGGGCAACGATACCAGCAATTTAATGCAGCACTGGAAAATCAATTGAAGCAACTGGTGATGCACATAGACCAGCACGATATTACAAAACAAAAAGAATTACTGGGCTTCAGACAGCCTCTTATTAAAAAAATTGCGCTGGCCCTTCCGGCTCTGGCTGGCACTGTGCTGCATGCACCGCTTTATGTTCCGTTACGCCGGTTTGCATTAAAAAGAACAGCAGATACAGGACATTTTGATTCTGTACTAACTGCTCTTTTGCTGGTTCTTTACCCTTTATATCTGCTTTTATTTATTGCACTGGCATTCCTGTTCCGTGCCTCCTGGTGGTCGCTTATTCTGATTCCTGTAATTCCATTCCTGGCCTGGAGTACCGTTCAATTGAAAAAGCAGTTTTAACACTGCTATTCCAGCGAACGTGCAGCGATGGCAGCAGCAGCTACATACCCGCTGCTCCATGCATGCTGAAAATTGTATCCTCCGGTAATGCCATCCACATCCAGCACTTCACCTGCGAAGAACAGGCCGGTTACTCTTTTGCTCATCATAGAAGTAGGGTCCACTTCGTTGAGTGCAATTCCTCCTGCCGTTACAAATTCATCCTTGAAACTTGATTTTCCCTGAACACGACATTCATAGGCACAAATGTTTTTTACCATTTTATTGAATGAGGAAGATGGAAGATCGGCCCACCTGCAAACCGGCTGAACCCCCGATGCTGCGCATAAAAAATCCCACAACCTGGCAGGGATTGCTGCAAGTGATTTTCCGAACACTCTTTGTGCTGCTGTTTCTGTCCGGCGCTGGTGCAGGGCATCTCTCAATTTCTGTTCGTGCAGGCCGGGGATCCAGTTGATGCGCAGGTCAAATTGCCAGTTGGCTGATGCAAGTTCCCTGGCTGCAAATGCACTTAATTTCAGCACAGCGGGTCCGCTGAGCCCCCAGTGCGTAATCAGCAGGGAGCCGTGTTCTTCAAACCGGGTTCCGGGAATCCGAAGTGTTACATTCGTTATGCTGATACCAGTGAGTTTTGCAATAGGATGACCGGGTAAATGAAAGGTAAATAACGAGGGTACGGGTGGCACTAATTTGTGGCCGGTATCTTTCAGCCACTGAACCATTTTTTCAGATTGAAAACCCCCGATGGCAATGCATACATAATCAGAATACAGCAGGCTTCCATCGGACAGCCGGATGCAAAATCTGTTTGCTTCCTGCTGAATCCCGGTTACCTGTTTTTGCAATAATACCTGAACAGAATTTTTATTTAGTTCCTGCAAGAAGCAATCAATAACAGTTTGAGAGGTGCCTGAAACCGGAAACATTCTGCCGTCTGATTCTGATTTCAGTTTGACGCCCCTGCGTTCGAACCATTTTATTGTATCGTTCGTAAAAAACCGGTGAAAAAGTTTTTTCACAAAGTGCCTGCCTCTTGGATAACTCAGACTCATCTGATCAATATCAAAACAGGCATGCGTAATATTACAGCGACCGCCTCCGCTGATTTTTACTTTTGATAAAAGCCGGTTGCTCTTTTCCAGCACTGTCACTTTTAGATTCGTGTTCATTTCTGCAGCATTGGCAGCGCAAAAAATACCGGCAGCTCCGCCACCGATGACCATTAATGTTTTTCCTGGTAACATATAAAATGACTACAGGCTATTTTTTCGCAAGATCACGAGGGCAGCAGCACTTGTGTATGGCAGGAAAATAACTCCCGGTTGGCTTCTTCTGCTTTTTCAATAGGAGTATAATCGGACAGAATATCTGCATTACCTCTTCGCACACATACATCATGTTCGAAATGGGCTGAGGGTTTCCCATCTGCTGTTTTTACCGTCCACCCGTCTGGCTCTGTGAATACTTCTTTCTTCCCCATGTTAATCATGGGTTCTATTGCCAGCACCAGTCCTTCTTTCAGTTTCATGCCGCTACCTCTTTTTCCATAATTTGGCACTTGCGGGTCTTCGTGCAGATTGCGGCCCAGCCCATGTCCGACCAGTTCCCGTACCACCCCGTAACCATGTTTTTTTTCTGTATATTCCTGTATGGCATGTGCGATATCGCCGATGCGGTTTCCGGCAACGGCTTTTTCAATTCCTTTATACAGTGCTTCACGGGTTACACGGATCAACTGGCCCACCGCTGGTCCCGGGTCACCAATAGCAAATGTATATGCATGATCGCCATGCCATCCATTCAGAATGACACCAACATCAATGGACACGATATCAGTTTCACGCAATTCATACTGACCCGGAAAGCCATGCACGACAACATCGTTTACAGATATACAGGAGTGAAATGGGTAGCCTCTGTAATGAAGAAAAGACGGTACGGCTTTATGATCCCGAATGCATTCCCCGATTTTCTGATCAATGTACAGGGTTTTGATGCCCGGCCTGAGTAAGGCGGCAATTTCTGCCAATGTGTGACTGACGAGCAATGCACTTTGCCTCATGAATGCCACCTGTTCTTCAGACTTATAACTAACCATGATACAAATATCCTGAAAATAAAAAACCCGGCAAAAAGGCTGCCGGGTTGTTGCATAATGTTTCCAATTCTTACATCTGGATAGCAGAAGATGTTTGCCGTCCCTGTATGCGGCCACTTTTCATCAAACCATCGTACTGGCGCATGAGCAACTGGGTTTCTATTTGCTGCAAGGTATCAAGAACTACACCTACCATAATCAGCAACGATGTGCCGCCAAAGAAGGTGGAGAATTGAGTTGTCACTCCGAACCGCTCAGCAATACCCGGTAATATCCCAACAAATGCGAGCAGGATAGCTCCGGGAAATGTTATGCGGTCCATAATGGTGCCGATGTAATCCACGGTTGGCTGTCCGGGTTTTACGCCGGGAATAAATCCATTGCTTTGCTTCAGGTTATCTGCAATTTGCTTGGGATTAAAAATAAGAGCTGTATAAAGAAAGGTAAATCCAATGACCACAATGGCATAAATGATCATATACCAGATATTCTTATGGTCATTCAATGCATTCAATATTCCCCCTCCTTCAGGATTGAAGTTGGCAAAAATGGTAGGGATAAAGATGATCGCCTGGGCAAAGATGATTGGCATGACCCCAGCGCTATTTACTTTTAGTGGTAAAAACTGACGGGCTCCCCCAAATTGCCTGTTGCCCACAATCTGTTTTGCATAATTTACCGGCACCTTTCGCACACCCTGGATCAACAGGATGCTTCCCATGATGATGGCTATAAAAACTGCGATTTCTATGATGAAGATCAGGATCTGTCCATTACGGACAGATTTAGCACTCAGTTCCTGAACAAATGACTGAGGCAGGCGGGCGATGATTCCGATCATGATGATGAGTGATGTACCGTTGCCCAGTCCTTTATCTGTAATTTTTTCGCCCATCCACATCACAAACATGGTTCCGGCCGAAAGTACCATCACGGTTGTAAGCCAGAAGTTAGCAGGGCTAAAGCCAGCTATCATTCCCCCCTGCTGCATCATGCCACGCAGGTATGTAACATAAGCTGAAGCCTGAAGGATGGTGACGATGATGGTCAGATATCTTGTATATTGATTTATTTTTTTCCTTCCGCTTTCTCCTTCCTTATTCAGTTTTTGAAAACGGGGAACCAATACGGTCATCAGTTGCATAAAGATAGAAGCAGAAATATACGGCATAATGCCCAATGCAAAGATGGATGCGTTATTAAAAGCTCCGCCGGAGAATGCATCAATCAGCCCAAGGATACCTGTGCTTTGCCCGGAACCCTCAATTTCATTCGGATTGATACCGGGAAGAACGATATGAGAACCCAGCCTGTAGATAGCCACCATCATTAGGGTAAACAGGATCTTGCTGCGCAGTTCTTCAATGCTCCAGATATTCTTCAGTGTTTGTATTAATTTTTTCACGGGGAATCAAGTATTTTGGCTCTAAAAAAAACTCATCCGTTTACTGATATTATTTTTTGTATCTCTTCCGGGGAAAGCCACAAAATAACGATTTTACTGGACTATCTCCAGCGTGCCGCCGGCAGCTTCAATTGCCTCTTTTGCTTTCGTGCTGGCTGCATTCACCTTAAAATGAATTTTGCTCTTCAATTCGCCATTTCCCAGGATTTTTACTTTGTCAGTGCGGTTGATCAGCCCGTTTACAAAAAGATTTTCCATCGAAAACTCAGTGATGTTATATTTTTCGGAAAGCTGACCCGCCTGTCCCAGGTTAAAAACTTTATAAGCTACCCGATGCGGATTTTTAAATCCCCTCTTGGGTATTCTTCGCTGAATTGGCATCTGGCCGCCTTCATGGGCCATCTTGTTTTTAAATCCACTGCGGCTCTGGTGTCCTTTATTTCCTTTTGTGGAAGTACCGCCATGTCCGGAGCCCTCGCCCCTTCCCAATCTTTTTTCTTTGTGTGTAGCTCCTTTTGCAGGCTTTAGCTGATGTAATTTCATAATGTTGATTTTAAACTCACCGGGGAATCACCCCTCGCTTTATTGAATGTGTATCGGCGGCCGGCCCGATGCGGAGCATCAAGCTGCAGCACACTATTTTTTTATGCCTCCTCCACTTTGAGCAAATGATTCATTTTGCGGATCATTCCCAGTATTTGAGGGGTTGCTTCCACTTCTCTGGATGCATTTAGTTTGTTCAGACCCAGTGCCCTCAGGGTCAGCTTCTGACGTTCCGGCCTGTCAATCGGGCTTTTTACCAGTGTGATCTTTATCTTTTTCATGCGAACCTTTTTAAATTTTGTACGATAAGCATCCCGCTAAGGGGATCAGGCCTTGTCTTTCGCTATACAGTCTGCCTGTTGTGATGACTCAATTTTCATTTTCAAACGTACCCGGGGTACTTCGGTCTTCCAAACCCTGATATCACCCGGCATCTCACGGTTTAAATTAACCGTTGAATACTTTTTTTAGTCCCAATGACCTTGTTTTGGCCACACTTACCGGTTCTCTCAGCAAGGCCAGTGCTTTAAAAGTTGCTTTCACCACGTTGTGAGGGTTAGGCGAGCCGAGTGATTTGGCAAGTATATCAGTAATACCAGCTGCTTCAAGTACTGCACGCATACTGCCTCCTGCAATTACACCCGTACCATGTGCTGCGGGTTTTATCAATACTTTTGCCGCTCCTACTTTTGCCCACTGGTCATGTGGAATGGTTCCTTTCATAACCGGCACACGGATCAGATTTTTTTTGGCGTCTTCAATGCCTTTGGTAATGGCTTCCTGAACTTCTTTTGCTTTGCCCAGGCCATGCCCTACTACCCCATTTTCATTACCTACCACTACCAGTGCAGAAAAGCTGAAGGAACGTCCTCCTTTTGTTGTTTTGACTACACGGTTGATGGCAACCACTTTGTCTTTCAGTTCAAGATCGCCTGCTTTTACCCTGTTTACGTTAAACTTTGACATGTATTCGGAATATTAATGTGTTAGTTAAAATTGGAGGCCTCCTTCCCTGGCACCATCGGCCAGAGATTTCACCCTTCCATGATACAGGTACCCACCCCTGTCAAAAACTACGTCTTTCAATCCCAGATCAGCGGCCTTTCTTGCAATGGCGGCACCTACCAGTTTGCTCTTTTCCACTTTTGTGACTTTCTGTGCAGCTATGTCTTTGTCACGGGATGAGGAAGCGGCCAGGGTATTTCCATTGCTGTCATCGATCAGTTGGGCATAGATTTCCGTATTGCTGCGAAACACGGATAAACGGGGTTTGCTGCTGCTGCCGCTTATCTTATTGCGGATACCATACCGAATCCTGTTTCTTCTTGCTGTTTTTGTTTTTGCGTTCATCGCTTTTATTTTTTTGTGCCCGGCTTCCTCTGATGCGGCCTCCGGGTCATGATCTGTTGTTACTTACCGGCTGCTTTACCTGCTTTCTTACGTACAATCTCCCCAACATAACGGACCCCCTTTCCCTTATAAGGCTCTGGTTTCCGCAAGCTTCTTAATTTGGCAGCAACCTGTCCCAGCAACTGCTTGTCGTTCCCTCCCAGTGTGATGATGGGATTTTGCCCTTTTTCCTGCTGTGTGGCCACCTTAATTTCTTTGGGAATTTCGAAAATAATATTATGAGAAAAGCCAAGTGCCAGATCAAGAAGGTTGCCCTGGTTGACGGCCTTGAATCCCACACCAATCAATTCAAGTTTTTTTTCGTAGCCTTCTGTAACCCCTTTCACCATATTGGCGACCAGTGCACGGTATAATCCATGCAGGGACCTGTGGCGTATCTGGTCAGTTGGGCGGCTGAATGTGATCTGGTTGTTCGCAACCTCAACGGTAATATCCCGGTCAATTGCATGCTTCAGTTCCCCGTTTTTACCTTTTACGGTAATGATATTATCTTTTCCAACGGTGATGCTGACACCTTCGGGAACTATAATTGGTTTTTTACCTATTCGAGACATATTCTTTTTATTTCAGTTTCTGATGAGTTCATTTTTTTTATTAGCCGCTTTGTCGTGCTTTAATACACGTAGCAAAGCACTTCTCCTCCCACATTTTTTGCTTTGGCTTCTTTATCGGTCATCACGCCCTGCGACGTGGAAATGATGGCAATGCCCAATCCATTTTTTACCCGACGGAATTCTTCGGGTCTTGCATACTGCCTCAAACCAGGCCTGCTGATGCGTTCCATACTCTGGATAGCGGGTTGTTTGGTTCCCGGATCATACTTCAGCGCTATTTTGATGACACCCTGGCGGCTGTCTTCTTCAAATTTGTAACGCAGAATATATCCCTGATGATACAGAATTTCAGTCATCCGCTTTTTCAGGTTGGATGCAGGAATTTCCACAATGCGGTGGCCGGCCATTTGAGCATTCCGGATTCTGGTGAGAAAGTCTGCTATAGGATCTGTTACCATACTGTTTTTTTTCGATTGAATATAATTAATTATTGTCCGCATTCATAAGGTGCCGCATTTCAATGATGCCGCCCCTTATCTTTTTTACCAGCTTGCTTTTTTAAGTCCTGGAATTTTTCCGTTCAGTGCCATATCCCTGAGAGCTATCCTGGAGATGCCAAAATATCTGACAAACCCTTTTGGTCGGCCTGAGAGTTGGCACCTATTCTTCAACCTTACTTTGGAAGAATTACGGGGCATTTCATCCAGCGATTTCCAATCGCCTGCTTTTTTCAGGGCTTCTCTTTTGGCAGCATTTGCAGCTACCATTTTTTCCCTTTTTAATTGCCTGGCCTTTACTGATGTTTTAGCCATAATAATTGATCTTTTTTTTAGTTATTTTTTACATTTTTAAATGGCATCCCAAGTTCTTTCAGCAGTTCAAATGCCTCTTCGTCAGAACCGGCTGTAGTTACAAAAGTGATATCCAGCCCAGTTATTTTATTTACTTTATCAATATCTATTTCAGGAAAGATGATCTGCTCTGTCACACCGAGTGTATAATTTCCCCGACCATCAAATGCCTTTTCATTAACTCCTTTGAAGTCACGTACACGGGGAAGCGCTACAGCAATCAAGCGGTCCAGAAACTCATACATTTTATCGCCACGCAGAGTGACCCTGGCGCCGATGGGCATGTGCTTGCGGAGCTTAAAGTTTGAAATATCTTTTTTCGACTGGGTTGCAACTGCCTTCTGCCCACTAATGAGGGTCAGTTCATCCACTGCAATGTCAATCAGTTTTTTATCGGACACTGCGCCGTTGACGCCACGGTTCAGGCATATTTTTTCAAGCCTGGGAGCCTGCATTACAGAATCGTATCCAAATTTTTTGACCAGTGCAGGCACTACATCTTTCTTGTATTTGTCTGCCAGCCTCGGGCTATAAGTTTTTGTGTTCATACTCTATTCAGTTATATCGGCCTTTGATGAATTATACTTTAGTGCCTGACTTTTTCAGAATTCGGACAGACTTGCCGTTTTCTCTGTCCTTTTTCACTTTTGAAGCTGCCTTGGATGATGCATCCCACAACATCACATTGCTGATATGAATGGGTGCTTCTTTGCGTATGATGCCCCCTTTTGTGTTTTGGGCATTGGGCTTGGTATGACGCGACACCATATTCACTCCTTCTACAATGACCCGTCCTTCTTCCAGCAAAACCTGCTTTACGGTTCTGGGTTTCGACAGATCTTTATCATCGCCGGTAATCACTACCACAGCATCTCCTTTGCGGATATTGTACTTTGGCTTGAATCTTTTTTTCATTTTTATCATCTTTAGCCCGGTTTCTGCGGGTTTTGTTATTATTCAATCAATAGTGCTCCTGGATTTTTTTTTACAATACTTCCGGAGCCAGGGAAATGATTTTCATGTATCCTTTGTCCCTGAGTTCTCTTGCTACCGGCCCGAAGATCCTTGTACCTCTTGGCTCATCGGACTGGTTCAGGATCACAACCGCATTATCATCAAACCGGATGTATGACCCGTCTTTGCGGCGCAGTTTGTTTGTAGTACGTACAATTACTGCTTTTGTAACGGTACCTTTCTTAATGCCTCCTGCCGGCAATGCGTCTTTAACAGTTACCACAATTTTGTCCCCGATTTTTGCGTAGCGTTGACCGCTGTTGCCAAGCACACGGATACACAACACCTCTTTGGCCCCGCTGTTATCTGCCACATTTAAGCGGCTTTCCTGCTGAATCATCTTTTTGTCTGTTTAATATTTTAATACTGACGATTGAATCGTTGCCTGGTTGTTCAATTTTCAATAATCAATTACTTAACTTTTTCAACTACTTCCACCAGTCTCCAGCGCTTGGTTTTACTGAGTGGGCGGGTTTCCATAATTTTTACTACATCGCCGATGCTGCACTCGTCTTTTTCATCATGTGCATGGAACTTCGTGGTTTTCTTCACGAACTTGCCATAGATTGGGTGCTTCACTTTCCGCTCAACCTCCACTGTGATGGTTTTGGCCATTTTATTGCTTGTCACCACCCCTGTTCTTGTTTTTCTTAAATTTCTTGTTTCCATTGTTACTTGTTTCAAGTTGCTGATTGCCGGTTAATTTTTAGGAACGAGTACCTTTTTTATGCCTGTTGTTTTAACTTCAGCTCAGTTTTCAGACGGGCAATATCTCTGCGCAGCGAGCGGATTGTCATAGGATTTTCCAGTGGGGAAATCGTATGTGCGAATTCCAGTTTCTTTAACCGCTGCTGATCTTCTTCCAGTCTTGCCCTGAGATCCTGCTCATTCATACCCCGGACACTTTTTACAAAATCAACTTTTTTTGCCATCGCTTTACATTTTATTGATGATTATGCCGTAACCAGGTCACGACGCATAATAAACTTTGTTTTAATAGGAAGCTTTCCTGCAGCAAGTGCTAATGCAGCTTTTGCCACCTGCTCTGTAACCCCATCTATTTCAAACAGAATGCGGCCGGGTTTTACCACGGCTGCCCAGAACTCCAGATTACCTTTTCCTTTACCCATCCTGACTTCCAATGGCTTGCGGGTGATGGGTTTATCCGGAAAAATTCTGATCCATACCATACCTTCCCTCTTCATTTCACGGGTAAGCGCCTGCCTGGCCGCTTCAATCTGGCGGTCTGTAATCCAATGGCTGTCCAGCGCTTTTAAAGCATAGGAACCGAATGCAATGGTAGTGCCTCTTTTAGCATCACCTTTCATACGGCCTTTTTGCATCTTCCTGTGTTTAGTTCTTTTTGGTTGTAACATATTCGTTCATTTTTTACAGCTGCCTGGTCAAAATACATTGATTTGTATATTTTGACTGGTAGCAGGTATCATGCTGTTAAGAATTTCTTCTATCTCTTCCTCCGCCTCTGCGGTCGTCTCTCCTCTCCCTTCTGTCGGTTACTTCACTCTTTCCACCTACAAAGTTGGGGTTCAGGTCTCTTTTATTCAGTACTTCGCCTTTACAAATCCATACCTTAATTCCAATCTTTCCATACACGGTAAGCGCCGATACATTGGCATAATCAATATCCATCCGAAAGGTGTGCAGCGGCACACGGCCTTGTTTAATTTCTTCTGAACGGGCAATTTCTGCTCCACCCAGCCGTCCGCTTACTTTTACTTTTATCCCTTCGGCACCCATACGAAGAGCTGATGCAATGGACATCTTGATAGCCCTTTTATAGTTGATCCTGTTTTCAATTTGCCGGGCGATGGTATCGGCAACTATCATGGCATCCAGCTCCGGTCTGCGGATCTCCAGTATATTGATCTGTACATCTGCTTTGCCGGTCAGTTTTTTCAGTTCTTCTTTGATGCGGTCCACTTCTCCGCCACCTTTCCCGATGATGATACCGGGTTTGGAAGTATGAATGGTAATGATGAGCTTGCCCAGAGTCCGCTCGATGACAATTTTAGAAATGCCGCCTTTGTTGATACGGGCATTCAGGTATGTCCTGATTTTATGGTCTTCGATCAGCTTTGAGGCAAAATCTTTACTGTTTCCATACCAGTTAGACTCCCACCCGCGGATGATGCCTAACCTGTTCCCAATCGGATTTGCTTTTTGACCCATGTTTTGTTTTTATTTTCTGTTTCAGCCCGGCCCTGTCCGCGAGCCGGATCCTGGTTTCGTTATTTATTATTTTCTTTTGTATCCACAACCACAGTTACATGGTTGCTGCGCTTACGAACACGGTACCCCCGACCCTGGGGAGCGGGCCGCATACGCTTTAAAGTTCTGCCTCCATCAACGTAAATGGTTTTAACTACCAGCTGGCTTTCATCTCCTCCGTCGTTTTTTTGTTTCCAGTTATTGATTGCACTGACGACGAGTTTACGCAGGGGCACTGCCGGATGTTTTGGATTATGTTCCAGTTCGGCCAGTACCTTTTCTACTTTTTGCCCACGGATCAAATCAGCCAGTAATCTCATTTTACGGGGCGATGTGGGATAATTTCTCAGTTTTGCTACTGCTTCCATTTTTATTAATTTCCTGATTAACCTTCAATTTTTTTACTGGAGTGCCCTTTGAACTGGCGGGTAGGGGCAAATTCTCCAAGTTTGTGCCCAACCATAAATTCCGTAACATATACCGGGATAAATTTATTTCCATTATGAACGGCAAAAGTGTGCCCTACGAAATCCGGTGTAATGGTTGACCGGCGGCTCCACGTTTTGATCACGGATTTTTTTGATTTTCCGTCGTTCATAGCAAAAATCTTTTTCTCCAGATGTGTTGCTACGTAAGGACCTTTTTTAACTGAACGTGCCATAATTTTTTTTAAATTCCTTTTTCAGATACAGGTTTTTGAAATGCATGCACCCTGTATTGGTTTTTTATTTATTTAATTTGCTTCCGTCTTTTCGCTGAATAATCAGCTTGTTACTCCCCTTATGCGTCTTCCTTGTTTTTTCTCCTTTTGCATACTTTCCTGTACGGCTTCTCGGATGGCCGCCCGAAGCTTTGCCTTCACCACCTCCCATCGGGTGGTCCACCGGGTTCATAGCCACGCCTCTGTTGCGGGGACGAATGCCCCTCCAGCGGTTCCGTCCGGCTTTACCCATGCTTTGAAGGTTATGGTCGCTGTTGCTCACTACTCCTACAGTTGCATAGCAGTTGATCAGCACTTTTCGCAATTCTCCGCTGGGCATTTTTAAAATAGCGTATTTTTCTTCTTTATTGGTCAGTTGGGCAGATGATCCTGCACTTCTCGCCATTTTGCCTCCCTGCCCCGGCTGCAGTTCAATATTGTGTACCATGGTACCAAGTGGCATATTCTTCATCTTGAGGGCATTTCCGATTTCGGGAGCCACATCATCCCCGCTGATCACTTTCATATCCACGACCAAACCCTGCGGTGCCAGAATATAGCTCTTTTCTCCATCCGTATATTCCAGCAGCGCAATGAATGCGGTTCTGTTTGGATCGTATTCAATAGATTTTACCGTTGCTTCAACGTTTTTTTTGTTTCTTCTGAAATCAACCAAACGGTACTTTTTCTTGCTTCCACCTCCGATATACCGCATGGTCAGATGTCCGGATGAATTGCGGCCGCCTGTATTTTTTTTTGTTTCCAGCAGAGCCTTTTCAGGTTTGTTGGTCGTTATTTCAGCATACGCATTCCCAATTCTCCAGCGGGTTCCTGCTGTAACGGGTTTAAATTTTCTTAATGCCATTTCATTTTTCTTTTCGGGTTCATAACCAACACTTCGCGGCGGTTGTTTGCCATACATGCTCCTGATCCTTTAGTGGAAAAGGAATTAAATGTTTGAATACAAATCAATGTTTTCACCTTCTGCCACAGTAACAAATGCTTTTTTATACCCTGGTTTTCTGCCACTCAGCAAGCCTGCTTTTGTAAACCTGCTTTTGTTTTTTGCAGGTACCACAGCGGTGTTCACACTGGTCACTGTTACACCATAAAAGCTTTCAATTGCTTTTTTGATTTCGAGTTTATTTGCTTTCCGTGCCACCCTGAACGCATACCGGCGCAGTTTGTCCTGCTGGGCATTTGCTTTTTCAGTCAAAATGGGTTTTATCAGTATTTCAGAAAGTTTCATCGCACTATTTTTTTTCGTTTACGAAAGGAGTGCTTTTCAGAGCCTCATTTCTTTTTATTATTGTCCTGCTCTGCACACTATTTTATGCTTCTGCTTCATCGCCTGCAAAAATTTTTGCAGCGCTTTCCGTCATAACCAGCACATCCGAATTGACGATATCATACGTATTAATATCACTCAGCAACACACCCAGCACTGTAGGAATATTGCGCATGGCCAGATCCAGGTTATCATTATACTCCGGCTGCACAAACATTACTTTTTTTCCTGCCACATTCAGATTGCTGAGTACTTCTGCAAATGTTTTTGTTTTGGGCACATCAAGTGTTATATCCTCAACCACCATAATGGCATTGTCTTTTGCCTTATAGGAAAGGGCTGAAATCTTTGCCAGATCTTTTACTTTCCGGTTCAGCTTAATGTCGTATTTGTGCGGCTTGGGACCGAATACAGTACCCCCACCTTTATAAAGCGGATTCCGGATGTTTCCTTTACGGCTGCCACCGGTACCTTTTTGGCGGTGCAGTTTCCGGCTGGCTCCTTTTACCTCTGCACGGGTTTTCACTTTGTGTGTACCCTGACGCTGGGCTGCCAGGTATTGTTTGACTGCCAGGTAGATGACATGGTTATTGGGATCCAGCCCAAAAATGTCATCAGGCAGTTCTACCGTTCTGCCGGTAGCCTTTCCTTTTGTATTGAACACTTGAACTTGCATCGTATTTCTTTTTTTCTGGAATCGGATGTTGCCATCCGTTACTTTTGAATGAAAACAATTGAACCATTATGACCCGGTACCGAACCGCCGATGAGAATATAATTCTTATCGGAAAAAATTTTTACCACTTTTAGCCCTTTCAGTTTTACCCTGTCATTTCCCATCCGGCCAGCCATTCTCATTCCTTTCATCACACGGCTTGCATCGGAAGAGTTTCCGAGTGACCCGGGAGCCCTTTGCCTGTCGTGTTGTCCATGTGATTGCTGGCCTACGCCGCTGAAACCATGTCGCTTGACCACACCCTGGAATCCTTTTCCTTTGGATGTGCCTACCACGTCAACATTTTCACCCTCGGAAAAAATGTCCACTGTAATGGTTTCACCAATGTTTTTTTCGAGGGAAAAATTCCTGAATTCTTTTGAAAATTTTTTGGGAGATGTTGCAGCCTTTGCGAAATGATTCTTTTCGGCTTTGAGCGAATGTTTTTCGTTCTTTTCTCCGAACGAAAGCTGCAATGCATTGTATCCGTCTGTTTCCGCGGTCTTCACCTGCGTGACTACACAGGGGCCAGCTTCGATAATTGTGCAGGCTGTTTGTTTACCTGAGGGATCGAAAATGCTGGTCATCCCGATTTTTTTCCCAATAATACCTTTCATATTTGTTCCATTTGTGCCTGCAAGGTTATTGGGACATCCTTCGCTGCCTCAGATGACACTGGTCACCAGGAGCGTAGGGTCAATCCCCGTTTGCTGCCGACCTTTTTCTTTATGGGAAAGTACCGGCAGTAAACAAACCTTGAATGGCTTGTTTTTATTTACTCTCAGCCTGCCTGATGGCAAAAAACTGAGAACGATTCCATTTCAGAGCTCTTTTTTTTCTTCGGTATTCCGAAAAAATTGAGAGGTGAATAAAATTAAATTTATAAGAACTTTTCCTGAGTCTCTCTGGAGGGATTCAGGCATACTACGCTTTAATTTCAACTTCAACACCACTGGGCAGATCCAGTTTACTGAGCGCATCTACCGTTCTTGAAGAAGACGTGTAGATATCCAGCAGGCGCTTATGTGTAGCCAACTGAAACTGCTCCCGGCTTTTCTTGTTAACGTGAGGTGAACGCAAAACAGTAAAAATTTTACGGCGGGTTGGCAGGGGAATTGGCCCGGTTACTACCGCCCCGGTGCTGCGAACTGTTTTTACAATCTTTTCGGCAGATTTATCTACCAGGTTGTGATCGTAAGACTGAAGTTTTATTCTGATTCTCTGCGACATGGGTGAAATCCCAATTTTCTTTTGGGAGTGCAAAGGTAGGGTTACCGGGCTTATACTCCAAATACCTTGCAAATAATTTTCCTGACCTGATTTTGAACAGCGACAGTCTATTTCCTTAATCTACCGGGTTGATTTTCAAGCTAAGAGTAGCGAAGCCCCCAAGCTCAATATGCTCTACACGGAATTGATGCCTGCCGCCCAGGATAAGTTTGACCTTTTTATTTGGCGATTCATCAAATTTATACAGGGCAGGCTGCCACTCGTCCAAAACAAGTTTTTCATCAACATAGACCCGTACAGCATCATCCCAGGTGACTGAAAGTTCATAGGTGCCGGCCGGTATTTCTGCGGTGCCGCTTGCCATTGTGATAAACCCGGGATACCGGTTGTCGGCGGTTTTGATACCACCCCACCAGGCGTAGTCAAGCCTGTTTTTCTTTTCTTCTTTGACCGGGGCCTTTTTTTCATGCAGGGAAAACAGTCTCCCGGTTTGAATCGGGTTATGAATAGCGGTATCAAGAGCATAGAATGAAACTTCCCAATTTACCGGTTGAAAAAATTTACGGAACCTGAATACATGTGGTTTGCCCGCAGAAATTTTTTCGCCAAACTGTGTGATGAATGCAGATCCGCTATACTCCAATTCTAACAGTATATCCGCTCGCCCCGAACTGTTTTTTTCTGCAGTGATCAATGCCGGAAACACGCCGCTGACGGCTGATATATTTTTTATTCCCCTGGAAGATTTTAGCTGCCACGATCCCCCGGAGCCCAGTATTTCAAATTTCATAACCGAAGCGGTATCAGTGGGGTTGGTTTGCCAGATGATAGGATACCTGAAATCATAAGGCCCCCATTCTGTAATCCTGATCTCTTTTCTACCCCGGTATTTTTCAGAACCCTTAAAAGCCCATCCCGAATTTTTGTTTTGTTTAATCGGACGGACAGACGAGCCGGTTGTGAAAAATTCAAATGCCGAATCAAGCCTGACAACTGTAGAATCAATATTCATGACTTTTCCTGATCCGGGAGTCATGGAGTTCTGGTGAACCCAGACTGAATCTGTACGGCGGATATTAAATACTTCTTCATGCTGCTGAAATTTGTTTCGCCGAATATGATAGGCCACGCTTCTCGTATCTCGCCGGGCAGGATAACCCCAATCAGCAGGCTGCGATTTATTTGCCCAAATCCTGATCGCGGTCTTATCACGGCTGAAACTATTTTCTTCCACCAGGTTTCTTTGGCCGTGCTCAATGGCTATGGCAATACGGTTGCCGGCAAATTGATTTTCCCGGATTGTTGTCTGATAACTATACCCTCCCCATATTCCGTGATCACATTCCACAATACGGTTTTGGCTGATGTAGTTGGAGCTAAATGTCACTTCAATTCCATTGGTGGGGGCATATGAAAAATCATTACCGGACAGAATATTATCATTACAGCCGCCAGTTCCGGAGTCCATCGTAGTTTGCCCGGCCCATAAAAAAAAGCCGTCACCTCCATGAGTTACATTGTTAGAGAGAAAATGGTTGCTGTGACTTTGTTCGTACACCAGTATTCCGGCACTATCCTGACCCCTTTGATAGACTCCATGACTATAACCCCGTACATTAAAAATGATCCTGTTGTTCTGAACTATATTCCTGCTGCTTCGGTACATCCCGATCCCGATTCCTGAATTAAATGAAAAATCATTTTGTGTCACAAGCCCATCAGTACAACGCATCATCATCAGGGCGTTCTGGCCACCTGTGACCCGGCAATTTTTTATGATAAAGAAACTGCAATCTTTAAAATACATGGCAGCCCCGTACCTCAGCCATTCATCCTGTTCATTATGGTGGTAACTCATCCAGTCCGAGATATCCTCTTTCTCCTGCGTACTGTTCAGCCGCTGCCGGAAATTATAGCTCAGGTCGCAGTTTTCCAGGGTAAGCTGAACAGATGATCTGGCGATGATTGCCACCTTATACCCTTTTACAACCAGGTTTTTCACTGTTACATTCCGGCTGTTGCGGATCAGGATGGCAATGCCGGAAAACTCATCGGGTCTTTTGTCTGCAGAAGCACCCTGCAACTCGGCCCCGTTAAAATCAACTACCATATCATTTCCTTCAATGATCAGCAAGCAGGCAGCCGTATCCGCAGGAGCTTCTAAAAAATACCTGTTCTTTTTTACTTTGACTCCGGCAGATATTTTCATACCCGGGGCAATGTTCACTTCCTGGGCGCAAACCTTGCAAATCACAACACTAAAAACCAGGAACAGAAGAAGGGACTTTTTCATCATCAGTTTTTTTTCAAGATACAGCATTGCTGTAAACAGGATAAAAAAAAAGAAGGCTCTGCGGGAGCCTCCTTGGTCCAGTATGTTGTTTTCCATAAACCGGCTGCACCGGCTTGAATCTTAAAAACGGAATGGCACACAAAAAAAGCAAACACAATGCCATTTTGAAAATTTGCAGGTTGATACAGATTAAAAAAACAACCCGCAAGTGAAAATACCTGCGGGTTAACGTACGTTTTATTGATCCAGGCCTGGTCAGGCCGTAACCTTTCCTTTTACTTTTGCGATCACTTCATCTGCAATGTTATTGGGCGCAGGCGCATAATGCGAAAATTCCATTGTAGAGGAAGCCCGGCCAGAGCTGAGTGAGCGCAGTTGCGTGACATACCCAAACATTTCGCTCAGGGGTACTTTTGCTTTAATGACCTGGGCGCCGGCACGACTGTCCATTCCTTCCAGCATACCCCTTCTGCGGTTCAGGTCGCCGGTTACATCACCCATGTACTGATCGGGAGTTACCACTTCCACTTTCATAATTGGCTCCAGTAAAACAGGGCTTGCTTTGCGGGCAGATTCGCGGAAACCAGACTTGGCACACAATTCAAATGACATAGAATCGGAGTCCACGTCATGATAGCTGCCATCAAATACCCGGACTTTCATGTGCTCTACAGGGTAGCCAGCCATTACACCTGTTCCCATTGCTGTTTCAAATCCTTTTATGATTGCCGGTACAAACTCCCTGGGTATGGATCCTCCGAAAATATCATTTACAAACTGGAAGTTCTTACCGGGATTTTCAGTTTTCCATTCAGCATCTGCAGGCCCGATTTCAAAAACGATATCAGCGAACTTACCACGACCACCGGTTTGCTTTTTGAGCACCTCACGGTGTTCAATCGTTTTGCGAAAGGCCTCTTTGTATGCCACCTGCGGAGCACCCTGGTTTACTTCCACCTTAAACTCCCGCCTCATCCGGTCCACAATAATTTCAAGGTGTAGTTCACCCATCCCGCTCAGGATGGTTTGTCCGGTATCTTCATCCGTTTTTACTCTCAGGGTGGGATCCTCTTCAATCAGTTTGGCGATGGCCATACCCATTCTATCAACATCGGCCTGAGTTTTGGGCTCCACCGCAACAGCTATTACCGGCTCGGGAATAAACATATTTTCCAGAGTGATCGGATGATTTTCATCGCAAAGAGTATCGCCGGTTTTTATTTCTTTAAAACCCACAGCTGCGGCAATATCGCCTGCTTCGATAAATTCAATTGGGTTCTGTTTATTCGCAAACATCTTCATGATCCGGCTTATTCTTTCTTTTTTTCCGCTACGTACGTTTAATACATAAGAGCCAGCATCAAGATGCCCGCTGTAACAACGGAAGAATGCAAGCCTTCCCACAAATGGATCGGTCATGATTTTAAATGCAAGAGCAGCAAATGGTTCTTTCGGGTCGGCTTTCCGGGTAAGCTCCTCTCCTGTATCGGGGTGTGTGCCCCTGGTATCCGGAATATCAACCGGTGAAGGCAGATACCTGCATACTGCATCGAGGGCTGTCTGTACCCCTTTGTTTTTAAAAGAAGAACCACACATCATAGGCACAATGCTCAGATCAATTGTAGCCTTGCGGATTGCTTCGTGAATTTCGGCTTCGCTGATGCTGTCAGGATTGTCGAAGAATTTTTCCATGAGTGTATCATCATATTCCGCTACGGCTTCCACCAGCTTAGCCCTCCATTCATTGGCTTCTTCCACCATATCAGCAGGAATGTCAATTTCATCAAACGTCATTCCTTCTGTTTCCATGTGCCAGATAACGCCCTTCATTTTGATCAGATCAACCACCCCTTTAAAATTATCTTCGGCACCAATGGGCAGTTGCAGAGGTACAGCTTTGGAACCGAGCATTTCTCTGACCTGCTTTACCACATTCAGAAAATCTGCCCCGGCACGGTCCATCTTATTGACAAAGCCAATTCGGGGAACCCCATAACGGTTGGCCTGGCGCCATACAGTTTCTGACTGAGGCTCCACACCATCTACTGCTGAAAACAAGGCAATGAGCCCGTCCAGCACCCGCATAGATCTTTCTACTTCTACGGTAAAGTCAACGTGACCGGGAGTGTCAATAATATTGAAATAATATTCTTTTGTGCCTGGCACATTCTTTCCTTTCTCTGTTGGAAAATTCCATTTACAGCTTACTGCTGCAGATGTGATTGTAATTCCCCTTTCTTTTTCCTGCTCCATCCAGTCGGTTGTGGCAGCCCCGTCATGCACTTCACCAATCCGGTGTATCATACCTGTGTAGCGCAGGATACGTTCCGTAGTTGTGGTTTTGCCCGCATCAATGTGCGCAGCAATCCCAAAGTTTCTTTGAAATTTCAGATCTGCCATGATTTATTTATTTTCAATTAGTTATTCTTTTTTTCACCCGTTTGCAAAAATTGGAGGCGCAAAGGTACGGGAAAAACAGCTAAATCACTTACCGCTAAGTCAGATTAAAAACACTGTGGAAAAAGAAAGACTGAACCCAATTCCGACATATCCGTAGAAAAAAAAGCCCCGCAGTGCGGGGCTGTTCAATAATAAAAATTGTTCGGGTGATTTACTTATAGTATGTAAGTGTCATTTCAGAACGGCGGTTTTGCTGACGGCCGGCTGCTGTGGAATTGGTTGCGATCGGTGTAGTTTCGCCGTAGCCGGTTGCAGTAATTCGGCTGGCATCCACTCCTTTGCTAACCAGGTAATCCCGTACAGCATTGGCCCTGTTCTCACTCAATGTCTGGTTCATAGCATCACTGCCAACATTATCAGTATGACCAGCAATGTCAAGCTCCATTTCTGGGTTTTCAACCATGATCTTTGCAACATCATTCAGCCCTTTGAACGAACTGGTACGCAATTTTGATTTTCCAGTTTCAAACAGAATATTCTTTGCGGCTATGCTGACTCTTTTTTTGATTTCTTCCGGAATGATTGGACAACCCTGATTTTCACGTACACCAAAGAGATTGGGGCACCTGTCTTCCTCATCATTTACTCCATCACCATCTGTATCGGGAATGGGACAACCCTGGTAGCGGGCCAGGCCAGGTACAGTGGGACATTTATCTTCTTCGTCATTAATCCCGTCTTTATCGGTATCTGGAATGGGGCAGCCCTGGTATTTAGCCAGACCTGGCACAGTAGGGCATTTATCTTCTTCGTCATTAATCCCGTCTTTGTCGGTATCGGGAATAGGGCAGCCATGGTATTTGGCCAGCCCGGGTACATCTGGACATTTATCATCCTTATCAAGGATACCATCACCATCCCTGTCGGGGCAGCCCTGGTTGGCTGCCGGGCCCGGATCATCGGGGCAGGCATCTACATTATCAGGCACACCATCTTTGTCGCGGTCAAGAATAACGGGTTCCACTTTTTTCTTTCCGAGCCGGGCGGCAACTCCTAAACTATGCTGAAAATGATAATTCGCAGTTTCCAGGGTAATTGGAACCCGGTAACCCGATGCTAAATTAATATGCACATCATCCAGAAGATTCACTTTAAAACCAATACCCATAGGCAGGAACACTCCATAATAATTGATATACTTATGGGCTCCCACACCCAGGCTCACATAAGGCTGAACCCAGTACTTCTCTGATGTTAATTTTAATTGTACCGCAGCGTTCGATTCCAGCAACAGTTTATCGGTAGAGAAAGTTTTATTGGGCATTGGGTACCTCAGGAACGAACCAGCCAGTGTGACTGCATAATCAATTCTCTTACGCAGGCCTTTGTAATAAGTAATTGCCAAACCGGGATTCATTTCCCTGAATCTGGCCCATTTTTTCTGGTTGATTACATCATTGAATGAACTAGTACGGATCCGTGAAGCAGTAACAAAATCGTTCAGAAAAAAATTGACTCCCAATGCTCTGGGTCTTACTTCATCATCCTGGCTGAAGCCGGGAGGAAGAAGCAGATATAATGCAATAAATGCAGAAAGCATCTTCTTCATAAAGAGATAGTTTGGTTTTATTCTAAACAAAAATAACGGGTAAGTTTAAAATGCAGAAATAAATTATTTACTTCTTTTTCATAGTCTTGTAAGGCCAAATTGTGGATAAACGGGATCCCGGGGAACCTTTTATCGCCCGGCAAAGTACTTTTCTCTCAATTTTCTGTCATCTCCATACACATCGTCGTGAAAAATGATGCCGTTTCCGTTGCTTGTGGCAGTCACATAACGTAAGAAAACAGGCAGCTTATTTTTCAAAGCCAAATGGCGTTTCTCTTTGTTTTTCAACCATATTCTAACTGAATCCTGCAAACGCTGGCGGCCAGCCCCTGATTCGTTCCGAAGAATATACTGTGCAAGTTTTTCCCATTCCTGTACCCGTATGCACCCATGGCTGAGGGACCGCATTGCAATGGCAAATAAATATCTCTGGTTTGTATCGTGCAGGTAAACCGCATATTTATTGTCAAAATGAAATTTGAGAACACCCAAAGCATTGGCATCACCGCTGCCCTGTACCACCCGATAAGGAATGCCCCGGCTGTATATTGACCAGTCAACGGTATGGGGATCTACTTCGTTGCCCTCTTTGTCGAGCAGGCTGAAACCCTTACGGGCCAGATAAGCTGGATTTTTTTTGACCGCTGGCAATATTTCTTTTTCAATAATACTGGCCGGCGGTACCCATTGAGGATAAGTAATCAGCATTGATACGGCACTTGTCAGCGCCGGAGTTTTTGTTTTTGGTTTACCGCTTATGACCCGTGAGTTCATGACCAGTTTCCCGTTTTCAATGACCTCCAGCATATTTGAAGCCGTGTTGACCCAAATATATTTTTCAGGCATCTCCGCTGGCAGTTTTTTGTATTTATCCAGGCTGATGGCAACCCGTACAAATTTTTCTTTGCTGTGCAGGTTCAGCATTCGAACCGTAGCATCTCCAGCCCTACCATCGGCCTGCAGACCGTTGCTCTGCTGAAATTCCTTTATTGCCTTTACCAGCGTGGCCGAATCTGCACTGATGCTGTCTGATGATAAAAAACCTCCTTCAAATAATCTTTTTTGAAGTGCATTCTGAAACCGTATTTTATCTTTGCCGGGCAGTGGGACTACTGTATAATCCCTGAAATCGGCGCTGTCCATAAAATTTCGGAGCCCTGCTTTTAATTGCTGATATGCAGGATGCCTGGGCTCTAGCCCGGCCAGCAATTCTGCTGCCGGTACCCCGGATTCCAATTGCTCCAGCAAACCCCGGATGAACACATAGGTAAACGAACTGTCTTTATTCAGGCTGACGCTGTCGTTGGGCAAACGGCCAAACTTCACATCATGCAGCAATGTGACAAACGCATCTGTAAAAAGCAGGTCACATACGAACCAGAATTGCGGATCACGCCTGATTGATTTACCCAAGCTATCCGCTTGATGCTGATTCCACAATTTTTCCAGTTCTGTAAAATGGTAATCTTCCGGAAAAAGCCCCAACCACCTGCTTTGTGCTATGCTAGCGTACACAGCAATTGTATGGTTGTACCACTTACCGGAATCGGACCACAAAGGAGCAAAATCCCGGTCCTGATAAATTTCTTCAATGCTTGCTTGTTTTGCAATGGTTACAGGTTTGGGAATGAGGCTCACTGGCTGCACTCTATCCTGTACATATTGTACCAGGAATTTTCTGGTTTTTTCGTTTAGTTCAGCAGGGCCAACCAATGTTTGCTCATCACCGGATGCAGGAGCACAGGAGCAAAAATGCTGCAGCAACAAAACGCACAAACCTGCCTGAAGTAAGAATCGCAAGAAATTATTTTTTATTACCGGAACAGGCAGCGGAAACTCAGCAAAACATCTGCACCGCTATTGCCCAGTGTTAAAATACAACTATCTGTGCAAAAAATGAACGAGTTTGGAGAAATTATCGGGAAGGGCTAAATAATCCTTTTTATTTTTTGTTCTAACAGCATAAAATCGGCTAATACGAGGGCCGTTACTGCTTCCACAATCACCGGAGCCCTCAGGGCAACACATAAGTCGTGTCGTCCTTTTATAGAGAACTCTTCTTCCTTACCTGTATCCCAGTTCAGACTCTGTTGTGCTTTGGGTGTGGAAGACGCTGGCTTAATGGCAATACGAAAGAGCAGTTCATTTCCGTTGCTGATACCGCCCACCACCGCACCCGAATGATTGGTGCGGGTTTTACCCTCCATGTTCTCTATTGAATCATTATGCTCACTGCCAAACATTCGGGCTGCCGCAAAGCCTGTTCCGAATTCGACGCCCCTGACAGCCGGTATGGCAAAAAGTATATGCGATAAAACGGATTCAACAGAATCGAAATATGGCTCGCCCAATCCAACCGGCAGTCCGTTGACGCGGCATTCCACCATTCCTCCAACAGTATCTCCGGCATCAATTGCCTTCTGTAACCCTAACTCTGTGTCTTTTTCTCCTGCTATTTCTGTAATCTCAGCAATGATCTGCACATCACTCATTAGTTTTTTTGCAATTGCACCGGCTGCTACGATACCGGCAGTGAGCCTTGCACTGAAATGGCCCGCTCCCCGGTAGTCTTCGTTTCCTCCAAATTTTTGATGGGCTACCCAGTCTGCATGTCCCGGGCGGGGAATGCTTCTTTGCTTTTCATAATCCTGGCTTCGGATATTCTTGTTTTCAAACAAAATAGTTACGGGAAACCCAGTTGTTTTTCCATTGAACAATCCGCTTTTAAATACCGGAAAGTCATCTTCCTGTCGTGGAGTGGTCCCTTTGCCCTTTCCTCCTTTTCTTCTTTCCAGGTCGGGCAGCAGGTCTTCTGCACTAATGGGCAGGCCAGCCGGACAGCCGTCGATGGTAATGCCCACACAGGGACCATGCGATTCGCCAAAAATAGATAAGCGTAATATGCGGCCAAAACTGTTCAATCGTTAGTGGTTGGATTGGGTGAACGGTAAAGATACAGCAGCGCCAAGCTTTTTCAAGTCTTCAAAAAAATCAGGGTACGATTTCCGGACTGCCTGTGCTTCTTCGATTACCGTTTCTCCATCTGCTTTCAAGGCTGCAACGGCACAGGCCATAGCGATGCGATGGTCAAACTGAGAATGTACATCAGCCCCTTTCACTTTTCTTCCGCCATGAACTATCATGATATCAGAATCCAGTTCAATATACACCCCCATTTTATCAAATTCATCCTGGAGCGCCAGAGCCCGGTTGCTTTCCTTGTGTATCAGTCTGCCCACTCCTTTGATGCTGGTTTTCCCTTTGCAGTAGGCTGCTAAAGCCACAAGGGGAGGAAATAAATCAGGGGAATCTGTTGCATCAAAATAAAAACCATCCATGTGTCCGGGATGCACGGAAATGCCTTTCACATCCATTGCTATAGAAGCATTGGCAGCCATCAGGGCATCTGTAATGGCCCTGTCGGCCTGAGCCGAGGAGAGATCAAGGCCACGCACCACTACCGGACCTGCAATGGCACCCGCCACCAAAAGAAATGCCGCATTGCTCCAGTCAGCTTCCACCTGGTATTCCTGACGGTTACTCTCATAAAAATGAGGTTTGTCTTCAAAATAAAACGCTTCATAGTTCCGGTTGACAGGCACTTTCAACCCAAATTTCTTCATTACATCCAGGGTCAGATCAATATAGGGCTTACTGGCCAGGCTCTTTACTTTGATGGATACATTTCTTGCACCAGCGGCAGCATAGGCCATCAACAGGCCCGTCAGAAACTGAGAACTGAGCGATGCATCAATCTCAATATCCACAGGCACCAGCGGGCCTTGCAGTATAATGGGTGGTTTGCCTGCATTCGTTTGAATTTGTACTCCCATCAATGGCATTACTGTTTCAAAAAAATCCATTGGCCTGTTTAATAAACTACCTTCCCCTGCAATGCTAAGCTGCCTGTCGCATAAAGCGGCAATGGGTGTAAACATCCTGAAGCTTAAGCCGGACTCACCGCAGTGAATGGTATCTTTCATACAAATTACTCCCCTGCTTACAATATCCACGCTGCCATCCTGTAACTGATTTACAGAAACTGCACCCAGGTCTGCCACAATCTGCAATGCTGCTGCATCGTCCGCTGAATGACCTGCATTTTTAATACGGGTATACCCGGGCCTGATGAGTGCAGCGGCACAGGCTCTTTGCATAGAGCTTTTGGATGGCGGGGCCTGCACAGATCCTTTTAATTGAGACGGATATATTGTTACGTTCATAGCCAGGTAACAGAAATACAGGTTGCTCAGATCTGGAAGATGAATGATGATCCACTGTGCAAAAACAAGTCACACCCGTGTTCCATTTTTTAAATGTTCATGATTAATTTTTCCAGTTTTTTTAATAAAACTGGTTTCACTATGGCTTTGCCTATTTTTTCAAGCAGTACCAAGTTTATTTCTTTCCGTTCCCGTTTCTTATCCATCTTCAGTACCTCAAATACTTTTTGCCTGTCGAACCCGGCATCAGTTGGCAGGTTATATTTTTCCAGCAGGTCCGCAACTCTTTCTGTTTGCTTAAACCCGCACAGCTGTTCAGAAAAATGACATGCACAGGTCATACCTACTGAGATGGCCTGGCCGTGCAACAATTCATATTTAGATTCTATTGCGTGGCCCAGGGTATGTCCGAAATTCAACAGCCTTCTGGTTCCTTTTTCAAACTCATCATTCTGTACCATTCTGATCTTCAGCAATACATTGCGCCGGATGAGTGCAGTAAGAAATTCTTGTCTGCCCTGGTAGAGATTCAATGTCCTTTTTCCCAGTTCGGCGAACATTGCCTCATCTGCAATGCAGGCATGTTTGATGATCTCTGCAAAACCATTTTCCCACTCCAGTTGCGGCAGGCTGTCCAGGAAAGCAACATCATGCAGTATGAATGCCGGCTGGCGAATGGTGCCAACCAGGTTTTTATATCCGCCAGTATCAATTCCATTCTTGCCTCCAATACTTGCATCCACCAGGCCCAAAACGGATGTTGGAACAAACCCAAACCTGATACCCCGCATATATATGCTGGCGACATAACCGGTAAGATCGGTCACCACACCTCCCCCCACAGCAACCAGTGTTGTATCTCTGCCGGCCTGCATGGTAATCAATTGTTCAATGATTGCATCTGCAGTTGCCTGTACTTTATATTGTTCGCCTGGTTTCAATACCACGGTATCCCAGCCTCTGAAGTGCTTGCTGTGGGCTTTATACACATGTTCATCAGTAATCAATACGGTTGATTCCGGGTTCGTAATTTTTTTCAACTCACGGAAGTCCGAATTGAAATTTATTTCTGTGGATGAACCTGAAAATTTAAAAGTTTGTTTTTTCATTTTTGTATTTCGCCCAGACCTGGCTGCTGCCTGGAAAAATTGCTATGTTTCTTCAATTGCAAAAAGATGCATCTTTTTTACAACAGCTCATCAATGCGGCAGTAGTATCATGCTGTGCTGAGCCATGTGCACCAGTGTCTTAGAAAACAGAATACCTAACTATCCAGCACCTTCTTCTGATGATTGATACTTTCCATATGCACTGCATCAAAATATCGGGTAATAAACTGCCTGCTCAGGCCTGTCTGTTCTGCCCGGGCAACTGCCCGTTCAATGATCTCATTCCAGCGGGCAGTTTGCAAAATGGTGATTTTATTTTCTTTTTTATACCTTCCAATCTCTTCAGCGAGTTGCATCCTTTTTCCAAGTATTTGCATTAATTCATCATCGAGGTTATCTATTTTGCGTCGCAGGGCTTCCAGGGCTGCATGAAATTCTTCTGAATTGATGTCTTCCTTTCGCCAGATGATCGCCGACAGTATTTCTGCCAGATGATCGGGAGTGATCTGCTGCCGGGCATCGCTCCATGCTTTTTCTGGCTGGATATGACTTTCAATGATAAGACCGTCATAATCCAGGTCAATTGCTTTTTGCATGGTTTCCTGAAGTATATCGGTGCGGCCACAAATATGCGAGGGATCGTTCAGAAATGGCAGATCCGGGTATTTCAGTTTCATATCAATGGCAAGATGCCACATCGGCGCATTCCGGTATTCTGTATTTCCGTACGAACTGAATCCGCGGTGTATCAGCCCGATTTGTTTTACCCCGGCCCCGGCCACCCTTTCTACCGCACCACTCCACAATTCAATATCCGGGTTGATCGGGTTTTTGATCAGTACGGGGATGTCGGTGCCTCTTAATGCATCTGCTACTTCCTGCACACTAAAAGGATTTACAGTAGTACGTGCGCCAATCCATAAAATATCTACTTCAAAGGTCAGTGCATCCTGTACCTGCCTGGCTGTGGCCACCTCTACTGCAGTAGGCAGTCCGGTTATTTTTTTTGCAAGCTGCAGCCAGGGAAGCCCTTTGGCGCCCACTCCCTCAAACATACCGGGCCTGGTTCTGGGTTTCCAGATGCCGGCCCTCAGAATATCCACTTTACCTGTTGCCGCAAGACCCTGTGCCGTAGCCAGCAACTGCTCTTCTGTTTCAGCGCTGCAGGGGCCACTGATGATCAATGGTCTTTTGTTCCATGCAGCCTGCACATTGATATCTTCTTTTAAATGGTTCACTATTTGTTTCATCATACAAATTTATAGACTTGTACCTGAACGAACTCAAAACTCTTATTCAAGATACTTTACCTGGTGATCATTTTAAAGTATTTATTCAAACTATTTTTATACGATAAATGAATAAATTAAACGGAATTAAAATCGTTAGCTATCCTGCATCACAATTGCAGCAGTACTTAATCAGCCAATGATCCTCCTAATCCGGTTTGCCCCTATTATGAATTCCCTCATCTCCTTTTCCTTGCTGTTTTCGATCAGTGCTTCAAAACGCTTTAATTGCTCAATATGCTCATGCAGCACATCCAGTACATTTTCCCTGTTTTGCAAAAAAACAGGCACCCACATGTCCGGGTTGCTCTTGGCCAGCCGCACTGTACTTTCAAAACCGGCACTGGCCAGTTCAAAAATTGTGTTCTCTTCTTTTTCCTTTTCCAGCACTGTATTCGCCAATGCAAAGGATGTGATGTGTGATATATGGCTCACATACGCCGCATGCAAATCATGGGATCGGGCTTCCATTTCAAGCAGGTGCATGCCAATCTTAGTGTACATGTATTTGACCCAGGTCAGCGCATCTGCATCGCTGTCATCCGCATCGCAGATGATGACTGCTTTATGTTCAAAAGCGCCACGCACAGCCGCCTGCGGACCACTGTACTCAGTACCCCACATCGGGTGAGTGGCTACATATCTTCCTCTCCTGGGATGGTTTTTGATACGTTCGATGAAGCAGGATTTGGTTGAGCCAAGATCCAGCACAATGTGCCGGTTTGCCTGATCCAGTATTTGCGGCAACAACGACAGCACACTGTCCACCGGTATGGCCAGCACCACCACATCTGATTGAGCAATGGCATCATCCAACGGTAGTATTTCATCCACCAGTTCAAGTTCCATCGCCTTCTTTGCGTGTACGGGGTTTGTTTCCACACCAACCAGGCGTGATGCTATTTTTTTTTCATGCAGCTGAATGGCGAGTGATCCCCCGATGAGGCCTACGCCCACAATGCAGATCTTTTTTCGTTCCATTTTATTTTTTTGATTTTACTTTTTTGACCCTGGCAATGGCCTCTGCAAATTTTTCATTCGTACTGCACAGACTTACCCGCACATAATTGTTGCCGGCACTGCCAAATATGCCGCCCGGAGTGACAAATATTCCTGCTTCGTTCAGCAATTCATCGCTCAGATCAAATCCATTTTTAAACGTACCTGGTACCCGGGCCCAAACAAACAACCCGGCCTGCTTCCCTGAGTAATGACAATCCAGCAAATCCAGCAACTCAAATATCTTTGTTCTTCTTTTTCTGTATAGTTGATTTACTTCTTCGTGCCACTCTTTACCCAGGGTTAGCGCTTTGGCCGCAGCCAACTGGACCGGTAAAAACATTCCGCTGTCCATATTGCTTTTAAACTGCAGTACTGCCTCTATGCTTTCTTTGGCGCCGCAAAGCATGCCCACCCGCCAGCCTGCCATGTGATGGCTTTTGCTTAACGAATTCAACTCCACCACACAATCTATGGCCCCAGGTACACGCAGCAAACTCATGGGTTGCTCATTCAGAATAAAACTGTACGGGTTGTCATGTACGATTAAGATGCCGTATTTCTTCCCAAACCTTACCAGCTTCTCAAACAACTTAGATGAAGGCAATTGCCCTGTCGGCATCTGTGGGTAGTTGACGAACATGATTTTCACCTTCTCCAGCTTTTGCTCCAGCAAGCCAAATTCCGGTTCATAGTTATTTTTTTTCAACAGCTTATATTCTACACACAAGCCACCCGCCAGTTGTACTGCACTGGAATAGGTCGGATAACCCGGATTGGGAACCAATACTCTATCCCCCTTATTAAGATATGTCATACATAGGTACATGATCCCTTCCTTGCTCCCGATGAGCGGCAAAATTTCTGTATCCGGATCCAGATGTACCCGGTACCACTTATGATACCAGTCGCTCATTGCCTTTCTCAGTGCTGGGGACCCTTTGTACGACTGGTATGAATGTGCCCCTGTTTTTTCAGCTTCTTCCTGCAAAACTTTTATCACATCCGGGTGAGGTGGCAAATCCGGGCTGCCAATGCCCAGGTTGATGATGTTTTTTCCGGCTTTGTTCAGCATATCAATCTCCCGCAATTTTTGAGAAAAATAATATTCACCAATCCCCTTCAGTCGTTTGCTTAATTTTATTTCCATAATCCTCTTTTATAGATTCCGAAAATTTTTACCGCTTCCGTCAGTGGCAGGATGCCAGCCATCACCTCATTGAACTGTGCAACATTTTTAAATTCCATATCTGCATGAAAGGCATATTTAAAATCAGAACCGGGGATGGGGAAACTCTGCAGCTTACTCAGGTTGATCCCACAGTCTGAAATTTTTGTAAGCACTTTGGCCAGGCTTCCCATAGAATGGCTGGTATGAAAAGTGACCGATGCTTTGTCAGCATCTGCAACCGGTTGTGCCAGCTCCTCCCGCTGCAACAGCAGGAATCTGGTATAATTATTCTTCATCGTATGAATATCGGGAGCAATGACTTCCAGGCCATATAAGTCTGCTGCAAGCTTGCCTGCAATAGCGGCAATATGCTTGCTCCGATGCTGCCGAACCTGTTTTGCACTTTGGGCAGTATCATCAGCCTCCACCAGTTTCCATTGATACTGATCCAAAAAATCATCACACTGCTGCAACGCCATAGTGTGAGAATGTACTTCTTTAATGTCTTCCAGTTTTACGCCCGGATTGACAAGCAGGTGCTGCCGTATCTGCAAATAGATTTCGCCCACAATCTTCAGGCTGCTTTTTTGCAACAAATTATAGTTTGAAAGAATACTTCCGGCAATAGAGTTTTCAATCGCCATCAGCCCGAGACAAGTCTCTTTCTTATTGGCTGCCACCCTCACCACTTCCCGGAAACTGTCGCAGCAAATAACCTCTACTTTTTTCCCGAAAAATAATTGTGCAGCCGCGTGATGAAAACTGCCCTCATAGCCCTGAATTGATACAGGTCCCGATTCGGACATTTTATTTTCATTTTTGATTACTGATTTCTTTCTCATTCTGTATATGCCCTGTTTTTCTGTGTTCACTATTCCTGTTTCTAAAGCCCTGCGGGACAGGCAGGGTTTATAGTATTTTGCAAAAAAAATCCCGGCATTTTAGCCGGGACTCTTATTGTTGTGTGTTTTTAGTTGTTCACTTTATATTCAACAAAAGCATGCCCGGCTTCTTTCCAAAATAGAAGTAATAAAAAAAGAAATTCTGGTATGCCTTTGCGGATGTCATCAAACAAATGTAGTTGTTGCCCTCCGTACTTCCAACCGGTCGGGAAATTATTTTTTGCGGCCACTGGTTTCGGAGGGGTTCATGCGGATTTTTCTGCCCCGGAAATTTTTACCATCTATTGCTTTCATCATTTTTTTTGCAGCGGCAGGTTCTACTTCAACCCAACTGTTCATTTCTTTCATATCAATTTTGCCCAGCACCTCTTTTGGCAGGTCGCTCATATCGAGTATGAATTGCAAAAAACTGGCTTTATAAAAGCCATCCTTTGTTCCCAGGTTGACGAACAACCGCTGTGAAGAGCCGCCCCCGAAATTTCTTCCTTTTGTGTCTCGCAGCACCCGGGATTCAGATTTGCCTCCCCTGCGGTCGCTTTTCACATCATCCCGAAGGTTTAAATCGGCAGCATTTTCATAATATTTGAGAAACCGGTCAAACTCAAGCGCTGCCACTTTCTGCAATATTTCTTCTTTCTCAATATGGGCAAATTTTTCTTTGAGCACAGGCAAATAAGTTTCATATTCCCCATGGCTGATGTCGGCCTGCAGCATTTTTTCAATAAAGTGAAAAAATTGCTTTCGGCATACATCTTTTCCGGCTGGTATATCCATTTTATGAAACTGTGTTTTCAGCAACTTTTCAATCTGCCTCAAACGATACAGTTCTTTCGGCGTTACAATAGAAATGGAAATTCCGCTGCGGCCTGCCCTGCCCGTTCTCCCGCTGCGATGGGTGTACACCTCAGTATCATCGGGCAACTCATAATTGATGACATGGCTGATACCCTGCACATCAATGCCCCGGGCTGCCACATCGGTGGCAATAAGCAATTGAATGCTTTTTTCCCGGAACCGGGCCATCACCTTGTCCCGCTGCGCCTGAGTAAGGTCGCCGTGCAGCGCCTCAATGTCATAGCCCTCTCTGATCAGCGATTCTGTGATGGACTGGGCATCTGCTTTGGTGCGGGTAAAAACCAGACCATACATGCCGGGATTGAAATCAATAATTCGTTTCAATGTTTCATACCGGTCTGAATGGCGGGTAAGATAATACTGATGGTCAATATTGGCATTGCCTGCATTCATTTTCCCGATGGTAATTTCAACGGGGTCATCCATATACCGCTTGCTCACCTGCCTGATCTCGGGGGGCATGGTGGCACTGAAAAGCCAGGTGCTCTCCCTGTTTGCTGTATTCTTCAATACAAACTCAATATCATCCTTGAAGCCCATATTCAGCATCTCATCGGCTTCATCCAAAACGACATAATGAGCCTGCCCCAGGTTTATGGCTTTTCTTTCGATTAAATCAATCAGGCGCCCGGGGGTGGCCACTACAATATGCGAACCTTTTTTCAGGCTTCTGATCTGGTCAGAAATGCTGGCCCCGCCATACACTGCAGTGATGGCAATGCGGTCCGTTTTATCGCGGAACTTATTCAAATCACCAGTGATCTGGATGCACAGCTCACGGGTAGGGCAAATAATTAAAGCCTGCGGTATTTGTTTGTCCTTTTGAATGAGTTGCAGCAGGGGCAGGCCAAATGCGGCCGTTTTACCAGTACCGGTTTGGGCCAGTCCAATAAAGTCTTTGGTGCCTTGCAGCAAAACCGGAATTGCTTTTTCCTGGATAGGGGTAGGTTGTGTAAATCCTAAAGAATGAACTGAACGAAGTAACCCCTCCTGAATCCCCAGTGCCTCAAATGTTTTCACTTGCTATTTTTTATGAGATAAAGCTGCAAAGGTAGCTGTAATTAATCCCCGTGAGCTGTATATTTTAACCATGCCCCTGCCAAAAACAGGAAAGCCTTCCCTTTCGGAAAGGCTTCCAACGATTGCTTGCCATGTAAATTCTTACTTATTTAGCGCTGTCAGGCTTCGCTGTGCTGTCAGCTACAGGCGTAGTTGTGGTATCAGCAGGAGTAGGTGTAGGTTCTACCGGCTGAACTGTAGTTGTGTCGGGAGTTTCTTTCTTGTCTCCTTTGCTGTTACAAGCAACCAGGACAGAAGCGATCAGTGCAATTGCAAATACTTTTTTCATTTTTTCGTTTTTAAGATTGTGAAATATTTCAGTCTTAATACTCAAATCAGAAAAAGGTAACCCATCCCTGTTTATTTTTGTGTTTTCGGGTTACAATTTTAAAAACCAGGTATTAATACTAGGAAGTGAAAGCGGAGGCTGACGAAAAACAAATCATCGAAGGACTGGCCATTAACGACAAAGAGGCAGTTGAAATCATATACAAGGAACATTTTAATGTCATCCAGTCGTTGATTATCAACAATAACGGTTCTTCTGACGATGCGAAAGATGTATTTCAGGATGCGGTAATCGTTCTTTATGAAAAAGTAAGATCGGGCTCTTTTCAGCTTAACTGCCAGATCAAAACTTTTTTATATTCTGTATCAAGGCGGTTGTGGCTCAAACGATTGCAGCAACAACACAGGTATTCGTCACCCGGCGACAGTATGGAACAAATTATTGATGTGGATGAGGACCTGGAAGCACATGAACAAAGAAATACGGAATTTGAACTCATGGAAACTGCCGTCAATAACCTGGGTGAACCCTGCAAGAGCCTGCTGGAAGCCTATTACTTGCAGAAAAAAGGTATGCAGGAAATTGCAGCCCATTTTGGTTATACCAATGCAGCCAATGCCAAAACGCAGAAATACAAATGCCTGATTCGTTTAAAAAAGATATTTTTTACTAACTATAACAACGGGAAAAGTGATGAATGACTATGCCATGCTTGATACTGTAGAACGCTATATCCGGGGTGAAATGAACCCCGATGAAAGGCTTCAATTTGAAAACCTCCGCAAAACCAGCCCCGAAATTGACCAGCTGGTGGTAGAGCATACACTCTTTTTACAACAACTCAACCATTTTGGTGAACGCAAAGCCATCCGCTCGTCGCTGCATGAAATACACACAAAACTTACGGAAGAAGGAAAAATTGACAGCATGCAGCTGACCGGGAAAGCAAAAGTACTGTACCTGTGGAAACGCTACCGCAGGGTGGCTGCCATTGCGGCTGTTTTTGCAGGCATCACTACCCTTGGTATTTCGGCACTCGTTCATGTATTCTCCGGCAAAGCTGAAAATTCAAAAGTAAAAGAACTGGTCAGCAAAGTAAATCATCTGGATGCCAAAACAAAACAACTGGACAGTAAGATTGAAACGGTTGACAGAAAAACAACAAAACCTGTTTTCAGTACGCCAGTGCGCTATAATGGAACCGGGTTCCTGATTGACAACAAAGGGATTCTTGTCACCAATGCCCACGTTGTAAAAAATTCGAAAAATATCTACATTCAGAACAACAAAGGCGACCAGTACCAGGTAGAGGTCATCACCATGGACATGGCACATGATCTTGCACTCTTGAAAATAACCAGCCCGGAATATAAACCTGCCGGGCCTGTTCCGTACGGTATCCGCAAAACCGGTACCGATATTGCCGAACCGATTTTCATCCTGGGCTTTCCCCGGAATGAAATTGTTTATGGTGAAGGGTACCTAAGTGCCAAAACCGGTTTCAACGGCGATACGCTGAGCTGCCAGATTGCAGTTGCTGCGAACCCGGGCAACAGCGGCGGACCTGTATTCAATCATGACGGAGAAGTGATTGGAATCCTGAGCACAAAACAAATGGAAGCGGAAGCTGCTGTTTTTGCTGTTCAGTCAAAATATATCTTTGATGCGATCCTGGAATTTTCTTCTGCCAAACCCGGCAGCCCCATAAAAATCTCTTCCAAATCTGCATTGCGAGGTATCAACAAGAAAGAACAAGTAAAAAGAATACAGGATTTTGTATTTATGGTCAAAGGCGACTAAGCTGCGGCGATCTGCTTTACCGTCAGTCCCATAGCAATTGCGGATAGACTCCTTCTTTAGCTAATTGCATCAGTTGATTTTTGACAAACAGGGCATCTTCCTTATAGGTAACGCCAAACCATTTTGCAGTAGTTGGCAGCACTTCTACAGTACCCCCGCTTTTGATAAACTGATCTGCCACGGCAGGAATAAAAAATTCTGATTTCACATCCTGCCCTCTATGTTGTAAGAATTCGAGGAAATACTTTGCCGTGCTGTCAAAAAAGGCAGGATCAAAACACCAGAAATTCATAGATACAACGGAATCGGGCGAAATTTCTTCTGGCTCCTGCCCGTCATCACAAATCACCCTGCTTTCCTTTTTTGAAATATTCAACCGCTCCGTCACTGTTACAAGTTCGTTGTGTACATCTGTCACACAAATACCCCTGTTGACCGTGCCATGCTCCGACAGGGTTTGCAACAACTCATACCCGACAAGTGCATATCTCCCGGCGCTGCAGCGCCCGGTTAAAAAATGATACGCCTGGCGAAAGGCATCCAGCCCATAAAAATCATCAGCATTGATAACTGCAAAGGGCTCCTGCACCACCTCCCTTGCACACAAAACCGCATGGGCAGTACCCCAGGGCTTGGTTCGATCTGCCGGGGCTTTATATCCACCGGTATACCTGTCTGGCTCCTGGAAAACAAACGCCACTTCAGCCTTGCCCTCCAGTTTTTTGAGAAACAGGTCACGGAACCCTCCGGCATGTTGTTCACGTATGATAAAAACAATTTTTCCGAATCCCGAACGCAGGGCATCAAAAATGGAAAAGTCCATAATTGTTTCGCCGGCAGGCCCAAATCCTTCTACCTGCTTCATACTCCCATACCTGGAGGCCATTCCTGCTGCCAAAATCACCAATGCCGGTTTAACCATACTAAGTCTTTTGCGGCAGCGAAATTAAATTAAATTCGCCATGAGATAATATTCCTTTTATGCAGCCTCCGGAACCAGGGAACATCAGTATTGACACATTGCCCATTCCTGCATTTTCAAAAAATAAGATCAAGGCAGAGATCCTGAGGCTGGATAAAATTCATCCGTTGATTTCAGGGAATAAATGGTTTAAGCTGAAGTATTACCTGGAGAAAGCGGCCCGCATGACCCAGCCAACCCTTGTAAGTTTTGGCGGCTATTGGTCGAACCACCTCCTGGCCACTGCAGCAGCCTGTAACTATTACGGATATGCCTCAATAGGAATTGTGCGTGGTCAGAAACCAGAAAAGCTTTCCCATAACCTGCAGCAGGCAGCCAGCCTGGGTATGCAGCTTCATTTCAGCAGCAGATCTGAATTTTCTACCTACAAGATTCCTGAAGAAATCCAGGCTGCCGGGCAACTGGTCATACCTATGGGCGGTTATGGATTAGATGGAGCAAGAGGTGCTGCAGAAATTTTGTCGCACTGTACTGCAAAAAATTATACACATGTCTGTTGCGCTGCAGGATCCGGTACAATGCTGGCTGGGCTTATTCTGGCATCAGGGCAAGGACAAACCGTAACCGGTATCAGCGTGATGAAAAATAATCATTCGCTACAGCAGCAGGTGTATGCACTACTTGACACCCCGGAGCGGAAGTTTGAACTATTTCACCAGTTTCATTTCGGAGGGTTTGGGAAAAAAACGGATGAGCTGATCCAGTTCATGAACGAGTTGTACCGCATGACGCAGGTACCTACTGATTTTGTTTATACCGGGAAACTTTGTTTTGCCATCGCAAAATTGGCAGAAACCGGCATTCTGGAACCCGGAAGCCGGGTGCTGCTCATTCACAGTGGCGGGCTCAGCGGCAATCGTTCACTCAGCAAGGGTACGCTAATATTTGAATGAGGTATCAGTGGCTGTATTATCTTTGTTTCACCCCGGAAACGGTCTGTACACCCTTCATGATTCATGAATAAAGTATATTTTTTTTCACTGGTCTTTTTCTCTTTCCTGCATAATGCCACATCCGCACAGGATACGTTGCCCTCATTTTCATTGATCAAGGCCGGAAAAAACCGTGTGATCATCGGGTGGACGAATCCTTACCCCAATGTACGGCAAATCAGCATCCAGCGTTCATTCGACAGCCTCATCGGATACAAATCCATCCTGACAGTAGCTGATCCTGCTTCAGTGCAAAACGGGTATATGGATACAAGGGCCCCGCACGACAGTATGTTTTACCGCATTTATATCATGCTCGATAAAGGCATGTATCATTTCACTAAACCGAAACGTCCAGTACCTGACACACAGCGCATCAAACCTTTTTCTGCTCCGGTTAGCAACACTACCTCAGATTCTTCTGCCATAAAATTTCCCATTCCAGATTCTCTATGGCGGGTAAACCCGGTGGTCATCCGGCTGAATGGGTTTCCTGTAACCGATTCAGTGGCGGTACCAAACCCTGTAACCTTCAAAAAAAACAGCAACACATTTACTCCTTCCCTGCATGTGTATTCCTGCCGGGACGGCTATATCTGTATCAGATTACCAGAGGATGAAAAACCCAAAAAATTTACCATCAGGTTTTATGATAAGGGCCAGCTCCTGTTTGAACTGAAAGACATTAAAGAAAAAGAACTGAAACTGGACAAGACCAATTTCTATCATGCTGGCTGGTTCGATTTTGAGCTGTATGAAGATGAAAAGCTGCTGGAAAAACATAAATTTTTCCTAGAGCGGGAATTCTGACAACAGGGTTGCATGAAACACCATTTCAAAATTTTTCCGGACTTCCGCTTTTACTTCTGTTTCATTCACCCTTTTTCCCAGTTCTTTTTCCATTGATGTTACTTTCTTGTGCTGAATACCGCAGGGAATGATGTGTTCAAAAAAAGACAGGTCGGTGTTCATGTTCAGCGCAAATCCATGCATGGTGATCCACCTGCTTGTTCGTACCCCAATGGCGCATATTTTTCTTTCTTTTCCGGTTTCGCCCGGATCAATCCACACGCCTGTTTCACCTGGCGACCTGCCTGCTGCAATTCCGAACGCAGATAAGCTGCGGATAATGGTTTCTTCAATATTACGCAGATAAAGCCCGATATCGGTACTGAATTTTTCGAGGTCAAGTATCGGGTATCCTACCAATTGCCCGGGACCATGAAAAGTAATATCGCCGCCCCGGTTGATCCGGAAATACTGAACGCCTTTTTCCTGTCGCTGATCCTCATCAATCAGCAGATTTTTTTCATTTCCGTTTTTTCCTAACGTATAAACCGGAGGATGTTCGGTAAATAGCAGCCAGTGCCTTGTGCCGGACGCTGCTTCTTTATGTTCGGGCAGCATGCTGGCAGCCACTGATTTGACCTGCACATTATCACGCAATAATTGCTCCTGGTAATCCCAGGCGGCCTGATAGTCCTGCAGGCCAAGGTCCCTGAATTGTACAAGTTGATTGTTTTTCACCTGCGCAAATTTACTGACAAACGGGCAACAAGTACCTTTGAAGCTTATGACAGACATCCGCCAGGATTTAAATGATAGCAATGACGAGCTTTTTGAAAGGTTCAGTATCCAAATTGATCCCGGGCAGGAACCCCTGCGCATTGACAAATTTTTGATGCAACGGATCGAAAGAGCGACCCGAAATAAGTTACAACAGGCCCTGAATTTGGGTATGGTACTAGTGAATGGCAGAGAAGTGCGGCCCAATTACAAAGTAAAACCCGGCGATCTGGTGGTGCTGTATTCCGACATGAGCCCGGCCGAAACTGCAGTGCTTCCAGAAAATATACCGCTCAATATTGTTTGGGAGGATCATGAGATATTGCTCATCAACAAGCCCGCAGGGCTGGTTGTACACCCAGGAAGCGGCAATTATAACGGCACTTTGCTCAACGCCGTGGCCTGGCACTTGCAACAGCAAAACCCGGATGTTACGGAAGAGGTGCTGCCGCGGTTCGGACTGGTTCACCGGATTGACAAAAACACCAGCGGACTGCTGGTACTTGCCAAAACTGAAAATGCGATGCGGCACCTGGCACGCCAGTTTTTTGATCACAGCATAGAACGGAGCTATGTAGCGCTGGTATGGGGCGATGTGGAACAGGAAAAAGGAACCATACGAGCTCATATTGGCCGGCATCAACGATTTCGCAAACTCTTTGAAGCTTACCCGGAAGGTGAATATGGCAAGGAAGCAGTCACCCATTACCAGGTACTGGAGCGCTTTGGTTATGTTACATTGGTTGCATGCAGACTGGAAACTGGCCGTACACATCAGATACGGGTACACATGAAACTGGTCGGACATCCGCTCTTCAACGATGAAATATATGGCGGCAATAAAATTGTAAAAGGAACCGTATTCAGCAGGTACAGGCAGTTTGTAGATAATTGCTTTCAGGTATGCCCCCGCCAGGCATTGCATGCAAAGACACTTGGCTTTGTGCATCCCGGTACAGAACAGAAATTGAATTTCCATACAGAATTGCCCGCTGATCTGGCAGCTGTAATCGAAAAGTGGAGGAATTACTGCCAATCGAATGCACGGCCATAAAAAGAAAATCAATTGCGGGAAAAAAGGCTACTGGCAACAAAAAATCATTCCTGAAAATAAGGAATTCAGCACGGAACCAGTATTTTTATCAACTAATCAAAAAAACCACATTTAGTATGAAAAGATTTTTATTACCCTCAGTTTTATGTTTCCTGTTTTCACAGTCTTATGCGCAGGATTCGGTGAGCATGAAAAAACATTATCTGCAGACCTACGAAAATGCAATCCGGTACAACGATATCTCTGTAGCCATACATGCTCTGCACGGTTATATTGCCATTGACAGCAGTGTGCAATACAAAGACACCCTGTCCATTCTTTATTTTAATGCCAAATCTTATGTGAGCTCCCTGTTGCTTGCAGAAGAAGTGTACAAAGCGCAGACATCAAACGTTGAAGCTATGGCCCGTGCGGCAGAATGTTATGATGAACTTGGAGATCCAAAAACTTCTGTTGGCCTGTATGAGCAGGTTGTTCCGAAAACAAAAAATCCCTACCATCTGTACAAACTTGCTGTGGGGCAATACCAGTTGAAAAGAACCCTGGAATGTGAGTTATCAGCAAAAACTGTTCTGGCCGATACAACCGGGAAAAAAATTGGCGTGCTCTTTACTTCTGCAGATGGCAATCAGCAGGCAGTGCCGGTTATTGCAGCATCTGCAAATCTGTTAGGAGTACTAAAAATGGATGCAAAGAATTTTGCCGGTGCGAAGGCCGATTTTCAGAAAGCACTGGAGCTTTTCCCTGATTTTGCCGGTGCAAAAGGCAACCTTGCAACCTGCGAAAAGAATTTAAAAAGCGGCTCAAAGACCCCGGTAAAAACACCCACAAAGCCAAAAGGATAACCACATAAAAATACCCGTTTTAAAAGAGGCAATAAAAAGCCTCTTTTTTTTGGCCTTTTACAATTCATACTGTAACCGGCCCAAAAAGATTTCACCTGGTAAGGCTCCGGCTATTTTGCAATAGCATACAGGATGAATATCTGCTGCTGTACGCCTGCAGGCTGAATTGTGATAATACAACCCAATTCATCACAACAACCTTTTTAATGTAGTATTTAAAATAAAATACCTCTGTATGAAGAATGGACATTGGGACTCATCAGCCGGTATCGGAGCACTATTGGGGACAATGGTTTTTTAGGAACCAAAATCTGCAGCACATCAATCCGTAGAACATGAAAGACTCCTAAAAGAAAATATTTGATTGATTTGCAGCACGGCCTGTACAATAAAACTATCATCAACCGCCTGAGTTTTTTGCATCCAGCTGAAGACAACAATACGACAGGTATGAAACAATTGCGTTGAAAAAAAAATTGCAGAGTTGATATTGTGATGTCCCCTGGCTTGAAATTCAGCAAACCAGCAATGGGTACCTATGAGGTAGATATGCTCTACGCTAGTTTCAAAAGCAGAAAAAGGCCGTCCGGGGTTTAGTTCCCGAAACGGCCTTAAAGTACAATTGTTCAATTTCAATTTTTACCAGGCGTAGTAGCAGCAGGTTTCGTAGTTGCAGTTTTCTCTGCGCTTTTTACTGCCGGCGAACCATTTTGATATCCGACAGGTACATTAGTGCCAGTCTCAACAGCCGGAGCAGATGCTTTATTGGCCGGAAGACCAGCGGCATTCCCGCCAGCAGGAAAGATTACTTCCGCAGCAGGTGTTGCATTTTTGGCTCCGGTTGCAAGTGCCACTTTTTTGTTCCCGGTTGCAGGGGCTGCAATTTCTGCGGGTTTTTGATCCATATTTCTTGTTTCATTTCCTGCTGCAGCTGCTTGTACCTGCTTATCAGCCGGTTTTGTTTGTGTCATGCCTGCATTTGTTTTTACCATAGCTGTAACATCAGTTGCAGGAGCAGAAGCCCTTGCGGCAGCCTGCTGTGCTTTTTGCTGCTTTAGTGCGTCCTGCTGGGCTTTCCACTGGCTGTAGGGCATGCCATTTACCATTGGGTCATTCTTTTTCTGAACCGTTTGGTCAGTAGGAGCTCCGCTTAGTGAATATCTGTTGTTTTGAGCATTTGAACTGCCCATGGCTCCAAAAAAAACAGCAGCCATAAATAGTATCTTGTTCATATTATATGTTTTAATTATTTTAACCTTAATTATGAATAAACTGAATGGACATTGAATTTGAATAATATCCGCTACCTATCGTTTGTGATGCCCCGGAATCCTGACCCACCTCAATTTTTATGATATCTCCTACTACAAACCGCTGAGTTATTGAAAGCTGAGGCGAAGCGACACCACTTCCCCCCTCTGCCATACCAGTACTTTGTGCCATATATCCAAGTTGGCTTCCGACACCATTTTTATTTACCTGCAAAAGAATGAAACTACCGGGGGCACTGTAGCCGTAAAAAACCAATTGTGCGTTGATATGATAAACTCCAGTTCGTGTAATGGTGTACTCGCCGGTTCCTGCGTTATAATTAGCCCCACCGTCTTCAGTTAAATTTCCCCAGCTAGTCACAGTTACCCATGTAGCATTTGGAACCACTATATCTCCGGTTAGGCCGTTTGAAATTAAACCGATAGAATTATTTTGCCAGCTTCCATTCCCGCTTGCATCACTGGTAAATACATAACCTGCGCCTTCTGTACCGTCTGTAATTGCTACTCGGCCGTTAAAGAAACCTGCCCAGTTGTTGGTAGCACCGCTGGACATCGCATAGATACCGTAGGCATTCGTTCCGCCGACAGCATTTGCATACACACCATATTTATCAGTTTTTGATCCCACACCTAGGCTTGCAGAAGCATGAACGCCAACATCGGCACCCCTGAAAGATCCGGCAACATAACCAAGAAGCGTTGTTGTTGCAAATGTTTCAAATGGATAGTTTTGAGAAGATGCTCCGTAAATACCTAAACCGGCTGTATTCCCTTTGTAAAAACCTGCCACACCGCTGGCCCATTCATAATTACTGGAATCAACACCCACCACTCCCGCTTGCCATCCCGGGATGACAGATGATGATGTATTATTAAAAGAAATTAAGCCCATGTTTGAATTACTGCCACCTGTAATATTCGCAGCTCTTCTGCTAAAAGTAGATACTGCTGAGCCTGTATACCTAACCTCGGAAAGAAGGGCAGTAGCATTAGTTTGCACTACATTCAGTCTTGTTGCTGGTGCTGTGGTTCCAATGCCGACATTGCTGTTTTTAACAACAAGATCAGCAAGTCCATTGGTACCTGCACCGCCATCCCTGTGTGCAATAGATAAATAATCGCCAACCACTCTGTACAGGAACCGGCCATTATCGGCACCCCCAGCACTTGAACCAAACACAATTCCGCCGTTAGAGCCTATGCCGGCTGAATTCAGAAACAAAAAAGGTAACGCTGCCGAGCCATCAACCTGTACCCAGCCTCCTGCTACATTCAGCGCATTAGCTACCGGCATAGTTGTACTGTTGATGCTGGTTGAAAAATTAGTAGCATCAACAAATACATTTGAATTACCCAGTGTAACTCCATCGGGTGTCCATTTTGGAATATAATTCAACGTACCGCTGCCGCTTATGATTCCTGCGCCTGCAGGAGTACTCCACCGGCCTGTTCCTACTCCGGATCCATCATCTGTAAAAATCCGACCCACGCCTTCAGTTCCGTCCATAATCCGGACACTACCCTGGAAGTAACCGGCATAATTTGTGGCCCCGCTCATTGCCCGTCCAAATACCCCAATATTTACACCCGTACTCCCTGTTTGGGCTAAAAAAATACCCCCGATGTTCATCATTGCAGAACCACCTGCTGCTGCTATGATACCTTCATTTTCGATTGAACTTCCATTGCCATACGCTGTGATACCCGCTACCTCATTTATAGTAACAACGTTTTGCTCCGATACTGTAGAGGATGTGGTTGGTGCCAGTGAAGGCACTGCATAATTAATCATGTTGCCGCTTTGCACATGCAGACGTGCCTGGGGGTTCACCCGACCGATGCCCACATTCGTATTGGCTTTATTGACAGAGATATCCGGTGTATTTCCACTGTTGTTTGTTGAGAAAAGCAGGTGATTGGCGAATCCCCCACCCTCATTGAAAAAAATCACCGCATTATTATTGGCAGTACCAATAAACTTTATGCCCTGAAGCTTTAAACCTGCGCCTGTTGAGCGTAGAGCCAACTGGCTCCAGCTCATTACTGCATTATGGTTGTCAAAATTAAAATCCTCTGCTGCAAAACTGTTGATCGTGGACCGCACATGTAATGGCCTTACAGGTGTGTTGAGGCCAATCCCCACATTGGCTCCATCATCAAATATCTGGCTGTTGCCCAGGTTTGTTCCGTTGGGCGTCCACTTCGGTACA
>CAYYMK010000005.1:0-156015 GCA_964473035.1 uncultured Chitinophaga sp.
CAGCAAAGGGTTACAGCCATTTTTAACCCGATTTTAGTCGGACAATAATGATTTTCAAAGTACAAAAATCTTTGAATAAAATAATTAACGGCTCCAGACTTTTGTTCCTTCGCTGCAGTTGGAACAAATGTCAATATGCTTCCGGCCTTTTAATATTTCCTTTCGGAATTTAATAAATCCCCGGCTCTTCCATATTTCTTTAAAGGAGTTTTCTTTCAGGTTTCCCATCCGGTGCAGGGCGTCTTTGTCGAAACAGCAGGGAACCACCCACCCGTCCCAGGTGATCACCGGGTCGTGCCACAGGCGCCAGCAATGATTGGCAAGGCTGTTGCGCAATGCGTAGCCATTGGTTGTACGGTGGTAGCGGCTGTATTTTTCATTTTCCGGAATCAGGTGATGGGGATCATTCCGGTAGTCGTTTACCTGTGCGGTTTTCAGCCATACATCGTCTACGCCAATGTCCCGGGCCAATTTTTTCACATCATTCACCTGGTGTTCATTGGGTTTTACCACCAGGAACTGAAATACTACAAAGGGTCGCTTCCGGTTCAGTTTTTTTTTCCATTTCACAATATTGCGGGCACCTGCTGTAACTTTTTCCAATTGCCCGCCCACCCGGTATTGCTGGTACACGTCCTGAGTGGTACCGTCAATAGAAATGATGAGGCGATCCAGCCCGCTTTCAACGGTGCGCCGGGCATTTTCATTGTCCAGGTAGTGAGCATTGGTTGACGTGGCCGTATAAATTTTTTTTTGCGAGGCATAACGCACCATTTCCAGGAAGCTGGGGTTTAGATAGGGTTCGCCCTGAAAATAAAATACCAGGTACAGAAGATCTTTATACAGCTGGTCAATTGTTTCTTTAAAAAAATCTGTCTGCAGCATCCCGGTGGGCCTTGTAAAGGAACGCAAGCCGCTGGGGCACTCCGGGCAGCGCAGGTTGCACGATGTTGTGGGCTCAACAGAAACGGAAACCGGCAAGCCCCAATGAACAGCCCTTTTGGTCAGCCTGCTGAGATAATAACTGCACAGCACTTTAAGTCCGTTCCAAGCACGGCGAACAGTCATTTTTGAAAGCAGATTCAGGCTGTCGGATCTGTGAAAACGGCTCATACTGGTAACCCACTTGTGTTTCTGGATACCGAAATTACACAACATAGGCGTGTAGGAGGCTATAAGATTTCTGGCGAACGGCTTCAACAGATAGTTTCCGGTTTATTGTACTTTTAAGAGATCAGAACAAAAGCCAGGGCAGCACCTGTCATCACAAAGTATGGACAACAGCCAAAACCAGTACCGTATTTTTCCTCTTGGCGACTCCGCCCTGACGATTGATTTTGGTAACTGCATCAGCCGCGATGTCAACCAACTGGTAACAGATTATTTTAAGGACTGGATGAAAGACCCCTTTCCCGGAATGATAGATCTTGTGCCAGCCTATTGTTCGCTGACCATTTATTTTGACAGCCTCATGATACAGGCGATCAACACAAAAAAAACTACTGCAGCCGAATGGATGAAAATGAAAGCAGAAGAGAGGTTGCTGATCCCATCAGTACAACGGAACACGGCACACCCACTGTTGCGGATTCCGGTTTGCTACAGTGGAGCCTTTGCACCCGACCTTGCAGAAGTAGCGATTTCAAAAATTCTTGACCCGGATGAAGTAATCCAAATTCACAGCAGCCGCATGTACCGGGTGTATATGCTTGGTTTTTTACCTGGCTTCGCATACCTGGGCGAACTGGATGAAAGAATAACAATGCCACGGAAGATGCAGCCGGTGCCGGTGGTTGCCGGTAGCATTGGGATTGCCGGCAGGCAAACAGGTATGTATCCGTTTGATTCGCCCGGGGGATGGCAAATTATTGGCCGCACACCGCTCAATATATTTGACAGCAGCAGGAGCAACCCCTGCCTTTTGCAAGCCGGAGACGATGTTCAGTTTTTTTCGGTAGATGAAAAAGAATATCAGCATTTGCGACAGTCTGCCGCACAACAACACAGGGATGAATGGATAAAAACAGAATCGCTGCCATGAGTGTAAAAATTATTAAAACAGGCATTTCGGATACCCTGCAGGACGAAGGCAGGTATGGCTCCATGCAGTTTGGCATCAATACCGGAGGCGCAATGGACCGGTACGCTATGCGCCTTGCAAACCTGCTGGTGGGAAACCCGGTACATAAAGTAGTAATTGAAATGCATTTTCCGGCATCAGCATTTATGTTTACAAATGCTGCACTTGTTGCACTTGCCGGCGCCGATTTTATGGCAAGTATAAATGGGGAGCCCATTCCTCTTTTACAGCCGATACGGGTATGCAAAAATGATGTACTGCATTTTCATAAGCCGGTGCACGGGGCCAGGGCCTACCTTGCTGTGGAAGGAGGCTGGGTTGCCGAACAATGGCTGGGCAGTTGCAGCTCGAACCTCTTTGTAAAGCGGGGCGGTTATCATGGCAGAGCCCTGAAGAAAGGAGATGAAGTTTTTGTAAACCACACAGGTAGTAAAAGCAGCACCGGGAATCAGCATTTTTCCATTCTGCCGTGGAGGGTCAATCCTGAGTTTGACCCGCATCACAAACCGGCTGCAGGCCGTGAAAAGGAAGTGTGGGTGTTGCCCGGTCATGAGTGGGGGCTGCTTTCGGCACAATCAAAAGAAAATTTCTGCATGACTTCTTTTGTGGTAACGAGGCAGGCCGACAGAATGGGATACCGCCTCAACAATATACCGCTGCATCTTAATACGACTGTAGAAATGATTTCTTCTGCTGTAACATTTGGCACGGTACAGTTATTGCCCGATGGAAAACCCATTATTCTGATGGCCGACCACCAGACAACGGGAGGATATCCACGGCTGGCACATGTTATTTCTGCGCACCGCTCACGCCTGGCACAACTGAACCCGGGCGATAAAATCCGGTTCAGGATTACAAGTCCCGCTATGGCCGAAAATTTATTGCAGAACCAACAAATGCATTTGCATCAGCTTCAAAATGCCTGTACCTTTCGTCTGGAACAATATTTTTCATGAAGGCAGATATCAATTGTGATATGGGTGAGGGCATGGACAACGAAGAGGCCATTCTGCCCTATATCAGTTCGGCCAATATTGCTTGCGGATATCATGCCGGCGACAAAGAATCAATTTATGGGCTGACTCTTCTGTGTCAGAAGTATGGTGTTGCCATTGGTGCCCATCCCTCCTTTCAGGACCGGATCAATTTCGGTCGTAAAGAAATACAGTGTACAGCCGCCGAAGTAACAGAGCTGGTACAGGCCCAATTAATTATTTTCCGCGAAACGATACAGGCAACCGGTGCACAGATGCAGCACGTAAAGCCCCATGGGGCATTGTACAACATGTCGGCCCGTGACCCGGTCATTGCTAAAGCCATTGCAGAGGCGGTCAGAAATTTTGACCGCACTCTTGTTCTGGTTGGGCTTTATGGCAGTCATTCCATTTCAGAAGCAGCTAAACTGGAATTAAAAACAGCAGCCGAGGTTTTTGCTGATCGTAGTTACCAGGACGACGGATCACTGACGGCACGTACCGACCCCCGTGCACTGCTCGATATTCCTGCGGCAGTTCATCAGGTGCGGCAAATGCTCACAGAAAAAATAATTACATCCCTTTCGGGAAAAAAATTTTCCGTTCAGCCCGGTACCATTTGTATTCATTCCGACACTCCCGGTGCGGAGGAAATGGCAAAAGCCATTCATCATGCAATTGCGGCATTATGAAACGAAACAAAGCCATAATGGGTGCAGCTTTTTTGATGGCCACTTCTGCCATCGGCCCGGGGTTTATGACCCAGACTGCTGTATTCACTGAGCAACTATTTACCAGTTTCGGCTTTGTAATTCTAGTGTCGGTGCTGCTGGATGCCGGTGCGCAGCTCAATATCTGGAGGATAATTACACTGCGTGAAAAAAGGGCGCAGGATCTGGCCAACGAATTGCTGCCGGGCCTGGGTTATTTTCTTGCAGCAATGATCTTATTTGGCGGTCTGGTGTTCAATATCGGAAATATTGCGGGTTGCGGTCTGGGCCTTCAGGTGCTGACTGGTGCAGATACTGAAACAGGCGCCATGATCAGTTGCGTTGCCGTACTTGCCGTTTTCTGGTACAGGGAAGCCATTCGGCTTGTGGACCAGTTGGTGAAATGGCTCGGACTTCTGATGATTGTGCTGACTGTGGTGATAGCATTTGCTTCGCACCCTCCTGCGGGGGAGGCATTGCTGCACAGCTTGTGGCCCGAAAAAATAAGTATCATGACTATTGTAACCCTGGTAGGCGGCACCGTAGGCGGGTACATTTCCTTTGCGGGTGCTCACCGGCTGCTTGATGCGGGCATCAGCGGTCCGCAACAGTTGAAGCGGGTTTCAAAAAGTTCTGTAAGCGGAATTTTCATTGCAGCACTCATGCGGTTTATTTTATTTCTGGCCGCATTAGGTATTGTGGCGCAGGGAATCAGCCTGGGAAATGAAAATCCGGCTGCTATGGTATTTCGATCAGCTGCCGGTGAAGCCGGATATCTTTTTTTTGGGGTAGTGCTCTGGTGTGCTGCCCTGACATCGGTTATCGGCGCTTCGTACACCAGCATTTCATTCTGGAAAACATTGGTTGGCCTGGTTCAGAAAAAAGAAAAAATGTTTATCAGTCTTTTTATCATTGTGTCAACCGTAATCTTTGTAGTCATCGGCCGGCCGGTACAACTACTGGTATTTGCAGGAATGGTAAACGGGATGATACTTCCTGTAGCGCTTGCCGTACTGTTGCTTGCTGCGCATAAAAAAAACAAACAAACAGCAATCCGACACCCTGCGGTGCTGCATTTTGCAGGCTGGCTTATCGTAGCAATAATGTCGGTATTCGGTTTTATCGTGATTCGCCAGAGTTTCGGGAGTTTTTAATACGGACAAAACAAAAAAGCCCCCCGAAAATTTCCGGGAAGCTTTTTGTATCATCCATCCTTGTGTGTGTCCAATCAGCCGTTTAGTATTGTTGAATTTCTTTCGTCATATGCATTTTGTTGCCAGATAAAAAGACATGCTCCGTTTCTGATCAGCGGTATAATTTTTTTTGCATCTTTCTTCGATAAAGCGGGGCAGCCCCAACTGCGGCCCGCCCGCCTGGCATCAACATATGCAGCGCCATGCATCACGATGGCTCTTTTATATGCATTGTTGTTGATTCCGGGTTCCAGTCCATGCAAACGCAACGACAGGCCATTTTCTCCGGTATAAGTACTGCCTGTAACATAAAAACCAAGACTGCTTTGCAATGATTCTTCTGTATTGGAAAAACGGGTGGCATATTCAAGGCCGGAGTTTTTGCCATGTGCCACCAGCGACTGACAGAGCAGCCGGCACTCTTTCATGTCAATGATGTAAAAGCGGGGGAACGATGAAGGATGACTGTAATCGCAGATGGCCAGATATTTCGGGTTTGATAATTTTTGAGACTGTGACAATTTTTGATACCCAGACATGCCGGCATAAAATGCCCGGTATGACAAGCCAGCCTGTTGCAGTCCGGCATGATCGTAAAAAAACTTTGCGGGTAAAATATTTGATCCTGCAGAATTTTTTTCTGCAGCGTGATGACCGGCCAGGTCAGGGACAATGGTAAAGGACATACACAATAGTCCCACGGATATTGGTGCAATGAGTTTTTTCACTCAGGGTACGGTTTTTATCCTTGTGCATTGCCCGCGGACAATTCAAACACAGGATTGGATTTTTAAAACGAAACGCAACAGCAAAATATTATTCAATTACAAAATCTGCAAGAAATAAACACCTGTTTTTTAATTTGTTGCGAAGATTTACGAATCGGGCATGGGCAGAACCGGGGAAAAATTACGCAACGATCTGTGTTTACACTAAACTTCTGGTACAGGAAAAACGGGCGGCATCAGTTTTCCATAATCTTGTTGACTGCCCGCTGCCGGATGATGAATTCGCTTGAATAAATTTTCAGTAAAAGGATAAACAGTGAAATAAGGAGCGGGCCAAAGATGAGGCCAATAAATCCGAACAGCTTAAGCCCGATGATGACACCAAATACTGTGATCAGCGGATGTACATTGCCCAGTCTTTTCATGAGGGTGAAACGCAAAATATTATCAACAGTACCTACTACACCAAATCCAAATGCCACCATAAAAATTCCCTTCAGACTTTCATCATTTGCAAAAAAGATAATAGCCAGCGGAACATAGGCCAGCGCCGCACCAATTACGGGTAGCATGGCTGCAATAGCTGTAACCCCAAACCAGAAAAAGGGTTCATCCACACCAATCAGCAGGTAGCCTGCCAGCCCGATCAGGCCCTGTACCAAAGCAATGAGCGGCATGCCGATGGCGTTGGACATCACCATGGTATGAATTTCTTTTCCGATGCGGGATACATTTTCATCTTTCAGTGGAATATGTTCATAGAGCGCATTCTCCATCCGCCGGCCATTGACCAGCATAAAGTACAGGATGAAGTACATGAAAAAAATATTCGTCAGGGTATTAAATGTGGCGCCCAGTATATTGGGCAGACTGCTGGCAATTGCATTTCCCACTTTACTGATATTCTCATCGCTGGCCAGCTCCACTTCAAACCGGGTTTCCAGGTCGGCCACAACTTTTCGCAACGCATCAGTCAGTTCTGCAGAATGTTGTATGGCAAAATTTACTTTGGACGAAAGCATATTGACCAGCAAACCCACCGGCAATAAAATTACCAGTAAAGAAAATAGCATCAGCAGCCCGGCGGTCCAGCCTTTTCTCCATTTCAGTTTTTCGGTGAGATAAAACATCCAGTTGTGCAGCAGTACATAAATAGTAATGGAGCCCAGCAATGCAGGAAGAAAATTTTGCAGCTCCATAAACAACAGGCTAAAAAGCAGCAGGATGATCAGCAGAAAAAAAACCTGCCGCACCCTGTTTTGACTGATCACATCACCCATAGTCTGATAAAAGTAATAAAAACGGCGCAACAACGGGAACAGGGCGTCAGAAATCATTGGGTTACACTTTTACTGCACGCCATTTTCCCTTCTTAAAATAATAATATGCTGCCAGCGCCAGTATTGTTTCTGCTACCGGTATCGCAATAAATGCTCCCTTTGCTCCCCAGCCCACACCTTTTACCAGCAGATATGCCAGCGGAATCTGCAACAGCCAGAAACAAAAAAAATTGATCCAGGTGGGAGTGGCAGTATCTCCAGCCCCATTCAGCGCCTGTATCATCACCATTCCAATGCCATAAAAAACATAGCCAAATCCAATGATCTGTAAGGACTGAACCCCATAAGCGGTTACCACCGGGTTGTCTGTAAATATCTGAATGACAGGCTTGGCAAAAAATAAAAAAAGCAACATCACAAATGACATAAAGAGTGCATTATACCGTGCGGTCAATAAAACACTCCGGGCGGCACGTTCGGGCTGCCCGGCTCCAAGATTTTGTCCTACCAGGGTAGCTGCAGCATTGCTGAGTCCCCATGCGGGTAGAATAAAGAACACAACATTGCGCAGGGCAATCTGGTAACCGGCACTTGCATCAGTGCCGCCGGTTTCAGCCACCAGCCTTGCCAGTATAATCCAGCTTCCTGATGCAATAAAAAACTGGGCAATGGCCGGCCATGAAATTTGTAATAATGATTTCAGCACTTTGTGATCCGGCTTGAAATATGCAGCACGAATCCTGATCACCCCGGAGCGTCCAAACAAATGCCAGCACTGGTATAAAACACCGGCACAGCGGCCACAGGTTGTGGCAATGGCTGCGCCTTTTAAGCCAAGGCCATGAAAAGGACCTGCACCATAAATCAACAGGGGGCAAAGCAGGATATTGATACCGCTGGCTAGCCACAGGCTGCGCATGGCAATAACTGCATCTCCTGCGCCCCTAAAAATTCCGTTGATCAGAAAAAGCAGGATAATCACCACGCTGCCTCCCAGCATAATGCGGGCAAATACACTTCCTTCTGCAACGACCTCCGGGCTGGCTTTCATAAGCCGCAGAATGTCTTTTGCAAACAGGATACCTGCGATACTGACCACCATTGTAACTGCCAATGCAATCAGCAGTGCCTGCGCCCCCGCCTGTGCAGCAGCCCCGGGTTTTTTTTCGCCCACACGCCGGGCCACCATCGCAGTTGCAGCAGTGCTGAGTCCGATGGCAATGGTGTACACAATGGTGATGACTGACTCTGTAAGCCCTACAGCCTGAATGGCGTCTGGTCCAAGTTTACCCACAAAAAACATATCTACTACCGCAAACACACTTTCGAGACTCAGCTCCAGAATCATGGGAATGGCCAGCAGGATGATTGCTTTTCGGATGCTGCCACTGGTATAGTCATATTCCCCTCCCTTCAGTGCTTGTTTCAACAATGAATAAAAACGGGAAAGCCTGTTTGCTGGTACTGGTGCTGCCATTAACTATATTTCCATGCAGTGATACTGCATGCTGTTCGCAAATATTTGTTTCAGAAAATGGAGAATTACCGTACGAATTTATGCACGGTACACAGTTTTCTTCCGGTGTGCGGGGAACTCAGGAAATTACAATCATCATAAATGTGTTTTCATGTCAGCTAAAGGTAGAGAGATTCCATGAAAGGGTTTAAAATAATACAGGATTGGCCGGAGGCAGTTCTGACTGGTTGACTGTATATAGTGGAGAAGCCCGGTACCGGGGAGCCACTTCTACCTGCACAGTTCCCCTGTGTGGTTCAAAAAGCTCTTGTACAATTTCAGGGGTATTATTGCTTTCAGAAAGATGTGACAACAGCAGCAACCGGAGCTCCGGAGAACGGAAATGCTGAAACAGGTCCAGCGCCTGCAGATTACCAAGATGTCCTTTATCGCTGCGGATTCTTTTTTTCAGAAAAGGAGGATAGTTTCCGTTCTCAAGCATTTGCTCGCAATAATTGGCTTCCAGGAATACTGCATGACACTGGCCAAAGTAATGCAGTACTTTTTTACAGGGATAGCCGATATCTGTCATGATGCCAATGCAAATCCCATTACTGCGGATAATAAAGCTATGAGGATCGACTGCATCATGGCTTTTCCGGAAGGGAAGCACTTCAAAATTCAGGAGCTGCAATGGCTTACTATGCTGAAAGAGTTGTGCGGGTAAATTGAATGCAGCAAGGGGACTGTTTTGCAGGGTGGGTCCTGTGATATATAGCGGTATCCGGTATTTCTTAACAATGCCTGCAGCCCCTGCGATGTGGTCTGAATGCTCATGTGAGATAAAAAGAGCGCAAACCTGCGTCATATGCAGACCCAGCTCCTGCATCCGGATTTCTGTTTCGCGGCAGGATAAACCAGCATCAACCAGGATGCCCTGCGCCCCGTTACCAATGTAATAGCAGTTGCCGTTGCTCCCTGAGTTTAATGATGCAATGTGCAGTGACATAGCATGTAAAAGTAGAAAGGATGCCCGGAGCGCTGAAAGATTTTTTTGTTTTTTGCCCGGTACACCTAGCCCGGATGCAGGAACAGGAAGCTGGTTTTCTAGGGTTGTGGAAAGAAAAAAAACTATTTTTTCATTGGGGAAATGAAATAATAATATATTTGGGTGACGGTAATGCCCGGTGCATTATCCAAACAATTTTGAACACCCATTAAATTTGATCAAATCATGGCAACAAAAAAAGCAAAAAAGGCCGCAAAAAAACCAGCCGCCAAGAAGCCTGTAAAAAAAGCTGCGAAGAAAGCTGTAAAGAAAGCTGCGAAGCCAAAAGTAAAACGCAAACCCAATGCTGCGTTTATGAAACCGCTTACACCCAGCGCTGCTCTTGCAGCAGTAGTGGGTAATAAGCCGCTGGCCCGTACAGAGGCAGTGAAAAAAATCTGGGTACATATTAAGAAGAACAAACTGCAAGACAGCAAGAACAGGAGAATGATCAACACAGATGCAGCCCTGAAAGGAATTTTTAACAACAAAGGTCAGGTATCTATGTTTGATGTGGCAAAAGCACTTGGCAAACACCTGAGTTAATACGGACTTTGTCAAAAACATAAAGGGCTTCCTGGTGGAGGCCCTTTTTTTTGTATCAATGCCGGACGTGGTTTTGCAGTAGGGGTAATGCAAAAACAAAAATTCCGGCTGCCGTGTCAACAACCGAAATTTTCTTAATGCGTAATTTGTTTGTTGCCGTGCTTACAGTGTTTCCACGCTGCGCTGAACAAATGCGGTGAGTTCGGCTCCCTTTAACATTCCCTGTGCCAGCAGGGCCAGATCCAGTAATTGGCGGGCCAGCAGGTTTTGCTGTGCTTCATTTGCAGCAAGAATTTTTTTCATAATGCTGTGGTTGGCATTGATGGACACTTTGTATGTATCCGGAAGCTCCCCGTAAAAATTCATGCCACCACCCAGGCGGCTCATTTCTTTCATGCGCCGCATCCATTCTTCTATAGTAATGGCAACCGGGAGTGCATCGGCAGGCCTGCTGTCCACTTCAAACCGAAACTGTTTTTCCGGTGAGGCAGCTTTTTCAAAAATAGTTTTCAACGCATCGGATTCATCTTTGGTCAGGCTGCTTTGTACGAAATCTTCTTTTTCAATCAGTTTCTCGGGTACATCAGCATCTACTCGTTTAAAAGAAGTTTTTTCCAGTTTCATTTCCAGGTGATGGATAAAGTGTGCGTCCAGAGGAGCATCCATCAGCAGTACATCATAATGATTTTTGTGTGCCGCATCTATAAAGCTGTGATGCTGGCCTGCATCGGCGGTATAAAGACACACCAGCCTTCCGTCTTTCCCGGTCTGAAAATCTTTTACTTTGGCCGCATACTCTTCAAGAGTGTAATGTTCGTTGTTCGTATTTGACAGTAATATAAACTCCTTCGATTTATCGAAAAACTTTTCATCAGACAAGGCGCCATACTTCACAAACAAACCAATGTCTTTCCATTTTTCCTCGTATGATTTCCGGTCTGATTTAAAAAGTTCAGAAAGTTTTTCAGCCACCTTGCGGCTGATATACCCGTTTATCTTTTTCACGTTGCTGTCACTTTGCAGAAAGGAGCGGCTTACATTCAGGGGTATGTCGGGCGAATCAATCACCCCATGCAGCAACAGTAAAAATTCCGGTACAATATCTTTTACCTCATCGGTAATAAACACCTGCCTGCTGAAAAGGCGGATCCGGTTTTTCTGAACATCAAATTCATTTTTTACACGGGGAAAGTACAGGATACCTGTCAGCGTAAAGGGATAATCTACATTCAGGTGTATCCAGAACAATGGCTCTTCCTGCAGCGGATACAGCTCCCGGTAAAAGGCAAGGTATTCTTCACTGGTTATACCTGCAGGGGGGCGCATCCACAGGGGATTAGTGTTGTTGATGATGTTGTCCACTTCAACGGACTTGTAACGGGGTTCATTTTTTTCATCTGTTCCATCTTCCACTGATTCGGTACGGGTACCAAACTGGACAGGTACAGGAAGAAATTTGGCATATTTATCCAGAATGGATTCAATACGGTGCTTGTCCAGAAATTCAGCAGAATCTTCATGTACATACAGGATTACATCTGTTCCTCTTTCTGTCCGGGTTCCGGGTGAAATTTCAAAACTGGTACTGCCATCGCAGGTCCAGCAGGCGGGCTCAGCAGCTTCCTGCCAGGATAAGGTTTGAATCTCCACCTTCCGGGCCACCATAAAGGCGGAATAAAAACCCAGCCCGAATCGTCCAATGATTTCTTTGGCATCTCCGGCCTCTTTGAATTTTTCTAAAAATTCTGCCGCACCGGAAAACGCAACCTGATTGATGTACTTTTTAATTTCTTCGGCCGTCATGCCAATACCGCTGTCTGATATCGTAATAGTTCCCGCTTTTTCATCTACGGCTACACGAATACGCAGGTCGCCGGGGTCTTTGCTGTAATGCCCCAGCGAGCAAAGCCTTTTTAATTTATGAGTGGCATCTACCGCATTGCTCAGCAGCTCCCTCAAAAAGATTTCGTGGTCGGAATACAGAAACTTTTTGATGATGGGAAAAATATTTTCTGTGTTGATGGAGATGGTTCCTTTTTCCTGTATCATATCCTGAATTTGCCGCAAATCTACAAGCCTTGTTCCAAAAGATACAGAGTTGCCAAACTGGCATAAATTCTACGGCTTTATTTCTGAATGAAACCTTAGCCGGCATTATTTTTCGGAACAGCCTACTGTTTTACAATTTGTTTGGTAATCAGGTGCCCATCAATCCATAGTTGAAGCAGGTACACTGCTGCTGGCTGTTGTTGCAGGACATCCAGTTTTGTAACAGATGCTCCGGACATTTTCGACAATTCTGAAATGTAAATTTGCCGCCCGTCTGAACTTAAAATCCGGTATTGAACATCTTTAGCAGACTGCAGCTTCAGCCGGATGAATAGTTCAGAATGTACCGGGTTTGGCAAAATTTGCAACTCTTCCAGGCCCTCCACTTCCGGCACCGGTGTCAGCAGGCAGCCATTGTCCTGGTAGTTTTTTACATCTAAACGCAGGGCGGGCAGGTCGTTGAATACTGTATTGCCCGGACATTCTGTGCTGCATCCTTGCCTATGGCCCGAAATGTGATTTAGCACCAGGCCGCTGCTGCTATGCAGCGAACTTGTGGTGGGATCAATGTTTCGCTGGCACGATTTCCAGGCAAGCGTTTGCAGAAGTGTATTCCGGGCATTGCTGGTCAGGTTTTCCGTATTGTACGTTCCAAGCATGCACACACCCATCACACCGCCATTGGTGCCGCAAAAATGTGCGCCCAGCACATCCTGAGTACTGCTATTCTGTCTTCCTTCGTACAATATGCCGCTGGGGGCGATTAGCCAATTGTACCCGATATCGCTCCAGCCATTTGTATTGACGTGAAAGTTCCAGATAGAAAGTACCACAGCGCCCCAGTCTGTGGCCGTATTGGATCCGGCAGAATGATGAACGATGAGATGCGTGAATGTGGTAGTGGATGGCGTCCAGGGTGCCTGCGGGCAATTCCATCCGGTTCTGCTGACAAAAGCAGGTTGCGCACAGGCACAGGAAGCGCCCCGTGCCACCAAAGAAGGGTTTTCATCATTGTTCATATGCTGCCGCCATGGACCTGTTAATGCGCCGGGGCTGAAGAAATTACAATACAACTGCTGCAGCAGACCACCTTCTTTTTTTTGATTGGTCAGCACCTGTATCTGGAAATAATTCAGCTCCTTGTCCAGGAAAAGAAGTTCTGACACAAAAGAAAAACGACCCATATCATAATGAGTATCTTTTTTTAGCTCCTGCCAATCCTGCCAGAAGCGGCCATCAGCGGAAAACCGGACGTACAGTCTGCTGTTCGCCTCTTTGTGATTTACTTCGTCCCATCCGCAGGAAAAACTGAGAAATGGTGTGACTCCGGACAGGTTTATTTTTTTGGGGGCAAACAGAAGGCGAACCGGTTGTGCCGGGTCAACCGGAGCTGAATGACGAAGGTCAAAGTTATCAGACGATTGTACCGACAGGCCTTGCAGGGGTTCTGTGTTCAGCCGGAACCACTCATCTGCCCGCTGCGATTGCTGGCCAGCGGTGATCAGGGGTAGAAAAAAAATGAAAAAGGATAAAACTGGTTTCATGTTTCAGCAGGTGATTTGATTAAATAATACAGGCTAAACTTAAGAAAGAAACCAGTCTGCAAAAAAATTACCTGCCGCCGGCTTGTCTTTCCCTTCGGAAAATTTTGTACCCGCCGGTATCCTGTACCCAGGTCAAATGGGGATAATCAGCAAAATGTTTGAATGTATTTAAAAAAATTAGGTACACAGGTTTATCGGCGGGGCCGTGGGTGAGCCATTCTTTTTTATCAGGGCCGGCTGGTGCGGAGGGCTGCATCGGCTGTCGAAAATAAAAATAGTGGGCGTATGACTTAAACCCAACCGGCACCACATACACATCCTGCCCCTGTATGGATTTATAAAAATGAATGATACTTCCCTGGCTGTAGCTTTCAATTTTTGGCACTACTACACGCAGGTACACATTCAACACGAACAGGGAGAGAAGACCATAAAGAAAAATACCCTTCCAGGCCTCCCGGCGGCGGTTCAGAAAAAGCCACAACAGCAGGGCGGCTAAAAATAGAACTCCAATCAGCGGTTCCCAACCCGACCAGTGTACCTTCTGCGAAAATGATGCAACCGCAAAGGGGTCTTTAAAAAGAGGAAGCAGCCATTCTTTGCGAATGGCAAGCAGAGGTACTGCAATAAAGATCAGGGAAAAAATAATGCCCAGAAACAGAAGCACTGCTGTTACAGATTTTGGGATGGTGTGATGCCGCTGCAGCTGCCCGTGGAGGTACCATGCAGCTAAAAAAGAAAGCGGCAGGTATGCCATAGAGGAATAATGAACAATCTTAGTGGTTACAATAGAAAATAAAATCAGAACAACCCCCAGCAGAACCAGATTCCACTTTTTCACCATGCGCAGGCCATCTGTCGTAAATGAAAGAGATTCAGGAAAAACATCCGGGCTGTTTTTTTTGCGAAAGATTGCAGGAAGGGCCAGCACAGACATAGGAAAGCACCCGATAAGTACCACTACAAAATGATAATAAAAAGGTTGCTGGTGGCCTGCTATGGGTTTTGTAAAAAGTTCGGCCTGGTAGACGATGAATTTCTTTAAAAACCACCATCCGTTCTGAAACAGCTCCGGCAGATACCATAGGGATGAAGTGAGAATGGCACCCAGAATAAATAATACTGCGGGTGCCGGGGAAATATTTTTTTTTCCCCTTTGCAACATCCACACGATAATGAACGTAAGCAGGATCAGTAGAAATGCCACCGGCCCTTTCGTTAATATGGCAAGGCCGTTTACTGCTCCGGCAAGAAATGCCCTGGATATGCGAAGTGGCCGGCCATTGCGTATACCATCCACAAGCAGTAGCATGGATAAATAAATAAAGAAATTAAAGACCGGGTCAATGATGCCCGATTTGAAATACAGGAACGGAAGAAAAGAAACCAGGAAGAGAAATGCCCAGGTAAATCCAAAGCTTCGGTTGGCCATACGTGTACCGGAATAGAACAGGAGCATCACGGTAAGCACTCCGAAAATGGCATTAGGAAAACGGGCAGCAAATTCGTTGATGCCAAAAATTTTCATAGAGGCGGTCTGTAGCCAGAAAAATAAAGGGGGTTTTTCCCAAAATGGTTCATACCCGATGCGTACTGTGAAAAAATCGCCGGTTTCAATCATTTCACGGGCCGATTCGGCAAAATTTATTTCATCCCAGTCAAACAGATGCACCGCACCCAGAAAAGGGAAAAAACTCAGCAGGCACAAACCAAACAGCAAAGTGCCGTAATATGATTCCTTAATCCTGAGCATGATTATTTTTTAAAAGACCCCGATCCAGAAGGCCGGACTGTTTCATTTTTTTTTCCAGCCACAAAAAAACAAGAAGCGTAATTCCTACGCCGGTCAGGGATCCTGCAACGATATCTACCGGAAAATGCTGACCCAGATATACTCGTGAATAAGCAGTAAGTATCGCAAGTGCGGCAAACAGAACGCCCCATTTTTTCTGGCCGGCGATGAGCGACAGTCCTGCGGCTAATGAAAACACCGTGGCAGCATGACCCGAAGGAAAAGTCTGGTAGGAATGATAGGAGATTCCGTCAATCCAGTTGAGTTCAGGGTCACGGTCAAAATACTTTACAGGCCGCATCATTCCTGACAACAACACTTTTTTGAATAGCTGTACCACTCCCGATACCAGTAAAAATGAAACCAGCAGAAGGATGGCATATCCATAACTCCGGATGGTCAGCAGCAAAGCAACAACAACATTAACAAGCCCGTGACCCAGCAGCGTTATCATTGCAAACACTTCATTGGCGGCAGCTGAATGAAAACCATTGAGCCAGTAATACAGGTCTTTTTTTGATACGGCCAGCAGTGTCATGCCTGCTCCTGCCAGAAACAGGAAATAAACCAGGTTGAAGTAGCGAAGCCTTCCTAAAATGCGGGTATTTTTCATCGCAGACCTTTATAAAGTTTGGAGCGATACAATCCGGTGCGGGCCATAAAATGAAGAAAGGATACACGGAGTACCCCCATGCCATAGGACACACTCCTGCGAAAATTGATTGAGGAGGCATCGCTGAAATAACGGGTGGGGCATGAAATTTCGCCAATCCTGAAACGGGCATACACTGCTTGTGAAATGACTTCATTGTCAAACACAAAATTGTTTGAAGAAACGCTGAAGTTCAGCTTTTCAAGCAGTTTCCTGTTGTATGCCCGGTATCCCGTATGGTATTCAGAAAACTTTTGTTTGATGAGCAGGTTTTGAAAAAATGTGAGGATCCGGTTGGAGATATATTTATACAGCGGCATGCCACCCTTCAATGCTCCTTTGCCCAGGATGCGGGATGCCAGCACCATATCGTATACACCGGATGAAATCATACCAGCCATTGCCGGGATTAATTTTGGGGTGTACTGGTAATCGGGGTGCAGCATGATCACAATATCCGCATTCAGTTCAAGGGCTTTCTGGTAGCAGGTTTTTTGGTTGCCGCCGTATCCCTTGTTGCTTTCGTGCCGGATGACGTGTTTGATTCCCAGTTCTTTTGCAAGCCGGGAGGTATGATCACTGCTGGCATCATCAACCAGCACCAGTTCATCCACAATATCCATCGGTATTTCAGACAATGTAGCCTGCAGCGTTCGTGCGGCATTATAGGCGGGCAATACTACAACCAGTTTCTGACCTTGTAACATGCTGCAAATTTACAGGATCAGCCGTTTTGCTTTTTCTAAATCGGCAGGTACGTCAATTCCCACACCCATATAATCTACCAGCGCCATGCGCAGCATTATTCCATTTTCAAGAAAACGCAGGCACTCAATTTTTTCTGCGGCTTCCAGTGTGGCTATCGGCCATTGGGTAAACTGCAGCAACGCCTGTTTTCGAAATGCATACACACCAATGTGTTCGTAATAAGTTACCGGGGTTGTTTTGTCCCGCAGAAACGGAATGACGCTGCGGCTGAAGTAAAGAGCATTGCCCTGCCGGTCTGTAATGACTTTTACAATATTTGGGTTTTCGATATCTTCCTGTTTTGGTAAGACCTGCATCATAGAAGCGACTTCTACCAGGGGATCATCAAACAGCCGGAGCAGTTTTTCCAGCGGTTCTTTTTTTACAAAAGGAGTATCACCCTGTACGTTCAATATGATATCTGCATTCAGCACAGCGGCCGCTTCGGCAATACGGTCGGTGCCGCATTCATGTTCCTTTTTACTAAGGAGTGCATTTCCTCCGTGTGATTCTATTTCGTCAAAGATTTCTGGGCTGTCAGTTACTACCACTACGCTGCCGAAGAGCCCGGTGGCCACCGTATTGTCGTATGTATGCCGGATGACAGGCTTCTCGCCCAGCGGTTGCATCAGCTTTCCCGGAAAACGGGAGGCGGCATAGCGGGCGGGGATCAGGGCAACGACCAGCCGGGAGGCAACTGGGCTTTGATTGGTTCCGGGCATTTGTTGTTTTTATTCTGCTGCGAAACTACTGATTATACACCAGCGCCATATAAAATGACAAGCTGGTTGTCAATCATAAACATTTCAAAGAAATAAGTTGCCCCGTCTGCATATTCTATTCGGATTTTTTCAATCCAGCTGTAATCATCAAACCTTCTTTTTTCCACTACTAGTTCAAAATCCCGCCCCTCTTTTTTCCAGGTCTTGCTTTGAGCAGGAAATTCATCTTTCTCCGCAAACACAGCTGCAAACTCCGGAATCAGCCGCAGCAGCAAAAAGCCTTGTTGCAGAGAAAAACCGGGAAGAAAATAAGCAGACGACTGGTATTCATACCCCGTGTGTTCGTGCCACTCGGTACCGTTTTTATACAGTTGTTTTTTCAACTCCCATCCTTCTCCCGTTTCGGGGGTGCCCGATTTATAGGTGAGTTTCGGACAGGCAGGCACACTCAGCTGAGCCAGGTAAGCCAGCATGGTTTTTACCGTGGCCAGTTTGGGAGGCGGCCATGAAAACAGGTAAGAATCCACAACATAACCACTGCTATTGTTATAGGTTACTTTTTGCCAGTATCCATTCATTCCTTCTGTGGAAATGGGTACCCTGCGTTCATCAGCATACGCAAGGGTCAGTTTTGCACCATAGGGAATTTTTTCCAGCACACGGGCAGCAGCATCCGGCTTTTCACGAATACTTAAACCAGACTTTGCGGCCACATAGTATACGGTGTTTTGCGCCATGGCTCCGGCTGCCAGCAGCAGGGAAAAGGTCATAAGAAAAAAATGCCTGAATGTATTCATGGGATTAATTTTTTTCGTCCTGCCGGAGTTTAAATTCGTGTCCGCAATCAAAACAATGCATCATTTTTTCAGTGGCAATGGCATAATCACCCATGATAAAAGTGCTCAATGCGCTGATCCAGTTCATGGGTTTCCGGGGCGTACTGACATATTCTGTGTTTTCTGAGCCGCAAGCCGGGCAATAATTTTCTTTCTTATTCTGTTGCTGCAGTTCAAACAGCAGCCTGAATGCTTCTTCAGCCAAATGATCCGGAACCATCAACTTGATGCCGCCTATAGCCTGGGTGAGTATAGGGTCAATGGTAACCGTATGCTCATCCTTCAGCCAACAGGGAATGCCGGCATTGTCCAGCGCTGCACGGGCGATGTGCGCCTCAATATAATTTGGATAAGAATGCAGTAAAACGTAATTCATGACACTGGGTTGAATACAGAATCGGCCTTTCCCAAATTTATTTATTAAAACTGATGAAAAAAAAGATTGTACGTAAACAGGTGCCGGCAAATAAAATTCTTTTGCACCTGTGTTCACAGGAATTCGGGGCGAAAAAAATCCGGATGTGCTGATTAGTTCAGCATCAGGGGCATGACCAGCATCAGCAAATCTTCCTCTTTATCCTGTTCGGAAGGCTTAATCAGTCCCGCTTTAGTCGGGGTGGATAACTCCAGGAACACTTCATCAGAGTCAGCAGCGCTGAGCATCTCTATCAAAAAACGGGCGTTGAATGCAATCATCATATCCTCGCCGTTGTAGGCGCAGTTCATCCTTTCATTTCCTTCAGTGCTGAAGTCAACATCCTGGGCTGCCAGTTGCAGTTCACTACCGGTGATGTTGAGTACCACCTGGTTTGTGCTTTTGTTGCTGAACACACTTACCCGGCGCAGGGCGCTCTGAAAGTCGGCTTTATTTACAGTAAGCCTGTATGGATTTTCTGTTGGGATAACAACCCGGTAGTCGGGGAAGCGGCCATCAATCAGCCGGCAACTCATTTGAATTGACCCGTGCCGGACAAAGAGGTGATTACTGTTGTAGCTTATTGTAATTTCATCTTCGTTGGCCGGGAGGGCAGATTTTACCAGTTGCAGGGGTTTTCGGGGTACAATGAAGGAATCAGCACGGGCACAATGTACATCAGTCCGGTGGTAGCGTACCAGCCGGTGTGCATCTGTTGCCACACACTGAAAGCTTTTTTTATCCAGCTCAAAAAAAACACCCGTCATAACCGGCCTCAGGTCGTCATTGCTGGTTGCAAAAATAGTTTTGGAGATAGCTGTAACCAGCACATGGGCCGGCATGGTAAACGATGTGGTACCATCTGCTGTTGGTTCTTTCGGAAAGTTGTCAGGGTTTTCGCCCATGATCTTATACTTTCCGTTATCGCTGGTGATTTCCACTGCGAAATTTTTATCAATAGAAAAAGTGAGGGGCTGCTCCGGAATATTTTTCAGCGAATCCTGTAGAATTTTTGCAGGAATACACACTTTACCGCTTTCCTTCGATTCAATTTCCAGCTGCACCCGCATCACTGTTTCCAGATCGGTAGCTACGATGGTCATTTTGTTTTTTTCCACCTCCAGTAAAAAATCTTCCAGGATTGGTAATACAGTATTGGAGCTGATGACACCGGAAATATGCTGCAGTTGCTTCAGCAGTAAGGATGAAGAGGCAATAAACTTCATTGCATTTGGTTTGCAGCGAAACTACATATTTTTGATTAAAGCCGGAAGATCGGCCCGCCTTTGCCGGAAACCTTGTTTCCCGGATTGCAGGCTTTGGGTACTTTCGTATCTTGGCCCATTCAATAATTAAAAAATGTTTGACCGGATTTTTGGAAAAGGAAAAAAGAAAGAGAGTCCTGAGGTCATGACCATACAGTTTGGCAGGTATTCGGATAATAATAAACCACAGGCTAAGTCGGACCGGTGGACCGATGCGGAAAAACTGTATAAGGAAAAAAAACACACCGAATGCCTGGATGCTTTTTTTGATTACCTGCGTGACGATGGCACACAGAACGTTGTATATGAACGAAACGGAGACAGGGGCCAGTTTCATTTTTACCAGGGATCAAAAATAGTACAGGGCCGGTTTGATCGTGAAACAGTACGGGCCGAAGTGACCCTTGCCCGGATGCCGGAACCAAATGTACCGGTGATGAGGCGGCTTCTGGAAATGAATTTCAATTTGTTTTACAGCCGTTTTGCACTTGATCAGGACCGTCTTTGCATGCAGTTTGACAGCGATCTGCACTCCGCCAGCCCCGGAAAACTCTATTATGGCTTAAAAGAACTGGCGACCCGTGCCGATAAGCAGGATGACCTGCTGATTCAGGATTTTTCAGTGCTGCAGGAAGCAGAAACCAACCATCTCATGAAAATTCCTGAGAAAGAAAAAGAGATAAAATGGAAAAGTCTTCAAAAGTGGATTGACGAAACTACCGAACAGGTCAAGAGTCTGGATGCAGAAAAAATGGCCGGTGGCATTGCCTACCTGTGGCTAAGCCTGATCTACCGGATTGACTATCTGGCTGCCCCGGAAGGTTCGCTGCTGTATGAACTTGAAAAAATTGGCACAATTTATTTTAATAAAGATGAACGAACAGCAGCCGCTAAAAATCATGAAATGGCTGCAGCATTCCGTAAGCTGAGAGATTGGCCGGCAGAAAAGGCTTGTAGCTGTTTTGTGCGATCCCGCCATACCTTTTCCATTGTAGCGCCAAAACCATATAAAACCATTGCAGAAGCTATTATTGAATCGAGGCAAAACATGATATGGTACCGCGACAACCAGTTCCCGGCCGTTGCTCGCCAAATTGCACTGTATGGCATTTCCTATTGTCAATACTCATACAGCCTGCCCAGGGTAATTACGGATCTGTACCACCTGCTCATGAAAGCCAATTACCCGGAGTATTTTCGGGAACTGGGATTTGAGCAAATGCTCTACAATGAAAAAACAAACCGGTTTCAGGAAAAAATGATCATTGCTGAAATCCGGGAAATTCAGGAGCGCTGGAATAAAAAATATCCCCGCCTGAATTTTGACACACAGGCGGTACGGTTTACAAACCTGATAGATTTTAATGATTCATTTACCGCCCAACTGGAAATCTTAAACATGGAAACCTGATCTCTATGGATGCTCAAGCAATCATTGAACAATACCAACAGGCCATTATTCAGATCGCCACACAGGAAGGCAAGGGAACCGGATTTTACGTAAAAGAATACGACCTGATTGTCACCAACGATCATGTGGTATCTGGTCAGGGTGAAGTCACCATAGCCGGAAAATCATTTGAAAAAATATTAACCCGGGTCTGGTACACCGACCGCAAACATGATCTTGCTTTTTTACAGGCTCCTCCGCTGGCCGGATTGGCTGAAGTTAAACTGGGCAGGTACGAAAACCTGAAAGACGGGGATGAAGTTCTTGCCATTGGCCATCCTTATGGGCTGAATTATTCCGCAACCCAGGGGGTCATTTCCAAGGTGGACCGCATCCGCGACGGGTTGAAATTTATCCAGATTGATGCCGCCATAAATCCCGGAAACAGCGGTGGCCCGCTGGTGAATTTTCAGGGAGAAGTAATCGGGGTGAATTCTTTTATCATCCGTGGAGGCGACAATCTTGGCTTTGCACTTCCGGTCAGCTACCTCCAGGAAGCCCTTTCTGTTTATCTGCCAAATAAAGGCAAATCCGGAACCCGCTGCTTCAGTTGTGGTATATTAGTGATGCTGGAAAATGTGGAGTTGGACAAGTACTGTCCAGGCTGTGGCACCGAAGTTAAAATCCCTGTTGTTCCGGAACAGGAATCCGAACTCTCCGGGGCGGCCCGCACCATTGAAGATATTCTCAACGATCTTGGAAAAAATGTAAAGCTGGCAAGAGAAGGAACCAATGTATGGATGGTAAAAGAAGGGTCGGCCAAAATAAAAATTACATACAACCCGGAAAATTATTTCATTACCGGCGATGCCTACTTGTGCCAGATGCCCGCCGATCTGACCAGGATCAAACCGCTGTACCGGTTTTTGCTTGAAGAAAATTACCGTATCAGCGGACTGGTGCTTAGTTGTGTACAGCAGAATATCATTCTCAGCCGGGTGATGTACGATATGGATATGAACCGGGAAAACGGAGCCGCATCGCTTCGATATCTTTTTCAACAGGCCGATTATTACGATGATTACCTGAAAAAAGAATACAGCTGTACCGACCGGCTGGAAGAATAACTAAGGACCGGCGGTGGGTTCATTTACCGTACATGCGCAACTATCAGTGGCATATTATCTGTCTTTTAATCACTTTGTGCAGCAGGTTTTCTGCAGCGCAAACCGTACAAACCATTACGTATACTACAAAAGAAGGGCTGCCGTCAAACTCTGTGTATAGGACTGTGACAGACACAAAAGGGTTTTTATGGGTGGCGACTGAAAACGGACTGGCCCGGTTTGATGGACGAAAATTTTATACCTACACCACCGCAAAAGGCCTTACTGATAACGAGATCATTGACCTTGTGACAGACAGCAGTAAAACCCTTTGGGCAATTCCTTTTCGGCGCTCACCCTGTTACTACAATCCGCTCACCGACCGGTTTGAAAACGAACACACCGATCCTGAACTGGGAAAGATTGATCTGGCTAATACACACAAGGTTCACCTGCTGCAGTATGGCGGAATTGCATTTAGTAACAACCTGCGCCATTTCTACATTTTCAAAAATGGAAAAACCACAGCACATAAAGAAATCATTGGCAGGGAGGCCGGACTCATTCAGAAAATAGTGGAATACGCACCCGACCGGTATATTTTTTTATGTGAAGACAGTATCAGGTTCTTCAGCAATGGCAAAATGGAAAAGCCGGCTGCACTTGGAAAAAAACTAATTGCAGCAGAATACAGCAATGGTACGGCATGGCTGATTCAGGAAAAAAACATAGCTGTGCTCTCCATCACCCAAACCGGGGAATGGAGGCAAACCGCAGAAAAACAGTTTCCGTTTGTGCTTCGTATTTTTTGTAATACGGGAAAACATTTTGCGATTACATCGCTCAGCGGCAACACATATATCCTGGACCGAAAAACCCTGGAAATAAAAGACAATATTTTTACCGGCACCCATGTGCGGTTTGTACTGGAAGATGCCGGCGGCAATACCTGGCTTTCGACCATGGAAAATGGGCTGATTAAAATGCAGCAAAAAAGAATTTCCTCCTTCACGGGCCTGCCGGAAATGCTGCGAAACTTCAACACTCTGCTGAAAACAGATCAAATTTACGCAGGTGCCAGCAGCGGAGAAGTGTATGTGTATGATGGGCTTTATGATGCCAGGCCATTAGGGCTTACAAAAGACATGAATATTGATGCGTGGGTCCGAAAAATTATTAAAATCCCGGATGGAATCTATGTAGCCACACAGACGTCATCTTTTTTGTTTGGCAAAGATTTCCGAAAACCCCTTGTCACATTTGCCGGACGCAACAACCGGTCTTCAAAAACGGTTGTATTACTGAACGATTCCCTATTAGGCATGGGCTCACATGCCTATGCATATTTGTATCATTTAAAACGGGGCCAGTTTACAGACAGTATTGCCAAAAGAGTCATATCTATGGCGGCAGATCAAAATGGAAATCTGTATATAGGGTCAAATGACGGGCTATACCTGTGGCAACAGGATTCACTGATTGCCTTAAGCGCTCAATACCCGGTATTGCAATACAGGGTCAATAGCATGGCCTGCACGTCAGACAACCTGATTTGGGTAGGGCTGGGTTCCGATTCATTGCTGGTTCTTCAAAACAACAGGCTGCTTGCATCACTACCGCTGGGCGGCATCATTCCCGGCAATATTTGCAAATCGTTATTCAGCCGAAAGGCCGGTGAAGTATGGCTGGGGACTAACAAGGGGCTGAATAAAATTCAATACAGTATTGAGAAAGGCCGCTTTCTGTACAACAATACGTATTTCGGAACATCCGACGGGCTGATTGGGGAACAGGTGAACGACATCAGTATTTCCAACGACACCGTGTATGTAGCTACCTCGGCAGGTATCAGCTATCTACCGGAAAACCTCTCTCTGCCCGTTTCCGATATAGCCACTCATATTACCCGCATACAAATCAACGGGAAAGATGAAATACTGCAGGATAATTACCGCCTGCGCCATGATAAAAACGACATCAGTATAGAGTTTTCCGGGGTTGATCTGACAGGGTTTATTCCATTGTTTGAATATCGTACCAATAACAGCTCCTGGCAACCGGCAGAAAAAATTGAATTAAAAAGACTTTCACCCGGCAGATATACTATCAATATCAGGGCCATCAAAAGAGATGGCAAGCCCTCTCGGCAGGAAGCAGTATTGTACCTCACCATTCAAACTCCTTTCTGGCAAAACCCGCTCTACCGGCTTGCGGCGGCGGTGGTGCTTCTTGGTTTGCTGCTGTATGTCATTCAGCGCAGATACCGAAAACGGCAGCAGGCAGCAATAGAAAAACTGTATATGGAAAAAAGAATGACAGAACTGGAAATGCAGGCGCTCAAAGCGCAAATAAATCCGCATTTTGTTTTTAATTGCCTCAACTCCATCAAAGGATTTATTTATGAGAAAGAATACCTGCAGGCAGACAGGTACCTCGACAAATTTTCTGAACTGCTTCGCCGCACAATGGATAATGCAGAAGCTTCTATTATTTCCCTGGCAGATGAATTCAGTTATCTGGACACCTACCTGCAATTAGAAAAACTCCGCTTTGCGGGTAAATTTGATTATAGCATACAGACCGAACAGGGATTGAACTCAGATGCCTGTTATGTGCCTGCAATGCTCCTGCAGCCATATGTAGAAAACGCCATTCGCCATGGGGTGCGCCACCTGGAAAATCAAAAAGGAATGATCCGCATCTCGGCCTGTATGTCGGGCACAATGCTGCTCATCGAAATAGACGACAACGGAATCGGAAGAGAAAAAGCAGGCCGGCTTCGGAGCGGAAAACAAATCGAATACCAGAGCAGGGGAATGCAACTATCAAGACGAAGAGCAGAACTCTTCGGAATTTTGCAGGAAGTAGTGGACAAAAAAGATACTAGCGGCAACGGCTGTGGTACTACCATTCGGCTGACAATGCCGGTAAACCTGAAATCATGACACAGATCACTTGCATCATAATAGATGATGAGCAAAACAATGTACAGCTACTCACCAACATGCTGGCACAGCATTGCCCGCAGCTTGCTGTTCTGGCAACAGAAACAGATGCCCGCAGAGGAATCAGCCTAATACGGGAACTGCAGCCGGGGCTGTTGTTCCTGGATATTGAAATGCCATACCTGAACGGGTTTGCAGTACTGAAACAATTGGAACCTATAAATTTTGAAGTCATTTTTGTAACGGCATACAGCAAATATGCCATCCGGGCATTCGATGTGCATGCAGCAGGCTACCTGACCAAACCTGTAAATACAGAAAAGCTGATTGCCGCAGTACGCAGCGCCACAGAGAGGATTGATCAGAAAAATATAAACCGAAATCTTTTTTCACTGCTGGAACAGAGCAGCAATCAACCGGCTCCCGGAAAAATAGCCCTGGCTACCAGCAGCGGACTGGTATTTGTAAAACTGAACGACATACTGTACTGCGAAAGCAGTGGAAACTATACCAACTTCTATTTTGCCGATGGAAAAAAAAATGTTGTATCCAGACAATTGGGCGAATATGAAAGACTGCTGCCGGAACATGATTTTTTTCGTGTCCACGATAAATACATCATCAACCTGAATTACATCAAAGAATATAAGAAAGGCAGCGGCGGCGAGGTGGTACTGGAAAATGGCACAGAAGTACCCGTTGCCAGCCGGCGCAAAGAAGATTTTTTATCCAGGTTCGAAAAATGGATCAGGCGTAAGTCCTGAACGCAGTTATACAATGACAACAGGCGCCTGTACAATCCGGCACACAGCAATCATTTTAATCCTGATTTTTATACCGGCAAAATATTCTTTGCCGACATTCAAACCGCTGTGTTATGAAGAAAGTAAAACTCTTTCTGCTTTGCCTTATTGCCTCCCTGCCCGGAATCAGCCAGGCTGGTCAGATCAATCAGATCAACATTGTAAGCTTTACGGTTAAAAACAACCTGCCTGCAAAAATTGACAACTGGATTTCGGCTCCTCTGGCATTGCTGCTGGTGGCGCATAAAGTTCCCGGTGCAAGAATTATGGAGCCGAGGCTGGTCGTGCAGATAAAAAGCGGCGGCATGCTGATTTGCGGAAACAGCCCCGCCTCAGCAAAGCAAACAGAAGCATTTGATGTGCGGACGTTTAACACAGCCGACCTAACGGCACCCCTTGCCGGTTGTCATGAACTTAAAGAAGGAACCTATACAATCTGTGTCCAGTTTTTTAATATAGATAAAGTAGCCATCAGCCGCGAAGTCTGTAAGGAATTTCGTGTAGAAACCGAAAAAACAGGCAACTATGCGGCCCCCGTTCTTATTACTCCGGATGACGATAAAAAGTTTACAGAAACCCAGCTTCAGGGCCCTGTCATGTTCCGCTGGACCCCTGTGGTGCCCAAACCCCAGTACCCTGTCCTCTATCGGCTGAAAGTCTGGCAACTGATGCAGGGACAAAATGCCAACCAGGCTATGAAGTCCAATACTCCCATCTTCACAAAGGATGTAGAAAACATGACGCAGGTTACCAGTACCAGTTTACTGACCGGTCCCTGCATCCCTCCTTATCTCTGCGACTTTGTCTGGAATGTACAGGCGCTGACAAGAGAAGGCAAACCTATTGGAAATAATAACGGCAATAGCGAACCCTTTCGGTTCAGTGCTGCTTCTGAAAAAAATAATTGTCCGGACAACCTGGTTCCTGAAAACAATAAACAATTTAGCCTGACAGAAGCAAAGGGAACGATACAGTTTAAATGGAGTACGGCTGCAACTCCGGGAACCTCAGCAATAGTCCGGCTAAAAGTGTGGCAACTGATGCAGGGTCAAACCGCCGGACAGGCTATGAAGTCAAACACCCCTGTTGTGACAAGAGAAGTAAGAAATACAACCGAAACAAACATAAATGCATTGGTGACCGGGCCCTGCATTCCCCCGTATCTCTGCGATTACGTTTGGGCCGTGGAAATAATGGATGCAACCGGCCGTGTGAGCTGCAGCAGCGAAGAAACCTTTTTCAGCATAAAAGAAGAAAACAAACAACCTTGTCCGTCCATAATATTTCCGGAAGACAAAAAGAAGTTCACGCAGCGGGAAGCCAAAGCCCCGGTAACTTTTAAATGGACGCATGTAACTACAGCAGGCGTGCTGTCAATCTATAAACTGAGTGTATTTCAGTTGATGCGGGGACAAACAGCTGCGCAGGCTATAAAGTCAAACAAACCCATTATCTCAAGGGAAATAAGAGATGCAGGTGAGGTTACCGTGAACGGAATTTTGACGGGACCCTGTCTACCGCCTTATCTCTGTGATTACATATGGACAGTGGACAGAATAGATGCGACAGGAAAAACGATCTGTAACGGAGAACCTGCTACATATAAAATCGCTAATAATGATATTGACATACAGATTGACAGTGTACATGTGGAGTGCTGCAAAAACGGGAAACAAAATATTTATATTAAGTTAAAAAATAACCTGACGTCTCCGGTTAAAATCACTCAGATCAAAATTGATAAAGTGAACGGGGTGACGGCGAATATTATTCCAGCTCCCCTGGCACCTTCATTACCGTTTACCATTTCCGGCAATGGCACACAGGCATTCACCGGGCAGATCAATTGTATTGATACTGCGAAGATCATCCGCTTCTTTGTAGCGGCAGAAGACCCGCTGGACAATGCCATTACCGAAACAGAAGTGGAGGCAGATACCCTGCATTGTGCCTGCGATGCCTGCGATGAAAAACATTTCATCATGAATGTGCCGGCCCCGGGACAAATCAACACAACGGCCAGCAGTATTTCATGGAACCAGCCTATTACCATTGTGGCTACACCTCCCAAAACAGTTAAAACCATCAAAGCTGAATTAGTTTATTTTGAAATGATTCCCGAAAACAATCAGTGCATTCCCTGTGATAAAGAATCAAGACTATATGGGCATTTTACCAACGGAACCAACAGCCAGCAATGGGCCGGGTCACAATCCAACCTGAATATAAGTATTACCACACCCGTATCACCCTGTTGCAGTACCACTTTCCGATGGTGCATACGGTACATTGTGGAGTTCAGCGACTGCACGGTGTGCAGCAAAGTGATTTGCTATGAAAAGAAAAAAACGGGCTGCACCCCCACCAGTGGCGGCAACAGCGATGATCCAACTAAAAACCTTCCAAAATAAACTGCAATGAAAAAGAAAAACTACTTCCTGGCAATTGTGCTTTTCGTTGCGGTGTTTTTTACTGCAACCAGCAACAAAGTATCTGCACAAACCTGTAACCAGGTGGAGATACTCTACACCGGTAACGATTGTTTTGAACGGGAACACCAGGACCCGGGCGGGGCGGGGGGTGGAAAAACCTGTAAAGAGATAGCAGTATGCGTCAACCAGTCGTATAACTATGCAGCATCCATCACAGGGGTTGGCTGGACATACAATTGGGCAGTGACCGGACCGGCCCCGGTTACCCTTAATCCTAATAATACAAGTCCAAACATCAGTATTATGTGGCCGCAGACAGGCGTGTTTACTCTAACACTGACAGCTACTGATCCGGGGGGAAATATATTTTCTTACTGCCTGAGGGTGAATGTAAAAGAAAAACCTAATGCAAACTTTACATTCACCCCAAACAATGTTTGCGCCGGATCTATCATTTCGTTTGCCGGCAGCACTACATTTTCCGGAAGCTTTATGTCGTCCTGGAATTTTGGTGACCCTTCGTCCGGCAACAATAATTATACAACAGTATCAGGCAATACGGCTGTGACACACCAGTATAATGCTCCCGGTACTTATACAGTTACACTCATTACCTACAGTTTTGTAACAACAGGCGGAGCCAATAATGAACCGCCGGTCATTAAAACATGCTGTGCGGATACCATTACCAAAACAGTAACCATTACACCCGGAACGCTGAAAATAGAATGCATCAGTACTGTTTGTCCGGGTGATACTGTAAAATATAATGTAGTGGGTTGTTCCTCCGTTACCTGGCTTCCCGTTGTGGGCGGCACTATGATTGCCTCAACCGCAAACAGCATTACAATTATATGGGGCAATGGTAACCCGCAAGGACAGATACAGGCACAGTGCCCCGGTGGATGTATCGCATCAGTGCCCGTACCGGTTATTCCAGCCAACCCGATTATTATAGGGAATACCAGCCCCTGTAATACTTCCACCACAGCATATACATTGCCGGTTTTGCCCGGAACATTTTACACATGGACACTGACAAATACCAGCACCTCAACCAACCACAACAATTTACTCAATACATACCCTGATAACAATACAGTATGGATTAACTGGGCATTGGCACCGCCTGGCACCTACCAGCTTACTATCAATCTTGACAATAAACACATCTGCTGCAGCAGCAGCGGTTCGCTCACCATCAGTCCTTCCGATAAATGGGTGGCATATTATGACCAGACCATCTGCACAGGAACTAATGCCAGCCTTTCTGTATTTCCGGCAGCGGGAACGTTTAACTGGACTGTTCTTCCACCGAATACCGGTGTTGTACCGCTCAGTTTTACAGGGCCAACTTTTAATCCACTATTTACCAATGCAGGCACATATACTGTTGAAGTAGTGGAAACCGCCAATACATATTGCAATAGCGGGCCAGCCAAACCGCAACAAATAAAGGTTAACGTACTCAACACCCCGTCACCCGGTGCAATAACCGGCCCTGCTACAGCTTGTGCAGGCTCACAGTACACCTATTCAATGAGTTCAAATGCGCCAGCCGGTTATCATTATTACTGGTCCGTAACAGGTGGCACAGGTACTTTCCAGCCAGGTAATCTTATCAACGCAACCGGCAACTCGGCAACAATCCTTTGGACTGCACTACCAGGAACAATTAGTGTTGTATTGCAGGCAAACGGATCACCGGCATGCCCTTCCACTCCGGTTACATTTACAGTCACACCGGCAACGGTGGGTAGTATTTCCGGCCCCACTAATGTTTGTGTGGATGGAACAGGAAATTATTCCATCACCGGAGGTACATTGCCTTCCAGCGAAACAGTTACCTGGTCTATTGCTCCGCCCAATGCAAGCATGGGCACCATTATCAACGGTCAGGGAACAAATACCATTACAATACTCTGGCATGGACAAACGAGCACAGGACCCTGGGGCCCGGTGACTTTGAATGCAACAACATCCTGTGGCTCCGCAACAGCGCTGACGGGAATTATGATTTATCCAAAGTTTAATGTGAACATCAGCAAAGCCGGATTGGATATTTGTCAACCGGCTGGCATTTCATTAACGGTTAACGGAGCTCCGGGTGGAGCCACTTTTTTATGGAGCCCCGGCGGACAAACCACACAAACCATTACAAACATTACCACACCTGGAACATATACCGTTACTGCTACAAAAGGAGGATGCTCTGCAACCGCCACTTATGTTGTAGAAGATCCATTTGCGATCATGCCTGTTACATGCGGAGTGGGAATCTGCAATGGAACAGCTACAAACGAACAACTTGGAGTGACCATAATAAAACCCATTTCAGGAACCTTCACGTACCAGTGGTATTCCGGATCATATCCCGGCGGGACACCAATATCCGGAGCAACAACTGCAACTTATACCGCACCATCACACGGAGCTTACTATGTTGTGGTTACTTATGGCAATTGCACAAAATATGCAAGCTTCAATGTGAAAAAAGTTTGCTGCCCGGATGTAAACAATCCGCAAATTACAAGCGTAGTAAGAAACAGTTGCAACAGTTACACTTTCACCGGTACCACACCGAATCCAACCGGTGCTACAATTACCTGGGATTTTGGAGATGGCAACACGGCCACCGGCGCATCGGGTGTGCCTGTAACACATGTGTATAATGCTGCAGGAGTATATTGTGTTACTTTTTGTGCAGGCCCACCATCTCCCAATCCAACAAACTGTACAGGCAACTGCGCAGCAACAACAGTTATAGTTCCCATACAGGCTAACTTCCTCTATACATTAGGATGCAACGGATGTCTGAATGTGACCAATACATCTACAATTATTACCAGCAACCCATCCTATGTTACTTATTTGTGGAATTTCGGAGATGGGAACACCTCGACAGCTCAAAACCCCGGCCAACACTGTTACGCTTCGGCCGGAACCTATAATGTTACTTTGACGATTACTTACAATGACGGGCAGGTAACCTGCAGCAGTACGGCTACACACTCAGTGAACTATGTACCCCTGGCTATCAGTGTGAATCCATCACCGGTATGTACCGGAGTTTCGACTGCCTTCAGCATTTCAGGATCACCATCATTTACCATTGTTTCTTATACATGGAATTTTGGAGATGGTTTTACCGCTTATACTCCCAGCAGCACACATATTTACAATGCATCAGGACCTTTTACAGTTACACTAACGGTTGTGGATGGGCTGGGCAATACATGCACCGCCACAAGTAATATTAATGTACTGACCGGCATAGGACCCTGTACTATTCAGCCCGGATACATTTGTCCTGGAGGAGCAGCCACACTTACTGCTCCCAATATAAGCGGTGCCAGTTATCTCTGGGAGTTTGAACTGTCTCCCGGCAACTGGATACCCGCTGCCGGAACCAATAATGCAATCAGCTATACTACTACTGTGGTTGGTTTTTACCGTGTGAAGATCACAGGACCGAATGGTTGTATCTGCACCAGCAATAAAGTGGAAGTAAAGGCAGTAACAAAACCAAAAGCGCTAATTGGGGCAGCACCTTCTTCCAAACTTTGCGGGCCAGGCAATGTAATGCTCAGCAGTATTAATCATCTTCCCGGATATACATCTGACTGGTATGCTAATGGAAATTACGGTACACTGTTATCATCGGGAATGATGTTTATGACAAGCATTTCAGCGACTACGGTATTTAATCTTGTTCTGACCAATGAATATGGATGTACCGATACCTGTTCGCTAACAATAACGGTGAACCCCATTCCGGCACAACCTGTTGTTACCTCAAGCCCCACACTTTGTGAAGGAGTGCCCATTACATTAGCTGTTACCAACTATGCCAATAACATAACCTGGAATACCGGCGCCAATACAACTGGCATCACTGTATTTTCAGCGGGAGTTTACACAGCCACTTATACTGATCCGGTAACCGGTTGCAGCAGCAGTAAGAATATCAAGATCAACAGGAGGCCGCCTACAGATTTATTCCCTCATTTTTGTGACAGTATACCCTGTACCTGTCGCGACAGCACCGGTTATTTTACTATTTATGCACCCAAACCATTGATTGGTGCTTATGCAGGTAACAATAATATACAGTGGTTTTTCAATGGAAGCCCCGTTGGCGGAAACACACCTGCATATACACCGGCAATTACCGGAACCTATCATATTATTGTTACAGATCCGCTCACAGGCTGCAAAGACACAAGTGCTGCGTATTCAATTGTTGTTCCCTCTTGCGATACCTGTGATTGTAAAGAAAGCAAGTGGGGTGATATTCTTTTAGGTCCGGGTGAGGCTAACCCGGCCGGACTCAAGAAATTTGATTGGGTTAACAAAAAGAACCAAGTAGAAAAAAATGCGAATGTAGGTCAGCTGATCAAACTGGAATGCAATAAAAATTATACACTTCTTTGCAATCAGCCGTATGCTTTTAATGCAAATTACATTTGCAAAGACAGTCTGTGTCCTCCAAAAGTGACATATAGCCTGCAACCCCCTGTTGGTACGGCACTAACCGGCAACGCACCATCCTGGTTTACCCCAACAATGAGCGGCGTTTACACTCTTACACTATATGGCTGGTGTGGTAATAAGATTTGCGACAGTTGCGTGATTGACTTTACTGTTGAGTGTAAGAAGGAATGTGATTGCAAGGGAAGTAAATGGGAGTCCAAAGGATATACTGTGCAAAACCAGAGTAAACCATTTGATTGTAATAAAACCTACACAGTAAAATGCAATCAGCCAGTAACAGTGCAGGCCCTGTATATGTGCCCTGACCCCAATAACTGCCCGGCCAATGTGACTTATTCTTTACAACCGCCCAGCGGATTACCCATTACCGGTACAGCGCCTCTCACATTTATTCCCGGCCAGACGGGCACATACACAGTTACACTATATGGCTGGTGCGGTACTGCAAAATGCGATAGTTGTAAAGTGATGTTTAAAACAGAATGTCCTCAGTCTGAAAATTGTTGCCCCTACAAAATAAAAGTGGATACTACAAAAGTTTCCACAACATATAACCAGCAGATGAATGCTACGGTACTGACCGAAAACTTCAGCATCAGCGGCCTGGCAGGCGTACCACTAACGGAAGTGAGAGCAGAAGTACTGAGTTATACAATTACTGATAACTATAACAAAGAGTGTATGAAGTGCCTGAACCTTCCATACACATGGGCCAGCATACAATCCGCAACAAACCTGGGCAACCCGTCGGTGCCACCTAAAATCACCATGTTCAATTCATCGGCACATCCGTTTAATCCTTCGGGTGCAGGACAATATAAAAACCCGAGGGAAGTAGTGTGGAATAACGGCAGTACATTTACGATCAATAATAATTCGCAGGTGGGTATCAATTTCCTACTACCGCCGCCACCGGCCATTGATTGCTGTGAGTTCAAAGGAAAGATATGTGTGAAGTTCACCTTCAGGGATAACCAATGCAAGGAATGTGAAGTAATTGCCTGTTTTGAATTTGTCATCAAAAGCAAAAAGCCATTCTAAGCCGTATGAGAAATAGTAAAAAAACATCCATTGCTGCTTTCCTTTTCTTGGGCTGTATAGTTACAGCTCACGGGCAGGGCGACTCAGCAAAAAGTCAATTCAGCGTTAACGGTACCATGGGTATAAGCTATGAACATTACGGCCTTAACCGCAAGCCCACCAGCTGGACAGGATTCGCTCCCCGCAAACCCTGGAACCAGGTTCGGTTTATTTTTGCACCCAATATGAAGTTTGGAAAAAACTTTTCGCTGCCATTCAATTTCAACTTTGCTATGAAGCCCACCAACTATGCAGGGCCTTATGCCGGAATAAAAAATCAAAGTTTTAGCCAGTTTATCATTAATCCGATGAACAATTTTGGACTAAATCCCAAATACAAATGGGCTGAACTGCAACTAGGCACACAGTATTTGAATTATTCTAACCTCAGCACAGGCGATATCGGCGTGTTTGGTGCCGGGGTAGACCTGCGGCCCCGCACGTACTTTTTCAAATTTTTTACAGGACTGTCACAGCGGGGTATTAATTATCTCAACGGCCCGCCCACAGTAAACGGAGCATACAAACGAAAAAACTGGATGATGTCTGTCGGCAAAGCAAAAGAGGGAAAATATGAAGCCGCACTCAATTTTGTAAAGGCAAAAGATGACATTACTTCTGTAACGACCCCCCCGCCATCTGAAAAACCACAAGAAGGGTTTACCATGAGTGTTGCAGGAAAAGCATTTTTCAAAAAAGGCTGGTATATGCAGGCAGAAGGGGCGCAGGCGCTATATACAAAAGACCTCTTACTACCGGAAGACAGCAGTAAGCCCTCTTTCAAACCTTTTATCAAAGGCCACACTTCCACAATAAAAGATTATGCCGCTGATTTCAGCACCGGAAAAAAATCACAAAATTTTGACATGGGCGTTCGGATGAAATATATCGGGGCTGGGTTTCAAACACCGGGATACCCATTTATGCTGCCCGACCGGTTTGATTATATGTTAAACACAAGATTTAATGCATGGAAAGATTCATCAGGCTCATTCAGAATGAATGTGGTAGCCAGTGCAGGCCAGCGGATCAATAACGTAAACAACAACACCCTGAGGGCAAAACAGTTTATTGCCAATCTGAACTGGTTCACTCAATTTAACGAACACTGGAATTTGAATGTAAGCTTCAATAATTTTGGTTTTGAAACCCCCAGCGGCATCAATCCGTACGGCATCAAAAATGTGAGTAATGATTTTGGCCTCAATCCAAGTTATACCTGGAGCAATGAGAAAGTGATTCACTTCCTGAGCCTGAATTATAACTACAGTAAGTACACGGAGCGGGATGTAGTTACCGCAAACATTTCTTCCAATAATACACATACGGCGTTGTTTACCTATGTGCCAACTTTCTTACAGAAAAACATTTCACCGGACTTCAGCCTGATGTATTTCTACAACTCAGTGCCGGGGTTTAAACTGACACTGATCACTGTCAGCGCCGGCGCTTCCATGCAGGCAGCTCAGAAAAAAATGAACCTGAGGGCGCAGTTGCAATACAATTACTCAAAACTGGCAAGTTTCAAAAACAATAATAATATTATTGCTACAGTAAGTGATGACTGGAAAATATCAGAGAGGGTAACCTGGAATATCTACATCAGCACAAATCATTTTAAATACGGAAACGAAATTACACCCAACCATGCCAGCTACCTTGAAAGCAATGTGCGCACAGGTTTCTTATACAGGTTTGGCAAATAAAAATAACACATGAAAAAACTAATCGTAATAGCAGCCCTTTGTCTGGCCAGTAAAACAGTAACCGCACAATTTAATGCACAATTAGTGGTCATTCCGAATCCGCCCGGGGCATTGGGTGACTGGGATCATAAAACGCTCACCTACATGGTGTCGGGTGGTACGGGTCTTATCATGCCGGTGATCATTAAAACAACGCTAAAGACGGCTGGCGGAGAAATAGTGGCGTCAAAAAACCTTGCAAAATCAAGCACCTTCATCGCCGGCAACAGCAACCTTGTATTGTATGTAGAAGACGTAATGCCACTGGATATTATGATATTCAACGGCTCTTTTAAAACGTCCATGGATAAAACAGGTAAGTTGCCTGCGGGCAGCTACCAGCTTTGTGTGCAACTGGTAAACCCCACGGATTACAGAATGCTGAGTGAAGAAAAATGCAGAACTTTTAACCTGGCCTCTTACCAGTTGCCTATCCCAATCATACCGGCCGGCGAAGTGATACTTGATATGGAAAAAGCACAATCAGCCATTACGCTTCGCTGGACTCCAGTAACACCCAGCACAGGAAATGTTTTTACATACCGGGTTACGGTCTTTGAAATATTGCCGGGGCAAACAGCCTTGCAGGCATTGCGCAGTAACCAGCCCCTGCTTGCAAAAGATATTGTTGGCACTACACAATTTATATGGCAACCACAACTGGGATTCACCCACTGTTGCATCGGTTCCGGAGATCCAGACTTTGATCTGAAAATGAAAAAAGACACCAGCAGGAGCATTGGCCCGGACATGGAGCCCGATCTCGATGCGTATGCATTCATATGGACCATACAGACCATTGACCAGCAGGGTCATCCTTTTGGGGATGGTAATGTAAATGGAGACGGCTTCAGCGAGCCTAATATATTTTTTGTTGACCGCAGGCCCGCCGCCATGCGCAGATCAGGCCCGCCCGTCCGCACAACCAATTTGACAGGGAAAAAGAATTAAGCCCATGATGAAAACGCCACCGAACCAGGGGCTATCTCAAAAGTATTTTCAACACAGAGACACAGAGAAGATGAGCTGCACAGAGAGTTGATACCACGCCAATGATTTCTCTGTGTAACTCTGTTAACTCATATTCTCTGTGTTTTCACTCACTTTTGAGGCGGCCTTTTTTTATTTTTGCAGTGTGTACAAACAATCACTCACAAAAGAACAGGCTTTGCAAAAGCTCAAACACTATTGTGCATATCAGGAGCGATGCCACAGCGAAGTGAGAGAGAAGATGTACCTGCTTGGTGTCTGGAAAAAAGATCACGATGAGCTGATTGCTGCGCTGATTGAAGAAAATTATCTGAACGAAGAACGGTTTGCCCTTGCATTTGCCGGGGGCAAATTCAGGATAAAAAAATGGGGCCGGGTCAAAATCCGCTATCTGCTGAAACAAAAACAGGTGAGTGAGTATTGCATCCGCAAGGCCCTGCAACAAATCGGGGATGATGAGTATGCGGCCACCGCACGGCAGGAGGCATGGGCAAAATTTTCTTCCTTAAAAAATATACATCTTCCGCAAAGGCAAAAAAAAACCATTGATTACCTTGTGCACAGAGGCTATGAAGCAGATATTGCCAAAGAGGCGGTGCAACAGTTCACAGAAAAAAATTCAGCTGCATGAAACCCGACCTTACCCTCACACTGGTACAAACCAAACTGCATTGGGAACAAAAAGAGCTGAACCTGCAGATGCTCAATGAAAAAATTTCAGGGATCATAGAAAAAACAGAACTGGTTATATTGCCTGAGATGTTCAGCACAGGCTTCAGCATGAAACCGGAACTGCTGGCAGAAACCATGGAGGGAGAAACTGTACAATGGATGCGAGCAACTGCAGCCACCCATAAAATTATCCTGGCCGGAAGCGTAATTATTAAATCACCTGATCCCGTTATGCAGGGGTCAGTGAAGTATTACAATCGCCTGATATGGATGCAGCCCGACGGCAACTGCTACTGGTACGACAAACGGCATTTGTTTTCCCTGGCAGGTGAGGCACAGCATTATACAGCAGGAAACAACCGGGTAATTGTATCAGTAAACGGGTGGAAGATCAACCTGCAGATTTGTTATGATTTGCGTTTCCCGCTGTGGGCACGCCAGGCTTCTCCTTCAATGAACAAAGAAGATCCTATACCTGAATATGATGTGCTGGTTTATGTAGCCAACTGGCCCGAAAAAAGGAACCAAGCATGGAAAACCCTGCTGCAGGCAAGGGCAATCGAAAATCAATGCTATGTAGCCGGCGTAAACCGGGTGGGAAAAGATGGGAACGGTGTTTATCATAGCGGAGACAGTTTGATCATAGATCCGGCAGGAGAAATTTTATACAGCATATCAGACGAAGAAGAAGTTTTTACTCTTTCGTTAAGTACGGCACACCATCAGACTATCAGGCAGCAATTGCCTTTTCTGAAAGATTCAGACAATTTTGTTATTTTGAAAACTCCGTAAAATAAGAAAAGAATGAACCCGGCACATACTATGCCCTTTGATCAGCACTTATTTGCTGAGATAATAATGCCACAAAATCATAGCCGCGATGGATCTGAGCGGACGCCACTGATCAGCCAGCTCCAGCATCTTTTCTTTACTGCACCCTTCCGGAAGATTCTTGACTGCTCTCAGGCTTTTCATCAAAGCCATATCCCCTACCGGGAATAGGTCAGTTCGCTGTAATGCCAGCATCAGGTACACGTCAACAGTCCAGTTGCCAATACCTATTACACGGGTCAATTGTTTCCGAACCTGGTCATCAGAAAGAATTGTCATTTTGTTGAGACAAATCTCTCTGTGTTGTGTCATTTCAGCCAAATGCCGGACATATTTTGTTTTTTGCCGGGAAAAATAACAGGCTTTTAATTCCGCATCAGACAGCCTGAGTATTTTTGGTGCTGTGATATAGCCAATTTTTTTCTTCAATTGCTTAAAAGCAGCATACGCCGATTCCAGCGAAACCTGCTGCTCCAGTATGATGTGCACTAATGTTTGAAATGTATTGGATCGGGTCAGGCACGGAGGGTATCCATAGTTTCTGATAATCATGTCAAGGTCTTTATCAGCATCGGCCAGCTTGTTACAAAACCGATAAAAATTTTTAATTGTGAAATTTTGTATCTTCATAACTCTTCACCCAAACTGATTTTATGAGATTTATTATCTTATCATGCCTGTTTGCCATACTGTTTGCTGCATGCAGCCAGAAAAATAAGCAATCAAATTCAAAGAAAAGCCAGGCCGATACCGCCTATATCATCACCAAAGATGGTATTGGCAGTTTAAAAATCGGCATCACACAGCAGGAGGTAGAGGCATTGCTGGGCCAGAAGCTCAGTTTCCGGCACGCACAGGATACCCAGGAAGTGTGGGCTGATACCGCCTCTGCCCGCTATAAAGAAATAGATGTCACATTGTATTTTGATAAATATGGCGGGGAAGAAGAAAATTCCGTCTTTCATCTTGCCGGCGTGGAAACCAGCAGTCCGCTCTGTAGTACCGAAAACGGGTTAAGCATCGGCGCCGAAAAAAAGGATATTCTTGCCGCATACGATGACAGCCCCGTGGACATGGGGCCTCAGTATGAACCGGTGAACGACTCTACCTGGCTGCCTAGCAAAACAAAATTCTACATCAACATCAAGGATGATAAATGGGACAAGGTCATTGTTTTTCACCTGGTAGATAAAAAAGTGGTATCGCTGGAAGCTACAGCCTTTATGGGTGAGTAAGGTAACAGGCTATGCCTTTTTGAATTTTGCAAGCGCTTCACGGGTATAGCGGCTCAGCACCAGCCTGCCGCTGATTGCCGCCCGATGCTGCAGCAACAGGCCCCAGTCATCAGTACCATGCCATAAAACTTTTTTCAATTCAGCCATTGCATCCGGGCTGCAGGCAGATAGCTGCTGCGCCAGTAGATTGATGGAATCATCCATCTCCGGTACTGTATGCTGCACTTCGGCATATAAACCCTTCTGGAATGCCCATTCTGCATCAAACCAGCGACTGGCTGCAACGGACAATTGTGAAAATGCCGAAACTCCGATTTTTCTTTCAATAGCAGGTCCCACTACAAAGGGGCCAATGCCAATTGTAAGTTCACTGAGTTTGATTTCTGCTGCTGCAGTGGCAATGGCCACATCTACTGCAGCCGCAAGACCTGTACCACCGCCCACACATTTTCCATGTATGCGGCCAATGACCAGCTTTGGTGCCTGCCGAAGGGCATTAATGGCATCGGCAAAACCGCTGAAAAAACGAATCCCTTCTTCTTCAGTCTGAATGGCCGCAAGCTCATCAAACGAGGCTCCGGAACAAAAAACCTTGTCGCCCCCGGAGCGCAACACCAGTACCTTTGCCCCGGCATCGTTTCCTGCTTGTGCAATGACAGCCGCCAACTGCTGCAACAGGGCGGAAGGCAGAGAATTGCTCTGGGGATGAAAGAAGCTGATACTGCCAATGCCATCCTGCACTTCGTACTGTACCGAACCTCCTTGTATCCTTTGTTGCATAGCTGATTTTTCTCCGCAAATATAATTTAACAAACGCTGATCGTGGATTTATTCGTTTCATCAGTACTTTCACTCCCGGTAAAAACAAAAACAACCCGATATGACCGCTCAAAAACTTGTGTTCAGTTTCCTGGTCCTGTTTCCTGCCATCCTGCTTCAGGCACAGCATTGCCCCTTCGATGGCTCTGCCGTGGTTGTTGTAAAAATGGTGGATAAAAGCGGGAACCCCGTTTCTATGCCAAAGGATTCGGTTTATTTATATGAAACGGATAACCCGCGGCCCGACTCCTGTACGTATGCCAGCAGAATACTGATCATCCGGTTTGAAGATATGACCCAATCACTGCTTAACAAGTATGACGGCTCCTGGGTCTCCTGGGCAAAGGACAGGGCAAAGGAATGTGATTTTATGCAAGCCGGCCATTATGCAGTGGTGCTCAACCAGGCAGAAACAGACTGCATGATCAAGCGGCAATCTGATTATGATTATTCGAAGCGAAAGTTTGAAATCAGGCAAAAGAAAAAAGGTAAATGGGTTGTGCTGGCACAGGTACAGGAAGAAAGCATCTACGATTTATGTACCGGCGCAGGGCCGTGGAAAAGGATAAAGCCACTGCTGGTTACTGCTCAATGATAAAACGGCGTTTTGTGTCACTTTACACAGACACTCTAGTACAATAGAAAAACATGAAACAAATAATACTTGTACTCATTACATTGCTCATTTTTGAAAATGGGCATAGCCAAAAGTTAATCATCTTTGAAAAGAGTTTATATAAGACTGGACTTAAAGACTCTAGTGGAAAAGTGATAGTAAAACCCACTTATATAGAAATTCATGATAATAAAACACATTTCGTTCTCTATGACAATAAAAAAGGAAGTATGGTTATGACTTACGATGGCAAAGTACTCATTCCACATAAATACAGAGAGTTAGAAATTACTCACAACAAAAAATATTATAAAGCTACAGGATTTGATAGCGAATATAAACGAGTGAAAGGCTACATTGATTTAGAGGGAAATGAAGTTGTACCCTTAAAATACACAGAAATTGATGATTATTATGGACGAGAATATTTAATTGTAAGAAACAAATACAATCACTATGGTGTTGTATCAACAGGTAAAAAAGAAAATGAAATCAGTAATTATAAGGAAATAATTCCTCCCGTACACATGGATTTAGATCAAAAATCGTTAACAGATGGCCGGGTGGCATTTAGAGTAAAAGATTTTCAAGGGAAAATAGCAGTATTTGATGGTGATGGAAAAATGATCACTGGTTTTGTAAATTGGTACGTTGGAATTCAATTCGTTTCTACCGAAACACTAATAGTAACAGATGACGATTCCAATAAAACGGGTTTGACAGACCCTTTTTTAAAAATTCTTTTACCATTCGAATATGATGGTATTGGTCCTTTTCACGCAGATGAAAAGAATTACTACATTACTAGAAGAGCTAATAAAATGGGAATGGTTGACAAGAATGGAAAAAAAATACTGGAAACCATTTATGATGTTATTTATAGTAGTAAATCCTGCGGCTTAATTCTCCTGAAACTAAATGGGAAGTGGGGAGTAAAGGATTTAAAAGGTAATCAGTTACAACCCTTTATTTACGATAGTTTAGGCCTCTGTAATGGCTATTATGTTGATTTGAAAAAGAGTAATGTATGGAAAACAATTGATGCATATACCGGAAAAGCACAAACTGACGATCAGGCCTATCAATCCACGGCAGATTTATTTCTGCCTCTTCAAAAAAAGATTACGCTGGCAATAGAAGAGTTTGCTGAAGAACATGCTGCAATACGAAATACAAAATACACCACTGAATATGAACTTCAAAAAAGGTTTACCAATTTGCTTAATACAAAAGTTCATGATATAAAATCCGACATTCAAAAAGCAAGAGGGTATTTAAATAATTTCTTAAACACACATCCTTCAATTTCAACAAAAGACAAAGCGGAAATAAACAATGTTATTAAAGAACTAACTAACACATGGAATCTATTGGATAAAGCCAAAAATTATAAGAATATCGTTTTTGCAGCCAGGAATGAAACCGTTGGCGGTATTATTGATGAATTATTGAAAAAATATGATAAATAAAGTTCGCCAACACACCCGCCTTACATTTGTTTTACTAGTAGTAAATACATAAAAACGATATACCACTTGGGAATTGCCCATAGTAAGGCTTGACTTTGGAGCCATCCGCATCGGTAATTCTGCTGTGCTGTGGTTCAGGGCTCTACGAATAAAGCCCGGTTTATTATTCAATATTTAATTTTTCAAAAACCAGACAGCATTTCCTGGAGGGCGAATCTATAATTTTCCACCTTCGAAAACACCTGACAGGGATCCGCAATGGGTATGTGCCTGATGACTATGGAGGTTTTCAATCAGCAGATCTGCCTATCTTTGCATCGGATCAATATCTGTATTAATAGTGAAACCCGCCCTTGTTATGAAATTCCTGAAAACCGCCCTTCCTTGTATTTTTTTACTGTTTTTGTTTTCCTGCAAAAATTCTGATGCAGGCAAAGACAACAACAGCAGCCAGGAAAAAGAGCAGACGGCTGCCGACAGCCTCTTTGATGAAGTAATGGCCGGGCATGATGAAGTGATGCCCCGGATGAACGAAGTGAAAAAAGCCAGCAAAGAAGCGCAGCGCCGCATTGATTCCATCAAAGCGCTGCCCCCCAAAGTACAGTCCGAAACTGCTGCGCTGCAAGCGAAGCTGGAACAACTGCTCAGCGACCTGGTACAGGCCGACGGGGCCATGAATCAATGGATGGAAGAATTCAATATTGATTCTGCATCTGAGGATGCACCGCATCGGATACAGTACCTTGCAGAAGAAAAGATAAAAGTGCTGAAGGTAAAAGAAGCAATCCTCGGTGGCCTGGCTAAGGCAGATACACTGCTGTATAAAAGATAACATCAGTAAATTTTGAAGCGCCTGCCTCCGGCATGTAATCTGGTAAATTTTCAGACTTTTTAATCCCGAAAAAAAGCGAAATTGCAGCATGCGTATAAGTTTGTCTCTTCTGGGTTTTTTTACCCTGCTGCAAGGTTTTTCTCAGGAGCCGTATGACTTCCTGATCCAAAACGGAAAAATTCTTGATGGCTCCGGCAATAGCTGGTTTTATGGCGACATTGCTGTACACCAGGGAAAAATTGTCTCTATACAAAGAACCATTCATGCACCTGCCAAAAAAATTATTGATGCCCGGGGCCTCATTGTTGCTCCGGGTTTTATTGACGTACACACACACCTGGAAGGAGATGAACTGAAAGATCCGGAAGCAAAAAATTTTATTTATGATGGTGTCACTACCTGCATCACCGGCAACTGCGGTTCCTCTCATACCAATATTGGCCGCTACCTGTACTGGGTCGATTCCCTGAAACTTTCTATTAATATTGCCAGCCTGGTAGGTCACAATGATGTACGTAAAGCTGTCATGGGCCGGGCAAACCGGCCAGCCACAGCAGATGAAATACGCAGCATGCAGGCAATTGTGGATCAGGGAATGAAAGACGGGGCTGTAGGACTTTCCACAGGACTCATTTATATTCCCGGCACCTACAGTTCTACTGCTGAAATTATTTCACTGGCCACTATGGCAGCAAAGTATAAAGGAGTCTATGCTTCTCATATGCGGGATGAAGGAGACAGTGTTGTACAGGCTATTGAGGAAGCCCTGACCATTGGCCGTGAGGCAAATCTTCCCGTGCAGATCTCTCATTTCAAATGCAGCGGACAGCATAACTGGGGCCGCAGCAAAGAAACTGTGGCCATGATTGAAACAGCAAGAAAAAACGGAATTGAAGTCACCATTGACCAGTACCCCTACACAGCCAGCAGCACATCCATCAGCACCTTATTGCCCGATGAAGTTCTGGCCGACGGGCAAGATTCCATCAAGGCCCGGCTGCAAAGACCCGGTATCAGAAAACAGGTGATCCATTCTATTTTAGAACGGCTGAAAAAAAGAAAACTCAGGCACCTGAGTTATGCAGTGGTGGCTTACTTTGGCCCGGACACTTCCTACAATGGAAAAAGCATAGAAGAAATAAACCAGATGAAGGGGCGCAGGCACAGGGCAAAAGAAGAAGCGGAAACCGTTATTGACATCATGATGCTGGGAGGTGCCAGTGCGGTTTTTCATGGTATGGGCGAAGAGGATGTGCGCCGTATCATGAAATACCCCTACAATATGTTTGCCAGCGATGCATCTATCCGCCGGCTGGGGGCTGCAGTACCGCACCCAAGAGGGTATGGAACCAATGCCAGGGTTCTGGGTAAGTATGTGCGGGAAGAAAAAATAATTTCGTTGGAAGATGCGGTACGGCGCATGACCTCGCTGCCGGCACAAAAATTTCTGCTAAAAGACCGTGGGTTGCTGCGTGAAGGAATGGCTGCCGATATTGTCGTTTTTGACGAAGCACTTGTAAAAGATATTTCCACATTTGAAAAACCCCATGCCTATTCACAGGGATTTCATTTCATTCTGGTAAACGGGGTGCTTACCGTGGACCGTCAGCAGCATACCGGTGCCCGTGCAGGAAAGGCATTGAGAAATTCTTATTAACTTGTGGCAAACACCCGTTATGTCACCATTTTTTATCGGAGCCCTGGTGGGCGGAACTGTAGCTCTTGTGGGTATGGCAATCGTTTATACTTCAAGAGAACAACGATTTGCAAAAATCATACGCAGCGTAACCGAACCTACAAGCTATGCAGCGCTTTATTATTACGCCTCTTTCAAGCGGTTTAGAAACTCTTTCAAGTTTTTTGATTCATTCGGGGCACTGTACCTGTCAGGCGATACCCTTAGTTTTAAAACAACAGAAGGTGGGCAGCCCTTTGTGTTTAACCTGAAAGACTGCACCGTGCAGGATGAAGGAAACTGGCGAATGCTGAAGTGGTTTTCTGTGACCACGCCTGCAGGAGAAAAATTTTATTTCAATTCACACAAGCTTGGGTTCTTAAAAAATAACAGCGAAGAAACCGTGAAAGGTCTTGCGGCCATTCAGGCTCAAAAAGCTGCTGCACATGAAACGCTGCGGACATAGTACTTACTGATTCGTCAGGTTGATGTCAAGAGTGGAAGCCAGCTTGATTTCCGGGTCGGGTTCTCTGCTGTTGGTCATTTTGTGGCGGACGCTGAGGGTGCTACCGTTCTTTTGCACGGGAATGGTTTGGCCCTGGCCAAGCCCAACTACAAATATGGCCCGGTTCCTTGCAATCGGGAAATCAAATGTTTTAATGATCGGGATCGGAAGCACCGGGTTGACCATAATCAGGTGCAGTTTATTTTTTTCTTCTGTCTCCATATTGTCAAAGAGTGAGTTTTGAACTTCCAGGGTTAGGCTGTTGCCGGAAAGCTTACCCTTTACTTTTACAAGAAATGAACCGGGAACAGCAGTGCGGCCGGCCAGTCCCAGGTCGGTTCCAATTGCAGAGGCATTGACCGGTATGGGAGATTTGTAAATCTTTCTGACCATCGCCCCTCTGGGAAATTTTTCCACCTTTTCGATGTCTTCCCAAAATTCATATTTGGTACGAAAGCCCTCAAACTCACCAGTAATTATTGAAGGCTTGCTGAGATCGGCATTTTTTTCATACCGGAGCACCAGTGTCCCGGTGGTTTCAATGGCATAGGTCCAGTATTTGTCGGCCCCGTTAAAAATATTGGCAACAAACCTTGCCTTCACCGGGCCTTTCAGGTCAATGCAGCGCTGGGCGTATAATATCTTTCCAATGTATTGCGCTACATCCACAGCCAGTCCTTTTGTTACAAAATCTTTGAGTTCATCAAACCCGAGGGCAGCAGCGGTCATAGCTTTTTGCGATTCATTGACAGCGAGTTTTTTTGTTTCTTTTGCTGTTTCATTTCCGCTGATCTTCATGCGGTCTACAGCGCCGGGCAGCATCTTATCCGATGCAATATTGATCATGATCTTGGTAAATTTTCCCTGGAAATTCATGATCCAGGAAATCAGCCCGCACACTTCCACCAGCGTGTTGATGGTTTCGCAGTTGTAAGAAATATTTTCATAGCTGCTGAGCTGGTTTTCCAGAACCGGGATCTTGGCACCAGCTTCCTGCTGCCAGTTGTCTAGCTCTTTGTAGTGTACCTGCAAGGCTGCTGCTGCCTCAGGGACATTGCCCAGCTCCTGCACGATTCGGCTGAAGCCAGCACTCAGTGCATCCGTTTTTTTCTTGCACCCATCTAGTTTGGTTTTAGCATCCTTCAATTTTTGCCGGGCATTTTCCATCTGCGCATCTGATGGCAATTTCATCAGGTGACCCAGCACCACATCAATGTTCTTATTGGCCAGGTTTTGCAATGCATTCATCTTGCTTTTGTATTCATCGGCCACAGCCTGTGGGGTGCCAACAAAAAAACTATCTGTTCCCATCCCTTTTCCATCGGCAGCAGATACAAAAACACCATACCAGCCCTGCAGTTTTGTATTCAGATATGTTTTGGTAAAAAGCCCTTTCGGATCGGTTGTTGCTCCCATTTGTTCAGGCTTTCCATCCGGCTTTACCACTTTTATAGAGACGGGCTGTGCTTTATTATCTACCACAATGGCACCCGAAATTATAATTTGCTGCCCCGGCACTGCTGCCTGCGGCAAAGCTGTAACCGTAACCGGTGCACCCTCTTTACTGCCTTGCGCCCTGCCAGCCACAACAAACACAGTACAGGAAACCAACACAAGAAGAAAAACCTTTTTCATGCGAATCATTTTTAAATGTTTAATCTGAGCGACCCTGGGTAATCGGGTGCCCAGTGATATGCTCCGGTGATAGCAGCCACAATGCACCCGGCAGACCTGCTGACAGATTACTGTGGGAGGGCATATTCAGTTTAAAATTAAGGCCAATGCGATTCATAAAAAACTGATTCCGGTCATGGAGGATGAAGGCAAAAGGCTGTGTGCTGATGACAATGATACGATGCGGGTATTGCCACAGGTAGTTTATGGCTGTGCTGACTGCCGGGTTTCTATAACACAGGACTTTGTTGTACATTCAGCCATCCTGTATAACGGGAAAATAAAATGAATTGGTTACGAAAACATAACTGTACAGCACGGCTGTGTTTGTTCATTCCGTCGTTAATTCTGTTGATTCAGTTTTCAAAGGCTCAACACACAGCAGATGCGGGTATGCTGCCCTCTTCTTTCAGCGGGGTACTGTTGCTGGCAGAAAATGGTAAACCTGCCCTATACCAGGTTACGGGGTTCAGAGATTTTGAAAGGAAGATTTCGCTGGAGCAGACCGATATCTTTGAAATGGCATCTGTCAGCAAGCAGTTCACCGCTATGATCATCATGATACTGAAAGAAAAGGGCAAACTGAATTATGATGATTCTGTTTCAAGATATCTTGAAATTCCGTACCAGGGAATAACAATCCGGCATTTGCTCACTCATACCAGCGGTCTGCCCGATTATCAGGATATCATGGATCAGCATTGGGACAAAACCAAAGTGGCCGGAAATGAAGAGTGTATTGCGTATCTGAACAAATATGCGCCCCCGAATCTTTTTGTCCCGGGCCAAAAATATGAATACAGCAACACGGGCTACCTGCTGCTTGCCAGCATTGCAGAAAAGGCAAGCGGTAAAGATTTTATTTGGATGTGCCGTAACTGGATTTTCAAAAAGCTGAAAATGAGAAATACGGATATCAGAACAGGGGCACAAAAAAAAGCAATGGCCAACTTTGCCATCGGCCATATTTATGTAAAAGAGAGAAACCGGTATGTCCGGGCAGATTCTTTTCCTTCATCTGACTATACCATCTGGCTGGGTAATCGCAAAGGCCCTGGCAGAATCAGCTCATCAGCAGATGATCTATTGAAATGGGATAAAGCCCTGTATTCCGAAAAACTTGTACGGCAATCCACGCTTGCAGAGGCATTTCTGCCCATGCGGCTGAATGACGGCAGCCTGTCCGCATACGGTTTTGGCTGGATGCTGCGCACCGATCCTGAACTGGGAAAGATTGTGTACCATAACGGTGATAATCCCGGCTACCGCACACAGATACTGCGCTACCTGGATCGCAGAAAAACGATGATTCTGCTCAGCAATAATTCTTCAGCCCTTTCACCAGTTGTTCAGGAGTTGGAAAAGAAACTTCGCTGAAGGGAAGTGTATTTTGCAATAATCATTCTGCCTGGTTCATTGTTTATTAAAAAGAAACAGGAACTATCACACATTCATGTGATTTTCTTATACACAGGAAAATTCCCAGATTCCATTTTGTAGATTTGGATTGAGATAAAGACCAGGGCATGAACAAATTTCTTCTTTTGCTGCTGATATTTTTTAACAGTTCGCTCAATGCACAACAGAAAGAATTTGTTTTTACAAAAATCAGCAGAGAGTTTGGCCTGGCCAGTTCCAAAATTAATTCTATTGTAATGGGCAGTGTACTGTGTTATTTCAAAACAATTTCAACCCTCCGGTTCTTCTTCCGCCCATCCTCTGACTTGTTTGTACCAACCGGGCACAGAGGCCCTACTCCCTCTGCAGTCAGGCGGTTTGGAGAGATTCCCTTTGAAACAAGGTATGCTACGACTGCCTGTGCTCTTTCTTTTGAAAGTTTAATGTTATGCGCAAAATTTCCTGTATGATCGGTATGGCCCACAACAAAAATTTGTACAGCTGCATTTTCCTTAAGATAGCTAACTAATAAGGTCAGTTCTTTGTCAGAGCCGGATTTAATGACTGATTTATCCACATCAAAAAATATTCCATATAAAGCCGCTTTTCCATCTGCGTCAATTGCATCTTTAATGGAAATTTCAATTTCCTGCTGCATACCCGATTCTTCAATGATATAGACCTGGTAACCCTGGTCGTCGGCATCCCAGGCGTTATCAACCATCATGTAGATTGATTTTCCTTCGTGTTTAAATTTATATACCTCCTTATCCCTTGATAAATTTTCGCCTTTAACTTTCAACACAGCATTGAGGTAATTTTGCCTGATATAATCGCCGCTTAAATTCCTGCTTTCATTCGGATCTTTTTCATAATTAATGCGGAAGTATGTGCCGCTTTTTTTCAATTGGGTATATTTTCCCTTCAGGTCATAAAAGGAAAAGTTATGTTCTTTGAATTCAGAAAACACACAGCTTGCCGGTTCAAATCCCTTGATTTTATTGATGTAACCCGGCTCTGTACAATCGTTTTGCGCCAACAATACCAGGGATAAAAAGAGGAAAATAAAAGAAAGAAAAATTTTGCTCATGAGTTAAAAAATTAAATTACCTGTTTGAACCGGAATATCGCCAGTCGCCAAAGTTAAGTGTCAAATCCATTTAGTCAAAATATCTCCTGTCCTGCTGTCAGAGCCATTTTTGTGGCATTGCTTTCAAGGAAAATAAAAAATTTACTAAATGGTTATGAGAGATGCCCTTAATTTTGACGTCACTTTTCAAAATTTTTCCTTGTGGTGCTGCCTTCCATGTTTTTAAGCCCATGTAAATTTTCGTAGCATCTGCTTCGGTGTAAATTATTTCTGCTGCCGTTTTTCCGGTAATTGCCCAATGCAGTTTGTTCTGCACCGATGCAAAAAAGTCTTGAGTAACAGGCGAATCTTTATTATAGTCGGCACTCAGGGCATACAGGTCGGTAATCTTCTGGTAGAATCTTCTTTCACTTGCACGGATTTCACGGATGCGTTCCAGCAATTCATCGAAATAATCTTTGCCGAAGTTTTTCCCCTGTTTCAGCCGTTCATCATCCAGCACAAAACCTTTGATGATAAATTCTTTGAGTGTGTTGGTAGCCCATATCCGAAACTGTGTTGCCTCGTTGCTGTTTACCCGGTAGCCCACTGCAAGTATAGCGTCCAGTATGTAAAAATCCACATCTCTTGTAACGCTGCGGCTGCCTTCCTTTTGAACTATCCGGAAATTCCGGATAGTTGAATCCTTGCTCAACTCACCGGTGGCAAAAATATTTTTCAGATGCTCATTCACCGTTCTTACATCTACGCCAAACAATTCCGCCATGCGTTTCTGGCTCAGCCAAAACGTTTCCTCTTCAAAAATAACTTCCACTTTTACATTGCCTTGTGGAGTAGCGTAAAATATAAGTTGGCTATTGTCCATTCTTACTGTTTATTTTGATGTTTGCAGTTGTTTCCATTTTGGAAACAACTGAATCTTCCTGTAACTCGCCTGTTTCAAATATGTTTTTCAGGTGTTTGCTCACGGCTGGCACTTCTACGCCAAACAGTTCTGCCATCCGCTTTTGGGTAAGCCAAAATGTTTCTCCCGAATAAATGACTTCTACCTTTATGTTTCCTTCGGGGGAACTGTAAAAGATGATGTCGGATGAATTATAGTCTGCCATTGTCTGAACCACTGATTTTTTTGATTTGGGGATTTCCCTGATTTTGTTGATTGAATTTTCTGTTTACAATTCGTTTGTGTTGCATACTTTTTGAACCAAAGTTGATAAGCAAACCTACTTCCAAATCATAAGCTTCAAGATAATTGATAGCTTGTGCCAAATGCACATCTTCTAATGTTGTAATTGCTTTCAACTCAACCGATACTACACCTTCTACTAAAAAATCTACCCGCCTGGTGCCGATCTGCTGTTGCTTGTAATAAATGGGCATCTCATGTTCGCGGCTAAAGCTAATTCCCTCATCAGCCATTTCAATTTCTAATGCTCGTTGATAAATGACTTCCTGGAAACCATTGCCCAATGCCGAATGAACCCGCATGGCACATCCGATAATTTTACCCGTTAATTCTGAATATTTATACTGCTCTTTAATCATAGTCTATCATTTAATCTTTCAAATCAATGGTTCAGACGTATTTCCCCACTCATCAACTTTGGCAACAAGGTATTTCGTAGCTGTGTGAGAGTGCGGATTTGTTGGGTGTTGGATTTGATTTTATCGTCATTAGGTTTTGAGATTTCTTGAAATTTCAAAATCAATTCATTTGGAGGAATAACACATTCTAACTTTTTGAAATCATCTTTACCTATTGAACCGAAAACAGTTCCACTGTCTTCAAATTGTTTTATTGGTTCTGTTAAAGAACGCATTTTATAATAAGTATAAGAATAAAACTCTGGATTGTGTTTATACCTGAAAGCTGCGACTCCTCTGCCTAAGCAACATTCCTCAAGAGCCATGTTAATGTCACCTACAGGTGCCCGAACACTTATAAGTGTATCAAAAGGCTTTGCAATTCTTGTTGGTGCAGTTGTATAAACTCTTGGTTCAGGAAAGCGAAATCCAAAATCACTTTTTCCCTGATAGAAAATCATACCATTTTTAGTTTCATTTAGCGTTTCGCCTGATGGTGATTGTCATTACAAATTCAAATTCGTTTTCTAATGTCCCAACCTCCCAACTCTCATCCGCCTCCACCACACCTGCCTGTCCTGCGGACGCAGGCAGGATCCACTGCCTGAAAATGGTTTCGGCTAATTGCTCAAGCGTTTTGTTTTGGTGGTGCAGCAGGTCTATTTTATCGTCTAAGCTGCTTAATATTTCTGCTATGGCGGTTTGTTCTTTTAAGTCCGGGAGATTCAGATAGAGGTTTTCAAAACAATTTTTTGGAACTCTTTGTCTGCCTGATGTTCCTTCAAATCTACTCTCAGCAAATGCTCTTACTTCTTCCCATCTTGATAAATAAAAAACAAACTCATTATCTGAAATTTTTTGTTTACCTCTTAATACGAAAAATTCAGTGGAACCAAAACCAATTCCGTTTACTAACCCTTTTACCTGGCATATCTTTCCATTTTCTAAGCATGGTGTAATCTTGGCAAAAAGTGTATCTCCGTCCTGAAATCTTGCACCACTCGCAGGTTTTCTTTTTGCACTTGGGAAACAGAATTTATTTCCGTCTTGCAAATCTTTCATCTCTACATAGGAATATTCTTCCTTTCCATTCAATGGAACAGAAGGGTTGATTTCTACGAAATCAGAGAATTTATATTCCTTCCACTCACTCATTTTTCCCTCCTTTCAATCTTTTGGCTGACGCATCCTGTGTCAGCAACTGCATCTGCTGTATCGCCACCTGGTTGAGGCGTTGCAGGCGGTCGGGCTGCGGCAGTCCTTCTTCAATCCAGACGGCATTGAGGTTTTCCAGATTGGCAAGGCATACCAGCTGACTTACATTGGCATAGTCACGGATGTTGCCATCCTTATCAGGGTTCTTATCGCGCCATTGCTTAGCGGTCATACCAAAGAGCGCCATATTCAGTACGTCCGCCTCATTGGCATATACCAGGTTGATTTGTTGTGTGCTGAGGTGTTCTGGAACAAGGTGCGTTTTGACGGCATCTGTATGTATCCGGTAGTTGATTTTGGTAAGGCTGCGTTTGACGTTCCAGTCCAGGGACTTTTGTTCCTGCTCCTTGAGGCGCTGGAATTCCTTCAGCAAATAAAATTTGAATTCAACGGATACCCATGACGCAAATTCCAAAGCAATGTCCCTGTGTGCATAGGTCCCCCCATATCTTCCGGATTTTGATTGTAAACCAATGGCTTGTGTGCTCTCAATCCACTTTTGAGGTGAAAGGACAAAATGGTTATACCCTGCCTCATTTCTAAACTGGTCGAATTCGACCAGTTTAAAATCCGGGTTGTTCAGCTTTTCCCAAAGTCCCAGCAATTCAATGGTGTTTTTGTTGCGCATCCAGTTTTTAATGATGTCGGCAGGCGCATCCGGGTTTTTGAATTTGGCAATATCGGTGATGCAGATGTAGTCATCCTCATTTATTCCTGTATAAGCAACTGCAATACCGTGCACTTCTATATGTTGGTTTTTTCTACCCATTTTGCAATTTAATTTTTGAAAGATTAGTTGCTATCCGCTTATTCAAAGCATCTTCTTCCGCAATCTGGTTTTCCAATTCTGTTTTTAATAAGGTAAAGCGTTCGGAAAAAATGAAATCGTCTTCCTCATCCGGTAAGCCTACGTACCTGCCGGGTGTAACTACATAGTTGAGGGCTTTTACTTCATCAGCGGTAGCCACTTTGCAAAAACCGGGAATGTCTTCGTAATTGCCTCCTGCCTGTCCTGCGGACGCAGGCAGGTCACCGGTGCGCCAGTTATGGTAGGTGGTGGCAATGGTTTTTATATCATCATCTGAAAGTTCTTTGGTACGCCTGTTCACAAGGAAACCTAAATTCCGGGCATCTATGAACAGGATTTTCTTTTTATGTTTTTGCTTATTGCGGCTCAGGAACCAGAGGCAGGCAGGTATTTGTGTATTCAGAAACAATTTTGCCGGAAGGTTTACTATACAATCAATGAGGTCATTTTCAACCAATGCTTTTCGTATTGCGCCTTCATTGCTGGTGTTGGTCGTTAATGAGCCTTTGGAAAGCACAAAACCGGCTTTCCCTGTTGGAGCCAAATGGTAGATGAAATGCTGAATCCATGCGTAGTTGGCATTACCGGGAGGCGGTGCGCCATACATCCAGCGGGCATCTGTTTGTAAAAGCTCGCCACTCCAATCGCTATCGTTAAACGGTGGGTTGGCAATAATAAAATCGGCTTTCAGGTCTTTGTGTGCATCGTTTAGAAAACTGCCTTCGTTGTTCCATTTTACATTGCTGCTGTCAATACCTCTTATGGCAAGATTCATTTTTGCCAGTCGCCATGTGGTTTGGTTGCTTTCCTGTCCGTAAATAGAAATATGGTCGGCAGGGTTTAATGAAAGTTTTTTTCCGTTATTCTTTCCTGCCCGTCCGGCAGGCGGGTTGTAATAATCCTGGTGGTGCTTAATAAATTTCTCACTCTGGACAAACATTCCACCGCTACCGCAGCAAGGGTCAAAAACTCTGCCCTCATATGGTTCAAGCATTTCAACCAATAGTTTTACCACACTTTCAGGCGTATAGAACTGTCCACCTTTCTTGCCTTCTGCTAATGCAAATTCACCTAAGAAGTATTCAAACACTCTGCCCAACAAATCTTTGCTTTGTGCTTCTTTAGTTCCCAATGTGGCGGTGCTTACCATGTCCACCAGTCCGCCAACAGTTGCCTTGTCTAATTTTTCCTGTGCAAACACTTTGGGCAAAACACCTTTCAAAGAAGGGTTGTCTTTTTCAATAGCGTCCATGGCATCGTCAACGTCTTTGCCAATGGTGGGCAGTTTGGCTCTGCCTTGCAGCCATGTCCACCGTGCAGAAGGCGGCACATAAAAAACTTTCTCGGCTACATATTCATTTTTATCTTCTGGGTCAGCACCTTCATAGTCGCCTTTGCCTTCTTTCAGTTTGTTGTACAATTCTTCAAAAGCATCAGAGATGTATTTCAGGAAAATAAGCCCCAACGCCACATGCTTGTATTCGGCTGCGTCCATGTTTTTACGGAGCTTGTCAGCAGCTTTCCAGAGTTTTTTCTCTAAAGGTTCCCCGCCTGCCTCAGCTTTAGCTTTGCTTTGGCGGGCAGGTTCAATATTTTCTTTCGCTTTTTTAGCCATTCTATTTCTTATAAGAATTTTTGTTTTGGCAAGATACTTTTAAAATGTTTATTGTTAATATAAAGGCTATCAGTTTGTTGGGTGGTGGGTGGGCATGGGTGTCCAGTAATGGTATGTTGCTGAAGTGTCGGACTAAAGATGATAGATATTTGTCAGCCGGGGTGGGTAGGCAGTGTGTTGGCATTTTTAGCTCTTGGCAAGGTTGGCCTTGTATCTGGGTTTTGTGTGCCTTGCCATGTGCTAAAAATAGCGTTGGGTCGGGTCGGCAAAGTCATGTTAGTTTGAATTTAAGTAGGATGCTGTTTAGGGTGACACATAAATAGTAGCTTTTCGCAATATACGAAACCATTTTTCAGGGGTTAATAAAAATTGTCAGCCTGATTTTCAATGCGTTCAGCATGTTTATGCAAGATTTGAAAACTTGTGACAATCCACCTAGCCATTCAGGTCTTTTATGTCTTTAATTGGGCTAAGTATGTTCAGAATGTCCTCGTTGGTAACATGTAATAATGAAGAGTGGCTTACGATCATTATGCCAGCATTCTTTCTCCCTGTGCATTTACTGAATCACCCACACTTCATTGCCCTTAAGCAGGCTGTCCAGGCTGGCAGGTTTTTTGGCAACTGCTTCTGAAATTTGTTTGGCCATCAGATCTTCGTAACAGGGACGGTCATTTTCATAAAACACACCGAAGGGTCGGGGCAGATGGGTATCTCTCTTGGGGTCGTCAAACATGCGGGTCAAAATCTGTGCTTTGTACAAATCTTTTTCATCATGTATCCAGCAATCGCCGGCACTGTAGCCGGAACCGAGGTCTATGACCTGTGGCGTAAACCCATCCAGCCTGATTCCTTTTTCCTGGCTGGCACCAAACAATAATGGCTTTCCTTGTTCCAGGAAAAGGGTTTCATTGGCCTTGCTTGCTTTTTCGGTAAAGATTTCAAATGCACCATCGTTAAAAATATTGCAGTTCTGATAAATTTCCAGGAATGAAGTTCCCCTGTGCTGATGCGCACGGAGCAGCATAGCCTGCAGGTGTTTGGGGTCTCTGTCCATACTGCGGGCTACAAATGTACCGTCGGCACCCAAAGCCAGGGCCAGCGGATTGAAGGGATGGTCAATGCTTCCGGCTGGTGAACTTTTTGTAATCTTATTTTCTTCGGAGGTAGGTGAATACTGTCCTTTGGTAAGCCCGTATATCTGGTTGTTGAAAAGCAGGACATTGATGTCAAGATTCCGGCGCAGCAGGTGAATGCTGTGGTTTCCGCCAATGCTCAGGCTATCGCCGTCGCCAGTCACCACCCACACACTCAGTTCGGGCCTGGCGGCCTTCAGCCCGCTGGCAATGGCAGTAGCCCTTCCATGAATGGAATGCATGCCGAAAGTGTTCATGTAATAGGGAAACCGGCTGCTGCAGCCGATACCGGATATAATAACAAAATTCTCTTTGGGTATTCCCAGGGCAGGCATCACTTTTTGCACCTGTGCCAAAATGGAATAATCGCCACAACCGGGACACCACCTGACCTCCTGGTCTGTGGCAAAATCTTTTGCGGAAAGGGCAGGAGCTGCTGTTACTTCACTCATAATCTCAAAAAATTGCTGCAAATGTAGGCAAAGAAAATGCTCATTCAGCTTTTCCCTGCAACTCTTCCCAATATTCAGCTGCACGCCGGGTATGAGGTATCACAATAGTGCCGCCCACAATATTGGCAACGGCAAATACCTCGTACAGCTCCTGGGTACTGACTCCAAGCTCAGCGGCCTTGCCCAGGTGATACCTGATGCAATCATCGCAGCGAAGTACCATACTGGCTACCAGGCCCAGCAATTCTTTGGTTTTCACCTCCAGTGCCCCGGCAGCATAGGCATTGGTATCCAGGTTCCAGAGGCGTTTGATAACCAGGTTATCTTTGTCCAGTATCACCTCATTCATGCGGCTGCGGTAGTCATTGAATTCTTTTACCATCGTACTCATTATAGTTTTTTTTGGCTGCAAAACTAATCAATGGCCCGGCAGTCTGCCTGCTTTATTTGCCCTATCCGGCAGCCCCCGCCGTTTATCATTTGCTGCGCATCCGTAATCCGGTATGTTGTATTTTCATTGATACTTAAAAAAGAACAGTATGAACCGCTTTCTGGTATTCAGTTTTTTAATAGTTCTGGCATTGCCTGGCCTGGGTCAACATGGAAAAGCGCCGGTTACAGTAACCGATATGCTGAAAATTAAATCAGCCGCTGGCATCAACGTTAACAAGCAGGGAACCCGTGCGCTGTTTACCGTTACATCAGCAGAGCCTGAATCCGACAATAAATCGGAATATAAATACCAGACACAGGTCTGGATCACCGACCTGGATGAGGCAGCGATTCCCCGGCCACTGACCAGCAAAGAAAATGCGGCACAACCACTTTTTAGCCCCGATGGCAGCCATGTATTATTTGTGCGCACGGTGGATGGTAAAGGCCAGTTGTTTTTAATGTCACTCAATGGAGGCGAAGCCATCCAGATTACCAAACATAAATATGGAGCGGCCAACCCACGGTTCAGCCCCGATGGAAAACAGATCCTGTTTACTTCATCTGTTTCTCTGAAGGATTTGCTGAAAGACTCCCTGCTGAACCCGGGCAGAGAAATTCCCTCCTGGTCTATGGAAAAACCAGGGTTTGCACAAAACCAGCAACTGTTGCCTTCCGTTGCAAAGCCCGATCCCGATGGCAACCTGGAAGAAATAAGAGTATACCTCAGTAATAATGTGGCCGGAAATAAAGCACGGGTCATTACGAAACTTAATTTCCTGGATGAAGCCGGGTTGAATGAAGACATGAGCTTTACCCATTTTTTTATCATGGATGCGCAACCGGAATCGAAACCAGTTGCCATTACCCGTGGATTTCATCGTTTTTTTTCCGCCGACTTTGTACCCGGAACAAACCAATTGCTTGTGCTGGCAGATATGAATGCGGAGCTGCACCCGGACCGTTCGCAAGAAACCGGAATCTATCTAATGAATACAGATGGAAGCGGCCTGAAATTGATTGCTGCTGCAAAAGGAAAGAATTTCAGTTCAGCAAAAATTTCACCTTCAGGAAAATGGCTGGCGTTTCAATATAGTACGGTTGCAGAGGTGGCCGTTCCTGTTCTGGCAGTTATGCCTTTACAAGGCACATTGGCAGACAAAACTGATCTGCCGTTTGATCGGAATAAAGCAAACCTGTCATGGAGTGCAGATGAGAAATACCTCTACTTCACCGCACAAAGTAACGGGGGCCAGCCGCTGTACAGGGTGCAGCTCAGTACTAAAAATACCGAACAGCTGACTGACCATAGCAGCGGGGTCAGCAGTTTCGGACTGGCAGCCAACCGTATTGTTTTTGTGAAAACAGAAGTGAGTAACCCTTTCGAATTATATATTTCCGGCCCGAATGCAAAAGATGAAAAGCAGATCAGCCATTTAAACTCCGCATGGATTCAAACAAAGAAGCTGAGCATACCAGAAAAACACAGTTTCAAAAATGAACAGGGCATGGAAATCGAGTACTGGGTGATGAAACCAGCAAATTTTGAACCGGGGAAAAAATATCCATTACTGCTGGAAATACATGGCGGGCCATCGGCCATGTGGGGGCCCGGCGAAAGCAGCATGTGGCATGAGTACCAGTATTTCTGCAGTAAAGGTTATGGGGTGATATATGCCAATCCGAGGGGTAGTGGCGGATACGGGCAAAGTTTCTTACGGGCCAACATCAAAGACTGGGGAACCGGCCCAACCAGGGATGTGCTGACAGCGCTGGATAAAGCCATTGCAGAAGGATGGGCCGACACGGCGAAGCTGTTGGTAACCGGAGGGTCTTATGCGGGGTACCTGGTAGCCTGGATTATCAGCCACGATCACCGGTTTGCAGCTGCCTGCTCTCAAAGAGGGGTTTATGATCTGGCCACATTTTTTGGAGAAGGAAATGCCTGGCGGCTGGTGCCTCTCTATTTTGGCGGCTATCCCTGGGATCCAGAAACAAAGGCCATACTGCAGCGGGAGTCGCCCATACATTATGTACAGCAGATCCGCACACCGTATATTATTTTTCATGGCGACAACGACCGGCGTACCGGCTTTGTACAAAGCGAAATGTTGTATAAAAGTCTGAAAGCCCTGAACCGCCCGGTAGAATATGTGCGGCATCAGAATGCAACCCATGAAATTACCCGAAGCGGTAATAACCGCCAGCGCATTGACCAGATGTTGCGGACCTACGAATTTTTTGAACGATGGGTACGAACAAAATAAGCGGTTGTGGATGATAAGTTTTGATTAAGCTGTAGCAGGCACAGACTCAATTTCTGCCGGTCTCTACGGGCCCGGACATTCAGTACACATCGTAGCATCACAGCAGATTTGCTTAAAATTACGTTGCCCCTTATTGGTAATACTACGAAAGGCGGTCATGGTTTTACTGAATTTTTTAAGCATCAGTTTGTAACAGGCACTAAGCGGAAAAACAACCCGTTAATGAAAGGTTTGGAACCTGAGTGTTGTAGATGAACCAATTTCCATGAAAACCAATTAGTATGAACTGGAATTCAGTTTTAGGGCTTGCCTCCAGCGTTGCTATATTATTTCCTATACTCTGCATTGTTGTACTGAGGCTGGCGTCGTACCGGACATTTCCTGCATTGCTGCTGTATTATCTCAGCATTTTTTTGTACAACCTGGTAACCATGAACTACCTTCAGGTCTCACTGCCCGTTCAGCATTACTGGGGCCTGGTGAATAACCTGCTCGATGCTCCGCTGATGCTTACATTTCTGCTTTATTTCAGCCCTTCACGGTCATTAACCCGCAAAATGGAAATCCTGGTGCTGGCAGTCCTGTTGTTTGAAGTCGTTACAGTTTTTGTAATGGGGTTAAATAAAAACTCTATAACCCTGGTGCTTGGAGTTGGTATGTTGCTGGTGATTTCTTTTTGCCTGTATTTTTTTGTACGGCAAACCCGGCTGGTAGTGGCAAACCAGAAAGCAACTGGCAAAACGATGATAACTGCCGCATTGCTTTTTGCCTATGGATGTTACGGGCTTCTCTATATTCTTTATTTTTTAGCCAAAACTCCGTATGTGCAGGATAGCTTCAGCATTTATTATGCTGCAACAATATTATCCTCACTGTTGCTGGGCACAGGTATTATTGTGGAGGCAAAAAGGATTCGCAAACTGCAGGAGCTAAAAGTTACCCGCAGGGAATTACTGGAATTGTATGCGGACGAAAAAAAGGCTGTCTCGCTACATCGGACAGCCATGCTCGATTTCGACAGGGAACAATGGAATTAAAAACAATACCGGCCTTCGGCAATCAATTTGCCGGCAATTCTTCTGCGTGCTTCTTTGCTGTTGAAGGATTCTGCTTTGGTAAAACGTTTCAATCCCATCAGGATCATTTTTTGCTCATCGCCCGAGGCAAATGCATTGATGGCATCTTTGCCCGATTTATGCACCTTGTCGGCCGCATCATACAGGAAGGTTTTCATAATATCGAGTTGTTCCTGCACGGCTGATTCCCCTCTTTGGGCGGCCAGTTTTTCTACCCTGAGCAAAACACTCTCCGCATTGAAAGTGGCTATGGCCATGTCGGCAATATTCATGAGCACTTCCTGCTCTTGTTCAATCTTCATCATGAATTTTTGAACGGCGGCACCGGCTGTCATCAGGATGGCCTTCTTCAGTCCGGCTACCAGTTTTTTCTCTTTTGCAAAAGGCTGATCGTCTGCATCGCCAAAATCGGGAATGCTCATTAGTTCTTTCTGAACAGCCATGGCCGCTCCCATCAGGTCTAGCCGTCCGCCCATTGCTCTTTTCAGGGTCATATCCAGCGTCAGCAGGCGGTTGATTTCATTGGTGCCTTCATAAATCCTGTTTACCCGGCTGTCGCGGTAGGCACGGGAAATATTGTATTCGGCGCTAAAGCCATTGCCTCCATGAATCTGCACACCTTCATCTACCGCAAAATCGAGTACTTCGCTGCCATCCACTTTCAGCATGGCGCATTCAATAGCATATTCTTCTGCTGCACCCAGCAGGGCTTCATTAAAAGGTTTGCCAGCAGCCAGCAGTTCATGTTCCAGGTCGGCAATCCATTGAGCCGTTCTGTATAATGAACTTTCGACCACAAATGACCTGATGGCCATTTCGGCCAATTTGTGTTTCATGGCTCCAAAGTTGGCAATGGGCTGTTTAAATTGTTCCCTTGTTTTTGCATATACAACTGAATCAGTTGTGGCTCTTTTCGCCCCGCCCAGGGCGGCAGCAGCCAGCTTTAGCCTTCCGATATTTAAAATATTAAAAGCAATTCTGTGTCCTTTTCCAATTTCTCCAAGCAGGTTTTCTGCCGGTACTTTGCAATCCTGAAAGTAGAGCTGAACAGTGGATGAACCTTTGATGCCCATTTTCTTTTCTTCGGGCCCCTGGGTAAAGCCTTCAGTGCCTCTTTCCACAATAAACCCGGTGAATTTTTCGCCGTCCACTTTTGCAAAAACGGTATAGACATCCGCAAAACCTCCATTGGTAATCCAGCATTTTTGCCCGTTCAGAATATAATATTTTCCGTCTTCGCTAAGGCGGGCAGTCGTTTTTGCGCCCAGTGCATCACTTCCACTGTTGGGCTCGGTAAGGCCGTATGCACCGGCCCATTCGCCGCTGATCAGGCGGGGAATATATTTTTGTTTTTGCTCTGGTGTACCAAAATATAAAATAGGTAATGTGCCGATACCGGTGTGTGCTGCAATGGCAACAGAAAATGAATGACCGGCTCCCAGGTATTCGTTTACAATCGTGGAGGTTACAAAATCTTTACCCAGTCCGCCGTATTCTTCAGGAAATGAGGTGGCCAACAGGCCCTGTTCACCCGATTTGGTCAGAAGACTTTTCATTAACCCCGGTTCCATGCTGTCAATGCGCTCCAGAATGGTAAATATTTCTGTGTCCAAAAACTGGTTGCACATTTCTTTTACCATCAATTGCTCTTCCGCAAAATCTTCCGGAATAAAGCTGTCCTGTGCTGCCGTTTCCCGGATCAGCCATTCGCCGCCTTTGAGGGTTTCTTTTGTCGCTACAGTACTCATGTGTCAATTGTTTTAATGTGATCAGGAAGGGTGCATCTGTACAGCGAGTACCGGATGCGCCCCGGTTTGATTATTTTAAATTGTCATAGACAACCTGCAATACCTCTTTACATACATCCACTTTTTCCGGAGGCACCGAGGCCAGAGCTTCGTTCAATGTTTCTTCCGCAAGCAGCATACTGTCTTCCTGCAGCTTCTGTGCCTGCCTGGTCAGAACGATCAGGTTGATTCTTCTGTCTTTTTCTGAAGGAACTCTTTTTACAAGATTTAATTTTTCCAGGTTATCTACCAGCCGGGTGATGCTGGGCTTGTCGCGAAAAGTGGCATTGCAAAGTTCCTGCTGACTGATGCCGTCTTTTTTCCATAAATGATACAGCACACTCCATTGCTCAATCGTCAGGTTGAGCCCTGCCGTATTAAACTTCTTCTGCAAGCAACGGGCAATGGCTGTAGAGGCCTTGCCTGTGATAAAGCTGTACAGTTCTCCTTTCTTAAATTGGTTGTTTGGCATACAGTTGTTTGTGCAACTAATCAAAATTAGTGCTATTTTTGATTTGGCCAAGCTATTTCTTGAAAAAATTTGTTATCCTGCGCCTGATGCAGCAAAAGTCAATCCGGTACGGAAATTCTACGGTTGGTTACCTCATAGGGGGCCAGGGCCGCATACCGCTGCTCTGTTTTCACGGTTATGGAGAAGATGGCGGGCATTTTTCTTTTCTTGAAAAATATCTTGGGCACCAGTACAGGATCATTGCCCCCGATCTGCCATTTCATGGTCATACCGGCTGGAGGGTGCCTGAGCCGCTGACTGAAGAAGGATTGTGGGCCATTACAGAAAATATCTTACGGGAAAATGACTGCTTTCCGGGAGGGGATAATAAAATTTCGATGCTGGGGTTTAGCCTGGGCGGCCGGATGCTGTTGAGCATGTACGGGCTCCGGCCCGCATTGATTGGCAGGGTTGTGTTGCTGGCCCCCGATGGGTTGAAAGTAAATTTCTGGTACTGGTTTGCAACCCAAACAATTGCCGGAAACAGGCTTTTTTACATTACGATGAAACATCCAGCGTGGTTTTTCGGATTGCTGCGCTTCTTCAGGCTGCTGGGGTGGGTTAATCCCAGTGTGTTCAAATTTGTGAAATATTATATTGACAATGCCCCGCACCGGGAATTATTATACCGGCGCTGGACTGTGCTACGAAAAATAAAACCCAACCTGAAACAAATAAAACAGCAGGTGTCCCACTATCATACTCCGTTCCGGATTTTATATGGTAAACACGACCGGATTATCCTTCCTTCGGTGGGCCGCAGGTTTTGCCGCAGCATGGAACCCGATTGCAGGCTCAGCATTATTGCTTCGGGTCACCAGGTTCTGCATGAAAAACATATAAAGGATATACTGGAAAATTTTTCTGGTTAAGGTTTCCGGTAGCTTTGTACACATGATCCTTCTGCTGATTACCGGCATTCTTTTTTTCCTCTATTCCATTCTGCTCCTTTCCTTGTGGCGCTGGTGGAGCAAGGCGCCGGAATATCCTTCTGCACGGCATGTGACTGCACAAAAGCTAACAGTAGTTATTCCCGCAAGAAACGAAGAAAAAACAATTGGTTCTCTGTTGGGAGCATTACAGTTGCAAACATACCCTGCCTCACTTCTTGAAATCATTGTGGTCAATGACCACTCTACCGATGGTACGGCTGCCGTAGTTTCTACATTTCCCGGAGTGCGGCTGTTGCATCTTGAAGAGGAGTGCCTGAACTCATACAAGAAAAAAGCGCTTGCGGCAGGCATAGCGGCTGCTGGCGGAGAGATCATCATCAGCACAGATGCCGATTGCCTTCCTCCTGCCGGATGGGTGCAGTCCATTGTTTCAGTGATGCAGCAGAGGAATGCCGCTTTTTTGGCAGCCCCGGTTCGCTTGATCTATACCAACAGGCTTGCCGGTATTTTCCAGGCAACAGATTTTCTGATGCTGCAGGCTATTACAGGTGCGGTTGTGTATGCAAATAAACTGACGATGTGTAATGGGGCAAATCTTGCGTATACTAAAAAAGCTTATACAGCTGCGGGTGGATTCAGTGGCATTGACCACATAGCTTCCGGCGATGATTTGCTGCTGATGTACAAAATATGGAAAATGTACCCGGGAGCAGTTCAGTATCTGAAATCAAATGATGCGATTGTACAAACTGCCGCCGCACCAACCTGGAAAGACTTTTTTCAGCAGCGCATCCGCTGGGCCAGCAAAGCCCGCCAGTATGCCGACAAACGGTTTTTGCCCATACTCATACTGGTATATTTATTTAACTTGTCGTTTCTGATCCTGGCGGTTCTTGCTGTTGCCGACCCTCAGTATGTGTTGTGGCTGCTATCGTTGTGGCTGCTCAAAGCAGCGGTTGAAGCCCCGCTCTTTTTTTCAGCAGCAAAATTCTTTGAAGCCCCTAAGCTGATGAAATGGCTTTTCATTTTACAACCCCTGCATATCCTGTACACAGTTGTGATCGGTTTTATGGGACAGCAAGGCCGGTACAAATGGAAAGGTAGAAGAGTACGGTAACACAAAAATGACCTGAACAGCCAGTATGTATCTAGAGAGTGCATCGCTCTTTTCGCTTTCACACACATGGCTTATCTTTCCTGCAATGAATGAACCAGCATCATTTGGACAGGCTGCCTGGAGGCGGCTGAAAAGAAATAAAGGGGCTGTTTTTGGCATGCTGATTATTCTGCTGGCAACTATCGTAGCATTGTTTGCATACTACCTGGCGCCTGATTCGTCGCCACATGCCAACCGGATCATCCTGGAAATAGGAGGGGGCAAACCGGGCGTCACACATACATTCCTGAAAATAAAAAAGGAGAAAGAAGTAAATCCATCCGGCTTTTTCAAAAAACTTGCATCCGGCAGTGAAGATGCATGCTACTATATTCCGGTCCTTTATTCCCGGCAGGATGGGGACAGTATCGTTGCCGGGCAATATATTGATGAAGGAGTGACAGAAGAAAAAAAATTTGCCATTGCTCAGGCGTCACCGGATCCGCTAGTGACAAAAAAATTTCTCCTGGGCACCGATAAATACGGGAGAGATATTGTAAGCCGTATCATCGTTGGCACGAGGATCAGCCTGAGTGTGGGACTTATCACCGTTCTCATTTCTCTTAGCATCGGTCTGCTGCTGGGATCCCTGGCAGGCTATTACCGGGGCAAAACAGATGAACTGATCATGTGGTTCATCAATGTGATCTGGAGCATCCCAACACTATTGCTGGTATTTGCCATCACGCTAGCCCTGGGCAAGGGATTCTGGCAGGTGTTTATTGCAGTAGGACTAACGATGTGGGTGAATGTGGCCCGCCTGGTACGTGGCCAGGTACTGGCAGTGCGGGAACTGGAATATGTGGAAGCGGCACGGGCATTGGGTTATTCCGGATTCCGTACAATTGTACGGCATATATGGCCCAATATTATGGGTCCGGTACTGGTCATTGCCGCAAGCAACTTTGCATCGGCTATTGTGATCGAGGCAGGTTTAAGTTTCCTGGGTGTCGGCGTACAACCTCCGCAACCCAGTTGGGGGCTGATGATCAAAGAAAATTACAACTTCATCATTACACAAAATCCCATGCTGGCCCTGGCTCCAGGTTTTGCCATCATGCTGCTGGTTCTTGCTTTTAATCTTTTTGGGAATGGACTGCGTGATGCATTACATGTGCGGGGTAAAATCTGAACCGTGTTTTGTCCGTTCTTCCCTTATGTGCAGATCGGCAGCAACCAAAACTGCAATACAGAGAAAAAACAGGCTGCCTGCTTTATCTGTCTCCACCAGGTCGCTCAGAAAATTCAGAATCAGCAGCATTACCAGCACCACACCGGAGGTCATTGCTAAGGTTTTGAAAAACGGATCAATGACCCGGTGATACAGTCTTTGTGCAAGTAATAACATGGAACCGGTGAGGAGCAGAAAAATGATCAATCCGGGTATCCCCTGCTCTATGGCCAGCAGCAGGTAGTATTGATGTACTGTAGATTGTTCCTTATTATCACTTACCCATGTTTTAAAAGCTGGGACAGCATAGGGCTTGTAATGCTGGTAAAATGTATTGGGTCCAAAACCCGTCAGCCAGCTGTCTTTTACCATCCTTATTCCTGCAATCCAACGATAAAACCGTTCGGCTGTAGATACATCTTTCATCTGGTACGTGGCCACCAGGTGCTCCCTGAAATTGGGATGAAAAATGGTGGACTTGTACTGATGTGCAAACTGCAGGTAGCGGTCGTTTTTTCTCAGCCAGAATAAAGCAAACATAATAATGAGCAGAGTAATAATGAATGCATACATTGCTTTTCTTCTCCGGATTAGTTCATAGCTGATCAGCCCGCCCGCCAGCGCAGCCCATGCCCCGCGGGAAAATGAAAAAAATAATGCGATGAGCAGCACAGCTATTCCTGCGGCAAAAAATGGTTTGGTACCCGGATTTCCCAGGTGGTAGCAAGCAAGCAAAACCGGTACTGCACATACCAGCATGGCAGAATAGTTCACATGATTTCTGAAAAACGGCGCTACTGCGTCATTGATCGTTGCAAAGCTGAATCCCAAAAAATAATGCCTGAAGAGGATCCAAACCGTAACGAGGAACAAAACAGTTGTCAGCAGGCAAAACGAAGTGATGATCTGTCTTTTTTGCCTGAACAAGTAAAGAGGAGCAAGAACAAATGCGCCGGCATACCATAATTTGGCGGCAAGGTATTTCCATGAAAGGGCAGGATGTGTTGAAAGGACAGCAGTAACCAGGATCCAGATCAGCCAGGAAACGAGCAAAATAACAAGCGGATGCGAAAGAATAGTTGCAGAAGGAACCGGTGGCCGGTATATCCACAATATTAAAAAGAATCCGGAGACAAAGATCATCAATGGCTCATCGGGCAGGTCGGTACCCAATGAAGCTGTAAATTGAAATTCTGCCGACACAGGAAGAGCCGCCAGTAAGGTCAGGAACAGCAAGGCAGGATGATGCCAGCAGACATAGAGAAACATTAAGCCAAAAGGAATGGTAAAAAACCAAAGCATACCTGAATGGGCAAATGCAATAGACGCAGCAATGAATACGATTGCCGCAATTGCAATAAAAATTCTTTTATGGAGGAAAGCATGAACCAAAATTTTATTTTTTGCTGCGATCGGCCAGTAAGGCAACAAAAAAGGCAAAGATCATTGACAGGAATGCTGTGCCGGCAATGGCCTGCCATTTTTTGGGTTTATCGGGGCGCAGCGCTGGCCTTGCCGCATCTACTACTACCAGGGCCGGTGGCTTGCTTTCTGTAATGAGCCGGTATTCATTCATCAGTTCATTTGTTTGTAAAAGCTGCATTTCTGCATCCTTTGATTTTTCCGGATGCCGGGCTGTACTGTCGGACTGTTTTTCAAATGCAGCTTTTCTTTTTTCCAGTTCCTTCAGTATGGCATCGTTGTAGCTATTGCGAATGCGGGTATGAATGGTATTTAATTCCTGCATCAGTGCGTTGGCGAGCTGCGGAGCCAGGTTTTTATCGGTATTCCATACCCTTACTTTTAGTTCGCCATATTCACTCTTACTCACCTGTGTGTTTTTCATCAGCAGGCGTGCTGCCTTCAGTCGTGCTTTTTTTATTTCATCTTTTATTTTGTAATGGTCATACAAGTTGAAGCGGTCTGTAACCAACAGGTACAGAGTGTCCAGTTTGGCAGTACCGGTTACCAGGTCCAAATCATCAGGACTACCCAGCCCGGTGTACAGCGATTCAATATTTTTATTAAAGATTCCTGCACGGTCGGTTGCATACATGCTGGCCGGCACTGCCGTGCAAACAGAAAGATAACTGCCTCGCTTTGTGAACACAAAAACTGTAACTGCAGCCAGGGGCAGCAACATCAGCAGCAGGATCAGTTTCCACCTGCGTTTCAGAATCTGTAACAGGTCGGGCATACATTAGTTTTAATGTGATGGTGCAGGCTGACCCGGTGTTTTGCAGAAGCAACACGGGTGTTGTACACCGGACAGCACCTGCTGGTCGCAGCTAATGCCATTGTCAAAATAAAGAAAAAAAAAGAATTACAGTGTCCGGGGTTCCTGAACAAGCCCTTTCAGCCATGAGATGCGGAACAGTTTAGTGACAAACAACAAGACAATGCTGAAAACTGCCGCCACTGTTAATTGCAAGAGGGGTGGCCATTGTACAACTGCAGCTAAGTAAAAAAAACAGGATAGCAGCAATGCCATCAGGACATAGAGTAGTAAAGACCTGCTGTTCTGGGCAACCCTGCATTTTTTTTGCACGGCTGTCTGACAGGCAATTCCAAAACCGATCTGGCTGGTAAAGGCTGCCATGCAGCACCCAAGGCTGCCCCAGCCGGATATCAGCAGCAGGTTCAGGCAGCTGTTCAGCATCACGGCTCCTGCTGCAATTTTGCAGAATAGCAGGATATGGCCTGTTGCTGTGAGTATGGTTCCGTACACCTGTACCAGCGAATATCCCAACAGGGCAGGCAGGCAGTATTGCATCACTTCAACAGCTGCGGCATCCTGGTTATGATAGAGCAACTGCTGTATCCATGGCGCAAGAAAAAAAACAGAGATAGCCACGAAAATGGAAAACAACAGCAGCATGTGGCGGATCATCAGTACTTCAGCCTGCAGAGGTCTGCCTGTTGAGTACCGGGCGGCAATAAAGGGCAACAGGAATGAAGCAGCAAGGTAACCGGCCATATTGGCCATATCAAGCAAGCGATACGCCCCTGCATAGATCCCCGCAGCATATTCTCCCTGCATTCGTTCCAGCAGGAACACATCGAGTCTGTTATGTGCCGACATCAGTAATACAATAAGGGCATACGGAAAGGCAGCACGAAACAGCGGAGCCGCCGGCAATGCAGTTCCCTGCATAGAAAACCGGAATCCTTTCTTCCTGAGCACAATAACCGCCACCAGTATGGCCGCGGTAAAACAGGCTGCCTGCAGCAGCAGAAATTTCATAATGTTCAGGCTACCGGCCCATCCAGGGATATATAAGAAAGGGAAGCAGAGAATAATCAGCAAGGCTTTATCAAGTACTGACAGCCAGGCATCTTCCCGGAACCATTGACGGGCAGTTAGTATACCGCGGAAAAAAAGGAAAAGTGAAGATAAAATTTGCACCAGTAATGTACCGCACAGCACATCCCAATGTTGAATGCCCGTGAACCAGGATACAGTAAACACTACCAGCACATAGAAACCGGCAAAAAGCAATTTGGTCATCAGAAACCCTGAAGCCAGGGAGGCATAGTCATTTTTTCCTGTTGCTAACTGCCGGTTATAGAATGCAGTAATACCCCAGTCGAGCAAAAAACTGAATACAACAGAAAGACCCAGCAAGGAAAAATAAGTACCATAGGCTTCATGGCCTGTCTGGTTCTGAACCTGCCTGTCAATGCCAAAAACCCATACAGGTTTGATGATAAAATTCAGCACAACCAGCAAGCCAATCGAAGAAAAAAAATGCCGGGATTGTTTCATATAAACGAATTGAGCAAATTACAATACCCGTACGTTTCTGTTGAAGCTTTCTTCCAGTGAGATAAAGGTTTCGGTACGTTCGATGCCTTTTATTTTCTGTAACTGGTCGTGCAGCACTGAGCGCAGTCCGGAAATGTCTCTGCACACCACTTCAGCAAACATACTGTAATTGCCGGTGGTATAATTCAGCCGCACTATTTCCGGAATTTTCTGCAGCTCCCTGGCAACGGTATCATACAGGGAACTTTCTTTAAGATAGATGCCAATAAATGCAATGACATCATAGCCCATCTTTTTCAAATCAGTTTTGATCCGCAAACCTTTTACAATTCCTGCCTCCTGCAGCTTCCTGATCCGCACATGAATCGTTCCGCCGGATACAAACAGTTTCTTTCCCAATTCTGCATAAGAAGTATCGGCATGCTCCATCATGTGCTGAATAATCTGGAGATCCAGTTTGTCAAGATTCAATTGGTTTGGCATTTCAATTGGTATTATTAGAAAATATTCTTCAAAAATATTAATTTGTTGAACAAAATCTATAATTTAAATAAAATTATTGAATAATTTGGATGTATTGACCTTATTCTTTTAATTTTGATTCATCAAAGTTCATATACATTGTGGGGTGATGAAATGGCAAAAGGCCGGCATTTCATTTGAAATGACGGGCAGGCCTGGCAGACATGCCCTCTTGTCTCGGGGGTGGAGAGTTCTGGGATAAACACTGCATAACGCCGATCCGCCGACGGGCGGACCGACTGGGGTTGACCACCAGTTGTTAGAAGGTAGCACCTTCTTCTAATTTGTGCAGCGGCTAACCGCTCCGTGCTGGTTCGAATCCAGCCCCTACAGCTTTTAGAAAGAGGCTGATTTAAAAAGATGTTTACGCTAATCGCCAGTTAAAAAATCTCGTCGTAAAATTTCTGGTTATTCATTCAGCCTCTTTTCTTTTGCCTGCTTCGTTCCGTTTTTCACCCGATGCTCTCTCAAAAAAGCGGTTTCCCCCTTCAAATTTTTTTGCAGAAATGTAAATCACTGTTCAACATATCTGTGGGCTGAATATTTTTGCAGGCATGAAGGCACTGAACCCAATCTTGATCATTCTTTTCTTAGCCCATGATTTTTCTGCATCAGCCCAGGATGAAACGATTAAGAAACTGCGGGTAGAAGCCGAGCGGACGATCAAAAAAGAACCAGACAGCTCTTCCCGAAAATGGCGCAGAGGCGGCACTTTTGGGCTCAATATTTCGCAGGGTTCCCTGAGCAATTGGGCAGCAGGGGGCGATAATTTTTCTTTATCAGTAAACTCCCTGTTCAGCCTGTTTGCATTTTATAAAAAGGATAAAACAAGCTGGGATAACACATTTGACATAAACCTCGGATATGTCAATACCACAAGCCTGGGAAGTCGTAAAAATGATGATCGCTTCGACCTGCTGTCCAAATATGGTCATGCTCTCAATAACAAGCTGAATGTTGCGCTTCTGGTCAACCTTAGATCACAGTTTTTTAAAGGATTTATTTTTCCCAATAATATTAAAACGTTTGCATCCGGCTTTATGGCTCCGGGTTATGTGTTGCTGAGTGCGGGACTCGATTTTAAACCCGTCAAAAATCTATCTATCTATCTCTCTCCGGCCACGGGCCGCTGGATTATTGTAAGAGATACCGCCTTGGCCAATGAAGGGCTCTACGGTGTACCCCCCGGGAAAAAAACGGCGCTGGAGTTTGGGGGCTTTGCAACAATCAGCTACCTGAAGCAGGTCAATAAGCACATGAGTTACAAAGGCCGGCTTGATCTGTTTTCAAACTACAGGCACAATCCGCAAAATCTCGACATTTTTATGTCCAATGCCCTGAATGCAAAACTCGGCAAAGTATTATCCGTTTCCTACAGCCTTGATTTTATCTATGATGATGATGTGAGGCTGTTTGGGGATGATAAAAAATCACCGGCCCTCCAGGTAAAATCTTTAGTTGGAATTGGCTTCATCGTAAAATTTTAAGCAGGAAAAAGGTTTTTCAATCTGAACGGAAGCCATGCACAATCTCCCGGTTATCTTTGTCTTGCTATGGGTCAGAAAAAATTAATCCGTTTTGCAGAAATCAGCAGCTTTTCCAATGTGCTGCAGTTCCCTGAAAATATGGCCGGGAACTGGAAAGATTATTTTGGCAATACGAATCCTGTTGTGCTGGAGCTGGCCTGCGGCAAGGGGGAATATGCTCTTGGTTTGGGAAGGCTGCACCCCGGAAAAAATTTTATTGGAGTAGATATCAAAGGAAACCGTATTTGGGTAGGAGCAAAAAAAGCGCTGGAAGAAAAACTGCAGAATGTAGCATTCCTCCGAACCCAGATTGATGCCATCAGCCAGTTCTTTGGCCCCGGAGAGGTGGCAGAGATATGGATTACATTTCCTGACCCTCAGCTGCGGCTTTCAAAGGCAAAGAAAAGACTGACCCATCCAAAATTTTTACGCCTGTATAAACAAATACTGGCTCCCGGTGGTTGTATTCATTTGAAAACAGACAGCCCGGATCTTTACCTCTTTACCAAAATAGTAACAGAGCTGTGTCAATGTTCCATACAGGCAGATGAACCCGATGTGTACAGCATGGAAAAGCTACCAGCTGAATTAAAGATTCGCACACACTATGAAAAACTCGATATCGCCGGGAAAAAAAAGGTTCACTACCTGAGGTTTACATTGCCGGACATATTGAGTGATACGGCTACGGATGATTTGCTGAAAAAAAAATTAAATGAGCATGAACGAACTGATAGAGGGACATCATTATTACCTGAATGAAAAGGGGTTTGTTGTGCTTACCGAAACATATCATCTGGAAAGAGGATTTTGCTGTGGCAAAGGATGCCTGCATTGTCCCTATGAATACCGGAATGTGCCGGAACCAGAAAAAATCCTGCTGCAAACAAAGAAAAAGCAGGAAAAGAGCGGGAGCAAATAATTTTTTCATTTCTTACTTTACTCTGGCTTACATATTTTGCAACTTACAATCTTCGTTGATCTGAAGCCATGCCAGCTGCCCTTAAAAAAAACCCCGCTCTGAAAAAAATAAAACCATCCGGTTCGCGGGACGACAGTTTTTTTGAACAGGTATATGCCATTGTGCGGTGCATTCCCCGTGGCAGGGTTACATCTTATGGAGCTATTGCCTCATGTTTGGGTACAAAACTTTCTGCCCGCATGGTTGGATGGGCAATGAATGGATCACATAAGGTGCGGCCAGCCGTGCCGGCACACCGGGTGGTCAACAGGGTAGGATTGCTTACAGGAAAACAACACTTTTCACCCCCACAGAACATGCAGCGTTTGCTGGAAAGGGAAGGTATCAAAGTAATTCAGGACCAGGTACAGGATTTCAACCGTATTTTCTGGGATCCCGCAACAGAACTGGATTTTTAAAAAAGAGAGGGCTGTTCCTTGTAAAGCCGGAAACTTTTGCGGTGATAAGGAGTACATCCATAGCGTGCAATCGCATTCCGGTGCGCTGCAGTGCCGTATCCTTTGTTGTGGTTCCATTCGTAGCCGGGATATGCTTCGTGAAGTTGCAGCATCAGTTCATCCCGGCAGGTTTTTGCTAAAATACTGGCTGCGGCAACAGAAGCATAAATGGCATCTGCTTTGACGATACACTGGTGCGGAATTTTTTTGTACCTGGCAAACCGGTTTCCGTCAATCAGCAATAACTGTGGCTTGATGATCAGTTGATCCAGCGCCAGGTGCATGGCTTTAAATGAAGCTTTGAGAATATTGATGCGGTCAATCTCTTCATTGTCGATGCGGGCCACCCCATAAGCGAGGGCTGTTTTTTCAATTAGTAACCGCAACTCCTGCCGGTTTTTTTCTGATACCTGTTTGGAATCATTCAGCAGCGGGTGCGAAAAATTCTTTGGCAATATTACAGCTGCCGCAAATACAGGGCCTGCAAGACATCCGCGGCCCGATTCATCACAACCGGCTTCAATCATTTCTTCCTGGTAAAAAGCTTTCAGCATGATACATCAAAGATAATCCGGGCCGTGAAGTTCCGTTATCTCTTGTTTCTTTGCGTACATTAGTCTGTTTTCAGGTCAATTAATTACTGCATGAAATTATGTCATTGCCCCCGGCGGATTTCTTTCATTACGGGCATTATCATACTCCTGGTTTTTTTGCAGGCAACCCGGTCATGTCAAAATAAGAAAAGGGCAAATGCTGTGGAGGCTGGCGATATCACCGAAGGGCAGGCTCCTTTAGTACAATATGGAAAAGATCTGATCACCAATACTTCTTATTATCTGGGTCCCAAAGGAAAACGATTGCAGATCACTAATGGAATGAATTGCCAGAATTGCCATGTTCAGGCAGGTACAAGCCCAACTGGCTATTCACTGATTGATGCCAGTTCAACCTATCCCTTGTACCGCGACAGAAGCGGGCAGCAGGAAAGCCTTGAGTACCGCATCAATGAATGTTTCACAAGAAGCTTAAATGGAACCGGGCTTGACAGCAGCAGCACGGAAATGAAGGCTTTGCTGGCATATCTGAACTGGCTCGGAGATACAATGCAGCCCCGGATAATTCTGAAAGATACGGGCTGGGTGGGCCTGCCTTTGCTGACCAGGGCTGCAGATCCGGTAAAAGGAAAACAGATTTATTCATCCCGGTGCAGCCGGTGCCATGCGGATCATGGAGGGGGCGTGTTGACATCGGATTCATCCGGATACATCAATCCTCCCTTATGGGGAACAAACAGCTATACCGTAAGTGCAGGCATGCATCGTATATCTAAGCTTGCATCATTTATATATAAAAATATGCCGGCTGATTCAGTTCGCATGCAACCCGTATTGCTAACAGAAGAAGCTTGGGATGTAGCGGCATTTATCTGTTCGCAACCAAGAGCGGATCGAAAGTTTGAAAAGGATTGGCCACAATTGGAAACAAAACCTCCCGATTATCCTTTTGGACCTTATGCCGATTCGTTTTCGGAACAGCAACACCGCTACGGACCTTACGGTCCGATATGGGAATACAGGAAACGGGGTGATCACATTTTCATTCAGGATAAACGGGCACAAAGGCTGCAGCCGGGCCCAAACAGGTAAGATAAATTCGCATGTATTGTTTTTGAAACCGGAATCTGTTTGAAAATATCTAGTTGTACAGAAAGAAAAATTCAACAAGGCTGTTCTTTGTTTCTTCCGTGCAAATAGCAAGGATCAGCGGCGTACATTTGCGGCGCTATGCATCAATCATTGGTTCAGCGCTCTGCCAGGCCTGTTGCCCTCTGGCTGCTGGCTGGAGTGGTCATGCTGATGGTACAGGTTTTACTGGGGGGCATCACCCGCCTCACAGGTTCAGGCTTATCAATTACGGAGTGGAAACCAGTGATGGGGTTTATTCCACCGCTGAATGATCAGGAATGGCATCTGGCTTTTGAAAAGTATCAGCAAATTGCACAGTATAAATATGTCAATACTCATTTTACCCTTCCTGATTTTAAATTTATTTATTTCTGGGAATGGTTTCACCGGTTGTGGGCAAGGCTGATTGCAGTAGCCTTTCTGATTCCCTTTTTTATTTTTCTGGTCCAAAAAAGATTCCGTAAGGACATGATCAAACCAATGCTGGCTCTTTTTCTTTTGGGCATCTTGCAGGGTCTGATCGGGTGGATTATGGTTCAAAGCGGGTTGGAAGATTCAGAACTGCTTTATGTAAGTCATTTAAAGCTTGCGGTTCATTTTATATTGGCTCTTACGTTAATAGGCTATACGCTCTGGTTTGCGTTGGATTTACTGGTGCCAGCAAAGCAAATCATACATAACCGGCCATTCAGGAATTTTACAATCTGGCTGATGGTCTTGCTTATCATTCAATTGATATATGGTGCATTTATGGCTGGATTAAAAGCTGCACCTGCAGCTGCCACCTGGCCATCCATCAACGGAGCATGGGTGCCGGCTGATATTTTTTCTTATGGAGAGAAGCGGTTTTCATTTTTTTCTTCTTTGACCAGCCATCCCCTGGTGGTGCATTTCATTCACCGCAATCTGGCTACCCTGAGTACCTGTATGATCTTTTTCTGGTGGTTCAGGTCCAGGCGTCTGCCCGGCACAACCCTGTTCAAAGGCATCCGAATCTTGCCACCTGTACTTGTGCTGCTGCAGGTTGTTCTTGGCATACTGGTCCTTATGCACGCAGCAAATTCCCGGAGTTTTTTATGGATCGCTCAATTGCATCAGCTAAACGCAATGCTGCTTTTTCTTTCCGTAGTTGTTGTTTTATATACAGTACGGGGGGCTAATCATACTGGCTCATTTGATTCAGCAGTCAGGATTCAGTAATTTTAGGCTATATGCCTTTATCTGCTATCAAAGCCCGGCTGAAAGGATTTTACTATTCATTTCCAGTGCAAATGCTTTTTCTGCATTTCCGGAAATACCAGGTTTTATTGTTGTTCTGGTTTATCCTTTTCAGCACCGTGCAGGGAAGTTTTATGAAATCGTTTGGGGCAGATTCACTGTACCTGGCTCCTGAATATCTGGGCAACGTGAATGCACTCAGCATGGCCCTGGTTGGCGCTTCCATTGCAATGTTTATCATGAGCTGGAATATTACCTGCTTCATCCTTTTTAGCAGGCAATTTCGTTTTCTGTCGGCCACTACCAACCCGTTTCTGAAATTTTGTATAAACAATGCTGCGCTCCCGCTGATTTTCCTGGTCTTTTATTTTTTCCGTTTTTGGCATTTCAGTCAATACCGGCAGTTACTGCCTGTAGCAGAAATTCTGGTTCATATTGGTGGTTTCCTGTCCGGTCTCGTTGCCGTACTGGCTGCATCCTTTATTTATTTTTTCCGTGCTGACCGTTCCATCCTGCGTCGCATGATCCCGGTGATCCAGGATCCTCATTCCTACATCACCCATCTAGGTACAGTAAAGGAAGTGTACCACGATAGCCCGCTGATTAAAGTGGATTGGTACCTGGAATCTCCTTTTCGTATCCGTCACAGCCGAAATGTTTCACATTACACGGACGACTTTATTGCTTCTATTTTCAAGAGACACCACTTTGCAGCTATCTTGCTGGTGTTTGCTGCATTTATTGTATTGCTGCTGGTAGGATTTTTGATGGACAGCGCTTTTTTTCAGCTTCCGGCCGCGGCCAGTGTTACCATATTTTTTTCCATTTTGATTGGGGTAGCAGGCGCCGTCACTTATTTTTTGCAAAGCTGGAGCATCCCATACCTCCTTGGACTTGTACTGCTGCTTAATTTTTTTTATAAACTGAACTGGATTGATCCCCGCAATAAAGCCTATGGGCTAAACTACAGCACAACCACAGAAAGACCGGCCTATAATCGTGAAAATCTTCTATCCCTTTGCAGTGATGCAAATTCCGAAGCCGACCGGAACAATATGGCAACTATTTTGCAGAACTGGAAAAGCAAGCAGGATGGCGATAAGCCACTCATGGTATTTGTGACCATCAGCGGGGGCGGAAACCGGAGCGCCACCTTCACAATGAAAGTGCTGCAGCAACTGGACAGCCTCACCCGTGGCAGCATCATGAAAAAAACTGTGCTCATCAGCGGGGCTTCCGGTGGCATGATCGGGGCTGCCTACTTCAGAGAACTTTACCTGCGCAGGCAAAAGGGTGAAATAAACGACCTGCAGCATTCCCGCTATACGGATGATGTGGCCGGTGATCTGTTGAATCCTGTTTTTACTTCATTCTTCACCCGAGACCTGATTGCGCCTGCGCAAAAATTTTCTGTAGGTGCATACCGGTATGTGAAAGACAGGGGTTATGCATTTGAACAAAAACTGAACAGCAATACAAGAGGTTTTTTAAACCGGCAACTGAAAGAATACGTGGTGGATGAAAAAGCCGCCAACATACCGATGATGTTTTTTAATTCGGTGGTCAGCCGCGATGGACGCAAAATGATCATCAGCACTCAGCCTGTCCGTTTTATGATGCGGGGCCTGCAGAACAACACACTGGTGCCTGCCGCCGACCCGGATGCGGTGGACTTTGTTTCGTTTTTTAAAAAACAAGATCCATATAACTTAAGCATACTCTCTGCCATCCGGATGAATGCTACTTTCCCGATCGTGCTGCCCAATGTTTGGCTGCCCTCAAACCCTGTTATTGATGTAATGGATGCGGGGCTTCGGGATAACTATGGTGAAGAAACTACGTTACGTTTTATGTATTCTATGCGCCGTTGGATACGGGATGAAACTGGAGGTGTGCTGATCATCCAGATCAAAGACCGTAGCTCCGGCGGTTGGGAGCACCCGTACGAAACAGATAATATTGGTGAGCATGCGACCAAACCATTTTTTCTGCTGCAGCACAACTGGTTTAAAATGATGGAATATTCTCAGTCAGAAATGCTTACTTATTTCCTGGAAGGCAATTCATTTCCTGTACAGAAAGTAGTGTTTCAGTATGAGGCAGAAAATAATGAGAAGAAAGCGGCTTTGAGTTTTCATCTCACAAAAAGGGAGCAAAAAGACATTGTGGATGCGGTACATTCAGAAGCGAATAGAAGGAGTTTTCAGCGGGTGCAGGATTTATGCAACAAGCGCAGGGTACCCTGGAATGTGCTTCCGGTGCCAGGGCCTGATTAATTATCCGGGTTGAATGAGCAGGAAGCAATTTCGCAGAACATCAATCTTCAATTCATTGGATTCCTCTGCGGGTTCTCCATCAATGTGCAGAGGAGCATTGCCGGGGTTGCGCACCAGTAGTGTGTCAGTTTGAAAATAGAGGAGCCGTTTTTCTTCCTGCAGCTTTTGGGGAGTCAGCGGTTTATATTTACCACTGATTTGTTTCAGCAACCGCAGCATCCACATCAGTTTGGATTGCTTGCCCGCGATGACAACATCCAGCAGCCCGTCGCTTAAGCTTGCTTTTGGGGCAATTGTAAAGTGATTGCCGTATTGGTTGCTGTTGGCCACACTGATAAAAAAAGCTTTTTTACATAAGGTTCTTCCCTGAACAGTAATTTCAAACGGGTATGTTGTGGCAGAAAAAAAAGAACGGATCACAAGGCTGATATAAGTGGCAAGTCCTCGTTTTTTTTGACGGGCAAAGGCGTGGGCTACCCGGGCATCAAAGCCCAGCCCGCACAGCATGCAGGCAAATCTGTCATTGACCAGAAAGGCATCCACAGGTCTGGCTTTTCCGTTCAAAATGATCTCCAGTGCGATTTTAAGATTTTTAGAAATTTTTGCAGCAAAGGCAAGTCCGTTTCCGGATCCGCAGGGAAGAATACCAAATTGTACCTGGCAGTCTTTCAGGCTTTGTATCACCTGGTTCACCGTTCCATCTCCCCCTGCAATCACCACATCTGTGACTTGCTGTTCATTAATAACCGGGTGAAGAAAAGAATAATCGCCGTTTACTACGGAGCTGTGTATCTGAAATGGTATGTCTTTACTGCTGCATGCATTGCTGATCAGACTTCGCAATCCGGCTTTGGACCTGGTACCTGCAATAGGGTTAATAATGAAAATAATGTTGCGCATAATTTAGGGTAGTATCAGTGTGGCCAGGTGCAGGCGCCGGGAAGGAATCATCATCATGGGATCGGCCGGGGCAATGATCATAAAGATTTTTAGTTGCTTTTTCCCGGCATATAATTTTCTCAGGGTCGTGGCAGAAATTTTAACCGTAAGAGTGCTGTCTTTTTGAAACCGGGTGATGCCGTCTTCATCATCAAACTGAAAAGAATGTGTAAGTACAGAAGAGGGTTCTGACCCGAAAAATACTTCCATGTATCCTTTTTTTATCCAGTCTGACCGTTTCACCGGGATCATATTTTTTTCCTCATTTACTTCTGTTCCTTTGAACAAAATTTTTTTATGCAACACTATATTCCAGCTGTACTGGCTGTGTGCAATGCCGGCACTAAGTCCAAATAGAAGAAAGAAAAATATTTTTTTCATACGGCAAAGGTATTAAATAGCCCTGCCTGGACAGATGGTTGTGTTCAGATGATCGTTGCATGAAGCCAGCATCTTACCATTTGATCAATGCACTGGCCCACGTAAACCCACTTCCAAACGCCGCAATGCAAATAATATCGCCCTCCCTGACTTTGCCATTTTCCCATGCTTCGCATAATGCAATGGGGATGGACGCGGCCGTTGTGTTGCCATATTTCTGAATATTGTTGTACACCTGGTCGTCACGAAGTTGCAGTTTTTGTTGCACAAATTGAGAGATGCGCAAGTTTGCCTGGTGCGGTATCAGCAAGTGGAGGTCTGACGTTTTCAGTTTATTGGCCTGTAAAGCTTCAAGAATGGCCTCAGGAAACTTTACAATTGCTTTTTTAAAGACAGCCGGACCATCCATATAGGGAAACATCTGTCCATTATCAATCATGGCATGACTCACACACATCTGGGCAAACTCCGCATTATCGTAGTCTGCAAATATTTCCTCCTTCCAGTGGTTTGCATGTGAGCCGGGATTATACATAGCCAGAATTTCAGCGCCCTCCCCATCACTGTGCAGGTGTGTGCTTAAAATGCCACAGGTATCATCAGTAGTTGGTTGCAGCACAATGGCCCCGGCACCATCGCCAAAGATCACCGACACATTTCTTCCGCGGGTGCTTAAATCCAGCCCGAAGGAGTGTTTCTCAGCACCAACGACCAGTATATTTTTGTACATGCCGGATTTGATAAACTGATCGGCCACACTCAGGGCATATACAAAGCCAGAACACTGGTTTCTGACATCTAAGGCACCGATCTCTTTCAGGTGCAATGCCCGCTGCAACAACACGCCGCAGCCAGGAAAATAATAATCCGGGCTCAATGTGGCAAACACAATGAAATCTATATCCTGCGGGCTGATGCCTGCTCTTTCGATAGCGATTTTTGCTGCTTCTACTCCCATGGTGGTAGTGGTTTCCCCGGTGCGTTGGGCATACCTTCGTTCTTTGATACCAGTACGTTCCTGGATCCACTCATCGCTGGTGTCCATATATTTCTGGAGGTCTTTGTTAGTTACCACTCTTTCAGGTACATACATGCCGATGCCGGCAATTATTGATCTGGGCATATTTTTTCAATAATAAAGTAAGATAGCAAATGTAGAGGAAAAGAAACTGTTTCAGATGAAACGGTTGTTCGTTACAACTTCACTTGAACTACCAGGTTTTCCTTCCTGCTTTTCTCTGCTGCAAAGCCCATCACATGGCTTTCAATGGAAGCGTCAATGGTTGATGTGAGTAAAGCAGGGTTTTGCTGGTCAACAGCTTGTATCCAGTCAGCTACCAGCCGCCAGTCACCGCCGCCGTGCCCGTCGCTTTCCTGTTTCCATTCTGTTTTTTTGCCGGATCGGAAATCGGTCAGCACAAATGAGTTCATATCGCCGATTATATCTCCCATGCTGCCCATCACCCTTGTTCTTCTGCCTTCATAAGACGTAAAAGCTTCCATCGAAAAACTGGCAGTTACATCATCTGCAAACTGAATATTACAGATATAATGATCTGGCTGATCGTTTTCCATCCGGTATACACATCGGCCGTAGTTGGTAGTTTTTAATTTTTCTATTATATGATCTCCGTGTTTGCTTTTATCTTCCGGCATATCAAAAACATGTAGCCATATTCTTTTTCGATGATAGATCCTTAAGGCGGAATAAGGGCAGTCCATTTCTATTTTACATCCATCAGCACACCGTTCAGAACTTCCATCCGGTGCATTTTCTTTTTGGAACCATTTCAAATCACCAAAAGCTTGTATCCGCTTTGAAGGTTTATTGATCATCCATTTCAGTATGTCAAGGTCGTGGCATGATTTGGCCAAAATGATGGGAGTGGTTTGCTTGCTGTTATGCCAGTTGCCCCGTACATAAGAGTGGCTCATGTGCACATGACCGATGGGTTCCAGGTGCTGCACACTGATCACCTCACCTATGGCGCCGCTGTTCATCAGTTCTTTCAGTTTGATAAAATACGGTGCATACCGAAGCACATGGCAAACAGCGACAATTCTGTTATTTTTTTTAGCCAGCTGTAAAATATCACGGCATTCTTTTTCGCTTGGTGAAATTGGTTTTTCCAGCAGCACATCATATCCCAATTTCAGCGCTTCCATGCAGGGACCATAATGCAGATTGTCTGGTGTGGTTATGATGATGGCATCCGCAAACTTGGGTCGCTTGAAAACATCTTCCCACGTGGGAAACCTGTTTTCTTCAGGAATGTTATGCTTTTTAGTGTATCGGTCATTTCGGATTTGAACAGGTTCTGCCACTCCTACAATATCCAGCTGGTCTGGATATTGTACAGCATAATTACCATACACATTTCCCCTTGCACCAGCCCCACAGGTAATTGCTGTGACGGGCTTCTTTAATTTTAGGTGCAGCGGATTATCGGGTAGAATAATTCTTTCCCCTTTTTCGTTCATCGCCCATGATGAAAGGGGAAAGGAAGCTGCAGTAAAACTCAATGCTTTTATTGCATCACGACGGGAAAGATTAGAGGCCATAAAATATTTCTTTAGTGTTGATTCATTTTTAGAATTTCAGTGGCAAATTTTTCACATTCTGCCAATACGGTCTGGTGGTCTTTTGATTTAATGTAAGAGCCAATCACATGATCACCAGCATTGGGTATAGCGACTTCTCTTTTCATGCCCTCAGGCGTTCCCAACTGGCGAAACATTCTTTTCATTGCCGAAACTTTCACCACAGGGTCCTGGTGTTCCTCATCTTTGAAATAATACAGTAGCAAAACAGGCTGGGTAACTTTTTTGAAAGTTGTTTCTTTCATTGTTGTTTCCAGTAATTCCTCTAGTTGCACTAATGATTTTGTCACATACCGGTAGTTCCAGTATTGTGCATAGATTGCAGTGGTATCAGCTACCGTCCGGTACCTGCCGGTTACCAAATGGGCAATTTGCAGACCCCAGGGGTTATTCAGCAGCCAGGCATTGGGATCGTTTATAGCTATGTTGGGAGAAAGCAAAATAAGACCGGCTATTTCAGGAAATGAAGCTGCCAGTTTCAGTGCCAGCGAACCACCTGAGGAGGTAGACATAATAATGACCTTATGCCCGAGTTGTTTGGCTATGGCAAATGCTTCTTTTGCTGAATTCCACACTCCTTCGGCTGTGAAACTGGCAAGCGGGGCCGAAGTATCAATGCCATGTGCATCCAGCCGGCTCAGGAATAAGTTGCAGCCCAATTTTTGAGCAAATTCATAATGCACCGGATCTCCTTCTTCCTGAGAAGCGGAAAATCCATGCAGGTAAACAACAGCGTAAGCTGTTTTTTTCTTTGCAGAATCATCATACCAGATAACCCTTGCTTCATTGTCAGGTTTAAGTTGATGGTTTGCTTCTTTATTTTTTATGAACTGCTCCAGTGCAGTTGCTTCAGCTGGAACATCCGGCAGATTCAAATCGTAGCTGGGAGTTGCTGGTCTGGGACCTGAAAAGTAAATGATGATTAGTAGTAAAAGGAAGATACCCAGCCATTTGAGGAACTTCATAGCCTTTATTTCTCTAAAACTACATCAAATCCCTTTTTAAAAGCGCATTAAGGCTGTATTATATCCCTGTTTCGTTTGCTGCCCCCGCTTTATTAGCGTACCTTTGCCGCTCTTTTGAATATACGTATATGGAGATAAGAAATATAGCAATCATAGCCCACGTTGACCACGGAAAGACCACACTAGTTGACAAAATTCTTCATGCCACAAAGGTGTTTCGTGACAATCAGGAAACGGGGGAACTGATCATGGACAGTAATGATCTGGAAAGGGAACGTGGAATTACAATTTTTAGTAAGAATGCTGCAGTTACTTACAAAGAGGTTAAGATCAACGTCATTGATACACCGGGTCACTCAGATTTTGGGGGCGAAGTGGAACGTGTACTGCGCATGGCCGACGGTGTTTTATTGCTGGTGGATGCTTTTGAAGGACCGATGCCACAAACAAGATTTGTGCTGCAAAAAGCCCTGCAACTCAATCTACACCCTATTGTTGTGATCAATAAGGTAGATAAACCAAACTGCCGCCCCGATGAAGTGCATGATGCGGTATTCGAACTCTTCTTTAACCTTGATGCCACGGAGGAACAGCTTCATTTTCCCACCTATTACGGGAGCGGGAAAAATGGGTGGTTCAATGATTCTCTGAAACAGGTTGAATCGATAGAGCCCCTGCTGGATGGGATATTAAAGCATGTGCCTCCACCAACTGTAACTGAGGGAACTCTCCAACTTCAGATTACCTCACTCGACTACTCATCGTTCCTGGGCCGAATTGCCATTGGCAAGGTGAACCGCGGGCTGATCAAAGAAAATCAACAGGTTTCACTGGTACAGGCTGATGGAACCATCCGAAAGGCAAAAGTGAAAGAATTGTATGTTTTTGAAGGCATGGGAAAGAAAAAAGTATCAGAGGTACATTCCGGAGATCTGTGTGCTGTGGTAGGAATTGAAGATTTTAACATAGGAGATACAATTGCAGATTTCGAAAACCCGGATGGCTTGCCGGGCATCAGCGTGGATGAACCCACAATGAGCATGCTGTTCAGCATCAATAACTCCCCGTTTTTTGGTAAAGACGGAAAGTTTGTAACCAGCCGTCACCTTCGTGACAGGCTGATGAAAGAAACTGAAAAAAATCTTGCCCTCCGTGTGGAGGATAGCGAGGGTACCGACAGTTTTATCGTGTTTGGAAGGGGAATATTGCACCTGGGTATTCTTATTGAAACGATGAGGCGGGAAGGGTATGAGCTGACGGTTGGACAGCCACAGGTGATTATTAAATATGCTGACGGAGTAAAGTCAGAACCATATGAAAACCTGGTGGTGGATGTGCCACAGGAATTTGCCAGTAAAGTGATTGACCTGGTTACCCGAAGAAAGGGTGAACTGCATGTGATGGAAACAAAAGGGGAAATGCAGCACCTGGAATTTGATATACCTTCAAGGGGTCTGATTGGGTTGCGCTCACAAATGCTGACAGGCACCGCAGGTGAAGCCGTAATGGCACACCGTTTTACAGAATACAAGCCCTGGAAGGGGCAAATACCCGGAAGAAATAACGGGGTTCTTCTCTCAAAATTCCAGGATAAAACGACCGGCTACTCTATTGACAAGCTGCAGGACAGGGGTACTTTCTTTGTAGATCCGGGAGAAGATGTTTATGCCGGACAAATTATTGCGGAAAATATCAAACCGGGCGACCTGGTGGTGAATGCTACCGAAGGCAAGAAACTTACAAACCACCGTGCCAGCGGCAGTGATGCGGCAACAAATATTGCCCCAAAAACACTGATGACACTGGAAGAATGCATGGAGTATATTCAGCAGGATGAGTGCATTGAAGTAACACCTAATTTTATCAGGATGCGTAAAGTGATTTTGAATGAGGAAGAGAGAAAGAAACTGCAGAAGAAGATGGATGTGGAGTCGGCCTGAAGCAGCTTACAATTGAACAAATAATATCGGTAGCCCAACCATTTTTGCATATGCTTGTTACTGATTCTGCTTTTACTTTGTAGCTTGCGTTAAAAAAAGAATGCCGGTTTCACGGCAACTTCGTTCAATAGGAAGAGAAAGCCTGAAAAAAATGATTACATGCAAAAGAACCTGCTCTTGATTTTCTTGCTGGCTGCGGGACTTTTTTTGGCCAGCCCTGAAGCAGAGTCCCAATGCTCTGTGTGTAAAAAAACAGCCCAGCAATTAGGTGAAAAGCCTGCTAAGGGATTAAACTCCGGAATTTTATACCTGGCATTTATGCCGGTTGCCATTGCAGGATATATCGGCTTTCGCTGGTGGCAATCTCATCGGCGTACCGGGGCAGGGTAAGTTCTTTTTTTTACAGGTTCAAAAATAGTTCAATCCAAAATCAAGCTTTGAAATTATAGAATGTTTTTGTGTGATCCATCACAGAATGGGGGTGTTTTTGTTTTTTTACACTGGCAAAACCAAACTTTCGTTGCTTTGTCAAATACCAGTTTGACACTTCTGAATGGGATTCCTTCAATACTATTGTGACTGCCGTCGCAAAACGGAGTCTGATCTGAGAGCCCGCAACTGCACCATGAATAAATTTTTCCAGGTTCTGTACATACTGCTATAGGCTGCTTATCTGTGCAGTGGGGTAATTCAGCTCCGGGTATATATTTCATGTATCAATGGTTTTCGTATATGCCTTCTCTCCTTTTTTATTTTCTACAGTCTGCTCCGGAATAATTGCGGGGTTGTTTGACTTGTAGTTTCTCCGGGATCGGTAAGAGATATTTGAAGCCAGTAATTTTCAATGGTATAAAATTAAGCGGCCGATTTTTGTGATTGATCAAAAATTGTTCACAGGTTTTCAATAAACTTGTACAAATTAAAATTTCCGCTCCGGAATTCGTTTTCAATGTCATTTTTGAGCTGCTGTTTATCAATGTCATTCATCCTTTTCTTTTGAATCAGGTAATATGCTCTCTCTGCAAGCAGCCAGAATCTTTTATCACTATGATGGGTTTTCTGCAGCAAGTGAATCAGAATATTCAGCAACTCCTCCATACCTTGTTGACGGGTAGCCACAGTTTTTACAACCGGTATTTCCTGGTACTGTGTTCCGAAAACCGGAGCCAGCATCTGTTGCAGGTTTTTCACGAAAAGATCAGCATCGGGCCGGTCAGCTTTATTCACAACAAATACGTCTGCTATTTCCATCAAGCCTGCTTTCATTGTTTGTATTTCATCTCCGGCCTCCGGGACCAGTATCACTGCTGTGGCATCTGCAAGTCCTGCAATTTCTATTTCACTTTGACCCACTCCAACCGTTTCAATGACAATCACATCAAACGGGGCCGATTTGCAAACGTCAGCGATTTCAAGAATTTTCGGATGCAGGCCACCCATTGAGCCTCTGGTTGCCAGCGAGCGGATGAACACATCCGGATGTGTGTACCACCGGCTCATACGGATTCTGTCGCCCAGCACTGCGCCCATATTAAACGGTGATGAAGGGTCCACGCATAATACACCTGTTTTTTTATTCTTTTTCACCAGTTCAGCAATCAGTCCGTCCACCAGTGTGCTTTTTCCTGCACCCGGGGGGCCTGTAATGCCGATAATGCGAGCCTGTGATGCCGGCAATAATTGAAGAAGCTGCTCATAACCCCGGTATTCATTTTCTATTAATGAAATCGTCCGGGCCAGTGCCTTCCTGTCTCCGCTTCGTATTTGTTGCAGCAGTCCTTTCCAGTTCATTCATTGTATTTCAGGAGCAACTTACATATTTATTGCATAAACCGCAAAGCTGCGGGCCGCCGGGAAGCCACTTTGTGTAATTTAGGCCTTTAAAACAAAAAAATTGCTTTGAACCGGCATTGGCAATCTGTTCTTTATTATTGCTGCATCCTGATGCTTGCATCCCTTTTTGTATCCAGGGTTATGTTATCACTGTGTGTCGGCCTGTTCACAATCGTTTCATTTTTTCATCAAGAAATCCGAAAACAATTCTATGTTTTTTGCTCCACTCCCCTACTTTGGGCAATGAGCCTTCTGTTCTGGATTCCTTTATGCACCGGATTGTGGAGCGGAGACACTCAAAACTGGCTTGCATCTATCCGGATCAAGCTTCCGTTGTTGCTGCTTCCGGTTGCTTTTGCCTCGCCTTTTTCATTTTCTGCTGCTCAGTGGCAGCGGCTGGCCATAATTTTTATATGCTGTGCCGGCCTTGCCTGCGCATGGAGCCTTTATTATTATTTTACTGATATGCAGGCGGTGAATGAGGGATATCTGCGTTCCAGGAGTCTGCGTACAGCATTGGCAAATGATCATGTCAGGTTTAGCTGGATGGTAGCTGTGGCAGTATGGCTGGCTGCCTGGCAGTTCAGCATACACAGAACGATCAACAGACCTGTAGCCATACTTTTCGCTGCCCTAATTGTTCTACTGGTTGCTTACCTACATATATTGTCTGCACGTACCGGGCTTATATCCTTCTATCTCTCCCTTTTGGTAAGTTCTTTTTGGTTTTTATTTAAAAAAACGAGATGGAAGCTTGCTGTTCTGTTCTTGTGCCTGGCAATCGCTTTGCCGGTTGCGTCCGTATTAACGGTCCCCACATTACAAAACAGGATCAGGTATATGAAGTATGAATCAGCCTGGTTTACCAAAACGGCTTATTTTCCCGGTGCAAATGATGCGGTACGCTTGATCTCCCTCAAGGCAGGGTGGAGTCTGATGTTGCAGCATCCGGTTATGGGTATTGGTTTTGGCGATATTAAAAAAGAATCCAGGTCGTGGTACGAAAAAAAATATCCGGAAATGATTGAATCCGATAAAATACTTCCGTCGGGTGAATGGATGATGTATGGCGCAGGGGCAGGGCTGCCGGGGTTTCTGATTTTTTCCTTCTGCATGATCATCCCGTTTTTTAAAAAAACAAATAACCGGCTACTGTGGCAGATTCTTCATACCACTGCAGCATTCAGTTTTTTGGCCGATATAGGGCTGGAAGTACAATATGGCGTCTTCCTGTATGCATTTATCGTGTGCTGGTGGTGGAAGTGGCTGGGTGACGGTAGCATGATGTGGGTGTCCGGAAAATAATCAAAGATTAAGCAGTTCTTTTTGTAAATAAAAGCAATATTGATTTTTATAATTTCTTGTTATGATCAGACTCAGTGTCGTAATCATTACTTATAATGAGGAAAAGAATATTGGCCGCTGCATTGATTCTGTAAAAATAGTAGCAGATGAGGTGCTGGTGCTTGATTCGTTCAGCACGGACCGTACAGAAGAAATTTGCAGAAGCAGGGGCGCCCGGTTTTTTCAGCATCGGTTTGATGGCCATATTGAACAAAAAAACAGGGCGCTTGATCTTGCATCGGGCCCGTATGTATTGTCTTTAGATGCGGACGAAGAATTGGATGAAATCCTTCAGCACTCTGTGCTGCAGGCAAAACAAAACTGGAAGGCTGATGGGTATACAATGAACCGGCTAAGTAACTATTGCGGAAAATGGATCAGGCACAGCCACTGGTACCCCGATAAAAAGCTCCGCTTGTTTGACCGGAGAAAAGGGCATTGGACAGGCGTAAACCCCCACGACAAGTATGAATTGACCGCTAAGGAATCCCCGGCACTGCATTTGAATGGAAACATCCTGCATTACAGCTACAGCAACCTGGAGCAGCACAGGAGTAAAACAAAAGTGTATGCCGATATTGCTGCCAGAGCTCTTGCCGAAAGGGAAAAAAGAATTCCTTCTTACAAACTGATTGTAAATCCAGCCGTAAAATTTATATCACATTATTTACTGCATTTAGGATTCCTTGATGGCCGGGCAGGGTTTCGTATTGCCCGTCTTGCAGCCTTCGGCACATTCTTGAAATACAGTAAAGCACGGGCTTTGTGCAAACGCCATGCAGGATTGTAATAACATTCAGGTTTATTTCATTTCAGGGTTGTTTTGAGGGGCAGTCTTTTCGGCCTGCTCCGGGTTAAATGAAACGGTACATCCTGGGCATAAAAATACTATTCGTTTTTTTCGATGGGCAGATACTGCCTGTTGAAATATCTGGATATTTGCAGTCCATGACCAATTTCATCCCCATATTTCCACTTGGTATTGTGGTGTACCCCGGTGAAAACCTGAACCTGCACATTTTTGAGCCCCGGTATAAACAGCTCATCACCGAATGTCATGCTGCAAAAAAACCATTTGGCATACCCACGGTAATTGAAAACAAGCTGAAAGATTACGGCTCGCTGGTGGAAATAAAAGAGATAAGCGCCGTGCATGAGAATGGTGAGATGGATATAAAAACAAAAGGGCTGCGTATCTTCCGGATACTGGAAATGATACAGGAAGTGCCGGAGAAATTGTACAGCGGTGCTATTGTCAATTATCCTGAAACATACGAGCAGGGCAATCCTGAACTGATGCGAAAAGTAATGAACAGCATCCGTGACCTGCACCAGTTGCTGAAAGTGAACAAGGAGTTTAAGAAACAGGATGAGGAACTGACGGCCTACGATGTAGCCCACCATATCGGGCTTTCACTGGAAGAAGAGTATGAACTGCTGATGCTGCCCGATGAACAGCAGCGGCAGGAATACTTAAAACGTTTCCTGGCCAAAGTGATACCGATGGTGGCGGGTATGGAACAGTTAAAAGAAAAAATAAAAATGAACGGGCATTTTAGAAACCTAAGTGGGTTTGAATTGTAAGCAACCATCAATAATCAGACAAAAAAAATACCCAAAAGTGGTATTGTTTTTTCGAAGGGGGGGGGGGTATATTGCAGCCCAAACCAATTCTCTGCAAAATGAAAATGAACCTGAAGCTATCTGCATTCACCGGAACCTCACTTTTATTTGTCTTCGTTCTGTTTTTTTATGCCTGCAAAAAGACAGACTTTGCAGCTAAAAACAGGAAGTTTGATGTTTCTGAGGCAAAAGAATGGTGGTATGGGACGTTCAAAACGAGTAGCGAGTATAAAAGCTGGAAGAATGAAATTATTCAAAATGGTGGGCAAAAAGCACCTGATTGGAGAAACGGAACTCATGTGTTGGTGGATGGGGCAGAAATTGTTGAGCTGCCTCTGGTTTACGAAAAGAAATCTGTACACATAATTAAGCGGCCAGAATTGTCGGTTTTTGAGAAGAATAGAATTATATCTGCTACTCAGGACTGGTTAATCTTAATAAAAACCCCCGGAGGTAAAATTGAAACCAGGGTAATTCAGATTGTGCCGGATAAAAAATACTTGGAGAGGAACAATTATGATATAAGTAAACTTCGGGTTACAAAATTTGATGTGGGGTTTTCTGGAAACATGTATGTAAAGATGTGGAATGAGGATTTGATAAAGGGCTACGTAATAAAGGAAGGTAAGTTAGAGAAAACAATAAGAACAAATAATACATCAACTCAAATAGCTGCTCGCTGGGAATGCGAAACTGTTTGGTATGATATTTATCAGCGAGACTGTGAATGGGTACAGTATGGTGATCAGCCGGCTGTTGAAGAATGCGGAGAGTGGTATTGGGTAGGCGAAGAAAGTGTAGATGAATGTTTTTGGGTTTCAGACGAAGAAGATGAGGAGGGTGACCCCTGTTTTAATCTGTCGGGATTTGAGTGTATGTGTGAACTTTTGGGGCTTTATTGTGATGGCCCATCTGGCGGTGGCGGTGGCGGTGGTGGTGGTGGTGGTGGAACAGGAACAGATATTACACTTAATGACATTATGAATTTTAAAAACACTTCTGCTGTAATTGCTGACATGGAAGTGCAAGCTGGTATCAATTCAACTAACATTAGCGTAAAGGTATTTTTGGATAACAAATCTTATACAGTTCCGACTATTAATAGCTTTAAAATTTATATTAAAAAACAACTATCACTTGAAGTGGGATTATTAAGTTATGCTCATGAGCTAAATAATGCAATAAATATTTCAACAATCCGAACTTTGTTAGACAACGCAAGAACTAATCCAAAGACTCCGGCTAATAGGGTTATATTTGCCAATAACATGGCTACAATAGAAGCAAAGGGGGTCTATAGCTCGATTATCGTTGCAATTGAGACTTCCAACATAAGTGTTCTTACTTGCCCTATTAATATTTATGATGCAGTAGTTAATCAACTTAATGGAACAATTAGCTTAAGTAATGCAATTGGTATTATTAGAGATTGGATAATATCGGGAGCTGCCTTAGATGAAGATGGAAATTCTATATATCAGGGCTATTTAGACCTTTATGATGCCTTATAGTGAAAAGTATTTCAAATAAATAAAACACTAGTTATAATGAAACAAATAATATTATCAACATTTTTTTTCAGTTTATGTTATACTGCTTTTGGTCAGAATAAAATTAATATTGATTCTTTATTCGCAACTCTTAATAACAATGAATTATACATAGCACCCAGGATTGGTGGCTTAAGCATAACTACAAAAGCAACCTTGTCGAAGGATAGTGCCCCAAAATCAAAGCCTGAAATATTCGTAATAAGCTCTTTACCACTTACTGTTGAAGAGCTTGTTAAAATGTATTCAAGAGATTTTTTGGTTGATAAGTTGTATTTACTTCTAAGTGATAGCCAACGGGACTTGTATGCAAATGCTATACTGTATTATTTATCAGGAAATAATAAGTATCTCGCTATACTAATGGGTATAAAAAGAAATGAATGGATTAGCAGCGGGAAAGCAGCGGAGGATAAAATGCACTGGAACGGTGCCTTAAAGAGTAATCTTTGATAGCCTGTAGAATTATTCATAATGTTCAAAATTTTTATTGGAGCCGTAATATCAATATCTATTTGTTTTTGCTCGTATGGACAAAAACGGAAATTTGTATACGCTGATAATAGAATTGTAAAGGATTCAGCGGGTAAAATTTACCCGGAAGAAATTTGGAGAAAACTATTGCTAACCGGATACTATTCAATAAAACCGGAAAATCCGGGTAAGGGGAATTCAAATTTTATACTTGTCAGGCTTACAGATGCGGAAAGGGAAAGAAAATTATCAGCAGTTAAACCAAAAGAAAGCAAGTCAGATTTTGTGAACGGGGAACAACCGGCGGGTTTTTCCACATCAGATATTGCTGGCGATAAGTATAAGCTCAAAGACCTGAAAGGAAAGGTAGTTGTACTGAATTTCTGGTTCATCAATTGCACTCCCTGCCGGGCAGAAATACCGGAACTAAATAAACTGGTGCAGGATTATAGTGACAGCAGCAATATCATTTTTCTCGCTATTGCATTGGATAGTAAAAGCGATTTAAAAGGCTTTTTAAAAAAAGAGCCCTTTAATTATAAAATCATCGACAATGGTCAGGATATTGCTAATCAGTATAACATCGCTGCTTATCCCACCCATGTGATAATTAACAAGGAGGGCAAAGTGTATTTTCATACACAAGGAGGCGGGGCAAGCACAGTTTTCTGGCTTCGGAAATCGGTTGGAGAATTAATGAGGCCCGTAAACATCAATTGACGGTTTGTGCACTCTTTATTCTTTCAAAATTCGTCTCTTTTAGCCCAGCAACTGTCAATTCTTGCGGCAGTTTTTTTATGGTTCTTATTTAACAGTAAAAAGCCGCTTCGCAAAAAACTATCAGCGGTCTTCCTTCTAATTCTGGTAGCGGCAATACTTTTTCTAAAAAACCGAACCGCTTTTTTGGGGTTATCAGCTGCGCTGTTATATGTACTGTTTCCCGGTTTAAGCAGCCACTTTGGAAAATTTAAAGCTATTCTGTTTTCTTCAGCACTTTTTTCAATTAGCACATTCTTCCTCACATTTTATTTAAAAACCGATTCATCTCAAGGGCGCTGGTTTATCTGGAAACAGTCTATTCAACTATGGAAAGAAAACTGGGTATGTGGAGTCGGTTTCGGTCGTTTTAATCCTGAGTTTAATCATATGCAAGCAGGTTATTTCTCGGGTACAACCCTGTACAGCAAAGAGGCAATGCTTGCAAATGATGGATATTTTGCTTTTAATGAATGGATTCATTTTGCAATTGAGTTAGGTGTACTGGGCTTATTATTATCAATTGGCGCAGCCATTCTAATATTAAGAGCATGTTTTAAGAAAATAAATTCATCTGATAGTTGGGCAGGCGCCATGCTTATACCGGTTTTTGTCGGTAGCTTCTTTTCTTATCCGTTACATAATTTCTATATTCTGTCAGTTTCATGCTTACTAGCGGGATACATTACGAGGGGATATGTTTTTTTCAGAACCAGGCCGCCTAAGTGGGTGGTAAGGACTGTAGTTGGCTTGGCATTGGGCTATCTGACATGGCAGGGTGTATTACAATTAAAGTTGCAAAGACAATTTATTAAAGCAAAAGAATTGGCAATGTATGGCTATAAAACTGAAGCGTACAAAACCTCAGTCAAAATATCTGAAAGAATGAAAAAGAGCTACAGATTTACAGTTTTTTATTTCAACCTTCTTTATGAAACTAACAGGCTTGATGAGGCGACCGGCTGGTATGCGAAATTTCATCATTTTCATTGCAACCAAAGATCACACCTCATTGCTGCAAAATGTTTTGAGGAGCTTAATAATTTCAAAAAAGCAGAAGAAAATTATTTGCTAAGCCTTTATTTAAAGCCACAGGTTTTACAAAGCCGTATAAACCTGATGGAATTTTATAATAGAACTAAAGAAATTAATAAAGCTAAATATTGGGCAGAAGAAGCAATTAGTTATCCGGCTAAGTTTCAAAACGAAAAGGTTGATGTTTTGCGAAAGCAAGCACAAAACTTTATACAGCAACTGAAAAGTGAAAAATAAAAGAAGCTACATTTGCTTCATGCTAACCACCCTCTGTTTCGATTTCGGCAACACCCGCAAAAAAATGGCAGTATTTGAAGATGCTGAACTAATAGAAGTCGTTACCATACCTGATGATGCGGCAGAAACAATTAAACCACTGCTGGCCCGATACCAGCCGGCAAAATCCATACTCTCTTCCGTAATTGACCACAACCCGGAACTGGAAGATATATTGCAGGCCTCCACTAAATTTCACAAACTGAGCCATCATACCAAAGTGGCCTTTACCACTCCTGTTGGCAAGCCCGAAACCATCGGCGCCGACAGGCTGGCGCTGTGTGCCGCTGCAGTCAAGTATTACCCGTCCTCCAACAACCTCGTAATTGGCCTTGGCACCTGCATTACTTATAACTTCATCAACAAGTATCATGAGTTCCTCGGAGGCGCCATATCACCCGGGCTTGAAATGCGGTTAAAAGCACTGAATTACTATACTGCCAAACTTCCACTGGTGAAAGCAGACAGCAATGTACCGCTGATCGGTTACGATACCACCACCAATATTACATCAGGAGTGGTGCTGGGTATGGCCAAAGAAATGGATGGATTCATTGAAGCCTACCGGGAAAAGTACCGGAACTTTAACGTCCTGTTAACCGGGGGTGATATAGTGTATTTGGCTTCGCACCTCAAAAACAAGATATTTGCAGACCCTGATTTAATATTTAAAGGTCTTTATGCAATTAGCGAAGTCAATAACTCATAAGAAAATCAACAAGTTATATCCATACTGGTCTGGCCTATCTTTCCTGGCGACTCTGTTCTTTTCTGCCGGATCATCAGCTCTAAAAGCACAGGATAATTCTCCGTACTCCAGGTTTGGGATTGGCGATCTTTCTCCATCATCAAATATTAATACCAGGGGTATGGCAGGTATTTCAGCGGGTTATGCCGATTATCTTTCCATCAACTTTAATAATCCCGCTACCTATTCATTTTTTGAAGCCAACAAGGAAGCCAAATCAAAAAAATTAGCATCAGGCCGGGCTGTACTCGATGTTGGAATTAATTTTGACAACCGGAAACTCATCGAAAAAAATAACCCGGTTACGTTTACTGCTTCCAATGCGCTGTTTTCGTATATCCAGGTGGGAGTGCCGGTTAAGAAAGACTGGGGAATCAGTTTTGGCCTTCGCCCCATATCCCGTATCAGTTATAAAATATTCAGAAATGAAAGATTGACCGATCCTGTTACCGGGCTTCCGATTGACAGCAGCAGCACCCGGTTTGAGGGTGATGGGGGTTCTTACCTGGCCTCGGCTGGCACCGGAATGCTCTTGTTTAAAAAGCCTATGAACGGGCTGGAGCAAAGTCTCAGCATTGGGTTTAATGCAGGCTACCTTTTTGGTGAAAAAGATTACAGTACAAGACGCAGCCTGATCAATGATACCGTACTGTATTACCAGGGCAATTTTGAAACAAAAACAAACTATGGCAATCTTTTCCTGAATGCGGGCATTCAGTACCGCCTGCCAATCAAAAATAATATGATGTTTACCCTGGGAGCTTATAGTAACTGGGGGCAAAATCTGAATGCCACAAAGGATCAGATAAGGGAAACATTTCAATACGATCCTTCTTATGGAGAGCTTCGCATTGACAGCGTTTCCGATATCCGTAATGTGAAAGGAAAGATTTTTTACCCTGCCAGTTTTACGGTGGGTTTTGTATTTCAGAAATTTGTGCAGCCCGGAAAAGAAAGCGGGTGGCTGGCCGGCCTTGATTATATGCAACAAAACTGGGAAAGCTACCGCTATTACGGTCAGCCTGATGGCCTGCGCAATAAATGGGAAGTTCGTGCAGGTGCACAATTCAGCCCGGTGCCCCGCAGAAATTATTTCAGCAATGTGGCATTCAGGCTGGGTTTGTTTACCGGAAAAGATTATATAGTAGTACAGCAGGAACTTTCTCAAACAGGCGTCAGCGTGGGCCTTGGACTGCCGGTACCCAATTACAATCGCCTGAGCCCTTACCAGGCATCGGTGATAAACCTGGCATTCGAATTTTTGAAAAGAGGTAATAATGACAACCTGCTGAGAGAAAATTTCTTCCGGATTTCAGCAGGATTTTCCCTGAGCGATATATGGTTTATTAAGCGGAAATATGATTAATAACCGCTCAGGCAAGGTCCTGTGATTTTTAAATCACCTTCATGAAACCACTTGTCAGCATTCATGGTATGTTTCCAGGCCGGAAATTTTTAATGCCTGCTGCCCTTTTCTTTAGCGCTGTTTTGTTATCATGTGAAAATGATGCAGAAAAAGTGAAACAATGGACTGAGAAAGCTATTCTGACCGAAGAGATATTGGGGGTTGACAGCTACATGAGCCAGAACGGGAAAATGAGAGCCCGGCTGCGGACTCCTCTTATGATCCGGGTGCCCGTCGATAGTATATATATTGAATTTCCTAAAAGTCTGCAGGTAGAGTTTTTTGACAGCAGCAACCAGGTAGAAACATGGCTTTCCAGCAACTATGGAAGGCATTATGAAAACCTGAATAAAGTGTACCTGCGTGACAGTGTACTGGTCATTACCCGAAACGGCGATACTTTGAAAAGCGCTGACCTGTGGTGGGATCAGAATACAAAAATGTTTTACACAGATCAATATGCCCTGTACACAGGGCCAGGCAAAGTCATTCATGGTGGCCGGGGCATGACGGCCACGCAGGATTTGAGCAGCGTGGTATTCAACCAACCAACTGGTACTGTTGAAGTATCGGAAAGTGGTTTTCCGAAATAGCGAACTTCTTTCTTTGTGGGTTGTTTGTATTTTCAATTTCAGTACTGAAAATTACGGATATGGAATACAGAAGAATGGGAAAAACCGGTCTGCAGCTGAGTTTGCTTTCATTTGGAAGTTGGGTTAGTTTTCACAAACAGATTGATGACGAAAGAGCCGCCGAACTCATGAGCATGGCCTATGATGCCGGGGTCAATTTTTTCGACAATGCTGAAGTATATGCTCTGGGCGAAAGTGAAAAAATGATGGGCCGTATTCTGAAAAAGAAAGGATGGGACCGGTCTTCTTTTGTGGTATCTTCTAAAGTATTTTTTGGATGGAGGGGAAAGCAGAATCAACCAAATCAAACCGGGCTGTCAAGAAAACACATCACAGAAGCTTGTAATGAAGCCCTGCAGCGGCTTCAACTGCAGTACCTTGACCTGTTTTATTGCCACCGGCCCGACAAGAACACTCCTGTTGAAGAAACGGTGTGGACAATGCACAACCTGGTACAACAGGGAAAAATTTTGTATTGGGGTACCAGTGAGTGGAGCGGTGTGGAAATAATGGAAGCACATCGGGTTGCCAGCAGGTATGGGCTGATTGCTCCGGTGGTGGAGCAGCCTCAATACAACCTGCTGGAACGAAAAAAAATGGAAAACGAATATCTGCCGCTGTTTCAAACAACTGGCATGGGTACTACGATCTGGAGTCCGCTTGCCTCAGGTCTGCTGAGCGGAAAGTATAACAATGGGATTCCTGAAGGCAGCCGTTTTTCCCTGATCGGATTCGACTGGTTGAAAAATCAATGGATGAAAGAAGACTTGCTGGCTATTGTAAAAAACCTGGATCGCCTTGCAAATGACCTGAAGCTGTCGATGGCAGAATTGAGTATTGCATGGTGCATGAAAAACCCGCATGTTTCTACGGTTATACTGGGCGCTACATCAAAAGAGCAGTTACAGCAAAACCTGAAAGCAGCAGATGCTGTTGAAAAGCTTACCTCTGATGTCATGAATAAAATAGATACAATAACCGGTACAAAGCCTTCATTGCCGGAATATTGATGGAACGCAAACGATCAAACAAACGAAAATGTCCTTCAACAACAAAACTGCAATTATTACCGGGGCCACCCGTGGTATCGGCAAAGCAATTGCACTACGCCTGGCACAGGCAGGTGCCAACATTGTGATTGCAGCCAAAAGTGTAGAAGAAAATTCAAAACTGGGCGGAACCATTTTTTCTGCAGCCGAAGAAATAATCAGCGCCGGCGGAAAAGCCTTGCCTGTTCAATGCGACCTTCGTTTTGAAGAACAGGTGCAGCATGTGGTTCAGCAGGCAGTGGATACTTTCGGAGGCATAGATATTCTGGTGAACAATGCATCTGCCATTTCGCTGACAGCCACAGAACAAACCGATGCAAAAAAATTTGACCTGATGCACAGCATCAATGTTCGGGGTACTTTTCTGATGACAAGGGCTTGTATCCCTCACCTCAGAAAATCGGAAAATTCCCACATACTCACCCTCTCTCCTCCGCTAAACCTGGATCCCAAATGGTTTGAAAAACATGTGGCTTATACGCTGACCAAGTATAATATGAGCATGATGACTATCGGCTGGGCTAAAGAATTTGCAGGTGACAACATTGCAGCCAATGCGCTATGGCCACGCACCACTATTGATACCGCAGCAGTTCGAAACCTTCTGGGAGGCGAAAAACTGGCACAGATGAGCCGTATTCCGCAAATTATGGCCGATGCGGCCTTTTATATTTTAAGAAGAACATCAGCTTCGTGCACAGGTCGTTTATTCCTGGATGAACAGGTACTGGCCGAAGAAGGAATCATTGACCTTGAAAAATATGCTGTGGTTCCCGGGGCTAAGCTATTCACTGATTTGTTTGTGTAATGGCGATGGCCGAGATGAAGACTTCAGTCACCTGGTTGTTGCCTTATTTTTTGCTGAAGATTTTCTTTGACAGTATCCAGCCATTCCTGTTTCAGGATACTGAGAACGATGCTGTCCCTTCTGTCGCCACTTGCCGTAGGCATATGGTTGCGTAAAATTCCTTCCGTGACACAGCCAATGGCTTTCATTGCGGTTATACTGCGTTCATTTTTTGCATCGGCACGAAACTCACAACGCTCCAGTCCCCAAATATCAAAAACATAAGAAAGCAGCAATAGTTTACAATGCCGGTTTAATCCGGTACGCTGAAATTCTCTGCCATACCAGGTGTATCCCAGTTGGGTTGTGAGCCAGTTCTGCTGAATGTCGTAAAACCGGGTGGAGCCTGCATACCGCCCGGCTTTCTTGTCAAAAACAATAAAGGTGAATTCTTTTTGTTCTTTCAGTTTCTGAACAGCAGTGGCAATGTAGTTTTTCAGGTTTGTTTCTCCTGCAGCGGTAACCAGCCCAAAAGACCAGAGTTCGGGCTCATTCAGTGAAAAAGGCAGCAAATTTTCATAATCATCTTCCTGCAACTGGCGCAGCAGCACCCTTTCGTTTTCAAGCACCGGTCGCGCAACAAAAATATCTTTTGGCATTGTAACTGACGTAGTGACTCTTTTTTTCATGGCTACTGTAATTTTATTGAACAGGAATTCTTCTGATATCGGCTCCCAGCTGCTGCAACCGGATATCCATATCCTGGTATCCCCTGTCAATCTGTTCAATATTTTGAATAATGCTTTTTCCTTCTGCGCTGAGTGCAGCAATCAACAGGGCAACACCGGCCCTGATGTCGGGGCTGCTCATGGTAATTCCCCTGAGCGGTTGTTGTCTTTCCAGCCCGATGACTACTGCCCGGTGCGGGTCGCACAAGACAATACGGGCGCCCATATCAATAAGTTTGTCAACGAAAAACAAACGGCTTTCAAACATTTTCTGATGTATCAGTACCGAGCCTTTGGCCTGGACAGCTGTGACAAGAATGATGCTCAGCAAATCCGGAGTGAACCCAGGCCAGGGATGATCATAAATGGTCAGCACCGAACCATCGCGGAACGGTTGTATTTCGTAACAGTCCTGCGACGGGATATGCAGATCATCGCCTGAAATGTTTATTTCAATTCCCAGTTGCCGGAATTTATCGGGTATGATTCCAAGGTGGTCAACAGCTGCATTTTTTATGGTGAGTTCACTTTGGGTCATGGCAGCCAGGCCGATAAAAGAACCGGTTTCTATCATATCGGGTAAGATCCGGTGTGTGGTTCCTGAGAGAGCATGTACCCCCTCAATCTGCAGCCTGTTGGTGCCAATGCCGGTTATTTTTGCTCCCATACGGTTCAGCATCAGACACAGTTGCTGTATGTATGGTTCGCAGGCGGCATGATAAATACAGGTGACCCCTTTTGACAGTACAGCCGCCATAATAATATTTGCCGTTCCGGTTACAGATGGTTCGTCCAGTAAAATGTCAGCTCCTTTGAGGCTATTTGCAGTAATCTGAAAATAACCTTCTGATTCATTGTAAGTAATATCTGCGCCGAGTTTTTCAAAACCCTTCATGTGTGTGTCAAGCCGCCGCCTTCCTATTTTATCGCCGCCGGGCCTGGGTATATATGCTTTTTGAAAACGGGCCAGCATAGCGCCAGCCAGCATGACGGAGCCCCGCAGCCTTCCGCTTTTTTGTCTAAAGCTATCACTGCGCAGGTAATCGCTGTGTACCTGGTCGGCCTGGAAAGTAAAACTGTCCCGACTGTTGCGGGTCACTTTCACATTCATTTCGCCAAGCAGTTCGATCAGCAGCGTTACGTCAATAATATCCGGGACATTGCTGATGGTCACTTGCTCCTGGGTCAGTAATACCGCACTGATGATTTGTAATGCTTCGTTCTTGGCTCCCTGAGGTGTGATTTCTCCTTTCAGTTTCTTTCCGCCTCTGACTTCGAACGAGTACATAGAGTGTTATTGATTGGCATTTATGGCCGGAGCAGCAGATGATTAAAAAACAAAAACGGCAGAGAAAAAAAAGCCTGTATGTCAGAATCTTTTTTTCTTAAACCCTCCTCCGCGGTTGTCCCGCCTGTCGTTGCGGCCGCCACCCCGCTGTTGAAATTTCCCGCCCCGTTTGTAACCGCCGCCCCGGTTTTCCCTTCCTTCCTGCTGCGGTTTGTAGGCCTTTACAAATGGGGTGTTTGTAAATGTAAGTTGTCCGCCTGTAATGCCTGTGAGTTCACTTTGTATGGCATCATCGTGAACCAATTCTTTGTGCCAGTTATTGTAAGCCAGCTTCATGTAGTAGGCAATCGCATTGGCAAAGCCCAGCCTTTTGTCCGGGTTATCTTCTTTCAGCGCTTTATCAATGATCACTTCAAGATTCTTTCCCAGGTGAGAATGCCTGGGGTACCTTTTAGGGTAGGGTAAGGGCTCCGGTTTTGCTTTTAGCGTCTCACGGGTGGGGATGGGGTACGGCGATTTTACATCAAGCGAAAAATCAGAAATCAGAAATAAATGATCCCATAGTTTGTGCCGGAAATCCTCTACATTTTTAAGGTGCGGGTTCAGCAAACCCATCAGCTCAATGACCGCATGTGCATTTCGCTGACGACGTTCCGGTTCCTCAATGCTCATGAGGTGCTCTACCATCTTTTGCACATGACGGCCATATTCCTTCATCGCCAGATGGTTCCTTGTGGTATTGTATTCCATAAATCAGAATTGCGTAAGCAGCAAATGTACTTAAAGAAGCTGTAAAAAAAGAAAGGAGCAGTTTTGAGCGAAAAGGTCTTTGCATTAAGAACCTGTACTATAGCAAAACCGCCCGGTTCCGATGCGCCGGAAAAGAAACAAAAAAGAAGGGGCCCGGATAAAGGGCCCCTCTGCAAGCCACCATCCCTGCCTGAAAAGGCAGGCTCTTCCACCTAAGAGAACTTTACTGGGTTATTCATATATAATATTCTTGCTGTTCAGGCTCAGAAGCTCCCGGTTTTTTATGCAAATTTGATACCAGCCACCAGGGTGATGCTATTTTTTTTCAGAATCACAGGTAAATATCAGTTTTGGCCCCGGGCTTCCTATTACACCCAAAAATAGCCTGTATCGGAGGCCATTTCTTTCTGTAAAACTATTCGGCTACTGTGATATTGTCAATTGTAAAACTGCGCATACCAGGGCAATTTTTTTCAACCAGGCTGCTACAATTTTTTGGTCGCAATTTTTCGACCGCCACTTCACTGTGGCCGTTTTTTTACGGCGTAAATCAACAGCCAAGAAATACCTTTGCCCGCACACATGGTTATTGCAGTGAATACAAGATTTCTTTTGGCTGAGTATCTTGAAGGATACGGAAACTTTATTTTTGAAACAGTTAGCCGGATCATTAAGGCACACCCGGAACACCAGTTTGTCTTACTATACGACCGACCACAAAGTCAGCACCTTATTTCGGGTTCCAATGTTCAGGCGGTTGTGGCAGGGCCACCGGCACGCCATCCTGTGCTCTGGAAATTATGGTATGATTTCCGGATACCTTCTGTACTGAAAAAAATAAAAGCAGATGTCTTCGTGTCGCCCGACGGATTTTGCTCTTTAACTACAAAACTGCCTCAATGCCTGGTGTTGCATGACCTTGCATTTATACATCATCCGGCTTTTATTCCTGCAATGCAGCTGCGGTATTACAGAAAAAACACAGGAAAATTTCTAAAAAAAGCAGCTACAATTGTTACGGTCTCTGATTTTTCCAAACAGGATATCATCAGTCAATACAATACAGATCCGGAAAAAATTACTGTTGCCCTTATTGCAGCAAAAGCAATTTTTCAACCACTGGATGATACAATAAAACAGGAAACAAGGAACCACTATACCGGGGGAAAAGAATATTTTATTTATACAGGTGCTGTTCATCCCAGAAAAAACTTGGTTCTGCTGCTCAAAGCCTTTTCTATTTTCAAGAAAAGACAGCAGTCAGGTATGAAGTTGCTGATTGCAGGAAGGATGGCCTGGAAAAACAACCAGTTTTTGCATTTGCTGCAAACCTATCAGCACAGACATGATGTAGTGCTGACGGGTTATGTACCGGATGCGGAACTGGTAAAGCTGACAGGGTCTGCTTATGCACTGCTGTATCCATCGCTTTTTGAAGGATTTGGTATGCCTGTGCTGGAAGCCATGCAATGTGCAGTGCCTGTGGTCACAACAGAAAATTCTGCCATGCAGGAAATTGGCAGCACAGCAGCTTTGTATACTGATGTAAAAGATCCTGCCAGCCTTGCCGAAAAAATGATGCTATTGTATAAAGATGAAAATTTGCGCAATAAGCTGGCTGCCGCTGGGCCCGGAAGAGCAGGCCAGTTCAGCTGGGATCAAACTGCCGCTCAATTATGGCAATGCATTTTAAAAGCAGCCGGTCGTCCGCAATAATTTTACACTGAGGCGGGATAGTGGTTTCTTATCTTTGCTGCTCTGATTTTTTAAATGACTCAAAATGAATACATCCAGCATTCAAATAGAGGTTACAACTGACCAGGACCGTGTGCCTGAAACCATTGCCTGGAAAGCCACCGACAGTACAGTAAATGAACTTCAGGCTGCAAGAGCTATGATGTTATCTTTCTGGGACGGAGCCGAAAAAACTGCATTACGCATTGATCTTTGGACAAAAGACATGATGGTTGATGAAATGGCCGATTTCTTTTATCAGACCCTGATGACAATGGCCGATACTTACGGACGAGCCACACAATACGAGGATCAGGTGGAAGAGATGAAACGATTTGCAAGACAGTTTTACGAAAAATTCAGAGCCCGCCAGCTCAAAGAAAATAAAGCCACATAACCGGTACCATAAAAAAGAACGATGAATCTGGAACAAAAAATTATGAGTGAACTGAAGGATGCCATGCGTGCAAAGAACGAAGCGGCACTACGCAGCCTCAGGGCTATTAAGGCAGCAATCCTGATTGCAAAAACTTCTGAAAATGCCGGTGGCAGGGATCTGACTGGTGATGACGAAATAAAATTATTGCAAAAACTGGTGAAGCAACGCCGTGACGCTCTTGGCATTTATCGCCAGCAGCACAGGGAAGACCTTGCACAAAAAGAAGAGGAAGAAATTGCAATTATTGAAAAATTTTTACCGGCCCCCCTCTCTCAGGATGAACTGCTGGCTGAGCTCTCGGCTATCATTGCAGCCGAAGGAGCATCTTCAGCGGCCGACATGGGCAAAGTAATGAGTGTGGCAACAAAATCGCTGGCTGGCAGGGCCGATGGAAAAAAAATTGCTGAGCTGGTGCGGCAACTTCTCCAGGGTAAATAATCATTTTTTTACCAGGCCGTAATTTGCAAGTATACTGAAATGGTCAACCCGGCGTTATACCATCTTATATTGCAAATATTCCCTCATGTTAATTGATATTTCTTTTGCTGTTCTGCTGGTCATTGCTGTAATGCGGGGATACCGGCAGGGTTTTTTCATTGGAATTTTTTCGCTGCTGGGGGTTATCATCGGAATTGCTGCAGCCATGAAATTATCACTGGTTACCGCTGCATGGATTTCCGGCAGGGTACAGATACCTGCAGAGTGGCTGCCACTTATCTCTTTTCTTCTTATATTCATCGTGGTGCTGCTGCTGGTAAGACTGGGAGCCCGAGCGATTGAGCAGGCTGTAGCGCTGGTATTACCAGATTGGCTAAACAGGCTGGGCGGTGCTGTTTTCTTTGCTGCAATTTATTTTTTGGTATTCAGCGTATTCCTGTTTTATGCTGATAAAATGCAGCTGCTGCAGCCGGCTATAATGAGCAAATCTGTTACAACTCCTTTTATTCAGCCCTGGGGTCCGAAAATAATTGATGGATTAGGCTCTGTAATTCCCACCTTTAGAAATTTATTTGAACAACTGACAGCTTTTTTCGACAGGCTGGCAAAGGAAATTTCCTGATTAAACCACATCATCGTACGAATAAGTGTTCGTAAAATTGAGCAATACAGTTGTTTCACTGTATTTTGCACGCCTATAGATCGCCTTGTTTTGAAAAGGGCCGGAATCATCTTTCATCGGCGTTATTTAAATTAAATAAAGTATTTTAGCAAAAAGGAAAGGGTATAAATAAGAATGAATACAGAGTTTGAAATAAAACAACAGGACAAGTTCAGGTTCATAGAAGAAGGAGAAGGCCAGCCGCTTATTCTTTTATACGGATTGTTTGGCTCATCCAAAAACTTTAAGGACGTAATCCGATATTTCAAGAATTATAATAAAGTGGTAGTGCCGCTGTTGCCCATGCTTGACCTGGATATTCTGCATACTACAGTAAACGGATTGGCCAGGCATTTGCATAAATTCATAGAAGCCAGAAATTACCGGGGCATTCATTTGCTCGGCAATTCTTTGGGGGGGCATGTTGCGCTGGAAGAATCCATTCGGCATCCTGAAAGAATACGATCACTGATACTGACCGGCAGTTCGGGGTTGTTTGAAAACGGGATGGGCGATAGTTACCCCAAGCGGGGTGACTATGAATATATTCGCAAAAAAACAGAGCTGACTTTTTTTGATCCCAAAACCGCCACAACAGAACTGGTGGATGAAATTTACAGCATTGTCAATAACAGGCTAAAGGCCATAAAAATTATTGCCCTGGCAAAAAGCGCCATACGGAATAATTTAAGCGAAGACTTGCACAAAATTCAACTGCCCACGCTGCTGGTATGGGGAAATAATGATACCATCACCCCGCCGTTTGTAGCAAAAGAATTTAACCGGCTGATTACGGGCAGTGAACTGCATTTTATTGACAATTGCGGTCATGCCCCGATGATGGAAGTTCCGGACGAGTTCAATGCAATTCTGCATAAATTTCTGAAAAAACTCAATCAGCCTGCAACAGTTGGCTCAGATTGATTGTCTTTCAGGAAAATGAACATTGTACAGGAGCAAACACTGAAAAACCGCAATCCATGTTAACCCGTGACCTGATGACTCAATCTCTGCCGCAGTTGCACCTCAATGACAAGGTGTACCAGGCTCTGCAGTTCATGAACGACAACCATGTCACACACCTACCCATCACCAACGGTGAAAAATTTATCGGCACCATTAGTGAAGAAGATCTCCGGCAGACGGATAATGACCATACCCAGCTTCATGAACTGGAGCAATCATTCTTTCCTACGGCAGTTAAAGAGGAAGAACATTTTCTGAAAGCAGTGCAGATTGCAACTGAAAACGGGCTGAGCGTAATGCCGGTGATCAATGAGGAAAATGAACTAACCGGTACTATAGCATACAGCGATCTGCTTCGCTATGCCTCTGAGTTCATGAGCCTGAAAGAGCCGGGCGGGCTAATAGTACTGGAGATACCCAGCAATCAGTATTCCTTTAATGAAATCAGCAAATTGGTGGAAACAAACGATGCCCAAATTACACAACTCAATACAACCAATGATCCTGAAAGCGGTATGATGCAGGTTACCATCCGCATCAACAAGCCGGAGATTTCAGATATCATTGCCACCTTCCAGCGATACGAATACAATGTAAAATATTTCTTCGGTGAAGAGCAATACGCCAACGAACTGCGCAGTAACTACGATAACCTGATGAATTATCTCAAGATATGAGTATTCCTGTTGCAATTAATAATCTGTATTGCATTTAATTCCTTCATGCTTTTTTTCTATTCCCGAATACATGCACGGGAAATAGCCAGCGTTTCCTGCAGGCCTGATATGGCAACCGGCCATTCGCACAAAATGGGCTATTTTTACTCCGCTAAACATTGATAAACGAATGAAGGCAGCCATTTACAGCAGGATAATGGAAGATGAACAGCAGAAGTATGTGCAGTTATTTTTTGATGAACTGACTGTTCAGAAAATAAAGCCTGTAATCTTCTTCCCTTTTTACAACCAGATAAAAGAAAAAGTCAAGCTGCCAGAAACGACTCAAACCTTCACAGAATATGCCGATCTGACGGATGAAATTGAATTCATAATCAGTCTTGGTGGCGATGGCACCCTGCTGGATACAGTAACCCTGGTGCGGAATAAGAATATTGCCATCATGGGTGTCAATTTCGGACGACTGGGTTTTTTGGCCAGTATTGGCCACGAAGAAGTGAAAACGGCAGTGAAAGCCATTGCACAGCGTATGTATGTAGTTGACAAAAGAACGATGATCCACGTGGATGCCAATGTGCCTTTATTCGGAGAGGTACCTTATGCGCTCAATGAATTTTCAATTCATAAACGTGACATGGCTTCTATGATAAAAATTCACACCTACCTGAACGGTGAATTTTTAAATACTTATTGGGCCGATGGACTCATTGTAGCCACCCCAACTGGTTCCACTGCTTATTCCCTGAGCTGCAACGGGCCTGTGGTATTTCCGGATTCCGGCAGTTTTGTCATTACACCGGTGGCTCCGCATAATCTGAATGTGCGGCCCATCATTGTACCGGATACCAATATTATTTCATTTGAAATTGAAAGCCGATCCGGCCAGATCATCTGCGCTCTCGATTCCCGCCGCGAAATCCTAGACAAGGATGTTCAACTGGCAGTTCGAAAGGAAAGTTTTGACTTGCACCTGGTCAGGCTCAGTGAAAATAATTTTCTGCAAACACTGCGGAATAAGCTGACCTGGGGGCTGGATAAGAGAAATTGACGATTTTTGGCAGCTTTTTCCCCCATAAATTACCTGTTTCATAAAAGAAAATGACTACTTTTAGCGTTTGTATTGATTCAGGACTCTATTTAAAAGACTATGGTACGAAAGTTTGCAGTAGCTGTATTCATCATGGCAGGTCTCTGGTTTGGCCCTCTACAGGCCCAGGATGCTGTGGTGCAGGAAGGTGAAATTGGCGTTGGTATTGGTGCAGGTCATTATTTTGGCGACCTGAACACTAGAGCCCGCCTGAACAGGGCAAAAATTGCCGGTAGTGTTTTCTTTCGCAAAAACCTGGGCAACTACATTGCTGTGCGAATCGGTGCCTCGTTTGCCCAGTTAGGATACTCCGACCGGTATAATACACACAATGAATACATGTTGCTGCGAAATCTGAGTTTCAACAGCAAGGTCTGGGAACTGACCCTCCAGGGCGATTTCAACTTTTTCCGCTTTATGCCCGGAGACCCACAGTACAGTTTTACTCCGTATATCACTTTTGGCGCCGGCATTTTCAGCTACGATCCTTATGCCTACCTGAAAGGAGAAAAAATAATGTTGCGGCCACTTGGTACAGAAGGCCAGGGCAGCAATTCGTATAACGCCATGGCAATTTGCATCCCTTTTGGCGGCGGCATTAAATATGCACTCAACGATAGGATCAATGTGGGTGTGGAAGTGCTTCATCGTTTTACAAACACGGATTACCTGGATGATGTAAGCAAACAATATCCTGATGCAGCAATCTTCACTCCTAACCCGGACGGAAGCCCGTCAAACGGATTTTTGCTGTACGACAGATCCTACGAACTAACCAGTCCGCCAATTGGAAATAAAGGCGTACAGCGGGGCAATAGCAAGCAAAAAGATCAGTTTGTAACTGCTATGTTCCATGTATCTTTCAACCTGCAATCGTATAAGTGCCCCACGGCAAAATAAATGGCCGTTTCTGATTTATACGGAGGTGATACGGTTTTTTTAAGTAATTTGTAGCTGAACAGTTAAACCTTTACATTAGCCATTCAGTCTGTGTACAAACCATTTTTTAACCTAACACTAAAATTTATGCGCCTGACAAAACTATTCTTAAACATTGCAGTGATCAGCATTTTCACAGCCGGCACCGCGTTTTTGCCTGCCGGAAAAACAGCCGGCGACTGGTTTTTTCTCGAAGACAAAAAAGTAAGTTTTGGAGCCGATCATGATGTCATTCATTTCGGAAACTGGAAAGATGATGTACGCCAGCTCAAGCTCAGAATTACTGACGGCCCTTTGAAAATGTATGATATGAAAATTTATTTCGATAATGGGGAGATTCAGGATGTCGCCCTCCGTTCACAATTTGCACAAGGCAGCGAAAGCCGTGTCATTGACCTCAACGGTGGGCTTCGCCACCTTTCCAAGATTGAATTCTGGTATGAAACAAAAGGATTCCGCCGTGGAAAATCCAGAGTGGCTGTATGGGGAAGGTTTTAGAAAATTACCCTAAATAAAGACAGTAAAATGCCCCCGTACGGGGCATTTCTTTTTGTGTATCGCTTTTAAGCAGAATGAAGAAAACGTAACTTTGTTTTTCAGTATGAAAACCCTGATGGACAAAATAGACAGACAAAAATTGCCCCGCCATATCGCTATCATTATGGATGGCAATGGCCGCTGGGCTACAGAAAAAGGCGAAGACCGGCTGTACGGGCACATGCATGGTGTGGAAAGCGTACGAAATATTGTAGAAGGCTGCGCTGAACTTGGAGTGGAATATCTTACCCTGTATGCTTTTTCAACAGAAAACTGGGACAGGCCAGGCTACGAGGTGGAGGGCTTGATGGAACTTCTGGTCAGCACTATCCGCAAAGAAGTGGAGAGCCTGAACAAGAACAATATCCGGCTTCATGTTATTGGGGATATGAGGATGCTACCTGTGTATGCCCGTACAGAATTAGAGGAAGCTCTGGACATTACTCAAAAAAATTCCGGCCTCAACCTGATTATGGCGCTCAGCTATAGCGGACGATGGGAAATATTAAATGCAGTTAAAAATATTGCCAGGGAAGTAAAAGAAGGCCGGCTGCATGTGGAGAACATCAGCCAGGAAACAGTACAGCAGCACCTGTGCACCAGCCATTTTCCCGATCCGGAGCTGATGATTCGCACCAGCGGTGAATACCGGATTAGCAACTTCCTGCTCTACCAGTTGGCATATGCCGAATTATACTTTACACCAGTAAGGTGGCCCGATTTCCGGAAAGAAAACCTGTACGAAGCAATTGCGGACTACCAGGCAAGGGAGCGCCGTTTTGGAAAAACCAGCGAGCAAGTGCTGCATGAATGAGTATGAACTTTACCAAAAATAACTTTGATTTTTTCAGGATGTGCAATGCCTGGTTTCCCTTTTGCAGCGGGCCAGTTATTTCTTTAACAAAGACTTCAATTTTTTACCCTTACTTTGCCGCCGGTTTGAACCAGCAGGTTCCTGGATTGCAACAATTAAGGTCCTATCTGGGAAGACAACAACTCAACCAGAACACTCTGACATGCAACATTTTCTGATCAGATTTTTCATCGTATTGCTGTGTTCAGCAGCATTTTTACCCCTGCATGCACAGGAAGATACGCTGCGCCCCACTTCTGTGGATCCCCGCCTGCTGGATTGGCCAAATGCCCGTGTTCCAAAAGAATATACCATCGCCCATGTACAAATTACAGGTATCAGGTACCTTGATTCAGCTATTGTGTTTTCCATCGCCAACTTGCAGCCGGGCGATAAATTTATGCATCCCGGCTCCGATATTTTTGCCAAAGCTATTGCCCGGTTGTGGCGGCAGAAACTTTTTTCCAATGCACAGATTTACATAACCAGGATAGAGGGCGATAAGGTGTGGCTGGAGATTCATGTGCCGGAACGTCCCCGGCTTGGAAACTTCCGTTTCATTGGTATCCGGAAAGGTGAAGAAGAAGACCTGCAGGGAAAATTAAACCTGGTAAAGCAGACCATCATCACAGAAAACACACGCCGGGAAATCATTGAAACCATTACAAAATTTTATACGGATAAATCATTCCGTAATGTTCAGGTACGGGTTGAGGCAATTGAGGATACCACTTTTGCCAATTCCAACGAACTGCTCATTTATGTTGATAAGGGCGGCAAGGTAAAAATTGATAATATCCGTTTTTTTGGAAATCAAAATGTGGATGGTATGAGGCTGAAACGCCACATGAAGGGCACGAAGGAAATGGCTAAAGCCAGCTTTTTTGCCGATCATGAACCTAGCCCATATGGCGAAACAAAACCATTTTCATTTTCGCAATATCTGAAAGAGTGGGGCTTTCTGTCCTTCAGCAAAACCAGAAAAGTACTTGACCCGTATTTCCGGTTTAAGCTTAGCGGAGCAAAATTGGAAGACAAAAAATTTGAAGAGGATAAAGAAAAAGTGCTCGATTTTTACAACTCACTCGGATACCGTGATGCACAAATCCTGAATGATACGGTTCTTCTGACAAAAAAAGGGAACCTTAATGTTGATCTCAAAGTAGAAGAAGGAAGAAAATATTATTTTGGCAATATCACCTGGAAGGGAAATGCCAAATACAGCGATTCCGTATTGAATAACATTCTTGGAATCAACAAAGGTGATACCTACAACCTTGGGATCTTGAATAAAAGACTGGGAAAAGAAACATCTGCAGAAGGGGGCGATATCAGTGCTTTGTATATGGATGATGGTTACCTCTTTTTCCGGGCCGAACCCGTGGAAATGGCTGTGTATGATGACACTATTGACTACGAGATACGCATTACAGAAGGCCCGCAGGCACGCATCAAAAATGTAACTATTTCGGGCAATGAAAAAACAAAAGATCACGTCATCCGCAGGGAACTGAGAACCATTCCGGGTGAGTTATTCAGTCGTTCTGACCTCATTCGCTCACAAAGGGAACTTGCCAATTTGCAATATTTTAATCAGGAAACCATTAACCCAGGCGTTGTGCCAAATTCAGATGACGGTACCGTGGACATCAACTGGAAACTGGAAGAAAAATCATCAGACCAGTTGGAGCTTTCTGCAGGCTGGGGCGGCGGTGTGGGGCTCACCGGTACCCTGGGTGTTACATTCAATAATTTTTCGATCAAAAATATCTGGAAAAAATCTGCCTGGGATCCTCTACCCACCGGCGATGGCCAAAAGCTCAGTCTTCGGTATCAGTCAAACGGACGGGCTTATCGTTCGCTCAACTTTTCATTTACTGAACCCTGGCTTGGAGGTAAAAAAAGGAATTCATTCACTGTGGGGGTAAATAACAGCAAGTTTTCCAATGCATTTGATCCTTATACAGGAAGAATTGACAAAGCCAAATCCGACAGTAATTACCTGAAAACAACCGGCTTTTCTGTAGCGCTGGGCAAACAGTTGAAATGGCCCGATGATTACTTCAATCTGGTGTACACACTCAATTTTACGCAGTACAAGCTGAAGAACTATCCCATTTTTGATGAAAATTTTAAAACCGGAACTTCCAATAACATCAGCGCAAAGATTACCCTGCAGCGGTCATCTGTGTACGATCCGATTTTTCCCAGAAGTGGTTCCAGCTTTACCGCCAGTGTGCAGTTTACGCCGCCTTATTCGCTTTTCAATAAGAATATTGTAAACTCTTCGAACAAGTACAAGAACCCGGAATATCACAAATGGCGCTTCAATGCTGAATGGTATGTGCCGGTTGGCAAGCCAATGGGTACAGAAAAAAGCAGGCAGTTTGTACTGAAGGTAGCAGCCAAGTACGGTTTTATGGGCAGGTATAACCGGGACCTGGAGTATTCACCATTTGAGCGTTTCCAGGTGGGCGATGCCGGACTTACGAATAATTTTGGTCTCCTTGGTTATGATATTATTGCACATAGGGGATACCCGGTGTACCAGACTTCAGATCCTACTGTTAACCCTGATCAGCAAAACGCAACACAGTTTTTTACTATTTTCAACAAATATCAGCTTGAGCTTCGTTTCCCGATTGTGACCAATCCCGGCAGTACCATATATGCCCTTACTTTCTTTGAAGCAGCCAATGGCTGGTTCAATTATAAGGATTATAACCCGTTTCGCCTGCGCAGGAGTGCAGGGATTGGTATGCGATTCTTCCTGCCCATGTTCGGTTTGCTTGGATTTGATTATGGCATAGGGATAGACAGAATTCAACCGGGTCAATCCGGGTTGAAAAATGCTTCCCGGTTTACCTTTATGCTCGGATTTGAGCCAGATTAATTTATGTACATTCCGGGTTGTATGGAAAACTTTGAATGCCGGAGCCAGGAAATTATGGAAATAATTGGGAGAAAAACGGGGCAAGAATCCTCTTGATATTTTTCCGTGCCGCTGGTTTCCCTGTTCCTTCCCGGCATAGATCTGAAAAAAATAAACGGTTTTATATGAGAAAGCTATTGGTTTTTTTCTGTTTTATAATAGTCGGCCTGTCTGCTGATGCTCAGAAGTATGCCATCATTGACACCCGGTATATTTTAGAAAAAATGCCTGATTACAAACAAGCTCAGGAACAACTGGATGCTGTAGCCGCGGGCTGGCAAAAGGAAATAGACGGAAAGCAGGCGCAACTGGATAAAATGTACCGGGATTATGAAGCAGAGCAGGTTTTACTTCCGGAAGACCTTAAAAAAAAGCGTGAAGACCAGTTGTTTAACCTGGAAAAAGAACTGAGAGATCTACAGAGAAAAAGGTTTGGTTTTGAAGGAGATTTGTTCAAAAAAAGGCAGGAACTGATTAAGCCGGTGCAGGACAAAGTGTACAATGCAGTTCAGAAAATTGCTGTACAACGGGGGTATGATTTTGTGCTGGATAAAAGTGAAGGAATTACCATTATCTTTGCCGACCCCAAACTGGACAAAAGTGAAGATGTGCTGAAAGAGCTTGGGGTTAGAAACTAAACCGGGTTGTTAAAGAAGAGAAACCCTGCTGGTTTGCAGGCAACGAAAATTGGGAAAAATCAATCCTTAAACTGTAAAAAAGGGGCGCACCCTTACTAAAAAAACAAAATAAGAAAGAATGAGAAAAATTTTTATTGTGACAGTTCTTGCATCAGGAATCTTACTGGCAGGCCCTGTTCAGGCGCAAGTTAAAATTGGCTATATCAGCATTGACAATATGGTGGGGCTGATGCCGGAAACAAAAAAAATTGATTCACTGCTGGATTCCTATCAAAGGGATTCCATCAATCCGCAATATGCACAAATTGTTCAGCTGTACCAGTATAAAGACAGCGTGTACAAAGACTCTTTAAAAACACCAGAAGTGGTTCGTAAGCAATTAGAACAGGAATTGCCCGGCCTTATTTACCAGATTCAGAACTGGCAGTCCATTGTAAACCAGGCTATGGAGTCAAAACAAAATGAATTACTGGCCCCGATTTATAACAAAGTATATGATGCCATAAAAGCAGTTGCTAAAGAAAAAGGCTATACGCATGTTCTCAGCAAAGAAACATTACTCATCGCACCGGATACAGACGATATGATCTCGGCAGTGGCGGCTAAACTAAAGGTAACAATACCTAAGCCTAACAAATAACTGATGATCAAGAATGAGATCCCCCGGCAGACAACCGGGGGATTTTTGTTCATACACAAATTACCTTTACATAATGCAGCAGCAGGGGCCTATAGGAGTTTTTGATTCAGGTTTTGGCGGTCTTACTGTACTCAGGGAAATCGTAAAACGCCTTCCCGGGTACGATTACCTGTACCTGGGTGATAATGCCCGTGCTCCCTATGGCAACCGGTCGTTTGAAACCGTGTACCAGTACAGCCTGCAATGTGTCAAATGGTTTTTAAACCAGGGTTGCCCGCTGATCATACTGGCATGCAATACAGCCTCGGCCAAGGCACTCAGAACGATACAGCAAAATGATCTGCCCCGCATTGCTCCTGGCAAAAGAGTGCTGGGAGTAATAAGACCCACGGCTGAAATCATCGGAAAACTGTCAAAAACCGGAAGTGTGGCAGTACTGGCAACCAATGGCACAGTGCAGTCACAATCATATCCGCTGGAAATCAGGAAATTTTTTCCGGATCTTAAAGTGTATGAGGAAGCCTGCCCTATGTGGGTGCCCCTGGTAGAAAATAATGAACACAACAAGGAGGGGGCAGATTTTTTTGTCAGGAAAAACATACAAAATATCCTAACTACAGGACATAAAATAGACGTGCTGCTGTTGGGTTGTACGCATTATCCTTTGCTAAAAGAAACAATAAGGAAATACCTGCCGGCGGGTATTCAAATTGTGTCACAGGGCGAAATTGTAGCATCCAGCCTGTCTGATTACCTGACGAGGCATCCGGAAATAGAAGAACTGTGCAGTAAAAATGAGCGCAGGGTTTTTTGTACAACCGATTCGGCTGCTGATTTTGATGAAAAAGCTACCATCTATTATGGCCAACAGCTTCAATCTGAACATATTGACCTTTGATCCCTTTATTTTTTTCCCGGAAGCTGGCCGGCAAATTTTCTCCTAATACCCTATGCAATACGCCCGGCAAACCCTACCTTTGCCTCCCGAAAAAAGAGCTCGTATTTCGGACCTTTCACAAATTGACGGATGTGGTGATCCGTTGATACCCGAAACCAGAACCGTTCTCCCGGTTCATTTTACAAAAAGTGAAAAAACAAAAAAATGAAACGCACATTTCAGCCTCACCGTAAGCGCCGTAAAACTGTACATGGCTTTCGCAAGCGTATGCAAACTGCGAACGGCCGCAAGGTATTGGCAAGCAGAAGAAAAAAAGGCCGGCATAAACTTACTGTTTCTGATGAAAGCAAATTGAAATAAAATTCATGTAGCCGACCCCAAAGGTTTTCAATAAATTTAATCCCCGGCTGCATCCGCCGGGGCTTTTTATTATGCCAGTTGTATTTACCTGGAAAAAAAAGGAACGGCTGAAAAGCCGAAAAGAACTGGAGCAGTTGTTTGAGAAAGGACAACGATACACACAACATCCTTTGCGCATGATTTTTTTGTTTCGTCAAAAACCTGGCTTGCAAATTGGGGTAGGGGCAGGCACAAAATTTTTTAAGAAGTCCACTGACAGAAACCGGGTGAAACGAATGATGCGGGAGGCCTGCCGGTTAAATAAAATTCCGCTGGAAGAAACTTTATCGCAACATCAACGGGGGCTATCTGTATTTTTCTTGTACCAGGGCCGCCAACTACCTGTTTTTTCAGAATTGCAGAATGCCGTAAAAAAAAGTTTTGATCATTTGTTGAATCACCTGAATGAGAACACTGTTACGCATACTTAGCCTTCCTTTTATCCTATTGATCAAAGTTTATCAATGGGTCATCTCACCCTGGCTGGGACCAAAGTGCAGGTTTACACCCACCTGCTCGCATTACGCAGCGGAAGCCCTGAAAAAACATGGAGTATTGAAAGGCTTATGGCTGGCCGTCAGGCGTATCATCAGGTGTCATCCGTGGGGGGGCAGCGGGTTTGACCCGGTACCCTAGTGTGCAACGCAATCAATGCCTGCCAGTCAATAAAATCAAAATAATTATATTAATTTGTTCCAAAATTATTCTATTACCAAAAACAGCTACCGAAGCCTGCTTCACATTAACAGTACGGGAATGCCTGGCAGATACAGACACCCCGCTGCAATATGTTTTGATTGCAGGCAGGCATCATAAAACTGTTCAATCAAAATCATGAATTATGAAAAAGGTTTTCCTTCCCGTTGTTGTGATCCTTGTTTTATTGACCGCATCCTGCAAATCATCTTCCTTTGAGAGCGATGTACGTAAAATGGCAAACTACAGATGCTCATTACAAAAATTGATGGATAAAGACCAGTCTGATGAAAAAGTAAAAAAAGAAATGGAGGAACTGGAAAAGGAAATGATGGCCTTTAGTGCGAAAATGGCAAAGAAGTGGGAGCGTAAAAAAAATGATAAAGAATACGAAAAGAAAGCCGATGATATCATGGATGAAGTGATGGAGCAGTGCAAATAATTTTTATCATCAGACTATTAAAAGTAAGACCCTGAATTCTTTGTTCAGGGTCTTACTTTTTCTGCGGGTTCAAAATCTTTCTGCAACTTTCTTCCAGTTTACCAGGTTCCAGAAGGCGGCAAGATAATCAGCCCTTTTGTTCTGATATTTCAGGTAATATGCATGTTCCCATACATCCACGCCCAGAATAGGTTGACCTTTTAAGTCAGCCACATCCATCAGTGGGTTATCCTGGTTGGGGGTTGATGTGATTTCCAGTTTACCGTCTGCAGCAATCAGCCAGGCCCAACCGCTGCCAAAACGGGTCATTCCTGCGCCGGCAAATTTTTCTTTAAAAGATTCGAAAGTACCAAACGTTGCATGCAGGGCATCTGCCAGTTTTCCATCGGGGGCGCCACCTGCATGCGGGGCCATACAAGCCCAAAAAAAATTGTGGTTCCAGTGGCCTCCGCCATTATTTCTTACGGCAGGAGAAATGGAACCTGCAGAAGTTATCAACTCTTCCAGCGATTTGTTTTCATGAGGCGTGCCGGCAATAGCCTTGTTCAGGTTGTCCACATAGGCCTGATGATGCCTGCCATGGTGTATCTGCATGGTTTGAGTATCAATGTAAGGCTCCAGAGCATCGTATGCATAAGGGAGTGGGTCAAGTGAAAATGCCATAAAATTAATTTTTTAATTGTCAGATAAAAGAAGATGATTGAATAACAAACACAGGACTTTAAATGTTTAATAAGCAACAATAAAAAAAAGAGACTCAATTTACTATATTCCGTTTGGCCAGCCGGTTTAATTTTTGGCCTTTTTCAGTAAATGTTTCTACCACTCCTTTGTTTTCCAGGTCAAGGCGGATTGAGATGCAGTACCAGGGTACCGATTTTTGAAACCAGGGTATTTTTTTTCGGATGATCTTTTCTACATTTTTTGTAAGCTCTGTAAAGCTTATACCATTGCTTCCTTTCAGACTTTGTATAATAGCATTTTTAAAAGGCTCGTAAATTTCGCTGTCAATTTGAAATTGGCTACCGGTGCGGGGGTGGGTTGTGGTTACTTTTTTCTTTTTTCCGGATGTTGCCATTGCTTATCTTTTATTTCTGAAAAAATCTTTCATCAGCCCGGCACATTCTTCCTGCATTACACCGATGATCAACTCTGTTTTCCGGTGAAATGGCCAGTTGCTTCCTGCGGTTTTCTTATATCCGTTTTTTTCATCATCAGCTCCGTATACTACTTTGCCGATTTTACTCCAATACAATGCCCCTGTACACATCAGGCAGGGTTCGATGGTTACATACAGAACAGCTTCAGGAAGGTATTTGGCGCCCATGTGGTGAAATGCAGATGTAAGGGCTATCATTTCGGCATGCGCCGTGGGGTCGGTCAGCCGCTCGGTCATATTGTAGCCACGGGCAATGATTTTTTCATGCAGTACCACCACAGCGCCTACCGGCACTTCTTCCTCTTCATAAGCTCTCCTGGCTTCTTTCAGCGCCTGCATCATAAAATATTCATCTGTCATATACGGGACAGTGAGGTAAGTTTTTCGGAGCCGGATACTTCTGTACTATTGTTCTGTTTCCGGGCAAATGCAAAACGGAAAATTATACCCTTGTTTGCTTACCTTGTTATAAAATTAATGCGAATGAGTCATATAACAAGACTGGAAGCAATGCGCCGGTTTTACCAAAGTGGCGGCACACAGGCTTATGCATTTAGAAAAAGACAGCTGCAGTCGTTTAAAAATACATTAATGCGCTATGAAAAAGAGATTTATGATGCGCTGTATACTGATCTGAAAAAGGTTCCGGAAGAATGCTGGTTTACAGAAAACGGGTTGCTGCTGCAGGAAATAAATTTTCATCTGAAGCATCTGAAAAGCTGGATGAAGCGGGTCAGAGTACGGACAAACCTGGTCAACTTTCCTTCGTCCAGTTACCTCTATCCCTCGCCACTTGGTATGGCGCTCATCATTGGCCCATGGAATTTTCCTGTTCAACTCTTGCTGATTCCTGTGGTGGGTGCCATTGCCGCAGGCAACTGTGTACTGATAAAACCCAGTGAACTGGCCCCCGCCACAGCGGGCATTGTGCAGAAGATCATTTCAGAAAGCTTTCCCCCGGAACTGGCATTTGTGGTACAAGGAGATGGGGCCGTTGTGGTGCCGGAACTGATGAATAGTTTCCGGTTTGACCATGTGTTTTATACCGGAAGCATTGCGGTGGGTAAGGCGGTGTACCAGCAGGCAGCAAAGGACCTGGTACCGGTTACTCTGGAACTGGGTGGAAAAGCCCCCTGCGTGGTGGAGAAAGATGCCAGCCTGAAAGTTGCAGCCCGGAGAATTGTACTGGGTAAGTTTTCCAATGCCGGCCAAATGTGTGTCAGCCCGGACTACCTGTTGTTGCATACAGATGTAAAAGAACAAATGCTGGAGTATATAAAGTATTACATCCATAAATTTTTCGGCGACCAGCCTTCAGATACATATGGGTACAATAGGATCATCAATGCAAAGAGATTCGACCGGCTGACCGGTTTTTTGCCCGAGGGAAATATATTGTATGGGGGAGCGCATGATCGGAATCAATTGTATATACAACCAACGATACTGGATGCCGTATCGCCAGAGAGCCCGTTGATGAAAGAAGAAATTTTCGGACCGTTGTTACCCGTGTTTACCTTCAGCAGTAAAGAAGAAGCCTTGTCAATCATTGAGCGCAATCCGCAGCCCCTTTCTTTCTATGTCTTTTCATCTAATCCGAAGAAAAGAAAAGACTGGATACTGTCGTTTCGATTCGGGAACGGTTGCGTCAACAACACAGCAATGCAGTTTACCAATCATCATCTTCCGTTTGGGGGCACAGGTCAAAGTGGGATCGGAAGTTATCACGGAAAAAAATCTTTTGAGGTATTTACCCATTACAAACAGGTACTGCAAACGCCTTCCTGGTTTGATCCGGCACTGAAATATCCTCCGCTGAAGGGTAAGATGCGGTTGCTGAAGTTTTTAATCCGTTAAGGCCTACCCGCAGTTTCAGGGTGATATACCTTCTTCTTCTTGCCGGTTTTTTAAAAATTCTATGCCACAGATCAGTTTTTTTGCAGTAGGAGAACCAGCAGGAATTGCCCGCCAGAAAGGAGCAATTTTACTCAGCGGTTTGCCTTTGAAGTATTCTTCATAAGCTGCTTCTGCAACAATCCGGAGAAAAATGCCGGCTGTAACCGGACAGGTATATTCTGCTTTGTTTGCTGCGGCAAGATCTTTACGTATTTGCCGGAGTTCTGTAAAATGTCCTTTCGGTATCTGGCGCACATAAGCATCCATCATCAGAGGGGTGGCAATCAGCATGGTGCTACCGGCGGGGATGTCTGCAAAATCTTTATCTGTTTTCTTTACGACTGGATGCATGTCAATATGAAGTTTTTGCTGCCAGGTTTTTCTCCTGTACGATGATTTGTTTTTCACTGCTATTTTCATAATGGCTAATTTGTGCAAAAATACAGGGTATGCAAATTCCGGATATCATGGGTGCTGCAGGCACAGGGCTTATCCTGCTTGCATAATTTCTTGGCACTGAAAAATTGCTGAAGACAGACAGTAAAATCTATTTTGTGCTGAACATTTTGGGTGCCGGTCTGGCTACCACGGCATCGATGCTGATTGAGTACTGGCCGTTTGTAGTGCTGGAAACCACCTGGACATTCGTATCTATTTACGGGTTGATGAAGGCCATGAAGATAAGCATCTCTTGAATAAATGAAGCGGTACACATGCCCATCAGTCGGCAGGGCATTTTGAATGGTAGTTAATAAGGGTGATGGGTGTTTTCTCGGTTGTGTATCCATTATATCGTTTGGCTATTTCATCAAATACTGCATTTAGCTCTTCTTCAGTTTTTAATGTAACAAGCCTGTTCCGGAATTCTTTGATATCGGGCAGTCCTTTTAAATAATTAGAATAATGACGGCGCATTTCATAAATACCAGTCACGGGCCCTTTCCATTGAACTGATTTCTGCAAATGTTTTCTGCAGATATCAATCCTGTCTTCTACGGATGGAGGGGACAAGGGCCGGCCCGTTTGAATAAAATGTTTGATTTCTTTGAAGATCCATGGATAGCCAATGGCAGCTCGGCCAATCATGATGCCATCAACCCCGTATCGGTTTTTATATTCCAGCGCTTTTTCTGCTGAATCAATATCACCATTCCCAAAAATGGGAATTCTGATGCGGGGATGATTCTTTACTTTTCCGATCAGTGTCCAGTCTGCATCTCCTTTATACATCTGCGCTCTGGTGCGTCCGTGAATGGTCAACGCACTGATGCCTGCATCCTGCAACCGCTCGGCTACTTCTTCTATGTTTTTGCTTTTGTCATCCCACCCCAGTCTTGTTTTTACTGTCACGGGTAATGAGGTAGACCGAACCACAGCGCTGGTAAGCTTCACCATTTTGTCTGCATCCCTGAGTACTCCAGCGCCGGCCCCTTTTAACGCCACTTTTTTTACCGGGCAGCCAAAATTGATGTCGAGCAGATCCGGGTTCGTAGCTTCCACAATTTTAGCTGAGAGGGCAAGGCTTTGTTCATCTCCGCCAAAAATCTGTATACCCACAGGCCTTTCGGTATCGAATATGTCGAGCTTTTTCCGGCTCTTGAGAGCATCCCGTATCAACCCTTCCGATGAAATGAATTCAGTGTACATCAGATCGGCTCCGTTTTCCTTACAAACAGCACGAAAAGGCGGATCGCTTACATCTTCCATAGGCGCAAGGAGCAGCGGGAAATCAGGAAGCAGTATGTTACCTATCTTTACCATGTATACAACAGGCAAATTTACAACCTAAAATTGTGGATTCGGAATGAAAGGATTTTTAAAGACCAGGCCCGCAGGCAACCAGTTTTTAATTCTGGTAAGTGTTGTTCTGCTGAGTTTTTTTGTATTGGGAATGATCGGCACCTTGTTGCTATCTGCCTCAACAGGCATCAGCCTGGAAAAAATGGCCGACCTGCCCAAGCTTGATTTATCCAGTCCGGCAACTGTAAGTTTCCTAAGAGGCATGCAGTTTGTACAGTTTATCAGTCTTTTTGTAGTACCTGTATTTTTTTGTCTCTGGATGTTCAGCAGCAATCATAAAAACTATCTTGGCTGGAAGTCTCCCCGGCATCCCGGCTTTATCCTGGCAGGCACCGCAGTGATGTTGCTGGCAATTCCTTTTACGAACTGGCTTGGGCAACTCAATCAGCAGATTCCTTTTCCGGCAGAGTGGGCAGCCTGGATGAAAAATCAGGAACAAGAAGCCGCAAGAACCATTAAAGCCCTGTTGTCCAGGCATACTGTAAAAGACCTGCTTCTCAATATTTTTTTTATCGCAGGGCTTGCAGCAGTAGGTGAAGAACTCCTGTTTCGTGGAATGGCACAACGCCTGCTAATCAAAATGTTTAAAAGTCCGCTTGCGGGTATCCTTGTGGCATCAGCAATATTTTCTGCCATGCATATGCAGTTTTATGGCTTCCTGCCACGGTTTGTGCTGGGAATTTTACTGGGAATCATTTACTGGTATAGTGGCAGCCTATGGGTCGCCATGCTGGCACATTTTGTATATGATGCAGTGCTGATTGTTTTGGCGTATTTCAATCCGGAAATGCTGAATGAAGAAACCGGGTATCGCCTTCTTGATATGGCACTGGCAGCAGCGGTCAGCCTGGCCCTGGTTGCTGTTTTGGTGCTGTGGATGAAACGAAAATCATCTGTAACCTATCAAACAGTTTACACTGGCGATGCGGTGCAGGCAAAAAATCATCCGTTTGACTTTGACCCTAACACCCCTGAATAGATTGCATGGCATTGAACCGGCAAACATTTAAAACAAGATCTATAACCGCAATCATTTTTGCTGCGGTTATGCTGGCTGGTCTGTTTTGGAACAAGTGGAGTTTTTTTTTATTGTTTTCGGTGATACACTTCGGCTGCTGGAATGAATATCTGAAACTGATAGAAAAAATTCACAACACTTCATTTCACCTCTATTCCAGGCTGGGCCTGATGATGGCCGGCTATGGAATCATGCTCTGGTTTTGCGGTGCGTATTATCAGATAGACTCCTATGGATTAAAAGAAAATTTTTCTTTACCCGTTTCCGGTGCGGGGTTTATTTTACTGGTATCAGGAATTTTTCGGCAACAGAAAATTCATGTTCGGGCATTTGGCCTTGCAGCCACCGGGTTGCTTTATATTTCGTTGTGTTGGGGCCTGATGATGGATTTGTGGAGCATTGACCCGATCCATATGTCATCAGCATGCAACACAGATGGTTCGTTTCGCAATGTTGCTGCAGTAATGCCGTCAGTCATTATTGGCACAATCTGGACCAACGATACTATGGCATACATCGTGGGTTCATTAATTGGCAAAACCCCGTTTTCGAAAATTTCACCCAAAAAAACATGGGAAGGTACGATTGGAGGCCTGGTGCTGGCAATCTTGCTGACGGGGCTTTTGTCTGTTGCTGTATTCAGGTTTACCTGTGCAGCGGAGTGGATTCACTGGTTTATTGTGCCGGCTATTGCTTCCATTGCCGGTACTGCCGGAGATTTGCTGGAGTCAAGACTGAAGCGAATGGCCGGAGTTAAGGACAGCGGCACCCTTATGCCCGGCCACGGAGGTTTTTTGGACCGGTTCGACTCTCTGTTGCTGGCAATCCCTGCAGTGTGGTTATATGTAAGGGTGGTTTTACAATAATTTTTTTTGCTGAATGTATGAACATGACTTTAACCATTCAATGGCTTCTTGTCCTGGTGAAGAGTTTAATATTTCTTCTTTTACTCTTTTTTAATTGTACTGTTCAGGCTCAGGTTTCGAAATGGGCTGCGTCATATACCCCGGCAATTGTTTATACTACTCAGCCACATTATGGTTTTCAGGCGGGTTTGGAATATCGCTTCAATGAAAGGTTAAGAATATTGACAGAGGCTGCTGTGATTCTTCATGACAGGCACGATTCTTCTGCTGTTTCGCCCCGCTTTATCCGGGTGAAGCCGGAGATCCGGTATTTAATTGCAAACCACACGAAAAAAGTGGAGCCGTACACAGGTCTTCAACTGTCTTATTCTTTCAGGAATTGGAAAGACCTGGATGGCGGAATTTTTTTTGAAGAATCATTGCAGGATGACAGTGCTATCGCATTTCGCAGCGCCACAGTAAGTTCCCCGGTTTTCACCGTTTCTTCCCAGCTTGGCGCTGTCATCAGAGTTGCTGGTCATTTTGAAGTGGATGTTTTTTCAGGTATTGGTTTGCGGGTCATTCATACTCATTATTCAGATATTCAAAGTGGTTTAAAAGTATATGCACAGCCCCCGAAATGCAAAATTCTTATTTCACCTGATCCGGCTTGGTGGGTACGAGGTATGATAAACCGACTGCATCTGAATATAGGGTTGCGCATCCTGTACAGTTTCTGAGAGCCTGAATGCATTCCAATGCCTAATTTTGACATCCAATCGCTTTAAGGCATGACCATACACAGAGAGGGATATAAAACCATTGCTTTTTCAGTACTGCTATTCTGCATTCTGAATGTGGCTTCATTTTATTTTATTAGTTACAGTGTTCCCCTGATCAGCTGGCTGTTGTTCCTGCTGACCGCATTTATCCTGTTGTTGGTTATTTATTTTTTCAGGATACCAACAAGAAAATTTGTGCTCATGGAAGATGCCATACTGGCGCCTGCCGATGGTAAGGTGGTAGCGGTGGAAGAAGTAGAGGCAGATGAATTTCTGAAAGGCCGCAGAATACAAGTTTCCATTTTTATGAGCCCTTTGAATGTGCATGTAAACCGAAATCCGGTAAGTGGTGAAGTGCTGTATAGTCAGTATCATCCCGGAAAATACCTCGTGGCATGGCACCCGAAATCTTCTCTTGAAAATGAACGGCATACTGTTGTGTTCCGCACAGGCGGCAGAGAAGTACTGGTAAAGCAAATTGCCGGAGCCCTAGCCCGGCGTATATGTAATTATGTGCAACCAGGTATGCAGGTAAAGCAGGCTGATGAAATGGGGTTTATCAAATTTGGATCAAGAGTAGATCTGCTGCTGCCAACCAACGCAAAAGTGCAGGTAAAGACAGGAGACAGACCTAAGGGGGGCCTCACTGTTATTGCACATTGGTGAAAAATACTGCCGTTTTCTGGAGTAAAGGGCCAGGCTGTTTTTGTGCTATTTGACGTACAATACTGCTCCTAAAATATTTTTTCCAGTTCCTTTAGTGAGTATACGGTGTAGGTTGGGCACCTGCCATGTAGCAGTTGCACATTGTTGTTGAGATGGTTTACATGCACTTGGTCAATGCCGGCATTAACGGCACCCAGTATGTCCACCTCCAGTGCATCTCCAATCATGATGCTTTGTTCCGGCGCAGCACCTGTTTGTTGAAATGCGTACTCAAAGATTTCCTTATGCGGTTTCAGGCTGTTGCTGGCTTCAGAAGTGATGATCCTGTTGAAAAATTTTTCAAGGCCGGAGCTTCTGAGTTTGTTGAGTTGCGTTGTTTCAAACCCGTTGGTAATGATATGAAGTTGATATTTCTTTTCAGACAGGTACTGCAATATTTCAATCGTGTGCGGGAACAAGAGTTTTCGGGTGGGTAGTAATTCGAGAAACCTTTGTCCCATCTCTCTTGCAAGCGGCTCATCAGCAATTTTGAAATCAAGTAGTGCCAGCCACATTCGTTTCCAGCGTAGTTCCTCTACTTTGATAAAACCGTTTCGGTAGCGATCCCAAAGAATCTCATTGTGCTGCAGGTAATTATTATGAAACAGGTCAAAGTCATTAATTCCCCTGTTATTCAGTTGCAAAGTATGGAATAGTTCCTGCAGGGTTTGCCTGCTGTTGGCTTCAAAATCCCAGAGGGTGTGGTCCAGGTCAAAAAAAAGGGTTCGGTATTTCAGCATTTTGGGGTTATCTGTAAAATGTTAGCATCAAATATGGCAGAAAGCCTTTAAAAAAAATCCTCCCGGTTTTAATTAATTTCGGGTATAAATTTTTTTTGTCCGGTACTATACCGGCGAAGATAACTTAGAATTTAAAAAAATCAGGGGTCATGAATGTACTGGTAACAGGCGCATCAAGAGGCATTGGTAAAGCAGTGGCAGAGATTTTTGCTGCGCAGGGGCACCATCTTTTTTTGTGCGCAAGGGGCGAAGCAACCCTGAACAAAACACTGGAGGATCTGCAGGAAAAATTTCCCTCTGCACTCATCCGTGCAAAGCCGTTCGATCTGAGCATTAAAGAGCAGGCTCTGGCCTTTGGTCAATGGTGTCTGGAATACGGAATTCCTGATATTCTGGTGAATAATGCAGGCCTTTTTGAGCCTGGAAATGTGCATAATGAGACGGAAGGCATCCTCGAAAGCCAGGTTGCTGTCAATCTCTTCAGTGCGTATCATGTGACAAGGGCCGTGCTGCCCAGAATGATGGAAAAACGTTCGGGGCATATTTTTAATATGTGTTCCATCGCATCACTGCATGCCTATCCAAACGGAGGAGCATACAGCATCAGCAAATTTGCCTTGTATGGGTTCAGCAAAAACCTCAGGGAGGAAATGAAACCGCATGGAATCAGGGTGACTACCGTGCTGCCTGGGGCAGTGCATACGGATTCCTGGGGCGGGTTTGATAACAGCCAAAAACGTATCATGGAGGCAGACGACATTGCAAAAATGGTATTTGCAGCTTCACAACTTTCTGCAGCAGCTTGTGTAGAAGAAATCGTAATAAGGCCGCAGCGCGGCGATCTTTAAGAGGCACAATGGGTGGCAGCTAATTTTTTTTGATTTTCCCGGGAGAAATAAGATTATTCAGTGTATTTGTAGCCTACACCCCTTACGGAATGAAAATATTGTGGGTTCCGGCTGTCTGCTTCAAAATATTTCCGGAAGTTGAGAATGAAGTTATCAATGGTACGGGTGGTAGGATATACGTTGTACCCCCAAACGGTTTGTAAAATTTTTTCTCTCGCCACTACTTCGTTTTTATTTTCAACCAGCAGTTTGAGCAGCATGGTCTCTTTTTTACTCAGGGGTATCTTGCTGCCAGTAGCCAGGGTGGCTTCCTGGGCTTTGAAGTCAATCATATTTCCCCCAAAATGGTAGGTGTCTCCAATGCTTGACTTATCATATAGCTTCCTGTTTTTCTCAATCAGTTTATTTACCCGCAGCAATAATTCTTCCAGGTTGAATGGCTTTGTCAGGTAATCATCTGCACCTTTTTTAAGGCCCAGCACCCGGTCTGCACTATTGTTTTTGGCGCTGAGAATCAATACCGGCACATCAATATTACGCAGCCGGAGGGTTTCCAGTACGCTGATCCCATCGGCTTCGGGCAACATGATATCAAGGATGACCAGATCGAAATATTCTTTTTCCATAGCATGGAGAGCGAAAACGCCGTCAAAGGCAGAGGTTACCTCGTAGCCTTCCATTTCAAGGTTGAGTTTTAATGCTTCGTGCAGGTGTTCTTCATCTTCTGCCAGCAGAATCGAAAGTTTCTTTTCTGTAGTCATATGCGGAAAACAACTGCAAAAATACTTCCCTGAGGTTCATTATTTGTCACAAAAATGTCGGCATTGTGATCTTTGGCGATTATCTTACTGAGATAGAGCCCAAGCCCGGTTCCTTGTTTTTTCCTGGTGTCTTCATTTCCAATCCGGTAGAATCTGTCAAAAATTCTGTTTTTCTCATCATCCGGGATACCGGGGCCTTCATCATAAATGCGGAGTTCGATGGATGATGCATGTTTTTTTAACCGGGCAGTTACCCTTCCGTTCTTTGCAGAATATTTAATAGCGTTTTCCAGAAGATTGCTGATCAGTAATTGCAGCAACAATGGGTCGCCTTTGAGGTCGGCATCGGGATCAGTGGCTTCAGAAATCTGGTAATCAGGAAAGCGTTTCCGGAAATCCTGAACAGAGTCTTTTAGCAGGGCGGAAAGATCCAGCTCTTCTTTGATCAATTGATAGCGGCCACCTTCAAGTTGAGAAGCAATAAGTATATTGTTGGTCAGAAAATTAAGACGGTGGGTTTCATCCAGTGTATTGCGAATGAGTTTCTCCCTTTTGTCGGGTTCCAGCTGGTATTTTTGCAGTGTTTCCAGGTTTAGCCTGGCAACTGATATGGGGGTTTTCAGCTCATGAGTTACTGCCATCAAAAAATTTTGCTGCTGCAATTGCAAATCAAACCGGCGCTTGACTGAGCGATACACAAAACCGGCAGCAACCAGGATCAGCAGCAGGAATGTGATGCCTTCTGCAATGTATTTTGTGCTATTTCTTTTTTTTTGGGATTGTACCTGATGTATCCTTTTGGAGAATTCTGCATCGGGCAGCAAGTTTTGTTCCCGTGCCAGCTGCAGGTTTGCGGTTTCCTGTTCGGCCAGCTGCCGGTTTTGTTTTTCGAGAGATAAAAACCACCAGATAAGCGCTGCAATAATATACAGCAGCATGAGCCAGTAGATTCTTGTAACCCGGTTAATTTTTATGCTGCCTGCTGCCGGCATTTGTTTTTATTTCTTTTCGATCCGCAAACCTGCGTTCATGACATTTTTGAGCGGATCCTCCCTCATGGCATGTTCGATCGTAAATGTATAAGTTCCTTTTTTTCTGAAATAAAATGGGGTTCCGGCAGGAGTCAGTGGAATCCGGTGTTCATAAATATCATCCATTCCACTTCCGAGCCAGCCTGTTTCATCATCTCCCAGCTTCAGGTCATACATTGCCGATTGTGTGTTGTCTTCTCCGGGCTGCCTGGTTGAAATTTTTATGTAGATATTGTTATAATTGTATTGATCTCGGTGGCGTAAAGTCAGGTACAGCTGGTAGGCCGATGATGTGTCATTGATGGTAAAAGTAAATGCAGGCTTAAAACTGCGGTTCCAGCTATGCCGGGGAATGACAGCTGTTTTTTCGTACAGGCCAGCAGGCTGGCAGCCAGTCAGCAGCAGGATACAGGCAATTGCCGCAAAAATTGTATTAACTGTACGGTTCATGTGGCAAAGATAAAGTGCGTACAAAATTTCCCTGAAAAAAACAGGGCATCAATACAGGTACTTACAGTACGTTCAGGATCTGTTCTTTTGCTTTTTCCAGTTCATCTTTCATCAGCACTACAATTTTTTGAATACCGGCATCATAAGCTTTGGAGCCGGTTGTGTTAATCTCCCGTCCTATTTCCTGCAGGATGAACGAAAGTTTTTTCCCTTTTGCATCTTCATTTTCTGCAAGTACGGCCATAAAATAATCACAATGGTTTTTCAGTCTTTGCTGTTCTTCGCTGATGTCAATACGTTCAATATAGAAGATAAATTCCTGTTCCATCCGGTTTTGGTTGTAGCTTTCTTTACCGGCATGTTCTTCCAGAAGTTTCACAAGTCCTTCCCTTATTTTTTGCTGGCGCAGTGGTTCCAGGCTTCGAACTTCATCGCCAAGGGTCAGTATATTATTGATTCTGCCGGACAGGTCGGTTTCAAGGCCCTTACCTTCTTCCAGCCGGTGACGGGTCAGGTCGTCCAGTGCTGCTTCTATGATTTGTTGAAATTCGGCCCATTCTGCATCGGACAATGTTTCACTGCTGGGCGTTATAACTTCCGGAAGTTTTACAAGGGTGCTTAGAATCTGCGAGGCATCAAGTTTTAATGCTGCAGAAAGTTCTGCCAGCGATTGATAATAGGCTTTTGCGAGTTCTGTATTAATACTTACGGGCTTCGACTGTCCTGTTTCTTTCAGGCTGATGCTGCAGTCAATGCTTCCCCTGCCGAGGCGGGCAGATAATATTTTGCGTATGTCAAACTCAAATGGCTTCAGTAAGGCGGGTATTTTCAGCTGCAAATCAAATTGTTTTCCGTTGAGAGATTTGATGTCTACCAGAAAGGTTTTATTTCCAGCTGTTCTTTCGGCCCGCCCAAAACCGGTCATTGATTTCAGCATACAAATTATTTATCCGGTAAAGGTATTCTATTTATGAGAAGTGGATGTCCGGTTGTTGCTGAACTGAAAATGCATTCGCAGAATCAGCAAAAAGTATTAGTGTGCAGAAAATGATTGGCGAAAAAAACCCCCCGATTTTGTCGGAGGGCATTTATATAGATGGGTTAGTAAGTACCGGGAAATAAATTTCCCGGCACAATATTAAAAAGAATTTTCTTTAACTAAAAAATATTTCCAAAATATTTTATTAACATTTTATCTTTTGCTGTGGATAAACCGGAAATAATCAACTGTTCGTTTTCGGTTTTCAGGGTGAACATTCAGCATTATCATACCTCGCTTGATCTTGGATTGCAGTGCAGATCTTATTAATTTGTTTGCACCGGATTTGGTTGCTTAGGATTCATGAAACGAATTCCTTTGTCAAAATGTGATGACAGAATCATTTACCGCCATCAAAGCCGACGGTTGAACTTCTCTGTTAAAACAGCTTCAATATTTATTGATGGCATGCCGGGTTGCCGGCAGTACATTTGTACCTGAAACAGCATCAGTTCTCAACCTGAAAATAAATAGCCATGAAGTTTGAACAACCTGTACCGGTAACAAGCATCGCACAGATGATTGGCGCCCGTATTACCGGAAAAGAGGACGCATTTGTAAGCGGAATTAACGAATTGCATAAAGTGGAGCCAGGGGATCTTGCATTTGTTGATCATCCCCGCTATTTTGACCGCTGTATTCAATCTGCAGCCACCTGCATTATCATCAATCAGGAATCTAATATACCGGAGGGAAAAACCCTGTTGCTGGTAGAAGATCCTTTTGAGGCCTATCTGAAAATTGTTCGTCATTACCGTCCTTTTTTACCATCACTGCAGCTGATCAGTGATTCGGCTGTTGTGGGCGAGGGTTCCGTTGTTATGCCTGGCTCATATATTGGAAATCATGTGGTAATTGGAAAAGATTGTATCATTCATCCGCATGTGACAATAATGGATCATTGCAGCATAGGTGACCGTGTGGTGATTCAGGCCGGCACGGTCATTGGGAGCGATGCATTTTATTATAACCGCAAAGTAAGCCGCCCTGTACATTATAAAAGAATGGAGAGTTGTGGCCGGGTTGTTATTGAGGACGATGTGGAAATTGGTGCCGGATGTACCATTGACCGCGGGGTATCGCATGATACGGTGATAAGCTTGGGAAGCAAATTGGATAACCTCATTCATATTGGGCATGATACTGTGATCGGGAAAAATTGTTTGATTGCCGCCAATGTGGTCGTTGGGGGCTGTACCACAATTAAAGACAATGTGACAATCTGGGGCGGTGTCATTATCAATAAAACAATTACAATAGGGGAAAATGCGGTGCTATTTGCACGCACCGGCGTACCCAATAGCCTGGAGGGAAATAAATCATATTATGGAGCTCCTGCCCAGGAAGCCAGGGCAGCCCAAAAAGAACTGGTGTGGATCAAACGAATCCCTCAGTTGTGGGAAAAAGTGATGGGCATTAAAAAAAGCTAAAGCCAGACCAGCATTTCATTCAATCCGGCAAGTAATCATAAGGAAGCAATTCAGCCAGATTTTTCCAACTCCAATACCCTTGATTTATCCAGTTGTATTGTTCGTAATAATATCCGCTTTCTGTAATTGCAATCCAGTCTTTTATGTCAATGTACGAAATCTGGTAGGGTGCTCCCTTCGGCAGGTTCATTTTTTTCAGGTATTCTTTTTCCGGACTGGCTTTGGAATAAGTAATGCTGACTTTCCGCGGATAATAAATTTCAATTTCAGGTGGGCCGGCTATTATTTTATACAGCATGCTGTCTGTACCAATGCTGTCCTTTTCATTCAAAACAAAATTAAAATAGGCTGAATCGTACACATTTGTCACTTTATTGAATTTCTTAGTGTTCTTTTCGTCCAGCAAATCAATCATCCACCCTTCTTCAATAAGAGTGCTGTCATAATAGCTGCGCATAAAATGCAGTCTGGAGCCTTCATAGGCTTTTTTCCGGGCAATAGCCCAGGCTGATTTCAGGCTGTCGGTTCCATCTAATTCTGTAAACAGGCAATAGCCCCGGTAAATGCTGTTATTGCTGCTGTAATAGTACACAAAGGAGTCCAGCTGGTACTGTAACTGGTATCCTAATGAATGGTTGCTGATGCGGAGGGGTTCGGTTGCAAGAACTTTTAACCGGTTTGATTTTTTATAGAAATAAAACTTCAGCGCACCCGGGTTTTCTAGTGTACACAGGCTGGCGTTTGGGGTAGTACCGATAAAGTGGTTTAAAAAAAAGCTACCGTATTTTTCGAGCCCGTCGGATACTTCATAACTGTTTCGAAGCACCACTTCACCAAGGCTTTTATCTTCCTTGATCAGCAGTATTTCTATGGGGCCAGCGGGCTGTTCTGTAACCCGCAAGGTAAAAGTCTGGTAACCCGTATAGCTGAAAATAAGGTCATATGCACCGGGTTTTAGTGAAAGGGAGAATTCGCCTTGTTTGCTGGTGGCTGTTCCAAGTGTGGTATTTTGGCAAAAAACAGATGCTGCGGCAAGCGGTTCACGGGAAGCTGAATCCAGCACAGTACCGGTAATGGTCCATTGCGCATTGGCGGTTGATGAAAGGAGAAAAACAGAGAAAACAAGAAAAAAAAGTTTTTGCATTGATGTGGTTTCAGTGTAAATATACTCAGGGGTTTACAAATCTTTACCCCGGGGTATCATTTTTTTGTAATTTTTAGAAGTCGGGCCTGTTCACTGTTGTTTCATTACTGAATACGACCCTGCGAGTTTTGAACAGCGTTGTATGTATCACAGGCCTGCCGGATGGTTTCTGTCAGTGACTTATAGCGGAACTCAGGGAACGTATGCAGAAATTTACTGTTGTTATAGCGGGTACCGCTTATGGCAATCCTTGCACTTTCACGGGTAAGTAATGGCTTTTTCCCGGATACCAGAGATTTCATTTTTTCCAGCCGCCAAGCCAGCCCTAGCAGGAAAGGGGTTGTCATTTTAAGTTGCCTTTCTTTGTGAAAACAAGAGGCAATGGTTTGTTGTAATTTTAGAAAGGGCCAGTTTTCTGCACAAATAATAAAGCGCTGTTCTGTTATGGAACTTTCCATTGCCAGCAGCACTGCGTTTGCTGTGTCTTCCACATCCACAAATCCATTGGTACCTGGAACCGACCAGCCGAACCCGGAATACACTGTTTTGAAAACAGCACAACTTCCACTATTCCAGTTTCCATACCCCAGTATCGTGCAGGGGTTCAGGATGACCGAATTCAAACCTTCTCCCATTCCTCTCCATACTTCCAGTTCTGCTTTGAATTTACTGCGGGCATAGTGAGTGCTGTACGGGTTGTCTTCCCATATATTTTCTTCATCAATCAGTTCTTCACCGACAGGTCGTCCCAGCGCTGCGATGGAACTCAGATGTACCATTCGTTTTATGTTATGATCCAGGGCTGTGTTTACCACATTGGCAGTGCCATCCACGTTGACTTGCTGCATCATTTTCCGGTCGTTTCGGTTGTATGATACGACCGCGGCAGCATGAATTACCGTATCGCAGCCTTTCATTGCATCATGTAGTGAAACAACATCCAGCACATCGCCTTCGGCCCATTCAACCTGTTCAAAAATATTAGGAGAAATCCAGAAGGGGTATCTGGCAGCAGCACCCCTGTACAGGGCTTTGACGGCATATCCTTTTTCCACCAGGTTACGAATCACATAGGATCCCAAAAAACCAGTACCGCCAGTGATGAATATTTTTTTTGCCAAGAGTATCAGTTGATCGTTGGCGAAGATAATCCAGCTACCGGGTATCGGTTACTCATATTTGTAAAACCCAGTTCCCGATTTTCTGCCCAGGCTTCCTTCTTTTACTTTTTGCTCCTGGACCGGTGATGGTTTCAGCCGCTCAGGTTTTCCTAGTCGTTCATAGATGGAACAACTGACGGAATAGCTGATATCATTTCCAATAAGATCCATCAACCGGAACGGGCCCATTTTGTAGCCTGTGGCTTCCAGGATATAATCTGTTTGTTGATAATTGTTATTTTTCTCTGCCAGGCGCAGGGCTTCCAGGTAATAAGGCCGGGCCACCCTGTTGACAATAAAACCGGGTGAATCTGTACATAGTACCGGTACTTTTCCCATGCACCTGGCAAGCTCCATAATTGCCTGTGTTGTTTCAGGACTGGTTATTCCGGTGTGTACCACTTCTACCAATTTCATTACAGGCGCGGGGTTAAAAAAATGCATTCCGATGACCCGTTCCGGACCCCGTACCTGCCGGGCAATGCTGGTAATGGAAAGGGACGATGTATTGCTGGCAAAAATGCATTCGCTGTGATTGATTTCTGCCAACTGATTAAATAATGCGGCTTTTTGGTCATGTTTTTCTGCAATTGCTTCAATAAAAATGTCGGCAAGGCACTGTTGGACATCATGGGTGTACTGGATACGGTTGCGCAATTCTGCAGCTTCCTTTTCATTGAGCATCGATTTGTTTTGCCATTGGTACAGCATAGTTTCTATGCTGGTTTTTGCTTTCTCTAAACTTGAGAAGTCCAGGTCGTATAGCAGCACAAAAAAGCCGGCTTTTGCCACAGTAAAAGCAATGCCAGTTCCCATAGTGCCTGCCCCGCAGATGCAGATTGTATTGATTGTCATGCCGGTTTTTGAATGAATGTAAAGATAGCAGGTTCTGCCCCGTGGGAATTTTACAATACGGAAATATTGTTATTTAAACAGATTAGCTTACCTTAAACCCAAATTTTTTATCATGGAAACCAATTCTGTAACTTCTGTCTCTGTTCCTGCTGTTGAAAAAAAGTTTGCTACTGCCACCCGGATGCCATCTGTTGTTGCATACCTGGTTGCTGTGCTATTATTTTTCATGCCCTTTATTGATATCAAATGCAACAATATGTCGCTACAAACGGTAAGCGGACTGCAACTGGCTACTGGCTTTAAAATGAAGAATAACAGTTCTGATAATTCCTTCTTTAATGACATGAAAACAGACAGGGTAGATGAAACGATTACTAAAACCACCACGAAGACCGATAAAAAGGATCCCAATCTTTTTGCTCTGGTAGCTCTGGGTTTGGGCGTGTTAGGTCTGTTGCTTTCTTTTACAAATGTTAGAGCAGCTGTTGGAGCTGCAATCGTAACAGGAACAGGAGCTGCCGGCGCACTGATCGGGATGATGCTGGATATCAAAAAGAAAGTGAAGCTTGAGATGCCGGATACCGGCGGAAAGTCTTCTGAAAGTGAATTGGGCAAGGGGCTCGAAAATTTTGGAAAAGAACTTGGGGACAAAATGGCGATCACAATTGATTTTACACCGTGGTTTTATGTGGCGGTGGTGGCTTTTCTGGCTGCAGCTTTTTTATGTTACAAACGCATGTCAGGCATGAAAACCTGATTTGATAACGCTATATTCATTCACCTCAAAACCAACCAACATGGACAAAAAAATGCTCACTATCATCCTGGCAATCTTATTAATTGCAGGCTTTTTCCTCCCTTATGTAAGTATGTTTGGCATGAACATCAGCGGATTTGACATGATTAAAGCTCCCGGCGGGAATTGGGAAAAATATGTAACCCTGATTATCCCCATAGCAGCAGTTTTATTGCTGGTGGGAGCGATGAACAATGAAAATTACTTCATTAGCAGAAGCATTCTTGCTTTCCTTCCTCTGCTTGGAGTATTGTTTATTATGTTCCTCAGCCCGTTAATTTCCGGCGCAGCGATCGGTGATATTTTTAAAGCAATTGGAAAAGGGTATGGCATCGGTTTGTGGATTACCATTGCAGCATCAGTTGTTCTGGCATTTTACCAGCCCAAAGCCAGAAGCTGAATTATCCTTTTAGTATTTAAATGAAAGGCTGCCATACCAGGGCGGCCTTTCATTTAGTTGAGTAAGATAAGGTTGGAATTATGGTATAAACCCATTTACCAGGCAATTTACATTTGCCAGACATAATGTTCATGTAGGGTATTCCTTCGGCCTGTCATTTGGTAAAACGCTGACAGCATTTTTAAAATGCGTTGGGATAGCTGGATTTTATATGCGGCAGTTGTACATTCATGTTGTTTCGGGTATAACAGGGCATTCATGAATTTAAATATAGCAGCCTGTAAACAGGGATGAATTTTTTTTAAGAATAAACTCCCCGGCCATCAGATAGCAGATGTAAACTGGTTCAAAAACCGTACGTCATTTTCACTAAATAGCCGGATGTCATTGATGCCATATTTCATCATAGCCGGCCGTTCAATACCCATGCCAAAAGCAAAGCCGGAATATTTATTCGGATCAATGCCACAATTGCTGAGCACATTCGGGTGCACCATGCCACAGCCCAGTATTTCTACCCATCCGGTTTTTTTGCATACAGTACATCCTTCTCCCTCACAGATAAAACAGCTCACATCCATTTCAGCGCTTGGTTCAGTAAAGGGAAAATAAGAAGGGCGGAATCGAACCTTTACATTCTTTCCGTACATTTCTTTTACAAAAAAATAAAGGGTTTGCTTCAGGTCAGCAAAGGAAACATTTTCATCAATATACAAACCCTCTACCTGGTGAAAGAAACAATGACTCCTGGCGCTTACTGTTTCGTTCCGGTACACCCGTCCCGGGTAGATGCCCCGAATGGGCAGGTTCCCTTTTTCCATTTCCCGGATCTGTACATTACTGGTGTGGGTTCGAAGTAAAAATGCCGGATTTTGCTGTACATAAAAAGTATCCTGCATATCCCTGGCAGGGTGATGTTCGGGCAAATTCAATGCGCCGAAATTATGCCAGTCATCTTCAATTTCCGGGCCTTCGGCAACAGCAAAACCCAAGCGCTGAAAAATGGAAACAATTCTGTTGCGCATCAGCGTCACCGGGTGCCGGGACCCAACTGGCATTTCATCACCGGGAAGACTCAGGTCAATCCGGCTGGCCGATTCTGTTTGCAGAGACTGAGCTGCCTCTTTCATTTCGGCATATTTATTTTCTGCTAAAAGCTTGAATTCATTCAGTAATTGACCTGCTTCTTTTTTCTTGTCTGCCGGCACCTGTTTCATTTCGCTCATGAACTCTTTTACAATACCCTTTGAACCCAGCCATTTTATGCGGAATTCTTCCAGGGCTTTTCCATCAGCAGCAACTGAGGTTACCATTTCCTTTCTATATGATTCTATTTTTTTCAACAGAGCTTCCATAACCTGCAAAGATAATGAATTGGCAAGCTGGGAACTAAAGTACCCGGTTTTTCAACAAGGAAATCCATCGGCTCAACACTTGCTGCGCTACGACATCTGGCCCGATAGGAAAACAGGGCAGTATTGAAAATTCATAATGATGATCCAAAATATACTGGTGCATCTATTTGAAACGATTTTTTTTAGCTTCTGCACAAGTGTATTTTCTGATCCCGGGTTTTGCTTCCCGTGGGCAATTTCCTTTATCTTGCGGATATGGCAGATCATTTAAACATCTCAGACTTTTTGGAGCCAGTTCAGATTGCTAAAATGTCAAATGATGAGGGATACCTGGACGGCCAACTGGGCAAAAGCATTTCCATTTTTGACGAAAATGGATTTCCCGACCTGGATGAGGTCCAGATGGTACTGGTGGGATGTAGTGAGCAGCGGGGCAGCGGCCTGACACATGGCTTAAGCGATGCGCCTGATCTCATACGGAGACATTTTTACAATCTCTATTACTGGCATAAGGATATCCGGATTGCAGATGTGGGCAATGTCAGGGCCGGGTCACTTTACACGGATTCTTATGCTGCCCTCAGGACAGTGGTGCAGGAGCTGCTGGCTGATGATAAAACAGTAATTATTCTTGGCGGCTCCCATGATCTTACGCTCTCTCAATACGGGGCTTATGCAGACAATCTTCGTGGCAAGCCTGCCGGTCAAAAAACAATAGAGGCTGCCTGTGTGGATGCTTTCATTGATTTGAACCCATCATCTTCGTTTCGCCACGAAAATTTCCTGATGGAAATGCTGACAGGCACCCCAAATTTTATCAGGCATTATAATCATATCGGATTTCAGAGTTATTACGTACATCCTGATATGCTGGAAACCCTGGATAAACTCCGGTTCGATTGTTTCCGGGTGGGCAGCGTTAAGGAAAATATTGATGAGATGGAGCCGGTGATCCGCAACAGTCAGATGCTGAGCTTTGACATGACGGCGCTGGCGCATGCCTATGCCCCGGCTTCCAGTGCATCGCCCAATGGATTCAATGGAGAGGAGGCTTGTGTGCTGATGCAGTATGCAGGCATGAGCCCTTCTGTCAGCAGTGTTGGCATCTATGGTTATGATAACAGGAACGACAAGGATGAATTGACTGCCAGGCAAATCAGCCACATGCTCTGGTATATCCTGGATGGGCGCAGCAGGGGACGCAGGGAGGCCACCCTGGATGAAAAAGACTCATTTAATGAATATCATACTGCTTTTGCTGAAGTGGAAACCACTTTTTTGCAAAGCAAAAAAACCGGCCGCTGGTGGATGCAGCTGCCCGATAAAAATTTTATTGCCTGCAGCTATAAAGATTACTTGCTGGCAAGCAGCAATGAAATTCCGGAAAGATGGCTGAGGGCTCAGGAACGAGGGTAATTTTTTCCCTGAACAGATACAAATTCTGAAATTAATTCAGCAGTTTGAAGAATTTGGTTTACTAAAAATGAAATAAAGACATGAAGGATTACCTGAAACTTTACCAGGAGTATTACAACCTGCGTTTGAAACGGTACGAAGGAAATGAAGAATATACAAATAGCTACCACAGCGAAAAGGCAATCTATGAAGCAATTGTTTCCTGCAGTAACCTGGAGGAATTTAAAGAGAAACTGGGTAACCTCAATGAAGAAAATGCTGTGGCGCTGATGAAAGACCAGTACACAATCCGGCACCGGCATTATGAAGAAATAAATCAACCCCTGAAGGCAGCAAGTTGTAAACGTATATTGGAGCGGGCCGCACAGGCAGCCAACAGCACGGAGTTGATGAGCATCGTTTATGAAGAAGAACATAGATTGATGCTGGAGTTAACTGCCGATAGTATTCACCCGTTTGATGATTTTACACACCTGGAAAATATGGAGGTATGGGGCCAGGCCGATGTGCCCGAAAAATACAAAGGCCAGTATCAGCAATTTGTGCAGGAAGAAGAAAACAGGATCCGGGAACGATACCGGATGCAGCAGGAAACACTTCAAAAATTTGTACCGGGCTGGAAATTTTCCTTTGAAAAGGTAATGGAAGACAGGCATCGCCGCTTGTTGCCATTCCCGGATGATGTGATACATAAAAATATTTCAAATACAAAAAAATTCTTACTTAAGTATGCCAGTTGATCAATCAACAGTACATGCTATGCTGGGCGCATTCCGCAGTATGATGGCTGAATGTGAAGAGAAAAAAATATCCAGTCCCGATGTATCCGAAATGAAAAATACACTGCTGCGGATGGAGCAGTTGGCCGGCGAAGCAGACGATGCTGCCGCATATTCGGGCAGGCTGATGCAGGAAAACCTGTTTATGAAATTCAGTGAACATTATGGAAAAGCACTGGCTGCTACTGCATCGGGTGCAGCCCACTCAACCTATGATGAAAAAGCGGACCAGCAACTGTTAAATCAGTCTGTGCAGGCATACAGAGACGCCATTTCACGAATCCGCCAGAACAAGGAGGAAGTAAAACAACTTCTTGGTTCTCATGCTTCAGATGCAGATGTTCTGCTCAAGGAAAAAATCTATACGGATGCCATTGGCAACCTGGTCGAATTGGGAAGTACCGGGATCAGTTATCCCGAGTTTTTGTGCCGTTCGATTGAACGTGGCCTTGATAAAGCAATGGAAGGCAGTATTCATTCCCGTGATGCACAGCTCTACATTACAGAGGCTGCCCTGGCAACGGCTGCTTCCCCTTTTGAAATTCAAAAAGAAGAAGAAAAACTACTGTTGTTTGACCGGCTGGTTCATGCTTCTCCATTTAAGACAGCAGATAATCTGCAATACAACCTGGGCTGTGAAAAAATTGAATGGCAGTATGCCCCTGCTATTGCCAGATGGAATAAAATAAAACAAGGATGGGAGAAAGCCGCTTTCTGGCTGGATGAATGGATTACTTCATATTGCAGCGTTGCACCGCATATCAAACCCTGGATCGAAGCCAGAAATCCCTGTGAGGCTGTACAGGAATCGCAGGAATGTGTACCCGGCAAACTGAGGGTATGGGAAAACATAAACAGACGCTATTTTGGTTTATCTCTGAAAGAATTGTTCCGTCATGAGAGTTTTGAATGGGATGTGCGGCACGAATGGATGTACTGGAGCCAGGAGTATATGGAGTTCTTATTAAAAAAAATTGAGCCCCTGTGTCATCCCGGTGCAGTACCCGCTGAAGGACTCATAGAGCAAGCATCCCGTTTTCATAATGATAAGAGAAAAGTAAGTCCTGCCTTGCAGGAACCTTCTTTACGGTATGCGGCATACTTTGATCGGTATTTTGGGGCTGGTGAATATGCCAGGCGTTTTGGATTGCCGGAAAAAGCAGAAACAAATGCGGCAGCCTGGGATTTTGAAACCTTTAATTTTTGACAATGAAAGTATCAGCCGGAAAAAGTAAAATAAAATATATTTTGACTGTTGCATGGTTGCCGGCTCTCTTTTTTCCCTCTTGTTCTGTACAGCATCAAATAGCGAAATCGGCAAAGGCAAATGTAATAAACGATGCAACCTTGCAAACTGCGCATATAGGTATCAGCATTTTTGATCCGGCTGAAAACAAATACCTGTACAATTACCAGGGCGATAAATATTTTGTACCTGCCAGTAATATCAAGATACCGACCTGCTTTGCGGCGATGAAGTATTTGGGCGATAGTTTGGTGGGGTTGAGGTATCAAATCTTAAATGACTCTGTAGTAAAAGTCAAATCTTCCGGTGATCCAACTTTTCTATCTCCGGAATTCAAAGTTCATCCAGCCCTTGCTTTTTTGAAAAAGTATAAATACATTTCTTTCTCTAGCGAATTGTTTTCCGAAACTTTATTAGGATCTGGTTGGACCTGGAATGATTATAAAGAGAGTTATTCTGCACAACGTAACGATTTTCCCATTTATGGAAATGTAGTTTCATTTAAATGGGAAAACGAAACCAATATCAGTGCCTCTCCACAGGTTTTTTCAAAAAACCTCGTAGTTATGGAGAAGCTAAAAACCGGGTTTGAAATTATTAAGCCTTGGGAAGAAAATAATTTTCTGTTCTTAAATGGAAATTCAAAATCAAAAGTTGTTCCTTTCAGACCAGACCCAGTTACTGTACAGTACTTGCTACAAGACACATTGGGAAGTTTTATAAACAACAATTTTGAAAAGAAGGAGTTTGCAATTTCAAATGAGCTAACATTTTCAAAGGGACAGGGTTCAATCAGTATTCCTAACAAACCGTTTAGTGAGATATTTCATGTACTTCACTCCCAACCCACCGACTCCATCCTCAAACCCATGATGCACCGCAGCGATAATTTTTTTGCAGAACAATCTTTATTAATGGTGAGCAATGAAATGCTGGGCGTGATGAGTGATGCCAAAATAATTGATACGCTGCTGAAAACAGACTTGAATGATTTGCCTCAAAAACCAAGATGGGTGGATGGCTCTGGTCTCAGCCGCTATAATTTATTTACTCCGCAGGACTTTGTTGTCATCCTCAACAAAATGAAGGATGAATTTGGAATGGAACGCATCAAGATCATTCTGCCCACTGGCGGTGAAGGAACCATCAGTAGTTATTACAAAGCTGACAGCGGGTATATCTATGCCAAAACAGGTACACTAAGCGGTGTGGTGGCCCTTAGTGGTTTTCTGTACACTAAAAAGGGCAAACTGCTTATTTTTTCTGCATTGGTTAATAATCATCAGGCTTCAGCAACGGATGTAAGAAGGGCGGTGGAGAAATTTTTGCGGGGAATCAGAAACAGCTATTGATCTTTCATGCAAAAAAGCAAAGTAAATAAGGGCAAAGTTTTAACTCTCTTTGCGGCCCGGGTTTTAAGCCTTGCATTTTTACGTGAAATCTCAACGTCCAAACATCTTTTCAAGCTGCTCCTGCTTAAATTCCAGATATGTTGGATTACCATCAGGTGAACTATTTGGCTGCTGGCAGGCAAACAGGTCCTGAACCAGCTGTTGCATTTCCTTTTCGGTTAGCCTGGTTCCGGATTTTATGGCTCTTTGCCTTGCCAGGGAGCGGATCAGTTTCTCTCTTTTTGAAAATTTTATCTCAGGACTGAAGTGTTTGTATTGCTCCAGCAGCACATCTATCACATGCTTTTCATCCCCCTGCTCCACATCGGCAGGAGTACCCTGGACGACGAATGTATTAGCCCCGAAGGGCTCAATTATATATCCCAGGTCTTGAAGGTCGGCAGTCAGTTCAGTCATTAGTGCAGTGTCGGCAGGCGATAATTGCAGTGTGCACGGGAACATGCTGCGCTGGGCGGCCACGGGTTTTTCCTTACATGCAGATACCAACTGTTCATACAGTACCCTTTCATGAGCTGCTTGCTGGTGAATAAGGAGAAAACCATTCGCAGATGGAGTGATGATATACGTATTCAGGATTTGACTGACCTCTTTTGAATAAGTTGTAAGATGCAGCGCAAAAGATGGATTATTTGTTTCTTCTTTTTGTTCCGGGCTATCTGACGATTTTCTTAACGCATTAAAATCTTTCCAATGACTAAAATTGCTTTTTTCAGCTCTTTCGATCAGATGTGCCTGGTTTTTTTGGGTAAAACTCTTAAAAATATGGCTGTCTGTAATCGCTGATTTTTTTTCCTCGGTAAAGGGATGCTGGATGGAAGGCAGTTGCTGGATGGAGGCATCCAGTTCAAAATCAAGAGTGGGTGAAATGCTGAACTGAGCAAGGGCATGCTTCACTGCCGCCTGAACAAATGCGTAAATAATTTTTTCATCTTCAAACTTAATTTCCTGTTTAGTCGGGTGAACATTTACATCCACCTGGGTAGGATCTAGTTCAATAAAGAGTACATACATGGGAAAACTGTCCGGTGGAATCATCTCCTGGTATGCACTCATCACGGCATGGTTCAGGTAAGGGCTTTTTATGTAGCGGTTGTTTACAAAAAAATACTGGTCACCTCTTGTTTTCTTCGCTGTTTCAGGCTTGCCCGAAAAACCATAAATGTTCAGATAGTCCGTTTCTTCCTGTACCGATACCAACCTGGCATTGTATTGATTTCCGAGGAGCTGAATGATGCGTTGTTTTAAACTGCCGGCCTCCAGGTAAAACAATTGCTGATTATTGGCAGTCAGGGTAAACAGGATTTGCGGAAATGCCATAGAAACCCTGGTAAATTCATCCACGATATGGCGCATTTCTGCAGCATTGCTTTTCAAAAAATTTCTCCGTGCGGGTACGTTGAAAAATAAATTCTTCATGGCAATGCTGGTGCCGTTTGGAGCTGCAATAAGCTCCTGCTTTTTCACCACACTGTTTTCTGCCTCTATATAGGTTCCGGTATCATCTTCCATCCTCCGGGTTTTTAGTTCCACCTGAGCCACGGCAGCAATGGAAGCGAGGGCCTCACCGCGAAACCCCATGGTCTTGATATGAAACAGGTCTTCTATATTTCTGATCTTGGACGTTGCATGCCGCTCAAAACACATCCGGGCATCTGTTTCGCTCATGCCGCAGCCATTGTCAACCACTTGTATCAGCGATTTTCCCGCATCTGTGATGATGAGTTTTATTTCAGTAGCCCCGGCATCCACCGCATTTTCCAGCAATTCTTTTACGGCACTGGCAGGCCGCTGAATCACTTCGCCTGCGGCAATCTGGTTGGCAATATTGTCTGGAAGTAGTGTAATCTGATCCGGCACAAATTCAGGTTTAGCCGTCAAAAGTAACAAATTGGGCGCACGGATGACACGGGTTGGACGGATGAAAACGGATGTTTTATCCCGCCAAGGGCGTAATAAATCTGTGTTTATCCAATTTTGAGTATGTTTTATGAAATAAAGCCAATCTGAATCTATCCGATCCATGTCATCCGTGTTCCTGTATTCTCAAAAGAGTTAATTTTAAGACTTGTTTTATAATAAAATAATTGCCTCGCTATGAAATCAATAAAGACAATCTTGATCCTTTTTGTCCTTGCCCCTTCCGTTTTATCTGCCCAATATAAAAGCAACCTGAAAAAAGATCAATGGGTGGACAGCGTATTCAATTCTCTCAGCAATGATGAAAAAATAGCCCAACTGATGGTGGTAAGGGCCCATTCGAACCTCGGCTCCGATCATGTGTCAAAAGTGACAGAAGAAATCAAGAAATACAATGTGGGTGCTCTTTGCTTTTTCCAGGGCGGACCCATCAGGCAGGCGAATCTTACTAATTACTATCAAAGCATTGCCAAAACACCATTAATGATTACAATTGATGGCGAATGGGGATTGGGCATGAGGCTCGATAGCGTTACAAAATTTCCATACCAGCTTACGTTGGGGGCTATGAATGATCAAAATCTTGTTTACCGGATGGGATTAGCAGTAGGTGAACAATGCAAACGCATCGGCGTGCATGTAAACTATGCACCGGTAGTTGATATCAATAATAACCCCAACAACCCTGTTATCGGCTACCGTTCATTTGGTGAAGACAGGGAAAAAGTCTCGGCATTTGGTGTCGCCTATATGAAAGGAATGCAGGATGCGGGCATCATGGCCTGTGCCAAACATTTTCCGGGGCATGGCGATGTTGATGTGGATTCACATTATGACCTGCCGGTAATCAATAAGGACATGAAGGCGCTGGATTCCATGGAACTGGTACCCTTCAAAGCCGTTTTTGAAGCGGGTATCGGCAGTGTGATGATTGCCCATTTGTATATTCCGGCTATTGATAAAACAGCGAACAAAGCTACTTCTATCTCCAAAAACAACGTAACCGACTTGCTGCGAAACAGTCTGTATTATAACGGGCTTACTTTCACTGATGCACTGGAGATGAAAGGGGTGGCTAAATTTTTTCCCGGAGGAACTATTGCCGTAGAAGCCATCATAGCCGGTAATGATATGCTGTGCCTGCCCGCCAGTGTACCCGAAACAATTAAAGCGGTTAAAAAAGCGATTACAGAAGGCAGGTTGACTTGGGAGGATATAAATTCTAAAGTAATAAAAGTACTGGCTGCAAAATATTCATTGGGCCTGAATCAGCATAAAATCATTGAAACCAGCAATTTGCTGAATGAGCTGAATGCGAAAACAGATGCGATCAGAAAGGAAGTAGCTGAACAAACGATTACGATTCTGGCCAAAGCATCCCGTACAGCATCGAGAAATGATTATGCGGATATTCCACTGAAGAAGGGCCAGAAGATTGCTTATGTCGGAATCGGCACATCCAAACCCAATGTATTTGCCAACAGATTGCAGGAAGATTTCAATGCCGACCTTTTCTTTTTTTCTTACAAGGACAGCAATGATAGGGCTGCTGAAATATTAAAAGCCGTTCCCAAAGATAGAAAGTATGATGCCATCGTGGTGGGCATACATGATTACAGTAACCGGCCAGCCGGTAATTACGGCATCAGTCCGGCTGCCATTGAACTATGGAAGAATTTGAACTTCATCAAAACAGTAACTATTGTTTTTGGCAATGTACTGGCCACCAAAAATTTTTGCAGTGCATGGACGCTGGCAGCTTGTTACCAGGATGATGATATTACCCAACAGGCCGCTGCAGACCTGTTGCAGGGAAAGATGGAAGCAACCGGCAAACTTCCTATCCGGGTCTGCAATTTTAAAGCGGGTGATGGAATTGTGAAGCAAAAAGGAGATCCGGTTCATTCTTTTGCAAAACTGGCGGCTGTTGATTCCATCGTAAATGATGCACTGGTGCAAAAAGTTTTTCCCGGTTGTGTGGTCCTTGCAGTGCATGAGGGAGAGATCGTTTACCACAAGGCATTCGGCAATTATAAATATGAACCTTCTCCGCCGATGAGTCATGAAAGTATTTTTGATCTGGCTTCAGTTACAAAAATATCTGCTACAACCGTTTCAGTGATGAAACTGTACGAACAAGGCTTGCTGGACTTACGCAAAAAGCTGGGCGATTACCTGCCATTCGTGCGGGGCAGCGATAAAGAGAACCTTCGTATCGACGACATACTGCTGCACCGGGCTGGGCTGGTACCCTTCATCCCTTTTTACAGGGAAACAATTGATTCTGCAACAGGCGAACCAAACCCATCCATTTACCGAATCAAACCAGAGGCAGGATTTTCAAGCCGGGTGGCCGAAGGCATCTATATGCGAAATGACTGGGAAGATACCATGTTTGCCCGTATTTTGAAAAGCCCTTTGGGGCCACAGGGCAAGTATGTGTACAGCGATAATGATTTTATTTTTCTTGGAAAAATTGTAGAACAATTAACGGGGATGAAGCTGAGTGAGTATGTGCAAAAAACTTTTTACTGGCCGATGGGAATGATGAGTACCGGGTTCAAGCCGAGGGAAAGGTTCCCGGTTGACCGGATGGTGCCAACAGAAACAGAAAAACATTTTCGCCGGCAAACCACACAGGGCGATGTGCATGATGAGGGTGCCTCAATGTTTGGGGGGGTAGCAGGTCATGCCGGTCTTTTCTCTAATGCGTACGATCTGGCAATGCTTTACCAGATGTTGTTAAACGAAGGCACATTTAATGGGAATCGGTTTTTAAAAAAGGAGACCATTGATTTATTTACAGCATATCAAAGCACCAACAGCCGCAGGGGGTATGGATTTGATAAACCGGAAAAAGACAACGCCACCCGTAAAGAGCCTTATCCTTCTTCCCTGATCTCTCCGCAGGGATACGGACATACTGGTTTTACCGGCACCTGTGTGTGGGTGGATCCGAAATTTAATATGGTGTATGTATTTCTGTCCAACCGTGTTTACCCATCAAGGAGCAATAATAAACTGGGTCAGTTGAGCATCAGGGGTAAAATACAGGATGCAATTTACCGGGCGTTGGGGATATGATACTTTACTTATCTGCCAGTATCTGTTTTTTGATTAATAACGAGTGAGTCTATTCTTATAGTTGGAGGTGTTAAATTATAAATCTGTTTCTGCAATGTCCCGATAATAAAAGAAAATGATGATTTCAAAAAAACGGCTAACGGATGGTATCAGTCTTTTGTTTGTACTGACCGTAAATTAAATTTTTTATCTGAAGATAGCAGTTCAGCGTATCAATATCCAAATTTCCCGGCCAGGTAATAGCGCCGGATTCGTTAGCAATATACACCTTATCAAAAAGATCATTTTTTTCCCGGCAGTGAAAACGCCTTTGCCTGCCATGTCAGAGAGATCAACAGTATCTTCCGTGCCATCGTTAAATGCAAGACAGAGTTTATACTTTCCAAGTGGAGCAGCAGATATAAATGCAAGAGATCTCATACTGTAAAGCTAATATTTATTAAGAAAAGCGAGAAGTTACTGCTTATCCTTCCCCTGCCCCGGATTCTCCGGCCTTTGCTGATTGCGGTTAGGATTATTAGGCCGATGTTGATTCCTGTTAGGCTTATTCGGTCTTTGTTGCTGACCGCCTTGCTGATTGCGCTGTTGATTACCCTGTTGTCTTCTCTGTTGGTTTCCTTGTTGACCACCCCCTTGCTGCCTTTGCTGATTACCTCCCTGCTGTGCTCCCTTGCCAATTTGCCGGTTAGGCTGTTGCCTTTGCTGCTGCTGTTGTTTCTTTTTTCTTTCCGCTTTTTCCAGTGAGCGAAGACTGATTTGTCCCACCAGTACCACTGCTTCAGGTTCCAGTTCAGTGCTTTTAGACGATACAAGTTCAACCGGCTCCAGCTCCTCGGGTCGGATGCCCTGCTGGTTCAGCGACTTTATTTTTTTGACCCGTTCAATACTTAGCGGATATTGTTTTGCGCCATCGGGCAGGGTGTACCACATCAGGTTTTTGAAGATGTCTTTCTTGATCAAAAAAGCATTTCCTTTTGACACCTGCAGCACATCGCAGTGATCCGGAAAATGCTGCAACGCATCCAGGTACATGTCCAGTTCATAATTCAGGCAGCATTTCAGACGGCCGCACTGGCCACTCAGTTTTGCCTGGTTGATGGATAAATTCTGGTATCGGGCTGCTATAGTATTTACCGATTTAAAATCAGCAAGCCATGTACTGCAGCAAAGTTCACGACCGCAGCTTCCCACTCCACCTACTTTTCCGGCTTCCTGGCGGGCACCAATTTGGCGCATTTCCACTTTCACCTTAAATTCTGAGGCATATACTTTGATTAATTCGCGGAAATCAACCCGCCCTTCTGCTATATAATAAAAAGTGGCTTTTCGGCCATCGGCCTGCATCTCCACCTGGCTGATCTTCATATCCAGTTTCAGTTGGCGGGCAATAGCCCTGCTCCTGATGACCGCACCTGCTTCCCTTGCTTTGTTTTGTTTCATCAGGTCTAAATCCCTGTCGCTGGCTCTTCGCAATATTTTTTTCATTTCGGGATTTTCTTCCCGCATTCCCCTTTTTTTAATTTGGAGGCGTACAATTTCGCCGGTAAGGGATACCTCGCCTACATCAAAACCATTCATGCCTTCCACGGCTACAAGGGTTCCTTTTTCAAAAGCAACCGGCAGGTTATTGCGGAAAAAATCCTTTCGTGTACCCTGGCTAAAGGTTACTTCAATTACTTTACAGGCGCTGTCCATATCAGCAATGGGCAGGTCTTTCAGCCAGTCGTATGCATTCATGCGGTTGCACCCGCCGGAACTGCATCCCCCGTTGCTGTTACATCCTTTTGGGCTGGTACCATAACTGCTACAACTCATGACTGATAGTCTGTTTCAGATTATTAACTGAATCTTTAAAAGAGAAGATGAAAGCAGCGCATTGATTCGTTCGGGCTGTGATTGCGTTCCATACCGGCACCTGCAGCCGGCCTTTGGGCATTTACCCCCCCGACTCTTCATGTTCCTGCTCATGGGTCAGTATCACTGAAACCGGTTGAACAGTAATTGTATATGTAGAAGAAGTTGTCAACGCAAATAATAAATTCATCCACTCTTTTTGGCCTTTTCTATCCTGCATGTTTCATTAAGTCTCTGCACCCGGCCTCAGGTTCTCAAAAATACAGGATTATTCGCAAATATTGAATTTCGGGGAAAGGAGCGGCTGTATTCGAAGCCAGTACCAGATTAGCCACAATTTCTTTACAGCGTTTACTATGTGAAATTTCAATCAGTCTCTTTTTAGAATGGAAATCATGTATTTATTTCTCCGCCAACTCAAAAAAATCCCAGCGGAATAAAAATTCTACAGCACCATTTACCTGGCTCAATATCGGCGTGCGTTGAGTCAACTATGGATTGTTGCTTAAATGAGCTGGTGGGTACAAATAAAATTTTCTGCAAAGTATCAGGCCACAAACAAAACCCGATCCTGAATGATATGATACAGCTTAATGGTCAGAGCATGAAAGAGTATTTTGCTGTTGGCATTACGTTCAATATAATAGCTGGCTTTATCCAGTTCTTCCATGATGGCCTGCTGCTGTTCGATTCCTGTAAAGCGGTTCATCCGGCCAGCAAGTTCTTTTTCTGCACCATAAGCACCCGGTGTTTCGCCGGTTATATTCAGATAAACAGCCTGCTGCAGCAGGTGGTTAAAATAGCGAAGAAACTGTTTTTGTTTTTCCCGGCCCAGCCGGCTGATTTCTTCCACCCATTTTGTTTGCGCTACAGGTCCGGATTTTAAAGTAGCATTCAGCCAGTCACGAAGTAACGACAGCCAGTCTTCTTCTGCATGCTGGGCCAATAGCAGCGCCTCCCTGTAGTTTCCTTCGCAGACAACCGAAACCTGTTTGGCAATAGTTGGCTCGGTCCGGTTGCGGCTGATCAGCGATTCTTCAATATCTTTTGTTTCTAATTCTGGTATTTTAATAATCTGGCAGCGACTAATAATGGTAGGCAGAACCAGGTCTTCATTTTCCGTCACTAGTATGAATAAGGTGTTGGCAGGCGGCTCTTCTATTATTTTGAGTAGTTTGTTCCCTTCCTTTTCCAGTTCTTCAGGCATCCATAGAATCAGAATTTTATAACCGCTTTCAAAGCTTTTCAGGCTCAGTTTACGTATAATATCATTGCACTCTTCCGCTGTTATTTTTCCCTGGCTGTTTTCTTTTTCTTTGATTGTTTCAATCCAGTCAAAAAGGTTGCCATATGAATGGAGCCGGATGAACTCCCTCCACTCCTGTATGAAGTCTGCCGCAATGGGTTTTTCACCCTGCTTTTTTGTTACCGTAGGAAATGAAAAATGAATATCAGGATGAATCAGTTTTGCTGCTTTCATACAAGCCGGGCATGTGCCACAGGAATCTGCTGCCGGCTGTTGGATGCTTTTTGCAGGCTGCTGTTCTTCAAATAAAGAGGGGGCCTCCTGGCTGTTTTTCGGGGTATTACGATCGCAAACAAGGTACTGTGCAAATGCAATAGCAAGGGGCAGGGCTCCCCGGCCCTCTTTAGCTGAAAATAACAGGGCATGGCTTAGCCTGTTTTGCTGCACCATATCAGTTAAATGCTGTATGGTTTCCCGCTGGCCTGTTACCGAAGAAAACTGCATGAGCTGCGAAAATAAGTTTTTTGCCAATGAATGAAGGGCATGACATGTCAAATGTCCGTGGCAGGCAAGATGATATGAAAGGTCAGCCGCATGAAAAATTTTAGTTAAACCACTGCAGTATATCGTGGCTCATCGGTTTTGTCTGCGGACTGAACGTGGCAACAAGCTCACCTTCTTCGTTGAGCAAGAATTTTCCAAAATTCCAAGTTACAGGGTCGGCCAGATTTTTTGCTGCGGCCTGGGTTTTCAGGAATTGATAGAGGGGGTGTGTATCGTTGCCTTTTACAGATATTTTTTCGGCCATTGGAAAACTTACTCCATAATTTTTTTTACAAAATTGCCTGATCTCTTTGTTGCTGCCCGGTTCCTGTCCGCCAAAATTATTGGCGGGAAAACCCACCACGATCAGTTGTTCCTGGTATGTGCGAAAAAGTTTTTCCAGTTCTTCATATTGAGGGGTCAGCCCGCATTCGGATGCGGTGTTTACGATCAGAATTTTCTTGCCTTTGAAAGCGGAAAAATCAATTTGTTCTCCGGAGAGTCCGGGTACTTTAAAATCGTAAATGGTTCCTCCGGTGAATGTGATGCTGGTCAGCATGGCAAAAAGAATTGATTTCATTTGTGATTTATTTATTGTTGTTGACCTTGCCTGTAAGTAAATTTGCAAAAGACCTGGATAGCTAAAATTTCAGATTCTTAACAAAACTACTGTTAATTGGTTTGTCAGGTTCCTTGTTTTTTACAAAATCTGTCTCAAAAATCAAAAAGAAATGCCTTGTATACAACAGGATAAAGTTCTTTCTCCCATGGTCTAAAGTGTTTGGCTGACGAAATGATTGCCAGATCTGGAACTGATGATAACTTCTGCATACAGGTGAACGGCTATGATTTCGGAACCAGGGATTGAGGTATTATTGTTTTTCAAAACAGCCCAGGTCGGGCAATGTAACCGGCCTGGGGTTTCCATCCAGGTCAAGTGTAATACCCGTAGCCACTCCTTTTTCAAGAGCCGGTGAGCCAGGCTTCAGCCTGAAATCATAATAATTTTTTGCTGTGTTGATGCTGTCGAACATTGGATGCTGGTTATTGATTGCCTGGCTGATGCTGCTGTGGGAGGGGTTGTTTTGCAGCTTCCATAAATTGGCATCAAAGTTTACCTGGAAAAATGAAGCCCCGTTTTTTTCCACAACAACTTCATCGTTCAGCAGCCCGTTTTCTCCCCAGAAAATACAGTTACGAAACAATGCGGTCAGCGAAGCAGATGTGCCATTGGCATAGTTGCTTAGAAACAGGACCGGGTTCCGGTGTTCTATAAACCCGTTTCCGATGCTTGCCACAGTACAATGTGTAAACTGGTAATCGCCACCCTTGGCCAGCAACAGGTTTTTTCCGCAGTTACTGATGAGACAATTGTTGGCCCTGATGCTTGAGTTCAGGGCAATGATTCCGGCATCAAAGGCCTGATCAATGATGCATTCATTCAGAACAATTTTTACATTAGCGTTTGGTGAAGGGTCCAGCAGGCCGATTGCCTGATATGCATTTTTGAGTACGGCATTATTCAGCACATTGTCTTTGGATCCGGGCATGAAGAAGATGCCCGGCCAGGCGGCGGGATAATCTCTATAGGGATCATCCAACCGGTCTCCCTGGAAATAAACCCGGCTTGCTGTATCAGAAAGTCCATTTACGCTCAGAGTGCCTCTGATGATAAGGGGTGCATCAGCATGCACATAGATCCGGCATCCTTTGTTTATGGTAAGTGTCTGGTTGTCGTCCACAAGCAGAGACCCAAGAATGACGTAAGGAAGATCATTGATCCAGGTTTCACTTGATGAAATGATATGATCCCTGAGGAAATGTGCATTTTTACCCCATGCTTCAAGTTGCACCTGGCGTTTTTTTCCGTTGTATTCCACTTCGATACTGTCCCGGATGATGAACGGGAGATTACCGGCTGCCGGGTTTACAAGTACCTGGACAAATACATAAAGGCTGTCGTTTGGCTCAATGACGATGTTGCTGAAGCTTGCCCCGGGCAAGCCGTCCACATTCATTTTATAAGCCGATGCTGGCCCACCCATGAGCCTGATTGCGGAGATATTCAGCTTGTTGTTGTTTTCGTTTCGGATTTTCAATGTTCTGTATGTAGAACCGGCGGTTACAAAAACGGTATCATATTTTAATGTATCGGTACTGAAGGAGACCACGGCATCGGGGGAAGTAATAAAACCTTCTTTCCGGCAGGAAAAAAAGAGAACAGTGAGCATCAGGATCAATGCCCCGGTTTTGTTCATCGTTGCTGATGTCTTAATTGTCATACTGCGACTTGTTCAAAAATAGCTCAACTTATTGACATTAGCGGGATGCATAACACAGTGTTGCAATGCTTAGCTTAAGATTTCCGGCTTTCAGCAGTTCGCTTCCGCACGACTCAAGTGTGGCGCCGGTGGTTATCACATCATCTACCAGCAACACATGCCGATGCTGTAACGCTGTGGGGTCTTGCAGCACAAATTTTCCTTCTATATTTTTCCAACGCTCTATCCGGCCCTTTTTTGTTTGTGATTCGGTATGACGGGGGCGGCGTACCACCTCCGGAAAAATGGGCAATGCTGTAACAGAGGCAATACCTTCACACAGCACAGTAGCCTGGTTGTACCCCCGCTTTTTTTCTCTGGCAGGAAACAACGGCATGGGAACCAGTGCATCTACAGTAAAGCGGCCGGATTTTTTAAGTTGTTCGCCCATGATGCAGCCTAGCTGAAAGCCTAGTTCACGGTTGCTTTTGTACTTAAACTGGTGCATCAGGTTTTGGATCAGTGATTCTTTTGTAAAATAAAATTGAGCAGTGGCTGCGATAAGCGGAAGTCGGCCCCAGAATATTTTTTCGACAGGATTATCCGGATGCCATTCAAATTGTGTTTCAGGCAGCGACTCCATACAGCGCATACACAGTGATGATCCGGTACTGAGCAGGTTGCTGCCACAGCCTGAGCACACATGCGGAAACAACAGGTGCAAAACAGCTTCTTTTATTTCACGGAAAGAAATCATAACTCAGTTGTTCAGGTGATGAAAGAGGGATGCCGGTTCCGGGGAATTATGATGCGTTTTCTTTTGTTTTAAAAATGAAGTGTTTCCTGTGTTCCATCTGCAAATACAATGGGTTCTTCTAGAATAAATATTTGTACAGATCTTCCACCCTTCCCATCGGTACGACTTCTATGCTTTGATTTTTTTCTTTTGTTTCCTTTTTTGTCCTTCGGCTGGCGGGAAGGTTGAATCTGGAAACCACAATTTTTTCAAACCCCATTTTTTCTGCTTCAGCTATCCGTTGTTCAATCCTGTTCACAGCCCTTATTTCTCCGCTTAGCCCCACCTCACCTGCAAAACAAATGTTTTGAGGCAGTGGCACATCTTCATAGGAAGACAACAGGGCGCAGAGTACTGCAAGATCAATAGAGGGATCTTCTACCCGAAATCCCCCGGCAATGTTTAAGAAAACATCCTTGACTCCAAAGTGAAAACCGCCTCTTTTTTCCAATACGGCAAGCAAGAGTTGCAAACGGCGCAGGTCAAACCCGCTGACTGTACGTTGCGGAGTTCCGTACACTGACTGCGTAACAAGAGCCTGCACTTCAATCAGCAAGGGACGAATACCTTCAATGGTAGCGGAAATGGCAATGCCGCTGAGATGGTCTTCTTTCTGTGTAATTAATATATCACTGGGATTTTGTACGCCATGCATGCCCCGGTCGGTCATTTCATAGATACCTAGTTCGGCGTTGCTGCCAAACCGGTTTTTTAATGTGCGGAGAATCCGGTACGCATAATGCCTGTCTCCTTCAAATTGTAACACGGTGTCAACCATGTGTTCCAGTATCTTCGGGCCGGCAATACTGCCGTCTTTTGTAATATGCCCGATCAGAATCACAGGGGTGTTTGTTTCTTTGGCAAATCGCTGAAATTCTGCAGCGCATTCTCTGATCTGCGACACACTGCCGGGTGATGAATCAATAAAGGAAGTCTGCAGGGTTTGTACGGAATCAACAATGACAATTTCGGGTTTCAGTTTTTTTATTTCTTGGAAAATGACCTGTGTGGATGTCTCTGTGAGCAAGTAAAAATTTTCATGTTGTGCACCTATGCGGTCTGCACGCATTTTAATCTGTTGTTCGCTTTCCTCTCCGCTGACATACAGTACAACCAGATCTTTCAGCAGCAACCCGGTTTGCAGAAACAACGTAGACTTTCCAATGCCGGGTTCACCGGCAACCAGTACCAGGCTTCCGGGAATGATACCGCCACCCAGTACACGGTTCAGTTCTGAATCGGCCACCAGTATCCTTTTTTCTTCACTGCTTTTTACTTCAGTTAGCAGAATGGGGTTACCTGATTTTTTTTCTTCGTTGTATGCGTTCCAGTCTTTTTTTCCGGAAGATTTCTGAACAGGCTCTTCAATCAACGTATTCCATTTTGCACAGGATGGGCATTGTCCCAGCCATTTGACACTTTCATAACCACAATTCTGGCAGAAAAAAGAAGTCTTGATTTTGTTCATTCATTAAAATTATGCGATCAATTTTGCATGACTAAAAAAAATGAACAGCGTTTGTGAACAACAGTGTAAGAAACAGGAAGAAATGCCTGGAATAATGAAAAGAAAAACTATAAAAAACAGCCGCAATGGCCGGTTATTTACAAAATGTAAAAAGGGCCAATCTTTCGACTGACCCCCTTACTTACTAACCCATTAAATTCTGTTGCTAAGTTACAATTAAGGATCACATTTCAAAATAAATTTTTGCTGTTGTGTATAACTTTCAGTGTTAAAACAAAGGCTTCAGTGTAATGATAGGAGGCTATACTATTTCCGGTAAAACATTGTAAATCAATATCTAAGTCATTTTTAGATACAGAAAATTAATGTTCTGAGCACGGACTGTTTTCTGAAAATTAATGTAGCTTATGACAAAAAGACGGAAAAAAAAATTGTAACAGAATTGGTTGCAAATTTGTTATGAAATTTGTTCAATAAAATACGCAGATATGATCATGTCAAATGAAATTTTTGTGGTATCCCTCATCTTTTTAGGCATCAGTTTTTTAGTATCATCTATCCTGAAGGGAAAGTTTTCCCGGTATGCAAAAATTGGACTTTCATCAGGTATGTCGGGGCGGGAAATTGCCGAAAAAATGCTGCGGGAGAACGGGATTTATGATGTCAAGATTGTGCCTGGCGAGGGTTTCTTGTCAGACCACTACAATCCTGTGACAAAAACAGTTAGCCTGAGCCCGGATGTCTTTAACGGCACCAGCGTTTCGGCGGCTGCAGTAGCCGCACATGAATGTGGTCATGCAGTGCAACATGCCAGTCAGTATGGCCCCCTTATGTTTAGGAGCAAAATGGTTCCGGTGGTACAGGTCAGTTCAATGCTGGTCAACTGGGTTTTACTTGCCGGTATGGTGATGATCGCAATTTCGCAAAACCCTACCGTTTTACTGATTGGTATTATAGCAATGAGTGTCACCGTTTTATTCACTTTGGTGACGCTTCCTGTTGAGTTTGATGCCAGCAAAAGAGCCCTTGCCTGGCTCGATAAAACTAACGTAACCAATAGTGATGAATACCCAAAAGCCAAAGACGCTCTCAAATGGGCCGCCACTACCTATGTGGTAGCAGCGCTGGCAGCTGTGGTTCAGCTGGTTCAGTATATTTTGATCTATCTAAACAGCCGGGATAGAAATTGAGTTGTTATTGATTGAAATCAATAAGTTGTATGAAAGGCCGTGTATTTTGATACACGGCCTTCTTATTGTTAAAAAAATGTTATTACATTCATATGGCTTTAGCATTATTTTTCAATTATTGCAATCAAAACTAATCAAACATGAGAAAGCGAC
>CAYYMK010000006.1:0-30247 GCA_964473035.1 uncultured Chitinophaga sp.
TTTTTAACTGCTCTGCAAAAGGGTTTCTTACGCTGATGGGTTGTAATACTCTTTGCACATTCTGCAACAATTGCCGGGCTTTGTTTTCATCATAGCTGTTTATTTTTCCTGCACTTAATTTTCTTTGATAGTCCATTACCTTTTCATCCTGTTCATTGCTTTCATCTAAATAAATCAGGAAGCTGCGGTTTGCATTATCCTCATAGATGCTCTCCTGTGTGGTACAACCTGCAATGCTTACAGGTCCATGCACTTTTAAATGAATGGTCTTTGTATTGCCGTTCCTGTCTTTGATGGTTACTGTTTTGCTGATGCGTTGTTTGCTTTGTAATTCCCGGAGTGGATATAATGCACTCCATATTCCGTCTAAGTCTTCAATCAATATCAGCTTGTGGCCTAACTCTGCTTTATCAAAATAATAAAATGCGTTTTCTGTAAGTGCGGTGATTTCTATTTTTTCTTCATCGGGTATTAACTCTCCAACCTTTTCCTGCAAATGACTTTTGCCCATGCCACTGCTGCCAAAGCTGATGATGTGCAAAGGCCTGGCTGTTTTGCGGCTGGTAAATATCAGGTACATGATTAGCCTGTTCAGTTCTTCGCCAATAATTCCGCTGCTGCCGATTAACTTATTTGTTTGTTGTAATAAATTTTGTTGCTGTAAAAATGCAATGGCTGTTTCTGTTTCCTGTGGGGTAAGTATTTTCTTTTGCTCTGCTTTCTGTTGCTTCTGCTCCAATAGTTGCAGCCGGTAATTTTCTAACTGGCTGGTAATGTCTGCAAGGTCTTTTGTTATTTGTGTTATGCCTGTTTCCAATCGTTCTGCTACCAACCTTGCAAGCTTTTCGGTTTGTGTGTTGTTGTATAAATCTAAATTCTGTCTTATGGCCAGTGCTGCCAGTTCAGGGTTATTGAGGTAGTGAACAAACTTTCTGTTTATCACTTCAATTTTTACTGTAATCCTTAACCTGTCCAGTCCTTCGGTTCGTATGCCGCCTAAAATGGTATAGCGGATTTCTTCTGTGCTGTAAGTGATGGCATCGGGGTTTGTTGTGTTGATGGCCGCTGCTTGTACCATGTGCAAAAATTTATTGGGTTTACTTATCTGCTCATATTTGGTACAAATGTAGAAGATTTTACTGTTTGGCCTAATAATTTCTGATTTCTTTATTCCATATATGCTCAATAATTTTACACATCATCTTAATAACAGCTATAAAACCGCCATATATGAGCAGCTTCGGTAAAAAACTTAAAGAGTGCAGGGAAGAAAAAAATATCTCACAAAGTGAGCTTGCCCGCCTGTTGTCTGTACATCATTCCATCATCGGCAAGTACGAACGGGATGAAGTAAAACCTTCTATTGATGTGGTTAAAAATATGGCTGCTGCTTTAGATACAACAGTGGGCTATCTTTTAGGTGAGAGTAAAAAACAGGATGTGCTTAAAGATACTGCCATGCTTAAAAGGCTTAATGATATTGCTTCCTTTCCTGATGAAGATAAAAAGCATATCCTTTATACTCTCGATGCACTTATCAAAAGTGTGAAGCTTAAAGCGATTTAAAACAAAAGCCCGGCAGTGCCGGGCTTTTTTGTCTATTCAATTTTAATGTTACCAATTTTTGTTCCTTCCGGCAAGTCTTTGGTCTTTTTGTATAACTGATTTTCAATATGCCAATAAACTTCCATGTTCTGTAATTCGTAGTTTTCTATCTCATCTTTCCCACCCAAAAACAACGGGATCTTATAACCTAAACACTCATCATAGTCAATGCTGTTGATTTTATAAAAAGCGAGAACCCTTTTAAATAAATTGACAGATAGCATATCATCTGTATCGTTAACAAAATCTTCATTATGAAGTAATGTAAGCGTTTGCCGTAATTCAAAATTTTGGCCAGTTGCCGGATCGAACATATAAAGAATATCTCCAGAAGTACCTAAACAAAACTGGCGACCCATCCAATCAAAACCAAAAGGATATATCTTATGCTGGTATTGATTAAAATAATCAGCAATTGTAAGAGCCCATTTTATGCTACTTTCAAAAGAATGTATACGATACAACCCCTGATTAAAAGTAACTCCTCCACACTGGTCAATTAACTTAAATAATTCAGTTGGCAGGTCCTTATAAAAATCTTTTCCCTGCTCTACAATTCTTTCCTCTGAGGTTCTCTTAAATTTATGTAAGAATGTTTCTATCATTTAGTGTTCACTATTGTTTTTTAGGGGGTAATTCAAGGATAACCCTGTTCACTCTTGTATTATCAGGCAAATTTCGCATTTGAAGTTGTAATTGCTTGCCCAAACTGGTATTCACACTCGCATCTAACGCCTGAAGATTACTTGTTGCATTCGTCCCTCCCAATTGCAAGTCTACAACATGGTCAACGTGTTGTGTAGAGCCAACCTGGCCTCCCGATGCTTTAAATTTGCTCCGCAAATTTGCATCACGGGCAACAGGATTTTTTGTAACAACTGTTTCTGCATTTGTTAATGCCTCAACTTTTGCTTCTGCTTGGGCTATTTGATTAGCATTCCAGGTAGGCTTAGCCTTTACTGTTAAATCAACACCTTTTGAAACTGTAGCTGCTTCTGATTCTACGGTGTTTATAACTGCCTTTGTCTCTGATAACGTCGTTGTAACTACTGATGTCGGAGCAGTCGGAGAAGGAACTCCAAATACTTCGGCTGCAACTAATGGGGCCGTATACTGAATACTTGGCGGATAAACAATTGAAGCTACTGCAAGAGCCGCAACACCTACACCTATTGCTCCTTTTGTAAGTGTTCTGTTATACCCCTCATAAAAACCTCGTTTATCTTGGTCTGATATTGGCACATCTCGTGGCCAGATTACAGCCGCTGCTTCCAATCCTTCTAATTCAACGTGATTTGTTACCTTATTTTCAGAAAAGGCATATGTAGAGTTATAAACATACTTATCGGCTAACGGGTCTATTTCAATAAATCTTCCAATCTGCGGATCGTGGTTTCGCCATTTGAACTGAACCCAATTCAATCCTAAATCATCATCGAACCTTTGTCCCTGGAATGTCTTTTCCTTATTCTTTGGTTCACCAAAACTTAAAGCTTTAGAACTTATCCCTTGTTGGACGAGTCCAAACGGATAGTAATGCGTCTCCTCCAGTAACGGCCCACGAATATGCGTCACCTGCAGGTTGTCAAAGAACACGTCTATATTAGGTGTTTCGTTGCTTAGGTAAATATACAAATATCCGCTTTTATCCACAGGCATATTGGTTCTGGTATGTGTGCTGTATGCCTGCATAGCGCCTATCTGCTCAAAACCGCTGTTGCTGCTTACATAGTTAAATCGCTCATCCATCACTATCCAGTTTACAAAAGCTTTGGGGCGGCTGCTGTTGTAGGTTTGAGAGTTTAAAAAACTGCTTACGCTGCTGTTGAGTTCTGTACTGTACTGTACGGCATAACCATTGTTGTGACTGTTCTGTATCACCGGGCTGCCGTTTATAGCGGCCAGCAGTTGGTTCAGCCCAAGCGGATTGCCCGACGGGTTGGGTGATTCCCTATTATCCCACCAGCTGTTCACCGTAAAATGAAACTGGTCTCCCGCTATTACCTTTAACAATATGCCCGGGCCTATTTCCATATGGATGGGGCCCAGGCCGGTATTGCCTTTTACTTTGGCCACTTTGGCATTGCCCGGTGGCGTATCGGCCGGGTAGCCTGCCGGCGGGTCAGAACGGGTTTCGGGCAACTGGCCGTAATAGCTTTCTTCAATCGCTGCTGTGGCCAGCTCCATGGTGGCCGCCGGGTAGATGTCCGTCTTTTGTTCTTCAGTCAGCACCATCCGCACATTCCCCAAATGGTCTTTCAAAAAATAGTCATAAGCCCACCCCGGCCCTCCCGGAGGGAGGGGTATAAACCGTATCCGGCCTTCTTCGTGGGTGATAAACTGCAGTACATCGTTTTCATATACAGCGCCGCCAATGTAGAGTGTTGTTTTTACGGGCTGACCGGTTTCAGCTACTGTTTTTTGTATTTTATTTCCGGCAGCATCGTAGGTATAGGTAATGGTTCCCTTGCCGGTAACCGTAATAACAGAAGGAAGGTTAAGGTGATTGTAAGTAATGCTGCTGATAGCCTTGTTGTTGTCAAGTGTAAGATTGCCGTTTACATCGTAAGTGTAATCATCCCCACTGTTGGTTCCGTCTTTAAAATCACCCAGAAAGTTATTGCCCCCGGTGGGGGGCGTGCCGCCGCCAGCATTTTCAGTTACCCTTGCCAGTTTATTGCTGCCCGTTTGGTACAGGTAGGTGAGGTTGTCAATATGAGCGCTGCCGCCCAGCTTCCAGCCCCATTGCTGCATTTGTTTTATATTGCCGTTGGCATCGTAGGCTGTGTTTACATCTATGCCGTCGCCCATTTTTATACTAAAGTTCACTCCGGCGCTTTGGTTAAAGGTTCCGCCGGTGTATTGGGTAAAATCGGCTTTCAGCAGGCGGTTAGCCGCTTCATAATAAAAATCATATTTTCTTTTTTCACCATCGCCTTTGCTTTTCCAAACCATGCCTTCAATATTGCCGTTGTACTGCGGGTTATTGTACAACTGACCGCCTATGATATTGTTGTTGGCTTTATCATAGCCAAGATCAAAACCAAAATAATTCGAGTTGTTCAGGTCCTTGGCATAGTCACGGTTCATACCCAGCAACCAGCCTCGGATGTTGTAGTCGCATTCCTGGGCTTCCAGTGGCAGTTCTCCGCTGGGGTCCCTGCCTAACTCTTTCCTTTTTAGTTGTCCTAATTTATCGTATTCATTTTGTAAAATAGTTTTATAGCTGGCCGGCATGTCTCCGCCGTTTATCAGGTTGTGGCTGGCTTTCTTTTCCACTTTTACTACCCGACCCAGTTCATCGTAGCTGTTTTTGGTAACCACCACGATGGTTTGCGCATTGCTGCCCGCCTTTCCCAGCTTTTGTACAGTAATTAGTGGCTGCCCCGTCCAGTTGTACTGTGTGGTCACTACATTTACGGCATCGCTTATGTTGATGTTTTGGACCTGTATCACTCTACCCTTTGCATCATAGATGTTTACGATGCTTATGTATTGTGCAGGGCTGCATCCGAGTACCTTTGTTTGTGTCCATGTTACCAGTCCTGTGGTCACTTCACTTTTCTGGGGCATCTGCGGGTAGGGCCATACGCTGTTATTAGTGGCTGTAAAATAACCGTCCCAGGTGGTGATATATGAAGCGGTTAGCCCGGCAGGTAATCCTGCATAGTTATCATAATGGGTTATGGTAAGTATTTCGTATGTTCCGTAAATAGCGGGGTACTCATTATTGTAATACCCGTAGCTTCGGTGATAATTTGCATCAAAGCTGTTGGTCCATAATCCTGTTTCGATGGGGCGGTTCAGTGCATCATACTTTGTCACCAGCCACTTTCCCTGTCCATAGAGGTTGGCATCCTGCGTCATTACCAGCCTGTCCCGGGCATCATATACCATTTGCACGGTGCCTGCTCCCGGCACTTTTTTCATGATCATCCTGTTGCGCTTGTCATACTCATAGCGGAAGCATTGTTCTGTAAGCAGATCAGATGAGAGTTGCCAGCTGCCGGCGGGGAGCAGTTCTACTCCGGCAGGCTGTATCACACAGCGCAGGTTGTTCAGGTCATCATAAATATAATAAGTACAAAGCCAGCCCCCGTTGCCGCTTCCGGCGCCGTAATCTGCATCAGCCATCAGCTGCACTTTTTTCAATACAACTTTTCCTTCCTTGTCTTTAAATTCTATTATCTGTTTACCATGTTCATCTGCTGTTATGTTTTTATGCAGTACGCCTGCAGGGTACGTACCCGGCGTGGTATAATTTGCAAAACCGCTTTGCACATCTTCCACATTCCAGATCCTTACTGCATCAGTAGGTGTATTGTGCCAGTAGTTTGCAGAAACACCTCTTTCACTGCCCGCCCAGCTATTACCGGGGGCCAGTGTTTTCAATGGGCGGTTCAGCGGGCTAAGTTCATAGTTGGTCTTGCCGTAAAAAAATGTTTCGCCCTGTGCGCCATACTGCGCCTGCATAAAGGCGGCCTGCTGCTGGAAGGGATCGTATTTAAACAGTCCATTGTTTGCGGTTGATATAAAGGGCAGGTACTTGTATTGTTCCCTTCCGTAATCATCATACACCACAGTGCTTACGATATCTGCAGCCAAGCCGCCGGTTTCCAGGCTGCCTTCTTTCGCTACGGTTTGCATGGGGCGGCCGAGGCCGTCAAGGTATTGAGTGGCCTGCTTCACATCTTTCAGCGGCCGGTACATGATGGAATTGCCGTTTGTTTCGGGTGAGGTGGCCGTCCAGGTCCGTACATAGCTTACCTGAGCATTGCCAGGGTACGGGGCCGGCGGCGTTACCTGTGCTGATGCATGATTATTATGTAACAGCAAGGTCAGCGATGCCACACAATAAAAAATCCTGCTCCACTGGGAGTCCTTCGGACCGGAAACCTTTCTATTCATGTAAGCTCGTTTAATATTTTTAATTCTTTTTGCCACGAATGACACGAAATAACAAGATGACATCTTGATCTAATAAAACTTTAAGCCTCAAACTTTATACTACTACTGCGTCTGCAGCATCCGCTGCATGGCCGTTCCCCCTAATCTGCTTCTTTTTTTCAGCACTCCCATCAGGTCACCATTTGCCCTTAACAGGAATTTCATACTAGGCCCATCCACGTCTTCATTAAAATATCCGTTCCGGCTCTGGTGAGTCAGCCATTTAAACAATTTATGCTGCTGGCTGCCGGAGGTTTTCCGGGTGTAGATGCCTGTCGTTATCACTACGCTGCTGTCGAGAAACTGGCGGTACCAGTTTTTTAATGCTTGCTTCTGGCTGCTGGTATAGCCATCTTCAACCGACGGCACAGTTATGATCTTTAGTGTAGCCAGATTTACACTTGCAAGTGAATCAACAGAAATCAGAAATGAATCAGCCGAATTGGAACGTACCAGTGGCAGGGTAATGATGAGCATTTTCTTATTCTGGTATTCGGATAATTGCTTTTGAGGGCCTTCAATGGTTTTTATGTTTATACCATAAATACCGGCGGGCGGCGGAGCAAGGGCCAGCATAGCAAGTATAAAAATGCAGAGTATGCTAAGTTTCTTTTTACGCAATCCCGATAGCAATCGGGATGCCAGGAAAGAAGAACGCAAAGGAGCGAAGGCCAACCTTGCTGTTTTATTACCTGTCCGAAGTATGTTGTTTTTTCTTACTCGCATAATAGTCGTTTAAAATGCTGCATCTATAAAAATTGAATTACATGCTGATGCTGATACGGCTACATTGTAGAATGTGGCGGAAAGGCCTTCAACAGTCTGGCCATTGCAACCTGAACCAAAAATCAGGTACATGTTATTCCCGGGTTTTGATATGGTCAATGTATAAGTCCCTGACGGCAATGTGCCGAGTGTTTGTAATCCCCCGGATGATGGGATGCTGAATGTGGTTACCTGTCCGGTTGTGTTATGTGTATATACTGCCGAAAAACCGGAGGCTGATAAATAGTTGGTGCAGGTAATGCTCACATTAACTACAGGCGTGCATGCAGTAGGGTTATACGCGGTCTGCAACCATCTTGTCTGGTTAGAAGTGGGGCTGCATACGTTCATGTCTTTTTGTTCCTGCTCCTGGTAGCCGGTATTTTGTCCGCTGCCGTTCTGCTGGCAGCGCAGCGGAGTAGCGGTGTTTTGCCAGTATGGTGTGGTGTTGGTACATCCGCCGCTGCTGCAGTTCTCTGCATGGCCTGCATAGTTGTAGCATATCTTTTTAAGCACATTACCATCATGGTCCTTTACCAGTATCAGCCTTCCTATATTATCGTAGGTGTAGGTAGTGTTGCGGCCGCGGGGGTCAGTCTCCATGGCTATACCGGTGTGGGGGATGTACATGTAAGTGCTTATCAGTGCGCCTGTAAGCTGTCGGAGTTTGTTCAGTTCTGTTTGTGCTATGGCATCGACTGGTATGCTATCAAAGAGGCTGAGATTGATACCGCTTTGGGAGATGGCATCATTATAGGTTTTACCTATGATTTTTGCTACCGGATACAGACCATTATAACTCCAGATATAAGAAGTGGGCACACCGTCTTTGGCAGTAAGCTGCAGCAGGTTGCCCTTTGCATCATACAGGTCAAATGTGGCTTCTGTTTCCAGCTGCTGCGCCAGCAATGAGCGCTGAATATTCAGCGGCTTAAAAATGCTATTGCTTTGCAGGCCCTGGTAGTTCGTAATGATTTTAGAAAGTTCTTTATTTAGCGAAACGTTCCTTCCTTTGTGCTCTATCACCGGGCTGATTACATTATTTGTAACCATGCTGCTATAAGGTGATATGCCGGGATAATCAGTCGGGTACTTCATTTCGAATGAAGTAGTTTGTCCCTCGCTGTTTATTGTTTCCACCCTTGCCGGTTGTATATTATTGGGTGTGCCATAGAAATAATTGATAGTGGTGCTTACCGTGGTATTACCCGCCGGATCGTATTCATTGGTTTGGGTTGACTGAAGCGTTATCCAGTAAGATTTAAAATCATATTGTGTGGCGTCAAAAGGATGGATGAGTTCACCCGCTTGGGTATTATAATAATAATCAGACCCGTATCTTTTTCTTACCGCCAGGGCTTCCACCTGCTGCAAATGGCCGGGCTGTACAGCATATGTATTTGTTATTTCTTTGATCAGCGTTCCATTGTTATTAATATGGCGGGTGCGTATTTCAGCGCCGCCAGTTGTGGGCCCTGTGCTGTTGGGCAGTGTTTTGATAGCAAAGCCGAGATAAGCATTCCCAATTGTGCCGGATGGGGTGGCATCATACTTATGTTCTGTAGCCCCGTTTATTTTATAAGGATCATCCGCTTCCACCACGTACTCATAGCCGATATGATTATTATCAAAAACATAGAGCGGAACGGCTGAATTTGACGTAAGTCTTCTGAACTGGCATTGATAAAAAGTACCCGGGGGACAAGGGCTTCCCGAGCAGCCCTTTCTGTAATTATACTCCTCAACAAGATCCGCCGTAAGCTGTGATTTGCCTGATGATTTCAGCGGGTCTGCAAGAGCAGAATATGTATAGTATTTGTTATTAGTTTTCTGGCTCACGGGGTCATAGGCTATTATCTGCTTTACCCTTACACCGCCGGCTTCCACATTACTCCATGAATAACCAGAGTATCCAATGGGCGCCCTGTCATATCGTATTTCAGCATATCCTGCATTGGGCAACCCTCTTACACGGAGTTTCAGTTTATAAATATTATTTGCGTAAAGCTGAACCGGGAATGTTGTTGTTGTGTAGGTTCTCATCAATTCTGTCCATACCACTGTGTTTGTTGTAACGTTTATTACATCCAGCCAGGCGATGTCCACAGTATTTGGAGGGGCCGGGGTACACTCCGGGCAGCCCGGGTTTTCAAAAATACTCAGTGTAATGGTAGCAGCCTGGTCCTTCAGCACAAGGAGTGTATCTGAATAATGATCAACATTGATCCAGGTACCCGAAGGATTTGAAGGATTAGAGTTGCCGCTTCCTGAAATAGATTTTGTTACCATCACATTTGTTCCCCCTGACTGAGTTTGAACAACGGTATTTGGTTCATATACAAATTCTTCATAACCACCGGTTGGGTACGTTACTTTCTTAAGCATTCCCTTTACCGCCATATCACCATGAAAGGAGCGGTCGGCGGTTGCATAAACTCCCCAATACTGGCTTTCACCCGGCAAAAATGGCAGGAGCTTAAAATTGTGAACCCCATTATAGAACCCGAGATAATCCTGGGAAAAACACAAACGGGGAGGCAGGTTGTTCATGTCCTCGTAGTCAAGAATATAACGTATGGTATCTGCCGGAACAGAACCCTGCGCCGGTTTTATTGATTGAATTTCTGTGAGGAAAAAGCGTTTATTGTAGGTTCCTTCAGATGTGGAGTATCCGCAAACGCCATTGGTCGGGGGATCTGCATAAATAAATCTGTATAATTTGGAAAACTGCGGCGCCTGGATATTTATTGAAATAAGCCTTTTATCATTACTGCCATCCGGCCGGTTTTCATAGCCAAAACTTACACTCAGCCCGTTAGGCCCGGTTATTTGAGTAAGAGAAACAGTATTGTACTGAACTTCAGCAATGTGTTCATTAAAGCTGCCGGGATCCACCATTTCTCCCGCAGGACAGGAGCCTCCTCCTGAACATCCAAAGTTCAGACAGCTCTGTGAATTGTTAGACAAATTGCCCCGGCTTACAGACTGTGTAATACCCGGATGTGTCATAAAAGTAACGGGTGAATAATTGTATGTAATATTATCACCCCCAGGAAATTCAATCTTTTTCAGAAAGAAGGCGGTCCTTATCTGTTGGTGATTTAAATATTTACCGAGCATATTATGGGAAACTGTCGTTTCAATGGCTCCGCTGCCACCGAAAAAATATTTAATACCTCCTGTATTTGTTACGATAAATTCACTATAAGGGTCAATCCCGTTTGTTCCCCCGGTGAATTGTACCTTAAAGTTTGAATGAGTTAAAAATACCGGCTGATTAAATTTATCTAATATAAACCTGGCAGACAGGCCAGGTGCATTTAACATAAACTCATCGGGTTCATTGTCGGCATTTCCGGATGGAGCCGAAAGCGATTCGTAATAATCACGCCACTGAGTTTCCAGAACGGTTCCCGTAGGCATTGGCGTTCTTATGGATTTATCATCAGGCCTTCCATGCACAGATCTGCTTATAGCTCCTCCGGCTGACATTACCCATCCTAAGCCTGTACGAGAAGGTATCTCATCCACCTTGGTCCCATTGCTGATATAACTCACACCAACCGGTACTGTCAGTCCTCTTACATTTATTTCATATAGCGGGATGGTAACCTGTGGCACTCCGGTAAAAAGCCCCACACTTAATTGTCCGCTCTTGGCAATTGCGCTGGCCTCCGGCGAAGCAGGTATCACCTGTGGTAATTGTACCTGTGCACTGCTCTGCGCAATACAGAAACTTCCTGCTGCCAGCAATGGAATAAATAATAACTTCTTAATCATATTCTATTTTATGTTATACCCAATCCTAAAAACAACCGCCTGCCCTCTGGGCACCTGCTTATTGCTCAAAAAATCCCATAGCAGCATCAAGATGGTTTTTTTAAATATTTTTGTTTTCAGGGAAATCACTTTGCTAAGGCCCAGCAGTCCGCTCTGCTGCCAGCCACCGTAGTTTCGTAACACATCAAAATCTTTAAAAGCAGTTCGATAGTTTTGTTCATAGCCTCCGCAGATCCATAGTGATCTTTTCAGCTTCACATCCACATAGCTTCGCAGCCCCAGCCCTTCAGAACTCAGCCGGATATCATTCCAGCCACGGCCCCAGCCTAGTTTATAACTTACACCAATGCCAATTGCACTATTTTCGTTGAGCTTATAGCCCAGCGATAAACCAATATCACTGGTCATGGGAAAAAAATAGTTTGCTTTCTGGGATTGTATATTGGCGCCGTATTCTAATCGCCGCAGAAATGTTTTTGTTTTCTGATTATTAGATTTAAACCCTTCCGGCATTTCCAAATCACTGCTCCCGCCTCCCATTTGCAATACTTTATTTTTTAGCTGGTTCAATTGTGCCTGGGCAGCTTGTATATTTTGCTGCAGCTGCTGCTGGGCATTGTGGTCACCGGGGGATAGTTGTAATTGAATTAAACTGTTTACCTGTGCCCTTGTTTGAAGTCCGGCTAGACTGGCCATATGCGCCGGATCATTGGGATCGCCGCCCGGTAGCCGGAACAGGCTTGCCAGCATACTATTTTTTCTGAAAAATTCCTTCCATACTTTTGTTTTGCTGAGAAGATCCAGTGCCTTCAGCTCTATTTTCTTGGGGTCTTTTAATATTGCTTTGTATTCATTGAGCTGCTTCGCATAGTAATACACCTGCTTGTTGAGTTGCTTAAGCTCCTTTACCAGCCCGAACTTTTCCAAACTTTGTTTCAGCAGTTCTTTTCTTTCCTTCAGAAACTGCTTTATTGTCTCCGCTTTTTGAAGTTGCGCCTTTAATGCATCTACTTTGCTGATGGCCTCACCTAGTTTTTCCTTCACATCCCTGGCCTGAGACAGTAGCTGGTTATTGATCCGTAAAAAATTCAGTGTAGTACCGAGTGAATCCAGTCCCGGTATATATTGGCTGAGTTTGCTTGGATTATTCAGTTTCTCTTCTAACTGCTGAAGCCTTGCTTTTGATGTTTCAAGTACTCGTTTGGCGGCAGAGGAATCAAGTTTGGAAAGTTTCCGGATAATATTTTCTTCCTGCTTTCTATATTGTTCCAGGGCTTTCTTTGATTGTTTATCGAGTTTGGCTTCAATCCCCTCTGCCCTGGCAGCTACAGCGTCAATGTATTTTTCAGGAGAAGTAAGGAGTGGCGTTTGCATGGAGTCACAGCTTCGCTTAAGCTGCCCGCGGGCAGAAAGTACTGCTGTAAGGATAAGAAAAAGAGTGATACTGCGTTGTAACATGAGCAGCTGGTTAAGGTTTTTGGTTATTGTTCAAATGTTCTAAACAATCGCTTCTGATAACAGCACCCCATCACACGAGGTTGTATTTTTATGAGAGTTTACAATGTACAGACTCCCATGTTTTTTTTGACAGTGATGAACCCTATTCGCCACCGGAACCGATGCGATCCCTTCCAGCCAAAGCAGATGTAAATGATCGGAATTAAGTAAACTTTTATTGCCGACACCAGAAAAGTAAGTCCCTTTTATCCCCGTTGACAGAGTAAGGAACAGGCCCAGGGAAGTAGCTATCATAAAACATTGCAGCATAGGATGGTTGATATAGCATGGTATTGAGCGTAAGATATGTATCAGAAAATTAACAGCAAATATATTCTGTATAAATATTTATACACATTAAATATAGATCACTTAGAGTTCGTTCACTATATGTAAAATTTACGTAACAGCACCCTATTCCTGTAGCATTTAAATATTTGAAAATGCGTTATTAAAGCAAATATATGTCCGACTGTTTTCCTGCAGGTCTGGTTCTGTCATAGAGATAACAGGAGGTCGGGGGAAAAATAAAAACCGGGTAAATTATCTTTTTTCAGGAAAGTAAAACATGCAGCGGGCTGGCTGCAGAACCACTACGCTTAGATTGCTACCATGGGCATTTCGCTCAGCCTGTCATCAGTTACCCAGGCGCCAAGGCCAGGTGTGTCGGGTACGTCTATCACACCAGCTTCTTTGTATTGAATCCCACCGCTCACCGGGTCCTCACGAAACATGAGTGCAGTGTCAAAATCATAATGTTCAATCATGGGGCTGCACAGCGAAAAATGTGCAAAGGCCGTCATGCCTAGGCGTGATTCCAGCATGGCACCTACCTGCATGCGAATTCCTGCTTTCTCTGCTTTCTGAACAATTTTTAATGCCCGGTATATGCCACCCGACTTGCCCAGTTTAATATTGAAATAATCGCAGGCTTTCAGCCGGATCAGTCTTTCTGCATCGTGGTCATCTGCACAACTTTCATCGGCCATAACAGGAATGGGCGAATTCTTTTTCACACGGCGCAGCTTCATAAATTTCCATCGGGCTATTGGCTCCTCGCAATGCTGGATGCCGTATGGTTCCAGTGCCTGCAGTGTTTCAATAGCTTCCTGTACTTTCCAGCCCTGATTGGCATCAATGCGCAGTGGTATTTTATTTCCCACTGCTGCACGGATGGCTTCTATGCGTTCAACATCTTTTTTTCCATCCTTGCCCAGCTTCACTTTTATGGCGGGGTATCCCTGTAGCTGAATTTTTTGGGCATCAAGGGCCATTTTTGCCGGTTCGCCCACACTGACGGTATAATCAGTAATGATAGTTTTGTTTTTTGCACCACCCAGGAACTGGTACATCGGCACTCCTGCATGCTGTGCTGCAATATCGTACAGGGCCATATCGAACGCACTTTTGATGCTGTTGTTGCCATAAATCACAGCATCCATTGCCTGCAGGCAATCTTTTATTTCCAGGGGGTTTTTTGCAACCAATACTTTGGCAAAATATTGTCCAACGATAAAGCAGGTGTCCTGGCTTTCTCCATTGATAGGCATATAAGGGCTGCACTCTCCATATCCTGTTGGCCCTTCGTCTGTATTTATGCGAACCAATACATTTTCGGCTGCATATTCAGTTCCGAGGGAAGTGGTAAACGGCTCCAGGAGTGGTACAGATAATTTATACAGTTCAATACGAGAGATGCGGAGAGATTTGCTCATAATTGGTAATTAAAAAAGAGGTCAAAGATAAATGATCACATTTTTTTGCAGCATTTCAGTACTGCAAAAGGAGTCAGTTTCGCCGGATATTTTTTTCAGAAAAGAACCCGCAAACCTGCACTCAGCATGCCGGTTCTGGGAGCTCGGTCATTGATATAAATATAGCGACTGGGGTATCCCTCGGTGGATATCCATGCTCTTGCTTCAGCGTACAGATAAATATCGGCAATCAGATATTTTTCAAAACCCAGACCCGGGTCAATAGTGAGGCGTTTAAAATTTGCTTTTCCGGATTGAACAGGAAGTGTGTACAAGGCGGTATCTATAGTCACCGAATGGGTATTTTCAATACGGCCAAGCAGCAGCCCGAATCCGGCAAAGGCATACAGGTTCCAGCTTGATTCTGCTTCGGCTGAACCTTTCAGATATTTTCTCCAGCCTACTGAAAATTGTTTCAGGCGCATTCGGGCATTATTCACATACAGCACCTGCTGTGGTTGTGTGAAGGGGGAGATGGCTTTTGCTGCAAGGTTATTTTTGAATTTCCCGTTTGAATAATACGCAAACCAAACATAGATTCCATCTTTGGGTGTCAGGTGAAAATGCGCTTGCGTGGTTTGACCGATGGCCCAGTATTGTTGTTCTTTCCGGAAACTGCGCTGCACACTCAGGTCGGTGGCCATACTAAAACGAAATTGCTGGCAAAAGGGTGCGGATGCAGGAAAAAAAAACAGGCTCAGTATGAGAAAATACTTTTTCAAGGCAGGTCATTGCCCTGCAATGTTACGTATTATCTTATGAAAAGAGAAAGCCATTCATGTTGTGCGAATGGCTTTCTGTAATGTTCGGAAAAACTATTTCATCAGCTTCAGTTCTTTGATGATATTGCTGCCGCCGCCCAGTTTGTCAATACACCAGAGTACATAACGGATATCTACACAGATGGTGCGGTTCAGGTCTTTGTCAAAAGCCAGTTTGTGGCTTAGTGCTTCATAGTTACCATCAAAGGCAAGTCCAATCAATTCGCCGCGGCTGTTGATCACCGGCGATCCGGAGTTGCCGCCGGTAATATCGTTTGTAGTAATGAATCCAATGACAAGATCTTTACGTGAAGGATCCATATACTGCCCGAAATCTTTTTTCTTCAGCAATTCAATTTGCCCGGCAGGAAGGTCAAATTCATAATCCCCGGGCTTATATTTTTCCAGCAAACCTTTTGATGTGGTCACATAATCATAAAAGACTGCATCACGGGGCCGGTACGATTTTACATTGCCATAGCTAACACGCATCGTAAATGTGGCATCGGGATACATTTTTTTTGCCTTTTCGGGATCCATTTCCATGATTCCTTTCAGGTACACTCTTCCCAGCTCGGCATTTTTGGTAGTAAATTCCCGGAACAGTGAGGCATATTTGCTGTTGTAGTTATTAAAAAATGCACTGGCATGAACAAAGGCAGGATCGCCCTGCAGGGTATTGGCATCCGGGTTGGTAATAAAATCCTTCCAGCGGGTATCGTCAAAGATGATGGTATTCTGAAACATGTCGGCTGCATATTTCTTATAGGTTGCTTCGTCATTCAGCGCACCATATTTTTCTTTGATGGCATTGTAAAAACCTGCCGGGTGTTGTTCTTTTACAACGTCTTCATAAAACATACGGGTTACTGAGGCTACAATTTGTACATCGGACGGTTTGTTGACTTCTGCAAGAAATGCTTCCCGTTGTTTGCCGGCTGCTTCGGTTGCTTTTTTTACATCTCCGGATGTTGTGCCGGGTTTTACAAGAGCAGCTTCCAATTGCAGCAGTGATGAAGCGTAGGCCAGCAGGGATGATCCAAAAATGCCTTCATTCATATACACACGGTGTTTGCTGAATGGCCTCCAGGCATCATACACTTTACCCCAGTCGGTAAAGATATTTTCATACTCAGATTTTCCTTTGGCCCAGGTCATAAATTTTTCTTCAAAAATTTTTTTCTGGCCATAAACATCATATTTCAGCAGTTGCCTGGTTTCTCCGTCATAAAATTTCCAGTAATTGGCAATTGTTGCATAATCAGATGCCAGCTTCAGTTTTACAGCCGGGTCTTTTTTCATTTCTTCAAACATATATTTCAATCGTACGTCGCGGAGCTTTACCAGTGTGGGGCTGTTGATGTCAGTGGCCAGTTTTACACCGTATGAACTTTCATACCTGTTTGTGCCTCCCGGGTAGCCCCAGATCATGGAAAAATCACCATCCTTTAACGGCCGCAGAGAAACGGGCAGGTACCACTTTGGTTTCAATGGAATATTCCCGGTTACTGGTTCGTCTTTTTTTGCCGGGCTGCCATCCGGCTTTGTGTACACACGGAATACTGAAAAGTCGCCGGTATGCCGTGGCCATTCCCAGTTGTCTGTATCGCCACCAAATTTTCCGACGCTTTCAGGTGGGGTACCCACCAGCCTGATATCATAGTATCGCTGGTACACGAAGGCAAGAAACTGATTGCCTTTGAACAGGGCGCTTACTCTTGTTTCAATATTGCGGGAGGCATCGCTCATTCTTTTGTTAATGGCATTTAGTACTTCTGTTTGTTTTTGCACCCGTTCTGATCCGCTCAGCCCTTTCAGCGCATCCATTACTTCCTTGCTGACATCTTCAATCCGCAGCAGGAACTGCACTGACATCGGTGTTGGAATTTCCTCGCTTTTATTCCTGGCATAAAAACCATCCTGCAGATAATTATGCTCCACGGTACTTGCCGCAGCAATGGCATCATAACCGCAATGGTGATTGGTAAAAATCAGTCCTTCGGAACTTACAATTTCTCCGGTACAACCCGTGTTAAAAATGAGAATTGCATCTTTCAGCGAAGGCTTGTTCATGTTGTACAATTGTTCTTTGGTCAGCTTCAGTCCTTTTCTTACCATATCATTATAAACTTGCTGGCCCAGCAGGAGGGGCAGCCACATACCTTCATCGGCCATGGTTTTGGCAGCCAGGCTGCCGAATAGCACGACCGTTAAAAGAAATCTCTTCATAATAAAAATTTATTTGATGAATAATGTCATTTTTTGATCGCCTGTTTATTGCAGGGTGCAGGCAGATCCACAAAATAATATATGCCTGCAAACCTAAGTAAAAAATAGAGGTTAAAACGGGAACTTTGATGAAATCACTTATCTTAAGGGCCTGAAACAACTGCTTATGAAAGTACGGTTCAACGGGCTCTTATTTTTGTGTCTTCTAGTGTTTTTTTATTCTTGCAGCAAGAAAAGCAATCCGGCACCGCCACCCCCCCCGCCGCCTCCCCCGGCTGTACCCGGGTGCACCAATAACACATCGCCTGTAAACAGCTCCTTTGTAACAGCCGGCACCCCCTCCATTACTTTGAGTTGGGCGGCAGCATCGGGGGCCACCAGCTATGACCTGTACCTGGGAGCTACGGCAGCCACTGCATCTGTAATTGCGAGTAACCTGGCCAGCACCAGTTATACCTATTCTGTACCTGCAACCCCGCAGTCTGAAACATATTACTGGTATGTGAAGCCCAAAAATGCAAACGGATCACCGGCCAGTTGCATCAGTACAGCCACATCTTTTACCTATGCTGTGATTCAGCCGCCGGCATCATTTGGTTATTATGTGGTGGGATATTTTCCATCGTACCGCAGCCTGGCCGATGTGCCGGATATAAAATTCCGGATGACGAATTGTGTGGTATATGCGTTTTATGCAGTCAACAGTTCGGGTACGCTGAGCGCCCCATCAGCCCCTTCTGCATTCCTGGCTGCCGTGCGGGACAAAGCCAGGGCCAACAATGCCAAAGTATTTCTTGGCATCAATGATGGCAGCGGCGATGGCAAAACCAATTTTAGGAATATGGCAGCCACAGCAGCCGGTAGAAATAATTTTATTAAAGATGTGATGAATACCGTTCGAAATTTTAACCTGGACGGTGTGGATATGGATTGGGAGTTTCCAAGTACCAGCGATGGAACAGATGCAACATTCAGCTTGCTGATGAAAGAACTTGCCGATTCACTGCACCGCGATGCCCGGTATTACTTATCGGCTGCAATTACTGCGGGTAAATATGCCGGTGGCTACCGGGATGCCATCCGTGCCGAAATTTTTCCGTACGTTGATTTCTTCAATATTATGGCGTATGATGATTTCAGTACTTCGGTGCCGTATCGCCAGCACAGTGATTATACGCTGGCTACAGTTTGCCTGAATTACTGGCTTTCAACCAGGGGCATGCCGCCGGCAAAATGCGTATTAGGTCTTCCGGCTTATGGCCGTCCGTCGGGAATCACACAAAGCGGTACAGTACTTTCTTTCCGTTCCATACTTTCGCAGGGAGGCAATCCTCAGTCCGACTCTGCCATTGTTTCGGCCGGAGGATATACCAATTACACTATTTATTACAACGGACAGTATACGGTAAAACGAAAAGCAAAGCTTGCCAAGGATGTGGCTGCAGGAGTGATGATGTGGGAAAAATGGCAGGATGCACCAGATCAGTATTCGTTGCTAAAAGCAGCCTGTGATACGGTGGGCAAAACCTATTAACCCGGCTCAGGTATGATATCGTTTCAGTGCCACCGAAATGATTGCTAATCCACCGGCTTGTTCAAAACAGACCAGAGCAAATCTTTCAGCTCGGGTAGCCCCAGCCCTGTTACGGATGAGATAAACAGGTGAGGAATATTTTCAGGCAAACTTTTTTTGATTTCAGTTTTCAGCTCTTCATCCAGTATATCACTCTTGCTGACGGCAATGATCATTTGCTTGTGCAGCAATTCGGGGTTATACTTTTCCAGTTCATGCACTAGTATATCAAATTCTTTTTCGTGATCGTCGCTGTCTGCCGGAATCAGGAATAATAAAACAGAATTTCTTTCTATGTGCCGGAGAAAACGGTGACCCAGGCCCCGGCCTTCAGATGCCCCTTCTATGATACCTGGCAGGTCCGCAATGCAAAAACTTTTTCCATCTCTGTATGCCACAATGCCCAGGTTGGGAACAATAGTTGTAAAAGCATAGTTGGCAATTTTTGGTTTTGCCGCAGTAATTACAGACAGTAAGGTTGATTTACCTGCATTGGGAAAACCCACAAGTCCGACATCGGCAAGAATTTTCAGTTCCAGAATTTTCCAGCCTTCCACGCCAGGCTTGCCAGGCTGTGCATACTCGGGCGCCTGCTGTGTGGGTGTGGCAAAATGTGCATTGCCAAGCCCTCCTTTTCCGCCTGGTAACCAGATCAGTTCCTGGCCGTCTTCCAGTATTTCAGCTTCTACTTTACCAGTCGCCTCATCAATAGCCACAGTGCCGGGAGGAACTTCGATGATAATGTCTTTTCCATCACTGCCGGAGCAGTTATTGGCACCCCCTTTTTCTCCGTTTTCAGCAAGAATATTCTTGTGATACCGAAGGTGCAGCAATGTCCACAGGTTTCGGTTCCCTTTCAGGATAATATGAGCGCCACGGCCTCCATCGCCGCCATCGGGGCCGCCCATAGCTGTAAACTTCGTTCTCAGAAAATGACTGTTTCCAGCACCACCATGCCCACTGCGGCAAAAAATCCGGATCTGGTCAACAAAATTGTTTTTCTCCAAAATAGTATATTTATCAGGGTGAGGTTATGCCCGGGAAAGACAAAGATAGTTTTCACAACACTAAATCATAGCGTATGAAGCAAACCGGAATTATTTATGCAGCCCTAATATTTGTTATGGCATGCTGTAATACAAAAAAAAACACTAAAACGGCTGGTGAACAAAAAAGCAGTAACCTGCCGTCCGATATCCCCCTCTGCCTGCAACAAAAAATTGATTCATTTGCAATAGCAAAATTTGCGGATGTTCCGCTCGAGATTTTCGAGTACGATCAAAATGGGAAGAAGCGGTATTATTTTATTGCCGACTGCTGCGACAGGTTTAATGAAGTTTATGATGACAACTGCGTTTACATCTGTTCTCCCGCAGGTGGTATTGCCGGCGCAGGAGATCTGAAATGTCCTGATTTCTTTAAGCAAGCAACCAAACTGCGGCTGATCTGGAAAAAGGAGCCCTGAAAAAAATACCCCGTTTCCGAAACAGGAAACGGGGCATCACTATAAAGGCAGCAGGTTATTGTACAACCAGTTTTGAACTAAAGGCTGTATTATTTTTTGCATCCAGTACTTTGATCAAATAAACTCCTTTTGCATCCGAAGGCGAAAGTTTAATTTTTTCAACCTGGCCATCAAAGCTCAGTACAACCGCCCGTTCAATTACGCGGCGGCCCATCACATCTGTGATCTGAATGCTGTAATTCCCGGCATCCAGCCCATCAAACCGGATGATAAACTGGTTTTCAGTTACCGGGTTGGGGAAAATATGAATTTGCGTGGCAGCACCGTTTGTTTTGGTAGCGCCGATGGTTTCCATTACAGTTGCCTGCTTTTTATTTCCGGAGATCAACAGGTTGCTATTGGCAAGGTCCGAGCTTTGCCATATGGTACCATTGATCGGGAATGCAATGGCTTCCAGGCTGCGGATATCCAATGTATAGCAGGGAAGAGACTGTGTGGCGCTAGCCAGTATAATACGGTTGTTGTCAGTAACTGCGGCTCCGTTTACGGTAAAGCCGGCTGGTAAACCCTTCATTGTGCCTAAATGAGTAGCTACACGGCTGGCGATATTTATTTTATAAACCTGGTTGCGTGCAGAAAATAAGTACAGGTTGCCATCGTCATCAGCAACCATGTCACCTCCATAGCTGCTGCATGAGTTGTGTACAGAATTGCTTTTGTTGGAGGGATCATCCACCAGGCTGCCGAGGTCGGTGATTTGTATTTGTTTTCCGGTACTAAAACGAATCAGTTGGGTGGCATCGTTGGTAAGTGCATAGCCAAAGCCATCGGCAGCAATCACCATGCGGGTCACAATATTTCCCTGGTCGGCAGACTTGGTTGCCTTACCTGTAAAGGCCTGCTCATCGGCAAAAAACACTTTCATGCTTTTCAGGTCAACATACCGGAGCTGATCTACAAACATAGGAGTATAATAGAGCCTGTTGCTTCTTCTGTCATACGCTGCGGCTGCCACACCAGTGCCAAATGGAGCTTGCGTCCATTGGCCTACCCGTGCATCTGTATGCGGGCTGTTGATGATTTTTTTATCTGCTGCATGAAAAGCGGCAGCATGTATATCGTTTCCTTGCAGCAATACCTGGCTGTACTCACCCGTTTGCAGGTTCAGTTTTCGCAGAAAACTCCAGCTGGCCCCGCTTTGTTGTACATCAGTAATGGCATAGGCAAATCTGTCTGGTTGCTGGGCTACGCTGGCAGCAGGAAGCAGAAAAGAGGCAACCAGCAAATGGAGCAAGGGTAGATTTTTTTTCATAACAAAACATTTGGGTTATTGACTTACATCCTCGTTCTTCCGGCCGGTTCAGAAAGGAAAAAAGGCGCAGGAAAAAACGAAGTTTAAGGTACAGCATTTTTTGCATCTGGAGATATTTTTTTGCTGGACGGTACGTGCTGTGCCTGCACTGAGGGAAGGATAAAAAAAACCCCTCCGCCACAAAGGCAAGAGGGGTTCAAGGATAAACCCTGAGCAATTAGCGTTTGATGAATTTTTGTACCAGTTTTTCGTTTCCGTCAATAATTTCCGTTACATACAGCCCGGGCTTCAGGGATTCAATTCCTTTTGCCAGCACAATAATATTTGTACCCTTTTGCAGGTTTGCGGTCTGGCGGTACACTTCCTGGCCCAGCATGCTGCTGATGCGAACTGTAACGACTGCATCTTTCTGGCTATCCAACTGAATTTTCAGATTGCTTTCAACCGGGTTTGGATACAGTGTAAAGCTGCGTACCAGTGCATTACCGAGGCGAAGAACCACAATCTTACTCAGGCTCGATTTGTCGTCAATATCAACTGTTTTCAGCCTGTAGTAAATATTTCCAGCAGTTACGCTGATGGGATCGGTATAGTTATAGTCCACGTCTGAAGCGGTGATACCTGCAGCCTGTTTTGAACCAACTTTTTCAAAATGCAGCCCATCATAGCTTCTTTCAATGTCAAAATGATCTGTATTGAGTTCATTCTTTGTAGTCCAGCTTAAGAGTGCATTGGATCCCTGTTTCACCACGTTAAAGTTTGCAAATGAAACCGGCAGTGTAGTTTGTGTTGGGAATGCTTCAGAGGCCAGGTCTGTAAGGCCTGAGTAGCTCGCAATCAGGTCGGCCTGTACTGTTCCGGCACCTGAGTTTGCAGTTGCCTGATCAATGAAATAGATACCAGCACTGGTTGAGAAGTGCATGGATCCGGATTGTGTCCAGGCAACTCCGTTTACACTTCCGATAAAGTTGTTTCCGTCACCATCAACCAACGTCCACTTCTTTGTAAGAGTGGTAGGGGTGGTGAGTGAGTTCAGAGTATATATATAGGTACTTCCATCAGTAATATTAGCCAGTGCATACAGAGTTCCGTTTCCGCTGATGGCCAGGTCTCCGTTCTGGAAGTCTGATCCGCTACCACCGCTGATGGCCAGTGTACTGTTGCCAAAGGTATTGACGCTGCTGATGGCGGCAGAGCCATTGCCCTGGAATGAGGCAATGTACAGATTAGAAGTTGTGCCTGCAAGTATCCAGCCTTTTCCGGTTGCATCAAAGCCAAGGCGTACAAAGCTGAAGTCTTCATTGTTTCCTGCCCCGTTCATATCAATGGTGCCGCGGCTTCCGTTATTGGTTCCGTCTGGTTTTACAGAATAAACAGTAACTACACCATTCAAGACAAGGCTATTATCCCTGTTCAGGTAATAAAGATATCCATCAGCATCATTCGGGTTGGCTTTGTTTTTACCCAATGCGGCAGTTGAAGTGCTTGGAGAAACCACGTCAACAGGTCCTGCAAGTACAGCTCCTGTAACCGGGTTGATGGTATATGCTTTGATAGGATCAGTGCCGGAGGTTGACCAAAGATTTGGTGCGCCGTAGGTATTGGCTGGTTTTAGTGCAACCAGCAGGGCGCCATTTCTTTCTGAAGTAGAAATGGATGCAGTTCCGTTACCTGTTGCCGCTGCATAAGTTTGAATGGCCCAGGCTGCACCCACGGATTCATCTGGTCCCTGGTTCGACTCATCTTCATATAGTTCAGTCAGACCGCCTGGTGATGTTGTTGTCCAGCTAAAAAAGCTCAGATCGTTATTTCCTGCCATACCAAACATTACAATTGCTGCACTATTGGTAACTGTAGTAATGCCTGGAGCGGTAAGGGTAGCACTAGTGGCTGTTCCCAAACTGCCTGCGGCAACATCAAAAGGCCCGGTACCGGTACCATCGGGACCTACACCGCCGGTAGTATTCACGTTGTAAAATGCCAGCATTGTTCCAAGTGCTCCATCACCATTTACTATTGGATCCAGTGTAAATGCAAAATTAGTTGCGGCGGCATCGGCAGCATCCGCTACTTTGTACAGAACGGTACCCCACCAGTCATTATTTCCGCTTGATCCCAGGCTTCCGCCTTTTACCAGGGTCCATCCGCTGCGTGAAGCATTGTTTGAAATAGATTGGCCTCCATCATTATCGCCCTGTACAATATTGACCAGCATTACGTCACCAACAGCAAGTCCTGTTGGTTTATTTATGGTAAGTGTGGTGCTACTGGTGGATGCGGTAGGTTCATTGCCCCGCTGGGTGATGCTTTGGGCAAGTGCCACATTACTGAACCACACTGTTACTGCCAATGCAAAGAAGAATAGAAATGTAAATTTTTTCATGCTGCTAGGTTTAGTTATTAAAAAATAATCATTACAAACACAGTTTCGTGAACTGGTTTTACAGGCACAATGGATTGTGGTAATCAGCAGGATGTTAAATCGGGCTTTCCGATAGAGAAAGTGGATGAGGCTTTTTGCAGCTGTTCAGAGGATGACTTTGGAAAGGAGAACAAAAGTAATAGCTAGATTTTGATTATGCAAGTGTGTCGAATAATAATGACAATATTTTTTTTCTTTGCGGATAAAGTTTTCTTTTCGCCGATAGAAAATTGTACCCTTAAATTGTTTGAAAACAGGTAATTATGTGATGGATTCAATGAGAAGAGGCAAACTCCCGTACCGCTGAGTATTTTTGCGATTTTAAACAAATTCTGTAAAAAAGGCTATTTGGTACGGGCAGATTCCATTGTGTTAATCCTGTTCAGAGATTAGCAATTTCTTTCCTGTCCGGTAGCACAAGCCTTTAAACTGAGCTACCAACTGGTGTTGCTGGTTCCATATTCTAACCTGGTATAGTCCTGTAATTTTTCCATTGTGCAGTTCGGTTGCTTCAGCAGTCAGTACATCGCCGGGATGCACTGGCTTCAGGAAGTTTATAGAAGTATCCAATGCCACTGAACGAACATTCCGGTTATTGCAGGCAAAAGCAAAGGCGCTGTCGGCCAGAGAAAATGCAATGCCTCCGTGTACAATCCCCAGGCCATTAACCATTTCTTCACGCACCGTCATTTGTATGCGGCTGCTTCCTTCAGTAATTTCCAGTAGCTTCACTCCAAGCCATTGGCTGAAGAGATCTTGTTTCAGCATGTGCCTGGCTACAGCCAGTGCCTGTTCATTCTTATCCTGATACATTGTTTAATTATTTACCTTTAAAATGGGGTGATCTTTTTTCCAGGAATGCGGCAACTCCTTCTCTGAAGTCTTCGGTCAATGCGGCACGCTGTTGCAATTTATCTTCAATTTGCAGTTGTTCGTACAGTGTGTGTGTGGATGACCACTGCAGTTCTTTTTTAATCAGGAACAATGCACGGGTGGGCATACTTGCAAGAGTGCTGGCAATGGAAACAGATTCTTCCCGAAATGTTTCATCGGGGTACCATTTATAGATCATCCCAATTCGCTCTGCTTCTTCTGCAGCCAGTTTTTCTCCCAGCATCATCAATGCGGAGGCTTTTTGCCAGCCAATCATTCTGGGTAAAAAAAAACTGCCACCCATGTCGGGTACCAGTCCTATTTGTGAAAATGCCTGAATGAATGAGGCAGACCGGGCGGCAATGATAATATCACAACAAATGGCAAGGCTTGCGCCTGCGCCGGCAGCCACTCCATTGACGGCGGCCACAACCGGTTTTTCCAGTTCCCTGATTCTGGTCACAACAGGATTGTATTGTTCACTCAGGATCCGCTGCATTCCCGGGCCATCCGGTGCGGCCACTTCAGCGAGGTCCTGCCCGGCACAAAAAGCCCGGCCACTGCCGCTGAGGTACACACAACGTATGTCATTGTTCTTGCATTTATCAAGTGCCTCCTGCAATTGCAGGGCCATTTCTCTGTTCAATGCATTGAATTTTTCGGGCCGGTTCAGGGTGAGGAAGGCAATGCTGTTGTTTTGTTCAAAGTGAATGAATTGCATACGGTTCGGTTATTGAGTAAATCAAAATTCTTTGATGCATATTTTAATGACATTTGAAATAATCAAAGGACTGTTGGCAAGTACCGCACTGGTATGGTACTGTGCAGGCTCTGCTGCCAAATTCACTGATCCGATGAGTGTGCCAGGAGCTGCAATACGGACATGGAACAGCTTCATTGGCTGCATAAAGTTTATCGTTGCATACCTGTTGCTTTGGATTTGGCGGGGCAAATCCGCAGCCCTTCAATTTTATTGTTACCTCTTCGCTCAGCCAGTCTGTTGTCCATGCAGGGGATGAAACGATGGTGATTTTTAAGTTTCTGTACCCATGTGTATCGCATAAAGCCCGGATTTTACCGAGTATTATATTTATAGCAGGGCATCCGGGATAAGTGGGAGTAAAAATGACTTCGGGGACAGACTCCAGCATTTGAATATCTCTTATCATACCAAGCTCTATAATGGATAATACAGGAATTTCAGGATCCACAATTGGTTTCAGTAAGTTCCAAATTGCTGCCGTGTTTCCTGCTGCCGGCTCCAATGGATCTTTTGCGGGTATGCTGTTCATGAAAGCTGCATTTTTCTGGTACTCCGGTTCTTACTTTATTCCTGCTGCGGTACAGTTTCGGGTTCATTCTTTTGGATCCGGATCTGGTAGGCAGTGTATTGTGAAGAATCCTGGCGGGCTGAATCGCCGGTCATAAAACTGTAGAGCTTTATTATAGTGCTGCCTGTTTTTAATGGAAGCATTACAATGCGGTTTTCCAGGTTGCCCCCGTCCATATCAGGAGGATTGTTATCCACAACTTCAACTGAATGAAGTGAAACGACCGACATAGAATCTGTCAGTTCATATTGTGGTGTATATTCAGGAGCACAGCCTCTGCATGAAGAAGCACTGACAAACAACGTATCGGCCATCGTTGCTTCATTCAGCTTGCCGGGAATCAGTTCAAGCATGCTGTTTTTTTCCTGCTTTTCATTTTCCGGACTTTTTGTATAGCAGCCTGCAAAAAATAGTATAAATGCGGCGGAACGGAGCATTTGTGTCATCAGGATTTTTTCTGGTTTCATTTTTATTAATTTGTGATATGCTTGCTTAAAGGTACAGTAAGAAAGCAAGGCTGAAGCGGATCATTCCATGTATATTTTAGTCTTTGTTATTTTAAAATAAGCAGCAGAGCAACGAAAATCATCACTTAGAACGATAACTCTTCAAACTGAAATTCTGAATCAACACATTTCTGTTTTGTGGAAATGGCCGGATCGCAACACCGATATACTGGTAGCTTTTATCCAGGATTGCCATTCGGTGACCATGAGTTTCCGGCGAATCTTGATCTATTAGCAGCGAAATGATATAGTACAATGCGTGGCTGAACCGGGCTGGTACGTAGCTGCAATTTTCTCCTGCTTTCAGGTGGCCCAGTTTGGTTTTGATGATCTGCCATCGTACTTTAAAATTATGATGCCCGATATGTCCGGTGCGGCTGCAATACCCGGCATGGCTGGCCGCTGTTTCATTCAAAACAGGTTCTGTCAGCAGGAGCTGCATGGGTTTTGCTGCTTCCAGGTCCTTGTACAATGATTCAATATGCCCGCTGCCCGGATCATATTCAATGTACTTCAGATAACAGGTTTCAATAAAAGGCCGGGCTACGTTTGATAAAAAAAAAGAAGGGTTGGCACGAACAAGGTTGGTCAGGAGTACCACTTCTTTTTCCGTTTGGCTGAGCGCAGTAGCCTGGCCTGCTGTATTACATTTTCGAATAACGGAGTCGGAGTATTGGCGCAAATAAAAATCAAGGCTGCAGCTGTCTGTTGCTGTGGTCAATAAAAGTAAACTCAATAAGCCAGGGAGTATCATTCTGAATATTCTGGTTTTATTGAAGCGAGAAACCGGTGCCGGATTTCAGGACTTACACTTCGTATCCATCCGGGCCCTTTCAGTGGTACGTACACGATGATGATGGTTCTGATATTGGGAGGCACATCTTTTTTAACCTTACTGTCCTGGAAGGAAAGAATGTAGTATGCACAACTGTCTTCGGACCAGCCATCGTTACCATCACTATTGACCCGAAATGAACGAATTTTGCTAACCTCTGACGCGGAGGATCCCTGGAGTTGAATTTTTTCGGGGGGAAAACTGGTCCAGCCCATTTTCTTCTGTTCGGCGGTAATTTGTTTTTCAATTGTTTTTACTGCGGTCAGTGTATTGAGCGAACTTTTCGTGATTTGAATAAATTCTTTGAGCGGAAGCACATCTGCTTCGGAATGAGAAGATGTGGCCATGAAAGCCGAGTCCCGGATATTCCACTTAAACAGGTATATTTTGCCTTTGTCTTCGATGACATCAAAAATGCCGGCAGGTGCCTGAAGGCTGATTTGGTTCACAGGAGCCACAACCCTTGCCCGGGGGTACCAATTCAGTTTTGAATGAAAGGCCTTAATATCATTCATGTTATAGCCCTGGTTCAGCTTCAATGTTCCCCTGAAAACGGCGATCGCATGTGTCGAAATGTTGATAAAAGTAAAAGAGCTGTAACGTCCCATTTTTGGATCTGTATAATAGTTTTGATACTCGGCACAATAGACAGTATCGCCGCATGCCAGCAACAAGCTGTTGGGTTCATTTTTAATTCCGAAAGCAGCCTCCCGGCTGTTTTTCCAATCGTCTTTCATGATCTGTTTTTTTCTGAATTCGGTTTCAGCTTTCACTAGTCCTCCGAAAATCTGTTTTTCCCAGCTCTTCGAATGGTATATATGCCATTCAAGAAGAACAACAAGGTCGCCTTTGCTGTTGCGGATGTTTTTTGAGATATCTACTACTTCTTTTTTTGAGGAATCCACTTTTGCCCCGCAGGGAAACTGAATGTTGCATGAAAAGGAGGGAAGATTATAGGTGCAGGAACTAATGGTTTGGCCAGAAACAACCGAAAACCCCGACACTAAAACCGCTGTAGCCGCCGGAACCAAAAACTGAAAAATTTTCATTTGTATTCAGAGTTTAGCATGGAACACCCTGCTGTGATTATATAATTTTTTTAATCTGGCCGGTATTCATAATCCCGCAACCAGGTTACTTTTGAAAGAATAGGTTCATTACAGGAACGGGTTTTTTCTCAAGAGCATTGCATGCAGCAGTTGATTTTTTTGAAAACAGGCGTCCCGGTTTACCGGAAAGCCTGCGAAAAAGGACGGGGGCTTGTTATCTTGCATACAGGCCATTGGGTGCCACCACACTGGCTGGCCCCCCGGTAATACCTACAGGGGGTACGATAATGACAACCTGTTCTCCATTTACTCTTAATGAAACCTTGCGGGCATGAATTTCTACACCCTGCTGCTGAAATGGGGGCATGGCAGCCGGCGGGCGGTTTATGATATACGGTTCGCTGAATTCGCTCATTTCAACTTCAAAGCTATAATCTCCAGTCACACATTTTGCGGTTGCTATATCTGCGCCGGTATTTATTTCAATGGCTGCGTCCAGTACAGGTGCTTGTTCGAACGGGGTGCCTGCAAAGATGTGGGGGCCAAAATAGCGACCCACTTCCGGGTTAGAGCTTACAAAACCCATGACAAGAGGCATCGTGTTAGGATCCGGTTGCCACAGAATCATGCCGCTGGGGGCGCTGCCTGCCGGTGTATGAACCATCCTGGCCAGGTGAACAATGATGTTGGGCATTTGAAAGTCTGGAGAGGTAAGTGCCACGAGGTCAATACCGCCCTCCCAGCTCATCCATTTTGAAACATGAAGCATATTTTTTGAGCCGAAAATAGGGTGGTATATCATTAAGTATATACCCTCAGGAGGGTATATGCAAAGAAAAAACAATGGTCAGAGCATACTTTTTTCAAACAGTTCCTGAAATTTTCGGGCAGCGCTCAGGATGCGGGATGATTTTGGTTTCAGATCTATAAATTCATCCGTCAAAAATTCTTTTGCAGTCAGTTCCTTATCATTGGCTTTTACGCTACTTTTAAACATTACCCCTTTGTCATTGAAGTAAACACGGGTTTCCCACACATTTCCTTCTTCAGCTTCGTGTGCATAATAAAAAAGCAGTTTGCCATTTCGAAACAAATATTCCTCACTGAGTTTGTAATGAGATGCCTGCCGGCGCAGGTTTATTTTTAGTAAGACCGACCTGGGATTTCGCTCCTCTGCAGGAAGATGACCGGGAGGATCATTGTACCAGTAATCAACGACTTCAGAATAATTACCCACAGCCGGCCAGCTTTTGCCATTTTTGTTGGATACCCATTGGTTTTGATACAGGGAACCCTCATACCCCTGTTCTGCGGCCTGAGAAATCTGCTGATTGACATCTGTGTAGTGGGCCCTGATTTCAGATTCTGTTTGCGCCAGAGCGGTCAGCGACAGAAAAGACAGAAGGATGAATACGATCTTGTTCACACCTGTTTTTTTTTGATTTCGGTTTCATGTTTTGCTGAAGCATTTTACAAAGTTAGGCCACTTGTCAGATATGTCACAATGTGGTCTTCCATTTCCTGTGCCGGAATTTTTTTGTTG
>CAYYMK010000006.1:30347-119143 GCA_964473035.1 uncultured Chitinophaga sp.
TGTCAGATATGTCACAATGTGGTCTTCCATTTCCTGTGCCGGAATTTTTTTGTTGCTCCGCTGCCAGAACTCAAGGCCACGCACAGAGGAAAGAATACTGAGCATGACAGCATAAGGCATCACAGGTTTCATTTCGCCCTGTTCAATACCTTCCTGGATTATTTCCTCCATGCGCCGCGAATACCGGCGGCGTGCCGCAATAAACCGGGCGCAATGGGGTTCTGAAAGATGAATCCATTCGTTGATGGTTACAGAATAATCATCAAACCGGTTCAGCATCATTTGAACATGAAAGCGGATCAGCGATTCAATTTTCTGACTGTTGCTTAATGCAGGCTGATCAATGCGTTCCAGATGCTGGTAGCTGTCATCAACAACTTTGAAAATGATTTCCTGTAGTATGGCTGCCTTGGATTCAATATGGTTGTACAGGCTGGCAGCTTCAATGCCCACTGCCTCTGCAAGGTCACGCATGGAAGAACCGGGATACCCTTTTTCCCGGAACATTGCTGATGCTTTAGCCAGGATCAAATTCTTTTTTACAGTTCGTTTTTTCTTTTGCACGATCATATTTCAAAGATAACTTTTCTAATGCTGGAATACCACAATCTGCCTGGCTAACAGTTGTTCATTTTCTGTTTTTTTTGATCATTATACAGTAATATTGCCCCGTTTTCAGATACTGCCGGCATTCATCGGTTCATTTTTGATATTGTAGCATAAAAAGGCAGCAAGTAAACCGGTGTCTGCAGCAGCGTTTCCTTTTTACATCACAGCACAAACATTTCCGCATGTCACTTATTACGGTTGGCACCATGGCCTTTGATGCAATTGAAACTCCTTTTGGAAAAACAAGCCAGATTGTAGGTGGCTCGGCCACGTATGTGGCCTATGCAGCCAGTAATTTTGTACAGCCGGTACAGCAGATATCCATTGTAGGTTTTGACTTTCCGAAAGAGGAAATGGAGGAGCTGCGCAAGAGAGGGGTGCATCTGGATGGAGTGGAAATTGTTCCGGATAAAAAATCTTTTTTCTGGAGCGGCCGTTATCATGAGGATATGAACAGCCGCGACACATTGGTTACGGATCTGAATGTGCTGGCCGATTTTGACCCGCATATCCCGGACAGCTACCAGGGTGCTGAGTTTTTGATGCTGGGCAACCTGATGCCAAAACTGCAGATGAATGTGATTCAGGAATTGAGAGAGAGACCCCGGCTGATTGTGATGGATACGATGAATTTCTGGATGGAAACAGCTATGAACGACCTGCAGATTGTACTGCGGTATGTGGATATGCTGCTGGTAAATGATGCGGAAGCCCGCCAGCTCACTGGTCAGTATTCGCTGGTAAAGGCTGCAAAGTCGATATTGCAAATGGGACCAAAATACCTGATCATAAAAAAGGGAGAACATGGCGCCCTGCTGTTTCATGTCGATGATGTGTTTTTTGCCCCGGCCCTGCCGCTTGAAGATGTGTTTGACCCCACCGGTGCCGGCGATACGTTTGCCGGAGGATTTATAGGACACCTGGCAAAAACCGGCGACATATCTTTTGAAAATATGAAAAGAGGAATTATCGTGGGCTCAGCGATGGCAAGTTTCTGTGTAGAAAAATTTGGCCCTACAAGGCTGAAAGAAGTAACTGCAGAAGATATTTCCAGCCGCATTCAGCAGTTTAAGGATCTGGTGAGTTTTGATATTGAGCTGGTGTAAGAACAAGACATCATATCTTTTATTATTTTCGGTAAATTCTATCCTTCTACATCTTCATGAAGAGCAAAACCGAACTGATAAAAGACTACTTGCAAAAAGTAAAGACAGCCAATAAAGAGCTGACAAAAAAAGAACACTTTAAAGACCTGCTCCACCGCCTGTACCACGGCGAAAAAGAAATTGAAGCCATTATTGATGCCATCAGCTCCGGCTCAGAAAGAACGGTACTGAATATTCCCCGCCACGACAGGAAACACAAAGGCAGCGCCGATACGCTTTATAACAACATCATCATCGAGTTTGAAAACGAACTGAAGGTTACTTTCAAACATGCCAAAGAACAACTGGCCGGTTATATGCTCGGCCAGTTTAAAAGCGGCGAAGGGTACAACTTTACGTTAATTGCCAGCGACTTCATCAACTGGAAAGTGGTAACCCCCGATGTAAGCCTGCTGGACAAGCTTGAAACACTGCAGGAGCATGAACTATTACTGAACGAAGTACCTACGGCCTCATTTACACTTACAGAGGATAACGCAGAAGACTTTTACTATTGGATAGACCGCTTTTTATTTAAGGAAGAAAAACAAAAAGCCACTTTAAAACGCATAGAGGAAGCTTTTGGCTACCAAAGCCCGGTGTTTATTGAATGTTACCGGGAAATAAGCCGGGTTTTTACAGATGCTAAAAAGTACGGCGAAGTACAGGTAAGCTATGAGCAATGGAAGAAATTTCTCAGTATTGCTTATGGCAGTTTTGCCGATTCAGATAATGCCTTTGTTATCCATACCTATCTCAGCATACTGGCTAAAGTACTGGCTTATGAAGTGCTGAGTAACGATGAGTTCATTGATGACAATGAAATGAAAGGTATTCTCAACGGCAGTATTTTTCATAAGTACAACATCCGCAACTTTGTTGACAACGATTTCTTTCACTGGGTGCATGGCAGCAAATACTTTAACCCGCTGAAAAAAGTATTTCGGCTGGTGGCACAGGAAATCGCATCTTTCGATTTTACCAACCCGGATGAAGATGTGCTGAAAGGTGTGTACCAGGAACTAATTGACCTGGATACCCGCCATGCCCTCGGCGAATACTACACACCCGACTGGCTTTGCGAACGCATAGTGCAAGAGTTTGATTTTAAACCCACCAGCAAAATATTGGACCCGAGCTGTGGCAGCGGCTCTTTTTTACGGGTAGCTATTCATCGTTTGAAAGAACAAAATCCCGGCATACAACCCGAACAAATAAACAACTGCATATACGGAATAGATATACACCCGTTGAGTGTGCAGATTGCCAAAACTACTTTGCTGGTTAGCCTGGGAAAAGAAATTGCCAAGGCCAATAAGCCGATACACCTGAATATTACGCTGGCCAACACATTGCTGGCACCCGAGGGTGTAAAGAATTTATTTGGCGGTGAGTTTTTGATGCAAATTGATAAAGACAAGTATTACCTGAATACACAGGTGTTTGAAGATGTGCACCTGTTTGACGAAGCACTGGAAGTGTGTGAAGAACTGGCGGAGCAAACACAGGGAAAGAAACCGGAAACCGAAGCCATTTTTACCAAAATACTAAAGAAACACTATAAAGCCGGTGGAATTACCCCGCAGGTGGCGGCCAGTTTTTATAAAATATATACCGGGCTAAAGAAGGTAAAAGAAGCAGGAAGGGATAGTATCTGGAAATTCATCGTACAAAACCTGTACAAGCCTTATTTTTTGAACAACAAGTTTGACTACATCATTGGCAATCCGCCGTGGTTTACCTATAGTAGTATTAAGAATGAGGAATATCAAAATATTTTGAATGAGCTGGCTATAAAGTATAAAGTAAAGCCCGACAAAGTGGCCAACTTCCCCCACCTGGAAATAGCAGCCATATTTTTAGCCTATTGTACCAACTACTTTTTAAAAGATGATGGCAAGCTGAGCTTTGTATTACCCCGTAGTTTTTTTAGCGCCGACCACCACGATAATACAAGAAGTGGTGCTGCAAAAGGCTTTAAACTAACTGGTATTTGGGATTTGCAGGAAGTGCAGCCTTTATTCCGCATACCAAGCTGTGTATTGTTTGCAGAAAAAGCGAACCAGCAAAAAGCATTACCCAAAACCGGTCTTGCCGGAAAAGCGCTGAGCGGAAAACTGCCTGCCCACAATTGCAACCTGCAAACCGCAACCGGCAAACTGACAGAAGAACCCGTAAACTGGTTTTATGCCAAACAGGGCAAAGCCACTGCCTTTAGCAATACAAAAATGAAAAACAGTACAAAGAGTAACCCCTACAAACCATTATTTAAACAAGGAGCTACGATAGTACCCCGCACCTTTTATTTTGTGGAGCTGACACAGGAAACGCCTCCCGATTTTATTGACCGCATCATCAATATTAAAACAAGCGATGCGGTGCAGGCCGATGCCAAGGCTCCGTGGAAGGGATTAGACTTTACTGGAAGAATAGAAAGCCAGTTTGTTTTTAGAACGGCATTGAGTAAAAGTATTTTGCCGTTTAATTTATTTAAACCTGATTTAGTACTTCTTCCTGTAACTATAATCGAAGAAAGAGAAATAAAGAAAATAAAAATTCATACAGGGACAGAATTGCGTAAGCAGGGATTTTTAAATGCTTCAAAGTGGTTTAGTGATACAGAGAGAATTTGGGATTTACTAAAAACTGAGAAATCCAAGTCAATGTCTGCAAACGACAGAGTAGATTTTCAGCGAGGTTTAACGGAGCAAAACTTGAATGCAAAATATCTAGTATTGTATAATGCTTCTGCCAAAGATGCAAATGCTACTGTTGTAGATAGAAGCAAACTCAGTTTGAACTTTTTAGTTGACCATAAAGCCTATGTTTATTTTACAGTTTCAGAAAACGAAGCTTATTATATTTCAGCAATTTTGAATTCAACTGTACCCAATGAGTTAATGAAGGACTTTCAAAGTAAAGGCCTGTTTGGAGCAAGAGATGTACACAAAAAAATCCTCGATGTTTATTTTCCCAAGTATGAGGAGAAAAGTAAAGTACACCAGCAACTGGCTGCCCTTAGCAAAGCCTGCCATGCCAAAGCGGCACAATATATACAAGATAACCCGCCACAGCAGGAGCTAAGCGCCATACACCTGGGCCGTCTGCGGGTAGCTATAAAAAAGCATTTGGCAACGGAGATGAAGGAGATAGATGGGCTGGTGAAGAAGGTAATAGGATAAATACTGCAATAGATATGGCTGGAAAAAAGCAAAAGAAAATTACTGTCAGGGTAAAAAACAAGCACCTGGATGCATTAGAAGACTTGCTTTTTAGTGAGAACACAGAAGAACAGAAAATAAAATATACAAATCAGGCTAAGAAACTATGGAAGGCCTTGGTAGAAGCCTGGGATAAGAAAAAGTAATACTATAATTTTTTATAGAAAATCAATTGTCCGGCAACTATAATCCTTCATTTTTTTTACGGGCAGCTTACCTCCGGCAGTAATCACTTTTTGCAGAAAGGCATCACATCTTGCTTCATCAAACACACCAGTATTTAATGCATGGCATAGAAAGTCCATGGTGGTGAGGTAGTCAATTTTGTGCATGGTACAATAGTTCTTTATGTCCTTCAGGTTGCTGCTGGCTAATATGTTTTTATAATATCGGGCAACAGCCAGGCAGGCACTTTCACCATCGCCTTTAAACTGCATTTTCTTTATCCAGAAGTATTCTTTTTTTATTTCTTCATTATCGTCAGGAAAATCAATTAGCCGGATATGCCTTTTCGACAGGAGTTCTGAAACGATGAATCCGACCTTTTTATTTTTCCAATTTTGCAATTCGGCATGTACTTTATCTAAAATATGTATCGGGTTGTCGGGAAAAATAAGATGTACAGAAGAGGCTTCATCTGCCGTAATAAAATGAGAAATAACATCCGCATCAGCCAGTATAATCCGGTTATTCTTCTCCATTTTGGCTTTCTTCTATTTTGGTAATATCAATTCCAAGGTCAGCCAATAGAGAGTAATAATGACTTTCGGAAATTGTTTCGTTATCAAATAATTGTTTGGCGATTATGCCGTAGTCACCAATTACTGTTTTGTGGTTGCCGTTGTTATACAGGTCTAATCCATATCCATTTTCCAGGGCGCCTTTTTTAATGTTAATGGTAAATGAATCATAATCTGCGGGTTTTAGAAGGTTGAGATTTTTCAACCTGAATAATAAAGCCCGTCTGCTGCAGGAATAGAACTGTTCAATGTATAATATGGTTTTGAGTGAAATTTTTTTCTGTTCTATTTCTTGGTTAGGTATGTTTTCTAAAAGACCTTCCTTAGGCAGTAGTAATTGGCTGGCAAATACATCTGCATTATACTCGTTAATATCTGCCTTTTTATCAAATCTGCCGGTTATGCAGACCTGGCTGGTAAAATTTGATTGTAAAAAGAGGTGGTACAGCTCATGACAAATAGTGAAGTGTTGTTTGCCTAATGACTGGTTGCTGTTTACAAGCATGAAGCGGTCAGCATCGTTTGCCTTTAATGCCATGCCAGAAAAATTTTCTGATAATGGCGCAAACACTGTAATCACATTTAATTTTTGTAACAGACTTTTTAATCGGATGGGGTCGGCGCTATTAAGCCCATGTTCAGAACGAAAAGCTACTGCAGCTTTTTCTAACAGTAAATCACTCATTGCCCATTGCTTTTTTCATACTTAAGTAATTGCGGACAATTTTTTTGAATTGTGCAATGCTTTCAAGGTCTTGTGCATGCAATTCATCTGCCCGGAAAGCGAAAGCAATATTGATATTTTTGTTTTGGGCATCTTCTTCATAAAAATCATATTCATTCATACAAAAAAGATTGGCCAATTTGGTTAATTGTGCGGAAGGGATATTTCGCTGGCCAATTTCATAATAGCCAATATACTCCCTTTTGGTTCCCAGATATAGGGCAAGGGCTTCCTGAGTTAAACCCATTTTCTCCCTGAGTGTTTTAATATTTTGACCGATAACAACGTTTGAATTGGCGGCAGACATAGCAGTAATAGTGTTACAAAAATAGAACCATTTATGGAATAGCCTAATATTTGTAACAAAATTTTTTATGTCTTCATTTCTTAATTTATTGATAATCAATTCAACTTTCTGGCGAGAATCAAAACATTTTTAAAATGTTGCTTTTTCCCCTGCAGGTTAAATATTTCTGTAAACACAACATAAGTACCTACCGGCAGTTTTAGACCCTTATCATCCAGTCCGTCCCAGTTCCAGTAGCCGGAAATACCAAGGGTGCCGTTGCGCACCAGATGACGCACCTGTCTTCCTGCTGCATCAAAGATGGTAATGTTGGCTACATAGCCCGGTTCGGTTACGGAATATTGAATCGAAGCAATATCATCAAAGCCGTCATTATCCGGCGAAAAAACCTTTGGTGTGCCTTCAACAGTTGCATTGATCGTACTCAGAATCTTATACTGAGAATTTTTATAGGTCGGCGTTCCGTATCCCGCTGTAGATGCGGCGCTATGCCAGTTGCTTTCATCCTGTGATGTTCCATTCGGATCAATTCTTTCAAGCGAAACTCCTTCGGCATTATCAATCAGTTTGAAGTGCCAGTCGTCTTTGTACTTTACTTCATCAATCACATTACCCTGGAAGTTTAGTGCCAGCACTGTTCCTTCATCATCCGGAAAAGAAGGCGGAGAGGTAACGATCAACACATTGTCCGGATTCTTCACCAGGTATTGCAATGATAAGCTGGCAGCATCTTCCGTTTCCACCATATAATCGCCCGGAAAAATATAATACGGAACAGTACTCAATGCTTTGATAGAGCTGACAACGCCACTGCTGTTGCGGTTGGCGATATAGAGCTTTGAGGCGTCAAATATTTTGTTACTGTTATTATAGAACTCCACATAATCAAACGCATTGCTCCGGGGATTGAATAGTACTTCATTGATGATCCATTCTCCGGATGCAGCATCTGTTGGCAAACCAACTCTTGCTTTATTAGCATTGCCAATACTATTGCCTTTACAGTCCCTGATACCGGAAGCAGTAATGCTGTAAACAGTGTTGGCAGCCAATGCACTGCCGGTTCTTAGTTGTACAGTATTAAAAAGCGGCGCAAGGGTAGTGGTGCTGATCAGCGTCAGGCCACCATCGATAGAGTAATTTGATATTGTTGCGCCAATCAAACTATCCACAGGTTCATCGAATACTAAAATGATAGTAGTATTATCAGTAGTGTAAGCTCTTTTTAATTGGGGAGCCTCTGCATCATTATTTACAGCATCAATAGAGTTTTTCTTTCCCGGTGTACCGCCGGTTACATGGGTGCTGGCTTTCCAGTTGCTGATACCGGCACAGGGGCTTTTGGTATCAACCATTTCCAGCGTCCAGCCTCCTTCTTTCTTCAGTTCATTCTGGTACCAGCCGGAAGAATAAGCAACCGCATGTATGATACGTCCGTTTGCCGCCCGAAGAAACAACTGATCACCATCATTGTCCAGCGACGGAAAACTGGTAACTGAGATAGTAGTTCCAAAAGCAGACAAGGCAGCCACCGCACTGCCGGTACAAACGATCACAAAACTATCTGGCTGTAATGTGAAATTGGGCATAGGCCCGCTTTGACCCGTTGCATCACCAATGCGCCAGTTTTGCAAATTAATAGAAGCAGTAGTCGTATTTCTTAATTCAATCCATTCGTTGTTGGGTAATGCCACCTGCGGCGAAGGGTCGGCCATTATTTCATCAATTACCACGTCATACCTGTTTTGGGCAGGTAAAAATCCGTGTATCATCAGGCAGAGAACCAAAAGGAAAAATGTTGGTTTCATCAGGTTAAGATAAAAAATAATTTCAAAATTTGAGCAGGCCAACATCATTTTCCTGATTTTTTGGATGAAATCCTTCATCAGACTAATTTTGCGCCTGATGAAAATGATGAAACACAGCAAGCACTTCAGAAAACATCCGGCCTGATCCGGGGGGATATGCAGTATTTGTGTGGTTTCTCATAAAAATAGTGCAGGCCTTCCAAACGGGAAGGTTTGTTTTTTAATACTAAATCCATCACATTTAAACGCTTCCTTCCGGGGAGCAAGGAGGGGGTTATGAAAGTTGCAGTTGTAGGCGCTACAGGACTGGTTGGCTCAAAAATGTTACAGGTTCTGCTGGAAAGAAATTTTCCTGTCACAGAATTAATTCCTGTTGCTTCAGAGAAATCAGTGGGAAAAGAGATTGATTTTAATGGAACCAGATATAAGATCGTAGGCATGATGGATGCGCTTGAGCTGAAACCTGCAGTAGCTATTTTTTCTGCCGGGAGCAGCACTTCATTGGAATGGGCACCCAAATTTGCAGAAGCAGGCATCACAGTGATTGATAATTCTTCTGCATGGCGGATGGATCCAGCCAAACCGCTGGTGGTGCCAGAAATAAATGCGGATATACTTACCCCAAAAGATAAAATTATTGCCAATCCCAACTGCTCCACAATACAAATGGTGCTGGCATTAAATCCGCTGCATCAGAAATATGGGATCAAAAGAATTGTGGTCAGCACTTACCAGAGCGTAACCGGCACTGGTGTGAAAGCGGTAACTCAACTCATGAATGAAAGGCAGGGGATAGAAGGAGAAAGAGCTTATAAATACCCGATTGACCTGAATGTGATCCCTCAGATAGATAGTTTTCTTGAAAACAGATATACCAGGGAAGAAATGAAAATGCTGAATGAAACCTGTAAAATTATGAGAGATGATTCGATCAGGGTTACCGCCACGGCTGTAAGAATTCCCGTTATGGGCGGACATAGCGAATCAGTAAATGTGGAGTTTAAAAAAGATTTTGATTTATCTGAGGTCATCTCTCTGTTACAGTCTGCTCCGGGTATTATTGTTATTGACGACCCGGCAAATCAGCAATATCCCATGCCTGCAGATGCGCATGAAAAAAATGAAGTTTTTGTTGGAAGATTGAGGAGAGATGAGTCCCAGCCAAATACACTGAATATGTGGGTGGTTTCAGATAACCTTCGCAAAGGGGCGGCCACAAATGCCATTCAGATTGCAGAATTTCTGCTTGCCGGAAAATTTTTGTGATGAATTATTCAATACTGTTGTTTAAAAAGGCAACCAGGGGTTGCAAGATATCAAATAAGGCAACGGTTGTCCGGACCAGATCAGGCGATACCAGGGATGCGTTGCTGACCGGAGCTATGGCAGTAAAACTTTTCAGCTTCAGGTACTCAGCGGCAGGGTTGTCAGGTTCATATCCCTTCGGAACACGACTCAGCAAAAACTCCGCACTCTTATCCAGGTTGCTATAGATCGACTTGAATTTTTTGGAACCTGTTATTTTTTTTAAGGCATCGAAGTTATAATCAATCTCTTGCCTGATTTTCTTCAGTACATCGGGCATGGGCCGATAAATACCGCCACCCGCAAAACTATGTCCCGTTTCCAGGTGAAAATAATAGCCTGCAGCAAAAGAAGCTATTCTGCCTCCTTTGTTGATGCTGGCTCCAAAGTTGGTTTTATAGGGCGATTTATCTTTACTGAAACGGATATCCCTGTTGATGCGGAACATACAGTCCTTTGCCCGCATGCCTGCAATGGTTTTATCTTTTTTGCCAAGCGCATCAATGACCTGCTGGATGAAGTGTTCAAAATCCTTGCGGGCTTCTTCATACCTATTCCGGCTGGCATCGAACCAGGGCTTGTTATTATTTTTTTTGAGATCCCTGAGAAATTTTAGCGAGCTGGTTTGGAGCATGTGTTAATTTTTTTTCAGGAGTTGCAAAAAATCGTCCTCTGAAATTATTTTTATCGTATTCAGTTTCTTTGCTTTGTCCAGCTTACTGCCGGCATCTTCACCTGCAACCAGGTAGTTTAGTTTGCTGCTCACACCACTTAAAATCTGCCCTCCCTGCTGTTCCACCAGTGCTTCTGCTTCACTGCGTTTCATTGTGGGCAGGGTGCCGGTAAAAAGAAATGTTTGTCCTGCAAGATTTCCGCCCTTGTGCAACTCTGTTTTTTCATTTCTCATTTTCAGCCCGTACTGTTCCAGCCTGTGGATCATTTTAATATTTTCATGATTCCGGAAAAAATGAAAAATGCTTCCTGCCACCTTTGGCCCGATGTCTTCCAGAGTTTGCAAATCTTCGGCAGAGTACTGTTGCAAATCCAGCAGGTGATGTATGTTTCTTGACAGGGTTTTTGCAGTCGTTTCACCCACAAACCGGATTCCAAGAGCAAAAAGGAGCCGGTGCAGGGGCTGATCTTTTGAATTTTCGATAGCTGTTTTCAGATTATGAACTGATTTTTCTGCAAAACCCTCCGATTTACTTATTATTTCAAAATTGAGTTCATAAATACCGGGAATATCCCGCAGCAGCCCGAGATCAAAAAATTTCCGCACATTGGCCTCTCCGAAACCACGGATGTCCATAGCGTCTTTACTGGCGAAATGTATGATGCGTTCTACTATCTGTGCCGGGCATTCAATATTACTGCAGCGCCAAACAGCTTCTTCTGCTTCTTTAAAAAGCTTGCTGCCACAAACAGGGCAATGATCAGGAAATTGAATTTTCTTTTCTTTTCCGGTTCTCAGTTCGGACAATGATTTTACAATTTGCGGAATGACATCGCCAGCCCGTTCCACCAGCACAGTATCGCCAATGCGCAGATCTTTTTCTTGTATGTACTCTTCGTTGTGTATGGAAATGCTGCTGACGGTCACCCCACCGATAGCCACTGGTTCCAGTTTGGCTACAGGTGTTACAGCACCGGTTCTGCCAACCTGGAACTCTACACCCAGCAACGTACCTGTTGCCTGCCGGGCTTTAAATTTGTGAGCCATGGCCCAGCGGGGATGATGTGATGTCATGCCCATCTGATCTTGCAACGCCACGTCATTCACTTTAATAACCATACCGTCAATTTCATAGGGCAGATCATCTCTTTTTTCTTCGTATTCTTTGCAGTAGGCAATGACCGCTTCAATGCCTTTCAGTACTTTCTTTTCATTCTCAGGACTGCGGAATCCAAGGTTCCATAGCAATTCGATGGAGCCGGAATGATGCAACAGCACTTCGGGTATTGCTGCACCCCGCTGCAAACTGAAGTAACTGATGTGGTACACAAAAGCTTCCAGGTTTCTCCTGCTTACTTCAGAGGGGTCTTTTAAACGCAGGGTACCAGCCGCAGCATTGCGGGGATTGGCCAGCGGCGGGATACCTTGCTCCATCAGCAGTTCGTTGTATTTTTTGAAATTGTTTTTATTAATGAGCACCTCACCCCTGATTTCAATTTGCCTGATGCCATAATCAGAAAATTTTGCAGATAGGGGAAGACTTTTTATCTGCCTGATATTGGTGCTGATCTCATCTCCCTCCACACCATCGCCCCGGGTGGCGCCACGTATCAGTATATTATTTTCATAAATCAAAGAGATGCTGGCGCCGTCGAATTTCGGCTCTACGCAATACTCAATTTGATTGTTGCCTGTCAGCTCTTTTACCTTCCTGTCAAAATCAGCCAGGTCATCACTGTTATATGAATTTTCCAGCGAGAGCATGGGTACAAGATGCTGTACGGTGGGAAATTCTTTTGTCAGGCCCTTCGCAACACGCTGCGTGGGCGAATCAGGAGTGATCCGTTCCGGGTGATCCGCTTCCAGTTTTTGAAGTGCTTTGTACAGCTGGTCGTATTCATAATCTGAAATCAAAGGATCGTTTAGGATATAATAGCGGTATTCATGAAAACGCAGCACGTTGCGAAGAGATTCTGCATCGCTTTTTGCCGAAAGACCGTCCGGTAATGAAGCCAGCCACCAGACTGTTTTTTTTTGCAGCTCTTTAATCTGATCTTTTGATGAATACATACAATCGTAATGTGGATCATAAAGGTACAGCACCCTGCAGAAGAATTGAATTTTGTGCCAGCCAGGCTTATTTAATGTGTCAATAGTACATATTTACAATTTCCATACCTTCGGGAAGCGGAAATGCCGCAGCGAAGCATTATTGATTGTGAAAATTTATGCATTATGAAGAGGCTTGCCATGATCTTTCTGTTGTTCTTTTGTGTGTGCAGCGTGTCTGCTCAGTTGCTGAGTTGGGACCCTGGTTTTGCAAAAGACAACGATCCAATTGAAATTACCCTCGACGCCAGCAAGGGAAACCAGGGATTGTTTAATTATACGCCGGAGTCGGATGTATATGTGCATGTGGGGGTGATTACAAACCTCAGCGCATCGCCATCGGACTGGAAATATGTAAAGTTTACCTGGGGAACTACCAACCCCGCAGCACAGGCGGTATCGCTGGGGTCCAATAAATGGAAATACAGTATTACGAATATCCGTACATTTTTTGCTGTGCCGGGCGGAGAAACCATTTTAAAAATTGCGATCCTGTTTCGCAACGGAGCCGGTTCACAGGCGCAACGTAATGCGGATGGCAGCGATATGTACATTCCGGTGTATGGTAATACACTGGCAGTACGTTTCAGTATTCCGTTCTTTCAGCCCAAGTATGTTCCGGTCCCTGAACCTATAAATAAACAGGTTGGCGATCAGATTAATGTAACGGGTATTGCCAGCCAGGCTGCTGATATGAAATTGTACCTGAATGGCTCCGTTATTCAAACAGCCAGTGGGGTAACCAACATTTCAGCCAACCCGTCGTTGTCCACTCCCGGAAATACTGAAATCGTGGTTGAAGGAACTGCGGGAGCTATTACAAAAAAAGACACTCTCCGGTTTTTTGTTTCACCTGCTGTCAATGTGGCCCCGCTTCCTGCAGGAGTAAAAGATGGAATAAATTATGCCGCAAACAACACAGAGATTACACTTGTATTATGTGCCCCGAACAAGAACCGGGTCTCTGTAATTGGTGAATTTCCGGGAAGTAACTGGGCGGAGCAAACAAACTATATGATGAACAAAACACCCGATGGTAATTACTGGTGGCTTCATATAACCGGGCTTACTCCCGGAACAGAATATGCTTTTCAATACCTGGTGGACGGAATATTGAAAGTGGCAGAACCCTATGCGGAAAAAATTCTTGATCCTTTTCATGATCCGAATATTAGCTCTGCTACTTATCCCGGCCTGAGGGCATACCCAACGGGGCAAACTACCGGAATTGTAAGTATTGTGCAAACCAATGCCCCTGCCTATACCTGGGCGGTAAACAATTTTTCCAGGCCCGATAAAAGAAACCTGGTGATTTATGAATTGCTGTTGCGTGATTTTTTAGCTACTCACGACTGGAAAACACTTCGGGACAGTATCCGGTATTTCAAAAACCTGGGTGTGAATGCCATTGAAATTATGCCGTTCAATGAATTTGACGGGAATGAAAGCTGGGGGTACAATCCTTCTTATTTCCTGGCTCCGGATAAATATTATGGGCCAAAAAACAGTCTGAAGGAATTTATTGATACCTGCCATCAAAACGGGATTGCTGTGATCATGGACATTGCGCTTAATCATACAACAGGAAATAACCCGCTTGCGGCACTGTATTGGAATAGCAATACAAACCAGCCCGCAGCAAACAACCCCTGGCTGAATGTAACAGCAACACATCCCTATAGTGTATTCAATGATTTTAACCATGAAAGCCTGCGCACCCGTTATTTTACCAGCCGGGTTATCGAACACTGGCTGCAAGAGTATAAGCTGGATGGTTTCCGTTGGGATTTGTCAAAGGGCTTTACACAAACGGTATCCGGCGCCGATGTAAATCTATGGGGGCAGTATGATGCCAGCCGCATTGCAATCTGGAAACGGTACTACGACAGCATGCAACTGAAATCGCCCGGGTCCTTCTGCATACTCGAACATTTTGCCGATAATAATGAAGAAAAAGAATTGTCTGATTATGGAATGCTGTTATGGGGCAATGTGACTTATAATTTCCAGGAAGCAGCAATGGGCTTTACTGCGAATTCAAATTTTGAAGGAGTACTGCACACGTCACGAAACTGGAATAAGCCACATCTGGCTGGTTATATGGAAAGTCATGATGAAGAACGGATCATGTATAAAAACCTGCTGTATGGCAATCATACGAATGCTGCGCATAATATACGAGAAATACCCACTGCCTTAAAACGGGTTGAACTGGATGCCGCCTTTTTTTATACCACCCCGGGTCCCAAGATGCTGTGGCAGTTTGGGGAGCTGGGGTACGACCAGTCAATCAACCGCTGTACAGATGGCAGCATCAATCCAGGATGCCGGCTTGATAAAAAACCTATCCTGTGGAATTACCTGCAGGATGTACAGCGTAAAAGAGTATTTGATGTGTTCAGTGCATTAAATAAACTGAGGGCTCATGTGTGGTATAAGGATGTATTTATTGCGAACAACCTGTCAGGTGACCGGGATCTGGCTGCTGCATTCAAATGGATGCGCTGGAGAAGTTTTGCAGATACCAGTTGTATCCTGGTGATCGGAAATTTCGATGTTCTTTCCCGTTCCGGTACGGTCACTTTCCCGGTAGGGGGAACCTGGTACGACTATCTTAACGGAGGAACGATTACCGCAACAGGCAGCGCCCAATCCTTCACCCTGCAAGCAGGTGAATACCATATATACCTGAACCGAAACCTGGTGAATGCAGTAATCACTTCAACCGGAGGTACCTCAACCGGTAACGGTATAGCCAGCATCCGCATATTGCCTCAGCCGGTTACTTCCGGTAGTATGGCTGAAATACAACTCCTGAGGCCGGGATGGGTACAATTGAATATTTTTGATGCGACCGGCAGGCAAGTCAGGCAGTTGTTTACCGGAACGTTACCATCCGGCACATCACGCATCAATATGGCCGGATCCATGAAACTTCCGGCAGGAATTTACTGGTTGCAGGCAAGAACAGGTCAGTTAGTGCTGGCTCAAAAATTTGTCATTCAATAATAAATCGGCAACATGAACAAGCTGAAAAATAAGATGCTCAAAACGGCCGAAATTGAAAAAATCAGCCACCTTGAGTATTTCAATATTGCGGTATCGGTTGATTGTGTCATTTTTGGATATGATGATAAAGAACTGAAAGTGCTGCTGATTCAATCAGATCTTCAAGAGTTTAAAGGATTATACTCTTTACTGGGCGACCTTGTAAAGCCCGGAGAAGATCTGGATGATGCGCCTTACCGGATACTCAAAGAGAGAACCGGGTTGGAAAATGTGTACCTGGAGCAGGTTCACACATTTGGAGCGTTGAACCGGCATCCTTCAGGGAGAGTCATTACAACGGCCTATTACTCTCTCATTGATATCCGGAATCATAAATTAAATCTGAACGAAAACGATCTGCACTGGCATGTTGTAACATCCTTAAAAAACATGGCTTTCGATCATAAACTGATTCTGGATACCTGCCTGCGGCGCTTGCAGGAACAGGTCATGGATCACCCGGTGGTGTTTAACTTGCTGCCCGAAAAATTTTCGCTCAGGCAATTGCAGGAACTTTATGAGGCAGTCCTGGGTGTGGCGCTCGACAGAAGAAATTTCAGAAAAAAAATTGCTGTGAAAGAATGGCTGGCTGATGTAAATGAAATGGAAAAAGATGTGCCGCACCGCCCCGGTAAATTATATAAACTCAGATCAGCAAAAACAGTAACCCCCCGGCACCAAAAAGCAAAAGCAAAAAAATAAACGGCTTCAGGTACCCCAAAACAATCTCTGATAGTGAAATACTTAGATGGGGTTTTCTTATTTCGGGCAAAAACACATGCGGGTTTATGCAGGAATAGATAAAATTAATTTTTGGCAAAAATAAAATTATGTTAACATTGTGTGTTTTATACACATCCTAATGTGTATGTAATACATAATGATTACTGATTGACAGAAAAAAATTAATACCGTTTGCTTATGTTTTTTCAAAAAATTATCCGAGTTGCCGGCGTATTGTTGCTGGCGCTGGCTGCACAGATTTCTGTGGCCCAGAACAAAATTGTAACCGGGAAGGTTACAGACTCCAAAGATGGTAACCCGGTTAGTGGTGCCAGTATTGTTGCCAAAGGAAGCAGTACCGGAACCCAAACGGATGCCAATGGCAGTTTCAGCCTTACAGTAGACAACTCAGTAAAGGCTTTGATCATTTCATCGGTTGGGTTTGGCACACAGGAAGTATCTGTGGAGGGTATCTCTTCTGTATTGGTGGTGCTGATACAAACGAATACCACACTCGACGAAGTAGTGATTATTGGTTATGGTACGGCACGCCGCAAAGACCTGACCGGTTCCGTTGCTACGATTGGAACAAAAGAGTTTAATAAGGCTCCAGTGGCTTCGCCGGAACAACTGATCAATGGGAAGGTTGCCGGTGTGCAGATTACAGGGCCGAATGGTGCACCCGGCGCAGGAGGCCGGATCCGGGTTAGAGGAACATCTTCTCTTTCTGGCAGCAACGAGCCTTTGCTGATCATTGATGGCATACCGATGGACCAGCAGGGGGGCATTGCAGGCTCAAACAATCCGCTGGCGCTAATCAATCCTGCCGATATTGAATCTTTCAATATTCTGAAAGATGCCTCTGCAACGGCTATATACGGAAACCGGGCTACCAACGGTGTCATTATTATTACAACAAAAAAAGGAAGAACCGGAAAGCTCAGAATTAATTTCAATACACAGAACTCATACTCTGTAGTGGGCGATATGACCGATGTACTCAACGCAGAAGAATTTAAAGCCGTTGTGAACGGGAAGGGCAATAATTCCCAAAAAGCACTGCTGGGTAGTTCCAGTACCAACTGGCAGGAGGAAGTGTATGATCATGCGCTTGCAACAGATAATAACATTTCGCTGACCGGGGGCATAAAAAATTTTCCTTATCGCTTTTCACTGGGGTATCTCAGTCAGAAAGGGATTCTGGAAACCGGCAGCATGAACCGGTTTTCAACTGCAGTGAACATCAACCCGAAGCTGCTGAATAATATGCTGAAAACAGACCTGAATTTTAAAGCTTCATTCTCCGATTATTTGTTTGCCAATGAGGGTGCCATAGGAGGATCTGCTTTCTTTGATCCCACACAGCCCATCATGCGGGGCGACAACCGATTTGGCGGATATTGGGAATGGCTGGCCAACAATAATCAACCCGATGGGCTTGCTCCAAAAAACCCGGTTGGTTTACTGAATCTCCGTGATGATGAAAGTGATGTCACCCGGCTGATCACTAATCTGCAGCTTGATTACACGATGCCGTTTCTCCGGGATCTGAGGGCAGTAATGAATGTTGGGTATGATTATTCGAAAGGAGAAGGTACCGTGTACATTCCCGATTCTGCTGCCATGGCATACACCAGGGGCGGTGTGAACAATCAATATCAGCAAACCAAGAAAAACAAGCTTTTTGATTTTTACCTGAATTATGTGCGCAATTTCAAGGCAATCCAAAGCCGGCTTGATGTGACGGCTGGTTATGGATACCAGGATTTCATGCGGATGAGTCCAAACTATCCGGATAACAGGGCCAATGGAACCGAATTCGCACCTGCCCCGCCATTTCCATTTGAAACACGCAATACACTGGTTTCTTTTTACGGACGTGCCAATTTTTCTGTGAACAGTAAGTATCTCTTTACTGCTACTATTCGCCGTGATGGTTCTTCCAGATTCAGCCCGGATACCCGCTGGGGCTGGTTCCCTTCCGCTGCTTTTGCATGGAATATAGCAGAAGAATCTTTCCTGAAAGGAAATAAAACCCTTTCGGCTCTGAAATTCAGGCTGGGCTATGGAGAAACAGGACAGCAGGAAATCGGAAATGATTATGCCTATATAGCCAATTATACATTAGGAACACAAACGGCCCAATACCAGTTTGGCAATGATTTTTATTCTGTAAACCGGCCGGTGGGATATGATGCTAATATCAAATGGGAAACCACCCAAACTTTTAACGTAGGACTGGACTTTGGTTTTCTTGATAACAGGATCAACGGAAGTGTGGATTATTATAACAAAGAGACGAAAGACCTGCTCAGTTTCATTGACGTGCCTGCTGGTACCAATTTCACCAACAGGATTTTTACCAATGTGGGCGATCTGAACAACAAGGGAGTTGAATTTGCCATCAATGGCACGATACTGAAAAAAACGAAAACGACCTGGGATGCAGGATTCAACTTCACTTATAATACAAACGAAATTACCCGGCTTACCAAAATAGATGACCCCAGCTTTATCGGGGTGGCTGTGGGTGGCATTTCGGGAGGTGTCGGCAATACCATACAAATTCATTCAGTTGGATACAGGCCTTCCTCGTTTTTTGTACTGCAGCAGGTGTATGATAATGCCGGAAAACCCATTGAGGGCATTTATGTAGACAGGAATGAAGACGGGGTGATCAACAACCTGGATTACTATCGTTATAAATCACCAGAGCCGGATTTTCTCATTGGTTTCAATACGGCGCTTACATATGACAGGTGGAATTTTTCAACCGTGATGCGAGCCAACATCGGAAACTACATGTATAATAATGTGTATTCCGGCAACGGAGTGTTTCAGCCGGGCTCTTTGAACTTTTTATCAAATGTTCACAGAAACTACCTGGAATCAGGTTTTGATACCTATCAGTATTTCTCTGATTATTATATGGAAAATGCATCCTTCCTTCGTATGGATCATTTCACCGTAGCATACGATTTTGGAAAAGTATTCAACAAGAAAGCAAACCTGAGGGTATCGGGTACTGTACAGAATGTTTTTGTTATCACCAAATACCAGGGTCTCGATCCGGAAATTGCAGGGGGCATTGATAATAATTTTTATCCCCGCCCCAGAGTATTTTCACTGGGAGCTCAAATTGAACTATAAAACCAACTTTTTTGTATCAAATAAATTCGTGTAAAATGAAACATACGTTCTTGAAAATAACAGGTGGGCTGCTGATCACTGCCATGCTGCTTGCATCCTGTACCAAGGATCTGGATAGGTTACCGAAATATGGCAACACAGCTGCTTCTCTTTATGTAAACCTGGCCGGCTATAAATCCGTACTGGCAAAAGTTTATACCGGCCTGACCCTTACGGGAAATAACGGCCCTGACGGATCGGGCGATATTTCCGGTATCGACGAGGGATTTTCCAGTTACCTGCGCCAGTACTGGTCGGCCCAGGAATTATCAACCGATGAGGCGGTCATCGGCTGGAATGATGCGACTATTAAAAATTTTCACTACATGACCTGGAGCCCTGCCGATGTGTTCATCAGGGCGCTATACAGCCGCATCTTCTTCCAGATCACACTGGCCAACGAATTTATCAGGGAAAGTGCACCAGCAAAGCTCAGTGAAAGAAATATTTCAGGAGCCGATGCTGACGAAATTGCCAGGATGCAGGCCGAAGCCCGTTTTCTGAGGGCACTGAGTTATTATCATGCAATGGATCTTTTTGGTTCGGTTCCTTTTGTAACCGAAAACGATAACGTAGGAGCTTTTCTCCCCAATCAAATCAGCCGGGCCGATCTGTTTACATACATAAAAAATGAACTGGAGTCCATATCCGATGACAGTGATGCAGATAACCTGAAGGCAGCCCGCACCAATGAATATGGTCGAGCTGATATAGCCGGTGCGTGGGCATTGCTAAGCCGCTTGTACCTGAATGCGGTAGTATACAAACCAGATGAAGCACCTGCTTCTTATGCAAAATGTATTACGTATTGCAATAAGATCATCAGCGTGGCCGGGTACCAGCTGATCAATAATTATGGGAACCTGTTTAAAGCTGACAACCATTTAACCGGGGCATCCGAATTTATTTTTGCAGTCAACTTCGACGGGAATAAATCGAGAACCTGGGGCGGCACTACATTTCTGGTGCATGCACCTATTGTGGGTTCTATGAGTGCGGCTGATTATGGAGTGGATTTTGGATGGAACGGGATACGCACCACAAAACAATTTGTCCAAAAATTCAGCGGACCTGCAGGAGATGCCAGGCAGAATTTTTATACAAGCGGGCAAAATCTTGAGATCAATGATATTTCTGCTGCAAATGATGGCTACGGGATAATTAAATTTATTAATAAAACTTCCGCCGGGGCAAACGGATCAAATCCCACCTGGGTTGATACCGATTTTCCTTTCTTCCGCCTTGCTGAAATTTATCTCAATTATGCCGAAGCATTCAAAAGAGGAGGAGCATCCAGCGGCGGAAATGAAGCAGATGCACTGAAATATCTCAACCGTCTGCGCAGAAGGGCATATGGACAACCGGCCCCATTTGATACACCTAATGCATCGATTGATATGACAGCGCTGCAGTTTAACGAACAAGCCATACTGGATGAGCGGGCAAAAGAACTGCATTGGGAAGCTGTACGGCGTACGGATCTCATCCGTTTTGGGCAGTTTACAGAAAACACTTACCTGTGGGCATGGAAAGGAAATGCTTTGAACGGGCAAGCCGTGGGCAGTTTCCGCAAATTATACCCGATTCCTTCGGCCGACCTGGTGGCTAATCCCAATCTGTCGCAGAATCAGGGTTATTAAACCGATGTATTGTTAAGAAATAAAATCAGAATTATGAAAGTCTTGATAAAAAAACTTACCATCCTGGCCATATTAGCATCTGTTATTTTCATTTCATGTACAAAAGATGAGATCAAAACCATCTTAAAAGCAGGGAATCCCATGCAACTGACCGTGGCTCCCACTACCCTTGTACTGCTGCAGGCAAATGCTGCAAACCAGGCTACTGTTTTTACATGGGAAAAAGCAGATTTTGGATACAATGCTGCAATCAACTATACGATACAGATCTGCAAAGGGGGAACCAATTTTGCTTCTTCAGCTACAACAACTGAAATAGATATGGGTATTTCCCTTACCCGAACATTCACAGTTGGTGAATTCAATGCAAAAATGCTGGAAATTATCAGCGACGGTATTGCCACTACAGTGCAAGTACGCATTAAAGCCATTGTGGGAAGTAATGTGGATCCTATTTTTTCAAACGTAGTGGATATGACCGTGACAGCCTATCTTGATATTGTTGCTTATGGCTGGCCCGATGCCATGAATCTTGCAGGGAATCACCAGGGCTGGGATCCAGGCAGTGCCCCTCAGATTGTAAAGACACGTAACGGAGGATACGGAGGGTATGAGGGCTATATAGTATTCAATAATCCTTCCCCTGAATTTAAGATGGTAAAAGGAAACAACTGGGGTGCCGGCGACTATGGCAGTGCAGGAGCAGGTTTACTGGGGAATGGTGGTCCCAATCTGACCCTTCCGGCTGGCGGTGCCGGAGTGACAGGTTTATACCGCATCAGGGCCAATACATCAACTATGACCTGGGGCTATGACAAAATAGATACATGGGGTATTATCGGTAGTGCAACTCCCGGAGGCTGGGGGTCCAGCACACCCATGCTTTTTAATTCTTCCAATGGTTCCTGGTCGATCACAACCGACCTGGTTGCAGGCGAAATTAAATTCAGGGCCAACAATGACTGGGCAATAAATTTTGGTGATGATGGCCCCGTAGATGGCAAACCTGAGTATGGAGGCCAAAATATTGCAGTTGCCAACCCTGGCAATTATACGATTACTCTGTTTATTGGCATTGGAGGTAATTACGCCTATAAGCTGAAGAAAAACTGATTTCTAGTCGTTTTGGGTATAAATGGAAGGCGGCGATCTGTATTGATCGCCGCCTTTGCTATTTAAAATACAAATTCAGACGATGTTCCGAAGCAGATTTACGTAATCCTTCGCCTGGGTTCTGCCCTGGATCCCCACATTATTCTTTTCCGTCAAACAGGTTACCAAAGCCACCCAGCACACTGCCTTCTTCCTTGCGTTTCCAGGTTCCATACGCAATAATCCTTCCCGCCAGGCGGCTGATGGGTAAAGATTGAATCCAAACTTTGCCAGGACCCTGCAGTTTTGCAAAAAACAATCCTTCCCCACCAAACATAAAATTCTTGATTCCCTTTATAAACTCAATATCAAACTGAATTTGCGGAGTGTAGGCCACCAGACAGCCTGTATCTACTTTCAGGATTTCTCCAGCATTCAGGTTTTTTTCTACAATATATCCGCCTGCATGCAGGAAAGACATTCCATCACCCTCCAGTTTTTGCATGATAAAACCCTCACCACCAAAAATTCCCACACCCAGTTTACGCTGAAAGTGAATACCAACACTCACACCTTTAGCGGCACAAAGAAATGCATCCTTTTGGGCAATCAGGGTGCCTCCCAGTTGCTGCAGGTCCATCGGGATGATTTTGCCTGAATAAGGTGCGGCAAAACTCACTTTCTTTTTTTCTTTTCCCTCGTTGGTAAATGCAGTCATGAAAAGACTTTCACCGGTCAGGATTCTTTTGCCGGCACTCATGAGTTTTCCGAGAAAACTACTGGGCTGCTGGGCCGAGCCGTCGCCAAAAATTGTTTGCATGACAATGCCATCTTCCATCATCAGCATGGCCCCGCTTTCTGCAATGGCTGTTTCCAGCGGGTCCAGCTCAATTTCTACAAACTGCATTTCTTCACCATACAATTTGTAATCAATTTCATGGTTGTGGCGGGTAGTTGTGCTCATTTTCTTTTTTCTCAAAGGTATCATTCAAATACAAAATTCTGAAACATATATCAGCACCCAATTTTGACCACCGGTGCCGAAACCAGCTACAAATGATTTATTTTGCCCTCCGGCACACCGGGTTACGCTGTACAGAACCTGTCAGGATCAGTCATTACTTCTACTAACAAAAAGAAACGATCTGGCCCGATGATGTACCCATATACTTTTTAAAAAAATTTATGTATGAAATATTATATCATTCTTCTTACCTCATTCGTACACGCATATTTCGTAAACGCCCAGCAAATGAAACTGGCCGAAAAAATTGTCCGTAAGGCTGACGAACTGGTAATCCCGTATGAAAAATATATATTGGCCAACGGGCTTACCGTGCTGATTCATGAAGACCACAGCGACCCTGTTGTTCATGTGGATGTAACCTACCATGTTGGTTCCGCAAGAGAAGAAATTGGGAAATCAGGATTTGCCCATTTTTTTGAACACATGATGTTCCAGGGAAGTGACCATGTGGCAGACGAACAACATTTCAAAATTGTAACCGAATCGGGGGGAACCCTAAATGGGTCCACAAACCGGGACCGGACAAATTATTATCAGACTGTTCCTTCCAACCAGCTGGAAAAGATGCTGTGGCTGGAATCCGACAGAATGGGCTTTTTACTGGATGCAGTGACGCAGCAAAAATTCGAAATACAGCGGGCAACAGTTAAAAATGAACGGGGTCAAAATTATGATAACAGGCCATACGGGCTGGCCTATGAAGTGTCATCAAAAAATCTTTATCCCTATGGTCATCCTTATTCCTGGCTCACCATTGGCTATGTAGAAGATTTGAACCGGGTGGATGTCAATGATCTGAAAAACTTCTTTTTACGATGGTATGGTCCTAATAATGCAACCCTGTCCATTGGGGGGGATGTGCGTCCTGCAGAAGTAATGATACTGGTTCAAAAATATTTTGGCTCTATTCCGGCAGGCCCCGATGTGAAGCCTGTTTTTGCACATCCTGCCATCATTAAAAAAAACAGGTATGTTTCTTATACCGATAACTATGCAAAACAGCCTCGGTTGCTGATTGTGTACCCCACAGTGCCCAATTATCATAAGGATATGGGGGCGCTGGCTTGCCTGGCCCAGGTGCTGGGGCAGGGTAAAAATTCGATTTTATACCAACAATTTATAATAAAGCAACAGGCTCTTTTTGCAAGTGCTTCCAGTATACTCTCTGAGCTTGCCGGCGAATTTACTTTTCAGTTTCAGCCTGTGCAGCGAAAAACGCTGGCACAAATGGATAGCATGTTCCGCAATGCGCTGGATTCTTTTGAGCAAAGAGGAGTCAGCGATGAAGATATTCGTGAGTTTCAAGCGGGCATGGAGTCAACATTGATCAATGCATTGCAAAGCGTTTCAGGTAAAGTATCACAGTTGGCCGCATTTCAGACGTTTACCGGTAATCCAAACAAGATTGCAGAACTGGTACAGATGTACACGTCCGTTACAAAAGAAGATGTGCTCCGTGTGTATCATCAGTACATCAAAGGAAAGTATGCTGTTTTTGTCAGCGTGTTGCCAAAAGGCCAGGATCAGGTCATTGCCTCAGCGAATAATTATACCATTGATACAGCAGGGTATCAACCCCCGGATTACGGGTATAAAGGATTATCCTATATAAAGTCAGCTGATGAATTTGACAGGAGCAAAATGCCCGGAAACGGTCCGGATCCGGTGGTAAAAGTTCCCGCATTCTGGAAAAAAAATCTATCAAACGGTGTCAGGATGATCGGAACAGAAAACAATGAAATTCCTGTTGTCACACTCAGCATCAGTTTTCCTGGCGGCCACCTGATGCAGGCAAAAGACACAGCCAGAACAGGCCTGGCATCCATCTTCAGTAGTATGATGAACGAGGATACAAAAAACTACAGCGCTGAGCAATTTACCAGGGAACTTCGCCTGCTCGGCGGCAGTATCAATGTGAGCAGTTCTACTGACGAAATTTCCATCAGCATGCAGTGCCTGAAAAAAAACCTGCTGCCCAGCCTGAAACTGCTTGAAGAAAGAATACTGAATCCCAGATTTACGCAGGAAACATTTTCCCGGATACAACGTCAGCGCCTCGAAGGATTCAAACAAACTCTATCAGATCCGGCTGCGGTGGCCAGTACCGTATTCGCACGACTGAATTATGGAAGTGAACATATACTGGGGCGTAGTGAATCAGGAACTGAACAAACCATCAGGAACCTTTCTGTGCAGGATGTGGAGAATTATTATAAAAAAATTCTGAATTCTCAGGGAGTCAGGGTGGTAGTGGCAGGCGATGTAAAAAAAGCTGAAATGGAAAAAGGCCTGACTTTTTTGAATAAGCTACCCAACCGGAAATCTGATCTTCCGCAAGTAGATGGTAAAGGAAAAACCCCAAACCAAACCATTATTTATCTGGTTGATATTCCAAAAGCCGCACAAACACAGTTTAGGGTGGGATATGTGACAGGTATCCCCTTTGATGCAATAGGTACACATTACCGTTCCCGCCTGCTGAATTACCCGCTGGGTGGTGACTTTAACAGTCGTCTGAACCTGAACCTGAGAGAAGATAAGGGGTGGACCTATGGCGCAAGAAGTTCTTTTAATTCCGATGCAATCAGCGGAAGGTTTGAATTCAGCGCCGGTATCAAAGCCGATGCAACGGACAGTGCATTGTCAGAAGTCATGTATGAAATAACTCGTTATAGAAACAGCGGTATTACTGAAGCCGAACTGTTATTTATGAAAAAATCATTGGGGCAACGTGATGCGTTGCAATACGAAACCAATATGCAAAAAGCAGGATTTATTGGCCGTATGCTTCAATACAATCTGCCGGCTGATTATACAGAAAAGCAAAATAAAATAGTAGCAGGCCTAACGAAACATGAAGTCGATGATCTGGCTAAGAGATTGCTGAATCCTGAAAAAATGAATATTCTGCTGGTGGGAGATAAGGAAAAAATTTATGAAACTGTTAAAAAACTGGGCTACCCGGTTGTAGAACTGGACGTTCAAGGCAATCTGGTTCAGGTAAAAAAATCTTTTTAAGCACACGATGCGAAGCATCTGTGTTGGCCTGCTCACAGCTATCATAACCCCAGGCCTGGATGTTTGAGGATACGGTGGATTCAGGCTGCTATGTAAGCCAACAGGATTGGCAGGAATGTGTTGTGGCAACTTGTCCGGGAAAATCTTCTTAAATTAGATCTTGTAAAAAAAAATTCACCCAACCCAATTCTATGCGCAGGTTTTTAAATGTTGCTGCCCGGCTGGCAATGCCGGCCTTGTTTTTCCTGGTTTCTTCAGCAGGCAAAACACAGATATTATACAAAGTGAATTTTCACGATAAAAATTATAACCGGTACGATGGCCTGCTGGTGTATTTTAATGAAAGCAGTGCCTATATGCGGATTGGGTACAATTCGGCAGACAACCGTTATCATGTGGTCAATGTGCAGTACAAATCACAGACCGGTACCTATAATGATGGTAGCAGTTATTATTTCATGACCGGATCGGCTCCAAGGTTTATCACTGAAAATTCAAAAGATCAGCAGTACAATCCTGATTATTTTATCTGGCGAAAAGGAAAATATGAAACAGACTGGAAACTGCCATCCACAACTGATGATCCGAAACTGAAAATTGAAAATGAAATTCCGGTAGATTCATTCTACCAGCTGGACCCGTATAAAGTAAAAGAAACCTACCTGCGCCGCTTTTACTGGACAAATGAGCAGGAGTTCATCGCACTGAAAAAGTTTTGCGGACTGGAAGTGTCCCCGGTTACCAATCCCACCAATACCAATACTGATAAAGCAAAACTGCACCTTGTAGTGGTTGCCAATACCCTGATTGGCGATATTGGCCCCAGTTGTGCCTCCGACCGGGACAAACTGGATTATGAATTCCGCAGCATTGCAGATGCCCTGAATATGCAATACAGGAAATACGTAGTGGATGGGGATCGGTTCAATAAGCAGAATGTTCAGTCTGTTTTATCATCACTTGCAGTAGGTACCAATGATATCATACTGTTTATTTACAGAGGCCATGGCTTTCGGTGGAATAACCAGTCCGATGCATACCCGATGCTGGATCTGCGCTCTTCCAATTATATGTCCATTACGCAAAGCACATCCATTGCCCTGAGTGAGGTTTATAATACCTTAAAAAGAAAAAATGCCCGTCTGAACATTGTGCTCGCCGATTGTTGTAATAACAATATCGGGCTGAACCAGGTTACCAGCACCAGTTTCCTCAACCTGCAGGCAGATAATAAGCCAGACATCAGCAAGCTCCGGAGGCTGTTTATGTCGGCCAGGGGATCGTTGATATCGGCAGCGGCAAAATCAGGAGAATATTCATGGGCTAACCCCTTTGGCGGTTTTTATACGCTTAGTTTTTTGCAGGCGCTGAAGGAAAAGATCAGCTATATGGATAACAGCATTTCCGGCTGGAGTGATATCATCAATTATACAACCCGCCTGGCACGGGAAAAAAGTTCGCCGTCTTTATGTAGTAATTGCACCATACAATCGGGTGTTTCGTATGTAAATGTTGCATACTAAACACAGAAAAGCGGCCTCTGGAAAGAAGCCGCTTTTTTTTGCTCCGCCTGTGATGGCGGAACACACCACCAAAACCAAAAATTGCAAGTATGAAACGATTGTCAGCAGGATTCATCATCTATGACAACATCATGCTGTGTTTTGCTGCTTTTTTGCAGGCCCGCCCACCCATACTTTTTTGCCCTGAATTTTTCGAATCAGAAACATAATTCCCACGAACACAAAGAAAAACGGACCCAGGAATCCAAGCAGGGCAATGAATTTTGTTCCGTAAAATTTTTCCATCGGCCGTTTCAGCCTTTCTGCGATCAGGTACATGCTGGGTACCATCACCAGGGTGAGAAAGAATGAAAACATCAGCCCGAATATGATCGTCCAGCTCAATGGCCCCCAAAACACTACACTGTCGCCGCCAAAGAAGATATTTGGTTTCAGGCTACTGAACAAACCGTCAAAATCAATGTTGAATCCTACTGCCAGTGGCAACAGGCCCAGCATGGTTGCCACGGCTGTGAGCAATACCGGGATAATCCGGATCTTTCCCGCCTGTATGGCAGCTTCCCGGGTACGCATACCCCGGCTGCGTAGCTCATCGGTAAATTCGATCAGCAAAATCCCGTTTTTGATTACAATCCCGGCAAGCCCCACAATCCCGACAAGCAGCATAATTGTAGCAATAGTCATTCCGGTCAGTGCATATCCCAGAAGTACACCAATCACGGAAAAGAAAATTTCTGTCAGTACAATAAAAGGTTTGCTTAAGGAATTGAACTGCAGCACCAGGATCAGGAAAATGAGTCCGATGGCGATCATGAAGGCAAGCGAAAGAAACTCATTTGTTTCCTTCTCCTGTTCACTTTGGCCGCTGAGCCTGATAGATACATCAGCAGGTATTTTGGTGATCCCCTTAAATTCATCAATCTTAACCTGCAGTTCCTGATTTACTTTGGTTACCATAGTGGGATCCAGCACATTGCTTTGCAGCTGAATGGTCCGTTTTACATTTTTTCTTTTCACTCCACCAGTTGTGCTAGTATAATCAACAGAGGACACAGTGCTGAGCGGAATAGATTTAATCTGCATGCTGTTCATATCCATAAAGGTGATGCGCATGTTCAGCAGGTCGGTGATATTATTACGCATCAGGTCCTTGTAGCGGAGCTGAATTTTATATTCATCTTCGCCATCTTTAATTTTACTCACTTCTTTTCCGAAAACAGCGGTACGTATTTCCATCCCAATTTGTCCGGTGCTGAGGCCTTCAAACATGGCTTTTTCCCGGTCAATATTGATGGTGATTTCAGGATTGTTGAGGTCCACATCGGCCTGGAGATTTTCAATCCCGAAAATCCTGTTTGTATCCAGGAAATTGAAAAGCTCTCTTGAGATCGCTGCAATTTTTTCAAAATTGTCGCCTTGTATTTCAATATTAACAGGAGGTTCGGTTGATGGGCCATTGTCTTCCTTGCCCACTTCCACACTTGCGCCGGGTATTCCCTGCACTGCCTCCCGTATCTGATCCATATAGGGTTGTGTGCTTCTGCCATGTCTCTTCTCAAATTCAACAAAGGATACCTGAATTCTTCCCAGGTGCGACTGTACACTCCGGTTATTGTCGCGGGGGTTATTGGCGCTGACAGCCACATTGGCAATGATGCTCTCCACGAGGCTGCCTTTGACTCCGGGTTTTTCTTTTTCCAGCACTTTCTCCACCCGATTCTCCAGTACATGGGTGATGCTGTCGGTGTATTTCACATCTGTTCCAACCGGAAGCTTCAGGTACACATATACAAAATTTGGGTCGCCACTTGGGAAAAATGTTGTTTTACTTCGCCCCGCCATTACACTTGCCACCAGCAATCCAATAGCGATAAAAAAAAGTCCGAACAGGGAGAGAAATGCGTAAACCGGTCGTTTACCTTTCAGGATCCAGCGCAAAAGTTTTTCGTACCGGTTCATTAATCCCGGCAAAACTTTTTTCTGGAAACGCTGGATGGCATTATTCAGAACATAGGCATTAAATATCAGCAGCAGGGCCATCAGGAGTGAGAAGTTGGCCATTGCGGGCATTCCGGCCACATGCAACAATGCACCTGCAGACAAAAACACAATAAACCATTTGTTTTTGAATACTGCGTTTTTTGGTTTTTCATATTCCTTACCCTCCGGTTTCATAAAACTGACTGCAAACACAGGATTGAAAATGAACGCAACAATCAGTGATGCAGCAAGTGTCAGGATTAATATCGTGGGCAGGTAGATCATAAATTTTCCAATGAGCCCCTGCCAGAACAACAAAGGAAAAAACGGGGCCAGTGTGGTAGCGGTACCGGCCAGCACAGGCACAAAAACTTCCCCTGCAGCTTCTTTGGCACTGCGGATAATGGGTACTTTCCCGTTATTGTAAATCCGGTGCGTATTTTCAATGACCACGATGGCATCATCCACAATAATTCCCAGACCGAACAGCAAACCGAACAGGACAATAAAGTTTAATGTAACAGGGGTGCCCACAATACTGTCAGCTACCGGCAGGAAGAGAAAGGCTACAAACACGCTGAGCGGAACACTCAATGCTACAAAGAAAGCATTGGTGACACCCATAAAAAACATTAAGATCACCAATACCAGGATAAACCCAAGTACAATTGTGTTAATCAGTTCATTGAATGAGGTACGGGTTTGTTTGCTCTGGTCACCGGTAAATTCCACCCGCAAATCTTTAGGCAGTTCTTCGTTTTGTTTCATTTCTTCAACTGCTGCTTTGATCTTATCGGCACAGCTGATGAGATTTTCTCCTGCCCGTTTGATAATATTAAGTGTCACTACATTCTTCCCATCCAGCCTTGCATAGCTTTCTTTTTCACGGATGCTGTCTTTCAGTTCGGCAATATCACGGAGGTAAACAGAAGCCCCCTGTGAACTGCTGCGCACCACTATGTTCTGCAGGTCCTGTACTCCGGTAAATTGACCTTTTATTTTCAGGGTGCGTTTCATGTTGCCTGTTTCAATCAGGCCGCCGGTGATGTCATTGTTTTCCCGGGCTATGGCGTTTTCAATATCCATAAAGCTGATCCGGGCTGCGGTCATTTTGTAGGGGTCTACGTTGACCTGGATTTCCCGTTCGGGGGCGCCTACAATTTCTGCACGGGTTACTTCAGTCAGCGCTTCGAATTTGTCCTGCATTTTATCTGCATACTCTTTCAGTTTGATTGCATCATAGTCGCCGCTGACATTGACAAACATGATTGGTATTTCGCTAAATGAAAATTCCTGAACATCAGGTTCCTTGGTCAGGTCGGCAGGTAATTCGGCTCTTGCCTTGTCAATAGCATCTTTTACTTTCTGCTTGGCAATTTCAGTTTTAACCCTCGTGTCAAACTCAACGACAATCAGGCTGTAATCGGCTTGTGACACACTTTGTATTTTATTGACTTTAGCGCCACTGATGCCTTTGAGCTGCTTTTCGATAGGCTGGGTAACCAGGCTTTCAATGTTTTTGGGCGAATTACCGGCATAAACTGTGGTGATTGAAATAGTGGGCACCACAATGTCGGGAAATTGTTCCTTTGGCAGTGAGTTGAACTTCATCAGTCCATACAGGGAAATCAGTATCGCCAGGATATAAACGGCGATCCGGTTGTCAACTGCCCAGCTGGTTGGTTTAAACTCTTTGAACTTTTTCGAAATTCCTTCCAGTACTTTCATATCCAGTTTTTTTACGGCGCTTGACCGGTTTATTCATTATTAGTTAATCGCAATAGCTTGCCCGTCATACACCGACTGGTATCCTTCAGTAATGATCACGTCGCCGCCCGACAGGCCACTTTTAATTTCCATTCTTCCGTTATATGCTTGTCCCGGGGTCACAATTTTTTTACGGGCCACAAGTTTTTCTCCGGATTTTTCTATTACATACACATATTTGTTTTTTTCATCGCTCTGTACTACGTTGACCGGAACTGTCACCGCCCCTTTTGCTTCATAATCCAGGATTTTCATTGTTGCAGTCTGGTTGGGTTTCAATACAGGGTCAAAGGGCAATTTTGCTTCTGCAGTAAATGACCTTGTGATCATATCAATCGAAACACCCACTACACTGATGCTGGTGCTGTAGGAAGGTTTTCCGCTTTCCGGAACCAGCACTTCCACTTTGTCGCCTTTTTTGACGCGGGATGAATAATTTTCGGGTACGTTGGTTACTATTTTCAAGTTGCTGTTATTGACAATGCGGATGCCTGTTTGTGGCATTGCTGCACTCTGAGGAGAAAAAAATTCTCCCACTTTTACATTCATTTCATCAATTACTCCGCTGATTTCAGCATATACATTTGACATATTGGCCTGCTCCTGCGCCATAGCCACCTGTGCCTGGGCTGCTTTCATCTGAGCAGCAAGTGCATCCACATCAGCTTTTGCATTGATAACATTAATTTCAGCGCCGATGTTTTGGTTCCATAGATTCTGATATCTTTCATAAACCGTTTGTGCCTGTGCCAGCCTTGCTTTCAGTTGCCCGGTTTGCTGCTGCGCCGCCACAACCGCCTGCCTGGCCATCGCATCGTCCAGTTTCAGAATCAGCTGACCGCGGCCAATTTTTTGTCCTGTCTTTACATAAATGGCTTTTACAAGTCCTCCCTGTCCTTTGGGAGCCACATAAGCGATGCCTTCTGCATCAATCTTTCCCTGCAATTCAATATAATGACTGAAGTCGGAGACCCGGATGCTGTCAGCTGCTACGAGTTTCAGTAATTGGCGGGATGATTTAGGATCTGCTTTCGACAGTTGTTCTTCCAGCCTGCGGATATCGGCATCGAGTTTTCCTTTTTCTTTTTTCAGTTTCTCCAGCTTACTTTTCATATCGCCAATATCTCCTTTTTTATCCTTGGCACCTGCACCACAGGATGCCAGTATGATAGCGGCTGAGAACGTGAGCATCAGTTCTGTAAGGATCTTTTTCATTGTGATCTGTTTAATTGATTAACAGTGATTATAATTTACCGGTTGCTTTCAAAAAATCTACTTTGGCAATTACAGCGTCATACATGGATGAAATGTAATTTGTCTGAGCTGCTTTCATTTCTGTTTGAGCGGCGACGATTTCAATTTGCGAGCCGGTTCCGATTTCATATTTTTTCTTCGTTTGCTGGTACACTTTTTCTGCCAGTTCCATATTCTTTTTCTGAAAATCCATTGTGACAATCGCATTGCGATAATTGTTTCGTGCTGCCTCTACATCGTGGTTAATCCACCGCTTCATGCCTTCAATGGTATTGTCAACCTTCCTGGCTTCCAGTCGGGCTTCCTGGATTTTTGCCCTTGTGTATCCACCATTAAAAATGGGGATGGCAATATTCAGGTTGATATTGGAAATAGTAAACCAGTTGCCTTTGCCCAGGAAATCCCATTTATTCCTTTGTGCATTTTTTGCATACAGTGCAGAAAGAGAGACAACGGGTACCTGCGATAGTTTGTACCGGCGTACATTGTAATCCAGCAGAGTTTTGGAAATCATCAGCTGCTGGAATTCTTTACGGTCTTCATACCGGTGTGTGGCGGCCCCCAGTATATCTGATTTGATCTGATCTTCTGTTAGACTGTCGGTCAGTACCAGTTCATCCATAATAGGCATACCCATCAGCAGTTTCAGTGCATAATAGCCATTGGATATCTGGTTCAGCAGTTTTTGTTTTTCTGTTTGCAGGTTCGACAACCGGACAGTTTCTTTATCCACGTCCAGCTTTTCCCGGAACCCGTTTTCATAAATAATTCTTGTGTCTCTCAGGTTTTTTTCGACCAGTGCAATATTGGCATCCAGCAGTTCCACCTGTTTTTTGCTCAATGCAAGCTGATAGTACACTTTATGGATATTCACTTTTATATTTTCCTGTGTAACTTCGGCCCCTTTCTGCTGTAATTGCATTGCTGCATCCCGTGCCTGGAGGCCAACAAATACCTGTCCGTCAAACAAGATTTGTGAAAAAGAAATACCGGCATTCGCACTATATTTTGTTCCAAACTGTGCAGCCACAAATCCAAAGTCGCCCGGCATCTGAACCGGATCTCCATTACCATTTTTCACTCCTTCATCAATCAGCACCTGGTAGGTGGCGGGCGAAATGAAATTCGGAATCACCTGGGTGGCAATATTAGGATTATAAGTAGTACTCATACTGGCGTTGATATGCGGATAGGCAGCTGCAGTAATCGCCCTGTTTTGCTGCTGCTGAATGTCAACCTGCAGCAGTGCATTTTTTACTGTGGCATTGTTTTTTATGGCAAAAGCCACTGCTTGCTGCATGCTCATTTCATGCCTTACGGCATTGTTATTTTTGGGATCCTGTGCCAGGAGAGATAAGGGGACAAATACAATTCCGGCCAGGTACCTGGCCCCCCGGAATACCCTACTTCTTAACCTCTTCATAAGTCATATTTTTTTTGCGTAGTTCGTTGTATTTCTGAATCAGTTTATGTCCTTTGCTTGTAGAAAGGCCATAAATAAAATTTTCTATAACCAGCGAGGATACTTCGGCCAGGTTGTACTTGCCCGGCGGAAAGAGAGATACATTGAATGGTATCATCATAGATTCAATCCGGTATTTTGTCAGTACATCTACATTGATGTCGGCCCGGTACAGTTCATCCTGTATACCCCACATGATGTTTTCCTGTATCAGTTTCAGCAAAAACTTGTCCCGGTGTTCACGAAACCTCTGAAATGCTTTGTAATGAAATTTTTCCAGGTCGTACAGGAGGTTGGGGTTCAGATCAGAGAAATCCTGCAGGATGCGGTCCATCGTAATAAATATTTCATGTATTGCATCCCGTGCATCTGCCTGACAGGTGCCGCAGTTTTGCTCCATGTTTTTCAGGTGCGCATCCACTACTTCCAGCACCAATTCATCCTTATCCGTATAAAATTGGTAAAGCGTTTTCTTGCTCATCCCAAGCTGGTTGGCAATATCATCCATCGAGACCGACCGGATGCCGTACTTCAAAAAAAGTGCTCCTGCTTTACCCCGTATTCTGTCTTTTGTCTCCATCTGCATTGAAATTGCGGGCACAAAACTAAGGAAACTATTTTTGTTACCAAAGTTTCTGTTCCATTTTTTTAACCGCTCACCGGGTTTTTCCTGCCAATCGCCCCTGTTTTCGTCTATCTTCGGTATTCAAATTCCTGTGCTTCATATGCAAACCCCTTCCCTGCCTCCATCCAGGAGTTTTTTAAAAAAAATATTCCGCTTTTTTATACAGGGCCTATTGATTATTGCGCCTATTGCAATTACAGTTTGGGCGATCATGACTGCGTTTAATTTCCTGGACGACCTGCTGCCCAACCTGGTGAACCGGCTATTTCCTTCCTGGATTGCAGAAGATGAAAAGGGAAATGTGAAAAAAAATCCAGGCCTTGGATTTGCCGTCATGGTAGTCCTTGTTATTCTAATAGGGTGGTTCAGTTCTCATTTTCTGATGGCTGGCTTTATCCGTTTTTTTGATCAATGGATGGCCCGCACCCCGGTCATTAAGTTTCTGTATACGTCTACCAAAGATTTTTTTGAAGCATTTGCCGGCGATAAAAAAAGATTCAGCAAGGCAGTACTGGCAAATGTATTTGGCGAAAATGTGTGGGTGGTCAGTTTTATGACCGATGAAGAGTTAGGTAAATTTGAACTGGGCGCTGATCATGTATCTGTATATGTACCACAGGCGTACAACTTTGCCGGGCAGCTTTATGTATTGCCCAGGGAAAAAGTGAAAACAATCAGCCAGGTTTCCTCGGGAGAAGCGATGAAATATGCTCTGACCGGGGGGGTGGTGGACCTGGGTTCCGAAAATGACAAGACATTAAGAAACCCAACTTAGCCGAAAAAATCATTCCGTGTGCAAAGAAAAGGCACTTCTTTTTTTTTGATACATTTTGTTTGAGTTATTCATGATGCTGAAAACCATTTTGTTTTTCTTACCCTTGTTTCCGGCTACAAGCCCTCCCTGGGGTTTTTATGGGCATAAAAAAATAAACCAGCATGCGGTGTTCCTTCTTCCTCCTGCTATGATGGTCTTATACAAGCCACACATTGAATTTTTGGCCGAACATGCAGTGGATCCCGATAAGAGACGGTATGCCGTACCGGAGGAAGGTACGCGGCATTATATAGATATAGACCATTACGGAAACTATCCATTTACAGAACTGCCCAGGAGGTGGGACGATGCCGTACAGAAGTTTTCTGAAGACAGCCTGCAGGCATATGGCATAGTACCCTGGTGGGTTCAAATCATGCTGCTCCGTCTGACAAATGCATTCCGGGAAAAAAATCAGTCGAAAATTTTAAGGTACTCTGCTGAACTGGGCCACTATATTGCCGATGCTCATGTGCCCCTTCATGCCAGCAGCAATCATAATGGTCAACACACGGGTCAAAAAGGAATTCATGCATTCTGGGAAAGCCGGGTCCCTGAATTGCTGGCTGAAAAAAAATGGGATTTCTTTATTGGTACAGCAGATTACATCAGAGACCCCTCTGCTTTTATCTGGCAATCAGTACTGGAAAGCGCTGCAGCGGCAGATACAGTACTCCGGTATGAAAGAAAATTAACCACGCAATTCTTATCAGACCAGAAATTTTCATTTGAGGATCGGAACGGGATGACGATCCGGCAGTATTCTTCAGCCTTTACCATGGCTTACGACCAGTTGCTGAATGGAATGGTAGAAAGAAGAATGAGAAAATCTATGTATGCGGTGGCCAGTTTTTGGTATACCGCATGGGTAAATGCCGGCCAACCCGATCTGACCAAACTATCGGGAAAAGATTTTTCCGCAGAAGATCTGAAAGAGTTTGAAGCACTGAACCAGGCCTGGAAGAATACATCTATAAAAGGAAGAGAACATGAATGAATGCGAATTATTCCGATTCGGTGCTGAAGCCTCATTCATTATACCTCATCAAATGAATTATCTTTGGCCGGCCTGGAACTTAGTCTTCCAGACGTCTGTCTGAATTTCCTGTTGAACAGGGGATGCTATATTAAAAACATAACTCGGTATGAAAAAAATTCTTTTTTGCCTGTTCATCTGTCTGACAACCGGCTCCGGGTTTGCCCAGCATGAAATATTTCAACTAATGGAACGAACGGATCTGAGCTGGCAGGAGGCAGAACGACAGGCAAACAATTTTTTTACACAGCAAGGCACCGGAAAGGGAACCGGTTACAAACAATTTCAACGCTGGCTGTATGAACGAAAATTTCATAGTGATGAAAACGGCATGTATATTTCTCCACAGCAGGAGTGGACCCGCTACCAGCAGGCCACTGCCATGATGCCACAGGCACTAACGGCAGCCAACTGGACAGAAATGGGCCCTTCAGGCTGGAACAGAACAAGCGGCTGGAACCCGGGTGTGGGGCGACTAACCTATGTGGCCATTCATCCATCCAATGTACAGGTTATTTACGTGAGTTCACCGGGAGGAGGAATCTGGAAAACTGTGAATGGCGGAACCACATGGGCTCCTTTGACAGATCTAAACTCACTCTGGATGAATGTCTATTCTCTGGCGATTGATCCTACCAATCAAAATGTGATTTATGCAGGAATGGCCAGTTCAAACGGAATTATTAAATCTACCAATGGCGGACTGTCCTGGTCTCCTGCAGGAGCAGGCCCTTCCGGAACCGTTCGGAAAATACTGATGCACCCTTCTGCTCCAAATATTGTGTTTGCGGCTGCCACAAACGGCATCTGGCGTTCTGTTAACGGGGGTAGTAGCTGGACGCAGGTACATAGTGGCAGTAAGGAGGATATCGAGTTTAAACCAGGCAACATGAATATCATGTATGCTTCAGGCAATGATGTATACCGTTCTGCTGATAACGGAATCAGCTGGTCACCAGTAACAACTGCTGAAGGCATTACCCATACAGGCCGCACCCTTCTTTCTGTTTCGCCAGCCAACCCTGAGGTTGTATATGCCGTTCAGGCCAGCGGGAGTTTGTTTGGAAGAATGTACAAGTCTGTCAATTCAGGAACAAGTTTTACAACCACTGTAGTGGGGAGCCCCGGCACCGGAACAAATTATTTTGGATATTCCTCCGATGGAACAGGTACCAGCGGGCAAGCCACTTATGATATGGCAATGGACGTATCGCCAGTGGATGCAAACGATGTGTTTATTGCTGGTATCATATGCTGGCGGTCAACAGACGGTGGTACAAGTTTTACGGCACTCACTGAGTGGTCTTATCCAAACAGCCTGGGGTACAATCATGCCGATGTACATGGATTATACTGGATCAACACTACACTCTATTCTGTTTCGGATGGAGGTATTTACAAGAGTACTGATTTTGGTGACAACTGGACTGATCTTTCAACAGGTCTTGGTATCCGGCAGTTTTACAGGATTGCATGCTCACAAACAAATGCTGCTGTCATTACAGGCGGGGCACAGGATAATGGAAGTGCGGCCAGGCAGGCTTCCGGCACATGGGTTGACTGGCTGGGTGCCGATGGTATGGAGGGATTGGTGAGTCCCACAGATCATCTGAAGATGTGGGGCACCAGTCAGAATGGTTATTTATACCGGACTGTAAACGGAGGAAATTCATATAGCTCCCTGGGGCGGCCCTCAGCAGGTCAATGGGTGACACCACTGGCTATTCATCCATCCAATGAAACAATATTATTTGGTGGATGGACGGGAGTTTATAAATCAATCAATGGCGGTTCCAGCTGGACCAATATATCTTCGGGGTATATCAGCAGCACCCTTGCCGACCTTGCCATTGCCCCCTCAAACCCTGATTATATTTATGCTTCCACTGGTTCCACTCTCTATGTTACTGACAATGGTGGCGCCAGTTGGGTTACAAGATCTGCTGCAGCTTCCATTACCGATATCGCAGTGGATCCGCTCATCCCGGATAAAATTTGGATCACCTGCAACAGCAGCAGCAACAGAGTTTTTGTTTCAACCAATGCAGGGGCCAGTTTCACAAATATCTCAGCAAACCTTCCGGCCATCAGCGCCAGAACCATTCGGGTAGATGACAGCAACCCGCGGAATATTTATATAGGAATGAATATCGGTGTTTACCATAAAACGGAAACTGATCCCGGATGGAGCGATTACTCTGCCAACCTACCAAAGGTTGCCGTCAACGAACTGGAGTTGCAAAAAACAGCAGGCAAAATAAGAGTGGCTACCTACGGCAGAGGTGTATGGGAAAGTCCCGTGTTTTCAGCCTGTGCGGCAGCACCGCCGGTGGCAGATTTTTCTGCATCCCAAACAAGTATTTGCCTGGGACAAACAGTACACTTTATCAATAACAGCACGAATTGCGAAACCGTATACTCCTGGAGTTTTCCGGGAGGCACACCATCTGTCTCCTCACAGCAGAACCCGGATGTACAATACAATGCAGCTGGAACCTATAGCGTAACTCTTACTGTCACCAACCCCGGCGGCACCGATACAAAATTGATCAGCAATTATATTACCGTACATAACTCGGTTTCTCATACTGCAATAATTTCATCTGCTGATACAAACATCTGCCAGGGCCAGACTGCTACGTTTTCTCTTGCTTCCGCAAACCAGGGTACATCACCAGTCATAGAGTGGCTGAAAAACGGAACGCCTATTCCGGGCACCAGCGGGCTTTCAGTTGTTACATTATTAAACCTTGTTCATGGAGATATAATTACCTGCCGTGAAGTGAGCAGCATGACCTGCGCCTCGCCTGCAGAAGTAATCAGCAATGCAATTACCATAACGGTTTTATCAAATCTGCAGCACGCAGCAAGCATCAGCACACCTAAAACACTGCTTTGTTCCGGGGAGTCTGCCAGTTTCACTCTTAGTAACACCAATGCCGGAACGGCACCAGTTATTAACTGGTACAGGAACGGTATTCTTATTCCTGCATTTTCGGGGCAAACCAATATTACAATTGCTTCTCCGGTTTCAGGTGATGTGATCACCTGTGCAGAAACATCCAGTGCACGATGTGTGTCACCGGTTAGCCTTACAACAAATTCTGTGAGTCTGGTTGTGCAACCCACGCCGGCCCGTCCTGTTATTACAACAAATGTGGGCAACCTTTTATCATCTGCCAGCAGCGGAAACCAATGGTTCAGCAATAATAGTGCAATCAGCGGGGCGGTGGATCAGCTATTCCGGCCTTTTACAAACGGGATATACCAGGTGCAGGTTACCGTAAATGGCTGTAAGAGCCCGATGTCTGAAGCAGTAACTATGAATATTGAGGGTGTGAATAAATTGTATCCTGTTCCGTCGGCAGGGAGGGTCACATTTGATTTTTATATTCCGGACGGATATTCAGGGTACCAGGTACAATTACTCACTGCTACCGGGCAGTTGGTTCACCGGGATGAAGGAACAGGACAGCCGGGGCTGAACCGCCTGACCTATAACTGGGAAAAGCTGTCATCCGGGTTCTATATCTTTCAGGTACAGATGGGCAATCTGAGTTATCAGAAGAAACTAATCATTCAGTAACAGTCCTCTGTTGAAGGTGTAGAAAATAAGTTATCAGGAGAATCAACAACACCGCTACTCTTTTTATTATTTTTGTTGTTTTGATTCAGAAAAAAGGAGCATTATTGAACAGGCATCAGGAGCTTCATAATTTTAATTCAGGTCCGTCTATCTTACCCCGGCAGGTGTTTGAAGAAGCGAGCAGGGCAGTATTGAATTTTCAGGACAGCGGTTTATCCATCCTGGAAATCGGTCATCGAACAGCCATGTTTCAGCAGGTTATGGATGAAGCAAGGGCGCTGGTACGGGAACTCATGCAGCTCGATGCTGATCATGAAGTCCTTTTTCTTCACGGAGGGGCCAGCACTCAGTTTATGCAGGTACCCATGAACCTGTTGAACGAAGATGCTGTTGCATCTTATACTGAAACAGGTACCTGGTCGGTCAAAGCAATCAACGAAGCAAAACTATTTGGTCATGTTGAAATTGCTGCCTCATCCCGCCAGGAAAATTTTTGCCGTATTCCGCATCATGTGCAAACAAGTGCTTCTGCCGCATACCTCCACCTGACAACCAATGAAACCATCGCAGGTACGCAATGGCATCAGATACCATATGATTGTGGTGTACCGCTGGTGGCCGATATGAGCAGTGATATTTTGAGCCGGATTGTCGCATACAACCGGTTTGACCTGATTTATGCCGGCGCCCAGAAAAACCTGGGTGCTGCCGGTGTGAACCTTGTGGTAGTCAATAAAAACATTTTAGGAAAAACGAGCAGGCAAATACCTACAATGCTTGATTACAGAAATCATATTGCGGAAGGCAGTATGCTGAACACACCTCCTGTATTTGCCGTATATGTGGTTTTGCTCACCTTGCGCTGGCTAAAACAGGAAGGCGGTCCGGCCGCAATGGAAAATCGAAACCTGGAAAAAGCCCGTCTGTTCTACAGCAGCCTCGATGCACTTCCTGTATTTAAAGGAACAGTGGCTGTTGACTCACGCAGTATTATGAATGCGGTGTTTTATATTCCTGACAGCCGGCTGGAAGCGGAGTTTCTGAACTGCTGCCACAGGGAGGGCATGATTGGCATAAAAGGACACCGGTCAGTGGGTGGCTTTCGTGTATCAATGTACAACGCCCTGCCCATCAGCAGTGTGGCAGCTCTCACAGATCTAATGAAAGAATTTGCAAATAAATTCGGATAAAAAAAAATACATGGCAAGTATCAAACCTTTTTCTGCATTGCGGCCTGTACCGGAACTGGCCCCGCAGGTTGCATCACCCCCCTACGATGTACTGAACACAGATGAAGCCAGGGCAGAAGTGCAGCAAAACCCTTTTTCATTTTTACATGTCACAAGGGCTGAAATTGATCTTCCGCCGGGTACCGATGTGCACAGCAAGCCTGTTTATGACAAGGCATTTACCAACCTGCGGCAGTTGATCGAAAAAGGTATTCTGTACCGGGAGGAGAAACCCTGCTACTACATTTACCAGCTGGTCATGAACGGACGAAGCCAGACAGGTTTGGTCTGTGTGTCATCGCTGAAAGATTACCAGGATAACATTATTAAAAAACATGAGTTCACCCGCCCCGAAAAGGAAAAAGACAGGATAGATCATATGGCGGCAACAAAGGCACAAACCGGAAATGTATTCCTTGCATACAGGGATGTGGATGAAATCAACGCATTGATCAGCGGGTGGAAAACCACGAACAAACCTTTGTACGATTTTGAGGCCGCCGACCAGGTGCGGCACAGTATCTGGAAAATAGACCGTGATATTGTTATTAATTCCATCACGACCCTGTTCGAAACAAAAGTTGCCTGTACATACATTGCCGATGGTCATCACCGGGCTGCTTCTGCTGCTAAACTGAGCCAGCAGGAGGCGGGCAACAAAGCCCCGGGCTATTTTCTCACAACTATTTTCCCTGCCAGCCAACTCGCCATACTGGACTACAACAGGGTAGTAAAGGATATGAACGGGATGAAGCCGGAAAAATTTCTTGCACTGCTGCAAGATGATTTTTATATCACCCTAAGCCCTGAACCGGTAAAACCGGCACAGCCCCATGAGTTTGGATTCTATATGAACGGGCAATGGTACATATTAACTTCCCGGCCTGGTACCTACAATTCTGACCCTATAGGGGTGCTGGATGTAACCATACTTTCCAATAATATTTTAGATAAAATTCTGGGGATCAAAGACCAGCGAACAGATAAGCGGATTGATTTTGTGGGGGGCATACGGGGCATTGGTGAACTGGAAAAAAGAGTCAACAACGGTGAAATGAAGATCGCCTTCAGCCTCTATCCTGTTACTATTGAGCAGCTATTTACAATTGCCGACACCGGGCAGGTGATGCCACCAAAAAGCACCTGGTTTGAACCGAAGCTCCGCGATGGACTGTTGACCTACCTGCTTGAGTGAGCCGTAAATAAATGTTATTTTTGATCCAACGTAATGTAGCAAAGTGCCTTCTTGTTACAATATTTAGTGAACAGAGTTAACAGATCATCGGGATCCATCATGCCGGCACATATTGAAATTTTATGGCAAATGCCGAACAACAAATTCCAGTGAAGTAAAATCAGCAAATGAAAAAAATCGTTTTCTTTCTAGTAACTGCCATACTATCCACCCACTCTTTTGCACAGCCTGAAGATGTCCGGAAGCTGCATGAAACAGCAAAGTCTTTCATGCATTCAGCCGACTTTGATAATGCAATCATTGTTTTGACAAGGGCGTTGCAGCAGGATAAGAATAACCTGGAAATGCAAAAAGACCTTGCTATGAGTTATTACCTGAAAAGAGATTATGCAAAAGCGCTGGATGCCGTCAAACTGCTGATAGACCGCGAAGATGCTGATGAAGTTTGTTTTCAGATTGCAGGAAATGTGTACAAGGCCCTGGAGGAAGTAAAGGAATGCGACCGCATGTATAAAAAAGCGCTGAAAAAATTTCCCAAAAGCGGGCCACTGCTGAGCGAGTACGGAGAGTTGCTATGGGCAATAAAAGATTTTTCTGCCATACAGTATTGGGAGGAAGGTATCCGGGCTGATCCCTCGTACAGCGGCAACTATTACAATGCTGCCCGCTACTATTTTTATGCCAAAGATAAAATTTGGGGGCTGCTCTATGCCGAAATATTTGTAAACATGGAAAGCCTGGGAGAAAGAGGGACCGCAATGAAGCAAATGCTGCTTCAGGCGTATAAGGAAAAACTATATGCCGAAGCAGATCTTATGAAAGGTGAAGAAAAAAACAATAGTGAATTTGCCCGTAAGGTACTGGAGACAATCAGTGGACAGTCCTCCCTGGCCAGCCAGGGGATCAGCCCGGAAACCCTTACCATGATGCGCACCCGTTTTATCCTTAGCTGGTTTGCAGGCCATGCATCCCGTTTCCCGTTCCGGTTGTTCGATTATCAGCGCCAGTTGCTGACTGAAGGTTTGTTTGATGCCTATAACCAATGGTTGTTTGGTCCTTCAGACGACCTCGCCGCTTATGATAGCTGGATCAAAACTCATCCCGATGAGTATAACCGCTTCATGACTTTCCAGAAAGGAAGGGTATTCAGAATGCCGCCCGGCCAGTATTATCAAAGCCGGTAATGGTACCTGGAAAAATTTCAGGAAGCCACTGGTTTTTCTAAAACTGTATTTTTGGTTATATTGTCCGTGCTTGCGTACTGCCCTACTGGGGCGATTTCATCAGCACACAACACAGCAGACATGACAGAGCCAAAAAGACTTTTTGATGCCATTCAGCTTCAGCTGGAAAAAAAACCACTACCGGATATGCTTGCAGGCAAATCTGGCGGACAGTGGAAAAAATACAGTACTGCAGATGTTGCCTCGCAGGTGAACAAACTGAGCGCCGGCCTCCGGGCCATGGGTGTAGGCCCCAATGATATGACCGTTGAAGGCAGGGATAAAATTGCCCTCATTTCCAATAACCGGCCCGAGTGGGTTATACTCGACCTTGCCATACAGCGAACGGGGGCTTTGCTTACACCTTTTTACCCAACCATCAACGTCAATGAGCTGGAGTTTGTATTAAATGATGCACAGGTAAAAATGGTTTTTGTAAGCGATGATGCAATTTTCCATAAAGTAATGAGCATTAAGGACCGGGTACCTTCACTCAAAGAGATATTCAGCTTTGAACATGTGGCCAATGCCCGGTATTGGAAAGAAGTGATGGATGCTGCTACACCCGAAATGGAAGCAGAGGTTCAAAAAATTTCAGAACAGATCACTGAAGAAGATGCCGTAACCATCATTTATACATCGGGCACCACAGGCACACCTAAAGGAGTGATGCTGAGCCACCGGAATATTCTGTCGAACGTCATTGCCTCTACACCCTGTTTTCCTCCAGGAGATGAAATGCGTTCGTTGAGCTTTTTACCGCTCAATCATAGTTTTGAAAGAATGGTGACCTACCTGTACCTGTTCAATGTTACTTCGATCTATTATGCAGAAAGCCTGGAAACCATAGGAGATAATCTGAAGGAAGTGAAGCCCCATATGTTTACTACTGTACCCCGGTTACTGGAAAAAGTGTATGACAAGATCATGCAAAAGGGAAATGAACTGAAGGGGATCAAGAGAAAATTATTTTACTGGGCACATGCACTGGCCGAAAAATTTGAAATAAACCGCAACCAGGGTTTCTGGTATCGTTTTCAGTTGACCGTTGCCAATAAAATTGTGTTCAAAAAATGGAGGGAAGGCCTGGGCGGAAACATTAAATGTATTGTCACAGGCGGCGCTGCCTGCCAGGTACGACTGATCCGGATTTTTACAGCAGCCAGGATACCAATCATGGAAGGCTACGGGCTTACCGAAACCTCTCCTGTTATTTCGGTAAACCAGTACGATGTGCAGGGACGGATGTTTGGCACAGTGGGCCCGATGATTGACCAGGTACAGGTTAAGATTGCAGAAGACGGGGAAATTCTGTGTAAAGGCCCAAATATTATGATGGGTTATTACAAACATCCCGATCTGACGGCAGAAGTGATGACACCCGATGGCTGGTTTAAAACGGGAGATATAGGGGCGATGGTGGAAAACCGGTTTTTGAAAATTACCGACAGGAAAAAGGAGTTATTTAAAACCAGTGGTGGCAAGTACGTGGCACCACTTCCGATTGAGAGCAAACTGAAAGAATCCCCATTTGTGGAACAGGTGATGCTAGTGGGTGCAGAACGAAAGTTTGTAGGTGCCCTGATAGTGCCTTCATTTCCTAACCTGAGAGACTGGGCTCAGAAGAATGGTATACCGGATGCTCCTGATGAAGAATTAATCAAACATACTGCAGTACTGGAAATGTACACCGGGCTGGTGGATAGTTTTAATAAATACTTTAATCATGTGGAACAGGTAAAAAAATTTGAATTACTGGCTCATGAATGGAGTGTGGACACCGGCGAGCTGACACCCAAGCTTTCTTTAAAACGCAAAGTGGTTATGGAGAAATATAAAGAATCAATAGACAGGATATACAGTTAAAAGGTCAGTGACCCGCTGAATCCTTACGTCCCTTTCCGCTGCGCATTGATCCGGATGATCTTTGCATCATGTTTTGAACAAACTCATCGTACTTCTTCAACTGGTCGCCCTGAAAAAGATTTCTCACTTCCCGGAAATGCTTTAACGTGTTTCGGTCAATTTCAGCCTGTACAGACGCAATACGGCTGCTGTAATCCTGTATCAGGCTGTCGGCCGGGGCAGATGATTGAACTAGTGTAAAAAATGTTTTACGGATACTGCTCATTGAATCAAACAAAGGGCGGCAGTCAGAAAAATGAGCTTCCCGCATTTTCTTAAATGCAGATTTCTGTTCTTTACTCATGCCCAGTTCTTTCGCCATAAACTCGGCAGGTTCCCCTTTGCCCTGAAACCGGCCACCTTTATGATGATCTTTTCCTTTCAGAAGAAAAAGAACCAGCACCACATTGGCAATCAGAAGCAACGAAGCGGCTATGGCGAGAATTTTATTAAAAGGTGTTCTCATTACTTATTATCAGCTAAATCATAAATACTGTTATTATTCAGGTTGTAGTCTGAAAGAAAGGACTGGCTGAGTTCTGTATCTGTTACTGACTCCTCCACGCTGACATTTTTCTTTAGTAAAGCAAATACATTAATCAATAATACTATTGCCAGGATGCTGAATGCATAGGCAGGGCGCAGCAACCGGTAAGATCGCTTCAACTTTAACAGAAGTGATCCCCCAGCGTTTTCACGTTCAAGTCTTGCTTTTAATCTGGTGTAAAAGAAATCAGGGGCGGTTGCCCGGTGCATCGCATCAAGGCTGCTGAGAATTTCTTCAATATTGTTTTTCCTGTTATTCATGTCAGTACATCTTTTTTGACGGCATAAAGACCGGAAACCTTCGTTTCCAAAGCCTTAGCCCGGATCTTTTTCCAATATTTTTTTCAGGTTTTGCCGGGCCCGGTGCATCAGTGATTCCACTGCCGGCACAGAGCTTTTCATGACCTCACTAATCTCCTGGTAGCTAAGGTCTTCTACTTTATGTAAGGTAAATGCAATTTTTTGATTTTCCGGCAGTTGCCTGATGGCTTTAAATAGTTTTGCAGCGTTTTCCTTTCTGTCGAGCATTACCCCGGGATGATTGAAATCCGGTATTTCGAACAGTATTTCGTTTTCCGTTCCCAGCAGCCGATGCAGGATGCCCTGTCTTTTTTTACTTTTTCGGCTTCGCAGCAAATCCAGCGACCGGGTTGTAGCTATCCGGTACAGCCAGGTTGAAAGGCGGGCTTCTCCTTTAAACTGGTCAATGGATTTAAAGACCTGGATAAAAACCTCCTGCGCTACATCTTCTGCATCTTGTGCATTTTGAACGATACCCAGGGCGGTATTATATACCCGGTCCTGGTACTGGTCAACCAGGTACCGGAAGGCTGATTCGTCCCGTTTACGCAATCCCTGTATCAGTTCAAATTCATTCACCTGATAAAATGCTGTTTTTGACGCTGTAACTTACAAAAACATGCTGTCTTTCTTATCTTTGCAGCCCTTTTGACGTGGATCCTGTTTTTTTTTATCAAGTTGGGGTTATGAGAAAACCGGATAGGCAGGCTGGCGAAGTTTTAAAAGGGCAATTGGCACCCCAATAAAAGTTCTTGACTGTTATCATGTGCAGCTACCTGCAGGCCAGGATGAAATATGCTGCAAAAGCATTGGTCCTTATAGTTCAACCGATAGAATATTCCGCAGGCAAAGTGGCCCGGTAGTTCAATGGATAGAATAGGAGTTTCCTAAACTCTAGATACAAGTTCGATTCTTGTCCGGGCTACTTTGACAATTGCGGAATCAAATTTTTGATCATGGTTCGATTTCCAAAAAACAGAATTTATAGCATCTAAACCACAGTAATATTTAATAAAAAAATGAAGTTTTACAATCTGCTCATCAAATATCGCCTATGGATTGGTCTGGTACTGATTGCCTTTGGCATATATGTCAATTATTCTGCCAGTTTCTGGCCGGCGTTTCCGCTATACCTGGTAGGTCTGATTCTGGTTGCGGGGCATTTTTTCTTTGGACCGCTTCGCCTGATCCAGGAATTTATGGAAAACGGAGATATGGACGGTGCTGAAAAAGTTCTCAACTCCATCAAATTTCCAAACCTGTTGTACAAACCCATCCGCTCGGTGTACTACACACTGAAGGGAAACATCGCCATGATGAAACAAGACTTTGACGGAGCGGAAAAGATGATGAAAAAGGGGCTGGACCTTGGCATGCCCATGAAAGAAGCTGAAGGCGCAAGTATGCTGCAGATGGGAATGTTGGCTATGCAAAAGAACGACCTGAAACAGGCCGAAAGCTATATCCGGGCCGCTCTCCGGAAAGGATTACCGGATAAAGAAAATGAAGCTGCAGCATACCTGCAGATGTGCAGCATTATGATCAATAAGAGAGAGTTCAGGGCGGCAAAAGATTTTTTCCGGAAAACAAAAGCGCTAAGGCCTACCACTCCGCAAATTGTGGATCAGATCAAGCAAATTGAAAAGTATATTTCAAGGATGCCAGGATAAAAAAGTGTCGCTGAAAAACCATCAGACTCATGACGTGCACTGCTCATTACTGACCACCCGGCCAGGCGCCAAAGAGTTCTTCTATTTTTTTATACCGGTAATCAAAAATCTGTTTCAGTTTTTTACGGACAAAGAGACGGTTTGCCAGCCTGCCTAAGAGCCCCAGCGGATTTTTATAGTGCACGATATCGGTCATTAATGTGCCGCCATCTGTTTGCATGAAATGATGCTGGTGGTGCCACAAAGCATAAGGACCAAAACGCTGCTCATCAATAAAATACTCCCGGTCTTTCACCTGTGTGATTTCCGTCATCCAGTACAATGGAAAGCCGGCGAAAGGCCTTACTCTATACTCAATCAGTTGTCCTGCATACATATGATCTCCATGGTGTCGTGATATGATGGTAAACCCCATTCGTGGCGGTGTGATGGCCTGCAGGTTGGCCGGGTTTGAAAAAAAAGCCCATGCCTGCTCTAATGGCACAGGAATCTTTTGCACGGTTTTGAAGGAGTGAGATGCCATAAGTCTGTGAATTCCCCGGACAGTTTCGGGAGATTTGTTTGCTGAATGATTTATTTTCGTTGGAATAACCCTTTCGGAAGCAAAAAGTTTGAAGCAACATGTCCTTAAACAAAGAACGGCTGGAAAAAAAGTTTGCGGAAGAATATAAAAACCTGAATGAACAGCAACAACTGGCTGTAAACAGCCTGGATGGCCCTGTAATGGTAATTGCAGGCCCCGGTACCGGGAAAACACAGATACTGGCCAGCCGGGTAGGCAAAATATTATTACAAACAGACGCAGCACCTGAAAATATTCTTTGCCTTACGTATACCGATGCCGGTGTGGTGGCAATGCGTAAAAGATTATTGCAGCTTATTGGGCCGGATGCATATAAAGTGAACATTTATACTTTTCACGCCTTTTGTAATGATGTGATACAGGACAACCTTTCACTCTTTGAAAAAACATCGCTGGACCCCATATCAGATCTCGAAAGAATCTTGTTGTTCAAAGAGCTGATTGATTCATTTCCTAAAAATCATAAACTGAAACGATACCGGGGCGATGTGTACTTTGAGATTAAGGGCCTGATCCAGTTGTTCAGTAATATGAAAAAGGAAGGCTGGACACCCGGCTACCTCAACCAGAAAATTGATGAGTATGTTGCTGATTTACCCAACAGGGATGAGTTTGTGTATAAGAAAAAATATAAGGAGTTTCAAGCAGGCGACCTGAAAAAAGAAAAATTCGAAGAAGAAAATGAAAGAATGGAAAAACTTCGGGCTGCAGTGAATGAGTTTGACCATTTTCAGCAACTCATGCGGAAAAAGAATCGCTATGATTTTGATGATATGATCAACTGGGTGATCAAAGCCTTTGAAGAAAATAAAAACCTGCTGGCGAATTACCAGGAAAAATTTCAATACATATTGGTGGATGAATACCAGGATACCAGTGGCACACAAAACCGCCTGGTGGAATTATTGATCAGTTACTGGGATAAACCAAATGTATTTGTCGTAGGAGATGATGACCAGAGCATTTACCGGTTCCAGGGAGCCAATGTAGAAAACATGCTGCAATTCGCCGACAGCTATCAAGAAGACCTGCTGACGGTTGTATTGACAAACAATTATCGGTCTGTACAACCAATATTGGATATTTCCAAAACCCTGATCGACCGGAATGAGGAAAGGCTGGTAAATCAAATTCCCGGTTTGAGCAAGGAATTGTCTACCTCAAAGGAATCTCTGAAACAACTTACCCACCTGCCTCTGATTATGGAATACGATACGCAGCGTTTGGAGATGATCGGAATTGTCAAGAAAGCACAGCAGTTGGTAGCGCAGGGAACATATCCTGGCAGAATAGGTATTATCTATAAGGAAAATAAATATGGGGAGGATCTTTCCCAGTACTTCAAACAACTAAATATCCCTGTTTACAGCAAGCGGAAACTGAATATTTTAGAATTACCTCTTGCTCAAAAAATTGTATTGCTACTAACCTACCTTGCTGCGGAGCATGATACACCCTTTAGCGGTGATGAAATGCTGTTTGAGCTATTGCACTTTGAGTGGTTTGCTATTCCTCCCGTTGAAATTGCCAAACTGACCATTGAAGCAGCAGATAAAAAGGCTGCAGGCAACAGCACTTCCATCAGGCAAACATTGACCGAAAAAGCAAACACCCCTGCCAAAGACCTTTTCAGCAGCGGGCTGCATGAAGGCTTGAAAAAAGCCTCTGCGGTAACCGAAAAGCTGCTGTCCGGTGTTACAAACAATACTTTGCAGCAACTGTTCGAAAATATTGTAAGAGAAACCGGCCTGCTATCCCACATCATGCAAAGTGAGGATAAGCATTGGCAACTACAGGTACTTTCGGGGCTGTTTGATTTTGTAAAAGAAGAAACCCGCCGTAACCCTTTCTTAAACCTTCAGCAGCTGGTAAGTCTCATTGAACTGATGCAAAAAGAAGGCATTATTCTTCCCCTGGACCAGGTCAGTGGCAGAGAAAATGGCATTAATCTGATGACAGTACATGGATCAAAAGGCCTGGAGTTTGAACATGTATTTGTAGCAGGATGCAACTCTGTATTCTGGGAAAAAAAGAGAGCCCCCCGGGACGGATATAAACTTCCGGATACAATTTTTTCTACTGCACATGCCGCAAAAGACGAAGAAGAGTTAAGAAGATTATTTTATGTGGCTATTACAAGGGCAGAGCAGCACCTGTATATCTCATATAGTAAATTCAAAAATGACGGAAATGAACTGGAGCCTTCAATGTTTATTGCAGAAATACAGGACAGGCATCAGTTACCTGTAGAAAAAGTTTTCATTGATTCAGATGTAGTCAGTGAATTTGCAGCATTAAATTTTGCAGTGGAAACCGCCCCGGAAATTGAAAAGATAGAAGAGGAATTCATCAACCGTATTTTAGACAAATTTGTGATGAATGTAACTGCCCTGAATAATTACCTGAAATGCCCGCTGGAATTTTATTTTAAAAATCTGATCCGAATCCCGTCTCTCCGTAATGAAGCCACAGAATTTGGTTCTGCTGTCCATCATGCTCTGGAAAGATTGTTCCGAAAAATGCAGGAGAGCGGCAAAGAGCAGTTTCCTTCAAAAGAAGAATTCTTTGCAGATTTTAAATGGTATATGGTACGCCACCGGGAAAGTTTTACAAAGGAACAGTTTGCCCGAAGAATGGAGCAGGGCGAAATAGTAACATCCGGTTACTACGATGCATACATTAATCACTTCAACAAAATCGTGGCTATTGAGCGCCGGATCAAAACGGTTTATAAAAAGGTACCCATCAGGGGCGCACTGGATAAGCTGGAATTCGATGGGAAGTCGGTAAACGTGGTAGACTATAAAACCGGCGATTATGAAAAAGCCAGAGACAAACTGAAAGGGCCCAATGAAAAAGATCCAAATGGTGGTGATTACTGGCGGCAGGCTGTTTTCTATAAGATACTGGTTGATCACTACGAACAAAAAGACTGGAAAGTGGTAAGCACAGAGTTTGATTTTGTGGAGCCGGATAAAAAGAAAAATTATCGCAAAGAAAAAGTTGTAATCAGCCCGGCCGATCTTACCACAGTAAGCCAGCAAATAACCAGTACCTGGGAGAAAATTCAAAACCGGGAATTTTATATTGGTTGTGGTAAGGAAACCTGCCATTGGTGCAACTTTGTAAAGTCAAACCAACTGGCTATTGCCCTGCATGAGCAGCCGGATGAAGAAGTGTAACCCCGCGCCGTTTTTCCTGCTTTATGGGATGGCAGCTTAACAGTAATTTTTAAGGAGAAAAGAAAATCAATCGCCTGAAAGAGGTTAAGTTTGCAGACATTCCATGAAACGTTACCTTGTTTTTTTTCTGCTGCTGGCATTTACTATTCCGGAACTTCCGGTGCTGACGGGCTGTGCCAATATCATTCCGCCTTCCGGAGGCCCCAGAGATTCATTACCCCCGGTGCGTTTAAAAGCCAGTCCTCCCGATTCAGCCTTAAATTTTTCAGAGAATAAAATTTTATTTGTATTTGATGAATTCATTGAAGTGCAAAATGCACGGCAAGCATTATTGATTTCACCCCAGCCCCGTAATTTTCCTTCTATTGATTACCGACTCAATACTATGACTGTAAAATTTAATGACAGTCTGGAGCCCGGAACTACATATACACTACAATTTGGGGATGCAGTCCGGGATTTTACCGAAGGCAATATTCTCAGAAACCTGTCGTATACCTTTTCGACCGGTTCATTCATTGACTCGCTGCAGATAAAAGGCAAGGTCCTGATGGCCGAAACGGGTAAACCTGATAGTACACTGGTTGTAATGCTTCATGTAAGCGGCAGCGATTCAGCAGTGGTCAGGGAACGGCCACGCTATATCACCCGGCCCGATGGAAACGGGCAGTTTGTATTCCGCAATCTTCCTTCCCGCCCGTTTTATCTCTATGCACTGAAAGACGATGGCGGATTGCAACGGTATTTTGACGACAAGCAGCTTTTTGCTTTCCTGGATGCACCCGTGCATACGGGACAAAACAGCGACAGCCTGGTGCTGTATGCCTGGTCTGCAAAAACAGCCGGCCTGTCTGCACAAATGCTGTCCGGACTGAATATCAGCAGCAGGAGCCGAAACAGGAACAATACAGGCGCTACAGACAAACGACTAAAATTCACCACGAATCTTTCTGAAAATAAGCAGGACTTGTTAAAAAGTTTTATCATGACGTTTGAAGAGCCTCTGGCTGAGTTTGATTCCACAAGGGTTGGCCTGTACACCGACTCTGCATTTAATGCTGTACAGGAATATCGCTTGCAACAGGACAGCAGCCGCACCATATTAACTTTGTATCACAGCTGGAAAGAAAACAGTCTGTACCATCTTGTATTGCAGAAAGAATTTGCCGCCGATTCTGCGGGCAGAAAATTATTAAAGACGGATACCCTTTCATTCAACACAAAAAAGACAGCAGACTACGGCGCTCTAAAAATCAGGTTGAAGAACCTGAAACCGGAAACCCACCCGGTGCTGCAGATACTCAGTGCAGGCAGTCTGGTAAAATCATATCCGGTAGGCAATTATCCTGAAGTGCATGAAGCGCTATTTGTACCCGGCGAGTATGAACTTCGGATATTGTTTGACAACAACCAAAACGGCAGATGGGATCCCGGTCAATTTTTTGGCACCCGAAAGCAGCCAGAAAAAACCCTGCCTCTGAACAGGAAAATACCGGTGAAGCCTGCATTTCAAAATGAGTTTGAAATAAATCTGTAATTCTCAATCCCGGAGAGCGGTTGCAATCTCTTGTATTTGCTTTGGCAAAAAATGTACCTTCGTTTCATGCAATTTTCTTCTGCACTTGTTGAGAACGCAGTTCATGAATTTTCCCGGATGCCGGGTATTGGTAAAAAAACAGCACTGCGGCTGGTGCTGCATCTTTTGAAACAGGACGTTGCTGAAGTAAAACAGTTCAGCGAAGTCATTGCAAAAATGCGGCAGGAAATCAAATTTTGCCAGCGCTGCAACAACGTATCCGATGCTGATATTTGCCCGTTATGTGCCAACTCAATGCGTAAGCAGTCTGTAATATGTGTGGTGGAAAACATACGGGATGTAATCGCTATTGAAAGTACAGGACAATACAACGGAATCTATCATGTGCTGGGCGGTGTTATTTCTCCGCTTGATGGCATCGGGCCCGGGCAGTTGCACATAGAATCATTACTGCACCGCATTGAAAAAGAAAAAACAACCGAGCTCATTTTTGCACTGAGCCCTACCATCCAGGGCGACACAACCATTTACTATATCCAGAAAAAGCTGCAGGGCAGCCCCGTTCTTATTACCACCATAGCCAGAGGTATCGCTTTTGGCGGCGAGCTGGAATATGCCGATGAAATGACCCTGGGGCGCAGCCTGCAAAACCGGCAGCCTGTTGAACATTACATACACAAGTAAAATGAATACCACAGCATCTGGCCGGATTCGTTTTCGGGAATTTTTGGCATAAAATTTGTCAATGTTGCAACATTAAAATATTGGTTGCAACAATTCTGCAACTCCCATTCCGGATCAGCACTCTATTTTTAAACTAAAAAAAAGTAAATGAAACGATCAATTATGCTCATTTTCGCCCTGACCCTGGTTCTTTTAACGGCCTGTAGTAAAGGCGATGATAACAACAATGTAAGTAATCCACCTGCCGGAAACTGGAAAGTGAGTTATTTCTGGGACGAAAAAGACGAAACTTCTGATTTTGTAGGTTTTTCATTTGTGTTTGTGGATGGCGGCAGTGTCACTGCCACGAAGGGAGGAGTAAATTATACAGGTACCTGGAGTGAAACCAGCAGCAAATTCATTCTTAATTTCGGAACCGATCCGGTTCTGTCTGAATTAAATGATGACTGGCAAAAAATTGAAAAAACAGCTACCTCAATAAAATTGAAGGATGATAATCCATTGCAGGATGATGAACTGCACCTGACAAAGCTCTGATATCTGATAAGTGTAAGGATTAGCCGCAGATGCATTGTTTCTGTGGCTTTTTTTATTACTTTTGCCCCGTTTTCTGGCGGATTTGTTTATTGTTCGGCCTGTCTATAACAGAACTAATAAACGTCAACGAAACTTCTCTTTCAGTTCCCGGCGTTTATAGTTCCACAATAAAAAATGTATGAAGTCATTCCGGGATTGTTTGCAGCAACGCATACTGGTGATTGATGGCGCCATGGGCACCATGATACAGCTTCATAAGCTTTCAGAAGAGCAGTACAGGGGCACCCGGTTTCAAAACTGGCATTGTGATGTAAAAGGAAACAATGACCTGTTGAGCATCACACAGCCGAATATTATTGCGGACATTCACAGGCAGTACCTGGAAGCAGGAGCCGATATAATTGAAACAAATACATTCAGCAGCACGGCTATTGCCCAGGCCGACTATGGCATGGAATCATTGGCATATGAACTGAATGTGGCTGCAGCAAAATGTGCAGGGAAAGCAGTGAAGGAATTTCTTTCCTCTCCGCAGGGAAGGAAACGGGAGTGTGTCTGGATTGCAGGCGCCATGGGGCCACTGAATAAAACACTGTCACTTTCTCCTGATGTAAATAATCCGGGTTACCGGGCCGTAACTTTCGACGAAGTCGTTCAGGCTTATTATGACCAGGTCCGCGGCCTGGTGGATGGCGGGGTGGATATTCTTTTGGTTGAAACCATCTTTGATACTTTGAATGCTAAAGCCGCCATTTTTGCCATAAAAAAATATTTCAGGGAGCACCCACTGCCGGATGCACACCGCGGCAGTTTTGAAGGCGCTTTGCCTGTCATGATCAGCGGCACCATTACCGATGCTTCCGGACGTACACTGAGCGGACAAACGCTGGAAGCTTTCTATACATCGGTGATGCATGCCCGGCCAGTCAGCATTGGGCTCAACTGTGCGCTTGGTGCAAAAGAAATGCGTCCGCATATTGATGAACTGGCACAAATCGCCAGTTGCTATGTATCAGCCTATCCGAACGCAGGGTTGCCAAATGCAATGGGTGAATATGATGAAAAACCGGAAGACACTGCACAATGCCTGGAAGAATGGGCCCGTGAGGGATGGGTAAATATTGTAGGCGGCTGCTGCGGCACCACCCCTGATCATATCAGGCATATTGCTGCACATGTCAAAAATATGAAACCAAGACAACTGCCCGTTGTCGCAACAGAATAAATATGACAACAGCTCATTTTCTGGTTCTTGTTTCTATTCTTATACTCGTTGTAAATAACTTTTCGGTGATCAGAAAATTATTTGTAAAAAAGAACATTTAGATGCAAGAAACTCCTGTCATCAGACCCTATTTACGATTAGCCGGATTAGAACCTTTAACCCTCAGGCCGGAAACCAATTTTGTGAATGTCGGGGAACGAACCAATGTAACAGGTTCCAAAAAATTTGCCCGCCTGATCAGGGAAAACAAATTTGAAGAAGCGCTGGAAGTGGCGCGCCAGCAGGTGGAAAACGGCGCACAGGTACTGGATGTAAACATGGACGATGCATTGCTTGACGGGGTTTCGGCGATGACTGTTTTTCTGAACCTCCTGCAAAGTGAGCCTGATATTGCAAAGATTCCTGTGATGCTCGACAGCTCCCGGTTTGAAATCATCGAAGCAGGCCTGAAATGTGTTCAGGGAAAGTGCATCGTCAATTCCATTTCACTGAAAGAAGGCGAAGAAAAATTTACAGAACAGGCCATCATTTGCCGCAGCTATGGCGCTGCAGTTATTGTAATGGCATTTGATGAAAAAGGGCAGGCAGATACAAAAGACAGGAAAGTGGATATCTGTAAAAGGGCATACAGGATATTGACCAGGAAAGTTGGCTATGATCCGGAGGATATTATTTTTGACCCCAACATCTTTGCGCTGGCTACAGGTATGGAAGAACATAATAATTATGGAGTTGATTTTATTGAAGCAACAAGAGAGATAAAAAAACTGATGCCACTGACCAATGTCAGCGGGGGGATCAGCAATCTTTCATTTTCATTCCGGGGCAATGATCATGTGCGGGAAGCCATGCATTCCGTATTTCTGTATCATGCCATTCAGGCAGGCATGGATATGGGTATTGTAAATGCCGGGCAGTTGGTACTATACGACGAAATGGAGCCACAATTACGGCAGCTGTGTGAAGATGTGATCCTGAACCGCAATAATCAGCACAACGAAGCCACAGAAAAGCTGATTGCTTTTGCTGAAACAGTGAAAGCAAAAGGCAAAACAGATGTGAAAGATGAGGCCTGGCGTGCCGCTCCAGTTGCCGAACGGCTGAGGCATGCGCTTGTTCATGGCATTGCGGAATATATTGACGCTGATACGGAAGAGGCAAGGCGTCAATATCCCAGACCACTGGATGTAATTGAAGGCCCCCTGATGGATGGGATGAATGTGGTGGGTGATTTGTTCGGCGCCGGAAAAATGTTTTTACCACAGGTCGTGAAAAGTGCAAGGGTTATGAAGAAAAGTGTAGCCTGGCTTACCCCGTTCATTGAAGAAGAAAAAAGGAAGAATCCGGCTGCCGGAGATGGCAATGTCCCAAAATTGTTACTGGCAACTGTAAAGGGCGATGTACACGACATAGGTAAAAATATTGTAGGCGTGGTGCTGGGATGCAATGGCTATCACATCATTGACCTGGGGGTCATGGTTCCGGCAGATCAGATCCTCGATGCCGCCGAAAAAGAAAAAGCAGACATCATCGGGTTAAGCGGGCTGATCACCCCGTCGCTCGATGAAATGGTACATGTGGCGCATGAAATGAAGCGCCGCAAAATGAAGCAGCCATTACTGATTGGAGGCGCCACTACATCAAGGGTTCATACAGCTGTAAAGATTGCTCCGCAATATGATCATGCGGTGCTGCATGTGCTGGATGCCTCCCGTTGTGTAAAGGTGGTCAGCGCATTGCTGAACAATGAAAATGAGGAGTTTCTCCGGAAAACAGCAGAGGAATACCAGAACTTAAGAACCCAGTTTTTAAATAAGAATAAAAAAGAACTCATTCCCTATGCGGAAGCGGTCCGCAATAAGGAATGTGTGGACTGGAAAAATTACACACCCGTCAGGCCGTCAATAGAAGGAGTGCAGGTGTTGAAGAATTTTGACCTGGCCACTATTGCCCGTTATATTGACTGGGGACCTTTCTTCATTGCATGGGAAATGCCGGGGCGCTTTCCTGAAATATTATCGGATCAGAAATTTGGCGTTGAAGCAACCCGGCTGTACCAGGATGCAAAAAAAATGCTGCAGCAGGTTATTGCTGAAAAATGGTTCATGGCCGATGCTGTGATTGGATTTTGGCCTGCTGCCAGCAATGATGCCGATACCATTACAATCTTTACCGGTGCAGGAGAAGTAAAACTGGAAATGCTGCGGCAGCAACTGAAAAAGGCAGGCGGGCAGCCAAACTTTTCATTGGCAGATTTTATCAGAGGTTCTTCGCTGATAGAAGAAGAACAAGGATCTGATTACATGGGTGCTTTTGCTGTCACCATTGGGGGCGCCACAGAACACAGGAACAGATTTGCTGCTCTTCATGATGAGTACAATAAGATACTGGTACAGGTGCTTGCCGACAGGATGGCGGAGGCATTTGCAGAATGCCTGCACGAAAAGGTGAGAAAAGAATACTGGGGCTATGCAAAATATGAAAACCTGACCAGCGATCAACTGATTCAGGAGAGATATAAAGGAATACGGCCCGCACCTGGTTATCCTGCCTGCCCGGACCATACTGAAAAACTAAAACTGTTTTCCCTGCTGCACGCCAGTGTACATATCGGGATTGAACTTACAGAGAGCATGGCGATGAATCCGCCTGCATCGGTGTGCGGCTGGTATATTGCCCATCCACAGAGCCATTATTTTGGGTTGGGAAAAATCAACCGGGATCAGCTGGAAGATTATGCCCGTAGAAAAGGAATGAGCATCAGTGAGGCGGAAAAATGGCTGCGACCTGTACTGGAATAAATTTTACAGCAGCTGAAGGCTCAATAATTTTTCTTCCAGTTCCGGGGCCGACCGGAAGTGTAGCGAGTAGATGCCCAACTCCCTTGCAGCTTCCACGTTTCTCAGGTTATCATCAATAAATAATGCCTGCGCCGGGTTCACCTGGTACTTGTGTAGCAGCCGCAGATAAAATTCCGGGAATGGTTTACGGGTTTTCTCTTCACCGCTGACCACCCGGCCATCAAACCAATGTAAAAAATCGAATCGTTTCAGGGCAACCGGAAAAGTTTCGGCACTCCAGTTGCTGAGGGCATAGTTTTTAATACGGGGGTTTTGTGTCAGCCGGCGAAACAGTGCTACTGATTCGGGCAGTGAACCACGCAGCATTTCTTCCCAGCGTCCGTAATAATCCAGAATCTGCTTTTCCCATTCGGGAAAAAGGGCTATACGTTCTTCCGTTGCTTTGGCAATCGGGTAGCCGGCATCCTGGTTTTCATTCCATTCTGAAGTGCAGACCTGTTCAAAAAAAAATTTCTTTTGCTCAGCGGAGCCAAAGTAATGCTCATCAAACACATAGAGGGGGCTCCAGTCAATCAGCACCCCGCCCAGATCCCATATCAAAGTACAGATGTTCATGCCTGCCTGCGTTGGTCGTATTTCATCTTGAGTGCAATCATAATGGAAGACATCAGCAGCATGACGATATTGGTGACAATGATGACCCAGTTATGGATCATCACGCCATAAACCAGCCACATGATTTCATTAATGAATGCGATCAGAAACATATTCAGTGAAACATCTTTCGCCGATTTTTCTTTCCAGGTCTTCAGCACCTGGGGCAAAAAGGTAAAAGCGGTAACGGCGCCGGCCGCAAAACCAAGTATTTCAGCTGCTGTCATTGTTTTTTTGCAATGATACAACTTTGCAAATAGGTTCCGGCGCCGCCGGGCATTTTCTGCGACCCGTCATCTTTTTTCAAACAGCCACCAGAAGCGTTTTCGGAGTTTTACTTTATAGTTGGAACGGATATAGTGGCGGATGTGCTGCATGGCTTCATCCACATCATCAGTTACCAGTACCAGGGAGAGGTCGCCTGCTGACACAGTTCCCCCCTCTCTCATCTTTTCAATTGTATCAAGCAGGGGCCGGTAATATTCTTTCCCAAACAGCACAATCGGGAAGCGGGTAATGGTTTGGGTTTGTACCAGGGTCAATGTTTCAAAAAGTTCATCCATGGTGCCAAATCCTCCCGGCATGATGATGAAAGCATATGAGTATTTAACCAGCAGCACTTTTCGTACAAAAAAATGTTCAAAGGTGACCCATTTGTGCATATAGGGATTGGCAACCTGTTCAAACGGAAGCTGGATATTGCAGCCCACCGATTTTCCCCCGTTTTCATAGGCGCCTTTATTGGCCGCTTCCATAATCCCAGGGCCGCCGCCTGTCATAGTGGTAAGGCCGGCTTCTGCAATTTTTTTCCCGAATTCTTCTGCTTTATGATAAAAAAAATGATCTCGTTCGAACCGTGCTGATCCAAATATGGTAATACAAGGGCCAATAAAATGCAGGTTACGGAAGCCTTTGATGAATTGCCAGAACACCCGCCAGGCAAACAACAGTTCGTAACCCCTGCTTTTGGGGCCTTCCAGGTACACAGGTTTTCTGGAGGGTATGATCCTTTCCGGGTCATTTTTTTTAGATGCTTCCATAGTAAAATGTAAATTGCCCGACAAATTAGTTAAAAAAAACAATGCGTATCATTTCCTATAATGTAAATGGAATACGGGCAGCTATCAGAAAAGGTTTTTTAGACTGGCTGGCTACATCGCCCGCCGATGTGATCTGTATCCAGGAAACCAAAGCCCGGGATACCGATATTGATGCTGCTTCCATCGAAAAGCTGGGATATCATCAATACTGGTTCAGCGCCCAGAAAAAGGGATACAGCGGTGTGGCTGTTATTACAAAAATAAAACCAGACCGGGTAGCATATGGAAACGGGCATGGCCCCAGCGATGATGAAGGACGGGTCATTCAAATGGATTTTAAAGATATAAGGCTGATCAATGCCTATTTTCCGAGTGGCACCAGTGGTGGTGAGCGGCAGGAGTTTAAATACAAATGGCTCGAAGAGTTGTTCATCTGGCTGAACAAGCTAAGGCAGACACATCCTAAACTGATTTTATGCGGCGATTTTAATATTGCCCATCAGGAAATAGATATTCATGATCCGAAAGGAAATAAAAATTCTTCCGGTTTCCTGCCTGAAGAAAGAGAATGGATGACAAAGTTTCTGAACAGCGGATGGATTGATACATTCCGGGCGCAGCACCCGGAGCCGCACCGCTACAGCTGGTGGAGCCAGCGTTTTCCTTCTGTACGTTTGAATAATAAAGGCTGGCGGATTGATTACATCACGATAACGGAACCGCTGAAAAATATTTTAAAAGATGCAGAGATATTTCCGGATGTACAACATAGCGATCATTGCCCGGTGTATGCGGAGATACGGTGAACCAGTTTATATGAGCCTGCAGACCTTTGCAAAATGCTTCCATCGAAGGAAAGTTGGAGAGGAGAGTTGCTCAATGCGTATTTTTTAATATACAGCAGAAGTTCGGGCGATGAGTAAGGAAGGGGGGATAAATGATAACGCTGAAGGGTTACAGTACGCCAGTCCGTTGATAAAGTTCAGAAAGATCATTCATATCTTCCCTAAATTGCGGTAACGCAATAGGAAATAAACAAGCTCGTATGATTGTATATCATGTAACTGTAAAAGTAGATTACAGCATTGCCGACCACTGGCTGAGCTGGCTGCAGCAGGTGCATATTCCTGATATGATTGCAACGGGTTGCTTTACCGATGCCCGTATCCTTCAACTCCTGGAAGTGGATGATTCGGAGGGGCCAACCTATGCTGTGCAATATCATGCAAAAAGCAAGGCCTTGTACAACAGGTACATCAGGGAACATGCAGATGCTATGCGGAAAAAAGGAACTGAAAAATGGGGCGATAAGTTTGTGGCATTCAGATCGGTGATGCAAATTGTGCATTAGGTACAGATCTACACCGGTACTGGGTTGACCAAAACAGAAAATTCCGGAAATACGAGCTAATTGACCCGGATGTACACAGGATGTTCACGATGAAAAAATTAGGCCGATCTTTTTTTCTGAAGATTGAAAAACGGTCTTAATTTGCCGCTTCACCCAAACAGAATAATTATGAACAAGGCTGACCTGATCGAGAAGATTGCAGAGGACACAGGAATTACCAGGGCACAGGCCAATGCGGCCATTGATTCGTTCATTGATTCAGTAACCCGCACACTGAAAAAAGGAGATAAGGTAACCCTGGTAGGTTTTGGTACATTCCTGGTCAGCCGCCACAAAGCCCGTATGGGCCGTAATCCCAAAACCAGCCAGCCGGTTAAAATAAAAGCCCGCAATGTGGCCCGCTTCCGGGCCGGCAAAGAACTGGCCGCAAAACTGTAATCTGCCACTTAAAATTTTTAATACATACAATTATGGGTAGAGGAGATAAAAAAACTGCAAAAGGAAAACGCTTTAAAGCATCATTCGGAAAAAGCCGCCCGGCAAAAAAGAAAGCTGCAAAAAAGAAAGACTGACAGAGTTTTTATTTGTTATGGAGCCTGCCACCTGTTCTTCTTATGGGGCCAAGCGTTCTATTTTCCAGGTTCCGCCTGTTTGTAAAGAATACAGAAGCCGGTCGTGCAGGCGGCCCGGACGGCCCTGCCAGAATTCAATGCTTTCTGGCTTTACCAGGTACCCACCCCAATGCTCAGGGCGGTTTATCGTCTTGCCTTCGTAGTCTTTTTTTGCTTGTTCATATTGGTTGTCCAGCCAGTTACGGTTTTCAATGACGGAACTTTGAGGCGAGGCAATGGCGCCGAGCTGGCTTTCAATAGGGCGGGACTGGAAATATTCTGTGCTTTCCTGCGAACTTATTTTTTCGGCACAGCCGGTAATCCGAACCTGCCGTTCCAGTTCTTTCCAGAAAAACACCATGCATACTTTTGGGTTTTGCTCCAGATTCTTTCCTTTGGTACTGGAATAATTGGTAAAGAAAGTAAATCCTTCAGGACCGAAATCTTTCAGTAAGATAATTCGTGCCGATGGTGTTCCTTCTGCAGAAACGGTGGCAACGGTCATGGCATTGATTTCACTGATTTCTGCAGCAAGAGCCTGCTTCCACCATTTGGCAAACTGGTCAAACGGGCTTTTTTCAGCTTTTTTTTCGGTGAGTTTCTTTTTGGAATAGCTTTTCCTTATATCTGCAATTTTTCCTTTCATCCGGAGCAAATTTTTTGGAGGCAAAGATAAGCCACCGGCAGGGAATTAATGGGTACACTGCTTTATTCTACCGGCCTTTCGCCGGGCAATTCATTTTTTTGTTCCTGCAGAAAAGAGAGCATGCTTTCCAGTTCGTTGATCCGCCTGATTTGAGATTCCAGCTTTTTATTGGTTTCAGACAGTATTTGCATGTCCTTGTTCAGCTCTTCCATGTACGTTAGTTTTTTCTGCAACTGCTGCCGCTGGAAGTTCGATTCACGCAGTTTGTCTTCTGTTTCTGCCAGTCTTGTAGAAAGGGCATGCTTGTCCACAATCAGGCTGTTCAGTTTTGTTTTCAGTTCTTCACTTTCCCTCAGCAATCGCAACTGCTCTTCCCGCAGGTCTTCAAAATTCAGGTTTATTTCTCTGGAAGTCAGTACCTGTGTTTCTAACTTTTTTATTTTATCCTGCAGCATCCGGAACTCCTGGTAAGTATCATCAATCATGGAGTTCACATCATGGGTGAGCAGTTGTTTTTCCCGCAGAGCCTGATTTTCATTTTTCAATTCCTGCACCAGCCGCTCCAGTTCATCGGCCTGTGCGGCCAGCGTATCATTCTGCTCCTGCAGGGCCTGTTGTTTTTTTTCCGATTCTTTGATGCCGTCAATTTCTCTCAGCATACGACCGATTTTTCCCTGGTACTCACGCAGTACTGATTCAGCATCTTTTAGTGATCCGGACTGCTCCGGCTCAGAATGTTGCGACAGATTTTTTTTTGATTCTTGCAGTTCGACCAGAACTTTCTGGTATTTTGTCTGTATTTCTTCTGCATCAATGGATAAATCGGAATATTTTTCTTCCTGTTCGGCCAGTTTTGCATTCAAACGATGTACTTCCTGATCTCTTGCATCCAGTTCATTAAAAAAAATCAGTTTACGGTCTTCCAGTTCTTTTTTCAGCCGGGCTATAGTGGTGGGTGAAATGTTTTTGAGCGTACGGCTGCTGAGAATAAAAAAATGGATTGTGAACCCCAGGATCATGGCGCCCAGCATCAGAATAACAAGTTCCAGCACGGAAAAACTAAGCAAACTGTCCATATTCAGTGCAACAAGGCCTCAAGCTATAAAAAAATGAGTGAAATGATTATTCTGTTTTTTCACAGAAATAAATAAAATGTGGGAACAAGATAGTAATTAATGCTGCAAAAAAATCAGGGAAATTACCTAGTAATTATCCCCTTACAAGGGTTCCTACCTTTTCACCTGTTACAACCCGCTGCAGGTTTCCTTCCCGGTTCATATTGAACACAATGATGGGCAGATTGTTTTCCATGCATAAGGTAAAAGCGGTCATGTCCATCACCCGGAGGTTATTGGTCAGGCATTCCTGGAAACTCAGCACATTGAACTTGGTAGCGGCAGGGTCTTTTTCAGGATCTGCAGTGTAGATGCCATCTACACGGGTTCCTTTCAGGATGACATCGGCATTGATTTCAATTGCACGCAGCGATCCGGCGGTGTCGGTTGTAAAGTAAGGATTGCCGGTGCCGGCGCCAAAGATCACCACCCTGCCTTTTTCAAGGTGCCGGATGGCCCGCCTGCGGATGTAGGGTTCGGCAATCTGCTCCATTTTAATGGCGCTTTGCAGCCTTGTGTACACGCCAACTTTTTCGAGACCTGCCTGCAGTGCCATTCCATTGATCACGGTTGCCAGCATTCCCATATAATCGCCATGGGCTCTTTCAATTCCGGTGTCTGCTTCATTCATTCCTCTGTAAATATTTCCGCCCCCGATGACCACCGCCACCTGTACCCCAAGGTCTGTGATGGATTTGATGTCCTGGGCATATTGGGCAATGACAGCTGTGTCGAACCCAAAACTTTTATCACCCATTAATGCTTCACCGGAAAGTTTTAGAAGAATACGTTTGTACTTGGGGAGCATGGCCTGATTTTTTCACCTGCCAATGGCAGGTTGCGAAGATAGGGGCTTTTGATTATTGTTTCAATGCCTTTATGGTATAAACCATTGGTATCTTTCCTTCCAGTCCCCTGATGTGCCATTTGCCGGGTTCATATTCTGTCATACTATGAAAACAGGGATATGGTGAGTACATGTATTCATTCAGAAACTGAATGATCAATCCTGCTTTTGTCAGTGCATTGATCACTTCGCCCAGGCTGTGGTTCCAGCTATATTCTTTGCCCCTGATATCCGCCGTCCTGTCGGTATAGGTACCCTTGTTTTCTGTTACAATCACTTCCCTGTTTTCATACGAATAAGCGATATGGGTAAATGCATCATCAAACATCCATACCACCGGGTGAAATTCTGCGATATAAAAAATTCCGCCGGGCCGCAGCCTTTCTGCGATCATGGCTGCCCATGCATCAAGTACAGGCAGCCAGCCGATGACACCGTATGATGTAAATACAATATCGAACTGCTCTGTGACATGCGCCGATGTGTCCAGTACATTGCAACATATAAATGTCACGCCGAGCCCCAGATCCCGGTTCAGCTCATTGGCCAGTTGAATGGCTTCATTACTAAAATCAATACCCGTTACTTTGGCGCCCTGCCTCGCCCAGTCCATACTGTCCATTCCAAAATGACATTGCAGGTGCAACAGGCTTTTGCCGCTGACAGGTCCCAGTTCGGTCAGCTCAATGTCCGTGAGAACTTTTTTACCTTTTTTGAAATTTTCCAGATCATAGAATGCTGATTGCTTATGAAATGTTACCCGCTGGTTCCAGATCCCGGCGTTGGACTGGAAATATGTATCGTGGCTGTTTCTGTGATGTGGCATGGATGTAATTTAGCTGAAAAAAATAAAACATCCCGCACCAGGTATGAGATGTTTTCTGACCGTCTTCATCATTTCAGGTTCGTGCAATAAGGGCAAGAAAATGCAGCTATTAGTTTTTCTTTTTCAGTTGTATGGTATAACCCAGCGTAACAGAGACCGTCCTGTTGTGATATTTGTCGCTTACATTTCCTTCAATGTTGGAAAATCCATGCAGGTAATTGGCTGATACAAAGAGACCGTTGTCCAACTCCACACCGGCAAAAGCTGCCCCGCTGAACTCAAACCGCTTGAAAGGTTCATCGCTGTATTCTGATTCTTTGAATGGATCAATTTCAAAATCAAAATCATGATCGGGTGAATTGTCAATAAAAACTTCAGTATAATTTTTCCCTTTGAAGCCCAGTCCTGCAGAGGGGCCGATGCCTGCCATCAGGTTTACACTGCCGGTACGGTACCGGCAGGTCATCAGCACAGGAAGTTCAAAATAATGAAGCTTCATGTCGCTTTTTACCAGCATGGGCATATTACCGTCCATTGATTCCGCTTTCACTTTTACTCCTTTCAGCATATACTGAATAGCGGGACGGATGCTCCAGTTCTTTGAAAGACTGAAATCAGCAAAAATTCCGGCTGTTGACCCGTACACAGGATTGGTACGGATATCAGTTACGGCATCTTTTGAAAATGAAGCAATGCTCAGGCTGCTGCCGGCCTGCACGCCGAGCTTTGTTTGAGCATGCAGCGCTGAGCTGCCTGCACCAATCAGTAATACAACAAATAATTTTTTCATGGTCATACTTTTTGTGGTTTAAAAAAATTTTTGCAAAGGTGACGGTTGCTTGTTTTGGCTGAACCGCATGAATATGTGAAATTGAAAAGCCCCCTTAGAAAAGGGGGCCGCTTGTGCTTGCTTATAGTGAAGAAAGATGAATAAAATGAATTTCTTACGGTATCCGGCTTCTGCAGTTCAGGCAGAAACGGAGCTACTTACCGGAGTGCCAATTCGGTTTTCTTTTTGTAAAATATAACTCTTACCCACCCTGCAGTGTTGCGACTGTTGCGATGCAACGGGCCGCAACATTTTTGCGGAAATACCAGCAGACGCAGCAGGTTTGATGATATATATTTTTTTGATCACGGCCATCCTATGGATTTGTAACACAAATGTGCAGATGAAAAGTGTACCAGTCAATCACATATTGGTGTGAAAAAAACATGAAAGTCCGGCAGCCGATCACAGCCGTTCGGTTTGCCGTGAATCAACATCACATTATTATGTGATCCGGGTGTTGCAGTGTGCTGGTACCTTTGAAAAATAGCAATAGCAAACAATAAAGATTAGTGATGAAAATTTTAATAAGTTCCGTTGCAGCAGGGTTCGTCTTGTTTTTTCAGGCTTGCACTCCTGCCCGTATGGCCCTGGATGATCAAAACTGGGATCAGCCTGAAACCCTGCAGGTAAAAGGCAGGCAGGGAATGATAATCAGACAAAAACTATCCTTTGGGGATTATCATACAGTATCGGTCACAAGATCCTGGACAAAAACCTCCAGTGCTTTTGCAGGTTGGGCATGGGGTCGTCCTGGCTACGAAGATGATGCACGGATCATCGGAGTAGAGTTTGAAAAAACAAAACAATCTGTCCGGTTTGAACTTGCCGATCAAAAAGGAAATGAAAGCAGTGTATTTTGTATGACACGGGTAAACAGCAAAAACTTTGTGCTGGGCAACAACCCCAACAGCCTCTTGTCCGTAAGCCTTGACCTGCTGGGCTCCGGCAAAGCTTCCGAAAATCTTTTCTGGGTTAAATTATATTGCAAAAACCAGGAGGCTCCCTGGGAACTGGTTCTGGATCATGATGCCGCACAACGAAACAGGAAATCCAACAGTGGAGTGATTGCCGGCCCGGGAGAAACGTACTATACCATTCACCCGGTTTATAAAATGGCAAAGAAAAACGGGCAGGCGCATCCTGTACTATTTGGATCCGTGGGCTTTGAAATCAGAAATAAACAAGGCAAACCGCTGGCTGCTGTATCTTTAATAGATAAAGGAATTGTGTACCTGTGCCAGACCTCGCCGGAAGAAAAATTTCTGATGGCAAATATCTGTACCGCACTGTTGCTGAAAGAAGCGATCTGATTGTACGGATCCGGACCTGTCCGGGCAAAAAGGAACCATAAAAAAATATTGAATTGCTCACCCATCGGGATGAGTGTTGCTTCTGGCAGAACGGTGTGACCAATAAAAATCACAAAGGCGCACATGAAAAAATGGTTGCTTATAGTGCTGATGCTGTGTGGCAGGGTGCAGGCCCAGCAGGGATACACATTCAACCGGATCAGCACTGAAGATGCACTGGGGCTTTCTTCCAACTCTGTCTACAGTGTGTACCAGGATAAAAAGGGATTTTTGTGGATTGGTACTGCCAACGGGCTCCAGCGTTTTGATGGTTCTAAATTTCTAAGTTTTGGCAGCAGTAAACCAGCCACAAACGAACTTCCGGTTGCGGCACTCACGGGTATTATTCCGGAAGACGATCACTGGCTTTGGTTGTTTTTTGCTTCTCAGCCGGAAGCAGGCTTATTCAATACACAAACATATCAGTACGAACGTATACCCATAGAACCATCCGGGAAGGTGCCGTTAAGAAGCAGTTACCGGATGTGGAAAGACAGCAACAATGAGCTCTATCTCATCATCTGGAAATACGGGATTCTGCGGTACAACAAAACAAAAAAAAGTTTTTGCGATCAGGATCCATTTCATTTTCCATCCGGCTGGATTTCCGGGATCAATGTTTTTGAAGATACACTGAGGCGCCAGATCTGGTTTCCCTGCCCCGATAGCGGCATCCTGATTTATGATCAGGTAACTAGGGAATTCTACAATGAACGCTACAATCCGAAAAACATTCCGTTCTTAAAGAACAAAGAAATCAATACGGAGGTTTCTGAAATTTTTATTGACAGCCGCCGCAGGCACTGGATTTTTAACTGGCCGGATGTACACAAGAAACGCTGCTTTGCAGAAAACGGATCATTACTGTCTGATACAGCAGGTATCAATCAGAACAACGAGTATTCTGAACTGAGCAGGTTTTTTGAAACTTCTGAAAAAGTGTTGTGGGTGTATGGTGCGAACGGACTGTTCAATTTTGATGAACAGTCCCGGAGTTTTCATTTTTATAAATCAGGCGCTGCAGTCGAAACCGGCATTACCTACCAGGCCGTGAATGATATTTTTGAAGACAGGGATGGCAGCATCTGGATTGCCACAGACAACGGGCTGTACTTTACCTCGCCGGGCAGCGGCACTTATGGTGTGGTGAATATCCTGTTCGATGAAAAAAAGGGCGCAGTTGAAATCACCGACTTATTGCAGCTTTCTGGTGGGGAATACTGGCTGGCCACTTGGGGCAGGGGCATTATTACCCTTGACAAACAAATGAATTCTTACAAGGCGGATCTATATAAAAACATTCCGCCACACATTTTGAATCAATTTTCACAATACCAGCAGGTTTGGTCACTACACCAGAATCGTGACGGGGATGTGTGGCTTGGATGCCAGGAGGGATACTATTTGCGTTACGATACCGCAACTGCTACCACGCAATGGGGTGTGATTGAGGAAGCAGAAAAAGCCACCATTCGGTACATTACCAGCGACCCGTCCGGGAATCTTTTTTTCGCAACGCAGCGAGGCCACCTGATTGTGTACAACGGCAAAAAATTCAACACGGTGCAGATGCTGGGTACCATCATTTTTAAAGTGATGATTGACACAAAGGGCTATGTGTGGCTGGCAACGCTCAATGATGGCTTGTATTGCCTGAGCAGCGACGGAAAAAAAATCATCAGGCATTATAAAGCAGACAGCGGGAAGAACCAGATTTTCATGAACTCGGTCAGTGACATTGACCAGATCAACGATAGCACCATTGCGGCTGGAGCAGGAGCACTGAACCTGGTCAACCTGAATACCGGAACTGTAAGCCAGTACACTTTTGACGATGGCCTGCCTGGTAACAGTATTCTGCGCATCAGGGCCGATAAGAATGGCAATCTCTGGATCATCACACTGAATGGCCTGTGTAAATTCAATTCCCGTACAGGGCGGTTTACTCCCTATGGGCGCAAAGATGGCATCACCCTGGCACACCTGACCGGAAATGCAGATTTTTTGGATCAAGAAGGATTCGTACTGTTTACCGGTGCCAATGCTTTGATGTATTTCAAGCCCGAACTTTTTGAAAACAGGCTTCCACCGCCTGATGTAGTTATTACCGATTTTAAGATCCGAAACGAGTACCAGCCGGTTGACTCATTGCTGCAACTGCCCCGTATCGGCCTGAAGTCGGGCAACCATTCATTTACGATTTATTTTTCTTCGCTCAGCTATTCTCAAAAAGAAAAACTGACCTATTACTATAAGATGGAGGGGATAGATGATCACTGGATAAAAGCTGACCGGCAGTTGTTTGTCAATTACCCGATACTGCCTCCTGGGGAGTACATTTTTACTGTGTACAGTGAAAACATTGAAGGCGTTCGTTCAAAGCACATCACCAGTATTCGGATTTATATTCGCCCACCTTTTTGGCGCACCTGGTGGTTTTATGTACTGGCGTTGCTTGTCATCCTGACTTTAGTATTCTGGATGCACCGGCAGCGCATCAGGAGGTTGCTGGCTGTGGAGGGAATCCGTAATAAGGTGGCCCGTGATCTTCATGATGACATGGGCAGCACCCTCAGTACCATCAATATCCTGAGTTCAATGGCGAAGGCAAAACTGAACACAGATATGGTAAAAACCAGCGAGTACATTAATAAAATCAGCGACAACTCCCAGCGTATGATGGAAGCTATGGATGATATTGTGTGGGCCATCAAACCGGCCAACGATAATATGACCCGTGTGCTTGCACGCATGAGAGAGTTTGCCACCAGCGTTCTGGAAGCAAAAGAAATTGAACTGAAGTTTACTGCAGATGAACAGGTGAAACAGATCAGGCTGGGAATGGAAGCCCGCAGAGACCTGTTCCTGGTTTTCAAAGAAGCAGTCAATAATGTGGCAAAATATTCAAAATGCCGGCATACAGTGATTAGTTTGAAAGTACAGCAGCACAACCTGCTGCTGGAAATAGCCGATGACGGAACCGGGTTTGAGGCAGCCCGGGCTAATACCGGCAATGGACTGGGAAATATGCGAAAGCGGGCCGAAGCCATGGGAGGAAAGATTGAAATTACATCCGCTCCGGGTACCGGTACTACGGTACGTTTGCAGGTACCGGTTGGCTGATGGCCGGTGTGTACCGGCACAAACAACATGTTTATGTGAATGAAAGCCCTTTAGCAGGCAGTAACTTTATAAAAAATTTCGGATGGTAAAAGTTTTGATTTATGAAGATAATCCCCAGTTGCGTGAAGGACTCACCATGCTGATTGACGGCCACGAGGGTTTTTCGGTACTGGCTGCATATCCCAACTGCGACCATGTTCTGGAAGAAGTGGAAGCCTGGAGCCCGGATGTGATACTGATGGATATTGATATGCCAGGTACCAATGGTATTGAAGGTCTGAAACTGGTACGCAGCATCAATCCAGATGTAAAAATTCTGATGCTGACGGTGTTTGATGATCATAAAAATGTTTTTGAGGCAATAAAAAACGGAGCCAACGGGTATATCCTGAAAAAAACGGCACCTTCAAAACTGCTGGAATATATTTCTGAGGCTGCCAGCGGGGGCGCACCCATGACCTCGTCTATTGCTGCGCAGGTATTGCAAATGTTTTCGCAGATACAGGTACCACGGAATGAAGAGTACCACCTGAGTGAAAGGGAAAAAGAAGTGCTGCAGCACCTGGTAAATGGGTACAGTTATAAAATGATTGCTGCAGAAATGTTTATTGCCATTGACACAGTACGCAGCCACATCAAAAAAATTTATGAAAAACTGCATGTCAACTCCAAATCTGAAGCGGTGGCAAAAGCTTTTAAAGACAGGATTGTATAAGAGCGGGGTTTAGCCATGAAAACAAGAAAGGGGATTTCGAAATCCCCTTTACTTTTCTATCGTATAAAATCTTTGTGGTTATCCCAGTGCCACTCTTTTAAAACCGGTTACTTTTACAGCACCGCTTTCTTTCAGGTATTGTTCCACTGTTTTGCTGCCATCTTTTACAAAAGCCTGTGCGGTCAGGGTGTTTTCTTTAAAGAAAGCTCCCATTTTTCCTTCGGCAATTTTAGACAGCATGTCATCGGGTTTGCCGACCATTTTGGGGTCCTGCTTCATCAGTTCCATAATGATATCTTTTTCACGGGCAATGACTTCAGCGGGTACTGAAGCTGCATCTACTGCAACCGGATTAAGTGCAGCAATCTGCATGGCCACATCCTTACCTGCTTCTGCGGCTACTTTATCCAGACCCACCAGCACACCAATGCGGCAGGCACCGTGAATATAGGAAGCCACATAGGGTGCATCAATTCTTTCAAACTTTGTAACCCCGATTTTTTCACCAATTGAAGCCAGTTTGTCGTTGACCAGTTCTGCAACGGTAGATCCGCCGATAGCTGTGTTCAACAGTTCGTCCAGGTTTTTTGCATTGCTGGCAATTGCGGCATCTGCAATGGATTGGCCGAAGGCTACAAAATCTGCATTCTTGGAAACGAAATCAGTTTCGCAGCTCACACAAACCACAATACCGGATTTGTGATCCTCAGTGGTTTTAGCGATGACCACGCCTTCTTTTGCTTCCCGGTCGCTTCTTTTTGCAGCTACCTTTTGCCCTTGTTTGCGCAGCCAGTCAATGGCCGCTTCAAAATCACCATTTGTTTCGGTTAGTGCCTTACGGCAATCCATCATTCCTGCACCTGTCATCTGGCGAAGTTTATTAATATCCTGTGCGCTGATTGTTGCTGTGCTCATATTTGTTTGTTGTTTATTGTTTATACGGGGCGCCGGATACATCCCCTCTGGATTTTTTCTGCCGGATTCCGGAAGCTCTGATACCCGTTATCTCCTTCCGCCGCCGGGTCCCCGGCTGCCGGTGCCACCGGAGCGCCTGCGCTGGCCGCCAGCACCCCTGCCTCTGCCGCCGCCGCTTTCTGCTTCTGCTTCAGCCAGCAGCTTGGCTGCTTTCCTTTCCTTTTCATCGTCGGTCATTTCTTCTGAGTCGTCTTCTTTTGCAGCTTGTCTTTCTGCCAGGCCTTCGGCCACAGCAGCAGTCAGGTAGTTGACAAGAATGGCGATTGATTTTGTTGCATCATCATTGGCCGGTACCGGAAAATCAACTTTGTTCGGATCGCAGTTGGTATCTACAATTCCGAAAGTAGTAATACCCAAACGCTTTGCTTCGGCAAGGGCAATATGTTCGTGGCCGATATCTACCAATAGCAGGGCAGCTGGAATGCGGCCCAGTTGTGAAATACCGCCCAATACTTTTTCCATTTTATCCCTATCGCGGCTCAGGGTCAGCCGTTCTTTTTTGGTGATGCTGTCAAATGAACCGTCGCTGAGCATTTTTTCGATGCTCTGCATTTTCTTCACGCTTCTGCGCACGGTGTTGAAGTTGGTAAGCATGCCGCCCAACCATCTTTCTGTTACAAAAGGCATATTCACCCTGCGGGCACACTCGTTGACGATGTCTTTTGCCTGCTTCTTGGTGCCAACAAAAAGAATTTTCTTTCCGCTGCGGGCTATCTGCTTGAGAGCAGCGGCTGTTTCCTGCAGGCATTCTACTGTTTTGTTCAGGTCAATGATGTGGATCCCCTTTTTTTCTGCAAAAATGTAAGGGAGCATTTTGGGGTTCCACTTCTTTTTCAGGTGACCAAAATGCACACCTGCTTCAAGAAGTTGCTGCTGTAAGGATGTGTTGTTTTCCATTTTCTTTTTTTTGAGGCATCTTGTTCATCTCCATCAGGAGAATATGCAAGAGCCTGTATATGTTAAAAAACTTTTAGTCTTAAAAGGCCTGTCGTTTTGATAAAGGGATGAAGAAAACCATTAACGTTTGGAGAACTGGTAGCTTTTCCTTGCTTTCTTGTGTCCAAACTTTTTCCGTTCCACAGAACGGGGATCTCTTTTCAGCAACCCGGCCGCCTTCAGAGCCGGACGAAACTCAGGGTTGATGTCCACCAGCACACGGGAAATGCCCAGCATAGCTGCTTCGGCCTGCCCTTTTACGCCGCCGCCTGATGCGTTGATCTGCACGTCAAATTTGTTCAATACATCAACGGTCTTCAGCGGCCGCTCTACCTGGTTTTGCAGGTACACCAGCGGAAAATAGATTTTGTAATCTTTTTCATTTACAGTGATTTTACCTTCACCTTTCGAAATGAAAATCCGGGTTACCGCTTCTTTCCGGCGCCCGACTCCGTTTTTCTGTTTTTCCATTTTTTTCTGTTTGAATTTTTCCGGCCGGGTTAGCAACTGGTTGCTGCCTTATGTGTCCGGTAAAATGTTTTTTAAAATATCTTTTTTATAATTCAGTTTTATTCTATTGTACGGAATCAGAATTTCAATTCCTTAGGAGCCTGTGCCTTGTGTGGATGCTCTGCTCCGGCATACACAAAAAGCTTTTTAAACATTTTGCGGCCCAGCCTGTTTTTCGGGAGCATTCCCTTTACAGCCCGTTCAATCACATTTTCCGGCCTGCGCTTCAGCAGGTTGGCAGCCGACTCTTCTTTCAACCCGCCTGGGTAACCGGTAAAATGATCATACATTTTTTGCTGCAGTTTATCGCCGGTGAAAACAACTTTGTCTGCATTGATCACGACAATGTAATCGCCCGTGTCCACATGAGGCGTATATGAGGCTTTGTTTTTGCCGCGCAGGATGGCAGCAATTCTTGCACACATGCGGCCTACAGTTTGATTAGTACCGTCCACAACATACCAGTTGCGCTTCACGGTAGCCTCGTTCGCATGTTTGGTAGTGAAATGATGTTTACTCATTTTAATTTGATTTATAGTTTTCGCTATCCCGAAAACCGTATGAAAAAATTTGGGCTGCAAAGATAGGTGTCTACAGGTTCTGCGCTAGCAGTAAAAAAGATTATTTTTTATCGAACCCCTGTAAGTATCTGATTTACAATAAAAATTTTGACAATCATTTTCAATACCTACATTCGTGTCCTGTTTTTTTGACAGATAATATTGCATATGAGCACCCGTTTTCTTTGTCGTTCTGTTTTTGGAGATCCTGCACATACAGGAAACCTGATGAGTGAGGAAGAATCTCAGTCGTTATTATTGGAATGGGTTCCTAATGAACGCCTACGCCTGCATATGAAGCAGGTGGCTGCCAATATGAAAGCATGGGCTCTTGAAAAAGAAGGCGCCGCAGAATCTGTTGCCAGGAAATGGGAACTGGCGGGCTTGCTTCATGATGCAGACTGGGAAAAATACCCTGATGATCATTGCCGGGTTATTGTGGAAGAATTGGAGCGAAGAAAAATTGACCCGGAAGTCATCCGCTGCATTGCGTCGCATGGGCCACGGGTTTTTGGGGTGGAGCCAATCAGCCGTATGGATCAAATGATTTATGCAATTGATGAACTCAGCGGATTTATTCATGCATACAGCCTGATGCGCCCCGGCGGATACGGCGGGATGGAAGTAAAAGGAGTGAAAAAAAGGCTGAAAGAAAAAAGCTTTGCCGCCCAGGTAAGCCGGGAAGATATTGCCGATGCACTGTCAAAGGCAGGCCTTACACTGGAAGAATTAGCCACATTTATCATTGAACATCAAAAAGATGTTTTCTGATTCCGATCCGGAAAATTTTTTAATGTTTCGTTAAACCCCGCTGTGTAACATAGGTCACAAAGCCTGCCCGGTGTTTCAAACCCTGACTAAGAAGATTCAGTCACCCAAAAACAATCAGTATGAGAAAGCTCTACAAAGTGCTTGCTGGGTTTTTTTTAGTCGTTTGTGCCGGTACCCTTCAGGCCAATCCCGTTACCCCGGACATTGCCAATTTCAGTTTTTCCATTGATCATCCCAACAAAAATGTGTCATTTACCAATACCTCTGTATTGGGCAATGAGCCAGGAGTACGTCGTGCTTTCTGGAGCTTTGGCGATGGCACCGGACAATGGACTGGCCCGCTGCAAGGCACCCAACACCAGTACCAGTCAGCAGGAACCTACAATGTATGCCTGAAAATTTTCAGAATCCGGCCCGGAAGAAGAGATTCGGTACTGAGCGCACAGATCTGCAAAACCATTGTGATTAATACCTTGTGCCGTGCCGATTTTGAAAGGTTGAACACTTCTCCCAACCCGCTGCATGTAAGTTTTAAGGCTTTGACATGGAATAATGCAGGGAAAAAACCTGTGTTGGTTTGCTGGAGTTTTGGCGATGGACAGGATACCTGTATCCAGTATGCCATAACTCATTCCGGGCCTTATAGTGTACAACACAACTATGCCCAACCCGGAAATTACAATGTATGTGTACGGATTGTGTACCAGGGCGGATGTGAAGCCCGGAAATGCAAGCCGGTGCAACTGGGCCCCCCCGATCGCTGCCGGGCCAGCTGGCAACAGGTACCCACACCCAATAACGGGCCGCTGAATGTAATGCTGAAAGCGCAACCCTGGCATAATCATAATAAAAAGCCTCTTCGTATATGCTGGAATTTTGGCGACGGTCAGGATACCTGTATTCAATATCCCAATAACTATTCCGGCTTGTACACTGTGCCGCATCATTACAATCGGCCAGGCCAGTACAGGGTATGCGTACGCATTTCTTACCAGGGCGGCTGTGAAGCCCGGAGCTGTGACATGCTTCGGATACAAAGGCCCGACAGTTGCCGTGCTGATTATGTGAAGCTTCCGTTGGTAGTCGGTGCCAATCCACTGCAGGCACATTTCAAGGCTTTGCCCTGGCACAACAACAATAAAAAAGTTAAGAAAATATGCTGGACCTTCGGCGATGGTGAAGATACCTGTATCAACTACCCGGCCAACTACAATGGCTTATATACAGTACCTCACCGTTATCAGCAACCCGGACAGTATGAAGTGTGCGTAAACATCTTCTACCAGGGCGACTGTGAATCACGGAAATGCAAACCGCAGATGATTGGCAACCCGCCAAGCTGCCGTGCCGGTTTTGAGCAAATACCAAATACAGGAGCAAACCCGCTACAAGTTTCATTCAAAGCGCTGCCCTGGAGCATCAATAATCAAAAACCATCCCGTATCTGCTGGAGGTTTGGCGATGGCCAGGATACATGCATTAATTATCCCGCTACACATACAGGGCCTTATACGGTCAATCACCGCTACCTGCAACCGGGGCAGTATGAAGTTTGTGTCAGAATCATTTACTTCGGAGGTTGTGAGGCAAGATTCTGCAAACAGGTTCCGGTGGGCAGGCCCGACAGTTGCCGGGCAGATTTTGAAAGATTGCCCATCACACAAAATCATCCATTGCAGGCAGGCTTCAGAGCACTGCCCTGGCACAACAATGGTAAAAAACCGTCAAGGGTATGCTGGAGATTTGGAGATGGAGAAGATACTTGTATTAACTACCCGGCTAATTACAACGGAGATTATGTGGTAGCACACAGGTACTCCCATCCGGGTCAGTATGAAGTGTGTGTGAAAATTGATTATTATGGCGGGTGTGATGCAAGGAAATGTAAAGAAATCATGGTGCCGCCTCCTCCACCAGTGCATTGCAATGTACGGCTATTGGAAATTTCCCAATCCGTAACCAGCCTGACCCGTGGACTCCTGGCATTGCCAGAATCTACACCGGCACGCAGGCCTGTCCGCATCTGCTGGTATTTTGGCGATGGAGATGATACCTGCATCGTGATTGATCCGAACCAACCGCTGCCCAATTTCTACATACGGCATACATATCCCGGACCGGGTGTGTACAGGGCTTGTGTAAAAATCAGGTTCGAAGGCGGATGCATAGCCGAAGATTGCAAACAGATTGTCATCCGGCCGGTTTCCAATGTATGCGGCGGCTTTATGGCTGATTCATTAATGGGCCCAAGAACCTTCCGCTTCAGAGGGCATAGCATTCATGCACCCAATGACCAGGTATTGAGTTACCGCTGGACATTTGGGGACGGATCAACTGCATACGGACAGGAAGTAACGCATACATGGCAACAGCCGGGCAATTATGAAGTATGCCTTCAGATCAAAACCAGGCTGGGTTGCGAAACTAGAATTTGCCGCCCGTTAAGGGTACCCATCCATCATCATCCGGTATTGAACCTAACACCCAATCCCGTTATTTCCATCCTGCATGCGGCATTTATGAGTACGCATACCGAGCCGGTAAACATACGTATCGTCAATAATACCGGGAATACCGTAAGGCAGTATGCACGAAATGCCAATACGGGACCCAATAACTGGGACTTTGATCTCAGCAACCTGGTGCCGGGACTCTATTCCTTCGTGCTGCAATCGCCTAACCAGTTTGCCAGTGCTATGTTTATAAAACAATAAGAACTATTTCTTACGTCAGGGCTAACACAGGAAGCCGCTTCCGCAAGGGGGCGGCTTTACTTTTTTTCGGGAAGAGGGCAGTCATGCGGACCTGGATGTTTTTGTTCCTGAAAAAAAGAGAAAGCTATCCGCATACATACCAGTCAATTTTCACTGCCTACACAATCTGAACTTGTCATACCTTTGCAGCTCAAATTGAAAGAATGACGAGAAAAAAAGAAGTATTACAGGATGTGGTGATCAAGTTTGCCGGCGATAGCGGTGATGGCATGCAGCTAACCGGGAGCCAGTTTATGAATAACACGGCTTTACTGGGGCTTGATCTGGCAACATTTCCCGATTATCCCGCCGAAATCAGGGCACCTCAGGGAACCGTAGCAGGTGTCAGCGGTTTTCAGTTGCGGTTTTCATCCGACAGGGTTTTTACTCCAGGCGATAGTTGCGATGTGCTGGTAGCCATGAATGCCGCTGCATTGAAAACAAATTTGCCACATCTGAAAAAAGGCGGTAAAATAATCGCCAATATTGATGGCTTTGATGCCCGGAACCTGCGGCTGGCAAATTATACCGATGGCGACAATCCTCTGGAGAATGGCAGCCTCGAAAACTACGATGTCATTAAAATGGATGTCACCAAAATGACCCGTGAGGCGCTGAAAGATATTGCCCTTGGCATGAAAGAAAAAGACAGGGCAAAGAATATGTTTGTGCTGGGCTTCCTGTACTGGATGTATAACCGGGACATGGAAAGTACCATCCAGTTTCTGAAAGATAAGTTTGGAAGAAAACCTGACATTCTGGAGAGCAATGTCCGTGTACTGAAAGCCGGGTATAATTATGGCGATACTACAGAAACATTTGCTACCACATACCAGGTAGAAAAAGCAACGATGGAGACGGGTACCTACCGTTCTATCATGGGAAACCAGGCTGTGGCATTCGGACTGGTAGCTGCTGCAGAAAAAAGCGGGTTGCCGCTGTTCCTGGGTTCTTATCCCATCACCCCGGCCACGGATATCCTGCATGATTTGTCACACTTCAAAAATTTTGGGGTCAAAACATTCCAGGCAGAAGATGAAATAGCCGGTATCGCATCTGCCATCGGGGCTTCTTACGGAGGATCACTTGCGGTCACCACTTCAAGCGGGCCTGGTATTGCCCTGAAAGGTGAAGCCATCGGGCTTGCGGTGATGCTGGAAATCCCGCTGGTGATTGTGAATATACAAAGAGGAGGCCCTTCTACCGGTTTACCAACCAAAACTGAACAAAGCGACTTGATGCAGGCCTATTACGGACGAAACGGAGAATGCCCTTTGCCCGTCATTGCTGCATCCACCCCGTCCGATTGTTTTGACCTGGTGTATGAAGCATCCCGGATTGCCCTGCAGCACATGACCCCGGTTATTTTCCTGAGCGACGGATATATTGCCAATGGCGCAGAGCCATGGAAAATACCACAGGCCAAAGACCTGCAGGAAATCAAAGTGACTTTTAAAAAACAACTGGACGAAGACGAAGAAAAATACCAGCCCTACCGGCGTGATGATAAACTGACACGTCCGTGGGCAGTACCCGGCACACCCGGACTTGAACATCGGATTGGCGGACTGGAAAAACAAAACCTGACGGGCAATGTGTGTTATGAACCCGAAAACCACCAGTTGATGGTAAAACTGCGGCAGGAAAAGGTGGATAAAATTGCTGATTATATACCCGAACAGTCATTGGAAAGCGGACCTGAAAAAGGAAAATTGCTGATACTGGGATGGGGCAGCACATACGGATCTATACGGTCTGCTGTTGCTGAGCTGCAGGAGGAAGGCTACAGTGTGGCTCATGCGCATGTAAAGTATATCCGCCCGTTTCCTAAAAACCTGGGGCAGATACTCCGTAACTATGAAACGGTCCTGATTCCTGAAATCAACAACGGCCAGCTGATTAAAATTATTCGGGATATCTACCTGATAGATGCTGTTGGGTATCATAAAATAATGGGGGTACCCATTACCAAAACAGAATTACTGACGAAGGCAAAAGAACTGTTGGGCGGGCTCAATTAAGTAACCTGATTTTTCGGCCTGGCGTGTCATTTTTTTTAGAAAAATTTTTAGAGATTGAAATGGGCAGTTGTATCTGAAACCGCAATTGACTTTGGTTGCGCTCATGAAGAGCTGAAGGCAGGAGACAGGATGCCGGAAAAATTCCGGTATTTCCATATTCTTACAGCATAACTATCTTTCATTAAAATAAAACGCATGAAAAAATTTACATTGCTCGTATTCGCTACAGGTTATTCACTTTTTAATCTGGCTCAGAAGCCCGAACCCTTCCAGGAAGAAACAACGAACAAGTATGGATATAAAGATGAAAACGGCAAAATAGTCATTAAGCCTGTTTATGATCTTGCTTATGAGTTTTCCGATGGAAAATATGCCGAGGTGAACATTGGAGCAGATTATGCCAATAACAAAGGGGGTAAATGGGGTATCATTGATACAAAAGGAAAAATCATCATCCCCATAAAATATGATCAGGCAAGAAGGCTGGGGTATAATTTGTTTGCTCTTAACATGGGTTATAAGTTCAATAATATGGATGCCAGCCCTTCAGGTAAATATGCCATATTCAATGCGGCAGGCAAAGCGCTGACTCCTTTTGCATACAGTGGTTATCTGCTATCAGTCATATTTGAAGAGGGCTATGCGCCCCTTGAAACATGGGATGGAAAGAAACAACGTTACGGCCTGCTCGATTCTACTGGCAAAGTGGCCGTACCAGTCAAATATGACGAAGTAGGAGGTTTCAGGGAGGGGCTTTGTAAGCTGGTATTGAACGGGAAAACAGGATTCATTGATAAAACTACCAAAATGGTGATACCGATAAAGTATGATGCAGCTGGTAGTTTTTCTGAAGGCCTTGCCTCGGTAAAATTAATTGGCAAATGGGGTTTTATTGATACAAAAGGCAAAGAGGCGATTGCCCTGCAATATGAAGATGCTAAATATTTTGAAGGAAATTATGTCGGTGTAAAGCAAAATGGCAAGTGGGGCGTTATTAACAAAGAGAATAATGTAATAGTCGGTTTTTTGTACGATGATATCGTCTGGATAAAGAACGATGCGAACGATATCCGGGTAAAAACGGGGAACAAATACATACATGTAGACAGGCAGGGAAACGTGTTGAAAAATTGATTTTCAACCACCATTATCTTTATGCAACTAAACCCTGTCAAAAAATTAATGAGAGGGCAGGGTTTCTCTTTCCGGTGGGTCTTCTGTCAACTTTCGCAGGCCCGGTTTCTGCCAGCGCCAGGGTGTACAGAAAAGTCTTTGGCTGAGTGACTCGCCGATGTACTGTGTGTTTGCAGAGACTTCGTTACCGGCAATTATTCTTTCATCTTTTTTAATCCTTCTTCCAGCATTTTATCCCAGTTGTCATCAAACTGCAGATTGCTGAATGTGCCGTTGCTTATTTTTACTTCGGCCGGATGGTTTTGGGTTTTATCCAGCAGCATGATGGGAGTGGCCTTGATGGTCATATCCTGCCAGGTGCCTGAAATACTCCATTTATGCCCGCCAGTTCCGTTTTCACCTAGGTCTTTACACTCTGTAATAGTTACAGTGAAGTCAGTAGCTTTATTGCCCCCCAATACGTTCCCGTACATTTCAGCCTGTGTGTCTTTTCCCCGTTGGAAACTATAACCTGTTACAGGGTATGTACCGGGCTTTTTGTCAAGCAGAAAATTAATTCCAAGATATTCATTGTTGTTTGCAGCAGCATTGGATGTCAGCATACATAAATACGGAAGTTCGGATTTATTTTCCCCTTTGTCGGTGGTTACCAGTACCGATGCATAATGTTTGATTTCAACTCCGTCGGCATGATAAACCACAGAGGGCCCGCCGGGTGCAGGATCTGATAACGATGGCACGGTACTGCTGACAGGTTCCGTTTGTTTTTCATTTGCCGCATCAGGCTCTTTTTGGGAATTGTTGCACGCAAGGGCAAAAAGAACAGTTAGGCTGACTAGGATTGATTTCATATCAGGTATTTTTATGTTAATTTGAATAATTCATTGTCTGAAAGATTTTGATTTTTTACCGGGAGGGCGTAACCCGGTAACCCGGTTCCAACATGTGCATTGCTTCACTGCAACCCGGGGCAAAAGACCAGCCTACATACCAGGGGTATAAATTTCCGTGGCACTGGGTACCAGAAAAGAAACTGCAAATGCAAGAACAGATGCAATAAGGCCATACATAAAAATATTGTAAGCAATCCTCAGGTACCTGTATTTTTTTGCCAGCACGACACCCAGGAAATAATTGTCTTTAATCATGCTGCTGTTGATGTACTCTTTGTCGGCCAGCATTTCCGTCATGCCCCAGTTGTAATCCTGCAGGCTCATGTTGTGAAAATTTCCGAAGAACAGCAGGTTAGTTCTTTTATTCGCAATATCGTCTCTTGAAAAAGTGCCGCTGGAAACGGTGGGCCGGGTGGCCAGTATTCCAAATACAATAGAGGTGACACATACCACAGAAATAAGTGCCATAGGGATCTGGAGGGCAGTGTCGGTTTGCAGCTTCCCGATCAGGTTGCCAATCAGCAGGGTGATGATGATGGAGTTTACTGATATCAGGATATTGGCTTTGGAGTCGGCCATCTGGCTCAGGGCAGAATGATTTTGTGCCATGATACGAAATACCGTGGCAATGCTTCTGTCCACTTCTTTCATTTTCTCCTTTTGAAGCTTGAGGGCTTCAGCCGCTTCATTGGCGGCAGGATCCTTCTGCTTCAGTTTTTGTTTGTCTTTTTCTTTCTCTTTCTTTTCGGGTTTCATGCTGTCGCTGTTTTTATCATCTTTTTTCATCAGTTCATCCAGGTGCTCCTGCTTCACCGGCTGCAATTTTTCTTTTCCGTAGGCAGTAAAGTACTGGTGCCTGGTTAAAAAACGGATATTGATTTTTCTCCAGTCTTTTTTTGACACATCGTTATCTCCAAATTCGTTCAGCTCCTGGCGCAGTAAGCGGCTTTTTTCTGAAAAGGCATCTGTGCCGAGGTGAAAAAGGTCCGCATCACAAATGAGCTGCTCCAGAGGAGTACCTGGGTTTTGTGGCATGCAGGTGGCACGAATGCAGCCTGCTACTTTTTCCTGCACCTCTTCGGGGATGGCTTTACCCGCCATAAATTCTTTGGCGAGCCGAACACTGACTTCCTCATGGTCCTGGCTGTCGCCTTTTATATATCCGGTGTCGTGAAACCAGGCGGACAGGTAAAGGGCAAAACGGTCGTTTTCATTCAGATGCCCATAGTCGGCCAGGATCTGGCAGGCAGCCACTACTTCCTTGGTGTGCTGCAGGGTATGAAACCTGATTTCCTTACTCAGCTTGTTTTGCAGTAGGTCATTAACCACCGCTTCTGCTTCCTGCAAAGCCCGGACTTGTGATTCCTCCATGCTATAAAGATAACTTTTGATAAATTTAAACCAAAATTCAGGAAATGATGGTTTTTAATTTTCGCACCAGTCCGGTTTTCATCTGCTGCATTGCCCTGCTGCTTGCTGCATCCTGTAAGCAAAAAAGAAAAATTATCAAGTCGCCTCCTCATTATAATTTTTCCGAAGTGCAGACAATCAAACTGGACCTGAAGCTCAAAGAAATTTCTGGCCTTGCCTGGGATGCGGAGCATAATGAATTCCTGGCTCATTATGATGAATCGGGTTACCTGTTTGCGCTGGATAAAGAAACAAAAGCGATCAAACCTCCATCGCCGTATAAATTTGCCGGCAAGGGCGATTATGAAGACATTGCAATTTATAATGGTACTCCGTATGTGCTGCGCAGCGACGGGTTGATGATTAGAATTGTCCGAGACAGTGCCGGAGTTCGGGGTGTGGAAGCCGGAAAACTTTCCATCACCGGCAGCAGAGATTTTGAAACAATGTATGCAGATACAGCCCGCAAAGCGCTGATTGTAGTGTGCAAGAATTGCGGAATGGACAATAAGGATCAGGTCAGTGCTTTTGCCTATTACCCCGATTCCATCGGGTTTGTAAACGACCCGCTGTTCCGCATAGATGCGGCAAAAATCAGGAGCCTCTCCCCGCATAAAACCTCTAAATTTCAGCCTTCAGCCGCTGCCATTCATCCCATCCTGAACAAGCTCTTTATTATTTCGTCGGCTGCCAACCAACTGGTGGTTGCTGACCTTGAAGGAAATCCGGAGACGGTGACAGAGCTTGGGAAAAAATTATTCCCGCAGCCGGAAGGACTAACTTTTAAAAAAAACGGAGATATGTATATTTCCAATGAAGGGTTTACTTCAAAGGCTACCATTCACAGATTTTTATACAAACCTTAGAGGCTGTTGTATTTAAATTTTTTCCGGATTGCCCATAGTGAAGCATGCAACCATAACACACCTATGGCATAGCCTGCCAGCACATCGGTAGCATAATGAAGACGGAGGTAAATGCGGCTAAAACCAATCAGCAGCATCAGCAGCAGCAAGCCAGCAGCAAAACCGGCTCCTTTCATACGGCCAGGGCGGTTCCAGGCCCACAGCAGCAGCATACCATAAAATGCCACAGCCATGAGTGCATGCCCGCTCGGAAAACTGAAATTATGCACTCCTGGCACCAGAGCATCTGCAGGGCGGGTTCGTCCTATGCTGTTTTTCAGCAATGACATACACAGTAAAGCGCCAAGATTGACAATAAATAATTCCCGGGCATGGCGATATTTTTTCCAATATATTAAAGCAGCCAGCAGGAGCAGGTTGGCCGGAATCAGCCAGCGATGATTACCCAACAGGGAAATGGATTTCATCCAGACCGTTGTGCGCTCATTGATCAGCGGCCTTGTAACTTCAAAAACCCACTCATCCGGTACCGGATCGTTTGAAATAAAAACAATCCAGCAGACCAAAATCAGGGTCAATGCTGCGGTAGTTGCTATAATGATCCGGGGCATGAGGATTTATTTGTCAGAATGGTAATGTCATCCTGCTGCCGATTGAAAAACTCAGTAACCTTTCGTTGTGCAAAAATCCGGCTGTGGCCGTAACAATAAACTGGTGAAAAGGAATAAAATAAAAACCTCCGCCAAATGCGGTATGCCAGCGGGATGATGTTTCAGCATTTTGCCACACCCTGCCTGCATCGGCAAAACCGGTGAAACCAAAGGGTCCGGGAAGTAACCAGGTTTGAAGTGTAAAAAGCTTGACCCGCCATTCTGCACTGGCATACAGCGATGATTTTCCCAGAAACCTGTTTTTACGAAATCCGTGCAGATTACTGTTTTGAAAACCCAGGCTTGCTGCCTGGAAAAATTCATACGATCGGGAAAGAATTTTTGTGCCCCCAAATCCCAACACCAAAACCGAAGTAGCAGGCGATCTCCTGCTCATGTACAGGGTCATATCTGAACTAAGCCGGGAAATATCACGGCTGGCATTGTTTAGCCCGGAGCCGAGCAGCAATTCATTGTGCCAGCGGATCCCCCGGGTGGGAAACAGGGTATTGTTGCGGTTGTCCAGCAGGATCACAATTTTTGCCCCTGCATATTTTTTTGTGCTGAAGATATTTGCTGAATCAAACCCGGGCTGGCCTGAAAGCTGTGCCAGGTAGCTGTTTTTATTTTCGCTGTATTTGTTTTGATATGACTGGTACCAGGGGCCTATCATCAGTTGCAGGTGTTCAAACGGGCGCCTGCGCAGCATCATTGCCGCATCGGCACTGCGATACCGCACCCTGTAAAAATCAAAATTGATTTCATGGTTCACTGTTGTTTTGTTCCCGAAACCGGTGAAGTTGTGTAATGCAGGGCTTGAAAACCCGGCTGTCAGTAACAGGTCGGTGCGGCCGGCAACATGGTTGAATTCGCCCTGGTAATGCAGTTGCAGGGCATTCCGGCTTGCTGCATACAGCGCAGAAAGCTGCTGGAAAACTGAATACGGATGCTGCACAAATCCATAGGTTCGTTTGCTGATTCCTGCGCCCGTCAGCAGCCCGTCATCCGAATTATATCCCAGTTGCAGCAGCGGGAACTTCGTTTCATTGTACTGATGTCCCAATATGCTTCTTTCTCCTGCAGGCGGATCGGCAGATAGTCTTTTTTTTGTGCGGGTACTGTTTTTAAAATAATTCTGATCCGAGTTCAGGTCGTACACATAATTTGTTGCCTGGCCTTTCAGGTCAAATGTATCATAGCCTCTGCCTCCGATGATGCGGATGCGGATGGGGGTATGCACATCTTTTTCTATTTCAAAATAATCTTCATCATTCAGTCCGAATAAACGGATTTCTTTTGTGACAAGCGGGTCAAACACCCGGTCATACACCAGGTATCCGGTATCATTATTCCTGGGTTTTTCATAAACCCGTACCTGCAGTCCCTGCGGGTGTGGGCTGATTTTAAAATATTCTTTCTGGTTGCTGCCGGTTACCTGCACTTTGTGATTGAGGAAACGATAATAATCGGTGGCTTCTTTCAGCAGCAGGTTTCGCCGGCTGATGAGTTTTTTTACAAGAGCATCTCCGCTCAGCGCCGTGATTTCGGGCGGCATTTGCTGCACCGCATTGCGCAGTACAGAATCGGTAAGTTTTTGCTGTACCATTTCCGCATTTTTTTTCCAGTCATCCAGTGTCAGCCGGTTCAGGAAAAAACGGTCAAAGTCACGGGCCGTATAGCCGGTCCAGTTTACCCTTGCTATTTCATTGCGGAAACCTTTCAGGTAAGGCCATTCTCTTGAAGCACTAAGGCGAAACATTTTTCCTGTAGCAGAAAAGAACACTTTGTCCCTGTCTCTCGGAATGGGGTAGTACAATTTTCCTTTCATGCCGGCGCTGTCAATCACTCCCCAGCGCCATTGGTCAAAGTGGCGGTCATAATCGCCAAGCAGAATATCGAGCAACCGTGCGGTGAGTACGGCATCCTGGTCGGCCCGGTGGTCGTTGTCTTCAATAATGTTATTAAATATTTTGGCGGTGGTTCTGGATTCTTTTTCATCTTTCGATGTGTTTCGTTCTTCGAGCAGACAAACGGTATTTGCAAATAAAGGCCGGTACATCCCCAATGCCGGATCGTCTGGTACATACACTATTTCGGGATGTGCAGTCAGCAGGTTCAGCGCCTCAGCCAGGGGCGGTACCGCCAGCGCAGCATAAGGATGGGCGCCTGTTTTCATTTCTTCCGCCATCAGGTCCAGCACGGTGCCAAAGGAGTTTTCTGGTACCGGGTTACGGGGATCCTTGCGCAGGCTTCTGAGTACCCATTCTTTACCGGTTGCATCTTCCACCCTCAGCGATCTTGTTTCCTGCCCGCCACCAATGCTTTCTATTTTCAGCCCGCCTTTTTCAGTGGCAAGTTGCAGCACTTTCATCTGCACAGGAGTGCTCCATTCACGACGGTAGTTTTGCCCCATGAAGTATTTTTTTAAACCATGAACCGGGCGGGTGTTTTCTGAGGCAGGTTTACGGATGGTTTGCAGTTGCAAAGCAGGGTCGGCTGCTGTAGCTGCTGGTTCGGGTAGCTTTGCGGTTCCGTTGCGCTTAGAAAAATTCAGCAATGCGGTTTCGTACCTCATCCGTACTGAGTCGGTAACAGTGTAGTATCGGGCAAAGAGGTCTTTGCGCTGCGTGGTTTCCAGTACCACAAAACCATTGTCTATGGAATTGAATAGTGTATTGCTGTTTCGGGAAGTCCTGTTTTGCTTGCAGCCACCTCCGCTGACAATGTAGTGGGTTCCATCTTCCCGGATCAGCTGCAGGTTATGGTCGTGCCCGGCTACAAATACCACATTTGCAGTATGCATTTTTACCGCAGTGCTGATGCGTTCAATCATATTGCTGTATGCAGGATAGCTCATGTCCTGTACCGACCCAAAAATGCTGCGGGCAATGGGGTAGGCCGAGCCAATGACAGGCAGCGGGATGTACAAAGATTTTTTTAAGTCAGTAAAAGGAAACAGGTGTTGTTTCAGGGTAAAAAACCCCCCGTGCGGGCCATTGCTTTTAAATGGATGATGGCAGGCAAGGATGATCAGTTTGTCTGCATTTCGGGCGGCCAGGTCGCCGATTTGTGTCACCAGTTCATCCTTTGTTTTACAGGAACAATCCGATTCAATGCCGGTTTTTTGATGGGGGTGCAGCCACCACTGGCTGTCGAATAAAATCAG
>CAYYMK010000006.1:119243-142120 GCA_964473035.1 uncultured Chitinophaga sp.
GATTGGTATATTTTATTTTCCAGGTCGGGCAGGCCGTTCCTGTAGAGGTTATCGCCCAGGTACAGCACGGTAGTTTTTTGGTCCAGCCTGATGTGGTTCCGTACCGCATCCACCACCGGGTGCCGGCCATCAGTCAGCTGGCCTGCATCGCCTATCAGAATTATGCGGCGGCTGATGCTGTCGTCCTGTGCTATAAGGGCAGTGCCAGTCAGCAACAGCATGGAAAGAAATAGTACGCTTCGTTTCATGAACCGGTCTGGTTAGGGCAGAATTTTGTACTGTTCAGCAAGGATAAAATTCCAATGTCCCGTATTGATAAAGATACAAATGTATTGAATAACGCCGTACCCGTCAGCCTGTTGTTTGACTGATTTGCATGCGGGGCCGGTCGTATTTTTTTTTCAATAGTTTGCCGGCCAATGATAAAATCGTATTTTTCACAATAATTGAACCTGACTTTTTTTTCAATCAAAAACTGCAATCATGAGATTTTCTTTTTTACTCCTGTGTGTTTTATTCATGGGTCTGCTGCAACCACATGCTCAGATCACCGGCGATTCGGCCAAAGCAGCCGGAGGTACCTTTCAGACAAACAGCTCCAGGAAAACATGGATGGGGGCCAACTACAGGCAGGAATGGAATACAGCTATTACCGTTCCGGTCTTATATCTTTCCAAAGAAAAGGGCGGACTGAAACCCGTTCGCAGGGGTGGTGGCAAGCAAACTAAATCACTGCGTGTAGAGGATGCCTCCGGACGGCAATACACTCTTCGCTCCATTACCAAGTACATCACCAGTAAAACACTGCCCGGCGACCTACAGAGTGATGCTGCTGCCGACCTGGTTTCAGATGGCGTATCGGCGTCATACCCGTATGCAGCCCTTACTATGTCGGTACTATCCGAAGCGGCACAGGTGCCGCATGGTAATCCCAAAGTTGTGTACATCGCCGACGATCCGGCGCTGGGCGAACACCGGACCGATTTTGCCAACCTGCTGGCCCTGTTTGAAGAAAGACTTCCCGACAGTATAAACAAAGGATACGATACTGATGAAGTGGCAGAAAAACTGAAAGATGATAATGATAACGATGTGGATCAGCTGGCGATGCTGCGGGTACGCATCCTGGATATGTTTGTCATGGACCTGGACCGGCATGAAGACCAGTGGACCTGGGGCGCATGGGACAACGGGAAAGGAAAAACTTATTATCCTGTTGCAAAAGACCGTGACCAGGCTTTCTATACCAACCAGGGCATTCTGCCCGGGTTTATCAAAGGCCGTTCGCTGGTACCTCAACTGGAAGGTTTTAAACCAAAAGCCAGAAGTATTGCAAGGTTCAATTTTGCAGCCCGCAACGTGGACCGCTTTTTTCTGAACCAGCTTACCTATGATGAATGGAAAAAAGAAGCAGAACTGTTTGTATCCCGGATGACGGATGAAGTGATTGAAAAAGCCATTGCACAGCAGCCCCGTGAAATCAGGGATATGTCGGGCCCCAAAATCATCCAGATCCTGAAAGACCGCCGCAACTATATTGTACAGGATGTAATGGAGTATTATGCCTTTGTCTCCGAAACGGTCAGTTTTACCGGCAGCGATAAAAAAGAACAATACGAGATTACCCGCAATGAGGACGGCAGCGTTTTACTCGATGTGATAAAAATTACGAAGGAAGGCAACCTCAGCACAAAAATGTACAGCCGAAAATTTGATCCGTTTGTAACCAAAGAGCTGCGCATTTACGGCTTTGGCGGCGATGATAAATTTGTAGTGCAGGGCAGTGTAGATAAAATAAAAGTCAGGCTGATTGGCGGCGATGGCGCCGATGCCTTTGAAAACAATTCCAAAAACCCTGATGTACTGATGTACGACCGAAGGGATGGCAACAATACCGTAACGGGCCGCTTTAAAAACAAAATGAAAAACGACACACTGGTCAACTCATACCAGCGGATCTATTTTAAATATCCTTTCCAGGCTATCTTTTTCAATGCCGGATTCAACCCCGATGATGGGTTCATGCTGGGCCCCACCTTTAAATACATCCGGCACGGCTTCCGCAAAGATCCCTTCAAGTCTTTTCACCATTTTAAGGGCTTGTATGCATTTTCCACTAAGGCAGTACGGCTTACCTACAATAATGAGTTTTCGGATGTGCTGGGAAGAAATACAGATATCACTTCAGAAATTGATTATAGAGGCCCCAACAATACCGCCAATTTCTTTGGCTATGGGATGAACTCCGTGTATGATAAAACAAAGCCCAACAAGTTCAAGTACTACCGGGTGCGCTACGACCTGGGAAGCATTTCCCTTTTTGTACGGCATCGTTTTTCAAACAAAGTGATGCTTTCAGCAGGTCCCACCTTTGAGTTTTATTCATACGACTCAACCGACAAATACAATAAAATCCGCAATGTAGAAGTGAGCCCGCCTGCCGGCCTTACTTCATCTATCAATAACAGGCAATCATACCTGGGTGCAAAAATTTTGCTGCAGGTGGATACCCGTAATCATCCTGTATTGCCCAGCAAGGGCATCAACTGGAATACCAGTTTCCACTACCGGGATGGCGCTAATAAAAACAGCTACGACAACGTCACGCAGTTGAATACGAATTTTTCATTTTACCTGGGGCTTGCAGGCGACTGGCTGGTATGGGCCAACCGTACCGGCTTCGCAGCCAACCTCTCCGATTCGTATGAGTTTTTCCAGGCCCAATACCTTGGCAACAATGAGGAGCTGCGGGGCTACCGCCGCGAACGGTTTGCCGGTAAAACCAAATTCTTCAACCAGACGGAACTGCGCTGGAAACTGGCCAACCTGCGCACATACCTGTTCCCTGCATCGTTTGGCATATTTGCATTTTGCGATGCGGGCCGTGTGTGGGTCAAAAACGACAGCGTAGAAAAAATGGCAGTGGGCTATGGAGGCGGATTGTGGTTTGCCCCTTTGCGCAAACTGCTGATCTGGATCAGCTATGCCATGTCCAAAGAAGATAAGATTCCCATTGCCGGTTTTGGCTGGAGGTTTTAAGCCGGAAAATGATTAATGAGTGATGAGGCTGGTTCCGCCCGGGATCAGCCTCTTTGCTTTTTTGCCAGCTTTTGCTGCAAAGCGGCAGCCGAAGAAAACTGCGAACCATTTTCAGCAGGCAGGTCATCAAAATTCACTGCTACCCGCAATGCCCTGAGGCCCGATACACCCTGCAATTCTTCCAGGTCGTGTTTTTCAATACCCGGTTTCAGCAGGCCCTGGTTTTGTAAAAACTCAATATACTCTGTGTATTCTTCTGCGTCTTTTGCCTGCGTATATACAATGGCAATGGTACCCGGCTGTGTCAGTCTTTCGTTGCTGACTTTGATGTGTACCTTGTCAATTCTTTTTTTCACAATTTCATACCGCACATTATAGGCGCCGTCCACATCAAATTTTCTTTCTTCCGTGCGGAATGTAATGGAAAGCTGCTGGCTATGGCACAGGATCAGTTGTGTGCTGCGCAGCAGGTGGGGCAGTTCTGCTTCCAGTTTGTGTGTGAGGCGGGCTGCCTTGGCCAGCACCGTCAGTTGCCACATCTTCAGGTTGTGAAGATATATTTCATCAAATTTCTTGCGGGGGCTGATGGACTGGCCGATATAAATATTGAATTCGAGCCCGTCTGTAATGAAGCGTTCAAAATAATGCGGGTACAGTTTTTGCGCAGCGGCCTGCTCCTTATCAATCAACCGGGAAAGGGTTTCATTGATGCGGGTCACACTGTTTTCATATTCCTTGCGGTGCTTGTACAGCACAGCAAGCTGGGGATCCAGCATAGAGAAGTAATGCTCAATATCATTTTTTAAAGTGGGCTCTGCAGTTTGCAGGTGTATAAATAATGAACGTACCTGTTCTTTTAAAAAATCATTGATGGCAATTTCTTCTTCGGACTGCAGTACATCTGAAGCGGCTGCAATGTGCCGGCTAATCTTGAATTCAATTTCCTGCAGCAGCGGGAATGGCGCCAGTACCTGTGCTTTGCGGATGAGCTGGCCTGCCAGTTGCAGTTGCTCCACCAGGTCGAGCTGAATAGAGCGGGACCGCTCAGTGGAAGAATTGCGGATGTCAATGGCCGCATACAGTGGCCATACATTCTCGAACCCGATTTTACCTACGGCATGATGCGCAAGGCTGTGTTCCGGAAGATGTACAATATAATCCAGCGAAACCTCCGTAAACTTCCACTCCACAGCAGGCTGTACGGCGGTAAATTTTTTCTTGATCACTTTTGCCACTTCTGCATTCAGGATCTCCAGGCTTTTTTCCAGTGCAAGGGCAAACAGCGGTGTCACCGGCTCCAGCCGGCTGATATGATCGGGTCTTAACTGGCCCGGGGTCACAGACATGATTTCAAGAATGCCAATGAGGTGTTTTCCTTTAATCAGCGGACACAGGATCAGGCTGCGGGCCCCTTCCTGATTGTATTGCTGCAGGCATTGAATGTCTGATAAAGATTGATCACTGATGGTTTCAATCAGCATGGGACGGCTGTTGTCACGGAACAGCAGTTTGCAGTAATCGCTGATCTCATCTTTTTCTGTCATGCTGTGCAGGTGGCGAAACAACAGGCTGTGTGCATTATGCAGGTTGGAATATACATAATGCCCATTGATTTCGAAGAAAGGAGTAATGCCAATGGAAAGCCCCGGGATGCACATGAGGCTTTGTATATAAGCTTCCAGCGCCGAAAAATCGGTTGAGGAAGGATAGGCATCAAAGGCAATCAGTTTGTTTTTAATTTCCGCCTGTATGGCCTGTTCGGTTACATCGTTGATGCGCAATACCACCAGCCCGTCAAACATAAACTGCTCCAGTGGCACCAGCTGCATCAGCTCTTCCATTTTCAGCAGGTGGTTATGATGCGGATCCATGATGCTTTGCGGCATTGCGGGCATTTCGCCAATCGGATGCACATCAATAAACCGGTCATCAATGCGAAACTCCATGTACCTGGTGAGCCCGGTTTTGCTGTCAGGATAGGGGTACACCGACCGGTGGGTATCAGGGGCAGGATAGTTCAAATATTTTTTCAGGATGATACCGTAGGCATCATACAGTTTGAGCTGCGACAGGCTGAGGCCCACCTGTTCTTCCGGCACCTGCATGAACCTGCTGCCGGGTTTCATCAGCATTTGCTGAAATACAGGCGAGGCATACAGCATTTCCTGCGTAAAGGGAACAGCCACGCCATACATGAAATTGGCCGTAGTGGGAGGAAATATGGCTGAGAGCAATTCTTCAATCAGTTCGGTATGCGGGTCAATAACGGAAAGATCAGTGATGGGCTGCAGCAATTCCGGTATGGATTCTATTTCCTGCACTACCTGCCCGTACATTTTTTGTATGCCCTGGTTCCCTTCTTGCATGTTTTTTTTCAGGGCCTCCAGCAGGGGACAAAACGATAGCCGGCTGTGAAAGACCGGTGAGGCGGGTTTGTGTGTGGCTTCGTGCATGGGCGGTTGCTGGTTGAAACGGAATCTTCGTAAAATTAAAAAATAAACTGTTGTGCCGTTGAAATTTGATGCTTGACCGGAAAAGCCGGGTATTTATTACCTTTGCTGCACGGTAAAGAAAACAAAACTCAGAGTTTATCCTTTAATCTTTCCCTTTTATACTGTTTCTGTAACAGTTGTTTTTGGATCTGTCTTTATGTAACTATTACTCACAAACATTCCGGTTACAGCATTCCTGTTTACTTTCTTTGTATAAGACATAAAGAAAAATTTACGGGTTAATAATGCCCCACATTTTATTTGCGTGGTTTTTCACACTACGATGAAACTATCGCAACAACCCTTTCCTTTTTGCAATCATTTTATTCAACGAAGAAATATTTGCGAAATACTTTCCGCCCTCGCTATTTAATATTTCTAATGCAATTAATTCTTCTATATCTCTAAGAATTGTCCTTTCGTTTATATTGGAATAAAGTTTGGCTAATTCAATATTAAGTGCGGGTATTTCTTTTAAAGTAAACTTCTTATCAATCGGCATTTCTAATGCAAACTTTCGCTTTCTTTTAAATACCTCTTTCTGTCCAATATCAACGCTAGCAAATTTGTCATATACATACTTCTGCCAGGTCATTTTTAGCTGACTATTTTGAATTTTTTCCAATGTTTGTTGCAGACCATCCCTAAACCCAATTAAAGCATATTCTATAAATGCAGATAAATCCCTCGTTTGATAGGCTCTGTCAATTTGTCTATAATATTCAGAACGTGTAGCGTTATAATGATTAGATAAAATATGAAGAGTAATATCAGGATTGCCTCCTCTTGATAATATATAAAATTCAATTAACCTTCCTGTTCTTCCATTTCCATCCCCAAAAGGATGAATCCATTCAAGATAGACATGAGCTACAATAGCCTCAATAAAAATATCGCTGAATAACTGATTGCCATCTTCATATCTGAACTCTTTCTGCAAAAAATCACAATACATATCTACTAATTCTGGCACATCTCTATAATCCGGGCATCGGTATGTTCCTACAACAACATCACTATTCCTAAATTGACCCGGGATTGCGGCAAAATGTTCGTCTAAATTCTTGCCAACCATCTGATGAAATCTTAATAAAAGTTGCGGCGTAATTAACTGCTCTTTATTCTCATAAACGGTTTCTTTTAATAGCTCATTAAATGCTTCAATTATATTGTTCACTTCTATTCCCTGATATTCCAAACTCTCAGGCAGTTTCTTGCCCGCCAGCATATTGTTTATCTCTTCGTCGCTTAATGTATTTCCCTCAATGGCGGTCGTAGATTGAGCCCCTTTTTGTAACGCAACATGCATTAACTCAGAATAGTAACCAGGCATTATAGGAGTGTTATGAAAAGACCTGATAAAGGCAATACATTGCCCCATTGCAAAAAGCCCTCTTGCTGAAAGCTCCCATTTTCTTTTAAATTCTAAATACGGGTATTCTCTGTGTAGCATAGGTTCATTTATGGCACAAAGATATGAATTCTCCGAAAGTAATAGATTTAGTGAATTATTTTTTGTAGAATTAACATCGTTGTAAATGTATGATTATCATAGCAATATTAAGAATTTGTATATTTTATTGAAATATTTTTTGTTTAAAAATAGTCAAAATGATTGAGCGAATCAAAGAACTACCTATCCTTACAGCATGAATACGTGACAAAAGAAAAAAGAGGAAAATCAGCAAAACTCCTTTTAAAAAAATGTCCAGTTTATAGGGGGCTAAGTCACCGGGTAATGTCCCAGTCATGTACATTCATTTCCGTAAAAGGGTTGCTATTCTTTCCGTATGGAGTTGCCGCAATACCTGTGTATTATCTCCTCTTTCTGCCAAACATAAATCCAACTTTGGCATGAATGGTGAAATAGGCGTCATTGTCTTCCGGGTCGCCACGCTGGTCGCCGGGCAGCGGCAGTGCATCGCTGGGGTTCAGCTCGTTTCTGCGAAAATATAATTGCTGTGCAATGGAAGCCTGGATTGGCGTTAAGTAATTTGAAAACAAACCGGGATCCACATAACCGGTACTTACATCATCGAGGTAATCCGTAAAAAGTTTGCGGTGTACCAGCTCGATGCGGGCATTGAAAAAATCGTTCACTTCATAACGCAGGCCAAGCCCGCCTACCACATTGATCTGGCTCAGTTCATATTGTTTCCTTTCTGGGTATTCGGCAAAGCCCTGCCCTTCCAGATGCAGCGGGGCCAGCTGATACCACTGACCGTTCAGCTTTGCTTCCGGATCAAATGAAAAATATCCCGCCCCGATAAGCCCGTAAGGAGACAGGCGGGGCGATTCATCTTCATCATAACTTTTAAAAAATAAAGGATGCACTTCTATGGCCAGCTGCACTTCAGCAATGCGGCTGCGAAAACTAAGATTGCGTTCATACCGGCCTGTGGTAGATCCGGCTACATCTTTCAGAATACTATCGTACCCCACCACCTGCCCGAAAGTGCCTTCAATACGGCCGGTGATGGCATGGTTGTAGGTAGCCGCAAGATATAAGCCATAAGAGGGGCGGGCGGTTTTCCAGCGCAGGTCCTTGATGAAGTTTTTACCAATGCCTTTCTTGCCTCCAAGATCGGTAAAGGAGTTCATCAGGCCGCCAGTAGCCCCCACTTCAAAAACCACCGGCGATTCATAATAACGGTTGTTGGAGTAATAGAACTGTGCGTTTCCGGTACAGGGCGACAGTAGTAAGGTTGCCAGCGCCGCAATAAGGTATTTTCTCATTCCTTGTTCTGTTTTTCACTTAGTGAGCAAAAATTATTCCGTGCTTTTCCTGAACGGATAAATGTATGGAATTATTCTATCCGCCAAAGTTTAAATTATTGTGCATGCAAGTGTAAACACTCATTGCAGCAGCAGTTTACCTGTTTCTGTACGGCTGCCCTGCTGTACCCGCAACAGGTAAAATCCCACTGGCAATTTTGGTACCGTAAACTGCAGCCTTCCTCCCGCAACTTCCTGCTGCCATACCGGCTGGCCTGCTGCATTCAGCAGGGTCAGTACGGCTTTTTCGCCCGGCGCACCGCCCGTTTCAATGGTGAGCAGCTGACCACTGCCCGCTACTGTTGGGAAAAAACGGAAGCCGCCCTGCAGGGCAAAATGAATGATACGTACATCCGAATATTTTTCCTCCCGGGGGCTTAGGGCCCGTAGCCGGTAATAATTGATTCCCTTTTGCGGATGCTCATGCAGCCAGCTGTATTGGTTGTGGGGTAGCTGTGCTGAGGCCATAGTGCCAGCCGTGCTGTACTGAACGCCATCGGTGCTGTGCTCAATAAAATACAGGATACCCGGCGGCTCATTAGCAGTGATCCATTGCAGCCGCACTTTGTCATTTTCTTTGGCAGCGGTAAATGCCAGGAACCGCAGGGGCAGCGCCACTGAGCCAATATCTCTGCGACCCCTGAGGTATGCCTCAGGATAGCGCCAGGGGCCATATACCTGGCCTGTAATGGCGGTTACGGGATCGTACTTTACCCTTGTCCGTATGTAGGTGGCAAAGGCGGTTGCCACTTTGGCCACCCGGCTTTTTAATTCTGTGCCGGTAAGGGCAAGATCGGTGTACCCACCAGAGGCCTGCGCCGTATACAGGGTGCTGTTGGTAATGGGGGTTTCGCTAAAGGGGTTCCCGTTTTTTACCGTTTCCCAAACTAATTTTCCTTTTTGCCTGCCCAAAAATGATTTTGCATACAGCCCGGCGCCAAACAAATTGGGGTCGCCCATATTGGCCTGCGACAGGGGTGTGATCAGGTCTGTATTGTACAGCCGCAGGTTGTTGCGCAGGCCGCCATTGCCGTTTCCATAATACACATAGGCCAGTCCTTCATTTGAAAATACATCATCTTTAAGAGGTGCGCCGATGATGACATCACTGTACCCGTCTCCATTTACATCACCGGCGCCGGCAACAGCCTGGCCAAATTGTGCACCGGTTTCATTGGCATCGTCGGGTATGCTGCCCGGAGTGGAAGATATACCAGCCGGGCTGCCGTAATACACATAAGCCAGGCCTTCACCGGTATAAATGCCATCATCTTTACCCAATGCCCCTACAATCACATCACTATACCCATCACCGTTTACATCGCCAGCGCCTGCTACACACTGGCCGAAAAAAGCGTTATCTTCATTGGCATCATCAAGGGTGGTGTCGGGGGTTATATTGATGCCGGTACTGCTGCCGTGATATACAAAGGCCCGGCCTTCGTTGATATTTCCAGCGTCATACTGGTATGCGCCTACAATCAGATCGCCATACCCATCACCGTTTACATCGCCGGCAGAGGATAAACCCCTTCCAAAAAACAAGGTAGCCTGATCACCGTTGTCTAATATTGTTGTGGCGGGTGTTAATATACCTGTGGCACTGCCATGGTAGATATACACCACTCCTTCATCAGCATAATTATCATTGTAAGAAGTGGCTGCTACTGCCACATCGCTGTATCCATCTCCGTCTACATCGCCTGCGCCGCATACCGTATAGCCGTATTCTGAACCAATCTGGTCTGATTCTTCCAGGATCACAGGTGACCCGTTAGGTCCCGCAGAACTGCCATAATAAATGAGAGCGGCTCCTTCAATAGAAGCAATAGATCCAATTCGCTGGTGTGCTCCTACAATCACATCGGCATAGCCATCGTGGTTGATATCGCCCGCACCTGCAACGCTGCGTCCTAAGAGGGAATTAGATGTATCAGCATCATCAAGAGTTACATCCGCAGTTGCAGATATACCATTTGAAGAATTTTCTCCAAAATAAACAAAGGCTTTTCCTTCATTTGAACTGCCCCCGTCATCTGCATAGGGTGCGCCAATAATCACATCGCTGAGGCCATCACCGTTTACATCTCCAGCGCAGGCTACACTCATCCCAAAAAGAGCTGAATTTTCAGAAACGTCACTCAACACGATGGCATAGCTGGCTGCCAGCCCGGTTGCTGATCCGAGGTACAGAAAAGTCCGACCTTCGTTGGGATAGGTTCCATCATAAAATGGCGCGCCAATGATGACATCGCTGAAGCCATCGCCATTTACATCGCCGGCACAGGCAAGACTCATTCCAAAGTTGGAGTTTTCCAGGTTGCAATCATCGGCGGTATATACATAGTTGGATGAAAGGCCATCGGGGCTGCCGTGATAGACAAAGGCCCAGCCTTCGTCAGTGTAAGGGCTGTCATTGTAATATGGTGCCCCAATGATGATATCGCTGAATCCATCTCCGTTGATATCTCCTGCTGAGGCTACACTTTGGCCAAATTGTGCTGACGCCTGGTCGGCATCGTTGGGGAGGCTGTTGGCTGCTACAGACAAACCGGTGCTGCTGCCAAAATATACAAAGGCAAGACCTTCGTCCGGGTTGCCGCCATCGTCATATCCATTCGCACCAATGATCACATCGCTGTATCCGTCGCCGTTTACATCGCCTGCACAGGCTACACTAAAGCCATAACTGGCAGCAGCCTGGTCGGCATCATTCAGAGTGATATCGGGTGTTGCAGGCAATCCGGAGCTACTGCCATAATACACAAAAGCACGGCCTTCGGCCGTGTTTCCACCATCATCACAGCCGGATGCTCCCACAATGACATCGCTATACCCATCTCCGTTTACATCGCCTGCACTGGCTACGCTGAGGCCGAAGAGAGCATTTGCCTGATCGGCATCGTCCAGGGTGAACCCAGGACCGTCTGTCAGGCCCGATGCGCCACCTCTATATACATAGACCATTCCTTCATTCGATAAACCATCGTCCTTCAAATAAGCGCCAATGATTACATCGCTGTATCCATCGCCGTCTACATCGCCTGCGGAGGCTACGCAAACCCCAAAGCGGGCATCTGCCTCGTTTGCATCATCGGGTGTACTTGCGGCTGTGGTATTCAATCCTGTACTGCTGCCATGATACACAAAAGCACGGCCTTCTTCGTTGTTGCCGTCTTCATCAAATCCATAAGCTCCCACAATCACATCGCTGAATCCATCGCCGTTTACATCGCCTGCACAGGCTACGCTGCAACCAAAATATGCATCGGCCTGGTCAGTTCCATCCAGGGTGACATTTGCAGAAACGGAAAGTCCGGTGGGGCTGCCATAATGCACAAAAGCCCGGCCTTCATTAGTGCCGGTTTCATCAAAAAGATAGGCCCCGATGATGACATCGCTGTATCCGTCTTTATTTACATCGCCGGCGGAAGCTACGCTGATTCCAAACTGTGCGCCAGCCTGGTTGGCAACATCCAGGGTTGTGTTGATAGTGGAAGATAGTCCGGTGGCGCTGCCATGATATACATAAGCCCGGCCGTCATTATCATATCCGGGCACTCCAATAACGACATCGCTGTACCCGTCGCCATCTACATCGCCGGCGGAGGCCACACTCATTCCAAGATATGCATCAGTTTGATCGGCATTATTGGGTGTACTGTCGGGGGTGCCGGAAGTGCCGGTACCCAGCGGGTCAATGGTAATGGGGTAAACGGCATCAGCAGTAGTTACATTAATTGAAATCTCTTTTTCGGTTACGGAAAAAGAGGCTTCCAGTTCTTTGTGATTCACATCCCAGACTTTCAGGTCGTTGTAGGTAATTTTTTTATCAATGGTTTCGCCCTGCACTTTGGCAAAATGAATTTCTGTGGGGTGCACCTGGTTGATGAACCAGCCTTTGTTAGTTTGTAGCTTTAAGTTGATCGTTTGTGGTTGGTCTGCCTGCGGCTTTTGAATGATGAAGTTTTGTCTTACTCCTTCTTTGCTGTTGATGTACTCAACGGTGAATTCATTGTGGTGGTTGAATTGGATATTGTTCTTATTTGTTACAGCCATTGCATCTTGTGCAGGAGAATAGATTTTCTTTTTTCCTGAATACACTCCCTTCACCGTCAACTCCAGTTTCCAGTTATCATCTGTACGGGGTTCCAGTGTAAATTTATCGGCCGTATAATATGCCCGCAGGTTTTGCTGCCGGTTGGGGCTGGTAAATAGATGGCTGTTGTCTGCCTGCTTTATTTCATACTCACTTTCTTCAATGCTGCGGATGGCATTTGCATACCAGTTGCTTTGTTTCAGGGCATTGGTATCGGTTTGCCCGTTTTGAGGAGAAGCGGCCGGAACGGAGAAGTTTGCCTGCGGAATTTTGAACCCCGTGGGTGCATTTTGCCGGCCTGCCGGAGCAGGATGATGGGCACAGCGGGTTGCCAGCAGGCAGCCTAATAAGAACAGACCAATTGTTCGCATAAAAAATAGTTTTTGACAATTGATCTTCCGGAGGATGGATTTTTATGGAACCGGGTACAATGCTGCAAGAATAATACCGGGTTGCAATGCAGCCGGAAAAAATATGGAATAAAAAAGGAGTGATTCCTGCTTTTTCCGGCAGCGGTTTAAAGGTATTGGAATTTTTTCTTTTGCTGTGCAAAAAACGGGCAGATTTGCTGCAGGCCGCAGGTACTGCATTTGGGATTTCTTGCGGTGCACACATACCGCCCGTGCAGGATGAGCCAGTGGTGGGCTTTATGGATCAGCGCTTGCGGAAAATTTTTTGTAAGTACATTTTCTGCGGCAAAAGGAGTTGATACAGTTTGTGGAACAAGACCAATCCGTTTACTTACCCTGAATACATGCGTATCCACCGCCATATTGGGTTGCCGGTCAATCACAGAAGTAACGACATTGGCTGTTTTTCTTCCTACTCCCGGAAGTTGTACCAGTGCATCTACTGTCATTGGAATTTTTCCGGCAAATTCATCAACCACTTTTTTTGCCATGGCAATAAGGTGTTTGGTTTTATTGTTTGGATAGGAGATGCTTTTGATAAAAGGAAAGAGCTCATCAAAAGTTGCTTTGCTTAATGCTTTCGCATCGGGATATCTGATAAAAAGGGCGGGAGTGGTCATGTTCACCCGTTTATCTGTGCATTGTGCCGAAAGAATGGTGGCAACCAGTAATTCATACGGATCTTCAAATACCAGCTCCGTTTCGGCAACGGGTATATTTTTTTCGAACCAGTCAATGACAAATGCGTAGCGTTCTTTGCGGGTCATGCTGCAAGTTAATGAGCAGGGAGATGTGACAGAAGCGGTTCAGAATTTTCTGCGTTGCTCTCCCACCGGTGAGTGGCGATTGATATTTGAGTTGATTTAAAAGTTATGCTGCCCTGCATTTTGTACTTAAAAAAAAGGACCATGTTGCCATGATCCCTGTTGATATGGTGGTTTTCTCTGTTACCTGAGGATAAAAGGTTTGGGCAATTTCAATCCGTCAGCACTGACAACCAGTGTATATTTTCCGGCTGATAATGCGGCGGGCAACCGGATGACATCAGTGGCAGACCCGCCCTGGTGATGCTGCAAGAGGCTCATCACCTGTTGGCCATTTTCATTAAACACCTGTATGCGGTATGATCCTTTGCTAAAGCCTGTTGTCTGCAATGACAGCTGCCTGCCGGTAACCGGGTTTGGAAAAATAAAAATAGCTGTTGCATGCCCTGCCCGGGTATCTACTTTCACAATGGCACTGTACAATGATTTGCCGCCGGCCTCTACGGCATGAATGCGGTAAAGATTGGCGCCGGGCAAGGGTGAGGCATCCAGAATGCTGTAGTCTGCACGGCTGCCGTCATTTGCAGAAGCCGTAGTGGCGCTGATGGAAGAAAAGCTGATCCCGTTTGAAGAGCGTTCTACCAGGTACTTTGTGATATCTGTTTCGGTCAGGTTGCTCCATTCAATTTTTACGGCACTGCCATACTGATAAGCCTTTACATTGCTGAACCTGACGGGCAGTGGCGACTCTGCCGGTGCGGTGATGCTGAAGTCATCAATACCTAACCCGTCATCAGCACCCGAAGCATTGAAATCGCTCCAGCGAATCCAGAAAGTGCTGCCGTTTGAAATGTTCAGGCCGGTAATTAATTCAGACAGGGCAGTGCGGTTGGCGGCATTATTGCCGTCCAAAGCGCCTGTAGTTCCCGTAGTGACGGGTGCCGTAAAATCCAGGGCATCAAAATCGGTCCAGGTTCCTGTCGTCAGGCTTGTGGCATCCGTGCTATACTGAAAATCCAGGTGGTCAGCCCTGCCGAGGGCACCTAATCTCCATTGCTCACCAGTATATGAAATTGCGAGTGAAGTAATAGCGCTGCCGGTATTGTTCGTATATGCAGCCCCGATGGTGGGATTAAGAGATCCTGATTGTAAGCCTCCGAAAGCTCTTTCAGCAGATGATGTGTAGCCAAAACTATAGGTATTACCGGCATTATTGGATCCTGTTCCGGCTGCATAAGTTGTTTCTGCATTGGTGCCCGATTCTGAAAAAGCCCAGCCTGCGGGTACTGCAGAGCTTGTACCGGTAGAGGCCAGGGTATTAAAGTCTTCTGCATAAGCTGCCCCGAAAACGGAAATGCTGATTTGTCCAACAACTCTGAACCCGCAAAGCAATGCAAACAGAAAAAAGCTACACTTTCTCATAAGCAAATATTAAATGATAAAATTGGTAATTCGTAGAAATGGAAGGCGGGGGATCAAAGGGATAGGATCAGGGCAAAATTATTGCCTGGTATCACAGGCTATTGTTTTCCCGTATTAAGAAAACATAAATTCTATGTGCTGTTTTTTTTTATTCAAACCCTTTTGCATAGAATCTGCAAACATTCAGCTAGCTAAAGATAAAAATTATTGTCAAATAAAGAAGGAGGATGGAGAATTTTTCGGGGAGCCGTACATTTTTTTCAAAAAGCATCTGGTGCTTTTGTGAAGCATGCCTCAAAAAATTGAATTGTGATTCCGGGGTGGTTACGCTTCCTGTGCTTCGTGTTTTTCAGCATAATGCATCACCTGTAATACCACTTCGGTGCGTGGGGATTCAATTATTTTATCGAGCCGCTGCATGGAAGCTTTCAGAACGGACATTTTTTCGCGGAGTGACCAGTCGCTGGCGAGAGCGGCGCTGATGGCTGCCTTTTGAGCGGCCGGGGATTCATTGTACAGGTATAATAACAGGTCTTCAGGAGTAAAATTGTTCATGCAAAACAGGTTTACTTGTCAGAAAAAAATCCGAAATATGTCTTTTTAGGTGGAGGGTCCAACTAACGTCCGTATTACTAACGGGGTCAAAAAGGGCTTATTGTGCCGGCAGGTTTATTTCTTTGGCTGATCGTAGTTTTCCGGTACCAGGAAGAGCTCTTCATCATCCCGCTTCATCAGGTATTTTTCCCTCGCATATCTTTCGAGGGTGGCGGGGTCGTTTTGCAAAGCCTGCAGTTCTTTGCGTTCGGATTCGATTTGGGTATTGTAATATTGTTTGCTCTGTTTCAGGTTGTTGAGCTGTCGGGTGCGGCTGATCTGAGTAAAAAAGTTATTTTTTTCGGGCAGCAGCATCACGGCAAAGAAAGCGGCAAGCGCCAGCAGGTATTTGTTTTTAAATATGGATTTGGCGGAGATGATTTTTTTCCGGGGTTGTGGGTTTACGGGGCCGGCCTGCACAGTGGGTTCGGCCGATGTGAGTGTGTTGTTTTTCATATCCGGACAATGAGGTCTTGAAATAGGTTGCCATCAGGACGGATGTCCAAATTTAATCTTTCCTTTTGGATAAAAAGCCGAAAGTCCGAGTAATTCTTCAATTCTTAACAGCTGGTTGTATTTGGCCATGCGGTCGCTGCGTGAGGCGCTGCCGGTTTTAATTTGCCCGCAGTTGAGTGCTACCGCCAGGTCGGCAATGCTGCTATCTTCTGTTTCGCCGCTTCGGTGGCTCATAATGCAGTTGTACCCGCTGTGCTGGGCCATAGTCACAGCGTTGATGGTTTCGGTCAGTGTGCCGATCTGGTTTACTTTTACCAGCAGGGCGTTTGCAATATTTTTTTCGATACCCTGCTGCAGCCTTTGTACATTGGTCACAAACAAATCATCTCCCACCAGCTGGCATTTATGCCCGATGGACTGTGTCAGGGCCGCCCATCCGTTCCAGTCGTCTTCGGCCATCCCATCTTCAATGGACACGATGGGATACTGCGCCACCCAATTTTCCCAGAATTTCACCAGGCCGGGGCTGCTCAATGATTTTCCGCTGCTTTTATGAAACACATATTTTTTCTGTTTGGGATCCCATAGTTCGCTGTTGGCGGCATCCATAGCAATTACAATTTGTGAACCTGTTTTGTAACCGGCAGCTTGAATGGCTTCGAGTACGGTTTCGATGGCTTCTTCATTGCTTTGAATGTTGGGGGCAAAGCCGCCTTCGTCGCCCACATTGGTACTGTAGCCTTTTTTCTTCAGAACGGTTTTCAGGGTATGAAATATTTCAACGCCCCATCGCAGTCCTTCGCCAAAGGAGGCTGCGCCGGCGGGCATGATCATGAATTCCTGGAAGTCTATTTTGTTGTCGGCATGTGCGCCGCCGTTCAGGATATTCATCATAGGAATGGGCAGGGTTTTGGCATTGGTGCCGCCCACATAGCGAAACAGGGGCAGGCCGGCCTCTTCGGCGGCAGCTTTTGCAGCAGCGAGGCTTATGGCAAGAATGCTATTGGCGCCCAATTTGCTTTTGTTGGCTGTGCCATCCAGTTCAATCATGATCTGGTCAATGCCGGTCTGGTCGGCCACATCGTAGCCGATGAGTACCGGTGCGATGATTTCATTTACATGCTTCACTGCTTTCAGCACACCCTTGCCCAGGTATTTTTTCTTGTCGCCGTCTCTCAGTTCCATTGCTTCATGAATGCCGGTGCTGGCCCCACTGGGTACCGAGGCACGGCCCACAGCGCCATTGGCGGTAATGACATCGGCTTCAATAGTGGGGTTTCCTCTTGAATCAAGAATCTGGCGGGCAAACACTTCAGAGATATAGCTCATAATTTTTTTTTCAGGATGATAGATTATTAAAAGCGGCACCGCAAAGAAACGACGTTTTTATGAATGAACCTGCTGCGCAGGCGGCAGAAAACGGATTGCCGCTTTGCTGTTTATTAGTTAAGTTTGAAGCCTGAATTCACAGATGAGAGCTGCAACATTTTTCGTTCCTTTTTTTCTTTTTGCTTTGCTGGCAGGCAGCAGACTGGCTGCCCAGCCGGGTGTGTGTCCACCCAATGTAGATTTTGAGCAGGGCGATTTTATGAACTGGGTATGCCGCACCGGATCGGTTTCGGTGGTGGGCGGGCTCAATACCATAAGCTGGACAGGTGTGGGTGAGGTTCCCGGCCGTCATACCATCATCAGCGCAGCAGGAGGAGGCACCGATCCTTTTGGGGGTTTTCCTGAAATATGCCCGAACGGAAGCAATTACAGTGTGCGGCTGGGCAACAGTTCCAGCGGTGCGCAGGCCGAAGGAATTTCTTATACATTCAGCATTCCTGCCTCAGCTACTGTTTTTTCGTTGTTTTATTATTATGCTGTTGTGCTGGAAGACCCCAGCCATGCCCCGGAAGAACAACCCCGTTTCCGGGCACGCATCATTGATCTTACCACAGGCAGCCCGCTTCCCTGCGTCACCTTTGATTTCACTGCATCGGCTTCACTGCCTGGATTCAGGCGTTCGCCGATCGATGCGGGTGTTTTGTATAAAGACTGGACACCCATCACCCTTAACCTGAGCGGCTATGCCGGACGCACCATCATGCTGGAGTTCATTAGCAGCGACTGTACCCGTACCGGACACTTCGGTTATGCGTATATGGATGTCAACAGCAACTGCAACGGGGCCATTGCAGGGTCTACCATTTGCGCCGGAGATTCATCCATCACACTTACGGCACCTCACGGTTTTCAGGGTTATACCTGGTATTCAGATATTACGTTTTCTACGATACTTTCCACCAACCAGACCCTGGTGCTGAGGCCACCGCCTGCAGTAGGGTCGGTATTCCCGGTGGTAGTGGAACCCTTTCCGGGTTTTGGCTGCCGAGATACTTTGTATGCCACCATCACCGTGACCCAAAAGCCGGTTTCTGTGGCCGGCCCCGACCAGCAGATCTGTAAATACCAGCAAACGCAGATTGGGGGCCCGCCTGTTGCGGGTTATTCTTATGCATGGATTCCGGCAGGCAAGGTGAGCAATGCCCTCGTCAGCAATCCGTTTGCAGGTCCCGTATCGGCGCCCACGCAGTTTATTGTAAAAACCACCGACCAGTTTTCTGGTTGTTTTTCGTACGACACAATGCTGCTCTCTAATGTCATTGTGGATACCGCCATCCGCCTCAATGGCAGCCCTGATTTTTGCAATGGAGATCCCGGGCCGGTATTATCCGTGAATCACACTTTAAATTCTATACAGTGGTATGAACAGAGTGCGGGACCTGTGGCCGGCGCCATTGGTAGCACTTATCAGCCTGCAATCAGTGGCACATTCTGGGCGCAGGTGAGCCAAAACGGTTGCACCGATTCAACTGCCGGCCTGCCAGTATTTGCACATCCGCTACCGCTGCCCTCAATAACCGTCAACAATGATACCGGCTGCATCAGCAATCATTCGTTTGATTTCAGCAGCAGCAGCACGGCACCCGATCTGTCGGCTATGACACACAACTGGTATTTCAGCGATGGCAGCACGAATACAGGGCCGGTGATTACGAAAACGTTTCCCGGCATCGGGGCATGGCAGGCAAAAATGGTCAGCACCACCAGTTTTGGCTGCAAAGACAGCAGCTACCAGACAGTACATGTGATGCCGCTGGGGCAGCCCGCATTTACCTGGGATTCCATCTGCACCGGCCGCCCTGTGTTGTTTACCAACCTGAGTAATGAAAACGGCTCGCCGCAAACTACCTACCTCTGGGATTTTGCCAATGGCGATCCGCCGGTACCGGGAAAAAATCCAATGCCGCAGTTGTACAACGGAGCACCCGGGCAGGTGGATGTGCAACTGAAACTGGTATCGCTGGGCTGCGAAACAGATACACAGGTACTGCGCAAAACCGTACAGGTAAACCGGTCGGCCCCGGGCTATCGCTACCGGGACATTACGGTACCGCAGGGAAGTTCGCATTACCTGCATGTGCGGGATAGTATTGGCAACATCTACCAGTGGAAACCGGCCATTCACCTGAGCCGGTATGATGCACAATACACAGAATTTTTTGCGGATGCGGATGATGTGTTGTACACAATTGATATTACAGACGGGCACACCTGTGTTACCACCGACAGCATACTGATGCAGGTGCTGAAGAAACCCGGTTTTTATCTGCCTACTGCATTTACGCCAAATAATGACGGATTAAATGATCTCATACGCCCTTACCTGGTAGGCATGAACGGGCTCATCAGTTTTTCCATTTACGACCGGCGGGGTACGCAAATATTTCATACCAATACTTACGGGCAGGGATGGGATGGCAAATACCAGGGTGCCGATATGCCAACGGCGGTGTATGTATGGATGCTGGAATACAGCGACAGCAACAATAAAAAAATCCTGGAGAAAGGAACCCTCACACTGATCCGGTGAGATCAGGTCGTCAGCGACTTAAAAATTTCTTCCAGCCTGCGGCTTTCTGATTGCAGTGAAATGATGTTCAGGTTGTGTTGCAGCGCCAGTTGCAGAATTTGTTTTTTCACCGCTTCGGCATCGCTGCACCGAAGGCTGAAAAGGGAGCCCTTTTTTCCCGTAGCGCCGGGCAGTTGAATGGACTGCAGTTCTGCTACGCCAGTCAGGTTGCTGAGCCAAACGGCCTCCACCGGTTCTTTAAATTCAACCCGCACCTGCTGACTGTCATTTCCTTTACTGCGGAGTACTTCCAGTGCATCATCGGCCACAATGCTGCCTTTATGAATTACCAATACCCGGTCGCAAAGGGCTTCTACTTCCTGCAGAATATGAGAGGAGAAGAGAATGGTTTTTTGTTTACCCTGCCGGCGTATCACTTCCCTTATTTCGATGATCTGGTTGGGGTCGAGGCCGGTGGTGGGTTCATCCAGTATCAGGACATCCGGATCATGAATAAGGGCAGCTGCCAGGCCCACACGTTGCTTGTATCCTTTGGAAAGCTGCCCGATAATTTTTTTTGCTTCGGGAAGCAGGCCTACGGTTTCAAGCACCGCTTCAATTCTTTGTTTTTTATGATGCAGGCGGTGTATTCCGGCCAGGAAACCCAGGTATTCCCGCACATACATATCATAGTACAGTGCATTTTGTTCGGGCAGGTAGCCAATTCTTTTTTTTACTTCGATTGGTTGTGTGGCCACCGGAATGCCACACACTGACACCTGGCCTGCATCTGGCCGCAGGTAGCCGGTGATGATTTTCATAGTGGTACTTTTTCCTGCGCCATTGGGACCCAGAAAGCCGGTGATTTCTCCCTGGCGGATGTGGAAAGAAATATTGTGTACAGCTTTTTGCTCGCCGTAAATTTTTAAAAGATTGGTAACATCAATAGACATGTGCCTGATTGTTCAGCAGGCAAGATAGCAGAATTTATGGCATCAGCCATCGTCTGAGGGCTTCAGACAAAAGAGCGCTATGAATCCTGAATAGATTATTTTAGCGCTGCGGCATCCTGCTGCAATTTTATTTGTATGAAACACATGATAAAATGGACCAGGGGTGATATTTTCGGCGGCATTACTGCCGGCATCGTTGCGCTGCCGCTGGCGCTGGGCTTTGGTATCTATTCCGGACTTGGAGCTGCGGCGGGAATGTATGGCGCTATTTTTCTTGGATTTTTTGCAGCATTGTTTGGCGGCACTCCTTCGCAGATCAGCGGCCCCACCGGGCCAATGACGGTGGTAACCGCAGCCACCGTGGCTGCTTTTTCTGCAATGGCAGGGGCAAATGCTGCAGGGATTGCAGGGGCCATTATTGCCAGTTTTATTCTTGCCGGGTTGCTGCAGGTGCTGATGGGGGTTTTAAAAATCGGCAGCCTGATCAAATATATACCATACCCTGTGATTTCAGGGTTCATGAGCGGCATCGGGCTTATCATAATTTTATTACAGATTTTTAAAGCACTTGGGCTTGATTCACCTGCCTCCACGCTGGATGTGATCCGTGAGATTGGCCCTTCACTAAAGAATACAAATATCTGGGCGTTGTTCTATGCTGTGCTTACGATTGCAATCATTTATATTTTTCCCCGGGTTACAAAAGCAGTTCCTTCCACCCTGGTAGCGCTTCTGCTGGTTACAGTTTTGTCTGTGCTGCTGAAAAAAGAGGTGCCGCTGATTGGAGAGATACCCAGCGGGTTTCCGCCAATGCAGTTGGATGCACTCTGGAATATTGACCCGGTGTTTTTTCCCATCATTGTAAAAGCTGCAATTACACTGGCAGCCCTTGGCGCTATTGATTCCCTTCTCACTTCAGTGATTGCAGACAATGTGACAAAAACAAAACACAACAGCAACCGGGAACTTGTAGGCCAGGGTATTGGAAATGCAGTGGCTGGATTTTTTGGAGGGTTGCCCGGGGCGGGAGCTACCATGCGTACACTGGTCAATATCCGGTCGGGCGGGCGAAACAGGGTATCCGGAGTGTTGCATTCCCTGATATTGCTCGCCATTTTACTGGGTGCAGGCAGATATGCGGCCCTGATACCGCTTTCGGTGCTTGCCGGTATCCTGATCACAGTGGGTATTGGTATACTGGATTACCGAAGCCTTGGGCATATCCGCAAAGTACCAAGAACTGATGCCGCGATCATGCTGATGGTATTACTGGTCACGGTATTTTTTGATTTGCTGATTGCGGTGGCAGTGGGTATGGTGATGGCATCGCTGTTGTTTATGAAAAAAATGAGTGAAGTGGCAGAGGAGAAATACAGTTCTGTGAAAATAGATGCCATGGCTGATGAAATCAATTGGCCCGATGAAAAAATGCCGCTGTATATGCAGGATAATATACTGGTCAAGCATATGGAAGGTCCTTTGTTTTTTGGCTTTGCCGGTTTTTTCCAGACCCGTCTTTCAAAAATGCCCTTTGTCCGATTTGTAGTGCTCCGGATGGAGAAAGTGCCTTTTATGGATCAGACCGGGTTGTATGCATTTGAAGAGGCCATGCTTTCGCTGAAACAAAAAGGGATGCAGGTACTGCTGATTGGTGTGCAGACGCAGCCGCTGGACATGATGAAAAGGATACGGATCGTTCCGGAACTTGTTCCCAAAGATCATATCTTCAGCAGTTTTAAGGATTGCATTGACTGGCTCTCCGTTTTACATAAACACGAATTACTGTGACCACCATTATTGCCATTATTTTCATTGCCGGATATGCCGGCATTGCGCTGGAACATATCATTCATATCAACAAAGCAGCCACTGCGGTCATCACGGGTGTGTTGTGCTGGACGGTACTGGCTTTTTTTTCGGCCGACACCCACAGCCCCTCTCATCATTTGGCAGAGCACCTGGGCGATGTGGCCGG
>CAYYMK010000006.1:142220-144413 GCA_964473035.1 uncultured Chitinophaga sp.
GCCAGATCTCGGCGGGCCAGATTATTTTAAAAATTTTTCTGCCCAGCCTTGTGTGCTTCGTGGTGCCTGCTGCTTTCATCAGCACCAGGTTGAAAGGAAACATTGAAAAAACTGCGGAGGCTGCAGTTCCGGCAGAAGGAGAGAGTAGCCCACGGGAAAAACTGCTTGTATTCTGGCTGGGCATCAGTTGTCTGCTTTTTGTACCTGTCTTTAAAACCGTAACGCACCTGCCACCGTTTATGGGTATGATGCTGGCGCTGGGTATCATGTGGCTGGTCACAGAGCTGATGCATTACAGCAAAGATGAAGCGGAGCGGGGGCCTTTGTCGGTCAACCATGCCCTGCGCAAAATTGACACCCCCAGTGTTCTTTTTTTTCTTGGCATTTTGCTGAGTGTGGCTGCGCTGCAGACAACGGGAATGCTGGGCGGGCTGGCTGCATGGATCGGAGATACGGTGGGCAATTTGAAACTGGTTACCGTTCTTATAGGGCTGCTTTCATCAGTAGTGGACAATGTGCCGATGGTGGCGGCTGCGCAGGGCATGTACAGTATACAGGAATTTCCAACAGATCATTATTTCTGGGAATTTCTTGCGTACAGTGCGGGTACGGGTGGCAGCTGCCTGGTGATAGGTTCGGCGGCAGGAGTAGCTGCGATGGGGCTTGAGAAAATTAAATTTTTCTGGTATTTGAAAAATATAGCCTGGCTGGCATTGTTGGGTTTTTTGTCCGGCGCAGCGGTGTATCTGTTTCAGTTGTGGTTGCTGGGCTGATGGCTTATATTTTTACAATCCCCTTTCGTATGGCATAGATAGCAAGCCCGGTACGGGTTCTGATATTCAGTTTCTCAAACAGGGAATCCCGGTATCCGTCAATGGTGCGGGGACTCACAAACATGAGTGTGGCAATTTCCTTATAGGTAAGTTCGGAGCAGGCATGTTTCAGAAACTCCAGTTCCCGTTCATTTATTTTCGACAGGTCGTCGGAATGTCCATCACCGGATTGGTTGATGGAGTGAATCAGTTTTCCGCTGACCAGTTCGGAATAATAGTAACCTTTTTGCAGCAGTGATACCAGGGCTGTTTGCAGTTCGGCAGGTTCACAGTCTTTCAGAACATAGCCCCTTGCCCCGCTTTTGAGCATTTTGATAATTGCATGTTCATCATCATACATACTAAGGGCAAGAACTTTGATGAGTGGTTTGTTTTCTTTGATCCAGCGGGCGGCTTCATATCCATCCATAACCGGCATATTGATATCCAGTAACACGAGGTCGGGTTCCAGTCCTGATTGCAGCCGGGTCACCAGTTGTTGCCCGTTATCTGCTTCGAACGGTACATCATATCCAATGTCTTTTAAGAGGTTTGCAAGGCCTCTGCGGAGTAATACATGGTCGTCCGCAATAGCGATGGTTGTCATGGTTCATTTTTTTTGGCGCAGGCAGACAGTTGTTTTGCCAAATTACGCAAATCCTTCAGTGCTTTACCAATCAGCAGTCGGGTTTCCCCGATTGCTTCTGTTGAATTTTTGTTTTCTCCCGGATGTACCGAGCCAATCCTGAGTTTTGCAAGGAAGAGGCATTGGCTGATGTTTTCATAGATTTCTTTTTCGGCGCTGTGCAGTACCGAATGCTGGCACCGGACTCTTTTTTCAAGAGTGGATTTTGCGGTTTTTTTTGTTTTCTTTTTATGGCCCATTGAAAAAAAATTGCCAGCGCTGTACGGTTCCGTCAGATGCAATATTACAGGATGAGGCAGAGGCGGAAAAGGGTTAAAAAACGGTTCTGTCTGGAGTGTGTTCGTGATCCGTTGCTGTGTTTGCCACGCTGATATGCACAGTTGTGCCGCTATGCGGGGTGCTGCGGATGGAAAGAGTGGCGCCAATCAGTTTTGCCCGGTTGTGCATATTACGAAGGCCAAGGCCGGAGTTATTTTCAGGTTGTACGGCGGCAGGTTCAAAACCCTTTCCGTCGTCGGCAATGGAAAGTTCCAGTTTGCCGGCGGCATAGTTAATTGATACCTGAATGGTATGGGCGCCGGCATGTTTGAGTATATTGTTCAGTGATTCCTGCAGCATGCGGAAAAGGATCAGTTCTTTCTGCTTGTCCATGCGGAAGGATGTGCCGCTGCTGTGCAGGCTGGTGCGGATGGCCGCAGACTTGCTGATCAGGTTCAGTTCATATTCCATGGCATG
>CAYYMK010000007.1:0-128330 GCA_964473035.1 uncultured Chitinophaga sp.
AGAACTGCTGCATCCGGACGCATCAAAAACCTGGATTGTATGTGGCCCGGGATTCAGGTTGTTGAAATAATAAGGCTGGGGGCCTGCAACAGGGGGCATCGCATCCAGCGAAAAACTGTAAGGGGGCATTCCATACACAGGTTCCACTTTTATGATGGCATCATGTGCACCATTGCAGGAAGGCGGAAAAATTGTATTCGTTGAATTTACATCCGGGCCGGCAGATACAGTGATAGGCAATTGCCTGGTACAGTTGACAGCATCGGAAATTGTAACGGTATGTGGTCCTGCCGGAACAGAGGTAAAAGTAAATGTATTCAAACCACTTACAGGCGTACCGCCATCCAATTGAAAAATAAAAGGAGGCTGTCCCGAAGTGACCGTAAGGGTAATGCTTCCATTACTGACTGCACTGCAAGTAGCAGCCACCGTGGTGGTATCTGCCAGTACACCCGGTCCATCAAAGACTGCTACCGGTACAGGATTGTTCATACATCCAGTGGCATCAGTCACCTGTAATAAATAGCTGCCTGCTGATAAACCGGTATATGTATAAGGTGAGCCTGCAGTAACCAGCATGGCGCCATTAAGTGTATACGTGAAAGGCCCGGTTCCGTTTGAGACTGTGACTGTGATGGTGCCTGATGCGGAACCAGCACAATATGTAGATGTTGTAGTTGTATCAGCAAGCAGGGCATTGTCTCTGCCTACTGTCACGGAAAGTAAACTGCTGCATACCGCAGGTGCATCCTGTACCTGAACGGTATGGGATCCATGAGCAACTGCAGTGAATGTGTGCGAATTTCCGGAAATTACTGGCGGTCCTCCATCCAGTAAATAGGTGAACGGCGCAGTACCTGTACCCGGAGGCACGGTAATAGTAATTGTGCCGCTGGGGGGCCCGCAGGCGCTGTTTGTTGAAACAGAAACAGCATTCAGACTGTTATCTTTTGTAACGGTAATTGTATCGCTGGTGACCCATTGCGTTGCAGGCGCTGAACAAGATGAAAATGTAGTACGTACTTCATACTGATTGGCTCCGTCCGGCGGGCACAAGTTCAGAAAACGAAGATCAAGCAGTCCCTGAACTGATGTCAATGTATCGGCAGATGAAATCAGTATACCTGACATGTTATATAGCTCTGCTTTTACAAAACGGCTGCCTGGCCCCGAAGGCGTAAACCTGTATGCCGTATCCGCTTCGCTCCACATGCTGCAGTTTTTGCCTGGTGCTGCCACCGCTGCATCCCTGTTCCAGTTTTGCAGGCCCAGTATTGCCAGCCCTTCATTCCAGACAGAACATACCGGCTTGTCGCCAATGAAAACATCAATGATCCCGGTGCTTTCATGCAATACAATTTGCTGAGAGCAAAAAGTGCTGTTGCAGGCTGCGCTTCCATACATAGGCACTCTGTAATAACTGACAATAAATTTTCTGCATGGCGTAATGCCAGTTACCGAGTATTCAATTCTTCTTTGTCCGCCCCCTGAAATCAGCGGGAAAATATCATGATAAGCACCCATTACAGCCGCCCGGGGATAATAGGTATTGCTGACCGTATTGGGCAGGCCTCCACTGTAAGGTATTGGCTGAGGTATGGTACCGTTTGGGATGGTCGTTAAGGACCAGGAGTTGACAAGACCCGCATTGCTGATATCAAAACTGATCAGGCCATTTGATCCTGCAACACAGCTACTGTACTGCGACCCATAAAAACAAAAAGGAAAAGGTAAATTGATGACAGAAGAATACACATCATCAGCATACAATTCATCCAGTTCTATGCCCCCTCCTGCCACATAGGGATAGGGTGTGTAGGAAATCCCCGAAACACTGTATTGTGTACTTCCCTTTATGTGCGGAATTTGTAGTACCAGTGTAGAGCAGCTTTGCGGGCATTGCAGTTGAAATGTTTTTCCGTTGATTCCTGTATTGATGCAATCCTGTGCAATGGAGCTGTTGTAAATGAACAAACAAACTGCAAAAAAAGAAAGAAGCAGGCCTCTTCTCTGGATCAGGTTTCTTTTCATAGCAGCATCCCATTAAGGCTGGTTTCCGGAAATAGAAACGTTTGAGCAAGTTACAACAAATACTGCAGGAAGCCGGCCAGAAGCAGTGTCACTATCTGATCATCGTAACTGTACCTTTCCGGGTCAGTGTTTTATTATTCTTATCAACTCCTTCTGCCATCCAAACATACACGCCGGAGGGCTGATCAACGCCCATCAGTTTGCCATCCCAGGCTTTATACAGTATGTTGCTGGAGAACATCAGCTGGCCCCAGCGGTTGAAGACTTTAAAATAGTTGATTGATTTTATGCCAACGGGAAAAGGATAAAAATTATCATTGAGTCCGTCTGCATTGGGTGTAAATGCCGTGGGCACATATAATTCTGGCCCTTTGTACACACGTAAACGTACAAAGCCTTCTCCCATACAGCCTGCAGGGCTTGTAGCCGTAACTTTGTAGATGATCACATCGCCTGCGCTGCCGGCGGTAAATACTGGGTTTGGAGTTGCAGAATTGTCCAGGTTAAAGGATGGAGTCCAGAAATAATTATTGGCGGCAGGAACTGCAGATACTGCTGTAAGCTGAAACTGATCTCCTTCATATGCGATCGTATCCATGGGAGATGTGTACACTTTGATGGGTGGAGTCACATCTATTGCCACTTCGTCTGTTACCAGAGACGGGCAACCATTGTTGTCTGAAAGGATCCGCACAGTATAGATCATTGTTTTCGGAGGGGTAGAAACCGGGTTGGCTACGGATGGCGAACTGAGGTATTGAACCGGGGTCCATGCATATTGTGTGCCACCGGAGCCCTGAAGCTGGTATGATTGTCCATAGCATATCATTCCATCGGGGCCTGCATCCGGAACAGGTGCCGGGTTCACTGTAACAAGCACAGTGTCTGTTGTGCTGCAACGGTCAAGTGTTGCAGTAACGATATAAGATGTGGTTACGGTTGGATTTGCCACAGGATCCGGAATGCTGGTGCTGCTGAGGCCGGTTGCAGGGCTCCAGTTCCATACCGTGGCATTAGAAGAAAATTGCAGACCTACAGAACTTCCTTCGCAAATTGTAACATCATTCATCAAAGAAAAATTCAGGTTATTGCTCAGGCCCACTAGAGCAGGAATCACCGTACTGCAATTGCTATTGTCTATTACCGTTACCGAATAAGCGCCTGGCCCGACATTAAAAATATTGGAAGCCTGGAATGTACTGCCATCCAGTGAATACTGGTAACCCCCGGGATTGCCCCCATTTGCAGTAACCGTGATGACACCATCATCTCCCCCGTTGCAGCTGGCGTCTGAAGTGACCACACTGGCAGTGATAGCCGGTGGCTCAGTTATGGTAATGGACAACGACATGCTGCATGCATGCGCATCCCGCACCAGAATAGTATAGGTACCGGCTACCAGTCCGCTGAATACTGCCGATGCCTGCCAGGTAGTACCGTTATCAATAGAATATTCGTAAGGCACCGTGCCTCCGTTTGTTGTAACACCTGCAGCGCCATCATTCCCTCCGTTGCAGGTTACACTTGTTTCTGTAGTTATAGCAGCAAGCAAAGCTGGTTCACTAACCGTTATAGATTGTTGCCCCTGGCAACCTGCACTTTCCCGGTAATACACAGTGTAGGTACCTGCGATGAGATTGTTGAATATGTTTGAACTTTGCCAGGTGATTCCGTCCAGTGAATATTCATAAGGGGGGGTGCCTATGGAAGGAACGGTAACTGTAATGATGCCTGTTGCCCCTCCGTTGCACAAGACATCGGACACAGAAACTGAGGTTGTTAATGCGGGCCCCGGGTCAACCATTACACTGATATTTCCTGTGTTGCATCCTGCGCCATCTGCTACCGTCACTACATGCGATCCTGCCGCCACATTGAGAAATGTATAAGGTGGAGTGCCTGTTTGCGGAGCTCCGCCATCCAATGTAAATGTAAAAGGTGCAGTGCCTCCATTCGGATAAATGGTAATTGTTCCATTGGCTGCACCCTGGCAGGACGTAGCCGTGGTACTTGTTGCTGCGATAAATGCCGGACCGGCTGCGACAATCACGTTGAGGAGTGTAAAGGAGCAACCATAACTATCAGTGATCACAACGGTATGAGAGCCGGCTGCCACATTCGTGAAAGTAAAAGGGTTGGCACCGCTTTGGGGGGGACCGCCATCCAATTGATAATTGAAGGGAGCTGTTCCTGCTGTGGCATCAACTGTGATGCTTCCGTTACTGGCTGAAGGGCAAGATGTGGCAGTTGTATTGGCTACGCCTGTTACCCCAAAACCAGTTGTAACCGTTACAGCAATTGGGCCTGTTGTACAGCCAGCCGCATCAATCACTTCAACTGTGTGACCCCCTGCCGGAACATTTGTAAAAATAAATGGGATCGTTCCTGCCACAGCCGCTCCCCCATCCAATGAAAAAGTTAATGGGGAAGGGCCGCTTGCAGCATTCACGGTAATTGTTCCGTTGTTTACCCCTGCACAGGCTGTGGCACTAGATGATAAAGTGGCTGTAGGCGGTAACCCGTTGTCAACGGTAACGGGTACAAGGATCGTGCAGCCGGCATCATCATTTATAGTGACGATATGTGCGCCCGCCGATACACTAGTAAAAGTAAATGGACTGGCACCAGGAAGATAAGGCCCTCCATCGAGCGACCAGGTGAAAGGCGCTGTTCCACTGATGGCAGTTACTGTTATGCTGCCATTGCTTACACCCGGGCAGCTGGTGGCTGTTGCAGATGCAGTGCCGCTTACACCCGTACCAAATGGCACATTAACAGGAATCAGAATGTTGCAGTTAAATGCATCCCTTATTGTAACAGTGTGTGCACCTCCAGACACGGAAGTAAAAGTATAAGGACTGGCACCCGGTACAAACGGTCCTCCATCCAGCGACCAGGTAAAAGGAGCCGTACCGGTCAGTGCGGTTGCAATTATAGTTCCTGTGTTGATGCCCGGGCATGCAGTTGGGGTTGTACTGGCATTACCGCTAACTCCCAGTCCATTAAGTACGGACACAAAAATACTTCCGGAATTACATCCAGTTCCCAGGTCATTGATGTAAACCGTATGGCCTCCTGCTGTTACATTAGAAAATGTATATGGAATTACACCTGCAACAGGAGGACCTCCATCCAATGAAAATGTATAAGGCCCTGTACCGCCGGCAGCTGTTATTATGACGCTGCCGGTATTTGAACCGACACATGCCGTCGGTACTGTATTGACTGTAGCTGAAATAGTTCCGGATAAAAGTACGGTCACCGGAATGCTGCTGGTGCATCCTGCTGAGGCATCGGTCACCAGAACCGTGTGTGCGCCTGAAGCAACGTTGGTAAATGTATAAGGGCTGGGGCCTGTAACGGGCGAACCACCATCCAATACAAAAGTGTAAGGAGATGTACCCACACCTGCAGGAACAGTTACAGTAATAATTCCATCGGGTGGTCCGCAACTAGCGTTTGTTGTTGTAGCGGTTGCACCCAGGCTGCTGGTCCGGTTGATTGTAATTGTATCAAGGGAGGTAAGAATATTCGCAGGGTTATCGCAGGCAGAAAACCTTGTTCGTACCACATATTGGTTGGTACCTGCAGGAACACAAAAATTCGGATATCGAATATCAAGCAATCCTGCTGTGGTTGTCAAAGTATCTGCAGTTGCAATCACGGTACCGGTCATGTCCAGCATCTCGGAAATGACATACCTGGATGTTCCGCCCGAAGGAACAAAGCGATACCCGGAGTTATTGTCGCCCCATGTGCTGTTATTTCTCCCCGCTACCCAAACAGCTGCATCCCTGTTCCAGTTTTGGATACCCTGAATACCCCTGCCTGCATTGGTGGAAGAGTAGCAGGCTTTCTGCTCTGTAAAAATTTCAATGAGTCCCGTCGACTCATGTATGACCATCTGAAAAGTATTGGGCGTTGAGATTCCGCAGGTACTTCCAAATACACCGATGTTGTAATAGCTCACCACAAATTTTCTGCAGGGTGCGGTACCATGTGTTTCCCATTGTATTTTCCGGGTGGAAGGACTGGCAATAGTACGGGGGTCCAGGTCTGAGTAGGCCCCCATAATTGAAGCTTTTGGGTAATACGTAGAAGCAGAACTACAAATGGTTCCACCTGCATATGGTATGGTGGTGGTGATAGGCCAGGCATTGGCACAACCCGCATTTGCCGGGTCAAAGGTCATAATACCATTTGATCCGACAACTGTTGTCGGATAATTACTTCCATAAAAACAAAAATTAAAAGGCAGAGAAATCAGATAGCTATACTCATCATCAGCATAGAGGTTCCCGTCTTCTATTCCAGTTGCGGTATTATACGGATATGGATTGTAGGGGATATTCACCAGAGTATAACTATCTGATGACTTGATATGGGGCACCTGAAATACCAGTGTGGAGCATACCTGATTACAGAGCAAATCAATTGTGGTTCCCTGGATACCCGTGGGGATACAACTCTGGGCCTGGATTGTTTCGGAAAAAAACAGAAAGCACCCTGCTATAAACAATTGTTTCAGCCGTCTCACATGCATGACCATTTGTCAGAAAAAAACCTTTAGTACTCTACGGCGAACAAGGTATGAAAATTTTCTTTTACCAACTGTATTTCAGAGGTTCGATTTTTTACATCCGTAATGAGCTGGATCAATCTTCAGTATCAAAGCGTTCCACTGATTCTATACCCGGCAATTGCATCAGGCTCTGTACCAGATTGTCCAGTTCTTCTTTATCGTGTACATACAATTTGATATTACCTTCAAACAACCCCTCTTTTGCCTCAATAGTCAGAGCAGAAATATTGATGAGCAGTTCGCCGGAAATCAGGTTGGTAATCTTATTCACCACTCCTACATCGTCAAGGCCTACAATGCGTATACCGGTAAGAAATGATATCTCTTTGTTTTTGGCCCATTTTGTTTTGACCACCCGATGCCCGTAACTGGCCAGCAGTTTCGCTGCATTCGGACAATTACTCCGGTGTATTGTCAATCCTTTACCGGTTGTTACGAATCCAAATACATCATCTCCGGGAATCGGGTTGCAGCATTTTGCCAAATTGTACATGATTTTATCAGCACTCTCTCCAAAAATGATCAGTTCAGCATCCTTTTTTGCGGAAGGCGGAACCCATTCAGTTTTTTCGGGTTGCACTTTTAACGGCCTGGGAGCCTCAATCCTGTCGCCGGTAATCTTGAATTCTTTCAGTTCTTTAAGATCAATGTTTTTGATGGCCACTTCATAAAACAAATCGAGGTTGCCCGGGAGCTTATAGAAATGCACAAGCTCATCAATATTGTGCTGAGAAAAAACTGCCCCGGCTGATTCCAGTTTTCGCTGCACGGTATATTTCCCGTCTTCGGCCACTTTGCGCTTTTCTTCTTTGAGTGCATCCCGGATGCGGCCCTTGGCTTTGGATGTCACCACGAAACCCAGCCAGTCTTCTGAAGGCTTTTGCTTATTGCTTGTAATAATTTCAACCTGGTCGCCGCTGTGAAGTTTATGACTGATGGGAACCAGTTTATGATTCACTTTTGCGCCAATCGTTTTTGCTCCGATCGCAGTGTGGATGGCGAATGCAAAATCAAGTGCTGTTGATCCAACCGGAAGCATTTTTATATCGCCCCTTGGCGTATAGATATAAATTTCTTCAGCAAGAAAACTTGTTTTAAAATCCTGAAGAAAGTCAATGCTGTCATTATCCTGATTACCGATCACTTCCCTGATCTGCTGAAACCATTTATCAAACCTGCTTTCATCATCTTTTCCTTCTTTATATTTCCAGTGTGCCGCCAGCCCTTTTTCTGCAATCTCATTCATACGGCGGGTTCGTATCTGCACTTCTACCCATTTTCCTGAAGGCCCCATCACCGTGGTGTGCAGCGCTTCGTACCCATTTGCCTTGGGATTGCTCAGCCAGTCACGCAGCCGCTCAGGCGAAGGGTTGTATTCATCGGTGATCAGCGAATAGACTTTCCAGCAATCTTCTTTTTCCCTTGCGGGATCCGAATCCAGGATGATGCGTATGGCAAACAGATCGTAAACCTCTTCAAACTCCACCTGTTTTTTTTTCATTTTTGTCCAGATCGAGTGTATGCTTTTGGGTCTTCCAAAAATCTCTGCTTTCAGCTTTGCCTTTGCCAGTTTATCTTTCAGGGGGCGAATGAACTCATTGATGTAGCGTGTTCGTTCTTTTTTGGTTTCGGCCAGTTTACGGGCAATATCCCGGTACACATCCGGCTCCATATATTTCATGGCCAGATCTTCCAGCTCAATTTTTATGTTATATAATCCCATCCGGTGGGCAAGGGGTGCATACACATAAACGGTTTCCGAAGAAATTTTCAGTTGCTTATCCCTTTTCATACTGTCCAGGGTACGCATGTTATGAAGCCGGTCGGAAAGTTTGATCAGGATTACCCGGGGATCATCGGTTAGTGTGAGCAGGATTTTTTTAAAATTTTCGGCCTGTTGTGATGCGTTTACATCCACCACATTCGAAATTTTTGTAAGCCCGTCCACAATCCGGGCTATCTCGCTTCCAAATTCCCGTTCTACATCTTCCAGGGAGATATCGGTATCTTCAATCGTATCGTGCAGCAGTGAACAAATCGTTGACCGAACACCAAGGCCAATTTCCTCAACGCATATTTTTGCCACCGCAATTGGATGCAGAATGTAGGGCTCCCCGCTTTTCCGGCGCATAGTTTTATGCGCCTCAGCCGCCATTTCAAATGCAATCCGGATCAGGTTCTTATCACCCGGCTTCAGTTTGGCTTTCAAAATCCTTAACAAGGATCGGTATTCCCTCAGAATGAGTTTTTTTTCCTCTTCTGCATTGAGCCCGTATTTAGGTATTTGTGCGGCTGTTTCCATTATGTATTGTCTACGAATTTAGTCAAAAAAAACCGGTTTTTCCATGGAGAAAAGGCATACATTTGCAACCCCAAACAAAAAATGGCAGAAAGGTCCGAATCAAACGGGTGCCCGCTACCGGAAACAATGCATACAGAATGTCCCGCTTCCGTTTTTGTTTGGAAGATTTTGATCCCGGATGTGGTGAAATTGGCAGACACTTCAGACTTAGGATCTGATGCCGCAAGGCGTGGGGGTTCGAGTCCCTCCATCCGGACCAATGGTGGGTTTAAAAAGTTCAACACGTTCATAGCCTGAAAAGGCAGAACAGTACCTCTATGCTTTTTAAACTTCTTAAATTTTATTAAACGTATATAATGGCAACAATTACCCAGGAAAACATCGGATTGCTGCATGATCAGATTACCGTAAAACTGGAGAAAGCTGATTATTATCCTGCCTTCGAAAAATCCCTGAAAGAGTACAGTAAAAAAGCCAACATTCCGGGTTTCAGAAAAGGCATGGTACCCTCAGGTCTCATCAAAAAAATGTACGGACCATCTTTGCTGACCGATGAAATATTGAAAACTGCCGACAGGGAACTGATCCGTCACCTGGAGCAGGAAAACCTGGACATCTTTGCCCAGCCACTCCCTTTAGAGTCAGATTTTAAAACACCGGATGTCAACAATACTGCCGATTACACATTCCGATTTGAAATAGGAATGAAACCTGCCATTTCCCTGCCGGAACCCGGCGCAGCAACCATTACCCGCTACAAGGTTCCTGTAACCGATGAAATGATTGACGCAGAATTATCACGCCTGCAAAACCGCTACGGCACCATGAAAGATGAAGAAGAAATAAGTAGTGATGAAAATGTGCTGAATGTGGTCTTTGCAGAAACCGATGCCTCAGGGAACAGCAAAGAAGATGCATTAAAAAAGGAAAATTCTCTGCTGGTAAAATTCTTTTCAGAAGATTTTCGTAAGAACTGGATGGGGAAAAAAAGAGGAGACATTCTGGTGACAACATTAGATGCAGCGCTGGACGACAAAGAAAAAGAATGGATCATCAGCGATCTTGGTTTTCAGGATGATCCCCAGGCAGGACAAAGAAGTTTTTCAATTGAAATCGGCAGGATTGGCCTGCTGGAAAAACGGGAACTGAACGCTGAATTTTTTGATCAGTTATACCCGGGGCAGGGCATTGACAGCCTCGAAGCTTTTCGGAATAAAACAAAAGATACGATCGAAGCTTACTGGAACAGCCAGGCCATAAACCAGATTCATGACCAGATATTCCACTATCTCACTGAAAATACCAGTATCCAATTTCCGGAAGCATTTCTAAAAAGGTGGATGAAAACACAGGAGGAAGCTAAAGAGGAAAAAAAAGCTCCAAAAACAGAAGAAGAGGAAAATCATGATTTTGCTTTTTTTCTGAAACAACTCAAGTGGACACTGATTTCAGACAAACTGGTTCAAGAACAGGATATCAAGGTTACACCCGATGAAATGAAAGGCTTTGCCCGTCAGCAACTCTTTAGCTATATGGGCAATGCCCCAATGACAGAAGACCAGGGATGGGTGAATGATTACGTGGAAAAAATGATGCGTGACCGTAAATGGTTAGAAGATACATACCAGCGCATCAAAACCCAGAAGATTTTTGACTGGGCAGCCCTGCAGGTACAGCCAACAGACCAGGAAATATCAGATGAAGAATTTACCAAATTAATTGAAGAGCATCAGCACCATCACCACTAAAAAAACTCCTGGAATTCCGGATTCCACAGAGCGAAAATTATTAAGCTGCCAGTCTTTTCGATTTACTTGCTTCTTTTCATTTTAAATAAGCCATCCTGTCAGAAAAAAGGCATGCCTGTCACTGATTTTGAAGTTACGCCATTTGGACGGATATTTGAAGGGTAAGAACGAAATGGAAAAGCCCGAAAGCTGAGCAGGATTCATTCAGCTCTGCCCGGATAGTATGTTACTTCTTTTACTTTTTAACAATTAACCGATACATATGGCATTTCAATCTGAATTTGAAAAATATGCAGTAAAACATCATGGGATATCCGGCCAAACTCTCCATGATTACGGCCAGCACCTGGTCACTTCCATGACACCCAATATCATCGAAGAACGTTCCCTGAATATAGCAGTAATGGATGTGTACAGTCGCCTGATGATGGATCGGATAATATTTCTTGGGTACGGCATCTCAGATGAAGTGGCAAATATTGTCACCGCCCAGTTGCTGTTCCTGGATTCGGCCGACCGCTCCCGGGATATCAATATGTACATCAACAGCCCGGGTGGAAGCGTCTATGCAGGTCTCGGGGTTTATGATACCATGCAGTATGTAACCCCGGATATTGCCACTATTTGTATCGGGATGGCGGCATCAATGGCATGTGTATTGCTTGCCGCAGGCACCAGTGGAAAAAGGGCAGCCCTGAAACATTCACGCATCATGATGCACCAGCCCAGTGGGGCCATAGGCGGGCAGGCCAGCGATATTGAAATTACTGTTAATGAAATTCGCCGGTTGAAAAGGGATTTGTACGAAGTGGTACAGACTCATACCGGAAAACCTATTGAAGAAATCGAAAAGGATTTTGACCGGGATAGATGGATGACGGCGCCTGAAGCCAAAGAATATGGCCTTGTGGATGAAGTTTTGCTGGTCAATCCCAAAAAACAAAAAAACAGCTAACCTTTTTTTCAGAAAATTCTGATTCCGTTACAAACACAATATTATGTACCAGAATAAATTTTACAACCACCCCCTTCCTGCAGCACCCAGGTATAATGAAGAAGAAGAAGAAAGTGATGAGCAGCCTAAAAGCGATTTATTGATGTTCCGCAAAAAACTGGAAAAATACTTCTTTGAAAAAAGAGCTGTATACCTTTGGGGACCTGTTGATGATAAAAGCGCCAGGGATGTAGTCAGCAAATTGCTGCTTCTTGAATCTGATCAGCCCGGAGAAGAAATAAAATTCTATATCAACAGCCCAGGGGGTGTGGTCACCAGCGGAATGGTAATTTATGATACCATGAACATGATCAGCAGCCCGGTCAGCACCATCTGCATGGGGCTTGCAGCATCAATGGGAAGTATTTTATTGAGCGGCGGAAAAAAAGGAAGGCGTTTTATTTACCCTCATGGTGAAGTTATGATACATCAGCCCTCTATCGGAGGGAGATTTTGGGGTGTGAGCACTGATTTGGAAATTCAGGCCGAACAAACCAGGAAAGTAAAAGAAATAGGTGCTTCCATTCTGGCAAACAATTGTTCCAAATCAATGGAGCAGGTAATGAAAGATTTTGACCGGGACTACTGGATGAATGCGCAGGAAGCTGTGGAATATGGTATTGTAGATGGTTTGATGGATAAACTCTAAGCTACTATTAATCAACTAATTGGCTTTCATTTATAAATTAAAACAGCTCTTCTCCGGGCTGTTTTATACTTTTGTATGTTACCTAATCGTTACTAACCAGTTATAAAAACACATGCCTAGAAATCCCCTGCATTGTTCGTTCTGCGGCCGCAACCGGGATGAAGTGAAAATTCTCATCGCCGGGCAGGAAGGCCATATCTGTGAAAACTGTGTTGAGCATGCCCGCGAAATTATTGAACAGGAGCTAACCGTACGGGACGAAAAGGATCAGGCCGCTTTTAAACTCAACGTCAAAAAACCTGTTGAAATCAAGAAATTTCTGGATGAGTATGTCATAGGCCAGGAAGAAGCAAAAAAAGTATTGGCCGTTGCCGTGTATAACCATTACAAGAGGCTTCAGCAAAAGGTAACTGAAAATCAGGATGTTGAAATAGAGAAAAGCAATATTATCATGGTTGGCGAAACAGGAACCGGGAAAACCCTGCTGGCTAAAAGCATTGCCCGTATGCTGAATGTTCCCTTTGCAATTGTTGATGCTACCGTATTTACAGAAGCCGGCTATGTAGGTGAAGACGTGGAGAGCATACTGACCCGCCTGCTACAGGTTTGTAATTATGATGTGACTGCTGCAGAAAGAGGTATTGTATATATTGATGAAATTGATAAAATTGCCCGAAAAGGCGACAACCCTTCCATCACGAGAGATGTAAGCGGCGAAGGAGTGCAGCAGGGAATGCTGAAACTGCTGGAAGGTACGGATGTACTGGTGCCGCCACAGGGAGGCAGAAAGCACCCGGAACAAAAGCTGATAAAGATCAACACGCAGAACATTCTTTTCATATGCGGAGGGGCATTTGATGGTATTGATAAAGTGATTGCCCGCAGGGTGCAAACAAATACCATTGGCTTTAATGTGGACAAAGAACTGCAGGACAACATGAAGAAAAACCTGTTACGTTATGTAAATGCTACCGATTTGAAAGCATTTGGGCTGATTCCCGAATTACTGGGCCGGCTGCCCGTTGTGACGCACCTGGACCCACTGGATGCCTCTACCCTGCGAGCCATTTTGACAGAACCCAAAAATGCGCTGATCAAGCAGTATAATAAATTATTTGAACTGGAAGGAATCAAGTTGACCATTGAGGACAATGTGCTGGACTTTATGGTGGAAAAAGCAATGGAATTCAAACTTGGAGCAAGAGGGCTTCGCAGCATTTGCGAAGGGATTCTTACAGATGCTATGTTTGAACTCCCTTCCTCACTGGAAAAAGAATTTACACTGGACCTTGATTATGCCCGTCATAAATTTGATAAAAGCAAACTCAGCTTGCTGAAAGTGGCATAAAAAATTTCTTCGTCCTGATTCCTTATTCATTTTTTCAGGCTAAGTTTGTATCCACTCTATTTTCCTCGTATTTGCACTTTTAATGATCACACTATGCAGGAGTTAATCGAAAAATTGATCGTTGAAGCGGGCCTCACAGAAGAACAGGCCAAAAAGGCTATTGAGTCTGTAAAAAAATTCGTAGTAGAAAAATTTCCCATGCTGGAAGGAGCAGTTCATCAAGTTTTCAAAGAAGAAAACTAAACAACCCTCAACAGTCTTCTGCCGGTACGCTTTGTAGCATGTTTTTAAAATTCAAATTCACGGCGGGGCATATTCCAGCGCACACCTACAGTAATCACCGACAGATTTGCAGATGTAACCGGGGCTGCAGTTGTTTCTTGCCTGCGAAGCACGGCACTGAGTTCAGCATGAAAATTTTCCCTGAATTCATACGACAGAAGAAATAAACCATACAGTACTTTTTCGGGCCAGCCGCTGCCAATTGAATATCCATAATCTCCCTGCCTGTATGGAGGGCTGTTGGGCAAGAAGATATTAGATCCAAAATTGCGGCTGCTGCTGTCTTTGCCCTGTTTCCAATATGCAAGCTTTCCGGTCAGCATCCATTTTGGTGCAGGCTGGTAGCGAACAATACCGATTGTTTCGCTGAAATTGGCCATTAACGGGTGAGCCAGTGGCTGGTTGTAATGTGTATAATTTGCCACCGAATCATAATGCGAATAGGTGAATGGCCGTACACGGTTATGCTCCAACTGCAGATCCAGGTTACTGACCTTAAATGCATCAATATATTTTGCACCTAACTGAATGCCCCACTTATTGGCCCACCAGCCCCTGTTTTTCTTGATTTCTGAAAGCATAAATTCATCCAGCATCAGCTGCCCGTACACCTGGAATCGCTTCGGTAAATTGGCTTTCACATCGAGCCCTACAATGGCGTTGTCAAAACTGCCGTTTTGCTGTTCAACAGAGCGGTAAAAGATAATCGGATTCAGATATCCGAAATCGAACCTATTTTTTCGACCAAACACAACTCCTTCAAATAAACCCACATTCAGCCAGCGGGTTACATTAATATCAAGATGGTGCATGGCTGCATACTTTTTTGGCAACAACTGGCCTACCGTTCCTTGTGAAGCCGAATGAAGCTCCATAAAAATATTCTGGTAATTGAGCCGCCAGATTCGGGTATTCAACTTCAGAAAAAGCTGGTTGGTGCCAAAATCACTCAGGAAGAGACTCCTGTGCCCCGATCCAATAAAATGCCGGTCGTATCCAAATGCAGCGTCAATATATTTTGTAATACTAAAAGTAAAATAACCTCTCGCTTCGAAATAATCGAGACCTGTTGGAGTCTTAAAGGTCTTATAAAGCCCATGCCCGGGTACCGCTTCTCGTTCAGCAACCCAGTTCCTTACATAAGACGGGTCTCTTTCCTGATTATCGGTGATGTAGGAGAAAAAACCGATCTTATTTGCAAGCCTTCCTCGTATATAGACACCCCTTGTATTCAAAAATAATTTTTCCTCACTATTGTTTTCTTTTGAAAGCGTATATTGAAACACAGGGTTCACAACCAGATCAAAATCCTTGACATGAATTTCATAGAGATTGGCCGGGGTTCGGTAGAAGTTTTTTGCAATAGGCTTTTTTGATCCGAATTTTTTCGGCTCTCCATCGGGTAGCCACTCCAGATTATTTCTGTACAGACTTTGTACATTATAGACGTCCACTTTTGATAGCTGTTTCCCTGGTTGTGCAACAAAATGCCTGACAGCCGCCATGACGTGGCGCCGGTTGAACGGTTTGGTTTTTGAAAAATTAAAAAATGAATCGGTGCGGCTTTTTATCTCCAGCCGCTCCATCAGCATATTGGCCTTATCAGCCGGCAGCAGGTAGGCAGTTTGAGAAAAAACCGGGGCGGGAAGCAGGATAAGGGCAAGTCTTGCCAGGGTTTGTTTAAATTGCATGGGTATTGGTTTATTAAAAATCATGCAAAAAAACCGCTAAGGCCGCATCAAAAAAGAAAGCATAAAGAGTAAATGATCGTTCTGCCTTATGTCTTTTTTACCCTTTGTGCTATTAAAATAATCGCATGTACTGGCCTTCCGTATCTTTTTACATTTCATTCAACAAGATATGCAAAGTTACCTGATAAAGAATATACAGATCGTAAATGAGGGGCAAATAAGAAATGCAGATGTGTTGATAAAAAACGGGCGTATAGAACAGGTGGCGCCTCAAATTGGCAGCCTGCATACTTCCTGTACGGAATTGAACGGCGAAGAAAAATTTTTATTCCCGGGTTGTATTGATGACCAGGTCCACTTTCGGGAGCCGGGGCTGATCCACAAAGCCACGATTGCAACAGAATCAAAAGCCGCTATTGCCGGGGGGGTAACCAGCTATATGGAAATGCCCAACACCGTACCCCATGCACTTACAGCAGCATTGCTGGAAGAAAAATACAGGATTGCAGCAGAAACTTCACTGGCCAATTTTTCATTTTACATGGGTGTCAGCAACAGTAATGCAACAGAAGTCCTGAAATTTAATGAAAGAAAAGAATCAGTTTGCGGTCTAAAAATATTTATGGGCGCCAGCACTGGCAATATGCTGGTGGATAACCCCCTCACACTGGATACTATTTTCCGGGAAAGTGAAATGCTCATAGCCACACATTGCGAGGACGAACATATCATACAGCAAAACCTGCAGCGGGCACAAGCCGGAGGCAACGCATTGACCGCAGCCAGCCACCCGGTGATCAGGAACGAAGAAGCCTGCTTTGCCTCATCATTGTATGCCGTGCAAACAGCAAAAAAATACGGAACAAGGCTGCACATTCTGCACATCAGCACAGAAAAAGAGCTACAGCTCTTCTCAAACATGCTCCCGCTCAAAGAAAAAAAGATCACCGCTGAAGTGTGCGTACATCACCTGCATTTTACAAGTGATGATTATGCCCGGCTTGGCAACCTGATCAAATGTAACCCTGCCATTAAAGAGCCTTCTCACAAGGATGCATTGTGGAATGCGTTATTGGATAACAGGCTTGATGTGGTAGCCACCGACCATGCCCCACACACATGGGAAGAAAAGAATGCGCCATACAGCAATGCCCCTTCCGGTTTGCCTCTGGTACAGCATTCTTTACTGCTCATGCTGCATTACCATAAACAGGGGAAGATCAGCCTGGAAAAAATTGTGGAAAAAATGTGCCACGCCGTAGCCGATTGTTTTCAGGTTCAGGAAAGGGGCTACATCCGCGAAGGGTACCATGCCGACCTGGTTATGGTTGATTTGAACAAGCCCTGCACGGTTAGCAAAAAAAATGTTTTGTATAAATGCGGCTGGAGTCCGCTGGAGAATTTTACATTTCCTGCATCTGTAGCACAGACGTTTGTGAACGGACACCTCGTGTACAGCAACGGATCCTGGAATGATGTAAAACCCGGGCAGCGGTTAACATTTCACAGGAAATAGAAAAACAGGGCTGTTATGCAAATTGATAAAATATCGTTCAACGACATTTCAATCTTTCACCTGGAAGAAGAATATTCTATTTTCCACAAGCTCAATTTTACCCGCACCACCGGCGGACGGGAGTGGCTGCGAAAGTTTTTCAGCGAACCGCATGATGACCTGAAGAAAATTGCTGGCACTCAACGGGTGATCCGGACATTTATGGAACACGCCGGGAACTGGCCTACCGATATCAGCAATGGTACCATCCTGGTAATGGATAAATTTCTTGACTATAGCCTGGATCCCATCAGCGAAGCACCTGCTTCCCTGAATAATCTTACCTACAAATGGCTGCATCAGGAAGATTATTCCATGCTGAAATACTCAGTACCCCACTTTGCCGATTTTTTCAGGGGCATGAAGAATATTGCAGGGTTGCTGGAAGGAATTGACCTTCCTCCTGCAATTCAAATTTATATTGACCGGATCACGGGACTACTGCGGGAAGAACCCCTGAGAAAACTGGCAGATACAAGCCCCGGAAAAAAATTTACATCCCGCTTCAACTTATATTTCGGCTACCATCTTCGCGGCCGGTATAAAACAAATATCCTGGAGCTGATTGATATTCACAGCAGGCTGGATGCATGGTACTCGATGGCCATCGCTGTGAAAACATATAACCTGTGCTTTCCCGAATTTTTGGAACAGGACACTCCCATGGCCGATGTCAGCGGGCTGTACCACTTGCTTTTACCGCAGCCTGTTGCATATGACCTGCACATGAATCCAGCACACAACTTTCTGTTTCTCACCGGTGCAAACATGGCAGGCAAAAGCACCCTGATAAAAGCACTGGGTTCTGCAGTTTTCCTGGCGCATATCGGTATGGGTGTGCCCGCCCGCCATATGAAAATGACTCTGTTTGACGGGTTGCTCAGTAATATTAACGTGGCAGACAATATTGCAAAGGGAGAAAGCTTTTTCTTCAATGAAGTGCAGCGCATCAAACATACTGTTGAAAAAATAAGTGATGGGAAAAAATGGCTGGTACTCATTGATGAACTGTTCAAGGGTACCAACGTACAGGATGCCATGAAATGTTCCCTCACTGTGATTAAAGGGCTACTGAAAATAAAAAATTCATTATTTGTACTTTCCACGCATCTGTATGAAATAGGCGATGATCTGAAGCAGTATCCCAATATTTCATTCCGGTATTTTGAAACGGATGTACAGAATGAACAACTAAAATTCAGTTATCAACTCAAAGAAGGCATCAGCAATGACCGGATTGGCTTTGTAATCTTAAAAAGGGAAAAAGTGGTGGACATGCTGGAGAAACTCTCCTGACGAATGGACCGTCAGAATCAGCTTACCAGACCCGGCTGTTGCCGGAAGAAAATCTTTAATTTTAACCCTGTCTGAGAATAATGAAACCTCTTACAAACCGTAAATATTTTTTACCCATGAAGAATTTTTTTTTCACCTTACTGCAGACGTTTGCAGTTATCTTACCCTCAATGGCACAACGTCACTCAGATGCGTTGCATTATGTACACCATCTTGAGCTGACAGATCACAGCGATTCTATTAACGGGTCTTCGGTTATCACAATGCTCATTACAGAAAACTGCAGTACGATCGGCCTTGATTTAAAAAATACAATGACAGATGGAAAGGGGATGCAGGTAAAAGGCGCAGGCCTCATGTTACACAATAAATGGTTTAAGAATTTTGAGCATTTATCAGATAAAATTCTTTTTACTGCTGCGTTCCGCAAAGGTGATACAATAGAAATCGCTGTGGTCTATGCGGGCATCCCAGCTGATGGCCTGATCATTTCCAAAAATCAATATGGCAAACGAACTTTCTTTTCCGACAACTGGCCTAACCGTGCTCATCACTGGATACCCTGTGTAGACGACCCGGCTGATAAGGCATCCGTTGAATTTGTTGTAACTGCACCAGTACATTACCAGGTTGTATCAAATGGTTTAATGGTGGCCGAAGTGAACCTGAAAGACAACAAAAAAATGACACATTGGAAAGAGAATATTGCGCTTCCGACCAAGGTAATGGTGATTGGTGTGGCCGAATTTTCTGTGCGGCATGCCGGCTTTGTCAACAACTGTATCCCGGTGAGCTCATGGGTGTATCCAGAAAATGACTTCGCCGGATTTGCTGATTTTTCTATGGCTCGTGATATTCTCCACTACTACACCCAGTACATAGGCCCTTATGCGTATCCCAAACTTGCCAATGTGCAGTCCAGCACCATTTTTGGAGGTATGGAAAATGCGGGGGCCATCTTTTATGCCGAAAATACGGTAACCGGCCGCCGGTCAGCAGAACAGCTGATTGCACATGAAATCGTACACCAGTGGTTTGGAAATATGGCCACAGAAAAAAGCTTTGCACATCTTTGGCTCAGCGAAGGATTTGCCACTTACCTTACTCATGTGTACATGGAATCAAAATACGGAACAGACAGCCTGAACCGAAGGATGAAAGATGAAAGATCCGAGGTGCTCAATTTTGTAAAATATACAAAAAGGCCTGTTGTTGACAGCACCTCCAATCTGATGGAACTGCTAAACCCAAACAGTTATCAGAAAGGGGGATGGATTCTGCACATGCTTCGCCGGCAACTCGGAGATTCTCTGTTTCATCGCTGCATCCGCAACTACTATATCGCCTTTGCCGGCTTTAATGCCGAAACAAAAGATTTCCGGCATATTGCAGAAAAACTGGCCGGCACCAGCCTGGAACAATTTTTCAAACAATGGCTGCACACGGCTGCAAACCCTCTGCTGGACATTACATGGCGCTACCTGTCTTCAGAAAAAAAGGTTGAAGTTACCGTCACTCAAAAACAGGATGCCACTGCATTTGAATTTCCACTGGAAATACGCTTTAACCTGAAAAAGGGGGCTTCTGTGATCAAAAAATTTATGATCACAAAAAAAACAGAAACATTTTCTTTTTCGCAGCATGAATACCCTGATTCGGCCGATGCAGACCCCTTTGTATCCCTGCTTGCAGAAATCCACATAACGGCTACCCGTTGAAAGACTGCTGAACAAAGAAAATTGTATCTTAGAAACATCAAACGTTGTAAACCGCATGGGTGAAAATCCAAGAGGACCGGGACATCCTTCCGATTTTTCTCCGGTAAGAGGAGCAAAGGAACATTCTGAACAAAATGTGCCGCGTCACCACCAGACGCAGGGTACACTATTATCTCAACAGACCAAAAATATCATCATCGGTGCTGTTGTAACCATCCTGTCATCTACAATTATCTACTACCTTACCATTTATCAAAATAGGCCCGGGAAAAGCAACGCAAATACGTATGAGGTAAAAGAGGCCACCATTGATGCCTGGGAATCATATACCACCTTTGAAAATATTTACACAAAAAATTTATTGCAGATTGATTCTGTTACTCAAGATCCGGCTCTGCTGCTTCAGGAAATCAGGAGAGAATCAGAAAGGTTCCGAGCGGATGTGGCTGATCTTCGGAAAAAAAAGAATATTGATCCTGATTTGATCAAAGCTCTGGACAGGCGTCTCGACAATGAAGAAAATTATATGCCCCGGTTTGAAAGATATATAAGCAACATTCTTTCAATACAGAAGGACAGCGCTTCACAGCTCAGGAAAATACATATGCAGGCTGCTGCAATGTCGCAGTGGCTCACCATCTATCGCAGCATCTACGAACGGGCCGTCAACGATATAAGGGAAATTGCAAAACTACTGTCGGACAGGTACCGGTATAGTTTTGATATGAACCGATTTGAACTCATGATCCGCACTCCCGTCCAAATCAAGGAAATGGATTCCCTTATCACTATAATGGAAAACAGTACAGAAGACGAACAGGGTAATATCGTATTGGGGATCCCCTTTTCACGAAATGTGCAGGCGGCATCATTGGAGGGCAACTGGGAAAACGCTGAAAACGAAGTGCAGCTGATGCCCGGCGGCAATATGGAATGGCGGGTCAGTAATGGCGGGCAGGCCATAGGTACATGGGAGATCAGTAACGATCGCCTGAAAATACAGGCTGTCATACATCCTGAAAATAAAAAAGTATCCTGGGTATTCCGGCTTGCTTACATCACATCCGGATCCTTTGTACTGGCTAATGAACAACCCCCTTATGAAATTTACAGGATGAAAAGAAAATCATAGAGACAGTACATGCCTTTTTAAGCCAGAAATACTTTACTTTACGCTGTTTTTACGAACACATCTCAAAAAACCAACATTATGGCAGGCGTTCCGTCAGGACACAATACATGGAAAACAATTTTAATTGGCGTGATTTCAACATTTTTAGCCTATCTCTTTATCCATTTCATCTTTGACAGGAAAGAATCCCGGAAAAAAGAAAAAGAGAAAAAAGAAAAAATTGAATCCGCATGGAACTCGGTCAATGAATACATCAACCGCTCGCAGGAAAAATTTACCACAATCGGATGCTATTCCTGTGATGAACTACAGATGAAAACAGAATTACTGCGGGAATTGGACCAGATGAACAAAAGTCTCCAAAATATCAAAGAAGGCGAAGAACTGGACGACAAATTAAAATCTATCATTGACCGCACTATTCAGATGTTTGAAGATGAAAAACCTGTTTTATCCGGTTACTATGACAGCCTGGCCAGTACCCGGCATTTAACGGATGAACAGCGCCAGGTAGTACTGAGTGATCTGCAGCAAGCGATGTTTAAAAAAATAAATTACATACAAACAAGAGATACCGCCGATTTTAATGCTTACTTGGAGGACCTGAATCATAAATATAAGCTGCAGCTGGAACGAAAAAACCTTCTTCCTGTGGTTTTATTTGATGAGCTGCCCGGTGTATGGGAAGTAGAGTGTGCATACAGAATGAATATCAAAGCAGACAACAGAGTTAGTATAAAAAAAGACAAGGACACTTATACCGGAATATGGGATCTGAATAAAAGGGACAAAACACTGACCCTGCATTTTGACGACGGATCAGAACTTGAATACAGTATTATACAGCTCAATAAAAAAATGATGGCGCTTTATTTGTCCGCGACCGAAATACTGATCGGGGCTTGTAAGAAATAAAATCAGCAGCCGGCCGGCCAAAGGCACTCATTTTTTCTATCTTCAAACCATGCTAGTCAAAACATATGGCAGTGCCGTTTATGGTGTAGAGGCTCTTCCCATTACAATTGAAGTGAACTGGATCGCCACCCAGGGAAAAGATCCGATGATTGTTGGCTTGCCGGATAATGCCGTCAAGGAAAGCCTGCAGAGAATTGAAAGTACTTTTAAAACAAACGGGTTTTCGTTTCCCCGTACAAAAGTTGTGGTCAACCTGGCACCGGCAGATATCAAAAAAAGCGGAACAGCCTTTGACCTGCCAATTGCACTCGGCATATTAGGTGCCTCCGGACAATTTGAAAATGCAGCTTTGTTGTCTGCCTATGTCGTGATGGGAGAGCTTTCTCTCGACGGAGAAATTAGGCCAATAAAAGGAGCCTTGCCCATTGCAATACAGGCCCGTAAAGAGGGCTTCAAAGGGCTGATCGTTCCTCATATGAATGCCAAAGAGGCTGGTATGGTTAACAATCTGCAGGTGTACGGCGCCGGCCATATTCGTGAAGTGATTGACTTTTTTATACAGGAAGAAAAAGGCATGGAGCCGGTGAAAATAAATACCAGAGAAGAATTTTTCAATTCGCAATATGATTTTGAACTGGATTTTGCAGAAGTAAAAGGGCAGGAAAACATCAAAAGGGCTCTTGAGATCGCAGCTGCCGGCGGCCATAACGCCATCCTCATCGGCCCACCAGGCGCCGGAAAAACCATGCTGGCAAAAAGACTGCCCACTATTCTGCCTCCACTCACATTACAGGAAGCTCTTGAAACCACAAAAATTCATTCTGTGGCCGGTAAGCTTCCGGAAAATTCAACGTTGATCTCACGCCGGCCTTTCCGTTCACCCCATCACACCATTTCGGATGTGGCGCTTGTTGGCGGCGGCGGGATACCTCAACCAGGCGAAATATCATTGGCACACAACGGCGTGTTATTTCTCGATGAACTTCCAGAGTTCAAAAGAGCCGTGCTGGAAGTAATGCGGCAGCCTATGGAAGAAAGAAGAGTGACCATTTCGAGGGCTAAAGTAGCAGTAGATTTCCCGGCCAGTTTTATGCTGATTGCATCCATGAATCCATGCCCCTGCGGATTTTTCAATCACCCGGAAAGAGAATGTAGTTGCCCGCCCGGAGCCGTTCAAAAATACCTGAATAAAATATCGGGGCCACTACTGGACAGAATTGACCTGCATGTGGAAGTGACGCCGGTATCATTTGGCGAATTGTCTTCAGCCAGGGCACAGGAAAACTCAGTAAACATCCGTGACAGAGTAATTCAGGCAAGAGAACGCCAGGCAAAAAGATATCAGGACAACCCGGGCATTTATTGCAATGCCCAAATGAGCAGTAAGTTGCTGAAAGAAATCTGCGTGATTAACCAGGCTGGTGCAAATCTTTTAAAAACGGCAATGGAGAAACTGAATCTTTCTGCGAGGGCATATGACAGAATCCTGAAAGTTTCCAGAACTATCTCCGATCTTTCCGAAAGTGATGACATTAAACCAGAACATCTTGCCGAAGCCATTCAATACCGAAGCCTCGACCGTGAAAGTTGGGCCGGATAACCGGCGCTTTACAATGAGGATGAATCAGCAAGAGCCAGCTGGCCTGTACATTGAAAATATTTTTGCATGACCAATAATCCAATCAGCCGCTCTCTTTTTTTGCACCGAAACTGTGCCACATGCTCATTTGCATTGTTAATGATCCGGAGGGCTTCTTCCGGATGATTCATGTAATGGAACAATTTTGCCTCAAGATCAGAATAATCATCCCGTATCTGGATATAATGAACCCCCGCCTTTAAACTTCCTTCCATGAACCACGTTTCAAATTTGGGAGCCGGCATCACTGCCACAGATGAGGATGACAGCACCCACTTCAGGTTTGTTGCCACATCATTGCCTTCCATGCAAAGGATAAATTTATAGCGCAGTTGTTGATCAATCGTCAGAAAATCTTTCTTCCACTGATAGATCCCCTTTCTGCGAAACTGACCGATATCACAAAGAGGATGGCTGTGATACATTTCCATAAACCGGCTCCTGTGTTCCTGGTAAATTCTGCCTCTCCATACCAACATGTTTTTTTTTGATTCAAAAATCATGCTGTCTTTTACGAAAACAAAATGTCTGACTTTATTAAGCTTCAATAAAACTGAATGTTCATTATGTTCTGTAATAGGGCGACTTTTTACAAAAGCCGGCACTTCCGGAATATCTGTAATATCGCCCGGGAGATACTCTATTTTCAGATGGGGATTGAAAAAACGGGTCAGCTCTTTCATGTCAAAAAAATAAGAACTGTTGTAGTTTTTCAGCTTTAGTGCAGAAAGTTTCAGCGCCCGGCTGCTCAACGTATGCCGCTGTGCAGAGTTCAGTTTATTATAATAATTCACCCGGTCGAGCACATACCTCATCTCTGATTCCGGAACCTGAGAAAGCAAGGGCTGCAGCCGCATTCGGGAGATAAAACCGGGCACCAGCGACAACAAGCCATTTCGCAGATAATACAAGGGCCTGCTATTTGTGTTGAGGTCATGCCTTTTCATAGAATCCTGAATAAACTTTTCTGCCAGTTCAATGTTACTGCAAGATGCAATTCCTTTAAAAAAAACAAAACCAGAAAAATATTATCGGTAATTTTCCCAATTATTTTCCGGAACCTTACCCTCAAAAGTAAAGATTAAGAATGAAAATTCTTTTTACATACCTAAGCCCTTATAAATGGCTGGTTGTACTGGTGCTGCTTCTTTCAGCCATGAATATCGGTTTTTCCCTGATTGACCCAATCCTGTTTGGTAAGCTGGTAAACCTCGCAAATTATCACCAGTCTATCGGGACACCTCCTGGAAGCTTGGAGTGGAATGATTACCTTTTTCTGAAAACAACTGTGTCTAACAAGACCGGAACTACAGAAGTGTTATACGGAGTAGCATGGTTGTTGCTGGCATCAATATCCGTAGCCATGATCAGCCGCATAGCCAAAGCATTCCAGGATTATTTTCTGAACCTCATTACCCAGAAATTCGGAGCTCGGGTGTTTACCATCGGTTTGCAACATGCCATGAAGCTACCCTACCAGGAATTTGAAGATGCCCGCAGCGGTGAAACACTCAGCATTCTTCAAAAAGTAAGAATTGATACCGAAAAATTTGTTTCTGCATTTATCAATATACTGTTCCCGGTTATCGTCGGAATTATATTTGTTGCAGTCTATGCTTTCCGGATTGACTGGCGCCTGCCACTGATCTACTTCGGCGGTATTTTTTTACTGACCGTTATTTCAAACCTGTTGAGCCGGAAAGTGAAACTGATTCAGAAAAGGATTGTAGGCCAGACCACTGCCCTTGCGGGAGCTACTACCGAATCGCTACGCAATATTGAACTCGTAAAAAGCCTGGGACTTACAAATCAGGAAGTAGCCAGACTGAATAACAATACCTATAAAATCCTGGGCCTGGAACTCAAAAAGGTAAAGCGCATCCGCAGTATCAGTTTTGTTCAGGGAACTTTTGTAAACACCCTGCGGCAGATCATTTTGTTTATGCTCCTCTGGCTCATCTTCCGGGGCAAACTGGATGCCGGCCAACTGGTAACCATGCAGATTTTTTCCTTCTTTGTCTTTGGCCCATTACAGGAAATCGGAAATATCATCCTCACCTACCGGGAAGCACAGGCATCACTGGAAAATTTTCAGAAACTGATGCAAAAAAAACCGGAACAAAAAGCTGCCAGGCCCCGGCATCTTGGCCCTGTTGAAGTACTCGAATTTGAACATGTGGCATTCAAACATCAATCGGCCACTCAATATGCAATACAGGATATCAGCTTCAGGGTATCCCGGGGCGAAACGATTGCATTTGCAGGCCCATCGGGTTCCGGAAAAACTACCCTCATGAAACTGCTGGTGGGATTATACCGGCCCAAACAAGGACAAATCCTCTACAACGGGATGGATGAAAATGAAATAGACTTTGATGACTTGCGCAACCAGATTGGGTTTGTAACACAGGATACACAACTATTTTCCGGAACCATCAAAGAGAATTTGCTGTTCGTAAACCCGGAGGCTACAATGGCAGAATTAGAAGATGTGTTGTACAAAGCATCCTGCCAGAACCTGCTGCACCGGGCAGAAAGAGGACTGGATACACTCATCGGTGAAGGCGGGCTAAAACTTTCCGGGGGAGAAAAACAACGGTTGTCTATTGCAAGAGCCCTTCTCAGAAAACCCAACCTGCTCTTATTCGATGAGGCCACATCATCACTCGATTCGCTGACCGAAGAAGAAATTACAGATACCATTCGCAATATTTCCAGGCAGGGCACACAGATTACCATCCTGATTGCACATCGTCTCAGCACCATTCTTCATGCCGACCGGATTTACGTGTTAGAAAAAGGGGAAGTGGTAGAAACCGGGGATCATGCATCCCTGCTGGCTGAAAAAGGGTTATACTACGCCATGTGGCGACAACAGATCGGAGAACGAAAAAACACAATCACCAGCAACTGATTTTTATGAACCTGCTCCGCCTGCTCGGAATTACAAGCCCCCTGTCAGATGCGCTGAAGCGTGGCGCTGCCATTATTGATGTGCGCACCGCACAAGAATTTGACCTGGGCCATGTGCCGGACTCTGTGCACATACCTGTTGACCGAATCAAATTAAATCTCGACCGCATCCGTGCATGGAAAAAACCCGTAATAATTTGCTGCGATGGAGGCAGCCGGTCTGCACAGGCTGTTCGACTTCTGAAGGCTGCCGGGTTCAAAGATGTTGTAAGGGCCGGCGACTGGAAATCATTGCTCAATCACATTCAAAAATTCTGACCGGTTCTGTCAGTCTTCACTGCTTGAGCCTGAAAGAAAACGGAACATTGACTTTGACCGAGAAATTACGGCCGGCATTAAATATACCTGTTCTGCCTGACGCCATATTTTTTGCTGCATATTTTAACCTGCTCAAATGATTTTGCCAGGCCACATCAGTAATATTGGACACCCCAAGATGTATGCTAAAGATGATTTTATCTTTTTTGTTCGACACATCTGAACCTGCCCCTGCATGCAGCAAAAAATACCCGGCTGTTGCCGATTCTGTGTCAAAACCTGTAAAAGGATTTTTTTGGGCAAAAGTTTTTTCCGCTTCCAGCTTCAGGTATAGGTTTCGGAATGATTTCCCGGCCTTCCTGAATTCTCCTTTCAATTCACCCGTAAGCCGGGCAGCAGGAATAAGCGGAAGGCGATCGCTGCCATCAATCGTTGCCTCAAATTTTCCACGTACGAATGCAATACTGTGTTTAATATGCAACCAGTCAAGCGGATGCGGGTGAATGTCAAGTGAAGCCTCAAGACCAGCCAGTGTTGCATCATGCTGATTGAAACGAAATGCGGTGATTTCTTCCCCATCCACATGTACAAGTGAATCACCCCCATACACAGATGCCAGTTTGCGATAGAAAATAAAATCATTCATGCGGTTATAGAATGCCGATATCCCCATGCTGAAATGTTCATAATTAAAATCAATACCAGCATCAACTTGTAAACTGGTTTCTGATTTCAACGATTGTTCCCCGTACTCATACCGGTTGGTTCCTTCATGTGCCCCGTTGCTCGACAACTCAGCGATAGAAGGCGCACGGAAACCCCTTGCGAGGTTAGCCTTTAGGGTTACCTGGTCTGTGGGTTCTGCACTAAAGCCAATACTTCCGGAAAAATTTGAAAAAAATTTCCTGAGTGCTGTAAATTTCACTTCACTGCCATCAATGTAACCATCAGTATCCACCAGCCGGTAATCAAACCTTAGTCCGCCACTCAGAGTTGATTTACTGAAAAACCGCTGGGTATATACAAAACCGCCAGCATCGAACAAATGATATTCAGGAATCAGCAATTCTTCCGCACGGTTTTTATTGATCTGACGCATACCGCTGACGCCAATCGTGGTATGCCATTCTTTTATTTCGGGCAAATGCCATTGTACTGAATAGTTCAATGATTGCAGATCAAAAAATAATTCCGCTTTACCCGGATTTTCCGGGTCTCCAAATTCCCGGCGAATATTTTTCTGGTACGCAAGATTTATTTTCAGCCTGCTTTGACCTATCGCAAAATTGTGATCACTTACAAATTTTGTGTGCCGGATATTTTGGTTGGGGACAAAGAGTTTTCTTGACGCAAGATCTTCATCCGTTGCTGTTCGTTCCAGGGCTGAACCGGCAAACAGGATGAATCGCCCGGTGGCAACTTCCCTGTCTCCTTCCACCATGCCGACATTTTGATTGAAATGACTAATGATAAAATGACTAAACCCCCAGCTTTTATTGATGCCGGCATATCCTCCAAAGTTTTTTTCGTTGAACCTGGAATTCAATACCCTCCCGTCATATTTATTTTGATAATCTCCAGCCGTCTTATAGGTTCCGTATGCATTCCAGTTCAGGCCATCTTTGTTGCCTGCTATGTTTGCATGAACCCCGGACAACCCACTGTTACTTTGGTAACTGGTCAATAAATTTGCTTTCAGGGTTCCTTCGGCTACCGGCGTACTAGTCATAAAATGCGTAACCCCCGCAAGTGCATCACTGCCATAGATTAGTGATGCAGGGCCTTTCAGCACTTCAACCCTGGTTATGCTCATTTCATCAATCTCAATTCCATGCTCATCTCCCCATTGTTGTCCTTCCTGTCTTACTCCATCATGCACAGTAACAACCCTGTTATACCCCAAACCCCGGATAAATGGTTTGGAAATTGCAGGGCCTGTGCTTAGTTGTGCGACTCCAGGTATATGCGTAAGTGCATCCACGATATTGGATGAGGGGATTTGCAGAAGCGTATGCTTTTTGAGTGAGGCTACCGAAACCGGGGCTTTTCGGATACTGGTGGCCCCTGCTACGCCGGTTACAATCACGCCCTGGTTTTCCAGAATAACCGGGGAAAGAATAAAATCTTTTTCCATATCTGCAACAAGTTCCATGTGCGCTACCAGTGTACTGTACCCGGTATGTGACACTTCGACAACATGATGGCCAACTGGAATATTTGCAAGCAGGTACTGGCCTTCTGCGTCTGCTATGGCTCCAATTTTGTCATCCGCAAGGTACACAGTTGCCCCGGGCAAAGGCATTCGGGTTTCAGCATCACGAATGGTTCCCCTTAGAATCACTTTAATAGCTGCAAACCTGTGCCGGTCAGCAAGCGGGTTTTCAATACCGGTTTGGGCAATCAATGCGGTAACACTGTAACTCAACAAGAGAGTACTGAAATATTTAATCATGCGTATTTTTAATTTTAAGAAAGCCTCCTCCTGAACAAGGAGCATTTAGCTAAAACCAAAGATGTAAAAAACCAGAACAGTCAAGCAGTGCACCTGCAAAAAGGCGGCAGCCGTGCGGGCATAGCTTTAGAAGACAGGAGGTCCCCTGTGAGCAGGCAGCATACACTTTAAGCTGGTAAATTCAGGGCAAGGCCTGACCTGTTGTGTCGCAGCCCAGAGAGGCAGCATAATTAAATCTGAGGCATAAGGCAGGTCTGCATCGGCAGCCAGTTGGAAGTCGCAAACCGGGCAATGCAAGTGCTGGTACAAAGCCTCCTGTGCATTATTGTTGTGGATGACCTTGCAGTGAACATGCAGCATTTTCTCAACCAGAATAAATGCAAACAGCCAGATTATCATTGCTGCCGTCCAATTAGGCATCAGGCGTTTTACTGCTTGCATACGCAAATATAGGATTTTTATATATTTGCAACAACGATTCAAATATTTATTTCTCTTTTGAGCAGGATCGTCGGAATGGTACATTCCCTTTACGAAAAAACCCGGGGCTGCTCGCCTCTTTCTATGCTGCACCGTTCATTACCATAAACGGGTATTACCCGGGAAAAAGCATTACCATTTCAGTTCAAGCCGGTTGTTTTTTCGCTCTATATCAGCCATGCGCAGGGAAGGATCTATTTCTACCACCCTGAAATCGGCAAGTTTACGGCTGGTTTCTATGACATAAGTGTTGTGAGTCCATTTCCAGGCATCATATTTTTTCACCGGGATGTTATCTTCAGGTTGTTTGGCTCCATACATCAGGTTCAGGGGGATATAATGATTTTCCTTTTCTCCGTTTTTGAAACTGATTTGTACATCCACCGGCATTGGCATCAGTCCGTTTCGCAGCAACCTTATTTTTGTATGGCCCCCTTCTTCCCAAAGGCTGTCAATTGCATAATCAATGGTTTTGGTCGAGTTGACCCAGTACTCTTTATACCAGTCGAGTTGTAAATTGCTTACTTTTTCGGCCACTCGGATCAAATCATCTGCGGTAGGGTGTTTGTATTTCCATTGCTGAAAGTATGCCAGTAATATTTCATCCCGCCGCGATGCGCCCGTGATATAACCCAGCTGTTCCATAAACACTGCACCTTTTGAATACACTGCCGGCCCATACACGGCATTCAGGTTATAGTGATCTGCATGTGTGGTGAGTGGTTCCTCTTTTCCGCTACGGACAAGTGACAGATATCCTCGGTAGCTGCCCTCATAGGCAAATCCGCCATTGTTTTCAAGAAAAGCAGTGACCCGGTCTTCTGCATAGGTCGTAAATCCTTCATCCATCCATGGGTATAACGATTCGTTGGTTGCCAGCACTCCATAATACCAATGATGTAACCATTCATGCAGCCATGCACCCGGACCTACACAGAGAGTGGCCATGGGATATTCCATACCGCCATCTCCTCCATGAATGAAAGAAAACTGTTTATACGGGTATGGGCCAAATGTTTTTTCGATAAAGGGAAGTGCCCGTTCGGCTTTGGTCAATAAGTTTTCCCATTCATCAGCCGGAGCATTTGATTTTTTATACAGTACATGAAAAGTGAGGCTGTCCCGCACTTTGAGCGATTTGTGAATATATTCAGGATCAGCAGCCCACATAAAATCATGTACTTGGGGCGCAAAGAATTTCCAGGTCAGCTTATCCCCTGCCGGCCTTTTCACCTTTACACCAGCTGCTTCATATCCATAACCGATCTGGCTGGCATTTTGCAAATAGCCGGTGCCGCCGAGAATATAATTTTTGTCAATGCTGATCTGTACTTCAAAATCGCCCCACACCCCGTAAAACTCCCTGCCAATATACGGATTGGGATGCCATCCATTTTTATCATATTCGCAAATTTTTGGATACCACTGGCTCATAGAGAAGCGTACCCTGGAAGTAGCGTTATCTCTGCCGCTGCGCCTGATTTGCAGCGGAACCTGGGCTTCAAACTGCATATCAAACTGAACTTTGGTGGCAGGTGGGATGGGTCTGTCCAATTTCACTTCCAGGATCGTTTCGTGCATCACAAATTGTTGGGGGCGGCCATTCATTTTCAGAGAAAGAATTTTTTGATAGCCAATTTCATCCGGTTTCAAATTGTAGATTCGGTCCCGCACACGATTGTCCCAGTCGGCACGGCCACCAGGGCCATTGACCACTCCCTGCCGGCGGCTTCGTACATCCATCATACTGCCCGGCTGAAACGCATTGAAATATAGATGGTAAAACACCTTATCCAGTGTGTCGGGTGAATTGTTCCAATATTCCAGTTTCTGAGTGCCGGTAAACTGGTTGGTTTGCACATTCATATCTATGTTCATCACATATTTGACCCGTTGCTGCCAGTACCCAAACAGAGCTGTACTTCCGGGCTGTGCTTCCGAAAAAAGAAAGGTACATAATCCGATAAAGAGAAGTAAAGCCTTATTCATATAGATTGATTGAAGTGGGTAAATTTCGGAAAAGCATTGTTATGGTTTGCCCAAAAATAAACCTGCGGTCATTGCAGATGCATTAAAGGATACTATATATAACAGTTTAGTGCCGTATATCTGAATGGAACAGGGAAAGGTGGCCCTGTCATCGTCATTCAGATTTTCCTGCCACAACAACAACGATTTCCCCTTTCACATTTTTGTCTTTGAAAGCTGTTGCCACTTCCTGCAATGTGCCTCTCACATTTTCTTCAAACATTTTGGTAAGCTCCCGGCTTATGCTGCACTGTCTCTCTGCGCCAAACCAGGTGATGAACTCTTGCAGTGTTTTCAGTAACCGCACCGGTGATTCGTAAAATATCATGGTCCTGGGTTCTTCTGCCAGTTGCTTCAGTAATGTTTGCCTGCCTTTTTTTACCGGAAGGAATCCTTCAAAACAAAACCTGTGTGCAGGCAGGCCGCTATTGATAAGGGCGGGAACCAATGCGGTAGCCCCCGGTAAACATTCTACTGCTACTCCTGCCCGGATACATTCCCGCACCAACAAAAAAGCAGGATCAGAAATTCCCGGAGTGCCTGCATCTGTAATCAATGCCATTTTTTTTCCGACGGTCATTTGATCAACCAGGTGCTGTACGACCTTGTGTTCATTGTGCTGATGATAGGAAGAAACAGGACGGTTGATATCATAATGTTTCAGCAGGTGAGAGCTGGTCCTTGTGTCCTCGGCCAAAATCAGGTCAGCTTCCTTTAGCACATCAAGTGCCCGAAGGGTTATATCTTTCAGATTACCGATTGGTGTTGGAACTAGATAGAGCATTTTTGATATCTTCAATAGCCGGGAAGAAATGCTTCACATCAGCTAGTTAACGGAAACTTCAAAGTACTCCATTACCGGATTGCTCAAAAGTTTTTTACTGGCTTCTTCAGCTATTGCTTTGGCTTCATCTGATGAGCCCGCATGAATCTGAAGAGCAATATTTTTTCCAATCCTGACATCTTCAATCCCTTTCAGGCCCAGGTTGTCCAGCCCCCCCAAAACGGCTTTTCCCTGAGGGTCGAGCAATTCTTTAAGGGGCATTACTTTTATTTGCACTGTGTACATCATGCTGTTTGTTTTTGAAAATCAAAGATAACAGAACATAAGCGAATAAGATCGCCGGCATGGCCATCCACCGGAGCAGCAAAACGGCAGTGACGGCAAAAAGCAGCAACAGGTATTTGGGCAAATTATTTTTTACTCTGTAATCTTTAAACTTTAACGACAGCAGAGGAAGTGAAGAAACCATCAGCCAGCAGAGCAACAGGATCCACCCATACCAAAACCATTTGTTTAGCAACAAATCCATCACCCAGGGCTCCTGCACATTCCAGTAAATAAGCGGAAAAGAAGCCACCAGCAATCCGGTCATAGGTACAGGCATTCCTTTAAATGAAGCCGATTGAGCCTGATCCAGGTTAAACCTGGCTAGCCTCCATGCTGCGGCACAGGGCACTGCGAACGCAGGCATTAGCCAAAGCAATGAAGTATCCAGTGCATTGCTTTCTCTGGCAAAGCTCAACCGCAGAAACTGGTAGATGATCATAGCAGGTGCGACTCCAAAACTGACCACATCGGAGAGAGAATCGAGTTGTTTTCCCATGTCAGAGCTTGTGCCGGTCAACCGGGCCAGAAACCCATCCAGAAAATCGACCACAGCAGCCAAGCCGATAAACAGAGAAGCCATCCATATTTTTTCCGGAATATCTATCCAGGTGGCGCCTTCTGCATCCCCGGAAATCATGATGCCGTTTTGCAGGGTAAACATGATTGCCCCGCAGCCAAAAACAAGGTTGAGGAGTGTAAACAGGTTGGGGATCTGCTTCATATTGACGGGTTCAGGTTTTCACTGCAGGCTGCCAGCCACAGTATATTTTTTTCTAAGTAAACCAATGCACAGCACTCACTGTTTTTTCATGAGTGTTTCAATTTCTTCTACTGTAATTGGAATTTGATTCATCAGGTCTTTGTTTCCGTTTCTTGTGATCCAGAAATTGTTTTCAATACGTATCCCCATTTGCTCTTCTTCAATATAGATTCCGGGCTCAATGGTAAATAGCATACCGGCCTTTACCGGTTCTGTTTTTGTTCCCAGGTCATGCACATCTACTCCAAGGTGATGTGAAATGCCATGGTACAGGTATTTACGATAGGCTCTGTTTTCAGGATCTTCATTTTTTACATCCGATTTCTTCAGCAAGCCAATCTTTAAAAACTGTGCAGTCGCTTCTTCCCCTACATTTTCCGTGTATTGCACAATGCTGATACCCGGTTTTAAAATACTCCTGGCATAATTGTGCAGATGCAGGCATGCATTATATACAGTCTTCTGGCGACGGGTAAATTTGCCGTTTGCCGGTACTGTACGTGTCAGGTCGGCACAATACCCGCCATATTCGGCTCCAAAGTCCATCAGTATAAGCTCACCATCTTTACATTCCTGGTTGTTTGAAATATAATGCAGGGTGCGGGCCCTGTCGCCACTGGCAATGATGCTGCCATACGCTTCACCGGTAGCCCGCTGACTCAGAAAAGAATGTACAATTTCCGCTTCAATTTCATATTCCCAGATACCCGGCCTGATCACCTGCAGCAGCCTGCGAAAAGCGGTATCTGTAATATCAATAGCCCGTTTTACGACTTCTATTTCATGCGCTGTTTTGATAGCCCGGAGGTCTTTCAAGATTTTTGCGGCACGCAGGTAGCTATGCAGAGGGTAGCGGGCTTTCATTTCATCAATAAACCGGTAATCACGGGTACGGATCAGGCTTGCCTTCCGGTCGTTTTCATTACTGTCGAGGTAGATGTGATCTGCCAGATGAACCCAGCCTTGCATTAGTGCATCCAGACTGTCGAGCCAGACAATGGTCTGTATTCCGCTGATTTTCCTGGCTTCATCTACCCTTAATCTTTTGCCATCCCATTTTTCTTTCAATTCATTGGGCCGGACCAGCACTAGTACTTCTCTGAATTTTGGATCCGGATTGTCAGGAAATAACAGCAGCATACTATCTTCCTGGATAATGCCACTAAGCCAAAACAAGTCGCTATTTTGCTTAAAGCGGTGCAGGGCATCCCCGTTCACAGGTTGTTCATCATTGCTTACAAAAATGGCAATGGAGTTTTTCTGCATTTTGTCTATAAACCGTTCCCGGTTCTTTATAAAAATCTGAGGGTTCAGGGGCAGATATTTCATGTGGCAGGTATTATATTGCAGTTTGTTTTTTCTTTTTTTTAAAATCCGGATTTGTTAAAGATACAATCAAACGGCACAGAGCAGCTTACCGATTTACTATTTTAGGGTGGAATATTACAGGAAAAAAATCATTTTTTCAGAGATTTACACAATTTCGGTGCTATCTGGAGAAAAAACGATGATGTTTTTTTCTGAAAAAAAATCCCGCCATGTGGAACAGCTTTTGCCGAAATCTAATTCAATTCACTCTTAATTTTGTGCCTTCATAAAAAAATAATCTGCCAGCTATGTCAATACCCGTAATACCTCCCCCCAGAAAAATGCTTGTTAGGATTGGCCTGAAAAATTCCGATTCTGTCCATTACCAATTGTCCCCGGATGCCCTGGTACATGATAGCCTTCGGATTGGAGAAGGCGCACTGAATGATACCGGTGCCCTCGTCATCCGTACTGGCGAATTTACCGGCCGTTCTCCCAAAGATAAATTCATTGTTACAGATGATACAACGGGACCTGCTATTCACTGGAATGAATTTAATCTTCCGATTGAGCCCGGGTATTTTGATATCATATACAGGAAAATGATTCAATATCTGGATGCATTACCAGAAATGTGGGTTCGTGATTGCTACGCCTGTGCCGACCCACGCTACCGCCTGCCCCTCCGGGTGATTACAGAAAAGCCCTGGATCAGCCTTTTTGCCTATAACATGTTCATAAGGCCAAAGGAAGAAGAACTGGACCAGTTTGAACCCGACTGGCATGTTCTTTCTGCGCCCGGTCTGAAACTGGATCCTAAGGAATGTGGAACCCGACAACACAATGCTGCCGTTGTCTCTTTTAAACATAGAATGATCCTGATTGCCGGATCTGGCTATACCGGAGAAACCAAGAAAGGAATCTTTACCATTTTAAACTACATATTACCTCATGAAAAAAATGTACTCAGCATGCATTGCAGTGCCAATATGGGTGACGCCGGCGATACAGCCATTTTCTTTGGGCTTAGCGGAACAGGGAAAACAACGCTGAGTGCGGACCCAGCCCGGAAATTGATTGGCGATGATGAGCATGGCTGGACAGATGATAATGTGTTCAATTTTGAAGGAGGATGTTATGCAAAAACCATCAACCTGAGTGAGGAAAAGGAGCCTGAAATATTCCGGGCAATTCGTCCGGGTGCATTGGTGGAGAATGTTGAATTTTTTCCCGGTACCAATAAAATCAATTTTGATGATGCCGGCATTACAGAAAATACCCGGGTTTCGTACCCGCTTCATTTTATCAGTAATGCGCTGGAGCCTTCTATTGGAGGCATCCCAAAAAATATTTTCTTTTTAACCTGTGATGCTTTTGGTGTGCTGCCCCCTATTTCCAGGCTATCTCCAGGGCAGGCCATGTACCAGTTTATTTCTGGTTATACTGCAAAGGTTGCCGGCACAGAGACAGGAGTTACGGAACCAAAGTCAACATTCAGTGCCTGCTTCGGTGCACCTTTTTTACCCCTGCATCCTGGCGAATATGCAAAAATGCTGGGCGAAAAAATGCAACGTCATTCTGTGCATGTCTGGATGATCAACACCGGATGGACTGGCGGCCCCTATGGCGTTGGCAACCGGATGAAACTGTCATATACCAGGGCGATGATAACAGCTGCACTGGAAGGCAATCTGGATGATGTAGGCTTTGAAAACCACCCGGTTTTTGGGATGGCCATACCCCAGAGCTGCCCCAATGTACCCGATGAAGTTTTGAACCCACGCAATACGTGGGCCGACAAAGAAGCTTACGATGAAAAAGCAAAATACCTTGCCGGGCTTTTTATTAAGAATTTTGAAAAATATGCATCAGGGGTATCCGCAGAAACACTGGAAGCTGCCCCGAAAATTTAACCTGGAGATACCAGTCTGAATAGAAGCCTCAGATGCTTCATTGCCATTGGTTACCGGCCCGGATGCAGTTTTTTTTAACGTCATTTACAAAATAGGCCTACAACAGGAATCTCCTGAATGTCGTTTTTCCTGTACATGAAAACGATTTTGCTTTTCCTGGTCTTATTTCTGCATGGCCTATGTGCAGCCGCACAGGCATCGGATGAGGATTACATTGACTGGTCGGCCGTCCGCAGGCTTACCTGGTCTGATTACCAGGGCACCCCGCTTCCAGGATCAGATGCAGTTGCATCTACTTTTTCTATACTGGGAATTTCGTACCGGATTTCAAACAACAGTTTTCAGTACAGTATCGAATGCCGTTTTTCCAAGACAAATTCCTGGGGACTGCACAAAACCTCTTATATCCTGAAGCATGAACAGGGTCATTTTGATATCACTGAATTATTTGCACGTATACTACATCAGCATATGAGCGAATACCGTTTTTCCAGAGCATCATATAAAAAAGACCTGCAGCAGATATACCAAGACGTCCTAAAAAAAAAGGACAACATGCAACAGGCATATGACCGGGAAACAAAACATAGCATCAACAGGGAAAAGCAGGAGTTTTGGCTGAAGAAAATAGAAGCAATGCTGAAGGAAACTGAAGCCTTTTCAGGTTATTAAAACAACCCGAACAATTCTGCATCTACTTTACGGATAATTTCTCCAAAATCTTCATCTTTTTCAGGAAAGCGGTTTTTATCCACATCAATGACCAGCAATTTGCCTTCCTTGTATTCGCCGATCCATTTTGAATAAAACTCATTGAGTTTTTTCAGATAGTCCAGCCGGATATTTTCCTCGTATTCCCTCCCTCTTTTCTGAATATTGCCTACCAGTGTGGGTACAGAAGCCTGTAGATAGATCAGCAGGTCAGGAGGCTGCACAAGTGCCTTGAGTGTCTGAAAAAAATGATAGTAATTGTCAAAATCCCTTTTGCTCATAAGGCCCATATCGTGCAGGTTGGGTGCAAATATGTTAGCATCTTCGTAGATCGTTCGGTCCTGAATAACAGTTTCCGTGCCTTTTTGAATCTCCACAAGCTGGCGCAAACGGCTGTTCAGAAAATAAATCTGCAGGTTAAAACTCCAGCGGGGCATATCCTCATAAAAATCCATGAGGTATGGATTGTGATCAACATCTTCAAAATGGGGAATCCATTTATAATGCTTGCTGAGCATTTCCGTCAGCGTGGTTTTGCCTGCTCCAATATTGCCGGCTACTGCTATATGCTTTGGTTTTGCTTTTGATTTTGCCATGCTGCTGACCCGCCTGCTGACGGAAAATTTTTCGTGAATAAACTATATTGAACCTGCAATAAAAATATTGATTTCCCGGTAAGGAAAAAATTTAACCTGTCCGTTATCCGTTGAATGAAAAATAATTCAACCCCATAACCTGCCGTACCTGTTCCATGGTGGCCCTGGCACTTTTGCGGGCTTTTTCAGCCCCGTTTTCCATCACCTCTCTGAGGTATTGTTCATCTGAGCGGATGGCCTCTGCTTTTTCCCGTACTGGTGAAATAAATGTGATCATATCTTCTGCCAGTTGTTTTTTCATATCACCGTACCGGATGCTGCAGTTTTCATAATCTTCTTCATATTTCTGCACTGCATCCGGAGTACTCACCAGTTTCATTAACAAAAAAATATTTTCAATATAATCAGGTTTTGCTGTTCCCGGGGCGGAAGGTCCGCTGTCGGTTTGCGCTTTCATTACCTTCTTACGGATCAGATCATCACTGTCTGATAAATACAGGGTGGCATTCTGGTTTTCGCTCTTGCTCATTTTTCCTCCTCCATCCAGGCTGGGTACTTTCACCAGTTCTTCGCCAAAATTAAATGCCTGTGGCTCCGGAAACACATTTCCATAGCGATAATTGAACCGGCTGGCAAAGTTTCGGGCCATTTCCAGATGCTGCTCCTGATCCCGGCCTACCGGAACATATTTTGCCCTATGTAAAATAATATCTGCGGCCTGCAATACAGGGTAGGTTAGCAATCCAGCATTAATATTATCGGGCTGCATGCGTGCCTTATCCTTGAATGTCGTGGTTTTTTCCAGTTCACCTTTATATGCCAGCATGTTTAAATAAAGGTACAATTCGGCTGTTTCATGAATGTGGCTTTGACAATACAACGCCACCTTACCTGGATCGAGTCCACAGGCTATATTTTCTGATAACACCCGGTGCACATTGATCTTTAATTCTTTTGTATCCGGGTGGGTCGTCAGTGAATGAAGATCGGCCACCATAAAAAAACACTCATACTCATGCTGCATGCGGACATAATTCCGAACGGCACCGAAGTAGTTGCCCAGATGCAGAAAACCCGTGGGCCTGATACCACTCATTACAATTTCTTTCTTTTTTTCCATACCAGGCGGCGAAGATAAAAAGAAGTTACTGCTTTTCCCGGCAGATACAGCAATAACCAGCAAGCGGCTATTTTAATTCTGGCAAATAAGAAAGTCACTGACTCATTTCCAGGAAAAACAGGCCGGGAAATGGCAAGTCAATTCGACCGTCATACCCCTCACCGAACAAAAAACTATCAGCTATCTTCGCAGTATGGAAGTGAACGACCATCTGGTGAATAAACTGGCGCACCTGTCCCGTCTGCAGTTCAGTGAAACAGAAAAGGATGAAATAAAAAAAGACCTGCAGCAGATGATTGATTTTGTAGAAAAACTGAAAGAACTGAACCTGGATCATGTAACACCGTTATTGTACATCAGCGAGGAGATAAATGTGTGCCGGGAAGATAAAGCAACAGCAACCATTAACAGGGATGAGGCGCTCCGCAATGCCCCGGTGCACAATGATGAATACTTTATTGTGCCAAGGGTCATCGGCAAAACACTTTTTTCCTGACTAACCTGGCTGCCACCTCACTGTCAAACAGAATATACAGGGCTTTGTACAGTATTAAAGATTTTTTATGAACAACATTATTCATCTCGAAAGCATCTGCAAAAGCTACTTCATGGGCAAAAACGAACTACAGGTGCTGAAGGAAGTTTCCCTGGATATTCTGAAAAATGAGTACGTAGCACTGATGGGTCCATCCGGTTCGGGAAAAAGCACTTTGATGAACATCATTGGTTGCCTGGATACGGCCACCTCAGGTACCTATATTCTGAATGGCCACGACGTCAGCCAGATGCACGATAATGAACTGGCAGAAATCCGAAACAGTGAAATCGGATTCGTGTTTCAGCAATTTAATTTACTACCACGCCTCACCGCCCTGGAAAATGTTGCCCTGCCTCTTGTATATGCGGGTATTGGGAAGAAAATGCGGACAGAACAAGCCCTGCATGTGCTGGAGATGGTGAACCTAACCGACCGGAGTCATCATAAACCTAATGAGCTGAGCGGGGGCCAATGCCAGCGGGTCGCTATTGCCCGTGCTCTAGTCAACAACCCATCGCTGATTCTGGCCGATGAACCAACTGGAAACCTGGATACAAAAACCTCCTATGAAATCATGGCGATACTTGATAATATTTACAAAACAGGCAATACCATTGTGGTGGTAACCCATGAAGAAGATATTGCTCATCATGCACGCCGTGTCATTCGGCTAAGGGATGGAATTGTGGAAAGCGATAAACAAAATGAAAAAGCAATTGTTTACCAGTGATAGCCCATGGCATCTAAGATCTATACAAAATCAGGCGATCAAGGCTCCACAACACTGTTGGGGGGTAAAAAAGTTTCCAAATCGCACAGGCGTATTGAAGCATATGGCACCGTGGACGAGCTGAATTCTTTCATCGGTCTTTGCCGTGACCTGCTGTATGAACACAAGGTTCAGAATATATTACTCCGTGTGCAGGACCGGCTTTTTACCATCGGTTCATCACTGGCTGTTGAACCCGGAAAAGAAATAAAAATAAATCTCCCTTCACTGGAAGAAACCGACATCAGCCAGTTGGAATTTGAAATGGATGATATGACCAGTCAGTTGCCGCCTCTACAATCATTTATTCTTCCCGGAGGACATACTGCTGCCTCAGCACTGCATGTGGCACGCAGTGTATGCCGCAGGGCAGAGCGGTGCTGTGTGCGCCTGCACAAAAAAGAAAAGGAAGCTTTGCCGCTGGTTATTCAATACCTCAACCGCCTCAGTGATTATCTTTTTGTACTCAGCCGCTTTACCTCCCTGCAGCTGCATGCAGATGAAATTGTATGGAAGCCCTGAGGTGCTGCAAGCCATGGAATGTATGCTACTCAGAAAGTTTCCCGTCTTTCATTTGAAGTACACGATCACTAAGGCGTGCCAGTTCATCATTGTGTGTTACAATCAGGAATGTCTGGTTAAATTTTTTCCGCAAATCAAAAAATAAATGATGCAGTTCCCGGGCATTAGCGGTATCAAGGTTACCACTGGGTTCATCTGCAAAAATAATATCCGGTTTATTGATCAAAGCCCGGGCCACGGCCACCCGTTGCTGCTCGCCCCCGGATAACTGGCCAGGCTTATGGTGCAGCCGGCCTTCAAGACCCAGGAGGATTAACAAGTCATTTGCGTTCAATTCCACTTCCTTTTTTTTTGCAGGGCTCAGCCAGCCGGGGATGCAAACATTTTCCAGTGCAGAAAACTCAGGTAACAGGTGGTGAAACTGGAACACAAACCCAATATGCCTGTTGCGGAAAGCCGCCAGTTGTTTGCCTTTTAATTTCCTGATATCCTGCCCATTGATTTCCACCAGCCCGCTGTCGGCTGTATCGAGGGTGCCCAAAATGTGGAGCAGGGTGCTTTTTCCTGAGCCTGAGGGGCCAGCAATGCATACTACCTCTCCGGGCTGAATTTCCATATCCACCCCTTTGATGACCTCAAGAGTGCCAAACCGTTTGTAAATAGATTGTCCTCGAATCATTGCCATAGTGCCAGGTTCTAATACTGCTCAAATATCAGGAAAAGCCTTTGTCCGGAAAAAACAACCCCAAAACAGGGCCGAAAGTTGCCAAACCCGGTTTTCGTCTCATAAACCGAATGATTTGGAAAATTCGTTATTAAAACTACTTTTGCGAAAAATTTGGGGTATTGTCCCCGGCCAAAAAAAGCCTTATCACCATTAAATTGACTTGCAGATGTTTTGGACATTAGAATTAGCCTCGTACCTGGAAGATGCGCCCTGGCCGGCTACGAAAGATGAATTAATTGACTATGCGATCCGCAGTGGTGCTCCTATTGAAGTGGTTGAAAACCTGCAGGAGCTCGAAGACGAAGGCGATGTCTATGAAACTATTGAGGATATCTGGCCTGACTATCCGACCCAGGATGATTTCCTGTTTAACGAAGACGAATATTAACCACCCCTCTTGCCAGAACTCCGGATTCTATTCTATTTTATTGGTACGAATTTTACCCAATAGCAGTCGCTTGCTGCCAGTTAAGATTCGCTGCTCCCCATTTGATCTATAACTGCAGCCGTTACACCTGTAAAGCTGAACCCCCCGTCATGAAATAAATTTTGCATGGTTACATATTTCGTCAGATCGCTGAAAAGTGTAACACAATAATTGGCACAGTCAGCAGCCGATGCATTGCCCAAGGGACTCATTTTTTCGGCGTAGTTGATAAACCCGTCAAAACCTTTGACCCCACTTCCCGCAGTCGTACGGGTAGGCGATTGAGAGACGGTATTGATACGAACCTTTCTTTTTTCTCCATAATAATACCCAAACATCCTGGTAATGCTTTCCAGCAGTGCTTTGGCATCGGCCATCTCATTGTAATCAGGAAACACCCGCTGGGCGGCAATGTAGGTCAGCGCTACCACACTGCTCCAATCGTTCAGAGCATCCAGATCCCAGGCAGTACGTAATAATTTATGAAAACTGATGGCAGAAATGTCGAGCGTTTTTTGATTCCATTCGTAATTCATTTCAGTATAATGTTTTCCTTTCCTGACATTCAGGCTCATGCCCACCGAATGCAGGATGAAATCTATTTTTTCCCCGAAATGTTCCATTGATTTTTCAAACAGGTTTTTCAGGTCTTCCATATTGGTGACATCGGCTCCAATCACGGGGGCATTGCCGCACAGATCAGAAAGTTTGTTGATTTCGCCCATGCGCAGGGCCACGGGGGCATTGGTCAATACGATCTGTGCCCCTTCTTCAAAACATTTCAGCGCTGTTTTCCAGGCAATGGATTTTTCATCCAGCGCACCAAAGATGATACCCTTTTTTCCTTTCAGTAATTGATATGACATGGTTTCTTTTTTTTCGGGTAAAAATAGGAACTTATTATGACGAGGGCTGAAACATTGCCCCGAAACCATAGACCCCGAGGAATGTGTACATAAATACCAGAAAAAAGACCAGCAACATCCACAAGACAAAACGGCCACCCGACCGCCGGGGCTGAATCATTTTTTCTAAGTGCCCGTACAGCCAGTAAAAAGGCAATAACGACAACAGTACCAGCAGCACTATCACAAGCATGTCCCATTTCATATAACTCTTTTGAACGGAAGATAAGTTTTTGAAAGAAACCTTATTTTCGAACAACCGTTAGCCCGAATTCCTGTTATCTTTACTGTAATTACCTGCCTCTTTTCATCCTGATTAATGTCATGCATTCATGAGTGTAAGAACTGTAATCACCGGTACAGGCTGTTATATACCCACCGTTGTAAAAACAAACAGGGATTTTACAATGCATAATTTTTATGCAGAAGACAATGAACGGATTGAAACCAACCCTGTTGAAATTGTTGAAAAATTCAGGGAAATAACAGGAATTGAAGAACGTCGTTATGCCAGCGAGGATATCAATACCTCCGAAATGGCTCTTTATGCCGCTCAGCGGGCCATAGAAGAAAGCGGCGTTATGCCGGAAGAAATTGACCAAATCATCCTTGCACACAATTTTGGCAATGTGCTGAAGCATACCATACAAACCGATGTGCTGCCTGCCCTTGCTTCCAGGGTTAAACAGGGGCTGGGCATCCGTAATCCAAATTGTGTTGCCTATGATATTTTGTTTGGTTGCCCAGGATGGCTGCAGGGCCTGATACAAGCCGACAGTTTCATCAAAGCAGGTATAGCCAAAAAAATTCTGGTAATTGGAACAGAGGCGCTGAGCCGTGTACTGGATGTGTACGACCGTGACAGTATGATATTTTCTGACGGCGCTGGTGCAGCCGTTGCTGAAGCAAAAGAAGTAGCCGAGCATGGCAGTGGCATCCTGTCCTGGAGTGCACAAAGCCATTGCGTTGAGGAGGCCTTCTATCTTTTCCTGGGCAAAAGCAATTTTCCCGGCTCTGATCCCCGGATCCGCTATATTAAAATGAACGGTCGGAAAATTTATGAATTTTCCCTGCAGCATGTTCCCCTGGCTATGAAAGATTGCCTGGAGAAAGCTCAAATTGACCTGGTCAGTGTAAAAAAAATTTTTATACATCAGGCCAATGAAAAAATGGATGATGCCATCGTCCGGCGTTTATTTAAACTATACGGTCTGCGCAACCTGCCGGATCACATTATGCCTATGAATATTCACAAACTGGGGAATAGCTCTGTTGCCACTATTCCCACACTTTTTGACATGGTAAAAAAAGGGATATGCGACAACCATGACCTGCAATCCGGCGATGTTGTGCTGTTTGCATCCGTTGGAGCCGGGATGAACATCAACGCTGTTTGCTACCGCATATAAATTCCAAATACATACAAGACTTATCTTTGCAGCATGACGATTTCTTATAAATGGCTGTGTGAATATCTGCCCGTACAGGTGGAACCTGAACGACTAAGCCGCATCCTGACATCGGTGGGGCTGGAAGTGGAAAACATGTACGAATGGCAGGAGGTAAAGGGCAACCTGGAAGGGCTGGTCATCGGAGAAGTGCTGCAGGCAGAAAAACATCCCAATGCCGATAAACTGACTCTGACCCTGGTGCATACAGGTCAGCCACAACCATTGCACATCGTTTGTGGCGCCACCAATGTAGCAATCGGCCAGAAAGTAGTGGTAGCCCCTGTTGGCGCTACGATTTATTCTGTTTCCGGCGAACCGATGGTTATGAAAATAGCAAAAATCAGGAATGCAGAAAGCCAGGGTATGATCTGTGCCGAAGATGAAATAGGGCTTGGAACTTCGCACGACGGTATCATGGTTCTATCTGCCGACGCACGACCGGGTATGCCGGCGGGTGAATATTTCAAGCTGTACAACGATATCATCTATGAAATCGGTCTTACTCCCAACCGCATGGATGCGATGAGCCATTGGGGCGTAGCAAGAGATGTGTGTGCATTCCTGAGCCATCATGAAAAACAAGATTACAGGCCAAAACTGCCAGTCATCAACGGATTTACAATAGACAAGAAGGATGAATCAATAGATGTGCAGGTAGAAAACACAATTGCCTGCCCCCGTTATTCCGGTGTGAGTATTTCTGGAGTACATATTGCCGAATCGCCAAAATGGCTGCAGCAAAAACTAAAAGCTCTTGGTGTGCGACCCATTAATAACCTGGTTGACATCACAAACTATATTCAGCACGAAACTGGCCAGCCCCTTCATGCATTTGATGCTGACAAAATTTCTGGTCGAAAAATTATTGTCAAAAACCTTCCGGCAGGCACTTCATTCATCACTCTCGATGAAAAGGAAAGAAAACTGCATGCGGAAGACCTGATGATCTGTGATGAAAAAGGAGGCATGTGCATTGCGGGAGTATTTGGCGGTTTGCACAGTGGCGTCACTGCCTCAACTAAAAATATTTTTCTGGAAAGCGCCTTTTTTGATCCTATTGTTACACGCAGAACGTCGATCCGGCACCAGTTGCGTACCGAGGCAGCCGCACGGTTTGAAAAAGGAACGGATATATCCATGACGGTACAGGTGCTCCGGCGGGCAGCCGTGCTGATCCGGGAAATATGCGGCGGAAAGATTGCTTCAGAAATTACAGATATTTACCCGCAGCCCCAACCCAGGAAACAAGTGACCCTGAAATGGCATTTCCTGAAAAAATTAAGCGGAAAAATTTATCATCCCGACGCTGTCAGGAATATCTTGCTGAGCCTGGGTTTTGAAATCAGGAAGGAAGGCCTTGACGACCTGCTGGTGGAAGTACCTTATCATAAAACCGATATCAGCCAGCCCGCAGATATCGTAGAAGAAATCATCCGGATTGATGGACTCGATCAAATTGAGATTCCAGGTTCTGTTCGCATCAGCCCGGGTCTGGAAGAACATGCAGTGGGCAGCCTGTACCGTGAAAAACTTGCCTGCAACCTGGCTGGCATGGGTTTTAATGAAATACTGACCAACTCCATTACCCGGTCTGCTTATTTTTCTGAAGAAGAACAGCCATACCTGGTATCAATGATCAATAGCCTGAGCGCCGATCTGAATGTGCTGCGACCGTCACTGCTGGAAACCGCATTGGAAGTAGTAGCTCATAATCTGAACCACAAAAATCATTCACTCCGCTTGTTTGAGTTTGGAAAAATTTATTCCAGGAAGGCCGCAGGCAAATACAAGGAACAGGAAATGCTATGCCTGGTAGTTACCGGAAATAAAAGTGAAAATCACTGGAAGCAAAAACAGGCTCCGGTTGATTTTTACCTTCTAAAGGGGGTGCTGGAAAAACTACTGCAACTATCAGGAACCGAATACTTCGAAATAAAAAAAGCAGAGGACAAAAAGTTGCAGCACACCCTGCAGTATGTATTTAATGGTAACATTATAGGAAAAACCGGTGAAGTACGGAAAAACGCACTGCAACAATTTTCTGTCCGGCAACCTGTTTTTTACGCAGAACTGAACTGGCAATGGCTGTCAGAAAATGTGGGAAAACACATTGCAAAAATCAAAGAACTTGCCCGCTATCCTGCTATGCAGAGGGATCTGGCCGTTGTAATACCACATAACCTGGCCTGGAGTTCTGTAGAAGATGCTGTACGCTCTGTAAAAATAAGCCGGCTGAAAGAAGTTCGTCTTTTTGACATTTTTGAGAGTGAAAAACTGGGAACTGATAAAAAATCAATTGCCGTAACCTTCACATTCAGGGATGAAGAAAAAACGCTGACCGATAAAGAGGTGGATGGTTGGCTGCAAAAAATACAGGTGCAACTGGAAAAAAATCTGGGCGCCGAAATTCGAAAATAACTGATGGATAATGCCGAACGAAGAACATCATATACAGCGCATCAAAAGTAAATTGCAGCAACTGCTGAAGCTACAGGCAACGCTGAAGAAAGATAACAGCCGGCTGACTGAAGAACTGGCTGCCGCCCAGCAAACCATCAGCAGCAGCCAGCTCAGTATTGAGGAACTGAAACAACAGGTCAGTATCCTGAAAACCGGAGCAGACACCCTGAAACCAAATGAAAAAAAGGAATTTGAAAAAAGGCTTAACTTCTACCTGAAAGAAATTGATCGCTGCATTGGCCTGCTGCGAAACTGAAAAGCAGATCCCGCAGTATTGCTTTACTCAATTCTGGCATTCTTACAGAGTCTCTTTGATTGCTGCTGCCACATCTTCATTCTGGCCTGTTAGCCAGTAAATTTCATTTATTATAGAAAACTTTGCACCTGCTACAGTTTTTCGTGTGTGCTCCAAAATAGTAAAGTGCTGAAAATATTGATTCCATGCCGGTCAATGAATTCGCTGTGAGCTGTACACTGCACCACTACTCAGATATAAGTTATATGGACCAGTACTGGCAACAATGAAGGCAGGTATGCAATTTGAAAAAACTTATCTGATGCTGCCGCATTTTTTCCCGCGGGGACTATTTGCAGCTTCATACGGTGTAAAATTGCGGCTGCAGCTTTGTAAAAAAAAGATGATGACCAGCAGGAGTGCAACATATTTTATTCTCATTTTGTACGGGTTGAGGTGGTGAAAATAATTGCCGGCTGGCAAAAAACAAAGGGAAAAAAACGGCGGAAATACCAGCGCATGCATTGTTTTTTCACGTTGTGAAAAAATAGCGTCTTTACGAAAAAAAATCCCGGTATGATGACCGGGATGAATAGAAGGGGGTACTCTCTTATATGGTTTTTCGTCCGTATGCTCTGATTTCTCGGTTCGTATAGCAGCATCAGCTGCAACCACTCTGGTTGCCGCAATTCAGGCATTTGTAGCAGGTGCCGCTGCGCACCATGATGTGACCGCACAAGTAGCAGGATGGCGCATCACTCTGCATATTTTTTGCCATACTGTTCATTGAGTCCAGGCCGGCCTCAGTTTTTAAAGCTGATTTTTTTTCCTGGTTTTGTTTTTGTGCCGGCTCGGGAACCGAGGCTATGATACGGACACTCGATAATTCGGGTGGGGCATACTCCAGCGGGTTCGATGGAACTTCGTCCCAGTCATCAGCTCCGTTATTTATCGCTTCGGGTTTATCCAGTACATGAACGAGATCTGTGCGTCCAAGATATTCATAGCCGAGTACACGGAAAATAAAGTCAACAATGGATGTAGTGGACTTGATATTCGGGTGCTCTACAAAACCAGAGGGGTCAAACTTGGTGAATGCAAATTTGTCAACAAATTCTTCCAGAGGTACACCATATTGCAATCCGATGGAGATAGCAATGGCAAAGCAGTTCATCATGCTGCGCATGGTGGCTCCTTCTTTGGCCATATCAATGAATATTTCACCCAGTGTGCCATCGCCATATTCGCCGGTTCGCAGGAAAATGGCCTGGCCGTTGATCTTGGCTTTCTGTGTAAAACCTCTTCTCTTTGCTGGCAGAGAGCGTCTCTCTACAATGCTGGCCAGTTTGCGTTTCAGTTTTGTATCCGGCGAAGCCTGTACCCTTTTCTGCACTTCTTCCAGCAGTTCTTCCACGGTCAGTTTGCCCATGTCCACAATATTCGATCCTATGGCTGTGGCTTCTGCCTGCTGATTAGCGATATCGGATCTGGCCGAATCATCTACCGTAGCTGCACCCGTCTTTTTCGTTTTTTCGCCTTGTGTGCTGAGCGGCTGCGATAGTTTGGAGCCATCCCTGTACAGGGCATTGGCTTTCAGACCCAGCTCCCAGCTCAGGAGATATGCTGCTGCAATTTCATCGGCAGTAGCCTCATGAGGCAGGTTGATGGTTTTGGAGATAGCCCCGCTGATGAAGGGCTGCACAGCTCCCATCATTCTTATGTGGCCATGCGTATGAATGTAGCGTTGCCCCCGTGTTCCGCACCTGTTGGCACAGTCAAATACCGGCAGGTGTTCTTCTTTGAGTCCGGGTGCACCCTCCATCATCATTGTGCCGCATACATAATCATAGGCCGCATCAATTTGCTCTTCAGTAAAACCAAACGCTTCCAGAATACTCCACTCAGGATTGTGGTATTGCTCAGGCGTAAAGCCCAGGCGTTGCAGGCATTCCTCGCTCAGTATATTTTTATGGAATACATCATGGATGGAAAAAGCAGTATGGGCAGCCTGATCCAGTCTTTTAATTTCATCCGCAATCAGTCCTTTTTCACTCAGGGACTGGTGATTGATGAAGGGCGCCCCGGCAAAACTGCCTGTACCCACAGCATAGCGGGTGATTTGTTCAATTTCTTTTTCTGAATACCCCAGTTTTTTCAAGGCTGCCGGAACTGACTGGTTGATAATTTTAAAATAACCACCTCCGGAAAGTTTCTTGTATTTCACCAATGAGAAATCAGGCTCCACTCCGGTTGTGTCGCAATCCATCACCAGACCGATGGTGCCGGTAGGCGCCAGAACGGTAGATTGTGCATTGCGATAGCCAAATTTTTCACCCCAGTCCACTGCATCGTCCCATGCACGGCATGCCGCCTTCAGTAAATAATCGGGACAATATTGTGATTTGATGCCTTGTGGTTTGAGGCTCAGTCCTTCATATTCATCTGCATCATATGCTGCCAGACGGTGGTTGCGCATGACCCGCATCATGTGCTCTTTATTTTCTTCAAAACGCATAAAGGGGCCAAGTACTTTAGCCATCTCAGCCGAAGTTTTGTAGGAGGTGGCAGTCATAATTGCTGTAAGGGCGGCAGCAATGCCTCTTGCCTCTTCACTATCATAAGGAACGCCAAATACCATCAGCAGAGAGCCCAGGTTGGCATATCCCAGACCCAGTGTACGGTACTCATAACTCAGTTGTGCCACTTCCTTTGAAGGAAATTGTGCCATAAGCACAGATATTTCCAGTACAACGGTCCACAACCGGCAGTTATATTCATATCCTTCTACGTCAAAGCTGTTGGCTTCCTGGTCATAAAACTTCATGAGGTTTGCGGATGCCAGGTTGCAAGCCGTATTATCCAGGAACATGTACTCGGAGCAGGGATTAGACGCACGGATAGGGCCACCAGAGGGGCAGGTATGCCATTCATTGATTGTAGTGTCAAACTGGATGCCTGGGTCTGCGCAGCGCCAGGCTGCATAAGCAATCTGGTTCCAAAGTTCACGGGCTGGAAGCTTTTTCATGACTCGACCGTCCATCCTTCCTTTTAATTCCCATTCGCCATCTTCTTTCAGCACATGGAAGAATGAGTGAGGTGCCCGTACTGAATTGTTTGAGTTTTGCCCGCTCACAGTCCGGTATGCTTCATCTTCATACCCGGAGGGGTAGCCTGCCGCAATCAGGGCTCCAACTTTTTTTTCCTCTTCAACTTTCCAGTTCACGAATTCTACAATTTCCGGATGGTCCAGGTCGAGGCAAACCATTTTTGCAGCCCTCCTGGTGGTACCCCCCGATTTAATGGCACCAGCGGCCCGGTCGCCGATTTTTAAAAAGCTCATCAGGCCGGATGATGTACCGCCGCCGCTTAGCTTTTCACCTTCGCCTCTGAGGTTGGAATAGTTGGTGCCAACGCCCGACCCATATTTAAAAATCCGGGCCTCCCTTACCCACAAGTCCATGATGCCTCCATCGCCTACCAGATCATCTGATACGCTGAGGATAAAACAGGCATGCGGCTGTGGACGTTCATATGCATTCTCTGATTTTTTTAATTGTTCGTCTTTAGGATCTACGTAATAATGGCCCTGGGGCTTGCCCGTGATACCATAGCTTTCATACAGGCCGGTATTAAACCACTGAGGGCTATTGGGCACCGCCATCTGGTTCAGGAGAGAGTAAACCAGTTCATCATAAAAGATCCGTGCATCTTCAGCAGATGCAAAATATCCATACCGCTCGCCCCATACCTTCCAGCAGTTGGCCATGCGATGTACAACCTGGCGAATGGATGTTTCCCTGCCAAGACTGCCATCGGGCTGAGGGACTCCTGCTTTTCGAAAGTATTTTTGGGCAAGTATATCGGTGGCAATCTGGCTCCAGTGGCTGGGCACTTCTACATTGCTCATCTCGAACACCACTTCGCCATTTGTTTTCTTGATTACTGAAGTACGATAATCGTACTCAAACTGGTCATATACATTCACGTCAGTCCGGGTAAAGCGACGTGAAAACTGCAAACCGCCCCTGGCGGATGCCTTGGTTTTGGGTGCCATAACTAAAGAATTTCTCGGGTTACTAAATCGTTAACGGAGACAACGAAAATATTTTTTTAGAACTGGAATTCATAGCCCGAAATATTCACATTCTGTGGATAAGAAGCCGCGGCTGACATACAATGCCGGCCTGTAAACCATCTTAGGGTTTTTGCACATGGTTTGTGCTTTTTCTTGTCAAACATTATTTGGAAATCTTGAGGCAGAATTGTAAAAAATAAGCAGGTTTGCAAAATCTGTTCTAAATTCCTTAGGGGTAAATTTTTTTTGAATGTATCATAGACACTAATTCTCTTGGCTCAGATCTTTAATGCTACATTCCAAAAATGGCAATCTTTCTCCTCATTTCCATCCGCAGCCTTTATAGGTTTGCTCACCCAGCAATAATTGTATTTCATAGGTATAGTTCCTTTCGCTCATTCCGTCTGAACATTTTTTTTTCAGAATGGTCAAACGGAAGTTGGTGTTGCCGGATTTTGATGCATACAAAATCGTCTTCTGATCAGGGTATGCGGGTGCAACCCACGCTGCTTCCACATCCGGGCCTTCCGCCGGGTGAAACAGTATTTTTTTTTCTTTAATAACATACACTGCCCAAAAAGGCTCGGTACCTATTGCGGTAAACACTGTATCAGCTTCCGGTTTATTCTTATTGCCGGATACAACTGGATTCAATGTGTCGGCCGGTTCAGGGGGATCTGGTTCCGCCTTCTGAATTGGATGACTGCCTGTTACCGGTCTGCTGCTATCGTTGATACCTGTAAAAACAGGTGTGCTGTCCTTACTCTTCATACCATTCCGGTTTTTGCAGGACAAGCAGCAAATAGCGCATAACATGATGAAAACCTGCCGCATTTCTGTAAATTTTTTGAAAGTTACACCCAATTGACAAACTTTTGAATTTTCAGATATGGTTGCAATACCGGAAGTTTTTCGCATTTTTGTGTGAATCAAAAACCGGGATGAACGCAGTTATTTATACCGACCTGAAGAACCGGAAAAAAACGGGCAGAAAATCTTTTGCAGTTCTTATTGATCCAGACAAGGTACAGCCTTCCGGGCTGGATGATCTGCTGGCATTGGCTGCCGATGCCCGTGTAGATTATTTTCTAGTTGGGGGCAGCCTGGTTATCAGCAATCACCTGGATGAAGTGGTACAACAGGTGAAGGCAGGCAGTACAATTCCTGTCATTCTCTTTCCCGGAAGTCCTGGCCAGATTAGCAGCTATGCTGATGCACTTCTCTATTTATCACTGATATCGGGACGCAATGCCGAATTGCTGATTGGTCAGCATGTGATTTCGGCACCGTTTGTAAAACAAAGTGGCCTGGAGATCATGCCCACAGGGTATATAGTAATTGACGGGGGCGCCCCAACCACTGTTTCATATATCAGCAATGCCACCCCTGTACCGCATGATAAAAACGAGATTGCCATGTGTACTGCAATGGCAGGTGAAATGCTGGGCATGAAGCTGATCTATATGGATGCGGGCAGTGGTGCCAAACGGCCGATCACAGAAAGTATGATCAAAGCAGTGGCCGACAGCATTGAAGTGCCGCTGATTATTGGCGGTGGAATCATACAACCTGAAAAAGCCTACCTGGATTGCAAGGCCGGGGCTGACGTGATTGTTGTTGGCAATGCTATTGAAAAAAATGCTTCCTTAATTAAAGAAATGAGTGATGCGGTGCATAGTGTGCCGGTGACGATTTTATAATTTTATCTTCTTCTTACCTCCATTTTTCCTCTGGTTAAATCTTCCGTAGCCAGTGCGATGCCCCTGATCACTGTCGTGAGATGCGAGATATCAATCCTACGAAATTCATCACATGTCCTGTGATAGCATTTGTCATCATCATCACTGCTCATGATGGTATGAGCAGGAATACCCACCTGTGCGAAAGAATAATTGTCACTGCGCATGTAGAGCATTTGATCAGGGGAAGGTTCAGTTATGATCTTTACACCTGCTGTTTCAAGCCCACTGTACAAAAGTTTTGGCAATGTTGTCAAATTTGCCCCTGTTATAAAGGCGCTATTTATCCCATACTGAGGGATTCCAATCATTTCAATGTTGATATTGGCCACGATCTGCTCAGGATTGATTCTTTGAAGAAAATCTTTTGACCCCAGTAAACCAAGTTCCTCTCCAGCAAAAGCACAAAAAACAAGTGTACGTTCATTATCTCCTTTTCTGGCAAAATACTTTGCCAGTTCCAGCACTGCAATAGTACCTGATGCATTATCATTTGCCCCGTTCCAGATACTGTCTTTATTTTTTCCGCGGGTAATGCCTAAATGATCATAATGAGCAGAAAATACCAATACTTCAGCTTGTTTTGTTTTACCGGGCAGCACACCAACCACATTATAGCCTGTTTTGATGTAGGTTGGGGCCGCAGCGCTCAGCGTTAAGGAATCAGGCCTTTGATCAGCATATACAAACAAAAAATCTTGGTGGATGCCGCCTTCCGGAATTTTGATTTCTGACGGAAGGAACTGGTTGCCGTCAGGCTGTATTTTGTTTGTCCAGAATAAAATATTAGCCCCCGTGCCGTTAAATGCTGATAAAATATTTTCATTGATACAGCTATCCAGTTCTATGATGTTAAAATCAGCTTGCGTGAGTGAGGCATATTGTCCGGGCTGCTGTTTCAGGTACACAAATTTGTGAGGAGGCACAACATGACCATTCCATACAAGTAAGTCCCGATAAATTTGTTTCTTTTTTTTCTTTTTATTCTCAAGGCTGAACGGAATAAAGTAACTGGCCTGTCCGGGCAATGGCTGCAAGCCTGCTTCCTGAAATTTTTCTCCGATAAAATGGGCTGCTAAGATAATCCCCGCTGATCCATCCGCCCTGCCCATGAGTGAATCGGACGCCAGGAACTGCAGATTTGCCTGCACATCTTTTTCCAGTATAGAATCGACGGGTACCTGTGCAGATAGTACAGTTTTTATAAAGAACAAAAAGAATAAAAGCCCGACCCGCTCCATAAATTTCAGCGTGGCCATTAGCGTAGATTTTCCACTTTCACTCTTGAGGGCGTCACAACTCCTGCAATGATTGATTTCGCACTCAAAGCAATTGCTTTTATAATTTGCGCCATGTTTTCCAGATCAAGTGTTTCTATCTGGTCGCTTACTTTATGATAATGCGGCTCGGCATCCATTTTGGCTGTAGAAATCGTATGCGCAGGTACCCCCAGGCGGGCCAGCGTAGCATTATCACTTCGGTAAAAAAGATTTTGGCCCGGGTAAGGATCAGGGTAGAATGTAAATCCCGTTCCTGCCAGGTTTTGTTGCATAATGGCTCCCATATCCGTCTTATCGTACCCGGTGATGTACGCTGAGTTCTTTCCCCACTTGCTTTCTGTGCCGATCATCTCAATATTAAACATCGCAATAACCTGAGCGGGATCAAACTGCCTGGAAAAATATTGTGATCCAAAGCCACCCACTTCTTCTGCAGTGAATGCAGCAAATACAAGTGTTCTTTCCGGGCGACCCAACTTCTTAAAATATGCTGCCAGCATAATGACCGCGGTGGTACCGGCTGCATCATCATTAGCTCCGTTAAAGATGGAATCGCCATTCAATGGTTTCCCCACTCCGATATGATCATAATGTCCGGAAAAAATCACATACTCCTCCTTTTTCGATTTTCCTGGTATCATACCAACTACATTGGTAAGCCTTTGTTCTGTTATTTCATGTGCTGCTTCGATACTAAAATCCACCGGGTCTTTGTCGGTTAATACAAATACGACCGACTGATCCGTTTTGAACATGAAATTTTTCAGGCGGTTCAGATTCCCAAAACTGTTTGCTAAACTTTTATCAACCAACACCAGCATGTTTTTAGCAGAGCGGAGCAATTGCCTGGCTTCAGCCTGCAGGTTGGCCCCGGCTTCGATTGCATATTTTTCATATCCGGATGCCTGTGTGATGTGCAGTGACGGCGTACAGGTAATTGCAATAATATCCTTTGCCTCAATTGCCGCTCCATCAAAGCTGGCGCTTGCCGAAATGAATTTTGTACGCACCATGACAAATTCCTGTTTAAATCCATTGCAACCCGGCATGGTTTGTAAGCCGGCGCTCCTGAATTCCTCTGCAATAAAATCAGCCGCTTTGTCAATAAATGGCGTAAACGCCCGCCGGCCCATCATATCATCTGCGGAAAGAATGCGTTCGATTCTTGTCACTTCACTGGTATGGATCAGCTCTTCGTGCTTTTGGCCGTACATGAAAAAGGTTGTTATCATGTACAACCCGGATAAAAAAATATGCTTCATTGAATAAGTTTCTTATTGTATCTGAAAATCCGGAATCGCAATGCTGCGGTTCCTACAGGCTCATCATCTCTTTAAACTTCACTGTTTGCCTGCGGCTCACCTCAATTTTATCGCCGCCTTTCAATTCCAGTAAAAGTCCGCCATTAAAATATGGTTCAATTTTTTCAATCATTCTCAGATTTACAATATGTTTTCGGTTGGCTCTGAAAAACACTTTCGGATCCAGTCTTTCTTCCAGCGCATTGAGTGATTTCAGGATCAGTGGCTTGTTGGCAGCGAAAAATACTTTGGCATAATTGCCCACACTTTCAAAAAGGCGTATCTCAGAAAGTTTTACAAACCAGCACCGCTCCCCGTCTTTCACAAAAACCTGGTCGTCTTCCGAAAGTAAGGACTGGTTGATATTTTCAGCAGACAACTGGTTATCCCGCATCTCCGGAGCAATCAGTTTCTGAACGGCATCGGCCAGCCTCCGGGGTTCAATGGGCTTCAGCAGGTAATCCAGTGCATTGACCTCAAATGCCCTCAATGCATGCTCATCATAGGCAGTTGTAAAGATTACCTGGGGAGCCCTTTCCAATTCGCCCAGCATATCAAATCCTGTTTTTCCGGGCATTTGTATGTCCAAAAAAATCAAATCGGGTTGCAGTGCTTTGATCCGTGCAATGCCTTCATCGGCATTAGTGGCTTCATCCACCACTTCAATTTCCGGATACTCCAGCAGTAATTTCCTGAGTTCCGCCCTTGCCAGGCGTTCATCGTCAATAATAATTGCCCGCATATTCTGTTGTTTTTATTTCTAAAGTGACCGGACTGGAATCTTCACTTTTGCCTCCACTATGTCAGAGTTCAGCTGCTGAATGGTAAAACTGGCCTGGTTTCCGTACATCAGGTTCAGCCTGTTCAGCGTACCGGTTAATCCGAATCCTTCTTCATTTATGACGCCATTCAGCCGGCCGGTATTTTGTACAGCCAGTTCATGATAGTCGTTTTTAAAATCAGAAATGACCCGCACTACGCCTCCGGAAATATTTTTACTGATCCCGTGTTTGATGGCATTTTCCACCAGCGTCTGCAACATCATGGGTGGCACCGGCTGGTCCAGCGTATCCTCATCCACATCATATTCAACTTTCAGCCTGTCTTCAAACCGCATATTTTCCAGAGCCAGATAATCTTTCACAATATTCAGTTCCTTTTCCAGAGAGACTGTTTCCAGTTTATCAGATTGCATACTGCTGCGCAAAATATTACTGAGCTCTGTAATGGCTTTGCGGGCCCGCTGGGGGTTTTCATCCACCAATGCCCGGATGCTGTTTAGAGAATTAAAAATAAAATGCGGGTTGATGTGTGCTTTTATCGTTTTCAGCTCCAGCTCCTTTACCATTGACTCCAGGCGAAGCGTATCCATTTGCTGTTTGCGGCTTTTAGTGATATAATGATAGACAAAATAAATCAGGTTCCATATAAAGAAAAGAATAAAAAAGGTGTACCAGCTGTTCAGGATGAGCATCAGATTGGTAACCCACAATTGTACAGCGGGTCTTTGCATGAGTTTTACTTCTTCCGAACTCAGCAGATCCATCCTGCGGACAGCCTCCAGGCGTAAGTATGAAGTGATCAAAGACATGAAAAGTGTCAGCAACAAGAAAAGAAGGAATTGCTTTCTTAATGGCCTTTGAAGAATTCCAAATCTGATAACCAATTCCCTCATCCCGTGCGAAACAATAACCCCCAACAACAGGTAGATGAGCAACCGGTAAAAAAAATCGGAAGTAAGTTTATCAAAAGAGAATGCAAAAAAGATATTAATCAAGGCAAAACTTCCCCAACCAATGAGCTGAAAAAACCAGTATCGTTTTCTTTTTTTCTCCATACATCTCTGCCAAAATTACAGTATTGTTCAGGTTGAATTCATTTTAAGTACACCAGTGGTAAATGTATTCAACAAATGGGAAAATTTACACGAAAGCTCTTGTTTTTCTTCAGTAAAACCCCCTATTATACTGTGTTTTTCCACTCTCAAGTATTCTTTCGGAATAAAATAAATTAACTTACGGATAAATCCATCCAGGCCCTATGAAAGCCCGGCTTCATAATTTGCTTAGAATTGGAGCATTACTGTCTGTTCTGCTCCTGCACTATAAAACTTCAGCAGCACAGGGGCGGGTGGTTATCAATGAATATATGCCATGGACCCTTAATGGATGCGGAACAATATCCGAATTTATTGAACTGCTCAATTTTGGCCCCGGACCAGTCAATATCGGCTGTTATATACTTACAGATGGTGATTACTCCATTACAATCCCTCCGAATACCATTCTGCAACCCGGGCATTTTTATGTAATCTCAGGAGTAGATTCCATCGCCTATCCCTGCGCCAATATTGACAGTGCCATTCATACCCAACTGAACTGGAATACCTGCAACTGTACCAGCGAAGCAATACCCACTACCGGCGATGGGTTTCTTACGGACGGAGGAAGCGCCAATGAACAGGTCGTTTTATTGGATCCAGGCCTGAATGTAATTGACGCCGTAGCCAGAAGCCTGCCCGTGGAATCATCCTCCCTCATTGAAACATCGGATATGGGAGGAAACTGCACTATTCAAACTTTTGACCTGGACAACATGAGTATTACTTATGAAACAATTGGCGAATCGGCCGGAAGGGGCAATAGTTTTGCCCGAAGGCTGGATGGTGACTGCGGATGGGTAAAAGATCCGCAGCAAAGCGGAAATGCAACAAATAATACACCAGGTGATCAATCAGATGTTTCATACAACTTTACATACATCAATTCGCTGGCATGCCCCGATGATGGCAGTGTGGCTGTTACAGTTCAGGCAAACGGGTATGATGATATTTTTCCCATGAATTACATCCTGGCTTACGATGCAGACAGCAATGCTGTTTTCGATTTGAACGACAGCTATACCTACGGAACCGAGATAAATCCTAATACAATCACCCTTACCAATTTGGTTCCCGGAACATACAGGCTCACTGTTTCTTCTGCAAAAGGCTGCTTTTTGCAAACTTTTCCATTTACCATCCTTGATTGCCTGATTGCGCTTCCTGTTCGTTTACAATATTTCCTTGCAGAGGCAATCAGCCAGCAGGGGTCAGTGAAATGCAGCTGGAAACTGCTCCATGCAGATGATGTGACATTTTTAGAAATTGAGAGCAGCAGGAACGGTTTCAACTATACCAGCACCTCCCGGGTTCAAAAACCACCCGGTATTACCACTGAATGGGTTTCAGATTTAATAATAACTGCGTTGACAGATTTGGATCAGTTCTTCCGTCTGAAAATTCAACTGGCAGGAGGCCAGTATTATTATTCACCTGTTCAACGGCTTTCCGCATCAGGTAAAAGATACCTGGTATGGCCCAACCCTGTTACGAATGAACTGAATATCACATGCAAACAAGGCGAACGATCAAAACTGATCTATCAGCTTTTCTCCGCTGACGGGCAGCTAAGGCTTTCGGGTCAATGGGCCAATCCTGCAGGCAGCACCCTTACTATTCCTATATCCGGCCTGACAGCCGGAGTTTATTCCCTCGTACTCCAGGCGCCCAGCAATTCAGAAAATGCCAGAGCCTTCAAAATTCTGAAATATTAAATTCTTTTTTCCCGGTAGCACAATCTGGGATTAAACCCTTTTAACGGAATTTTGTTGTTTCCATTTATTGAAACGAAACAGTAGAAATAAGTATTTTTGCACCTAATTTATCAACATGCAAATAACTCCCGGTTCCCTGCTGCGCACCATTAACTCGCCGGCCGATCTTAAAAAGCTGCCCCGGGAAAAATTGCACCAGGTATGTGATGAACTCAGGCAATACATCATTGATGTAGTAAGTGTACATGGAGGTCATTTTGCAGCCAGCCTCGGCGTTGTGGAACTAACCACTGCCCTGCACTATGTGTACAATACCCCTTATGACCAACTGGTATGGGATGTGGGTCATCAGGCATACGGACACAAAATTCTGACTGGTCGTAGGGATCATTTTCATACCAACCGTAAATACAATGGACTCAGTGGATTTCCTAAAAGAAGCGAAAGCGAATACGACTGTTTTGGTGTCGGGCATTCCTCTACTTCTATTTCCGCAGCCCTGGGAATGTCGATGGCTGCCAAATACAAAGGCGAAACAGACCGAAAAGTTGTGGCTGTGATCGGTGATGGCGCTATGACCGCAGGGCTGGCATTTGAAGCAATGAATCATGCTGGTGTGGCTGATACCGACATCCTGATTATCCTGAACGATAACGGTATTGGCATCGATCCTAATGTTGGCGCTTTGAAAGAATACCTGACCGATATTACCATTTCGCCCACCTACAACAAGATGAAAGATGAGGTTTGGAAATTACTCGGGAAATTACCCGTGGGTAAAAACTTTACAAGGACAATGGCACATAAAATTGCCGAAGGGATGAAAGGAATGGTCAGCAGCAGTTCAAATCTTTTTGAAGCATTGAAGTTGCGCTATTTTGGCCCAATTGACGGGCATAACATCACCCGGCTGGTGGACACACTGAAGGACCTGCGAAATATACCCGGCCCGAAGATTTTGCATGTGATCACCACAAAAGGAAAAGGATATGCGCTGGCTGAAAAAGATCAAACCAAATGGCATGCACCCGGTTTGTTTGATAAAATAACTGGTGAGATACAAAAAAAGAAGTTTGATTTGCCACAGCCACCGAAATACCAGGATGTATTCGGGCATACCATTATTGAACTGGCGGAAAAGAATGATAGGATTTTTGCTGTTACTCCTGCCATGGCTTCCGGCTCATCGTTAAAATATATGATGGAAAAAATGCCTCACCGGGCATTTGATGTAGGCATTGCAGAGCAACACACCGTTACACTCAGCGCCGGTATGGCTTCCCAGGGCATGAAAGTTTTTTGCAATATTTATTCCTCCTTCATGCAAAGGGCATATGACCAGGTGGTGCATGATGTGGCGATACAAAATCTTCCCGTGATATTTTGTCTTGACCGTGCAGGATTAGTTGGTGATGATGGGCCAACACATCATGGCTGTTATGATATTTCTTATTTCCGCTGTATCCCCAATATGATTATCAGCGCACCGATGAACGAAAGTGAATTAAGGAACCTAATGTACACGGCACAATTAGATTCAACCATAAATCCTTTTGTCATCCGTTATCCAAGAGGTGAAGGAGTAATGCCGGAATGGAAAACGGAGATGAAAGAAATCGAGATCGGGAAAGGAAGAAAACTGAAAGAAGGAAAAGACATTGCCATACTTTCATTCGGCCATCCCGGAAATTTTGCTGCTGCTGCCATAAGAGATTTGAAAAACGATGGAATTGCCCCGGCTCACTATGATATGCGCTTTGCAAAACCGCTGGATGAAAAACTGCTGCACGAAGCCTGTCAGCAATATACAAAGCTGATCACCGTGGAAGATGGCACAATAAAAGCCGGTTTTGGCTCTGCTGTTCTTGAATTTATGGCCATCCACGGCTATTCAAATGAGGTTCGGATCCTGGGTATTCCCGACATACTTGTTGAGCATGGCACACCAAAAGAGCTTCACCGCGAATGCGGCTATGATGCACAGGGTATCAAAGAAACAGTGCTGGAAATGATAAAAGATAAAGTGCGTTCAAACAACCCGTTGCCGGCATAATAGCTAAATCAGTAAATTTATGTATGCACCGATTTGCATACATACTGACTCTCATACTTTTTGGGGCAGACTCCGCCTTTTCACAAACCAATTTTTCCTTTCAGCATTACAATCTTCAAAACGGGCTGAGCGATAACTATATCCGCAACGTACAGCAGGACTACCGGGGTCATCTCTGGATCAGTACCAGTGAAGGCCTGAACCGATTTGACGGCAGCCTCTTCCGCCCCTTTCTGAAAAATGAAAAAGACAGCACAACTATTTCCTCTAATATCAGCGAAGGGACTTTACACCTGAACAACCGGCAATTGCTGGTACTTACCCATCCGGTACTCAGTATTTTTCATATTCATACCCAGCTTTTCAGCAGGGTATCTAACCCTGCTCTTCATAAACCACTTTCAGCAACCAGTGATCAAGAAGGAAAAATATGGCTGGGTTTTTCAGATAAACTGGTGCAAACGGATTCCGCAATGAAAACGCTTCAATCATTTCCTTTTTCTAGTAGCAGGAAAGCCACGCCGGTCAACATACACCGGCTGAACAATGGCCAACTTATTGCGGTGCTAACCGATGGCTTTTATAACCTGAACGAGTCTTCCGGAACACTGACCCAGATGTACCGCTTTGCCAACGTTCAGCAAAACACAACTCTTTATTTAAATTATTCATTTTATCATCCGGGATCCAATACACTCTATGCCGGAGGGTGGACATCAGGTCTGTACTGTATCAATTTTACATCCGGCGAAGTACGAAACTTACAAACATCCGATCCGGCCAGTCCGCTCAATTCTATACCGGTTACAACAGTCATGAAAGACAGCCGCAACAGACTTTGGATTGGCACCTATAGCGGTCTTGCCCTTTATCAGGAAATCACTGGAAAAATTACATGGATAAAAAAATCAGCAACCAGTGAAGGGATCACAGATAACCAGGTCCGATGCCTGTTGGAAGACAGGGGACATAACATCTGGATTGGCACTGCCAACGGCCTGAACCGGCTTAGAGATGCCGCACAAAGCATCAATTATCTGCGCAATGAATTTGAGCAAAACGGACAGCTCTCTGACATTTATGATATCACCCGCCTCAGCAACGGCGCTCTCATTGTGGCAACATATGGCAACGGGTTGTTTAAGCTGGATGAGAAAGAAAATAAAACCACTGCACTGCCCCAGCCATTCCTTACCAACACATGGATGCTGCAGGAAATAGATCAGAAACTTTATGTGACCGGTCACGATAAACTCATTACCGCACCTGTTGGCAATTACCGGTTTTCAGAAACAAATTTTTTGAAGCCCTATTACCTAAATACAAACCTGGTATTGCTGGCCTACCGTGACAGTCATGGCGATACCTGGTACAGCATAAATGGCGGGCAGGGCCTGTTGAGGCAAAAAAAAGGGAGCGATACGGTGATCCATTACCACAATGCGATGAAACAGCCCCCTTTCCCGCACAACTATTTTAATACATACGCAGAAGATGATGAGGGAAATATCTGGTGGGGCGTGAACAAGTTTAGCCAACTGGCCAAATGGAACCATAGCAAAGAAACCTTTGAAATCATTGATCCGGTTGACCTGATGCAAACAACAACGAAAAGTAAAAGAGGTATCAATTGCCTCTTTTTTGAAAACGGGCATTTATGGATTGGCACCGATGGCGGCGGCCTGTATGATCTGAACATCAAAAACAACCAGATACAGGATTATACATTCAGCGATGGCATCAGCAGCGAAACGGTTACCCAGGTAGTTTCCGACAGGCAAAACCGTCTTTGGGCAGGTACCCGTAAAGGGCTAAGCTGCTTGTTACCCGACCGGAAAACATTAATCAATTTTTCCACCCTGGATGGCCTGCCCGAAACAGAATTCAATGACGGGGCCTGTTATTACGATAGCGTGACCAACAAACTATATCTGGGCGCAAAATCCACTTTAATTATTTTCAATCCGGATGACCTGATTGCCTTTCGCACCGGCGAAACACCGGTATATATTGATGAAATTTTCATCAATGGGTTTAAGAAAAATACATGGCCCCGGCAGCCCCTTAGATTGAAATACAATCAAAACAATATCCAGATTCATTTTTCTGCTGTAGAATTCAACAACCCATCGTCCCTTCAGTTAGAGTATCAGCTGGAGGGAATGAGCAGCCAATGGATCAACGCCGGCCTTCAGCGCAGCATCAGCTTTCTGAACCTTGGCGATGGTGCTTATACCTTTAAGCTTCGGGCAAAAAAAACAGGCGATGCCGACTGGCATGAGTTGTCGCAACCCATTCATTTTACCATTCAACCGGTGGTCTGGAAAACCTGGTGGTTCCGTACGGCTATTGCGCTATTCGCAGTTGGTCTTCTGGTATTTACATTGCGGTTGTACTACCGGAGAAAACTGGAACACCAAAAAATAATGCTAGAGAAACAAAAAGCCATTGAAACGGAACGCAGCCGTATTGCGGCCGACATGCACGATGACCTGGGTGCAGGCCTCACCCGGATAAAATATATAGCAGATGCTATCACAGCACAGTCAGGAAGCACGGAGGAAATCAGGGAAAAACTGGATAAACTTCGCAGCACCTCAGCCGGCCTGGTTGAAAGCATGGGAGAAATCATCTGGGCTATGAACGAAAAAAATAACAAGTTTAGCGATACCATCTATTACCTTCGTTCATCCGCAGTAAATTATTGCGAAGAAAACAAACTCGGCTGCAGTTTTATCATACCTGAATATTTTGAAGACTGCCTGGTAACCGGCAACTTCCGCCGAAATCTTTTTCTCATGATGAAAGAAACCCTGCACAACATTGTAAAACATGCAGGGGCAAAACAAGTAACTATTGAGCTGCAGATAGCTAAGCATTTGCTGTTTTTGATCAAAGATGACGGAACCGGTATTTCTGATTCTGATATCAGCACTGGAAATGGACTGATCAATCTGAAAAAAAGGGCAGCAGAAATGCTGGGCCATGTAGAATTCAAAAATGAACCGGGGCTGTGTGTACGAATGACGTTACCACTGCCCTAACAAAAGTGTGACTGATCCATCCTAAAAAAAGTTTTTTTTTACATCATGAATACCGCAACCATCAGCATGGTAGAAGATCTGGAAGAAGTCCGAAATGCAGTGGAGCAGTTAGTCCGCAGTTCTGAAAAATTCCTCTGGTTGGAAGGCTACAGTAATGGCGAAATGGCATTAAAATCCATACCTGGAAAAACACCGGATATAGTTATTATGGATATCAATCTGCCCGGTATCAGCGGTCTTGATTGCATCAAAAAATTAAAACCCCTGTGCCCCGAAACACAATTCATCATGTTTACCATTTATGAAGATGATGAAAAAGTGTTTGAAGCCTTGAAAGCCGGCGCTCACGGATACTTGCTGAAAAAAACATCGGGAGAAAAGCTTTTGGAAGCACTGGATGAACTTCATGCCGGGGGAAGCCCTATGAGTGCCCTCATTGCCCGTAAAGTAATTGAATTGTTTGAAGTAAAATATAAAGGCAGCAGGGAACTGGCCCTGCTCACGAACCGGGAAAAAGAAATACTGGAACTGCTGGCCAGGGGGTATTTATATAAAGAAATCGCTTCGCAACTGCACATTACCATTAATACAGTGAAACAATACATTCACAGCATTTATGAAAAATTGCATGTACAAAACCGGACCGAAGCCATTAATAAGGCCTTTCCGAATCGCTGAACCCTAACCTTTGTAGGGTTGGGAAATCTTTGTTTTCAAAATAATTTGCTGCATACTTTAAAGGTATGCGGGGGCATCTCATTATTTTCAACGTGTGCGTTATATTGCTTACGGCATTGCAGCCAGAAAATGCTGTTGCCCAAAAAGAATCATTCGATATTGTTGAGTACACTGTTCCTGCCGGTTATTCAACACAGGATAAGGATGGCCTCCGGATTTTTATTAAAGAAAACAAACAAACCGGCGGTTACTGCATCCTCTCTCTTTTTAAAAGTAAAGGGGCTGCTACCGCTATTGAAAAAGATTTTCAAACTGCATGGAGCGATATCGTGGTGCAGGCATACAACGGTCCTGGCAAGCCAGGCGCAACTGAAAAATCTGTCAGCAATGAAGACTGGACGGCCATGAGCGGATCGGCTCTTCTGAAAATTGATGGTGCAGATGCGATGGCCCTGCTAACGGTTTTCAACAATAAACAAAAAACCATTTCAGTTTTTGCACTGCTCAATGATAATAATTATGCAGCCGAGATTGATCAGTTCCTTCAGGCGATTGAAATCAACCAGCAAGCCCACGGAACTAACAGGAAAACTCAGCCACCTGTACAAAATAACCAACCTGTTTCAACAACTCATAAAATCACTGGCATGCAGACCTATGGAAACTTCTTGTATCAGCTTCCCAACGGGTGGACCAGTCAGCAACAGCCAAACTATCTTGAATTATTTCCTCAGGAATTAAGAGAGCATGAAATATTCAGCATCCTGCTGTTAAAGGGAAATAACAGCAACGCTCCCCTGCAGCAGGAACTGGCTGCCTGCTGGGATGAATTCGCAATCATGATGAATGCCCAAAAAATGCGTGAAGTTTCCGGAAAACAGTACTTAGAAGATGAAATACACAAAACAGCAGCAGGTTGGGAATACCTGGCAGGGCATGGCAGCATCAGAACAGGCAGCAATTTCTTTGTGCATGCCTATGTCATTCGTACCAACGGCCGCTCGGAAAGGGTAATTGTGCTTTCCAAAGAAATCCGCCTTGATGGGCTCCGCAATAACATTGACCCATCCAGGCATCATTATCCGTATTATGTAGCAATAACTGATTTCATTTTCAATCTCCGGTTTGCCAATCTTAATTCCCCGGTATTACCCAATGCAGCCTGGAAAGGAACAGGTATTTCCGGAGTATGGGCCGGCCTTGGTTTTACCGGGGGGGCAATAAAAACCATGTATGCTGTTTTTTTCAGTAATGGGCAGGTATTCTATGGCAACCCTTTTCCTGTACAGGGATTGTTTCAACTGGATACATATGCTGAAAAAGAGCGTAGCATACGCAACTGGGGAACCTACAGTTTCCAAAACGGAAAAGGAAATGTAACTATGCCGTTTGGCAGTTTTCCAATTAGAATGGAGGCTGATAAACTTGTTTTTACACCGATCCGGGAAGAACACAAGTTCATTAAAATGGCTGCGATAGATAATATCAGGCTGAATGGCACCTGGGCAATCAAGAACAGAAACGGGAAGTGGGTGACTGTCAGTTTTTCGCCTGGCGGAAAATTTACGGATAATGGAGCTGTACGGGTACTTGACCACACGGTATATGACTACTACAGTGTTGCAGACGGTGGCGGTACAGGTAGCTATTTGATCAAAGACCATTCCCTCATTTTCCAATATAGTGACGGGAGAGTGCTATCTATTGCTTTTCCGGGAATGCAATTTATCCAGAACAACAATTCGCCCGAAAAGTTGGTGTTGAGTTCTAATAATGATGTATTACAAAAACAATAAAGCATAGAAATGAACCATCGTCATTACATCATTCTTGCCTTTATGCTGGCCGTTCAGCTACAAAACCTGCAGGCGCAATTGTTCTGCAATGATTCTGCAGTCATACTGGAAAGAAAAGGGGTTTGGCAGAAAGGAAAAGATATATTTCATGACAAAGAAATCGGCACCACAGCAAAAAATGAAGCTTTGCGGTACAGCAACCGGTTCTTTGACCTTGTGAAGGAAGCCTATCCGCAGGGAGTTGGTTGCGAACCCAAATGGTACAGCAGCATTGAACGCCGCAAATATGATTCGCCGGTAACGGGCGGGCCGCAACCGTATAGTTTTAATTCGCTTTATAAAAAATATATCTGCGACAGGCGGGCCAGCGAACTTTTTGTGGAAGATGCCACCGGCACCTGGCTATGGATATTTGTCAACCAGCTTACCTGGATGTTTGAAAAATCAAACATCATGACCATCAACGGGAAAGAAGTTCAAACCTATGTAATGCCCACCAGGGCGGGTGAGCTGAATGGCATGAGCTATTACCGGTTGAACAGCCGCGATCCGTTGTCCAAAGCATTCTTGTTTACCAGGCCCAATGAAACATTACTTACTCCCGTCAGCCGAAAAGAATATTTAGACTGGAAAATAGCATCGCTGGAAAAAAAGTTGGAAAACGGGATGGAAAAGATCAGGCAACGTAAAATAAGGCCTGCCGCAGAACAGGAGGCCGAAAAGAACAGGCAATTGCAAAAAATCAGTGATCAAAATGCCCGGCAAAGCGAAGAAAGAAAGAACGCCGCTGTTAATTATTTCCTGAAAACCTATCAAACTGACGAACAAAGACGGGACGAAGCCCTGGCCCATTATAAAGCCAATGCGGAAAAAGAACTGCAGAAGTACTATGACGAGCAACGACAATCTTCCGTAGAAACGCTGCAGCAGCCCGCTCTTTTCGGTGGTTCAAAGGGGATTTTCAGCAACGAGGAAAAAAACGGTAACTGGACGATTGTAACCATTCGTGAAAACTATTTCCAAAAAAATATTTCACCACAGGCTCCCCAGGTCATTATCCTGATTTGGGAATACAATGACAAGCATATTGCAGGCCGCTATCTGAACGATGAATTGATCAGCAAATTTCCGTTCGATAAACTGCAAAAAATGGTGGAACATAAATAGCTTGCTATGAAAATATTTTTTCAAGCTGGTGTTTTTCTGTGTTGCCTTGCTTCCGGGCAAACGGTTCCTTGTTATTTTGCTTTCAACATATACCAGGTGGCGGCGGATGGTTCCATAAAAGCCCCGCTTGAACGAACGAATGCAGCAATGCAGCCGGTTCCTGTCAAATCCGGGAGTCCGGTTTATATCATTACCGGGATGAAATCTACCCGGCGGGTGAACGCTTCAGAAACTAGGTTTCATGCGGCTCCTGACTTTTCAAGCTCAAGTGCCGATCCTTCTGCTGAAATATTCTTGTACAGACTTGAACAGACCAAAAACAGCAGAATGTTCTCGTTGCACCCTACGGGAAAAATACAATCGCAGCAATTGACCATTTTCTTTCACGAAGAGAATTACGGGAGCTCTTTTAAAATCGTTCTCACCGGAACTCTGAAGCCGGGTGAATATGCATTTATTGACAACACGACTACTACAACAACTGGCGGTGTCACGGCTTTCGCATTTGGAGTTGATTAATAAGAAAAAAGCGATTATTATATGACAAGAACAGTGACTCTGGGATTTATTTTTCATTCACTTTTTGCAGCGGGGCAAACGCAGGTATCCCTGTACCCGGTTTACAGAAAAGCAGTGACCGGATTTGGCAATCCGTCTGGGAAAAAAACTGAAAAACAAATTGATAAATCCGGGGGCAGACTTCTATCATCAGATGGCATAGTGGAATTGATTTTTCCGGAAGGTGCGTTGAAGAAAACCACTACCATAAGCATACAACCTGTTGTCAATAAGCTTTCTTTAGGAGAAGGTAAGGCATATCAGATGGAGCCTTCCAGCATGGAATTTATCAAACCAGCACAAATTGTTTTTCATTATGACAACAACGATGCCGAAGGAGAAATGCAATCACTCATGGGCATTGCCATGCAGGATGAAAAAGGCAAATGGTTTGAATTGTTTGATACGGAGCTGGACACGGTAAAAAAAACCGTGAGCGGATTGATCACCCATTTCAGTGTTTGGTCGAAGTTTATGGAGTTGAAACTGTACCCGAAATACACAAGATTAAAAGTTGGGAAAACAATCACGCTCAACATCATGGCGCTACGGTATGATTTGCCGGAAGAAAAGCCGGCGCCCCTGGTCAAAAAGGCAGTGTCGGTGGCCGGTGGCGGAAATAAAGATGGCAGCGGCAAAGAGCCCGCCCCTACATGGAAGATGGAGATCGGTGAAATTGAAATCATTGAAGAATCGGGTGGAAACCTCACGCTGGTGCCACCTACAGCCGATGACATTGAAGCAGCCAATCCCGGTGTGTTTGACGATGGATCAAAACTCGTACTGACTCCCCCCACCGTCGATGAATTGGAAGCAGCCAACCCGGGTGTATTTGATTCGGATGCCAAGGGGCCGAATGGTGAAGTGGAAATTATTATTCCAAACCCGGAAGACATCATCCGGACAGATGAGCCGGGCAGCGATGCTGAAGTAAAAATGACCATTGGCGAGGCTAAACGAACGGAAGGGGGGCAAGTGGAAATCAGCATCGGTGATCCAAAGGAAGCCGGTAATGAGGTGGACATAAAAATCGGCGATCCGAAAAGAAAAAAGGGAGTGCCGGATGAAAAGGCGGCCAGCGATTTCCTTAAAAACTGGAATGCCGAATGGATGGTGAACGGTATAAAAGGAGGCAACAGCACGTTTGGGAGCGTAACCGGAATAACCCATAAAGCAGCTCTTTTTGTGGCCCCCAAACTGGTGCCGGATGAAAATCCGGTGACCGTAACCGTTATTTTACGGGGCGCGACCATTAACAGAAAGGGTAAAACCATTTCCGGTCCGAATCTGCAATGCAAAATTTTCCTGTACGATAATGCTTACAAGATAGAGACGGAATGCAAGGTGCAGGGAATGGATGCAGGCACCCGGCTGGGTGAATCTTACTATACCGACGCAGGGAGTTTCCTGGTTGAATTGAAGAAAGACAAAGCAGAGATAAAAGACATCCGCAACCAGCCGGACTACTGGACGTATAAGGGCAGTTGTTCGGTACAAACCATCAGCCCCGATATTGGCATGGTGCATATTGGCCCGACAAAGCAGATTAAAGTAATACCTCCTCCCAATGAGCAGTCTGCCGCCCGTGTGGAAATCGAATTTGTTCCGCAAAGAGCCCGTCTTTCGAAAATATTGATTGCCTGCAAGGATGGTCCGGCATTACCCTTTGGCGGCGGATGGGGAAATTTACTGGCCTATCCCATGTTTGTAAATTTTGAAGCAAAGGAGGGTAAACAGGTCGTTTTGCAGCAGGGTGAGCCGGGCGGACAGTTCTGGGTGTTAATCAAAGCCAGAAAATTAAGTGACAAAGACATTGTATTTCAGTAAGACAACAGAAAATTCAGTAAGAAAGGGATGCCGTTAAAACTAAAAGAAGCCATCAAACAATAAAAAATGCCACACATGAAAACAGTTTATGTTTTCCCTGCCCTGTTACTCTTTACAGGTGCCGCTATTGCCCAGGCCCATAACAACCATCAAAATTATCCGCAGCCTGAGTATGCAAACGAAATTTATTTCTTTGACAAAACCGGGTCCAGCCTGGTACGACTGGAAAAGAACAGCGCCACCATGCAATCCAAAGCCCGGATGGGCAGCGCTGAAACCAGTTACACCATTGACGACGTCCGTTCGCGGGTACGGTTACAGGGTGACAAGAATCTGCACTTTATTTTTTACCTGGGGGATGACGGGGGGGCCGCCTCCGCAGAAGACGACTCTGCCGCAAAAGCATCCGGGATTGATTTCTCCATGATGGAGAGCCTGGATAAATATACAAACCCGGTTTACAACACCACGTTGTTTACTATGTCTGAGGATAAGGGAAACCGCAAAACGGTGATCCAGTCCACGCAGGGAATGCGTCTGCTGGGGAAAGCCAGTAAAGAAAACACCAAATACACATTCAGCATTAAAAAAGTGAAGCCTGGTTATTATGAAATGCTGGTGGATAAGATATTACCAAAAGGAGAATATACTTTCATAATCAGGGATATGATGGCGACAGATAATTCTTCCCTTCTATTTGCTTTTGGCATTGATTGAATCTGTTTATTCTAAAACACATACGGATGAAAAAAATATTCACTTTCCTGTGTCTGCCGATGGCCATACTGCTACTGTTTGCTTCAACAGTAATCGCTCAACCTGTAACCAACAACAACAAGCTGCAGGAAACCATCAGCTCCATGAAAAAGCAGGTGTCAACACTGGAACAGCAGATTGCCGCCGATAAAGCAGCGCAGGCTGATCCGCGGAAAATCAAGAACAAAGAAACCCAACTGGCCAATCTAAAATCCATGCTGGCGATGATGGAGGGCAACCAACAACCGGCCGAGCCTCAAAAAACCAAAACGCCGGCCACGACTGTAAAAAAAGCCGATCCTTATAAATCACCGATTGTGCCGATCGCCGTGAGCCGGCCAGTCACTGCACCCACCGAGGCCCAGGCCGTGGATGAATTGCTCTGGTTCAGGGGGAAAAAAACAGATAAAAACACCCTGATGACCAAAGGGGGGATGCTGGTTCGGTATGACCCGAATAAGAACCAGGTCATATTTCAGCCGGCGAAGAGTGCCGACCCCTTTGTGAAAATTGACCAGGAATTAGCAAAGACTGAACAAAGAAAGAACGAATTTCTCCAGGAAGTCACAGCCAGTAAGAACAGCTTCTTCTTTTATCCAGCCATTTATGCCGTCTATGAAGGATATGATCTGCTGACAGAATCTATGAAAACGACTGTTAAAAATACAAAGAATCTTCCCTCGCTTTCTCCCGCCACGGCTTCTGTATTATCAATACAAAATGATAATTACGGATCAGGTCCGTACCCGGACATGGAACAAACCTATTTAAACGCCGCATCCGTCATGGAAGATTATCGTGAAATCATTGCCAGGGAGTACCGTAAGTTACAGAACCTTATGAATAATCTGCCCCCCAATGATGTACCCCAGCCACCCATCCAAAACTTTTACTATTGCACTATCTGTGCTGATCCGAATAGTTCAACCAACAAAACATATTTGGAAATAGCACAATGGTCAAAAAAATTTTTCGAATTTGAGGACAATGTATTGATTGAAACCATGATGAAAATTGAACTGGCCTTTATGAGATTACAAACCGAAAACAATCCTCCGCAATTCTATATCAGCAAAACCGTTGATGCGAATTTAAAAAAGGAACTTAACGCCATTTTGGAGAATGTTTTTCAACGCATGGATGAAAAAATGAAAAAGCTGATCGACTTATATAAGAATATTCCTGAAGCTCATTACGCAATCATCAAGCAGGTACTCGATTATCAACGGTTAAGGCAGGCTTATGACATTAAAAACTCCTCTTCTTTGCCGAAATCAGGGGAGTTGATCAAAGAATTTTCACAGATCTTCTCCGATAAGATAACAGAGAAAATGAGAAAATGGGATTACATTACTGTGCTGAATTTACATGCTATTTATTTATATGAAACGCAACTGGAGGTTGCATCCGGCGGAGAATATTCAAATCAGGATTGGGCGGACAGGATCGATAAGTTCAATAACTTCAAAATGCAATTTTACATAGAATTTGATTACCAGGTTAAAGGCTTTAATGACGAACTTAAACTGCAGGCGACCGGTTTGATCTATACACTGCCGGAAGAAGGAATAGATGTTAAACTGGGAATGAATAACTGCAAATGGCAATTGTTCATAGCGGATGCCAATTATGAAAACCCCTCCTCTGATAATGAATTCAGTGTGCCACTGATCATTAAAGAGTTCGGCAGCATCAAAAAAATAAAAGTAAATGAAAAGATGAATACGTACACCTATTCCGGCCCTCGGAAACTGCGCATGCTTTTTCCTGCAAGCGGCATCGGTTTGTGTCCCGGTGAGAATAATGATTCGATCATTCTTCAAACATTTCACTACGACACCGAAGCGGATTACTCCGCGCTCGCCAAAACCGTAAACAAGAGCTATTCCGTGGATTTCCCGGCCTATGCCAACAGGCTCCTGATGAGCGCGAAAAAGATTGAAGCTAACAAGGATAAGATTTCAGAAATAGCAAGCTCGCAGCCCGCCCGGACATCAGACTCGTTTGCTGAAACCGGTAACGCGATACTGGATAAACTCAAAACATACTTTTTTGGCGCCCAAAAAAGGCAGGAGGGCCAAAGATTAGTGACGCAACTGGGAGGTCTCGATGCCTCTCATATGAACTTCGATGCCAGAAACGAATCCCGGGTTTTGGTTGAGCATCAGATTGATATTGACGAACAAAATCCAAAACAAAGAGAATCCATAAAAGGAAAAATCTATCTGAAAGTTATTCAATCAAATAAACTTTCTCCGTAAGATTACAAATCTGACCGGACCTTTGACGGAGGTACAGATACAATAGCAGGATAGAACCAGGTGAAGGCGAAAAATATAGATCAATACACCTGATCATTCCGAAAAAAATGAGTTCGTGGTTTTTCAAACACCGAAAGAGAATCCAAACCTTACGGCTATTGACTGTTCTATTCTGCCTATATTTGGGTATGAAAAAAATTTGCCTGCAGTTTCTTGCCTGCATTCCTTTTTGGGCAGATGCGCAGTTATCTTTCGGTGTAAAAGGCGGGCTTAATTTTGTGAACGTAACCAATGCCGCCGGAATCAATGCCGGCAGCCGTTCCGGTTATATGTTCGGAGGTTACATTTCCCAAAAATCAAAGAACCTGCTTGGTTTCCGGTCCGAAATTATGTTATCCAGGCAAGGCTACAATTACAAATCAAACAGTAATACAAGTACGGTAAATCTTGATTACCTGCTGATGCCCCAATTGCTTGTTCTGAATTTCACAAGAAAATTTCAGGTTCAGGCCGGCGGCCAGATTGCATTCCTCATGAATGCAAAAGTGGACAGCACTGGCAGCGGTGGTAGAGGCAGTCTTTTTGATTATTTCAACAGGTTTGACTATGGTCTGGCTGGTGGCATCGAAATCTTTCCGGTCAGTGGCCTGTTTTTGGGAGGGCGCATCAATATCAGCCTTCAGAACTTGAATAAAGGAACATCTCCCGGGCCCAGCTTTTTGCCAAAAGATTTCATCAAAAATAATGTTGCCCAGTTTTACGCCGGCTGGAAGTTCTGAATTTTTTTTAAATTTTCTCTTGATTCTTTGTGGATTTAGTGCTGTCGGTTATCTTATACCCCGTGTAAAACTGTGGTTTATGAAATTCTATCGCCTGGCCATACCCATCGCTTTTTTCTTTATCGCCGTAGCCTGGCTCTCCATAAGAAACAAAGGAGAAAAAATCTCCAAGCCCCCTTTGCAAAACATTCAAAAAATTGAACCTTCCGGCAAACCGGAAAACCAGAAGCTAAAGAAAAAATCGGCGGAAGCAAAGGCGTTTTTATCTCAGAATGATTATAATACAAAATTTTGTTTTATGGTTGACATGAGCCTCCCATCTGGTAAAAATCGGTTTTTCATTTACGATCTGTTGCAAGACACCGTATCCCACTCCGGGCTTGTGGCACATGGCAACTGTTACGAATACTGGCTGGATGGAAGAAAATACAGTAATGTACCGGGCAGCGGATGCACATCTTTGGGAAAATATAAGATCGGCAAACCTTACACAGGGCGTTTTGGCTATTCTTACAAACTCCATGGGCTGGACAGCTCAAATAATAATGCTTTTGACAGAGCAGTTGTACTTCATTCACACAGCAGCATTCCGGATTCTGAAGTGCCGGAAGAAATCTGGCAGAGCAACGGATGCCCGACTGTTTCCACTATCTTTCTCGAAAAGCTAAAAGGAATCATCAATAACTCAAAAAAACCAGTACTGCTGTGGATATATGAATAAATAATTCGGCACGGTACCGCAGGATACAATCCTGAAAAAGCTTAACTTACTTTCCTGAATTATTCAACACTGTTCAAACATACCGACTAGCTTAACCTGCAGCATAATGATGACTTTGTGAAACCAGATTGTGTATATGATTAAGGTGAATGTGGGCCGGCCAGAAGGAATCATTCTTTCAGCGGAAAAGCAATCAACCGGTAAGCAGTGTATAAAAGATCTGACCTTTATTTACCAAAAAAATGAAGAACGTCTATTTTTTTTATCGGCCTTTCAATTTAGGAGTGCTCATAATTCTTCTGGCTGGCGCTGAAGCAAAAAGTCAGCAAGTCCAGGGAAACTGGACAGGTACTATCAGAAAACATGAAAAAGCAAAAACGAGTACCGGCTGGAGTGAAAAAACAATTACCGTTACAATTCTGAACAACAGAGGAACAGGCACCATCAGGTATGAGGATGAAATAGTAATAGAAGGCAAAAGCATGGGAAAAGGTGATTGCCAGGGTGATGGTGAAGTAGAACTGATGTCTGTTTCACTTAACCCCTATGACAGCACTTATGAAATTGCAACGATAGGCCCCACCTGTTCCTCAGGTTCAAATCCGTGGGGCTACGGTCATGGAAATGACATTAATATTTTAGATCAAAAGTTTACCAACTCCGGTATACTGTCAGGAAGTGAATCAAAAACAATTGACATACCCCCCGATCTTGGTACAGCTACCATAACGACAACATGGCACTTAGTAAGAGTTGTGCCAAAGGTTGAGTTAATTATTACACCCTCAGATTATGATAACTGGCTCCCGGAGCCGGGTAAGGATGAAATGACAAAAGGCTCAGTAATGAATATTGACCTTACATTGCAGACTCAGGGAGGCGGAACACCTTCATTAAAAGCTATTTCATTTGAGTTGCGTCTTCTTAGAACATCTTCCGAACCGGGTATAACTATAAATGCACCTCTTACACCGCTCAGTACTTTACCCGATATCAGATTTTTACCACAAGGGACTTCCTATCCGGGTGATAATTTTCAGCGCCTGGAAATACCCTGCAGAAATTGCACTTCTGTTTCAGCAGAAGTAGCAGCCTATGACGGAGGCGGATGGACCACACTGATTGCAGAAGCGACGCTGGAAGATAATTCAAAAGTGAAAGGAATGCTTTTGACATCTGGCGGTTCAAACGAAGTTCCCATTCCTAAAAGAAGCCCCGGATCTAATATTGCCAGATCATGGCTTGCAAGTAACAATAACCCGAATGAAAATGATGACATAGAAAGTTCAACAGGAAATACCAACGACGGAGATGGGCTTACAGCTTATGAAGAATACCGAGGGGTAATATCAGAAGGAAGTTTTAAACGTCTTGACCCGATGAAAAAAGAAGTCGGTGTGAAAATGAAAAAATCTGAAATGCCTTTTTTTGACGCTGGTATTATAAAATTTGAAAATGCTTCCGGTCTGAAAGTAATTCGCTTTGCTGAAAATGAAATTGGCGCTGACAGAAAGCTTGATAAGAATTTTAAAACAGCACATGTTTATGACCAATATGCTTTATTCCTTCAAAAAGGTGTATTGACACCAGACCTGGGAAAAAGTTTTGGCGGGCCGGGTATTCCAAAACAAATCAGCAAAACAGTTATTGCAGAAAATAATATACGACAAGCTTACCAGGACCGTATTGCTGAAGCCAACAGTATGAATGCACAAATAGCCTACTCTCTTTTGGATATGTTTGCTACAGTTACTGCACATGAACTGGCGCATAGTGTCAATGTGAAGCACCATGGTTCATTAGCCCCAAATTCAATGAACTTACAGGTACAACAAGGAAGGCCGGTACGAATATTTAGCCATAATGGATCAGAAATTTTAACCCGCCCCTATTCTATTACAGGCCGGGGAGGTGATAAAGGAAATGAGCAAAGCGGAGATATCAGTTGCTTTATGGTCAACAATGCGCTTTGCGACTGGGCGGTAACCACCACCCCTGACTCTGTATTCTTTTATGAAGTTCCGCCGATTCCATTAGGTACATTACTATGTACTAAAAAAGACGGAACAGGTCTTAATCAAAAAGATGCCAACAGCAATAATAATTATTTTGGTGATGCAGCAAATGGAAATTGTTTAAGCCAGATAAAATTGAAGTAAAAATGAAAAAACAAATTTCCTATTGAAAAACTGCATGCGATGATTGATAAGTGATAAATCATATTTTGCAATAAACTGAAGAATTGAACTTATAAATATTGAAAAAAAACAGAATTACTGCTATGCGTTTCACCATCATCCTCCTTTTTATTGTTATTACCGGGCTTGAACCAGCCCGGGCGCAAATCGGGCGGTCACTGGCTCCCCAAATTGCCAAGGTCACAAGAATTATCGATGCTCTTAAAAAAAATAATGGAGATGCTGCCAGGATAGCATTTTATGAAAGAATGTTGTCGGAAATGAAGTTTACACAAGCTTACCTGGATAAGGCAGATACATCAAAGTTGAAAAAGCCAAAAAAAGTAAAGGGCACAACGTGGAGTGGTACACTATCGATGGAAACCATAATTAATCATACTAATGAGGTATATGCCGGACAAATCGTAGAAAAGGTCCAGGTTAGTTTTAGTGGTGCACAACCTACCATGAACAGGGACGATGATGAAACGGACTTGAATTTTACCGATGATAAAGGCACGGGATCCTATAATTCACACGGTGAAATTACCGAAGTGCTGTTAAAAAGAAAATGTATCGGGGATTGCGCAGGTACCGGGGAAGCGGAATTACATTCCGTTATTATCAGGGACTGGGATAATACATATGATATCGAAGCGATCGGGCCTGCCTGTAATGGGACAGGCAATTGTAAGGAACCATGGGTTCAAAACGGGCCTTCCATTACCGTATCAAATCAACCTCTGACGAATAAAAATGTCTTACAAGGATCCCGTTCATTTACTGGAGAGATGCCCGGTAATTTAGGCAACACATCAACTACGATTACCTGGCACCTGGTGAGAGATGTCGCCGAAGATGTATTAATCGTTACTCCCGAAAATTATGATACCTGGCTGCCTCTCCCCGGCAGGGATGAAAATAACCCGGGCCGATTGATGGTTATACGGTTAAAAGTGGTTGGCAAAAATGGACAGGACCCATCACTTAAAGTAGATCACTTCGAGTTAAAACTCCAGAATACGTCCAAAGAGCCTGGTATTTGTCTCAATATGCCACTTAAAGTAGGAGCTATTTTACCTGATATCCGCTTTGACGATGTGCTGAATGAGAATACAAGTCCGGATCGCCAAACGGCAACTGCATTGAGTTATGATGGAGTTACCGGTGATGCTATAGTAAATTCATATGATGGTGGCGGATATACTACCTTCTCTGTAGTGGCCATCATGGAAGATAAAAGTAAACTGCAGGGTCAGTTACTTTTTCCAGGCGGTCAGTCAGCTATCCCCATTCCCAAAAGACCGCCGGGTTCTAATATTGGTGATGCATGGTTAGCGGCGAATAAAAATCCAGCGGATGCTGATGACCTTGAAACCTCTCCCGGCAATAACTTTAACGGCGACGGGCTGAGTGCTTACGAAGAATATAGAGGCGTCATTTCCCATGGTGGATTTCAGCGGCTGGATCCAAGTAAAAAAGAGCTGGCAGTTAAAACGGCAGATTGGCGGCTGTTTGGCCTGGGTACAGCCAGATTTGAAGTGTCATCCGGCGTGGAAGTAGTTCTCTTTTTTGAAGACGAAATTGGTGCGGACAGAAGGCTCAATAAGAATAAGCTGACAGCCCATATTTATGATCAGTATGCCATTCATCTTAAACTGGGGTCACTCACAGGTGACCTGGGAAAAAGTTTTGGAGGCCCCGGTATTCCCAAACAAGTCAGTATGACGGTGATTGATCAAAACAGGATCAGTTCATCCTACCAGGACCGTGTTGCCGAAGCGAAAAGCATCAATCAAACATTGAGCTATACAGAAAAGGAACTTTTTGCCACCATCACCGCCCATGAATTAGCGCATAGTGTAGGTGTCAAACATCATGGTTTATTAGCCCCAAACTCACTTAATCTGAAGATAGAAGAGGGAAGACCCGTCCATATTTTTGATCATACCGGGGCAGAGATAATGGATCGTCCTTTCACTATTACTGGCCGTGCGGGTGACATCGGTAATGAGCAAAGCGGCGATGTGAACTGTTTCATGCTGAATAATGCTCTTTGCGACTGGGCAGTAAGATCAACAGCTAACACGATGCTGTTTTACCAGGTGCCCCTTATTCCGCTGGGTACAAGGTTATGCACCAGTAATGCCGGAACGGGTCTCAATACAAAAGATGCCAACGGCAACAATAATTATTTCGGTGATGCTGCAAATGGCAATTGTTTAAGCCAGATCAAATTGAAATAAATGAAAAAAACAAATTTCCTATTGAAAAACTGCAGGCGATGATTGATAAATAAATTTTATCTTCGAGATGAAATCAAATCACGAGCAGTTATCCACATGTTTTATTGTCGTATCTGGCAAAATGGGGTGTTTGCAATAAACAATAATCAGATCTCTCAGATATTATGTTGCTGGTAATTGATACATTTATTATTCATCCAACGCAGTCATATCAAAACGCCTGAAGGTCCAGTTCCCCTTCAGACAGTTACCGGCGAGTATGATGTAATAATTCCCTTCATAGTCGCCCGGTTCCACTACCAGCGATATTTTTTTATTCCCTGAATAAAAGAAATGCTGGTTGGGTATAGGCAAGGAAGCAATACCAGATGAAGTTAGGAAAATTTCTTTATACTCCTTAGAAATCCAGACAGTATAATCAATTACCTTTTTCGATTCCACGGAAAATTGAACCAGATATTTCTGATTTTTCTGAAAATTTACTTTAGCCCCAACAAATCCATTGAAAAACTCGTACGACCTCTGATCCAGCTTTATAATATATTTTTCGGACGTAGAAGATATACCACCTTGCGGGCTTACGATCTGGCTGCTTTTTTCCAATATGATATCACGAGGATCAATCCGGTATATAAAATTGGCTTTATCTTCTTCGAAATTGATATCAGCACCCCCAAATCGTAGTACAGAATAATTCGATTGCGGATGCTTTGCTGATAGAGTAACTTTAGGGGGTTTGTTTTTTGTGAGTTGGAGGATGCTTGTTATTTTTTGAACAGGGACTCTTCCGTTCACTGCCCTCACATCCAGTAGTGGGGTAGTAACCATGAATACTGCGGCTGTGTCTTCTGAAGATACGGCAGACTGTTCTGTAAATACAACCCGATCTATTACGGCTTGTGTGACCCTTACAGCATCACTAGGGTAACCTGTGCGATTATTGTTTTCTTCCCTGATTTCCCCACGCCTGTTGTTTCTGTTGTCATCCGTGCGAACAGGCTCCCGAATTATAGTATCTCTTACCCGCGACGTAGTGCTTTCAGTCTGCCTGACCTGCGCTTGCAACCCTGAGAAGAGAGCAATAAAACCGAGACATGAAAATATGTTTTTCATACTAAAATTATTTTAATGTTCGTATTATTTCAGGACCCAAAACTTCAGTAGCAAAAACAAACCCGGTTTCATTTTAATCTCGGGAGGCCACTGTGTAATATTCAATTAAAAGGTACAGATAATCAGCTACTTTCATGCCAATTGTTATTCGTTTATTCTGAAGCTAATAGAATCAAACAAAAAAGGGTTGATCTCTGCCATCTGAAAACACCCCTTTTCGCTGATTATCAATATTAAAAAAGTTAGCTGAAGTTTCAGGATGCTTGTCCCGATTCCGCCTTAAAACTTTTAACTTGTTGCGCATTCATGGTAATGTCACAATTCAGTAGTTTACTGACCGGGCAGTTTAACTTGGCATCTTCGGCATACTGTGGAAAATTCTTTACCCGTAGCTTCGGCACTTTTGCCTTAACATCCAGGTGGCTGCTGGTAATGACTCCATTCTCCATGGTAATCGTACATGTAGTTTCTATCCTGCCCGGAACAAATCCTGCTGCATTCAGCACAAACGCCAGTTTCATGGAATAGCAGCCGGCATGTGCTGCAGCAATGAGTTCTTCGGGGTTGGTATAGGTACCATCTTCAAACCGGCTGCGGTAATCATATGCCTTATTCTTGATCACCTTGGACTGTGTGTTCAGTTTTCCGGTACCTTCTTTTCCGGTTCCTTTCCAGTAAGCTGTGGCTGTGCGTTTCATTGTTGTAATTTGGTTTTATTGTGGTTGATGAAATTCTTCACCCAATGCCAGGCGATTTTCCGGTTCATTGAATTCGACAATAAAATTATTCATTCCTTCCCCGGTGATGATCTTCAGAAAATTTTGTTGTACCAGTTCCAGCAATGCTAAAAATAAGAAAATTGCATGCACCCTGTTTGCACATTCTTCAAAAAAAAGGTCGAACGGGACAGTTTTCTCATCCCGGAGTAGCTGCAGCATCTGTTCCCGGCTTTGTTCCATTGTATATTCATACCTGACAACAGTGTGTACCGGACGGTTCAACCGATCACTGTACTTTTGCATGGCCCGCTCAAATGCCCGCATTAGCTTAAACAGCGTCACACTCTGAATTTCTGTTCCCTCGCTTTCCTGCTCCCCAATCTGTGACAATTCCTGCTCAATATTGCCTCTTTTCAACATGAGCATACGCCGGGCTTCCATCTCAGCCATTTCCAGTGAGGCCTGTTTGAATTTTTTGTACTCCAGAATTTTGCTGACTAGTTCCTGCCTGGGGTCTATTTCATTGCCCTGCGCATCCATTTCTTTGCGTGGCAGCAGCATCCGGGCTTTTATTTTCATCAGCGTGGACACAAACAAAATAAATTCACTGCTGAGTTCAATATTCAGTTTCTCACTTTTATGAATATAATCAAGAAAATCATTGATAATCCCGGTAATCGGGATATTGTAAATATCCAGTTCATCCCGCTCAATGAAAAAAAGTAACAGGTCAAATGGCCCTTCAAACTGAGGCAGTTTTATCTGGTAAGAGGCTTGTTGCACAATACAAATGTTGAAAAATATAGTCCTGTCTGTTCTTTTTAACAAGACCTGGCAAAAATAACAAAAAGAGTGCGTTGCTGTCCTATTTCTTTAATGCATCCCTGATTTCTCTAAGCAGCTGAATATCTTCCGGAGTTGAGGCAGGAGCTTCCTCCTGTTTCTTTTTCAGGCTGTTGAGGGCTTTAATTACAAGAAACATTACGAATGCCACAATGACAAAATCTATTATAGCGGTCAAAAAAGAGCCCCATTTTAAGGCCACTTCAGTACTTGCTTCTGTGATGATATTTCCTGCACTGTCCTTTACTTCAGGAATTGCCTTTTTCAGAACAAACATATTTTTACTCAGGTCTTTGCCAGTCAGCAATCCCACCAAAGGGGCAACCATTCCTTCAGTAAAAGAAGTGACCACTTTACCAAAAGCGCCGCCCAGGACAAACGCCACGGCAATATCGACCAGGCTCCCTTTTAAGGCAAATTCTTTGAATTCTTTCAGCATACCCATAATTCTGTGTTTTGATGTAAGGAAATATTGTTTCGATTATTTCTTTAACCCTGGAAATTTCATATCAAGCCCTGCCAGAAGATCTCTGAGCTGTGTGGCAATCAGATATTCCTTATACCAGTTCTGATCTGATGGAACGATTGTCCAGGAAGGGCGGTTGCAATTGTTGAAACAATCTTCATACATCTGCATATAGATATCCCAAAGTTTCGATTCTTCAAAATCTTTCTCATTATATTTCCACATTTTTGCAGGATCCTGCATCCGCTCTGTCAGTCTTTTGTGCTGCTCTTCCGGAGAAATATGCAGATAAAATTTAAGAATATGAGTTCTGTTATGTTCCTGTAGCAATGACTCGAAATCATTAATTGCTTTCATTCTCTTCAATGCAGTTACATCATCGCACCACTTATGTACACGGGTAACCAATATGTCTTCATAATGCGACCGGTTGAAGACCTGAATCATGCCACTTGCAGGTGCATGCTTATGAATGCGCCACAGGAAATCATGCGAGAGCTCATCAGCAACAGGCGCCTTGAACGACTTTACCATCACACCTTGCGGGTTCATATTGCCCAGCACATTGCGGATCACACCATCCTTCCCACTTGCATCCATTCCCTGGATGACTACAAGTACCGAATGTTTCCCTTCTGCAAATAACAGGTTTTGTAATTCATCCAGCTCTATCAGAATGGCAGCAGTCTTTTCCTTACACTCTCTTTTATCTGCATCTTTCGGAGTCCTGGTAGAAATATCTTTTAGCCTGATCATCCTGTGCGTATGAAAGGCAAAGTAAGCAATTGGAAGGAAATCTTAAAAATTCTTTACTGCTAATTAAGTAATTTGTGCCTGATGCAGGCAGAGCAAAAAAAACGGATGATCAGCTGGTTCCTTTTCGTCATTTTGTGTATTATTTGGGGAAGTTCTTTTAAACTGATGCGGGACAGCACCAGGGGGTTTACTGCAGGACAGATTGCCTCTGTCCGAATCTTTTCTGCAGGCCTTGTTTTTTTGCCTTTTGCCCTTGCGGTATATAAGAAAATTCCACCGGGTAAGATACCACTGGTCATCCTGAGTGCTGTGCTGGGAAACCTGCTTCCCGCTATATTTTTTGCCATTGCACTTACCCTGATTGATGGTTCGCTGGGAGGCATATTGAATTCATTGACTCCATTATGTGTGCTGCTGATCGGAACTTTGTTCTTTCATACTCCCGTTAGAAAACAAAAGCTGATTGGTGTGATCACCGGTTTTGCAGGTTTTTTAATACTGACCTTGTACCCGCTGATCTCCGGCGAAAAGGAATTCCGGTCTTCGAACCTGGAATATTCACTTTTGATTGTACTATCCACTCTTCTGTATGGCATTAACGTCAATATGGTGGCCCGCTTGCTCAGAGATATCAATTCTTTTTATATGGCAGTCGTATCATTATCCTTTATGCTGATTCCGGCAGGATTGCTGATGTGGACACAAGGAATATTCTGGCTTAATTTTTCTGAACCTTCTGTACAATCAGCCTTACACTCCACAATTATTCTGGGAGTAGCCGGCAGTGCGCTGGCCAGTGTGCTATTCTATATGCTGGTGAAGAGGGCAGGCGGATTATTTGCGGCCCTTGTGACGTATGGAATTCCATTTGTTGCCATATTTTGGGGAATCATAGATGGGGAAAGAATTACAGTGGTCAAACTTGCCGGACTGGCCATCATCCTTGCGGGTGTGTACCTGGCAAACAAACAGGATCGTAAGCCGGAGGCTGATGAACTGCCTGATTCTGCTTCCAGTATTAAACAGACATGATTTCTTTTTCTTTGGCAGTAAGGTGTTTTTCTACAACCGAAATAAACCGGTTTGTCAGTTGCTGTATGTTTTCTTCTGCATCTTTTGCTGCATCCTCACTCAGCCCGTTCTTCTGTAATTTCTTGATGTGCTCTAATGAGTCACGCCGGATATTTCGGATCGCCACTTTTGAATGTTCACCTTCTGCCTGGCATTTTTTTACCAGTTCTTTTCTGCGTTCTTCGGTAAGGGGTGGAAGAAAAAGGCGAATCTGAACTCCGTCATTCTGCGGATTGATTCCTATGTTGGCCGCAATAATAGCCCGCTCGATAGGCTGAAGCATATTCTTTTCCCAGGGCTGAATGCTGATGGTGCGTACATCCAATGTACTGATATTTGCCACCTGGTTGATGGGCATCGGCGAACCGTAGTAATCAACAGAAATCCCATCCAGCATCTGGGGGTTCGCTTTTCCGGCCCTGATTTTTATCAATTCAGTTTCCAGGTGCTGTATTGCTTTCTTCATGTGATCTTCTGATGAAGCGGCTATTGAATGAATATCATCTGACATACATCTGAGGTTTTTGTAGTAATGGAAAAGGTAAAATTACAAAAAAAGAAAAGACCGGCACTGCAAGTCCTGATAGCATGCCCGTATCAGTTATTGCTGGCGGCTGCATTTTCTTCAGCCAGCTTCACAACCTTAGTAGTGACTTTGCTTTCGGAAACAGCGGGTTTGCCAGAATGACCGGAGTGGAAAATTTTATGTTTGCTGTTGTACAAAATTCCTAATGCCGTCATTGCAATTACCAGCAAAATGAGCAGCAGGTAATTTGGGCCGATCCCTTTTCCGAGCCAGGCAATTGCGATAAAAATGATATTAGCCAGCAAACAAGTGAACGTTACGGCTTTGTGGCTGAGTCCCTTGTCGAGCAACAAATGGTGTACGTGATTCCGGTCGGGTGTAAAAGGAGAACGGCCATTATATATCCGAATGCTGAATACACGAAGCGTATCCAAAAGTGGTACCATAAGAATCGCAAATCCGATCACAACAGCCGAAGGCACCTGGAAAGCAAGGTAAGGCTGATCGGCCACCTGTATGAATTTGATCACCAGTATTGCATTGATCAGTCCGATCATCAATGAACCTGAATCTCCCATAAAAATTTTGGCGGGTTGATGATTGAAAATCAAAAAAGCAATCAAACTACCTGTCATGGCAAAAGCAAGCAGCGCATAGGCATGAAACCCGATGGCAAAGAAATAGGCGCCAAATACAGCAGTAGTCAAAATGCCCAGGCTTGTGGCAAGTCCGTCTACCCCGTCAATCAGGTTGAAGGAATTGATAATTAAAATGATGGTCAGATATGATAAAGCAAGGCTGAAAGACTCAGGCAATTCTTCGTAGCCGAGTATGCCATGCATGCTGTCAATACGAAGGCCGCCCAGATGAATGAGTATAGCTGCAGCAATGATTTGGCCGATAAATTTTTTCGTGGCCGAAAGTATGACCAAATCATCCTTTAGACCTAAAAAGAAAATCACAATTGCTGCAGCAAAAAAATATTGAAATTCCGGGTTGAAGAACGACTGTATAGACAGAATAGATGCCAGCAAAAAACCGCTGAAAATTCCAACTCCGCCAAGTGATGCAATGCGAACCCTGTGAATTTTTCTCTGGTCGGGAACATCATAAAGCTGCTTTTTCTCCGCCACCTGGATGATCGTCGGGATGGCAATGAATGTAATAACAAAAGCAACAGAAGCAGTTAATAAAATATCAAGCATCCGGCCTGGTTTGAACTTTACAAATATAAGGTTATTGTCTTTGACTTAATCTGTTATTCTAACATTTTTAATGCATTATGCATTAATTTATTCTAAACTAATGGTTTTCCATAATGTTAAAAAGTTCAGGATATTCTCAGAATTTTGTATCGAAAAAGATTGCACTTTTGCCCGGCAACCGTTCTTTTTGAGCAGCCAAGGTACAAAAAGTTTAATGAAACGAAATTCATGAAAGACTTACAGGCGATCGCCACCCAAATCAGAAGAGATATTGTCAGAATGGTGCATGGTGCCAGCAGTGGCCATCCCGGTGGTTCTCTGGGCTGTACCGATTTTCTGACAGCCCTCTATTTCAATGTAATGGAACACAATCCCAGTTTTGATATGGATGGAAGAAATGAAGATCTTTTTTTCCTTTCGAACGGACATATTTCCCCGGCTTTCTATTCAACGCTGGCCCGTGCCGGTTACTTTGACATCAGCGAACTGGCAACTTTTCGAAAACTCGGTACCCGGCTGCAGGGTCATCCTGCCACAAAAGAAAAACTTCCTGGTATCCGTATTGCTTCTGGTTCACTTGGCCAGGGCCTAAGCATTGCAGCTGGTGCTGCCTTGAGCAAAAAATTGAACAACGATTCCCACCTTGTGTATTCCCTGCATGGCGACGGAGAATTGCAGGAAGGACAGATCTGGGAAGCGGTACTGTTTGCCGCCCACCATAAGGTTGACAACCTGATTGCTACTGTTGACTGGAATGGCCAGCAAATAGATGGATCCACCCAGAAAGTCATGAACCTTGGAAATATTCGTGAAAAATTCGATTGCTTTGGCTGGCTTACGTTAGAAATGGACGGCCACAATATGGAAGAGATACTGCAAACCCTCAGTGATGCCAAATCTCTTGCCGGACAGAAAAAACCGGTAGCGATTATGATGCATACCCGGATGGGTAAAGGGGTTGATTTTATGGAAGGCACCCATGAGTGGCATGGCATCGCTCCTAACGATGAGCAGTTGGCAACGGCGCTTGCCCAATTGCCCGAAACATTGGGAGATTATTAAAGCGCCTGATTCTTTCCGTTGATGTATTTCCATTACTCTGATCTCAGTGAAAAAGGCTGCGCTGCTGCCTTCTTTGAGGGAATCCATGATGCCAGTACTGCAACAATAAAAACCGTGCTGGCAACTAGTATAAAATCGGTAACCCTGGGCTGCACCGGGAAATAATCAATCAAAAAAGAACCGCCGGATAAAGGCACAAGATGATATTTCTGCTGTAGCCAGATAAAACCATAGGCCAGCAACATGCCAATGATGCTGCCGATTACGGCCAGCAGGATACCTTCGGCAATAAAAATTTTCTGAATAAAAGACCTGTTGCTCCCCAGTGCATGCAGAATGCTGATATCTTTTCTTTTTTCCAGCACCAGCATTGTCAGTGCCCCTATCATATTAAATGCGGCAACTGCCAGTATCAGGCTCAGTACTCCAAAAATCACCCATCGCTCCATTCGCATCACCGAAAACAGGCTGCTGTTTTGTTCATACCGGTCTTGTACCAGGTATCCATCAGCAAAAATCTTTCGCACCTGCCTTTTCAATTCCTTTAGCGAGCTGTTCCCGGCCAAACGAATTTCAAGTCCGCTGTATTCATCAGGTTGTAGTTGCAGGGCCCGTTTTACAAAAGCAAGACTGGTGATGCCATATTTTGCATCGAAGTCCTGCTGAATCATAAAAGCAGCTGTGCTGCGGATGCTGTCGCTGCTGATATTTTCGGCCAGTTGTACCGACTCAGAGGCCCCGCCTTTTGGCAAATAAATTTTCAATAAAAAAAGTTCCCTGTCGCTGACAATACCCAGTGCATTTTCCACACCTGCACCAAGAACCAGTCCCGGCGATTCTTCATTTCCCAAATCATAAGATCCACTGACGAGGTGATTGGCCACTCCGGTTGTGTAACGATAATTTTCATCCACCCCCTTCAGATGTACCACGGTTTGGTAGTCACCATTCTGAAGGAGTGCTTTTTCTTCGGCCACCAAAGAGAAATTCTGAATTCCTTTCAGGTTTTTCAGCTGTTGCAGGCTGCTGAAAGAAACCAGCATTGTTTTACCTGCAGCCGGAGTTACTTTCAGATCAGTGTAAAAAGAAGAATACAGTGATTTTACCAGGTTTTCAAATCCATTGAATACACTCAGCACCAGGATGAGGGAAGCCGTACCAAACACAATAGCCACGATGCTTGTCCATGCTATGATATTGATGGCATTGGTTGATTTTTTGGCTTTGAAATACCGCCAGGCAAATAAAAAGTTCAAACAGTGAAGGATTTTATTGTTTATGAAAATGCAGATTTCTAAGGTTCATCCCTTTTTTCTTTATTTATTTTTTTGAACAATTCTTCCATTTTAAAAACCTGGTCCAGTGTGTCGTCCTTGTAAAACCTGAGTACCGGAATATTTCGTAGCTGATGGCGAACCCTTGCTGCCAGTTCCTTTTTTATTTCATGATGGCGGTCTTCAACCCGCCTGAGTACCGCCGCCGCATCCTTTACCTGAAAAAAACTCAGGTATACCCTTGCTTCCAGCAAGTCGGGGGTTATTTTCACCGATGAGATGGAAACCATGCCGCCATCTGCCATATTCAGTCCGAGCCGCTGAAAAATCAGGTTCATTTCTTCATTTAGCAATCCGGCAATTTGTTTTTGTCGTTTTCCTTCTGTCATATCTTGCATTTTTAGGCCATCCCCGGGTTCCCGGTCCAATCATGCGAACGGCGGAGTAAAATTAGTTACTTTGCGCCTTTGCAGACGAAGCAATCTACATGAATACGTATTCCCTTATTTTCAGGTATATCAGCAGCCAGAAAGGCAAAATTGTACTCTATTTTGTGTACGTGCTGCTCAGCATCCTGTTTTCCATCATATCACTGGGCATGCTCATGCCTTTTTTACAGCTCATTTTTACCGGGAAAGCTGTTATTGCAGAAACGGATAACACCCTGCTTCAGTCTGTCAATAACCTGTTGAATAATTCCCTTCGCCTGAGGGGCACTGAAGCAACCCTGGGCATTATTTGCATTCTGATGATTTTTTTTATTTTCCTGAAAAATTTATTTCTATACCTCTCCCACACTGTGATGAACCCGTTGAAAAATTCAGTGGTCAATCGTTTTCGTGAAAGCCTGTATGACAAAATACTGAAACTGCCCATCGGATATTTCAACGAAAAAAGGAAAGGGGACCTGATGAGCAGAATCTCCAATGACGTCAGTGAAGTAGAGGTTTCGGTGGTGGGCACACTGGAAGGCTGGATCAAAGACCCCCTGACCATTATTGTGACCTTGATTGTTCTTTTCCTGATCAGCCCGGAACTGACCATTTTCATTCTTCTCCTGATTCCCCTACTTGGACTGGTCATCGGCAAAATAACCCGGTCATTAAAGAAACATTCAGCCGATGTAGCCCGAAAAAATGCAGATTCGTTTTCTATTATTGAAGAAACGCTTGGGGGCCTTCGGGTGATTAAAGCTTTTAATATTGAAAAATTACTCCGTGAACGATTTTTTAAAACAAGCGGCCAATTGTTGTCGTCAAAAAATAAAGTCTCATACCGAAGGGATCTTGCCAGCCCCCTGTCTGAAGTCCTTGGCGTTACGCTTTTCACTTTAGTTCTGTACTATGGCGGTCGCCTGGTACTGAAAGGGCAATTGCTGGAGGCATCTGCATTCCTTGGCTTTCTTGGCATTTTTTACAACATCATAAACCCGGCCAAGGCTTTGTCGGGTGCGTTCAGCAATATGCGTAAAGGCGCTGCTGCACTCAACCGGATCAATGAAGTGCTCCATGCTCCGGTTACGGTAGATGAAAACCCCGGCGGAAAACAACTGACCGAATTCCGGTCTGGTATTGAATTCAGAAACGTATGTTTTTCCTATGAAGATGCAATCATTCTGAACAAGATCAGCCTGTTTATTGAAAAAGGGAAAACAATTGCCCTGGTCGGATCTTCCGGAGCGGGCAAATCTACCCTGGCCGACCTGGTTCCCAGATTTCATGATGTAAGCAGTGGTGAAGTGCTGATTGATGGCATGAATATTAAAGAATACTCTTTACAATCAGTTCGCAACTTGATGGGCATTGTTACACAGGAACCCATACTTTTCAACGACAGTATTGCCAGCAACATTGCACTGGGTAAACCCGGAGCCAGCGAAGCAGAAATTATTGAAGCATCCAAAATTGCCAATGCTCATGAATTCATTATTCAAAAAGAGGAAGGGTACCGCAGTAATATTGGCGACAGGGGTTCCAAATTAAGCGGAGGTGAAAGGCAGAGATTGACGATTGCCCGTGCCGTATTAAAAAATCCTCCGATTCTCATTCTTGATGAGGCTACATCCTCTCTTGACACAGAGAGTGAGCGTCTGGTGCAGGATGCTATCAATCACATGATGCAAAACCGGACCAGTATTGTGATTGCACACCGGCTTTCTACTGTACGCCATGCCGATGAAATTATTGTATTACAAAAAGGGGAGATTGCAGAACGGGGCAATCATGAGCAACTGATGAAGCAAAACGGGATCTACCGGAAATTGGTTGACATGCAGGAGGTACGGTAATTCACTTCAACACTTCCCGGCTGATGACCACTTTTTGTATTTCGCTGGTACCCTCACCAATGGTACACAATTTCGCATCCCGGTAATACTTTTCCACAGGAAAATCTTTGGTATAACCATACCCTCCAAAGATCTGTACCGCATCATTTGCCACTTTGACTGCCACCTCACTGGCATAGTATTTTGCCATGGCGGCTTCTCTGGTCAGGGGCAATTTTTTCTCTTTGAGATCACAGGCCTGCAGGGTTAGAAGTTCTGCAGCGCTGATCTCCGTAGCCATGTCAGCCAGTTTGAACGAAATACCCTGAAAATTGGCAATCGGCTGGTCAAACTGATGCCGCTCCTGAGCGTATTTAAGTGCCGCTTCATAAGCTCCTTTAGCAATACCCAGTGAGAGTGAGGCAATAGAAATTCTGCCGCCATCTAAAACTTTTAAAGCCTGTTTGAATCCATCGCCTGTTTCTCCCAGGCGGTTAATATCGGGAATGCGGCAGTTATCAAAAATCATTTCAGCAGTTTCGCTGGCCCTCATTCCCAGTTTGTTTTCTTTCTTGCCACCCGAAAATCCCGGAGTTCCTCGTTCCACAACAAAAGCCGTTGCATTATTTTTTGTTCTTGGTTCACCTGTTCTGCACACGACCACCGCAATATCTCCGGTTTTACCATGGGTAATCCAGTTCTTTGTACCATTAATAACCCACTCATTCCCCTCTTTTACAGCAGTGCATTTCATGTTGCCTGCATCGCTTCCGGTATTGGCTTCCGTAAGTCCCCATGCGCCTATCCATTCTGCTGTGGCCAGTTTAGGAAGCCATTTCTTTTTCTGGCTGCTGTTTCCAAAAGCCAGGATATGTCCTGTGCACAAAGAATTATGAGCTGCCAGGCTGAGGCCTATGGAACCGCATACTTTGGCAACTTCTTCAATGATTGCTTTATATTCAAAATATGAAAGCCCGGTGCCCCCGTATTCTTCCGGAACCAGTACGCCCATCAAACCAAGTTTTCCCATTTCTTTCAGCACATGAACCGGAAATTCCTGGCTTTCGTCCCAGTCCATTACATAGGGTTTGATATGCTGCTGCGAAAAATCCTTTGCTGTTTGCTGCACCTGCAGGGTCAGTTCATTTCTTTGAAAATCCATACTCTGTTTATGATATTGAACAAGTGTGCCACATCCGATCCTGATGCTGCCGGAACAGTGGCACTGTTTTAATTTTGGCAAACATTCGCTCCATTCAAATGGAGGGCTGCAAGTTACTGTAAAATCCGAATAAACTAACAACTGTTAGTGTAATAGAATGCCCTGGCATCAGAGTTCCAGCTTGAGACCGTCCCAGGCCAGGTGTATGCCGTGCGGCAATTCTTCTTCAATTTCCCGGTGGCTTCCCATCTGATGTGAGATATGTGTAAAATATGCTTCGGGAACCGCTAATTCTTGTACCAGGTCAATGGCTTCGGGCAGGCTGAAGTGCGACAAATGTTTTTGTTTGCGAAGTGCATTCAGCACCAGAATAGTACTGCCCCTGATTTTATTTTTTTCTACTTCTTCAATACGGTTTGCATCGGTGATATATGTAAAAGATCCAAAACGAAATCCCAGCACAGGCATTCGCATGTGCCAAACCTGAACCGGTATCACCGGAATATCACCCACCCAAAAAGGATCCAGTGAAATGCTGTTCATTTCCAGTTCAGGTATACCCGGATATTTTGTATCGGTGAATGCGTAGTAAAAATCACGCCTGAGTGCTTCTTCTGTCAGTGAATCGGCAAATAAAGGAATGGGTTTCTTATTAAAAAAATTAAACGCCTTAATATCGTCCAGCCCTGCCAGATGGTCTTTATGCGGATGAGTGAAAACGACAGCATCCATCCTGCTGACCCGGTGCTTCAGCATCTGGTATCTAAAATCTGGCCCTGTGTCAACCACGAGGGTTGTTTGAGCAGATTGAACCAGGATACTTGAACGGAGCCTTTTGTCTCTAAAATCGTCTGATTTACACACACTGCAACTGCATGCAATCATGGGAACGCCGCTGCTGGTTCCGGTACCAAGAAAAGTAATCTGAAGTGGCGGACATTTCACCGGGCAAATTTAGTTGGTTCAGGGCTATCTCTTCTGCAAAATGAGAGACACTGTGCTAAAGCATATCTTGCTGTGCTGATCCCGGCTCTGCCTGCATTCGGCTGAGTATTTCTCCATACATTTTTTGTGATTCTGGTGTGAGCCGCGACAGATCAATGTCCAGTTGGGGAATCAGATCCATAAGGGTATTGATCCGGCCTTCTGTTTGCAGGAACTTATTCAGCACCACCACTCTTTTTTGTTCTAAAATACAATATCCGCTTTGAAAGGTACCTCTTTCATACCGCAGCACATAGCCGGCTTCTTTTGGTATTTCTTCCAGTTTGTCCAGTATAGATTGAGTGTATTTCATACAGCCAAAAATAAAAATATCAATCTCCTCCCGGTGCCCTACTTATCCACAAGTCGCTTGCAGGCTATGATTACCTGCTGACCATTTTAATAACCGGCACAATCATTTCCTCAAGGCTCACGCCTCCGTGCTGAAAAGTATTGCGGTAATAATTCACGTAATAATTATAGTTATTGGGATAACAAAGAAATCCGTCTTCCTTGGCAAAGATGAAAGAGGAATTGACCGTTGGCACAGGCAATCCAGCATCTCTCGGATCACGGAAAGCCAAGACCTCTTTGGATTCATAATTCAGATTGCGGCCATGTTTATACCTCAGATTGGATGTGGTTTGCTTATCGCCCACTACCTTGCAGGGTGTTTTAACACGAATGCTTCCATGGTCAGTGGCCAGCACAATCCGGATATTTTTTTCTGCAATTTTTTTAAGTGCCTGATGCAGCGGTGAATGTTCAAACCAACTGGTTGTGATGCTTCGCAAACTAATTTCGTCACCCGCCAGTTCTTTCAGCACTTCCATTTCGGTGCGTGCATGGCTGAGCATATCCACAAAATTGTACACGATGACATTGAGATCATTTGAAAGAAGATTGTGTATGGAGTTTACCAGTTCCAGGCCTGCCTGGTTGTTCACCACTTTGGTATAGGAAATTTTCAGATCTGTTTTGCCCAGTCGTTTGAGATGGGCCCTGAATAACTCTTCTTCATGCAGGTTTTTGCCCCCTTGCTCATCATCATTTTTCCATTGGGCAGGATAATTTTTTTCAATGTCAACAGGCAGCATACCCGCAAAAATTGCGTTTCGGGCATACTGTGTGGCAGTTGGAAGAATGCTGTAAAAACTCTCTTCTTCCAGTATGCGAAAACTTTCCGCAAATATGGGCTGAATGGCCTTCCATTGATCAAAACGTAAATTATCAATCAGCACAAAAAACAACGGGATCCCCTTTTCCAGATGGGGCAGCACTTTAAACCGGAATAATGTATGGCTCATCACCGGCCCATCTGTACTTTTTGGATGCACCCAGGTAGCATAATTTTTTGATACAAACTTGAAAAATTCGGTATTGGCCTCTCCTTTCTGGCTTTGCAGTACATCCTGCATTTCCGGGCTGTCGCTTTTTTGCATTTCCAGTTCCCAATACACCAGTTTTTTGTAAATATCCATCCACTCGTTATAGTCAGGGTTACTGTTCAGCGCCATAAACAGGTTTCGAAACTGCTGCTGGTAGGCGCTTGTTGTTTTTTCAGCAACCAGCCTTTTATTATCAATAATTTTTTTCAGGCTCAGCCAAACCTGATTGGGATTGACCGGCTTGATCAGGTAATCGCTGATTTGTGACCCAATGGCCTCATCCATCAGATTTTCAGTTTCATTTTTAGTAATCAGCACAACAGGAAGTGACTGGCTGACTTCTTTCATTTTGGCAAGAGTTTCCAGTCCGGTTATCCCGGGCATTGATTCATCAATCAGTACAACATCAACCGGATTATCCCTAACATAATCTATGGCATCAAACCCGTTTGTAAAACTCTCCACTTCATATCCTTTGTTTTCAAGAAAAAGGATTTGCGAGTGCAGGCTATCTATTTCATCGTCTACCCATATAATTTTTGCAATTGCCATGATTGAAAGTTGAACGTTGGTCAAAAATGAAGCAGGGGTAAAAATAGCCAATAAAACCGGCCTGCGTACTTTTGTTCTCCGGAGGGCAGAACGGGCTTTGCCTGCATTACCCTTCTTTAACAAAAACACAACAATGAACGCTGTTCGTAAAATCATCAACGATCCTGTGTATGGATTTATTACCATTGATCACCCGTTGATCCTTGCTATTATATCACATCCGGTCTATCAGAGGCTGCGCAATATTCATCAGATGGCATTTGCACACCTGGTATACCCTGGCGCGGTTCATACCCGTTTGCACCATTCACTTGGAGCCTACCACCTGATGTGCATTGCCCTGGCAGAATTAAAAAGCAAAAACATTCCAATAACTGAAGAAGAAGAACTGGGCGCCAAAGCAGCAATCCTGCTGCATGATGTGGGTCACGGGCCGTTTTCTCATGCGCTGGAAGAAACATTGATCAGAAATGTGCAGCACGAAGCCCTGTCTCTGCTGCTGATGCAGCAACTCAATAAAGAATTCAACGGCCAGCTGGACACTGCCATTGCGATGTTCAGGCAAAGTTATCAGAAAAAATATTTAAGTCAGCTCATATCAGGCCAGCTTGATGTGGATCGGATGGATTACCTGAACCGTGACAGTTTTTTTACCGGAGTGGCCGAAGGTGTGATTGGCTATGACCGGATTCTGAAAATGCTAGCCGTAAAAGATGATAACCTGGTTGTGGAGGAGAAGGCTATTTATTCGATCGAAAAATTTCTGATCAGCCGCAGGCTGATGTACTGGCAGGTTTACCTGCACAAAACAGTATTGTGTGCAGAAAAGATGCTGCAAATGCTGTTTCGGCGTGCAGTCGAAATTCATGCTACGGCCGCTTCTCCCTTCCTGAATATTTTCCTGAAGGGAGGAGAAAAAATAAAAGCCGGTGTGCAAAACTGGTTGTTTGAGTTTTGCCAGCTCGATGACCATGATGTGATGAGTGCAGTAAAAGCATGGCAAATGCACGAAGACAAAATATTATCCTTCTTATGCCGTTCTATAGTGGAAAGAAAATTACTAAAGGTAAAGCTGCAGGCTAATCCATTTTCGCCTGAAATACTCTGTGAAATGAAAAAAGAAGTGGCAAAGCGGATGGATATTTCAGAAACAGATGCAGCGTATCTTGTCTTTACGGGTATTGCAGCAAATACCACATATAATCCGGCTGATGAAAGAATTAACATCCTGTTCAAGGATGGCAGCATTAAAGATATTTCACAAGTTGACAACGCACTGGTGCAGCACAACCTGAAAGACACTGTAAAAAAGCACTACCTTTGCTGGCCGGGAGTTTCTTAAAAAAAATCTGCACCTGCCTGAGTGAAACACTCATGCAGGCGCAAGTAAATTCAGCAACATGCAATTTCCTGCATCACAAATAGCTGTTCTGGTTCAGGGCAGCATCGAAGGTAACCCGGAAGCAGCTGTTGATTCTTTCGGAAAAATTGAAGAAGCCCGGCACGGGCAATTGGCATTTTTTGCCAATCCAAAATACGAAGAGTATCTCTATAGCACGAAGGCCTCCGTGATACTCATCAATGAAAATTTTATTTTAAAACAACCGGTCAGTGCCACCCTGATCCGGGTTCCCGATGCCTACAGCGCTTTTGCCACTCTGCTAGGTAAATACCAGGAAATACAGCAACTACAGCTTACCGGCATTCAACAACCTTCTTATATATCGCCCAATGCCAGTTTGGGACTGGAAGTATTTGTCGGTGCATTTGCATACATCGGCTCCGGGACAAGTATTGGCAACAAATGCAAATTATATCCACAGGTTTTTATTGGTGACCGGGTGCGGATTGGGGATAACTGCCTGATACACCCAGGTGTGAAAATTTACCACGATTGCGTGATTGGCAACAATGTCATCATACATGCGGGAACTGTTATTGGCAGTGATGGTTTTGGTTATGCCCCCCGCCAGGACGGCAGCTTGCAGAAAGTACCACAAATGGGAAATGTTGTGATCGAGGACTCAGTAGAAATAGGGGCCAATGCGACCATTGACAGGGCAACAATCGGATCCACATTGATAAAAAGGGGTGCCAAACTGGACAACCTGATACAGATCGCACACAATGTAGAGGTGGGTCAGCAAACAGTCATTGCTGCGCAGGCAGGTGTAAGCGGAAGCACAAAACTTGGCGATCACGTCATGATCGGCGGGCAGGCCGGTATTGTGGGCCATATCAGGCTGGGCGATGGGGTAAAAGTAAATGCACAAAGCGGCGTTAGTAAATCAATAGAACCCGGCAAAGCCGTGACAGGATCACCGGCTTATGAATACAGCTCGGCCTTACGCAGCCAGGCAATCACAAGAAGGCTTCCCAACCTGGAAAAAAGATTACAGGAACTCGAAAACATAATTAAAAAGCTGCTGGCTGAAAAGATTACCTGAACCCCCGCCCGGTACCCGAAAACCGGATATCAGGATTTCCGCATCTTTAGTCCCATTTCATTTTCATTGATGGTAAAACCGACAACCGGGATGATCCGGTGTATACCCGTCAACTTCGGGCTAATTCTTATCTTTGCAGCATGATTACTTCAGCAGAAAAAAAGAATCATACAAGTATGGCGACAGTTGCAGCATTCAACCCGGACAAGCAGCACACATTACAAAATGTAGCCAGCATTTCAGGCACCGGGCTCCATACCGGCATCATGGCCGAATGCAGGCTGCACCCGGCGTCGCCGGGATTTGGAATCCAGTTTCAACGATCGGATATTCCGGGAAAACCCGTTATCAAAGCCGATTGCGACCTGGTATCTGATGTAAGCCGGGGTACTACACTGGAAGCGAATGGCACAAAAATCAGTACAGTAGAACATGTCCTTGCAGCACTGACAGGTATGGGAGTAGATAATTGCCTGATAGAGGTAAACGGGCCTGAAATACCCATTCTCGACGGAAGTTCTTTGCCATTTACAGAGATCATTGAACAATCCGGGATCGCAGAGCAAGATGCCGCAAAAATCTGGTACAGCATTGATGAGAATATACACTTTTACGACGAGCAAAAAAGAGTGGAAATGGTGGCAATGCCATCTGTAGAATACCAGATCACCACGCTGATTGATTTCAATTCTCCTGTGCTTGGCACACAGCATGCGGGATTGAAAAATCTCCGTGAATTCAAAAAAGAAATTGCACCCTGCCGCACTTTTTGCTTTCTGCATGAACTGGAAATGCTGCTGGAAACCAATCTAATTAAGGGAGGAGATATCAACAATGCAATTGTGGTGGTGGACAAGCAGGTTGACGAGGAAGAAATGAAACGGCTGCAGAAAATTTTTAATAAAGACAAGATAGAAATCAAAAGTGAAGGTTATCTCAATAATCTGGAATTAAGGTTTCCCAATGAAGCTGCCCGGCACAAACTGCTGGATGTAGTAGGAGATCTGACATTAATTGGTTACCCGATCAAAGCAAGGATCATTGCAAATCGTCCGGGACACAGCAGCAATGTAGAGTTTGCTAAAAAAATTAAACAGCATATCAGGAAAAACAAACACACCAAAGGAATACCGGTCTATAATCCGGAACTTCCGCCTGTATTTGATCATAAATACATTGAGGAAAACCTGCCTCACCGGTACCCATTTTCCCTGATTGATAAAATAATCGAACTGAGCGATACCCATATCGTAGGGGTTAAAAATATCACCTTCAACGAATGGTTTTTCCAGGGCCATTTTCCGGGCAACCCGGTGATGCCTGGCGTGCTGCAGATCGAAGCACTTGCACAATGCGGGGGCATTCTTGCCATCAACATCAACGGGGGTGGAAAACACGACACATACTTCCTGAAAATAGATAACTGCAAGTTTAAACACATGGTAAGGCCCGGCGACACGCTGATCCTGAAAATGGAATTATCCGCTCCCATCCGCAGGGGTATATGCGAGATGCACGGAACTGCATACGTAGGTAATAAGGTATGTGCTGAAGGCGACCTGGTAGCTCAGATTGTCAGGCATTAAACCAACCTGACTCCTGTGCCGTACCCCATGTTCCCAAGGGAAGCTTTTTCATTGGAAAAAACAATCAAAAACAGTGTAATTTGTTTCGGTCAGGCCAACCTATTTCAGTACATTTGTGAGTTCTATTTTTTCCCTTATTTAAGCGAGGATCACCGAGACATTATGAGTACAGAAACCAAGGAAAAAACCGTGACAGATACAGCGGCTGGCGCCAGCATTCCGGGCGGCTATGGAGCCGATAGTATCCAGGTATTAGAAGGCCTCGAGGCCGTGCGCAAACGCCCAGCCATGTACATTGGCGATATTGGGGTAAAAGGACTTCATCATCTTGTATATGAAGTCGTGGATAATTCAATAGACGAAGCGCTTGCGGGTTATTGTAAAAACATTGCTGTAACCATTCATGAGGACCATTCCGTATCAGTTGAAGATGATGGCCGGGGTATTCCAACTGGTATGCATGCCAAAGAAAAACGATCCGCTCTTGAAGTGGTAATGACCGTACTACATGCCGGTGGAAAGTTTGACAAAGGATCCTATAAAGTATCGGGCGGGCTTCATGGCGTTGGAGTAAGCTGCGTCAATGCCCTGAGCGCCCAGTTGCATGTTACCGTTTTTCGTGAAGGAAAAATATTTGAACAGGAATACAGAACCGGCATCCCGCAATATGCCGTACGTGAAATTGGCAGCAGTGAAAAAACGGGAACCCGGGTTCAGTTTTGGCCCGACCCAGGCATCTTTATCAGTACGGTCTATAACAGGGAAATTCTGGAAAGCCGGCTCAGAGAACTGGCCTACCTGAACCGTAAAGTACAAATCAACCTGACCGATCTTAGGGAAAAAGATGAAAACGGACAACCTTATTTTAAGGAATTTTATAGCGAAGGCGGCATTGTGGAATTTGTGGAAATGCTGGATTCCAATGCAGGAAGAAATGCCCTGATCCCAACGATTCTTTTCGTAGAAGGATTCGATTCTGCAACTAATGTTACTGTAGAAGCGGCTCTGAATTACAACGACAGCTTTCATGAGCACATCTACTCCTATGTAAACAACATTAATACAATTGAAGGAGGCACTCACGTAGCCGGGTTTCGCAGGGCCCTTACAAGGGTTTTTAAGAACTACGGAGATAAAAACGGACTTTTTGAAAAAGCAAAGGTGGAGATAGAAGGGGATGATTTCCGGGAAGGGCTCAGCGCTATCATTTCTGTTAAGGTTCCCGAACCACAATTTGAAGGACAAACAAAAACAAAACTTGGCAACAATGAGGTGATGGGTGTGGTAGACAGCACCGTTTCAAAAGTACTGGATGCCTATCTGGAAGAAAATCCAAAAGATGCCAGAAATATCATCAGTAAAGTCATACTTGCAGCACAGGCAAGGGCCGCCGCCCGCAAGGCAAGAGAACTGGTGCAAAGAAAATCAGTGCTGACGGGCGGAGGGCTGCCAGGAAAACTGGCCGACTGCTCCGACAGGAATCCTGACCGTTGCGAGTTGTTTCTGGTTGAGGGCGATTCTGCCGGGGGCACTGCCAAGCAGGGCAGAGACCGGAGTTACCAGGCCATCCTTCCGCTCAGGGGTAAAATCCTGAATGTTGAAAAAGCCATGGAGCATAAAATTTATGACAACGAAGAAATCCGGAATATGTTTACGGCGCTGGGGGTCAAAATTGGTACACCCGATGACCCGAAGGCTTTGGATATTAGCAAGCTCCGTTACAAAAAATTAATTATCATGACGGATGCCGATGTGGATGGGTCGCATATTGCCACGCTTATTCTTACATTCATTTACCGCTATATGACCGAGCTGGTGGAACAGGGGTATGTGTACATTGCCCAGCCACCACTCTACTTAGTTAGAAAGGGCAGAGAACAGGCCTATGCATGGAATGAGGAACAACGAAAAGCACATACTGAACGCATCGGGGCCGGCAAAGATGAGTCTGTAAATGTACAACGATACAAAGGTTTGGGAGAAATGAATGCCGACCAGCTTTGGGATACCACCATGAACCCGGAAACCCGTACCCTAAAGCAGGTCACTATTGAAAGCGCTGCCGAGGCCGACCGTATTTTCAGTATGTTGATGGGCGATGAAGTGGCTCCCCGCAGAGAATTCATAGAAACCCATGCCCGATATGCTAAGCTGGATGTATAAACAGGTATATCCTGCCTCTCTACTGTTTTACAATTCTGTATGTCTCCTGTTTTCCTCCTGAAGAGATCCGGCACAGGTACACTCCTTTTGGAAATATTCCGCTGCCGAAATGATACTGTATTTTCTCCGGGAGCCCACTGGCTACCTGTTGCACCTGTGTTATTTTTTTACCTGCGATATCGAAAAATTCAGCCTGCAACAGCTGCCCTTGTGGCAACTGGTATTCTACAATCAGCCAGTCTTCAGCCGGGTTGGGATATAAGTTCCGGACAATTCCACTATAGAATTCAATTTCCCTGACTTCAGAATAGTGAAACTGGCCCCCGACATAAATCACTTTCAGCCGGTAATATCGTTTTCCCGATTTTGCAGGTTCAGTGTCCGTAAAAAGATAAGTGCGGGGTGTCGTACTGTTTCCCGCTCCATTCACATCACCCAGTTTTACAAAGCGGCCTGCCAGCATATCAGTCATTCCTCTAGCCACTTCCACTTCGTATCTGGTTATATAATTTTCCGATCGCATTGTCCATTCAGACTGCGCATCAGTAACACCTGTTTTTCTTACCGAAAAATTCATAAACTCTGCAAGCAGCGGGTGTACATTTCCCGGGCCTCCTGTATTCAGCCAGAATTCAGAAAAACCTGCGGTAGCCAATTCTGCATAATATCCATCCAGGTACGGTACTTTTACTACAGAGGCGGGAGAGATGAAATGCCACAGTCCCAACGAATCATCTGCCAGATCAGCATTTTCAGTAGCCGGTAAGCTGTCTGTGTACTGAGAAACTCCCAGTTCATAAGCGCTTCCCAGTCCGGGACAACTGCTGCATGTGGACGCAAAGACCATTGAATCTGCTTCGCGGTCAAGAAAATAAATCCTAAGCCGAACAGAATCCTGCAAGCTGCGGTTGGCCGCCTGTACAACAAGACTGCGGTTCAGATAATATTGCCCGTTAAAATTTCGTACCGAACCTGCATGTAGCATTGCCTGAACAGCTGTAAGGCCGGGTTGCTGATTGCGGGGCTGCATGGAAGCAACAATTTTTCCATTGCTGATAAAATCAACCTGGCTATTTCCTCCGTTGATAATTTTTGTAACCGGAGCCGGCATGGTCGGGCCGTTATAAATCGGGTACTGTCCGTTATAAATGTGAATATCATCTATTGCCATTCCTTCCCTGGTAACTGATGGATCAGATTGCACAATAAACCGAAAACGAACTGCAGACAAGCCAGCAGGCAATGGTATACTCACCACATGCCAGCGATGGTAATTCTGAATGCTCCACATGTGATTGTTGGGATAGTTCTTATTATACCAGTTGACACCCTGTCCTTGCGCACCTAATCTCAACCAGTTTATCCCGTCTGCAGAGTATTCAATATATGCCCCATCGCACAAATTGTTACCACAGTCTTCCATATCCAGGGCAGCGCTGAAACTCAGCCACGGGTTGCTTAACGATGAAATATTAAAACAAGGTGAATACAAAACTGAAACCTGGTTTTCTCCATAAGATCCCGCCAGGGTTGTTTTCCATGCTTTGATGCCACTGGCTGCTTTTGTAATTTTATATGAGGCCGGTGTACCAAATTGCCAACTGCTGTAGCCAGTGGTGTACCAGTTGGATGCTCCGTTTTCAAAATGTTCCAGGTAGGGCTGTGTATTGCTGACTATGACGACAGGAGTATGAACCAGGTCAAGGCTGATGCTGTCATTATCAGCATAGTTGTCGGCAGGGTATTGCACCCGGGCATCAATCCGGTGTGCGCCTAACTGGGATAGATTTGCTGTTGCGGTAAACTGAAATTGCAAAGTACTGTTTGCCGGCACAGAACTAATCACTTCAGTCGTCCATGTACCTCCATCCACCCTAAATTGAACAGGCACTGCATTCAAAGCAGTGTTATGGCTGTTTCGAACCGTTATTTTCACAGGAGTGGCAGCAGATAGGCCACAACTGTTTAGTGACGGTGTGTCAATGCGTATCATCTGCATATCATACAGGACCCGGTATAGCCGTACATCATCAAATGAATAACCAGCTCCACCGTCATTTCCTGATGTGATGTGCTGGCCAAACTGCCCCCAGCGCACCTGGAAACTGGACGAGTAATTTTGGCCGTTTGCCTGGAGCCAGTCACTGAGCTCAATGCTCGCCGATGATTGATAACGGCCATCCGGCGGATACTGATTTGCAGCAAGGTTGTACACTTCAATCCAGTTTTGCATGTCATTTCCTCTGATCCATACCCGGTTTGCTGCATGAAGTACCTGCCCGTGATTTTTATACCTGAAGTCGAGACGTATGTCATCCATAGACGCATTGGCAGTTGCAAGGTTAAATGTTGCCGTAAGCGAATCGGCCACACCCGCAGAAACGTATCGTTCTGCATCCAGTGTCAGTGAGCGGTTGCCTGAATATGCGATGCCGGTATTGACAAAAGAACGGATTCGGCCCGCTGCACCTGATGCAGAAAAATCGTAGCGGTCAAGCCCCGGAAAACCAACCTGCGTTCCCTGCAACGAAAATTCAGGTGCAGTATCAAATTGATCCAGGTAAACTAATGACAGGTTTACCGGTAAATTGGCCAGCTGACGTACCTGAATTTGCAGGCTGTTGTTTTGCAACACAGGGTCGGGCAAATAGGATATCTGTACGGAAATATCATAATTGCCGGCAGTGGCTAAATTGACGGATGTACTGAATGTATAATCCAGTACTGCTCCAGGACCAATCGGGTTCAGAATCGTTTCTGTGACCGGCGCAGCACCATTTACAGTATAAGAAACAGAGATATTGCCTGAAGTGGCTGCATCATCCAGGTTTTTGATCCGAATCACAACCGGATGTGCGGTCTGAAGTGCAGACGATGTGAGTAAACGTCCGGAACCAGCAGGAGAGAGAATTGCCTGAAGCTTCAGGTCATAATCAGAAATATTTCCGGAACAATTACCCGAATCAGGTTTTCGGGATACAGCCAAAGCTCTTCTCCCAGCTGCTGCATTCATTCTTGCCCGTACCGTAACATAATACACACTATCAGCAGAAAGTCCGGAAAATGTATAGGTCAATGAATTGAGGATGGCCTTGCTCTGCATTTCGGAGCCCTGGAGCATCATCACTTCATAATCAGTAGCTCCGGGTACCGCCGTCCAGTTTACAGACAGATAGCCTTCGCACTGAACCGGTGCAAGCGTTAGGACAGGAGCTCCCAAAATGACAAAATCAGAGCTGGTGCTTTGCATATTATTGCTGTTTCGCAGCAGGCGGATCCTTGCCTTTTCTGTCGTTACTGCCGGGGCAAACCATTTATACAACCGTGTGGAAGCGGGTATGGCATCATCAATAGGTGTCCAGCTTTGTCCTCCATCTGTAGTATAGCTTAATGAAAAAGTACCGGAAGGGTCACCATAAGACTCCCATTGAATATATAATGAATCAGCAGGCAGTAATTTTTCCCCGCCATAAGGATAGATCAGTGTAGTGGACACAGGAATACTGTCAAATACCAGGAAATAATCCTGCACAGGATTCTGTGCAACAGAAGTACCCTTCACTCTGAAAGTGTACTGGCCGGAAGCCGGGTTAGAAATAACTACCTGCTCAATATTATTGATATGATCTGTACGGGGCACCGCATTGGATTGAACAGCAGATGGCAGTGTATCGAGGCAAAGAGGTAAAATCGTTTGCCCGGCAGGATTGATGACTTCCAGGTCCAGGTCATTCACCAATGTTCTTGGTGATACAGCAGCAGCAGCGGGGTCGTTCCAGTAAAGCATGACTTTAAGCAGCGCATTTCCTGAAGCCAGCGAAACCTGGTGATTTTTTTGAGCGCCTTGTGCTACGGAATCATTAAAATAGGCTGAGTACTCCATCATTTTTACGGAACGAAGCAGGTTCAGCCAGCCAAAACCATAGAGGTAATCAGGGCCGGGGTTGCCCAGGTCTGTTGCACCGTTACATACCAACGCTTTTATCAATCCATTTGGAGGATTGTTTCCGGCATTCAACTGACGGTAACGCTGATACAACAGCGTAAGGCCACCTGCGGCTCCCGGAGATGCCATGCTGGTTCCGTTATTCGGGCTGTAAATATTGACCGGCCATGTAGAGAATACGCCGCTTCCCTGTGTCACCACTTCAGGTTTGATGCGGCCATCACGCACAGGCCCACGGCTGGAAAATGAGCTGATGACACTTCTTTCATCCGTGCTGCCCACAGTCAATACATTTTTTGCACTTTGGTAGTCGCCCAAGACGGTTGCATACCCGGGAGGATAAATATTACAATTATACCCGGCACTGTTGCCGGCTGCAAATACATGCTGCAGGGATTTGAACTGCCTGCTCTGCTGATCCAGCACTGATGAATACAGTGTATAAAGACCAAAATAAGAACAATCATTTACCACATTCCCATAAGAATTATTGGTGATAACCATTCCATGATCCTGTATGTAAGCTGGTGCATACGTAAGGATATTGGAAAAAAGCTGTTTGAGGATGGTAGCTTTTGTTGCAAATCCAGAAAATTTTTCGTTAATGATTCCTGCACCTCCTACTATTCCCGATACATGCACACCATGAGCACCGCCTGATACCGCAGCACGGTTGATCAGCCTTCCGGAAAAATCAACATGATTCAGCAGGTTTGAATTATCACCCACTCCCACTACCACCTGGTTCCCATTCAGATTTCTGCCGCCCGGTAATGAAGACTGAAGGATATTAGCTCTGGCATTGACTGTGTTTTTATAATTCAGTTCCACGGGTTCGTGTGGGGCAGGTTCTATGTACTCTACAAAAGGCAATGCCGCAAGTTCCTTAAGCCTGTTTGTTGTGGTCCGCACTCCAAACACTGCATACTGTTCGAATGCGCTGTGTGTGATCTCAAATCCCCGCTGTATCAATTCCTTCTTTACTGTATCTGCGGCGATGATTCGGGCAAAACTCAGCCACAGATCCACGTATTGCCCTCCAGGTCTGGCATGAGGCGGTATATTGTCTGTACTTAAAAACCTGCTCATCTTTTGTTGCGGAAGCAGGCGATGCACGGCACGGATTCCAAATTTTGTAAGCATCTCTGATGCCGGCATTCCGCTTACTGCCGCTGTATAAGCATGGGAAGGAAGATAATTTAAAAGAACAATACCAGCCTCTGCCATCTGCTGTTTTACCTTCCCGGTCGGGATTTCAAAAAACTGGATCAGCACAAAGGCCTGATCGTGGTAGCGCACCGCTGTGTCTTGTAAAACCTGTAGTTGATCCGATGAATTGTTTTTCTGAATCTGTATATGCCCGCTTTGCAGGAAAAGGGTAAACCGGGAGTCGTCCTGGCTGCTTGCAATGCCCGCAATCAGGCAAAAAGCCATCAAGGGAATTGGACTGAATTTCATAGTGACTGTTGAGAAAATAAAGGTAAAACAAAAATCCGGCTTGTGCCAGCCTCACCGTAACCAGATGCTTACGCCGAAGCCGGCGATTCTTGTTCAAAACAAAACCGGTGCATGGACGAAAGGAAATCAAATACTTGTTGCATACCGCTGAGAGGAGCAACAGTCAGTTGGAAAAGTTTTCCCGCTTGTTTTAACCGTGCCTTATTAGTAGCAGTTTGCAGGTAGTTTATAATCTGTTGAAAAGTTGCTGATTCAAAATATGGAGAATTGGGTTTATGGATAAAAAAGCAACGTAATGTGTCATCCTTTAAGCTCATTTTCTCAAATCCAAGCTCTACTGCCAGTTTTCTGCACCGTATGGTGATGAAGAGTTCATCCGTTGCAGCTGGCACCGGTCCGAACCTGTCTGTCAGTTCCAGCCTTAGTGCAGCAAGTTCTTCTTCTGTTTCGCAGTTATCCAGGCGCTGATACACTGATAACCGTTCGGGAATATTTCCGATATATTCATCCGGGATCAGTATTTCCAGGTCTGTATCAATGGTACAATCCTGCACAAAATCATCCTGCCGTGAAATTTCTTCCTGAAACAGATCTTTGAAATCTGTTCTCTTTAGTTCACGGATGGCTTCATCCAGAATTTTATGATACATTTCAAATCCTATCTCTGCCATGAATCCGCTTTGTTCGCCCCCGAGCAGGTTGCCGGCCCCCCTGATATCAAGATCACGCATGGCAATCTGGAATCCGCTACCAAGATCGCTGTGCTGTTCCAGTGTCTGCAATCTTCTTCTTGAATCTACAGGTAGTGTACTCATGGGCGGAGCCAGCAGGTAACAGAATGCTTTTTTATTGCTGCGGCCTACTCTGCCCCGCAGTTGATGCAGGTCACTCAATCCAAACTGATGAGCATTATGAACAATGATGGTGTTTACATTGGGAATATCCACCCCGCTTTCTACGATATTGGTACAAACCAGCACATCATATTTTTTGTCTATAAAATCAAGAATTCTTTCTTCCAGATCATGCCCCTCCATCTGTCCATGTGCATACCCGATACTAAGGTCGGGACACAAAGCTTGCAGAATACCCGCCATTTCACCCAAACCCGCAATTCGGTTGAAAATAAAAAAAACCTGCCCGCCCCTTTCGGTTTCGAAATAAACAGCATCACGGATGAGATCTTCATTGTACACATGCACTTCTGTCTGGATCGGCTGCCGGTTGGCCGGCGCTGTATTAATGATGCTTAAATCCCGGGCTCCCATCAGTGAAAACTGCAGGGTGCGGGGAATAGGTGTGGCAGTAAGGGTTAGGCAATCAACGGTGGACCGGAGGGTTTTTATTTTCTCTTTATGACCTACACCAAATTTTTGTTCCTCATCTACTACCAGCAGACCCAGGTCTTTAAATATGACATCTTTTCCCAGCAATGCATGAGTACCGATGAGGATATCCACTTTGCCTTCGGCCGTTTGCTTCAGTGTCTCTTTTTTTTCTTTGGCAGACTTGAACCGGTTGATATAATCCACTTTTACCGGAAAATCTTTGAGCCGCTCTGAGAAAGTTTTGAAATGCTGAAAAGCCAGGATCGTCGTTGGCACCAGTACGGCTGCCTGCTTTCCGTCCACACAGGTTTTAAACGCCGCCCGTATTGCCACTTCGGTTTTTCCAAAACCCACATCTCCGCATACCAAACGGTCCATGGGTGATGGTGATCCCATATCTTTTTTCACGTCGGCTGTGGCCTTCGCCTGGTCGGGTGTGTCTTCGAAAATAAATGAAGCTTCCAGTTCTGTCTGAAGGTAGTTATCTGGGCTGTGCGGAAAACCGTGCTGCGCTTTTCTTTTCGCATAGAGTTTGATCAGGTCAAATGCAAGTTCTTTGACACGGGTTTTTGTTTTCTCTTTCAACCGGTTCCAGGTATCTGTTCCCAGCTTATTGATCCGGGGAGCATGCCCTTCCTTGCCCGTGTACCTCGCAATTTTATGAAGGCTGTTGATATTGACATATAAAATATCGTTGTCTTTATACATCAGCCGGACAGCCTCCTGGCTGCGTCCATTGATATCAATCTTCTGCAATCCGCTGAACACCCCCACTCCATGATCTATATGGGTTACATAATCACCCGGTTGCAGTTCGCGGAGTGTCCTCATGGTCAGGGCCTTGTTCTTATTGTAGGCCTGCCTGACCCGGTACTTATGGTAGCGTTGAAAAATCTGGTGGTCGGTATAACAGACCAGTTTCAGGTCATCGTCCACAAATCCTTCGTGTATCGAAACAGCAACCGGATGAAACGTAATACCCGCATTCAAGTCATCAAAAATACTTTGCAGCCGCTCCAACTGCCGGGGATTGTCCGCAAAAATGTAGATGCTGTATTTTTTTTCTTCCAGCTCTTTCAGATTTTTTACCAGGTAATCAAATTGCCGGTTGAAGGCAGGTTGCTCACGGGTGGAGAAAAGAATGCTGTATGCGGGCATGCTTCCCGGAATCTGCTCGCCGTACCCAATGAATAATTGTTGCCGCTTTGCTATGTCATCTTGCATTTGGACAGCAGTCACAAAATCAGCTTCTGTAACTTCTCTCCGCAGCACATCATCCTGTTCTGGTTCATGATCCTTTCTTCGTTTTCTGACATCGGTTGATTTCAGTTCAGGCACTGCTGGCACTTCCCTGAGCCGTAAAAAAGACTGTACATCATTTTCAAACTCCAGCATGCGATGAAAACAGCGGTCAGCCCCCTGCATCCAAATCACAGTACCATGCGGTAAAAAATCGAGTAGAGAAATTTTTGGCTCTGCTTTCAACTGCGCATCCAGATTTGGTATAATATCCACCTGAAGCAGTTTTCTTTCACTGAGCTGTGTTTCGGGGTCTATGATCCGGACAGATTCCACCTGCCGGCCATATAGTTCCACCCGGTACGGTTTTTCATTGCCAAATGAATAAATATCCAGGATCCCTCCCCGGATGGCAAACTGGCCCGGTTCATATACAAAATCGCAACGTTCAAAGCCGTAATCGGATAGTTGCATCAGGAGCTGCTCTACCTCCAGGCTGTCGCCGGTTTTTATCCGGATGATATTATGTGCAAATGCTCCTGGCTGCAACACTTTTTCCAGCAGTGCTTCGGGGCAGGTCACAATCACCTTTTTGTTTCCCCCGGCAGCAATTTTTGTGAGTGCTTCCGTACGCAACACCACATGTGAAGGGTTCAGCAGCGAAAAATCCTTTTGTTTTTTGAATGACCCAGGGAAGTAAAATATTTCCGGCCTGGCTGCGAGCGGGTTGGGTGCAGCCACAAGATTCTCCAGGCTGTTGTGAAAATAAGCAGCCTGCTCTGCATCCTCCATCAAAAGGATATGATTCAATGCCTGTAATGATGGATGCAAAAGCATTGCAGCCACCACAAACTGTGCAGAACTGCCCTGCAAATTTTCAAGAATAACGGGTTGGAATGCAGATTGATCTCCCGCTAGTCCGGTTTGAACAAAAGAGAGCCTGTCCGCCAGTTGAAAAAGGCTGGGGTTATTCTGATACCGATGCAGCAATTCCGATAAACTCATCCGGGCTGCAAATTTACATTATTAACCGGGGATAAAATCAGCCCGGTCATATATGAAAAGGCTACTTCACTAATTTGGAAGAAAAAATTTCCCGATTATTTCCCACGCATCGGAGTATATAAGTGCCGGCCGGCAAAAATGTAGTACTCAGCTCTGTGGTTCGGTATGGTTGTTCCGATTGGTGCAATAATTTACCATCCACAGAAAACAGCTGTATGCTGAAGCGCTGCACCGGTAAGCTGCCTGTGGCAATCAATAGCCTGTTCTGATCCGAGTTGATATATTTTATGAAGTTCCGGGTGTTTTCGGGTGGCCCGCCTATGCCGGTGACAACGGTAGGTAAAATTGTTGTAAACAATCCCCTGCCGTGGGTCGCTGCCACCAATGTCTGATCTGTCGCCCTGTAGCGCAGCATATCAGTTCTTACATTGGCAAGCCCGGTGTTGTTGGGTATCCATAGGGTTGATGTGCCATTGGGCAGTGAGGTGGTCCATACCCCCAATTCAGTGCCAATTAATATTCCTCCGTTGCCGCCGGAAGGCCCGTTGAGCTGCGCATTAGCAGGAGCAAACAGAGCCCAGCGTACGGGCATATCTGGCAAATTGCCCTCAATATTGGAAAAAGTGGTACCCCCATTCGTACTTTCCCAGACACTCACTACCCCATAATTTGATAGAGTGACAACAATATGATTGGGATTGGCAGCCTCCACATCAACCGATGAAATGGCTGCATTGGCAGGTGCACCAATGATTGTATTTACAACAATAACAGGTACAGAAGTATTGGCATTTGAAAGTTTCATAACAACAGGCGGACTGGCAGGAGTTCCATATGATAAACCAAGCCAGATCGTATTCAGAGTTGAAGGATCCACTTTTACAGCGGTGACTTCCTGTGTGCCTGCGCCAGGCACCGTCACCTGCAAGGGGGAGGGAGAGGAAGCAAGATTGCTGATCACATAATATTTTCCCGCATCATCTCCGGCATATAAAATCTTTTGGGCATCATCTAGATCGGTTGGGTTGATAAATTGTCCCCGGTTATTATTAATGCTTCCCCCCAGTGAATTAAAACTTGTTCCTCCATTCAGTGAGCGGTGATAATTATTCCCGGTATTGGAAGTAATCTGCAAAAGGCCATCTGTCTGGTCAATATGACAAAAACCGCCATCGCCTCCTGTTGCGTTTGTAGTTGTATTCATCCCGGGCGAAGAAAATTTTTGTGTACCGTTGTCCTGGGCTCCGGCCAGAAAATAATTTGGCTGCGAAGCAGAAGATGGGTGAAGATCGCAGGCATAGTATTGAGTCACGTTATAGCCAGTGTTTTTCGCTGTAAAAACCGGAGTTGCGGCATTCATATTTGTGGAATAATATATGCCCCCGTCATTCCCGTTTAACAATTTCGATGAGCCATCAAAAATCAGCGCATGATGATCCACATGCACGGTAGCACTGCTGCTGATGGTGTTCCAACTGTCGCCCCCATCGGTTGATTTGGCAAGATTTAGTCCTCCAACCACCAATACGTTTGCATTATTTGGATCCGCTGCTCCAATCAGGTTGAACCATGTCTGTGAGTTTGATCCGTTATTCAGCGCAGCAGGCGCAGTCAGTGTAGTCCAGTTGGCTCCTCCGTTTACAGAGCGGTACACATTCAATACCTGTGATGTGGCACTGTCCTGCATCAGCAGGTACACCCGCTGGGGATCTGAAGGAGCCAATATAATTTCTGTCCGCTGCACTACTGTTGATGTAACGGGTGTAATGTTTGTCCAGGTTCCCGCTGCACCAGTATTGATGCCATGTGTTGTAAAGGATGATTTGTACACATCGGCCCTGCTTTGTACACCAAGGCTGGCATACACATCGCCATTGGCAGCTACTTCCAGGTCTGCAGCACGACCCGTTAAAAAACCACTAATGGGCATCCCAAGTACCTGTGTCCAGGTAGTGCCTCTGTCAGTGGAACGCATCACGCCACGGTTGGTGGTTGTCAGATTGCGGAGGCTGACAAAAAAATTTCCGTTATTGTCAATTACAAAATCCTGAATGTATTCAAATCCGGCAGTTGAGGACATCTGGTTCCACGTATTACCGCCATCGGTACTTTTAAATATACCCGCACCTCTTACTGCATCAATATTAAACCAACCTTCTCCTGAAGTTGCATACATCGTATCCGGATGTGCGGCATCCTGTACCAGGTTTGAAATTGCAAGATTTGGTAAAAAATCATTCACGATAGCCCAGGCAGGGCTTGCATTGGTAAAGTTGGTTGTTTTGAAAATTCCTCCGCTTACTGAGCCTGCAAAAACGGTATTGCCCGTCGGGTCTCTTTTATCAATCATTATGGCACGGGTACGACCGGCTACGTTATTCGGGCCACGTTCCTGCCAGCTCAGTGCGGTAAGCCGCCCTGCCGGGTTACTATTGCCCATCACATATTCCATATATGTTTTTGCGAAGGCAAGTCTTTCCACTGGAATCAGGTTCAGCTGAGGGTCGCGGGTCATCCTGTATTCCTGGCGCATGGCAAGTTCAAGCCCATCCGCCCGGGGCTCTGCTTCCTGTGTAGGCTTATTCATTTGTGTGCAGGATGCCGCAATGGCCAGCAATAAAACGATCAGGTAGCATTTCATAAAATTGGTTTTTTATCCGATGAAATTCAGGTATCAGCTTGTTTTCTTCAAAGTTCCGGAAAATTTGTTACTGATTATTCAATTGTACACTGGCATTGACCGAAATTTGTAACCAGAATCACAAGTTACATGATAAAGAAATTATTTCTGGCATTTTTCCTAATCGGTATCAATCCTGGTTTTGCTCAACCAAGACTGATGCTGGTTGCTTTTTCTCAAGTGTATACTGGAGGCAAATCACCGCAGGTTGAAGAAACAGTGACAGGGAAACCGGTCCTCCAGCCATCCGGCTCCATCAGCAATTTTTTCATTTACATATCCATGGACAGTTCCGTATCGGTACACCCGGTATTGGTTTGGGTGGCAAACAAATGGTATTCTGTACGGCTGGTCATTGCTGAAAAAACGCCGGTATATCTGCAGGCCCCATCCAAAAAATTGCTGGTTGCAGCCACAAAAAAACGGGTGGTTCGTGTGCTGCCTGGCGACACACTTACAGTGCAGCAAAAACCAACTCCTGATCTTTCATTGCTCATGAAACAGGCAAAACTGATTGTAGCATACCAATGGAAGGATAAAGTGTATTACATTGGAACAAAAAAAATAACTGAACTGCCCCCGCTTATTGGCATGTAAGTGTTTTTCCTGACTTCAGAACCCGGCTGATCAACTGGTTTTGTAATTTTCATTAAAATATTCACTATGGCATTGCTCCCCTGGCGAAAAGCAATAGTTGTAAAAACGGAAGATCATACGCATAATACCAGGCGTTTCTGGCTGGAAATTCAGGAAACAGAAAACTTTCTTTTTCAGCCAGGGCAATTCATCACCCTTAATTTGCCAATACACGAAAAGCCAAATAAGCGGTTACGGAGTTATTCCATTGCATCATGGCCCGATGGCAGCAATGTGATCGAACTGATCATCGTACATCTTCCGGGCGGAGCGGGTACCGACTACCTTTTTGGACAAGTACAGCCTGGCAGCGAACTGACCTTTCGTGGGCCGGCAGGTGTGTTTACACTTCCCAACAACGGGGAAAACGATATATTTTTTATATGCACCGGCACAGGAGTAGCTCCCTTCCGCAGCATGATACAGCATTTATTCAGAGAACAAAGGGGCAGTGGTCAGCTTCAGCTGATCTTTGGATGCCGCACAAAAGCCGACCTGTTGTATGAGTCAGAATTCAGGGAGCTGGAAAAAAAGTTTGCCCGGTTTCACTATCACCCCACCCTTTCCCGTGAAACCTGGGATGGTCATCATGGCTATGTACATGCCCTGTATGAAAAATTGTGCAGAACGGCAAAGCCCGCTTTATTTTATTTATGCGGATGGAAACAAATGATTGACGAAGCAAAAGGCCGCATCAGTGCAATGGGGTATGATAAAAAAGTGATTTTTGAAGAGCTGTATGGCTAATTATTCAGGTATCAATTGATTTATGTCTATTTGCAATTCTTTACATAAGAGATAGACTGTAAAAAGTGTAGGGGTTATTTCTCCCTTTTCAAGGCGATGGATATATTGACGATCCTTTAGGCAAAGCCGCGCCAATTCACTTTGAGAGACGAGCTTATGCAGCCGTTTTTCCCTCAACAATGAACCAAATTTTTTATTGAATTCACTTTTATCCACTTCTGCAAAGTGGATATTATGTGCAAAATAAATGTCACCATATATTGTGACACATTAGAATAAATCCCTTACTTTTAAACACAATAATTTTGCACGGGTATGCCGAAAACCGGGATATTGAAAAGAGTAGGCGCTATATATTAAATCAAATGAAAAGGATAATATTGTTGTTATTTTTTGTTGTTTCCGTAAGCAACATTATTTCATCTCAGACACTCACAGGCAACTGCCAACAAACCGAAAAAATTAAAAAAATTGGTAAGGCTTGCGATAGTTTAACAAGATTTTTGTTTGATATTAAGAATACTTCATTAGATACTGTATGGTCAAAATTTTTAGAAGATGCCCAAACTGATTCTGTTGATGCTTTTAATAATTTTGGAGAGCGTAGCGTTATCTTAAAAGATTCTTTTGAACTCCTAGGAGCCGGCTTAGATAGATATACTCAACAACTAATAACAGCAATTGACCAAGAAGAAAGTTTAACTGGCCAGCAAATTAATGATTCAATTGTTTCATTGATTAGATGCTATTATGCTGATACGACGGAAAATAGTTTAGAAATACTGGTATCAGAATACGGTTGGGGACCATTTCCACAAGTTTTTGCTTCAGGAGGTTCCTGCGAAATTGCCCTGAGGTCTTGCCTCTCGGATGCGATGGGAACTTTTACTTCTCAATTGATTGCATGTGGGTTTGGAGGAGCAGGATTAATTAAATATCTTGGAGGCTGGTGGGGAGGGGGCGCTGGGTTTTTATGTTTCCTCATCTCTAGCTCCAGCTACAATCAAATAAAATATAATTGCTTTATGAACTATGCGGAATGCCTTGGCAATTGAAGTACTATGATTTCGATTACTGTTATAGTTGTTAAGAAAATACGAAAAGAAACCAGTCAATTTGCTATTTATTAATCCCACATGAACACATCTGTATGATTAATTCTATTCTTAAAAAACTAAGTAATATTTTCACTGCAATTGGTTTGTTTTCTTGGGTACTCTTTCAACTTTTCAAAAAAAACATTACCTGGCCAGATTTTATTGTCAAAAATATAGAATATATATCCTTTGGAAGCATCGCTATTGGATATGTTCTAACTATAATTTTCTATTTCAATTCAAAAGATATTAAAAAAGCCTTGCAACTTGCATTATTTGCGATTTCTATTACATTAATATTAATTATTCTTTACTTTATTACCAGATAGAAACGAAAAATAAATAACGCTTAAAGTACTTTCTCGGCTTTGGAACTGCATATGTTTCAGTAGGTTCAGTATCATGAATTGCAAGAAATTTGAGAATTTATTATGAATTATGATAAAAAATGAGATCATAGAATTTTATTGCAGTGTTAATTGCGGGAATTTTTGTTCCTCTTTTGTTTAGTTGGATACGTTCAAGATATTCAGATTGGAGGAAATAGAAAGAATATAATAATACCTAATATAATTTCCTGAACAGATACGCGGAATTTTCTATGCTCTCAATTACTATTTTACATGAAACTTCTTTTGCCAATAGTAATCTGGCTCTGGCCTCACGTTGCCATAACTCAGGCAAAAGAGGTTTCTTTGACTCAACAAAAGGACAGTACAGCAAAACTTGTATCTGTTAGCTTAAAAAAGTAATTGTCGCAAAAAAAATATTCATAGGATGCCGCACAAAAGCTGACCTGTTGTATGAGTCAGAATTCAGGGAGCTGGAAAAAAAGTTTGCCCGGTTTCACTATCACCCCACCCTTTCCCGTGAAACCTGGGATGGTCATCATGGCTATGTACATGCCCTGTATGAAAAATTGTGCAGAACGGCAAAGCCCGCTTTATTTTATTTATGCGGATGGAAACAAATGATTGACGAAGCAAAAGGCCGCATCAGTGCAATGGGGTATGATAAAAAAGTAATTTTTGAAGAGCTGTATGGCTAAGGGTTCCGAATCACAAATGAGCTTCCTTAGTTTGGCATTTCCTCCTTAATTTCGCCCAAATTTGAAATATGGGTGCATCATCACTCATTGTATTAATTATTGCTGCGATCAGCTTTTCCGGGGTGGCCATCCTCATCTCGAAATTTGTGGTAAAAAGTACTACGAATAAGCAAAAAGGAGAGCCCTATGAATGCGGGATACCCACACAGGGAAAGACCTGGACTCAGTTAAATGTGGGTTATTATCTTTTTGCCCTTGTTTTTCTTGTGTTCGATGTGGAACTGGTTTTCCTGTATCCTTGGGCCGTCGTTGCAAAAAGTATTGGCTGGATCGCACTGGCAGAAGCTGTTATTTTCTTTTTTATCCTGTTTATGGGCTTTTTATATGCCCATAAAAAAGGAGCGCTGAAATGGCAGTAACCAGTACTACCACTGATCCAGAATAGTATGAAGAAACTGAAAATGGAGCGGTAAAAGGAAAAACCGGAATGAGCCGTAAAAAGAAAAAAGAAAACAAACAATCAGCATTTCCTGCTCCCGTTGAGGGGCAGGCCTTCCCGGGACAGGTACACAGCCTGGCCGGCGTTGATGTGGCTGTCAGTAAACTGGATGAGCTGATTAACTGGGCCCGTGCCAATTCCTTGTGGCCTCTAACGTTTGCCACCAGTTGCTGCGGCATCGAAATGATGTCCACTGCTTCAGCGAAATATGATTTTTCACGGTTTGGATTTGAAGTGGCAAGGGCTACTCCCCGACAGGCCGATGTCATTATCATTGCCGGTACCATCGTGAATAAAATGGCGCCGGTTCTGAAAAGACTTTACGACCAGATGGCTGATCCCAAATACGTCATTGCAATGGGTGCCTGTGCCATCAGCGGCGGACCTTTTTTTTACAACACTTATTCGGTAGTGAAAGGAGCTGACCACATCATTCCCGTTGATGTGTATGTGGCCGGATGCCCGCCAAGGCCCGAAGCTTTATTACATGCGCTGATTACATTGCAGGAAAAAATAAAAAGCGGATTCACAAGAGAGCAAAGACCTCCCAATGCTCTGCAACAGGGAGTGCTTTAAACCTCCACATATCAATGAAGCAAATGAGAACAGAAGAACTGAAACTAAAATTGACCGGGCTGCTTCCTGCAGCAACCTTTGAAGAAGGGGGGGAATGGCTGACCATGCATGTGGATCCGAAAGACTGGCTTGCCGGTGCACAGCAGCTACGACAGGATGCATCATTGTTCTTTGATTACCTTTTTTGCCTGACCTGCGTTGACTGGAAAACACATTTTACCATACTTTATCATCTTTCCTCCACCCGTTACCGGCATCAGATTGTGGTAAAGGCAAAACTGGAGCGGAACAACCCGGAAATTGAAACAGTATCACAAATATGGCGAACAGCAGAATTTCATGAACGGGAAGTCTATGAAATGTTTGGAGTCAACTTCCTGAACCACCCCGACCTGAGGTTATTGATATTACCGGATGGATGGGAAGGAAAGAATCCAATGAGAAAAGATTTTGAAGACCCGGTAAATATGATTAAACTGTAAAGCCCTTCCCTGCACAGCACCTTGTTTAGAAATTTCAGGGTGCAAGGGCCGGGATGAACGAACCAATATTTTGAAATTGAACAGAATCATTGTATAAAGATCCTGCTATACGAAGCAACACATCTCTGATCTCTCCCGCTACAGACGTTGAGGCTGCCGGGGAAGCGAATATGGTCATTAATATCGGGCCACAGCACCCGGCCACACATGGTGTGCTGCGCCTGGTCATTGCTTTGAACGGAGAAACTATTATTAAGGTAGAACCACACCTCGGTTACATTCACAGGTCTATTGAAAAAATGTGTGAAAGTCTGACCTACCGTCAATTTATTTATGTCACCAGCAGGATGGATTACCTCTCTGCCCATATCAACAACCATGCTTGTGCCCTGTGTATTGAAAAGGGCCTTAAACTGGAAATTCCTCCAAGAGCGCAGGTCATCCGCATCCTGATGGATGAACTTACGAGGATTGCATCCCATGAACTATGGTGGGGAGCCATGGCGATGGATCTCGGTGCATTCACACCTTTTTTTCATGCGTTTCGTGAAAGAGAAGTCATCAACGATATTATGGAAGAAACCTGCGGGGCAAGGCTGACCATGAATTACATGGTTCCCGGCGGTGTGATGCATGATATTCATCCGAATTTCCGGAAGCGGGTCAAAGATTTCATTGTGCTGTACAAGAAAAAAATAAAGGAATACGATGAACTGGTTACGGGTAATGTCATCTTTCAAAACCGAATGAAGGGCATTGGACACTTATCTGCAGAAGATGCTGTATCATACGGCTGCACAGGACCTGTGGCAAGAGGTAGCGGGGTAAGTTCCGATATCAGGAAACTGTATCCTTATGGAATTTACGAAAAGCTGGCGTTTGAAGAGGTGCTGGAAACGGGTTGTGATTCTTTTGCACGATATATGGTACGCATCCGGGAAATGGAACAATCCATCCGCATCATTGAACAATTAATTGACAATATTCCGGAAGGGGATTTCCAGGCAAAAACAAAAGCTGTACTGAAATTACCTAAAGGAGAGTTTTATACAAGAGTGGAAACCGCAAGAGGAGAATTAGGAGTATTCATCGTAAGCGAAGGTGGTACCACCCCCTATCGTATCAAATTCCGCTCGCCGGGTTTTTCAAATTTGTCTGTGCTGGACCACATGGCAAGAGGCAGCAAAATCGGCGATCTGGTGGCTATGATGGGAACACTGGATTTAGTTATACCTGATATAGACAGATAATATGTGGAGCTTTAGTCATATTGCCAATGAGATTCATGCCTGGTTGAGTGCCAGCTTCAACCCCACATGGACCATGATCATTGAAATGGCGCTTGCGGGAGTCGCCGTCATTGGTTTATTCGCTGCCCTGGGCCTTGTATTGGTGATTATGGAAAGAAAAGTTTCCGCCTGGATGCAGATCAGGCTCGGGCCAAACCGTGTCGGCCCAAAAGGAATGTTCCAGTCTCTTGCCGACACATTAAAACTGATTGTGAAAGAAGGCATGACGCCTTCAGGAGCCGATAAACTTCTTTTTAATACAGCCCCGTTTATTGCGATGATTGTGGCAATGCTATTGCTGGCGCCAATTGCCTTTGCCGGTAATTTCCAGTTATGGGATCTGAATATCGGTGTCTTGTATGTCTCGGCTGTTTCCTCATTAATGGTGATCAGTATCCTGATGGCAGGCTGGGCCAGTAATAATAAATACTCTTTATTAGGCGCCATGCGCAGCGGGGCACAGATTGTCAGTTACGAACTTTCAGCCGGGCTATCCATTCTTGCGGTTGTAGTGCTCAGCGGTACCCTGCAGGTTTCTGAAATCATCGAATCGCAGCGGTATGGATGGTGGATATTCAAGGGGCATATACCGGTGCTGATTGCTTTCGTTATTTTTCTCATTGCCGTCACTGCAGAAACAAACCGTGCACCTTTTGATCTGGCCGAAGCAGAGTCCGAACTTACAGCAGGTTTTCATACAGAATATTCTGGAATGAAGTTCGCTTTGTTTTTCCTTGCAGAATATGTCAATGTGTTCATCGTGTGTGCCATCGGAGCCACCCTTTTCCTGGGCGGCACCATGCCACTGCATATCGGCCAGTGGAACGAGTTCAATCAGGTCATGGATTATATCCCTTCCAGCATATGGTTTTTTGGAAAAACATTTTTTCTAATTTTTCTTATCATGTGGTTCCGGTGGACTTTCCCCCGCTTGAGGATTGACCAGTTGCTGAACCTGGAATGGAAATACCTGTTGCCCATCAGCATGATCAACCTGCTGCTGGCAACGGCAATGGCAATTTTGGGATGGCATTTTTAATGGTTGATTGTAGTGATATGAATGAGCTTAAAATATCAGGTTATGTAATTGCCCTGGCTGGGGGAAAATAAAGCCGATGGCCTGACTGCCCGAGCAGGAATCCTGCTATGCGCAGTTGGTACCTTCTGAATCTGGAGGAAAAAAAATGACCCACAAGTCGTAAACAATTATGTTCATCGTTAAATACATCAGGGATATATGGGGTGCTGTGAAGTCGCTGCTGACCGGCATGAAACGAACCATGTATTACTTCACCCATCACAAAGAAATCATCACCGAGCAGTATCCCGATAACCGGGAAAAGTTGCTGCTGCCGGAGCGATTCAAAGGTGAAGTGCTGATGCCGCACAATACAAAAAATGAACACCGGTGCACGGGCTGCCAGGCCTGTGAACTGGCTTGCCCGAATGGCTCTATCAAAGTCATTACTAAGCAGGAACTGCAGCCCGATGGCCGGAAGAAAAAGGCTATTGACCAACTGGTCTATCACCTGGAACTTTGCACCATGTGCAATTTGTGTGTAGAAGCCTGCCCTTCGGATGCTATAAAAATGGCGCAAACATTTGAGCACAGTGTGTTTGACAGGAACCAGCTAACGAAAATTTTAAACAAACCCGGATCTAAAATTATGGATGGTGTAGAATAGCCACCAAAAAAAATATTCATGAACGGATCAACAGTCATATTCTACCTGCTGGCTGCGCTCACACTGGTTTGTGGCTTACTATCCGTGACCACAAGGCAAATATTCCGTGCTGCTGTTTACCTGTTGTTTGCACTGATTGGCATTGCAGGCCTCTATTTCTGGCTGCAATATGAATTTGCAGCAGCCGTGCAAATTGTGGTGTATGCGGGCGGAATTGCCGTGCTCATCATTTTCTCTGTCTTCCTGACTCAGCAATCCGGTGATAAACTGGTTCGCCAGCGGACAGGGAGAAAAATATTTTCTGCACTTGCAGTATTCTGCGCATTTGCCCTGACCATGATTCAGGTTTACCAGCACGGATTTCCTGAACGAGTTGGGGATGCAGCACCTGCCACTGTAAGAAAAATTGGTGAAAAAATGCTGCACACAGGCCAGGGAGGTTATGCCCTGCCCTTCGAAATCATTTCGATGCTGCTGCTGGCAGCTATGGTTGGTTGTATTGTAATTGCATTAAGGACTAAACCGGAATCAAAATGACAATAGAACCCGGATTATATCATTTACTCATAATCAGCACAGCGCTGTTCTTCATTGGTGTGTATGGCTTCTTCACCCGGAGAAACCTGATCACCATGCTGATGAGCATCGAACTGATATTGAACAGCGTCAACCTGAATTTCATTGCTTTTGACAAATACCTGTGGCCCGATAAAATGGATGGCCTGTTCTTTACCATTTTTATTATTGCCATCGCCGCTGCTGAAACAGCTGTGGCTATTGCCATCATCATTAACCTGTACCGGAGCCACCGGTCCATTGATGTGGAGAATGCAGAAGATTTAAAGTATTAACGAATGATGCCGAATGCAACCATTATAGCACTGATTCCATTATTACCGCTTGCGGGTTTTCTGCTGTTAGGTTTACTTGGCAGAAAATATTTGAAAAACAGTTCTGCGATCATCGGAACCGCCCTCTTACTTACATCCACCATTTTAGCCCTGTACACCGCCTATGAATACTTTTTTGTTTATGGAAAAGTAAATGGTATTTATCAGCAATTAACCCCACTCAAGATCACCTGGCTGCAGTTTTCCAAAGGAGTTTCCATTGATATGGGCCTCATGATCGATCCTATTTCTGTAATGATGCTGGTAGTGGTGACACTTGTTTCACTCATGGTCCACATTTACAGCATCGGCTACATGAAAGGTGAAGAAAGATTTTCTACCTATTATGCCTTTCTCGGACTATTTACTTTTTCCATGCTCGGCCTGGTATTATCTACCAATATCTTCCAGATCTATATTTTCTGGGAACTGGTAGGTGTATCCTCTTTCCTGCTCATCGGTTATTATTATAATAAGTCAAGTGCAGTGGCAGCGAGTAAAAAAGCCTTTATTGTAACCCGTTTTGCCGACCTGGGGTTCCTTATTGGAATTCTGATATTATCGTATTGTTCCGGCACATTAGATTTTCCCACATTGATCCAACGATTGACTTCACCGGAATCAAACGAGTTTAAAACAACCGTTACTTATTCTTTCCTGGGTGCTTCTGCACTTACATGGGGAGCCGCATTGGTATTCATCGGTGGCGCCGGTAAAAGCGCCATGTTTCCGCTGCACATCTGGCTGCCCGATGCTATGGAAGGCCCAACCCCGGTTTCTGCATTGATCCATGCCGCTACAATGGTGGTGGCTGGTGTTTACCTGGTCGCAAGATTATTTCCCATTTTCGCTATAACTGCTCCTGCTGTTTTAGAAATTGTGGGATGGGTTGGAGTGCTTTCAGCCATTATTGCTGCCGTGATTGCCTGTACACAAACAGACATCAAAAGAGTACTGGCTTACTCCACTATGTCGCAAATAGGCTACATGATGTTTGCACTGGGTGTAGCAAAATATGGCACGGAACCGGCTTTAGGGTACACGGCTTCCATGTTTCATCTTTTCACCCATGCCATGTTTAAGGCTTTGCTGTTCCTCGGTGCTGGTGCAGTAATCCATTATGTGCATAGCAATGAGATGAAAGATATGGGCGGACTCAGAAAGTACATGCCGGTTACGCATATCACATTCCTTGTTGCCTGCCTTGCTATTGCCGGAATTCCGCCATTTGCTGGTTTTTTCAGCAAAGAAGAAATTCTGTTGGCTGCGTACCAGGATAATATGACCATCTACTGGATCGCATTGATCACTTCTGGTATCACTGCCTTCTATATGTTCCGCTTATACTTCACTATTTTCTGGAACAAGCCTCATCATGCTCATGGAGAAAAGCATGGTGAAGGCGGCTTTGTAATGATTTTGCCGTTGGTAATATTAGGAATAGGCGCTGCGGCAGCCGGCTTCATACCCTTTGGTGAGTTTGTAAGTGCTGATGGCAGGCCGCTGGAATCTCATTTCCATTTAAAGTTTTCCATTTTACCGGTAGCACTAGGCCTTTTCGGCATTCTGCTGGCCATGTGGCTTTATTTTAAACAAAATGATAAACCGGCTAAACTGGCTTCTTCCTTGGGCGGTCTTTACAAAACTGCTTATCACAAATTTTACATTGACGAGATATACCTCTTTGTAACAAAGAAAATATTATTTAACCTGGTAGGCAGGCCGGCAGCATGGTTTGACAGAAATGTGGTAGATGGATTTATTAACCTGACCGGTCATACCACTCAGGCTGTTTCAGATGGAATTAAAAAAATACAATCAGGAAAAGTGCAGCAATATGCCATTTACTTCCTCGGTGGAGTAGTTGTGCTGGCCGTATTATTTATTTATATCTGGAAATAGAACTGAAGTCAAACTTGTATTGATGAACCTTTTATTACTCATAGGAGCCCCTTTACTGACTGCACTGGCTGTGTTGCTTTCCCGCAACAAGCAACAGGTAAAATGGATATCACTGGCCGGATCCGCTGTACAATTGGTATTGGCCTTTGCACTCTTATTTGCTTTCCGGCAGGAAAGAGCGGCCGGTAACAATGCACAAATGCTCTTTGAACAGAACAACAAATTATTCGAGTCGCTCAATATCAACTTTCACTTTGGCGTAGATGGTATTTCGGTAGCGATGATATTGCTCACATCCTTTGTTGTAATTGCCGGAGTGCTGGTATCATGGAATGTAGAGAAGATGACCAGGGAGTATTATTTTCTTTTGCTTTTGCTGGGACTTGGCGCTTACGGTTTCTTTATATCTCTTGATTTGTTCATCCTTTTTTTCTTCCTCGAAATTTCTGTTATTCCAAAATATCTCTTAATCGGTATCTGGGGAAGCGGCAAAAAGGAATACAGCGCCAATAAACTGGCATTGATGCTGATGGGTGGTTCCGCCCTGATACTGGTGGGCATGCTCGGGCTTTATTTCACCACCGGTTACAGCTTTGATATAATGACATTATCAAAAGCAAACATTCCGGCTGATACACAAAATCTGCTATTCCCATTGCTGTTCGTAGGATTTGGTGTTTTCACAGCTTTGTTCCCCTTACATACATGGGTACCCGATGGCCACTCCTCTGCCCCTACCGCCGGTTCTATGTTCCTGGCCGGCATTTCGATGAAACTGGGAGGGTATGGCTGTTTAAGAGTGGCTACCTACCTCTTACCTGAAGGAGCAAAAGAATATGCCAATATCATCATCGCACTTTCTGCCATTGCAATTTTATATGGCACCTTCGCCACCATGATGCAGAAAGATCTGAAATATATCAACGCATATTCTTCCGTCAGCCACGTAGGGTTCAGTTTGCTCGGCATCGGTATGCTCACGCAAACAGCCATCACAGGCGCCCTGATGCAAATGGTATCGCATGGCCTCATGACAGCCCTCTTCTTCGCTGTCATAGGGATGGTATATGACAGAACGCATACAAGAATGGCACATGAAATGGGAGGGCTGATGAAAGTAATGCCGTTTATCGCAACAGTATTTTTTATTGTGGGTTTTTGTTCACTTGGCCTTCCCGGATTCAGTGGTTTTGTAGCGGAGATGACAGTTTTCGTGGGCTCCTGGGAAAATGACCTTGTATTCCACCGCATTGCCACTATAGCCGCAGCTATGTCCATTGTTGTTACGGCAGTGTACATATTAAGGGCAACAGGTAAAACCATGATGGGACCTGTAGTTAATGCAGAACATTTGCAACTGGGTGATGCCAAATGGAATGAAAAACTAGCAGCCATTATACTGTTAGCAGGTATTCTGTCAATTGGCCTTGCGCCGGGCTGGCTCAATGATCTGCTCAGGCCTGCAGCCGAAGAAATAATGAACCGAATCGCTGGAAAATAAAATATTGACCAGATGAATGAATTTCTCCCATTAATGAAAAGTGAACTGGTGCTTACCGGCATCATATTCCTCCTTCTCTTTATCAAGATCGGTAAAGGAATGAAGAATGAATCACTGCTTTCCCTGATTCAGGTGCTGCTGCTGTTGAATGTGCTGTTTAGCTTCCTGTTGAATAAAGATGGTAACCTCTTTGGTGATATGTTTTTCACTAACCCGATGATTGCTTTTCAAAAAAGCATCCTCAATATTGCTGTGTATCTCATTTCACTGCTGTGTGCAGACTGGCTGAAGAAATCCCCGCACCTGCCTGAGTTTCTGCTGCTGATGCTGTCGGCATTGCTGGGCATGTTCTTTATGATTTCAAGCGGCAACCTGCTCATCTTCTATTTATCGCTGGAACTGGCGACCATACCCGTAGCAGCAATGGCGAATTTCGACCTGGAGAAAAAACGTTCTTCCGAAGGAGCCATGAAAATGATTTTATCCTCCGCATTTTCTTCAGGTATCCTCCTCTTTGGTATGTCTCTTTTTTATGGAACCACAGGAACACTCAGCCTGACCCTCATGGCATCGCAACTTACCGGTGCGCCGCTGCAGGTGCTGGCCCTGGTATTTTTATTTTCGGCATTTGCATTCAAGTTGTCCATTGTACCTTTTCACCTGTGGACCGCAGATGTATATGAAGGTTCACCGGTACCAACCACTTCCTTTTTATCTGTTGTATCCAAAGGAGCAGTTGCATTTATCCTGATTACATTCCTGTATAAAGTTTTTCAACCCATGCAGGAAACCTGGTACATCCTGCTGGTTATTTTAGCAATTATTACAATGGTAACCGGTAACCTGTTTGCCATGCGGCAGCAAAATATCAAACGGTTTCTCGCTTTTTCATCAATAGCCCAGGCTGGCTTCATCCTGGTGGGCATCAGCGGGAACAGTGCTTCAGGTATTTCATCCGTTGTGTATTTCGTCCTCATTTATATTTTTTCCAATCTTGCTGCTTTTGGTGTCGTGTCTGTTATTGCCGAAAAGACAGGAAAAGAAACCATAAACGAGTATAAAGGTCTGTACAAAACCAACCCCTTTCTATCCTGGATCATGGCGCTGGCGTTGTTTTCGCTTGCTGGCATTCCACCTACAGCCGGGTTTTTCGGGAAGTTATTTTTACTGACTTCCGGGGGGGCCAATGCAGCTTACTGGTTCATACTGGTGGCTGCATTAAATATGATTCTGTCATTGTTTTATTACCTGAAACTGGTCAGGGCTATTTTCATGGATAAAAATGAAAACCCGATTGAGCCACTAAAAACAACCCCGGCTGTAAAGATGGGATTACTGTTGTGCGGTGCCGGTATTTTACTGACAGGCCTGTTCAGCTGGATTTATGATTATATTACTACTCTACTGTAACTATTATGGCGCTCAATAAAAATCACGAATTTGAAGAACTGAACGGCGTAAAATGCGCCATTGTAGAAAAGAATGTACACCCTGAACGTGCAGCATTCTTAAAAGAAATCCTGGTACATAATAATTTTGAAATAGTGGTTGTTCCCTCGGCTCCTCCTAAAGTTGCTGCAAAACCAGCTGCAGCTTCCGATGCCCAGGCAAATATGGCAGCAGAACCCCCAAAGCAGGACACATTTACGATTGGAGTTACAAACCTTGCATTTAATGCAGTGAATGCAATCTTTGGCCGTTTACTCAAGATGAAAGATGGGAATCCCATCACCTGGGACTACTGGCATCAAAAAGACACAACAAATCAGCATGATGTTCCTTACTACGAATCTGAGTTGTGGCAAAAGGATTCTTAAATAGAAATCAGGACGATACGCTCTCCTGTCTCATAAAAAATACAGGGTGCATACATACGTTGAAGCCCAACCTGATAAATGATTCAGCACAAATATTTTCTCATGTACACAAAAAATATTTTTGATAAAGGAGAAAAAGAACAGGTGATGGGTAGAATTCAATCCCTACATTCCGGCCAGGAGCGGCTCTGGGGAAAAATGGACGCATCACAAATGCTGGCACACCTGCAAATTTCTATTGCCGTAGCTCTGGGACAGATGCAGGTGCAGGAGAACAGACTGCTAAAAACCATCTTATCACTTTTTAAATCTGTTCTATACAATAACAGGCCTATGAAAAAAAATTTGCCCACCGGCCGCCCATTCATCACTTCAAATAATGCACGGATCTTTGAAGAAGAGAAACAAAAACTGCTTACACTGCTTACCCGGTTTTCACCTGAAATGATTCAAAACCCCAACTATCCGTTTTTTGGTAAGCTTACCCACGAACAATGGGGAAAGGCTGTATGGAAGCATATAGATCATCATCTGAGGCAGTTTAGTGCATGAGGTTGCAGAAGACGTTTTTTTCAGGTATTTTCCGAATCAAAAAGTTACCTTTGATCCCGGATGATGAATATCTGGAAAAATATTATCCGCAAGCCTACCTGACAGGATTATACCTGCCGGATCAAATTACAGTTCCGCTTTCTGGCGAAAAACCGGCCCATAAAAATTTTCGGCATAGCATCGGTTTCCGCTCAGTTTCATTGCTCACAAAAAATTAAATTCAGATCAACTGAACTTCTGTTTTCGGGGCATATCATTTGAGACCTGATGTAAATTTCAGGATAATACATCCCGTTCAGCGGGATGGTATTCATAACCAAAAAAAAGTCACAAATGAAAACAATCATAGAACCCTTTCGCATCAAATCGGTTGAGCCGATATATTTCAACACAAAGGAAGAAAGAGAACAAATTCTGAAAAGCAGCAGCTACAACCCATTTCTCATCCGATCCAGAGATGTATTGATTGACCTGCTGACCGACAGTGGCACCAGCGCTATGAGCAGCCAGCAATGGGCGGGGATCATGAAAGGTGACGAGTCCTACGCCGGTAGCCCCAGTTTTTATGAATTTAAAAAAGCGGTTGAGCATATTACTTGTATGCCGGAGATCATACCCACACACCAGGGCCGGGCTGCAGAAAAAATACTGTTCAGCATCCTGGGCGGAAAAGGAAAATATTTTTTAAGCAA